>NZ_JACSPY010000004.1:0-193294 GCF_014836885.1 Brevibacterium gallinarum
CAATCAGCATCGAGCCCACACCGCTATCGGAGGCCTCACCCCAGCCGACCGCGTTCACAACCTCACGGGGAACTACACCTAGCGCGACCCACACCTCGGCAGCGGCCGTCCGACACCTCGGTCACCAGCCCGTGAGACAGGCGGCACACCGGTGGACAGGTTGGTACAGTTTCTCCAATCCACCTAGAGCCCCACGTCACACAGAGGATGTGAGCAGCATGCCAGCTTCCGAGATCTCCGCCGGTCATGTGATCGTCAAGTCATTGGCCGCCCATGGCGTCAAGCGCGTCTATGTCGTGCCCGGCGAGAGTTTCCTCGACGTGCTCGATGGGCTGCACGACTCGCCGATCGACACCGTCGTGTGCCGCCATGAGGGCGGGGCCGCCTATATGGCTGAGGCCGACGGCAAGCTCGGCGAGCTGCCGGGCATCGCCATGGTCACCCGCGGCCCGGGTGCGGCGAACGCGCACGTGGGCCTGCACACCGCCTGGCAGGATTCGACGGCGATGGTGCTCTTCGTCGGGCTCATCCCGTTCGAGCACCGGGAGAAGGAGGCGTTCCAGGAGTTCGACCCCAAAGCGTGGTTCGACACCGGCGCCAAGCGCGTCATGATCCTCGACCACCCGGAGCGGGCCTCCGAGGTGGTCGCCGAGGCGATGTTCGCTGCGGTCTCCGGCCGTCCCGGCCCGGTGGTCGTCGGCCTGCCCGAGGACATCATCACCCAGCCCAACGACGGGATCATCCACCCGCAGATCCCCGTCGCGCAGGGCGGCATGACGGTCACCGACTGGAAGGCTCTGAAGTCCGCGCTCATGGAGGCTGAGCGGCCGCTGTTCGTCTTCGGCGGCAATGACTGGACCGATGAGGGTGCCGACACCTTCACCCAGTGGCTGGAGTCGCACAATCTGCCGGCAGCTGCCGAGTGGCGCTGTGAGGGCACCGTCCCGTTCGGCTCGCCGAGCTATGTCGGCCCGCTGGGCTATGGGCGCCCGCAGCACACCCACGAGGTGCTCGACGGCTCGGATCTGCTCGTCTTCGTCGGCACTGTTCCCGGTGACGTCATCACCGATGGGTTCACCGCCCGGCAGAATTGGGAGCGCAAGAACTTCATCGTCACCATCGACCCGTCGCTGCGCGGACGCTCAGGTCCGGTGACCCACCAGATCGTGGCCAAGCCCGATGTGTTCGTCCGCGACCTTGTGCGCATGGACCTGCCGGTGTGCGACTCGTGGCGGACGTGGACGAATGAGCTGCGCGCCAAGCAGGTCGAGTTCTCCACCCCGCCGTCGGCTGAGCCCGGTGACGGGCAGGCGAAGATGGCGACGATGATGGCCAATCTCGTCAAGCGTCTCGATGAGGATGCGATGGTGACCTTCGGTGCCGGTGAGCACACGAACTGGGCGCACCGCTACTTCCCCACGAACGGCTATGCCTCGATGATCTCGGCCCGCAACGGCTCGATGGGCTACTCGGTGCCGTCGGCGGTGGCGGCGAGCCTGCAGTACCCGAAGCGGCAGGTCATCTCGATCGCCGGTGATGGGGAGTTCCTCATGAACGCCCAGGAGCTCGCCACCGCCAAGCAGTACGGCGCCACCCCGCTCATCATCGTGATGGACAACCAGGAGTACGGCACGATCCGGACCCACCAGGAGCGGGCGTACCCGAAGCGAGTCTCGGGCACGCAGCTGGAGAATCCGGACTTCGCGCTCTTCGCGCAGGCCTTCGGCGGATTCGGCATCCGGGTCGAGAAGGACACCGACATCCCCGGTGCCCTCGATGAGGCGTTCGAGGCGACCGAGAACGGCCAGTTCGCCCTCATCCATCTCATCGTCGAACAGCGCGTCAAGGCCTACTGAGCGACAGCGCGTCAGCTGAAGAAGCGGGTGGCGAACCCGGGCACCGGGTTCGCCGCCGCTTCGGCTGTGGTCCCGGCCTGGACGACCGCACCCTCGTCGAGCACGATCACCCGGTCGGCCAGCGCCTCGACATCGGCACGATCGTGGCTGATGAGCAGTGCGGTGGCATCACCGAGCAGCTCGGTCAGCAGCGCACGGATGTGCGGCACGCTGTCGCGGTCAAGGGCTGACATCGGCTCATCGAGCAGCAGCAGGTCCGGTTCGGCGATCGCGGCCCGGGCGATCGCCGCCCGCTGGGCCTGCCCGCCGGAGAGCTGGTGCGGCCGCCGGTCCTCCATTCCGGCCAGGTCGACGCGCTCGAGCATCGAGGCGGCCCGGATGCGGGCCTCCCGGCGGGCCACCCCGCGGCAGCGCAGCGCGAAGGCGACGTTGTCGACGACGGTCATGGTGGGAAACAGCAGCGGCGCCTGTGCCAGCTGCACGATCCCGCGCTTGTGGGAGGGCACCCGCACCTTCCGGCCGGTGGTGCGCACAATCGGGCGTGCGCCCAGGGTGATCTCCGCCTCGGGCGGGGTCAGCAGCCCGGAGAGCACATCGAAGGTCGTCGACTTGCCGGCCCCGTTCGGCCCGATGAGCGCCGTCGTCGACCCGGCCGGGACCGCGATGTCGATGTCGAGCCCGCGGGCCGGCAGCCGGAAGACAGCAGACAGTTCGCTCATCTGCGCGCCTGCTTGGGGGTGCGGTAGGTGGCCACGACGATGGTGAAGGCGATGACCATGAGCACGACCGACAGCGCGATCGCCTGGGCCGGGTCGGTTTCGCGGGCGAGGTAGATCTCCAGCGGCATCGTGCGGGTGCGGCCCTGCAGGGAGCCGGCGAAGGTGAGGGTGGCGCCGAACTCGCCCAGTGCCCGGGCGAAGCACAGCACCGTGCCCGAGGCGAGGGCAGGGGCGAGCACCGGTATCGTCACCGTCAGCAGGGTGCGGGTGGGGCTGGCGCCCAGACCTGCGGCGATGCGCTCATAGCGCGGGTCGGTGCTGCGCAGCGCGCCTTCGAGCGTCATGACCATGAAGGGCAGCGACACGAAGGTCTGCGCCAGGACGACGGCGATGGTGGTGAAGGCGATCGAGATGCCGCCTGCTTCGAGGTAGCGGCCGATGAGGCCCATGCGCCCGAAGGTGTACAGCAGTGCGATGCCGCCGACGACCGGCGGCAGCACCAAGGGCAGCAGGCCCAGCGAGCGCAGCACTCGCCGGCCGGGGAACCGGGCGCGGGCCAGCACGAAGGCCAGCGGCACTCCGCCGAGCAGGCACAGTCCGGTGGCTGCCAGCGAGGTCCGCAGCGACAGTCGCAGAGCGGTCAGCGCCGAGTCCGAGCTGATGAGGTCCCATAGGGAGGCGTAGGGCACCTGGGTCAGCAGCCCGATGATGGGCACGATGACGATGGCCGCCCCGCAGGCTGCGGGCAGCCAGAGCCAGCGCGGCAGACCAGCGTGACTCACGGTGAGCCGAAGCCGGCGTCAGCCAGCGCTTCCCGGCCGGTGTCGGAGAGCACGTAGTCGACCCACTGCTGGGCGGCCTCGGCGTTCTCCGAGGACTTCAGCACGCCGATCGGGTAGTTGTTGATGACCTCGGCGGCTTCGGGGAAGTCCACGGCGGTGACGTCATCTCCGGCACCGGTGGAGTCGGTGACGTACACGAGTCCGGCGTCAGCCTGGCCG
The DNA here is from genome assembly GCF_014836885.1 of Brevibacterium gallinarum. Lineage (GTDB taxonomy): Bacteria > Actinomycetota > Actinomycetes > Actinomycetales > Brevibacteriaceae > Brevibacterium > Brevibacterium gallinarum. The sequence continues at coordinate 3,577 of NZ_JACSPY010000004.1, forward strand.
GAGGTGACCTTGCCGAGCACATCGGTCACTGCGTTCTCCTCGCTCACAGGTGAGAGTTCGACACCGGCGAGCTCGGCGACCTCCTGGGTGGCGGCACCGCAGGGCACCTCGGGTGCGCAGATGACCAGTGAGATGTCATCGGCGCTCAGGCTGTGCAGGTCCTCGACGCCTCTGGGATTGTCCGGGGCGGTGACGATGGTGAGGGTGTTGGTGGCGAACATCTGCGGCTGGCCCTCCATCAGGTCCTCGTCGGTCATCTTGTCCATGTTCTTCTCATTGGCTGAGGCGAACACGTCGGCAGGAGCCCCGGCCTGCATCTGGGCGACGAGGTCGGAGGAACCGCCGAAGGAGAAGTCGACGGAGGTGCCGGTCTCCTCCTCGAAGGACTCGCCGAGATCGGCGAAGACCTGGTTGAGAGAGGCGGCAGCGAAGACGGTGATGGAGCCGCCGCCGGACTCGGCGCCGTTGTCTGACCCGGCGCTGTTGCCGGACCCGTCGGAGCAGGCGGTGAGCATGAGGGCGGCAGCCGCCGTGAGCGCTCCGGTGGTGATGAGCGTCGATTTCATGAGTGTGGCTCCCTTGCTGCGTGTCCATGCTGGCAGCAGTCCCCGCCAGCTTGAGCACACCGTAGCACTGCATGTGCGTTCGATGCGCGGGATTCCACACGATGATTACGAGGCTCTTTCCACCTCGACCCGCAGATGCGGATCTATTGAGGTCTGGGCGGGTGCGCCTGCACACACGCGCCGCACCCGAGTCAGCGCTTCGGCATCTCCAGCAGCACCTGGGTGGCCTTGACGACGACGGTTGTGACATCGCCGACGGTGAGCTCAAGCTCCTCGACAGCCTCAGCCGACATGAGAGAGACGACCCGGTAGGGACCGCACTGAACGTCGACCTGAGCCATGACGCCGTCCTTCTTCACGGCGGTGACGAGACCGACGAACCGGTTGCGGGCCGAGGACTGCACAGCGGCCGGATCCTTCGGCAGGACCGCGGTCGCGCGGGCCAGCTCGGCGAGCTCAGCTCCATCGACGACGGCGCGCCCGCTGCTGTCGAGGCGCTGGGAGAGCTTTCCGGCGTGGATCCACCGGCGAAGTGTGTCATCACTGACCCCCATGAACAAAGCAGCATCGGAGATCCGCAGATCAGCCATGGCTCCACCTTTCCATTGATCGGGGTGACTGGTTCAGGCTTCAATCATTCTGCCACGCCAGCACGTCACATGCAGACCTGACTATATAGCGGATTTCATACGCTGCACACATGAGCCGACGTGCGGACCGCTCCCGGCAGGAGGATGGCCTCGATTCTACTCTCCACTGTGCCACGATGGGGGTATGCACGACGATCTCTCTCCAGCGGATTTTCCGCTCACCACGACGGACAAGCTGCGCTATTCCGACACCGACAGACAGGGCCACATCAACAACGCGGTCTTCGCGACGTTCTTCGAAACCGGTCGCGTCGAGATCATCTCCCAGATCGAGCAGCACGCCGAGGTCACCGACCGCGAATTCGTGCTCGCGCGGATCACGATCGACTATCTGCAGGAAGTCCACTGGCCGGGCACCGTGACGATCGGCAGCCGGATCAGCCGGGTCGGCACCTCCTCGCTGACGGTCGAACAGGTGATCGTCGTCGACGAGGCCGTGTGTGCGCGAGCCGAATCGGTGATGGTGCAGATCCGCACAAGCACCCGCCGCTCCGAACCGTTCGACGATGCAGCGCGGGAATTCTTCGACACCCTGAGATGAGCGGTCACCGACACGCCCCTTGAGGTTTCCAAGCACGTGAGTGTCGGCATAAGCTGGATGGACGAAGGAGGCGATGACCATGACGAAGAGCGGACAGGAATCGAGCAGCTCAGGCTCGAAGGGTCTCGACAAGGTCGAAGAGGCCGCCGAGAAGGTGCTTGGCGACTCGCAGGTCGGCAAGGGCGAACGCGTCGGCTATGTCGAAGACGATTCCGAGGCGCGCACTGCCGCGACTGCGGCAGCACACGGAGATGAGGCGATTCTGCAGGAAGACGGCACCCACCTCATCATCAGCAAGACCGAAGGCGATCCACCCGTCGACACCTGGCGGCACTGAATCGCAGCACTGGGCAGAGCCCGTCGGATCACCGGCGGGCTCTGCTGCTGCCCACCGGGTCTCCCAGCGGGATTCGCTACAGTGAAGCAGCGCGCTCCGACGCGCCGCCTCGCCCTGTCCACTCCCGCTGCTGACCCGATAGCGAATCCTCCATATGCACTCTGCACCGTCCTCCCCGCGCCGCGAGCGCGCCTCCCGCATCCTCACAAGCGTCTATCTCGCTGCCGCCTTCTGCGCGCTGGCGATCTGGCTGCTCGATCGGCTGGCGCCGGGACTGGGCTTCTGGCCGGGCATCGTGTTCGGCACCTTCATCACGCCGCTGGCACCGAACCCGGCATCGATCGTCACCCTGTTCATCCTGGCGTGGATGCTCATGCGGCGGATGCGGCTGGCACTGGGCATCATCATCGCCTTCGAGCTCCTCGGCCTGCTCGCCGCCAGCGGTGTCCTCGTCGCCGCCGCCAACGACCACCTCGGCATCGAGACCACGGTGATGCTCGTCGCGATCGTCAGTCTGCACATCCTCAGTCTCATCGCCTCACTGGCGATCATCGCCCTGGGCATCTGGCTGCTGCCGATGTTCCCCGCCCGCGTCGGCTTCACCGCCGGGCTGCGCGCGAGCATCGTCTTCATCGTCGGCGGCCTCGTCACCCTTGCCTACGCCGTCATCGCCTCGGCGCTGACGATCCACGACGCCGAGTTCGGCTTCGACGCGGTGACCGCTGCACTGCTGCGGGCCTTCTCGGCGGGTGATCCCGACCAGTTCGATGTCAGGCATCTGCCGTTCTGGGTGCCGGTGACGATCTCGACGCTGACGGCGGTGACGATCTTCCTCACCGTCTACGTGCTGCTGCGGCCGACCCGCACGCCGGGCTCCTGGCATGCGGCGCAGGAGATCCGGCTGCGCACCCTCCTCGAGCGCTTCCCGGGTGAGGACTCGCTGGCGTACTTCGCCACCCGCCGCGACCGGGATGCGATCTTCTCCCCCGGTGACGACGCCGCGGTGACCTTCCGCCAGCAGGGCTCCCACAGCCTCGCCGGCGGGGACCCGCTGGGCAATCCGGCGCATTGGGGGCAGGCGATCGATGGCTGGATCGCCCACGCCCGCTCCTTCGGGCAGGTCCCGGTGGCCTGTTCGGTCTCCGAAGCCGGCGCCCGCGCCTTCGCCGCCCGCGGCTTCTCGATCATCCCGATGGGCGATGAGGCGATCATCCGCCCGCAGCAGTTCGATCTGCACCTCTCCGGCCTGGCTGAGGTCGCCCGCGCCGCCAAGCGCGTCGCCCGGGCCGGTGTGTCGATCCAGGTCAGGCGGCTCTCCGAGCTGCCCACCGCGGAGCTGCAGGAGTGGGGCCGGTGCGCTGAGAGGTGGCGTGGCGGGGAGGCCGACCGCGGGTTCACGATGGCACTGAATCGCTGGGGCGATCTCGCTGACGCCGACACCGTCATCGTCACCGCCGCCGGCGCCGAGGGGCCGGTCGGGCTGCTGAGCTTCGTTCCCGTCGGCTCTGGGCTGAGTCTCGATGTCATGCGCCATGACCGCCGGCTGGCCCCCAACGGCATCACCGAGGCGATGGTCGCAGCACTCGTCGGCTGGGCTGAAGAGCACGGCATCGACGAGGTGTCGCTCAACTTCGTGATGTTCCGCCGCGTGTTCTCCGAAGCCGAACGCGTCGGACGCAGGCCGAGTGTTGACTTCCAGTCCCGGCTGCTCGGCTTCTTCGACCGCTACTTCCAGCTCGAATCGCTGTACCGCTCGAACAAGAAGTACCTGCCCGACTGGCGTCCGCGCTATCTGTGCGTACCGGTCTCCGGTGCCCTCGCCCCGGCCGCGCTGGCCTTCTCGATGGCAGAGGGCTTCCTGCCGGAGATGTTCGGCCGGCCGGCAGCCGGTGGTGAGCTCAACGACTCCGAGCTGCAGGAGCTCAGCGCAGCGCTGAGTGCGGTGCGGGCTGAGCGGATGCCGCAGCAGGCCCGCCGTGCACCGGTGACGCAGCACCGCATCGCGCATGCCGAGCAGCTGCAGGCGGCCGGCCTGCCGCCGTATCCGATCGGGCTGCGGGCACAGCGGTCGCTGGCCGAGGTCGGCGGGATCGATGCGTGGCCCGACGAGGTGCCGGTCAGCGGCCGGATCCGGCATCTGCGCCGGCACGGCGGTGTCGTCTTCGCCGACCTCATCGACCGTGACGTGACCGTGCAGGTGGTGCTCGAGCGCGACAGCCTCGACGGTGACTTCGCGGCACTCACCGATGCTCTCGACACCGGTGACATCGTCGTGGTCACCGGCCGGCGGGGGCGCTCACGCACCGGCACCCCGTCGGTGCTCGCCACCGGGCTGACGCCGGCGGCCAAGGCGCTTGTGCCGATCCCGTTCGAGGGCATCGGCAATGCGGAGTTCCGGGCCCGGCACCGATCTCTCGATCTGCTCGTCAACCCGCACGCGCTGCGCCTGCTCGAAACGCGGTCGCAGGTGATGGCGACCACCCGCCGGGTGCTGACCGAGCGCGGCTTCGCCGAGGTCGAGACCCCGGTGCTCAACACGGTCCACGGCGGGGCGACCGCCCGGCCGTTCCACACCTACATCAACGCCTATTCGACGCCGCTGACGCTGCGCATCGCCCCGGAGCTCTACCTCAAGCGGCTGCTCGTGGCCGGTTCGGGCCCGATCTTCGAACTGTCGCGCAACTTCCGCAACGAAGGCGCCGATGCCACGCACAACCCGGAGTTCACCTCCCTGGAGGCGTATCTGCCGTTCTCCGACTATGTCGATATGGCGCGGCTGACGCAGCAACTCATCCAGACTGTGGCCACGACGATCCACGGCAGCCCTCAGCTGCCGCTGCTCACCGGCGACCTCGACGACTCCGGAGCACCGGCCCGGGAGCTGACCGACATCTCCGGGGACTGGCCGCTGGTGCCGGTGTGCGAAGCGCTCTCGCAGCGGCTGGCCGCACCGATCTCACTGGACACGGACATGGAGATCCTCATGGAGCTCGCCCGCGATCACGGCATCGCCCTGACGCCGACGATGGGGCCCGGTGCGATCATCGAGGAGCTCTACGGCGAGCTCGTCGAGGCGGAGACCGTCACGCCGACCTTCTACTGCGATTTCCCCGCCGAGACCTCGCCGCTGACCGGCCCGCACCGGTCGAAGCCGGGACTGGTCGAGCGCTGGGATCTCGTCATCAACGGCATGGAGGTCGGCACCGCCTACTCCGAGCTGGCCGATCCGATCGAGCAGCGGCGCCGGCTGACCGAGCAGTCGTGGAAGGCCGCCCACGGCGACGCCGAGGCGATGGAGGTCGATGAGGACTTCCTCGCCGCGCTCGAGGCGGGGATGCCGCCGGCAGGCGGGCTCGGCATCGGCATGGATCGGCTCGTCATGCTCATGACGAACACGACGATCCGAGAGGTGCTGACCTTCCCGTTCGTGCGTCCGCGCCGCTGAACCCGGCGCTGCGGGCCCGCTGCGCCGGGAGGTTCAGAGGACGAGGAGGCCGAGCAGTCCGGCGGCGATGACAACGGCCCAGGCCGGAGCCTTCCACGCGCTCAGCGCGACGAAGGCGGCAGCTCCGATGACGAGTGTCAGCGCAGAGGTGATTCCGGTGGTGAAGACCGGCTGGTACAGCGCGGCGGCGAGGATCCCGACCACGCCGGCGTTGACGCCGCTCAGCGCCCGGCGGGCCAGCCGGTGCCCGGCAAGCGCCTGCCACAGCGGCAGCGTGCCGATGACGAGCAGCGTTGCCGGAAGGAAGACCGCGCCCAGCGCGATCGCCGCGCCCACCGCTCCCGTCGCCGAGGTGGTGCTCACCGTGCCGAGGTAGGCGGCGAAGGTGAACAGCGGGCCGGGCACTGCCTGGGCGGCCCCGTAGCCGGCGAGGAAGGCGTCGTTCGAGACGATCCCGGTGGGCACGAGCTCGGCCTGCAGCAGCGGCAGCACGACATGCCCGCCGCCGAACACGAGCGCGCCGGCACGGTAGAACACATCTGCCAGCTGCAGCGCATCGCTGCCGGTGAGCCGCGCGATGACCGGCAGCCCGATGAGCAGGACGGCGAAGAGGATGAGGCTGCCGGCGGCCACCGGCATCGGCACACGCACCCGGAACGGGTGCCCCTGCCCGCCTGAGGCGTCTGCCGCCTCGGGCACGGCCGGACGCAGCCATACCAACCCGATGACGCCGGCGAGGACGATCGCAGCGACCTGCGCCCATGCGGTGGGCACCAGCAGGGCGATGGCCAGGGCGGCGACCGCGATGCTCGCCCGCGGTGCGTCGGGAGTCAGCGAGCGCGCCATGCCGAGCACCGCATGCGCGACGACGGCTACGGCTGCGACCTTGAGTCCGGTGAGCCAGCCGGCGTCGCCGAGGTCGCCGAGGGCATGGATGCCGAAGCCGAAGGCCGCCAGCGCAAGCGCCGAGGGCAGGGTGAAGGCGACCCAGGCGGCGAGCATGCCGGCGAAGCCGGCGCGTTTGAGGCCCAGCGCCATGCCGACCTGGCTGGAGGCCGGGCCCGGCAGGAACTGGCACAGCGCGACGAGATCGGCATAAGCGCGGTCGCTGAGCCAGCGGCGGCGCTCGACGAAGGTCTCACGGAAGTACCCGAGGTGGGCGACCGGACCGCCGAAGGAGGTGAGCCCCAGCCGCAGGAAGATCCAGAACACCTCGGCAACGGAGCCGCGGCTGGCGGGTGCGGCGGCAGGCAGGTGGTCAGGCGAGGAGGCGGAAGGCTGCATGCCTGCCATTCAACGGCAGACAGGTGAACGGGAGGCGAACGGCGCCAGTGTCAGCGCACGGGCTGACGCAGGATGGTCCGGCGCCGCTCAGGTGCGGTGCGCCGGAAGTCGGACAGGTAGATCTCGTGGTGCCGGCCGCCCGGCTGCATGCCAGCGGCGGGAATCACCGTCTCGTGCAGGTCGGCCAGCACGCCGGCTTCGTCATCGAAGCTGCCGATGTGCAGGGTCTGCAAGCATGTGCCCTCCTGCAGCTCGTCTGCGCGCAGACGGTCGATGAGCGGGAGCGGGCGGCTTGTCTTCTCCGCTCTGCGGCGTGCGGCGCTCATCGCTGCATCGACATCGTCTGCGGTGAGCCACTCGGGCACCATCAGCATGAGCGTCCACTGCCACTGCGCTTTGTCCCGGCTGGTCGTGAAGGCCGTCATGTCGGCCGCCCACCACAGGCCTTCCAGCGACGGGACCACATAGTCGCGGCCGTAGGCGTTCTTCGAGTGGAACTTCAGGGTGTAGGCCACTGGGTAGAGCGTTTCGATCGCGGCGGTGAATGCTGGGACGGTGTTCGGGTCACCGGCTCCATCGACCATGAGATAGCTCGTATCCGGCAGCTCGATCCGATCGAAGCGGCCGGCGCGTGCCCGGTAGCGCTCCAGCGTCTTCTTGAAGTCGACCTTGGTGCTCACGGCAGTCCTCCGGTGCGTCGCTGCATGCTGCGATGTCTGACTCATCGTACGCCCCGTTGGGCTCTCGTCCTACGCTCGGTTCGGCTGCCGGCGCTGATGCGCGCATGAACCTATGACAATATCCGCCGCGCACTGCCACTATGACCGGCATGACTCTCCACGCATCACGCATCCCATCCCTCCTCACCGCCTCGGCTGCGGCGCTGTCCCTGGCAGTGCTCGCCGGCTGCGGCAGCACCAACTCGGACTCCGCCGGGCAGTCCCCTGAGCCCACCGAACGGCAGACCGCCGAGACCGCAGGCCCGGCTGAGCGCATCGCGCTGACCTATGACGGCGGCGTCATGGTGCTCGACGCAGAGTCGCACAAGGTGCTCGGCACCTTCGAAGCCGAAGGCTTCACCCGGCTCAACGCCGCAGGCGACAACCGGCACCTGTTCCTCACCGAAGGCGATGCGTTCCGGCTGCTCGACATGGGCACCTGGTCCGAACCGCACGGCGACCATTCGCACTCCTACACCACCGACCCGCTGCTGACCGACCAGCGCATCGAAGGCAGCCACCCGGGCCACCTCGTCAACCATGACGGCACCTCGGTCGCGTTCTTCGACGGCACCGGCGAGATCCACTCCTTCGATCCTGCCGAGCTCTCCGCTGATGCGCCGATCAAGACGGAGAAGGCCCAGGCGAAGGAGGCCCACCATGGTGTCGCCGTTGTGCGCGCCGACGGTTCGATGATCCACACCGTCGGCGATGAGGACACCCGCTCCGGTGTCGTCATCCGCGACGCCGAAGGCACGGACGTCGCCGAGAACAGCGACTGCCCCGGCGTGCACGGTGAGGCTGCCGTCAAGGACGGAGTCATCACCGTCGGCTGCGAGAACGGCCTGCTCATCATCAAGGGCGATGAGATCACCAAGGTCGACTCCCCCGATGAGCACGGACGGATCGGCAACCAGCGCGGACACGAGGACTCCCCGGTCGTGCTCGGTGACTACAAGACCGATCCCGAGGCCGAGGTCGAGCGTCCGACGCGGGTGACCCTGACCGACACGACGAGCGGGAAGCTGACACTCGTCGACCTGCCGGCTGCGTATTCGTTCCGCTCACTGGGCCGCGGTGCTGAAGGTGAAGCGCTCGTCCACGGCACGGACGGGACCCTGCGGGTCATCGATCCGGAGTCGGGCACCATCGGCACGGAGATTCCGGTGACCGGTGAGTGGGAGGAGCCGGAGGACTGGCAGCAGCCGCAGCCGACGGTCCATGTCTCCGGCGACCACGTCTACGTCACGGAGCCGGCGGCGAAGAAGCTGCACCTCGTCGACCTTGCCGCCGGGAAGGTGACCGCCAGCATCGACCTGCCCGAGGTTCCCGGTGAGATCGCCGCCGCCTCTGGTGAGGTGAGCGTTGGAGCCGACGCGCACGGTCACGATGGCGACCACGGACATGATCATGACCATGGTGATGGACACGACCACGACCACGGGCACGATCACGACCATGATCACGAGCACGACGGTCACAACCACTGATCTCTGATCTCGGTGCCGGGGTGGATGCGCAGCGCGCCACCCCGGCATCTGCTGCATCCGATTTTCCGGGTTCGCACCACGGCTGCGGCACCCGGCTGCACACCTCGGCTGCACACCTCGGCTGCAGGTGCCGGGGTGGATTCCTGCGGTGGTCGTCTCAGCGCGTGGGTGCGGCAGCGAGCAGGGCCTGAACCGCGGCGGTGAGGATCTGTTCGGGGTCGACGGTGTGGCCGGCGTGCAGCTCCGCATAGACCGGGGCGATGGTGGGATCGACCAGCGCGGCCTGTTCCCCTGCCGCCATCGCCGACGTCAGTGCCGAGCCGATCACGAGGTTCGACAGCGCATAGGCGCAGCCGAGCGGATCGGCCATACCCGCATCGCACAGCAGCACACACATCCGCTCCGACAGCGCCAGATAGTGCGGCCCGCGCGGTGTGCGCAGCGCGATCACCTGACCAGCCCACGGATGGCGGCGCAGATGGCGGAAGTACGCCAGCATCAGCTCATCGATCGCAGCCTCGGCCACCGCCTGCTGCATGCTCCCGTCGTCAGCCAGCGCGGCATCGAGGGCGAGGTCGCGCAGATCGTCGACGCCGCGCACCCGTGAGTACAGGCTGGCCGCTGCGACACCGAGCCGCTCGGCAGCGGCGCGCATCGTCAGGGCCGGGAAGCCGCCCACATCGAGCAGCTCTGCCGCTGCGCGGGCCAGCGCATCCACGTCGATCGCGCGGCGGCGCCGCACGGGCCTCGGTGCATCCCAGTAGCTCACGGCACCAGCTTAACCTATGCGTGTTAGGTTAGCTTTGATGCCGTCACCGTCCGAAGGAGAGCCGCGATGACCGAGACTCCCCCTCCTCCACCTGACCTCCCGCCCCTGCAGCTGCCGGTGCTCACACCTCGGCTGCGGCTGCGCACCCACCGCCGCGACGATGCCGAAGCGCTGCTGGGCATCTACTCCCAGCCCGCCGTCGCCCGCTACCTGCTCGACGAAGCCTGGACGCCGACCCTGGCCGCTGAGAAGACAGCCGAGCGGCTCACCTGCACCGGTCTCGACACCTCGGCTGCGAGCCTGGCCCTCATCATCGAACACGACACTGCGGTGATCGGCGATGTCACGCTGTGGCAGACGGGCGGGACCCGGGCGACGGCGGAGATCGGCTGGGTTCTCGATCCCGCGCACAGCGGCCGCGGTTACGCCAGCGAGGCGGTCGCCGCCGTGCTCGCTGTGGCGTTCGATCACTACCGCCTGCACCGGGTGAGCGCGCAGATGGACGCCCGCAACACCGCCTCGGCCAGGCTGGCACGGCGGGTCGGCATGATCGCTGAGGCCCACCTGCGCCAGGACTGGTGGTCGAAGGGCGAATGGACCGACACCCTCATCTTCGGGATGCTCGCAGACGATAGGCTGGCCGGGACCTGCTCGCTCAACCCAGGGACCTGACATGGCCGAGCTCATCATCACCCGCACTGTCGCCGAGCTGCGCTCGGAGATGGCCGAACTCATCCGCGACCGCGACGCCACCTCCGTCGGGCTCATCCCCACGATGGGCGCGCTGCACGGCGGGCATGCCGCCCTCATGCAGGCCGCCCGGGCCGCGCACGAGGTGGTGGTCGCCTCGTTGTTCATCAATCCGCTGCAGTTCGAGTCGCCGCTCGACCTTGAGCGGTATCCGCGCGATCTGGCCGGGGACTGCCAGACGATGCAGGAGGCCGGTGTCGACATCGTCTTCGCCCCGGAGGTCGAGGAGATGTACCCCGGCTACCCCGACGCGCCGATCATCCGGGTGTCCTCCGGCCGGATGGGCACCACCTTGGAGGGTGCCTCGCGGCCGAGTCACTTCGACGGGGTGGCCACGGTGGTGGCGAAGCTGTTCAACATCTTCGATCCGCCGGGACCGGCCCGTCTGCACGCGTACTTCGGTGAGAAGGACGCCCAGCAGGTGATGATCGTCAAGCGGATGGTCGCCGACATGAATTTCCCGGTCACCATCGAGCCGGTGCCCACGCAGCGCACGCCTGCCGGGCTGGCGATGTCGAGCAGAAACCTGCTGCTGAGCAGCGAGCAGGAGGAAGCGGCGCTGGCGCTGTCGAAAGCGCTCTTCGCGCTGCGGGAACGCGCCCGCGCCGGCCGCGACTGGGATCTCGAAGGGCTGAGACGGCAGGTGCACAGCACCCCGGATGTCACGCTCGACTATCTGGAGGTCGTCGACCCGGCGACGCTGGAGGCGACGACCGAGCTGCCGGCCCTCGCGCTCATCGCCGCCTACGTCGGCAGTGTCCGGCTGATCGACAATCTGCACATCGACCCCGGCGCGCCGACCTCGGGCACCTCTCAGCGCACTAGGCCGCTGCGGTAGGCCCACACGACCAGCTGCACCCGATCGCGCACCCCGAGCCGCGGGGATATCCGGGCGAGATGGGACTTCACCGTTGAGACCTCGATGTGCAGCCGGGCGGCGATCTCCGCGTTCGACAGCCCTTCGGCCAGCGCGGTGACGATCTCGCGCTCCCGCTCTGAGAGCACCTCGGGCCCGGGGAGCTGTGTCCGACCGTCGCCGCTGCCGCCGCTTGCCGGATGCGGTCGGCGCCGGGCGAATTCGGCGGCGATGCGCCGCGTCACCTCAGGGCCGACGAGCCCCTCGCCGCGGGCGGCGGCGCGGATCGCTTCGATGAGGTCATCTGCGTCGGCGTTCTTGAGCAGGAAGCCGACCGCACCGGCGTCGAGGGCTCCGAAGACGTAGTCGTCCAGATCGAAGGTCGTGACGATGACGACCGCGGTGTCGGTGTCCTGCAGCTGCGCGGTGGCTGTCAGCCCGTCACCGTCAGGCATCCGCACGTCCATGAGCACCACGTCAGGGGCCAGCGTCCGCACCAGCTCCACCGCCTCGGGACCGGAACCGGCCTGCCCGATGACCTCGATGTCCCCGGCGGACTCTGCGATGACGGAGAATCCGGTGCGGATGACAGGCTGATCATCGGCGATCACGACGCGGATCATGCCTGCTCCTTCCGGGTCAGCGGCAGACGGGCGCGCACGGTGAAGCCGTTGCTGCTCGGCTGGGCGCTCAGCGTCCCACCGAGCAGTTCGGCGCGCTCGCGCATGCCGCGCAGGCCGGTGCCGGTGCCGTCGATGCCTGCCGTCTGCGCTGTGCCGGCAGTGCAGCGCACGAGGATCTCAAGCTGGCCGGCGGCGGCGTCGGCGGTGACCGCCGCCGTCACCGTGGAACCGGGCGCGTGGCGCTCGGCGTTCGTCAGCGCCTCCTGCACGATGCGGAAGACCGCATGAGACGTGCTGCGCGGCAGCGACTCGTCGACAGCATCCAGGTGCACGTCTCCCACGGTCACGGCGCCGCGCTGCCTGACCTGATCGAACAGCTGTGTCAGATGCTGCACTGATGCGACCGGGGCTCTCTCGCCATCACCACCGGGCGGTGCCGGTTCCCGCAGCACGGTGATGACGTCGTTGATGCTCTCCATCGCCTGATCAGCGTCGCACAGCAGCTGAGCGCGCAGCCGAGCTGCCATGGTCGCATCATCGATGCGCTCGAGCGCGCGAGCGCTGACGGCAACGGCGGTGAGATGGTGCGCGGCCACATCGTGCAGCTCTCGGGCCATGCGCCCCCGCTCGGTGAGGACCGCCTCGGCGACGGCCAGATCGCGGCTCTGCCGCGTCATCTCGACGAGCTCAGCCTGTGCCTGCACGCGCGCATCGTTCGTCCGCAGCCACCAGCCGGCGGCTGCCGGCACAGCGGAGTTGGCGACGAGGTTGAAGACGAGCAGCGGCAGCACAACCGCCGCCGAGGTCTCCAGTCCGAGGCGCTCAGCGTCGGCTGGCCACACCCCGCGGGCGAGCTGCAGGACGATGTTGACCAGTACGAAGACAGCGACTGTCAGTGCTGAGGCGCGCGGCGTCACGCGCCGGCACAGACTGACCGTGATGGCGAAGAGGACAGGCACCACACCTGCCGGCGCCTCCCCGGCGAGTGCGAGGTGGAGCAGGTAGATGCCGGCAACGGCGGCGAAGGACCAGCCGATGCCGATCCGGAAGCGCAGCAGATAACCGCTGAGCGCTGCGACTGTCGCCGTGAGCAGCACGGCGATCGCGGCAGGGCGCGGGCCGGCCGTGCTGAGCACGAGCGGTTCGACAGCGACGGTGATGAGCACCGTCGCTGCCGAGAGCACGGCTATGGCGGCATCGACGAGGAGATTCCGGTCCATTGCGCGCATGGCCCGATCCTAGCCAATCGCCGGTTCGCGCCGGCTGACAGTCAGGACCGCTGCTGCTGCGGCGACGAGCACCCAGCCGGCCAGCACGATGAGAGCCGCACCGGCGCCCAGCCCCTGGGCCTCGATCCCGAGGATCGCCTCGCTGTGCAGCGCGTCTGCCGGCAGGCCGAAGGGCAGCAGCTGTGCGACGGTGATGTCACCGGAGAACAGGGTGCTCAGCTGGCGCAGACCGGTCTCGAGCAGCCCGGCGGCGACGATGGCGATGATCGTCCACAGCTGCGACCGGATGAGGAAGCCGATGAGCGTGCCGAGCATGGCGACCAGGCCGAGCCCTACGGCGCCGATCAGCCAGTTGCCGAGGAGATCCGGCCAAGCCGGCAGGGTGGCGTCGTGGACCTGGCGGGCGGTCACCAGCAGGCCGGCCGAGATCGCCACGAGTGCGAGCGAGCCTGCGGTGACGGCCGCGCCGACGGCTGCCGTCTTGTGGGCCACGACTCGCCACGGGCGGGATTCGGCGAGCGTCGTCGGGATGATCGCTCCGGTCCGGTACTCCCAGGTGGCTGCGACGGCGCCGATGATGAGTGCGCACCAGATCGGCACGCCCAGATCGCCTCCGCTGCTGGCGGTGATGTTGGCAAGCAGCCAGATGATGCCGGGGCTGTCCGGCTGCAGCGCCGCTCGTGTGGCGGGATCGAGGGAATCGGCGTTGGTCGCATTCGGGATGGTGTCATTGAGCCCGATGAGCGCGTCGAGCAGCGGGTCGATGAGAAGCATGACGATGCCGGCGAGCAGCACTGCGAATGCCGCGGCTGCGGCCAGCATCGTGGTTGATCGGTTGTATCGGAGTTTGAGGAGTTCGCTGAACATGTTCTGCCTTTCAGTGCGCTGCGGTCTGGCTTGTGTGGGCGAAGAAGTGCGCTTCGAGGTCGTCGATCTCTCCGGCAGCCGGGGCCGAGGTGATGCGGCCGTTGTCGATGACGGCGAAGCGGGTGGCGCTGCGGGTCATCTCGCTGAGGTTGTGGCTGGTGACGAGCACCGTGCCGCCGAGCGCTGCGAAGTCGGTGATGAATTCGCGCAGCCAGCGGATGCCTGCCGGGTCGAGTCCGTTGCTCGGCTCGTCGAGGACGAGGGTGCGCGGGCTGCCCAGCAGCGCACCGGCGAGACCGAGGCGCTGGCGCATGCCGTAGGAGTAGCGGCCGATGCGCTGTCCTGCCACCTCGGTCATTCCGACGATCGACAGGGCACGGCTGATGGCGCTGCGGGCAGGTTCACCGCGCAGGCCCATGGCTGCGGCGCGAATGCGCAGGGCGTCGCGGCCGCGGTGGTGCGGGTTGAAGCCGGAGTTGTCGAGGGCGACGCCGACTCCGGATGCGGTGCCGTGCTGCCGGTAGGAGGCGCCGTTGATGTCGACGGTGCCGGAGGCGGGGCGGGCGAGCCCGAGCAGGCAGCGCAGGGTGGAGGACTTCCCGGAGCCGTTGGGGCCGATGAGGGCGAGTACGTCACCAGGTTCGGCGCGGAAGCTGACGTGGTCGAGGATCGTGCGCCCGCCGCGGCGATAGACGAGGTCGCGCACGTCGATGGCTGGATTCGTGACGTCGGTGGCTGGATTCTTCTGTGCTGTGTTCATGCCTCCATGCTTGTTCAGGCATGCACACCGCCGCGTCTGGCTGAGGACGGAACTGTCATTGGTCCGCAAGGACTAAGCACGCAGGGCGGACGGCAGCAGTCTGTGCTGTCTGCCGTCCGCCCTGTCAGCGGTGCCGGGATCGGGGTCTCAGATGACCACGTCGATGAGGTCTCAGATGACCATGTCGTCGTTGCGCCGTGCGGCGCGGATGTCGGCGATGAAGCCGCGCACGATGAAGTACAGCACGCCGGCGACGAGCACCGGCCACATGAGCGTGTACAGGGTCAGGATGGTGATGAACATCAGATGTCACTTCCTCTCATCAGGGGTGTTCGGAGTCGCCCGCGAGCCGGCGTGGTCAGCCCGCTCGGCACTGTCAGCACGGTCGGGTTCATCAGCGTGCGGCGCAGGGCCGTCGGCTGCATCGAGTGTGCGGAGTTCGGCATCGAAGTCGGTGTCCGCAGCGCCGTCATCGGTGGGGTCGAAGTCGCCGGTGATCTGCTGGATGACGTCGAAGTCGAAGTCCTGGTGCGAGCGCACCGACATCGCCCAGCAGACGAGGAACGACACCGCGTAGGCGACCAGCGATGCAGAGAGCACGGTGTATTCGCGCAGGAAGTCGAATCCGACGAGACCGGTGGCCACGGTGGCAGCTGCACCGACGATGACCGCCGGTCGCAGCCCGAAGAAGCCGAAGGCCATGATGCCGAGCACCACGCCGACGCCGATGATCGCCAGCGCTTCGACCGCCAGCGCCCACACCCCGGTGAGCGGCACCAGTTCGAAACGCACCGGGATGAACACCGCAAGCGCAGCGAGCACGGAGACGGTGAAGGCGCGGTTGGTGACTTTCTTCCAGTAGAACGATGCGATGACCGGGAAGACGAGGCAGCCCCAGAGGGCCCCGACGAAGACGAGCAGGTCGAGGATGTTGAACCGGGCGGTGGCGAAGTACAGTGCGGCACCGGTGGCGATGATCATCGTCGCCCGTCCGATGAGCAGCATGGTCCGCGGGTCGGCCTTGCGCCGGCCGACGGACTGGCCGTAGATGTCGGTCATGACAATCGAGCTGAGCGCGGAGAGATCGGAGTCGGCTGTTGAGGACAGGGAGCCGATGATCATGACGAAGGCGACGGCGACGAGGATCGCCGGCAGGTAGCTGGCGGTCATCTGCGGCAGCAGGTTGTTGACGTCTCCATCCAGCGGCTGAACGCCGAGATACAGTGCCATGACGCCGATCATGCCGATGCCGATCACCGAAGAGCCGTAGCCGATCGTCGCGGTGACGAAGGTCGGTTTGATGAGGTCCTGCCGTACCGCGAAGAGCCGCTGGGCGATCGTCTGGTTGCCGATCGCGTAGGCGAGCACGGCTGCGATATAGGGCGCTCCCTGCTGCATGAAGGCCTCCGAGGAGAAGAAGCTCTCCTGTGCCGGGGTGACGTTGCCGGCAGCGCGTCCGGCTTCGAACATCTCCGGTCCGCCGGCTGCGAAGAACACGACGGGGATGATGATGACAGCCGCACCGAGCATTGCGCACACCTGCGCGAAGTCAGTCAGCACCGAGGCGCGGAAACCCGACCACAGTGTGTACAGCAGCACGCCCGCGGCGACGATGACGATGCCCCCTCCGAAGCTGATGGGCGAGAGCAGCGAGATGATCGCCCCGCCGGCGATGAAGTTCGACGTCAGCGAGATGACGGAGCCGAGCACATTCGATCCGGCGAGCATGAGCTGGGAGGAGCGTCCGTGACGGGCGTACATCACCTCAGCCAGGGTGTGGGCGCGCGGGGCGACGGCACGGATGCGCTTGCCGAAGGGGTAGATGAACAGGATCATGAGCGCACCCCACAGGCCGTAATGGATCGGCCCGGAGACGCCGTAGGTGTAGCCGGCCGTCACCGAGGCGTACATCGAGGAAGCCCAGATCCAAGTGGCGGTCATCGATGCTGCGGAGATGCCGAAGCCGATCCGGTTGCCGGCGGTCATGTAATCGTCCGCGTTCTCCTTCCGCTTCGATATCGCGACCGACATGAGCATCGTGCCGCCGTAGAAGAGCACGAGCAGCAGCACGAGGCCGGGGAAGCCGAGTTGGACAAGGTGTGAAGTGTCAGAAGAAGGCGGCACAGAATCTCCGTTTCGCAGGCGGACAGGACGGTGTCTGCACCGAGCCGTGCGCACGGTGGGGTACTCAGCGTCTCGCCGCAGACCAGTGCCGATACCCTCTGACGGGCATCGGCACCTTTTCGATGTAAGCACAAAGAATGCTGAGTTTCGAATCAGGAACCGCTGACAGCGGAGTTTCGATTCCGCTCCTTCCCTTATGCGCGTAGGGCAAGCCGCGGTAGGAAAGAACCGTGCGCTCTCCCCTGTCGGCCGCCCTCAGTAGCGGGCCATCTGCGCATCGACCGTGTCTGCCCACGCATCGATTCCGCCGGCGAGATTCATCAGTCCCGGATGCGGTGGCTCGCCTTCGGCGCGCGTGCGCAGGATGTCGATCGCCTGCTGGGAGCGGACCCCGGATTTGCAGCAGAACACGTACGTCGCTGCGGCTCCGGTCTGTGGCAGCGCCTGCCAGCCGCGCTGTTCGATCTCACCGAGCGGAACGCTCACAGACCGCGGAATGACGGCGATCTCCCGCTCCCACGTTTCCCGCACGTCGACGGCCACGACAGTGCCCTCTCCCAGTCGGTCGGCGAGCTCACGGGCCGTGATGGACTCCCCCGCGCCCGAGGCGGTGGCCGGCACCGCCTCGCAGCTCGCCTCGGCGGTGGGCTCACCGATCGTCGTGACCTCAGCTGCGTCAGGGTCTGGCGCCAGGGTGAGTTCGCGCCAGGTCATCGACAGTGCATCGAAGAGCAGCACCCGGCCGAGCAGCGGCTTTCCGATGCCGGTCAGCAGCTTGATCGCTTCGGTCGCCATGACCGAGCCGATGGTGCCCGGCAGCACGCCGAGCACGCCGCCTTCAGCGCAGCTGGGGACCTCCCCGGCAGGCGGAGGTTCGGGATGGAGGTCGCGATAGGTGGGACCGTGGCCGGACCAGAACACGCTGACCTGGCCGTTGAAGCGCAGGATCGAGCCCCACACGCACGGCACGCCGGCCAGCGTGCAGGCATCGGAGGCGACATAGCGGGTGGCGAAGTTGTCGGTGCCGTCGATGACGACATCCCAGCCGTCGACCAGCCCTGCGGCATTGTCGGGGTGCAGGCGTTCGATATGCGTCTCGACGCGCACATGCGGGTTGAGGTTGGTGATCTTCTCCGCTGCAGACGCCGCTTTGGGCCGTCCGAGGTCGGCAGTGGTGTGGATGACCTGGCGCTGCAGGTTGGTGACCTCGACGGTGTCGTCGTCGACGATGCCGATGGCGCCGACGCCGGCCGCGGCGAGGTAGAGCAGCACCGGGGAGCCGAGCCCGCCGGCGCCGATGACGAGCACCCTGGCGGTCTTGAGGCGCAGCTGTGCCTCACGTCCGAAACCCGGCAGGCTCAGGTGGCGGCTGGCCCGCTGTGCTTCAGCCTGGGTCAGCCCATCTGCAGAGACAGCAAGCGGTCCGATGCCGCTCATGAGATCGCCTCAGCGACCGGTGCGGCAGCTGCGAGCGGGGCCATGATGCCCTCCTGCGGTGAACTGGCGGTGGCGTGCCGGCGGGCCGGAATGCGCCCGGCATGGGCGGCGAGTCCGCCGGCGATGACGGCGTGGCGCATCGCTGTGGCCATCGCAACGGGGTCCTGGGCGCGGGTGACAGCGGAGGCGAGCAGCACAGCGTCGCAGCCGAGCTCCATCGCCAGGGCGGCCTCCGAAGCGGTGCCGATGCCGGCGTCGAGGATGATCGGCACGCGGGCGCGAGCGCAGATGAGTTCGATGTTGTGCGGATTGAGGATGCCCAGGCCTGAACCGATCGGGGCGCCCAGCGGCATGACTGCAGCGGCTCCGGCGTCTTCGAGGCGGCGGGCGACGGCTGGGTCGTCTGAGGTGTAGGCGAAGACGGTGAAGCCGCGGGTGGCGAGCTGCTCGGTGGTGTCGACGAGTTCGACGACATCGGGCAGCAGCGTGTCCTCATCGGCGATGAGCTCGAGTTTGACCCAGTCGGTCTCGAGCGCTTCGCGGCCGAGTTCGGCTGTGAGCACGGCATCGCGGGCGGTGTAGCAGCCGGCGGTGTTGGGCAGGATGCGGATGTCGTTGCGCTCCAGCAGGGTGAACAGGCTGTCACCGGTCTGCGGGGTGTAGCGGCGCATGGCGACGGTGGTCAGCTCTGTCCCCGAGGCGATGAGCGCGTCTTCGAGGACGCTCAGGGAGCTCAGGCCCCCGGTGCCCATGATGAGGCGGGAGTGCAGGTCGACGCCGTCGATGCGCAGCGGCGGCAGCGCATGTGGATGTGTGTTCGCGGTTGGATGTGTCACCGGCGTCACCCTCCCTGCATCGCGGTGATGATCTCGACGTTCTGGCCATCGCGCAGCCAGGTGGCCGACCAGCGGCTGCGCGGTATCACGGTCGCGTCGACGGCGACGGCGATGCCGAGGCGCTGACCGTCGACGGCGGTGCCGTCTGCGTGAAGCTGGCGGCCGGTGGTCTCGGAGATGGTCTCGCGCAGCGTTGTGCCGGCCGGTAGGGTGCGGGTCTCTCCATTGATGGTGACTGTCACCTCTGATTCCGTCGGGGTCGTGGGGCTGTGGTTCGCTGTCATGGTCTTCCTCCTTGTGGCTGATTCTCTGCAGCGGGATGAGCGATGCGGCGCGGGTTCATCGTCTGCAGATGGTGGTGGTCGGTGTCTGCGGTCGCAGGATGGTCTGTGCTTTCGGGCACGGTCGGCGGGTCGAGCTCGCGCAGCACGAGCTGGGCAGCCAGCCTTGAGGCGAGCGGGGTGAGCAGGATGCCATGTCGGTAGAAGCCGTTGGCGACGATGAGACCGCTGATCGGGCCACGGCCAGCGGTGCCCACGGTGCCGAGGTAGGGGGCGTCGTCGTGGGTGCCGGGCCGGGCCCGAGCAGTGACTTCTGTCAGTTCGCACTCGCCGATGCCCGGCACCAGGCGCTGAGCGTCGCGCAGCAGCTGGGAGACGCCTTCGACGCTGGGACCCTCACGGTTGTCTTCGCGGCTGGTCGCGCCGATGACGATCTCACCGTCGGCCCGCGGCACAAGGTAGATCGGTCTGCCGGTGACGATGCCGCGGATCGTGTGCTCGAGCAGCGGCGGGAGGCCGGAGGGCAGGCGGGTGCGCAGCACCTCCCCGCGGATCGGGCGCAGCGGCAGTGGGACGTCGTCTGGCAGCGGCGCGCGCGTCGGCGTCATTCCCGTGGCGAGCACGGTGACCGGGGCAGTGATGGTTCTGCCGTCGTCGAGGCGGACTCCGGTCACGGCAGTTCCGCTGCTGCTCTCCGTCTCGATGAGTTCGACGGCGGTGCGCCGGATGATCGCCGGCAGTACGGTCTGCAGGGCGGCGGTGATGCGTCGCGGGTTGACCTGGTGGTCCCCGGCTGAGTGGAAAGCCCCGGACAGCGACGGGCTCAGCGCTGGTTCGAGTCGCCGGGCGGCCCGGCTCGTGAGCGCTTCGACCTCTCCGCCGGCTGCCTGCTGGTAGTGCTGCAGATCGGCCAGCATCTGGCGATCTGCCGGGTCAGCGGCGCAGACGAGTGTTTCGGTTTCGCGGTACCCGACGTCGGTCTGGGCGTCTGCTTCGAGGGCTGCGACGAATGTCGGGTATTCGGCAGCGGAGTCGCGCATGAGAGCGAAGAGCCGGCCGTGCTGATAGCTCATCTCAGAGACCGGAGCGATCATCCCTGCGGCGGAGAGGCTGGCACCGCTTCCCGGGCTGGGATCGATGACGATTGCGCTGAGACCGGCGCGGGTCAGCCTCCACGCTGTGGCAAGGCCGATGATGCCGCCGCCGACGATCGCAACGTCTGCTGTGAGAGGGTGTGCCTGATCTGCTGGCACGGGCATAGCGCTGGCGTCCTTTCCTCCGGCGGTGTCAACCGCATCAGGTTCAGCGGTCGGCGCTTAAGCCCTCTCAGCCCTTCCCGGGCTCCCGCAGGATCGATCAGCAGTGATCGATGCAGACAGTCTAACGACACGAAAGCAGATCTGCAGGCGCCGTCCGCATGGCGGTGCCCAGCGGTTCTGCCGTGGCTGGCGGTGCTGCGGTGGCCAGCCGCGTGGCGATGCAGTCTCATCTAAGCGCAGCTGCGAGGTGTGGGCAGTGTATTCGACCCAGTGCGTACCGGCCGCAGTACGCTCGTCTCGGCGTCCTGTCGCCCGGAAGCCCAGGCGCTCGTAGGACCGGATCGCTGCCGTGTTGCTGTCGTCGACGTCGAGGAGCAGCTGCGGGCGGCCGAGCTGTTCGGCAATCCGGGCCGCACAGCGCACGAGCTGGGCTGACACTCCCCTGCCGCGCGCGGCCGGATCCACCCAGATCTTCGTGAGGATCGCCTCGTCTGCGGCCAGCGGCAGCTCCGGTGTGTAGCCCTCCGGCTGGAGCACCAGACACCCGACCGGCACCTCGGCTGCGGTGGTCTCACCGTCTGCCGGCTGTTCCCGGTGGCGGGCGTGGAGCACGATGCGTGCGCCGCTCAGCTGGGCCTGCCAGTCAGCCGCACGCAGCTGCGCGGCCTCCTCGTAGGTGCCCCAGAACGCTTCGGGCGCATCGGCGAGCATCCGCAGGCGCACCTGACGGTGGGCGTCCCAGTCAGCGGGATCGAGCCGTACGATCTCAAGCACACCCTCGGCACTCGCCGTCCGTGTCAGCATCGTCGCCACCGCCGTCTCCCATCTGCAGTCCTCATCGCACCCGGCTCCAGCGTATCCGGACAGGTCGCCTACGCCGGTGTCTTGCGGATCAAGACGCGCCTGGCCGGCGTGCTACGCTCGCGCCATGTTAGCCGGTCCCCGCGTTCAGACGGATCTAGTACTGCTGCGCAGAGTCCGGGATCGGATCGACCGGGAGTTCGACCAGCCTCTCGACGTTCCCTCCCTTGCCCGCGGTGTCCACATGTCGGCCGGACACCTGTCACGGAGGTTCAATGCGGCTTTCGGAGAATCCGTGTACTCCTACCTCATGACACGGCGGATCGAACGCGCGATGGCGCTGCTGCGCCATTCCGAGCTGAGTGTGACGGATGTCTGCATGAGCGTCGGCTTCTCCTCGCTGGGGACGTTCAGCACGCGATTCACCGAACTCGTCGATGTCTCCCCGACAGCGTACCGAAAAGCAGCAAGGGCGGACCTGCTGCAGCTTCCGGCTTGTGTCGTCCGGACGATTACGAGACCGGTCAGGAATCGAGAAGCGCAGCCGTTCTCGGCTCCGTAGCCTTGTGCTTATGACACTGAGCATTCATTCCAGTTTCCTGCCGCACACAGATCCGGAAGCGTCCCTGCGCTTCTACCGCGATGTGCTCGGCTTCGATGTGCGTCTCGATGTCGGTGAGGGCGCGATGCGGTGGATCACCCTCGGCGCTGCCGGTCAGCCGGACACCCACGTCGTCCTGCAGCCGCCGGTATGCGACCCCGGGGTCACCGATGTGGAGGCGCAGACCATCGCCGACATGATGGCCAAGGGCACCTATGCCGGTATCAACCTCGCCAGTGACGATCTTGACGGGCTCTTCCAGCGCCTCGTGCAGGCTGGCGTCGAGGTCGTGCAGGAGCCGAAGGACCAGGTCTACGGACTGCGCGACTGTGCGGTGCGGGACCCCGCCGGCAACCTCGTCCGCATCCAGGCCCGGGAGGCCGGCCATGGCGAATGACAGCGGCTTCTCCGAGGCAGAGCTCACTGCGATGAAGGAGCGCGCGGCCGAACTGCGCACGCAGAAGGGCGGGAACAAGAAGGCGAAGAACCTGGAGGCACTGCTCGCGGCGATCGCCGCGCTGCCGGAAGGCGACAAGCAGATCGCAGCAGCTGTCCATCAGATCATGACCGAGACGGCGCCTCACCTGGCCCCGCGGCTGTGGTACGGGATGCCGGCCTACGCCGACGACACCGATGTCGTTGTGTTCCTGCAGCTCTCCAGCAAATTCGACACCCGCTATTCGACTCTCGGGTTCAACGGTGCCGCGCAGCTTGACGACGGGGACATGTGGGCAACCCATTTCGCGATCCCGGCCCTGACGGATACCGTTCGAACGCGTGTGGCCGAACTCGTGCAGAAGGCGGCGCCACCACCGAGCTGACGATCGTTGGACGTCGCGAACCACTGCCGGCAGCGGCGTGCGTACAGAGGATCCCGGGACATCAGGAAACGATGGCCCGGGATTCTCATATTCCTGGATTCATGTCATCGTTCGTCAACACGACAAGGCCGTGCAGGCCTGTTTGGCGAGCAACACCCGGTCGCCACGCACGACACCCCAAAACCTCGGGCCCGTCCGATGGAATCAGATTCGAGGTGAGCCATCGCACGCCCGGAAACTGAGGTGACGGGCCCGGAACGATGACGCGACACATCAGCGCCGAAACAAAAAGAAATCTCGGGACATCGAGTGAACGATGTCCCGAGACTTCACAACGTGGAGGTAAGGGGATTCGAACCCCTGACCTTCTCCATGCCATGGAGACGCGCTACCAACTGCGCCATACCCCCGTGTGGGTTGGTGTTCTCGCGAACGCCTGTATCGATGTTACTCACCTGCGCCCGAATTGCAAAATCCTGCAGGTGTGAGCTGCACAACGCTGACGCCGGGTCGCCTGGGGTGCCGTATCGGGCGCTTGCGAGATCAGCTGACGACCGGGCGCTAGACTCACCATCGATGGACTTCATACGCAGCTCCCGCACCGATCTCTTAGTGCCCTTCCGGGACGGCTCAGTTCCGACGGCGCTGTGGAACTACCCGGCCCGCAGCGCGTCCGCCAGCGCAGACCGCAGGCCGGTGCTGCTCATCCACGGCTTCCGCGGCGACCACCACGGTCTGTCGTTCATCGCCCATCACCTGCGCACCCGCGACGCCCATGTGCCTGATCTGCCCGGATTCGGGCACACTCCCCCGCTGCCCGGCGGGCTGACTCTGGAGGCCTACCTCGACTTCATCGACGGGCTCGTCACCGCGGTGACATCTGCCGCAGGTGCTCCCCCGCTGGTCATCGGACACTCCTTCGGCTCGATCCTGACCGCGCACTGGGCCGCCCGCACGATGCGCCGCACTGATCGCGCTCAGGCGCCCACCGCCTCGGCGGCGGCACCGCTCATCCTGCTCAACCCGATCGTCTCCCCCACACTCGCGGGCACGAACCGGATCATGACGCAGGCCGCACAAGCCTACTACTGGGCCGGATCACAGCTGCCAGAACGGGCCGGCAGCGCGCTACTGCGCAACCGGGCCATCGTCCGGCTGATGAGCGAGGTGATGGCCGCAACCCGGGATCCGGGGCTGCGCGCGTTCATCCACGACCAGCATCGCCGGCACTTCTCGACGTTTGCCGACCGCCGCTCTCTGGCTGAGGCCTTCGAGGTCTCGATCCGGCACACCGCCGCCGAGGCGGCAGACGCGTTGACGATGCCGGTCACCGTGGTCGCCGGGCGGGATGACAAGATCGCGCCGCTCGCCGCGACTACGGCGTTCGCTGATTCGCTTCCGGATGCCGAGCTCGTGGTGTTCGATCGCGTCGGGCACCTGACGCACTATGAGCGCCCGGAGCAGATCGCAGGGATCATCGACGCGATCGCGGACTGACCGCTCAGTCGAGGTCGACGTCGTCTTCGGGGTTGCGCGGTTCGGCCAGCCGGTTCGGGTGCGTCTTGCGCCATACCGGTGAGCCGCCCATGAAGGTCGCGCGCGAAAGCGTGTTCGAAGCAACCGAGGACACCAGCAGCAGCGAGACGAACGCGACCAGGGCCATGAGCAGGCGCATCAGGTTGAAGCCGTCCTGCCACAGCGTGTAGATGTAGGCGGCGGCCAGGATGAGCGGCATGCCGAGGCCGGTGGCCGGTGAGAAAACGCTGATGCGGGCCAGGGCGTCCTTGGCACGGAACATCGCGATGACGGAGAAGAACACGAGCAGGCTGCCGGTGATCCCGAAGATCCCGACGAGCACGGCGGCCAGGGTGTCTGGGATCATCGGTGCCCCCTTGTCTGGATGCGGGCCAGCGCCACCGTGGCAAGGATGCCGAGCAGCGAGGACAGGAAGATGACGTCGAGAATGATCGACAGGTCCACGAGCATCGCGATGCAGGTGAGGATGCCGATGGCCGAAAAGTACACGAGGTCGCCGATGATGGCCCGCGAGCCCATATCGATGGCGGTGAGCGCTCGCACCAGCCCGATGACGATGCTGGCGGCAAGCAGGGCGATGCAGATCCAGATGACGATGGTCATCGCACATCACCTGACTTCGTGCCCTCGCGGATGTCTCCGGGTGCGCGCCCGCGGGTGACCTTGAGCAGTCGGCTCTCCATGTCGCGCAGTCCTTCGAGTGCTTCGTCCTCGCTGTCGGCGAAGAGGACGTGGACGAACAGGGTCGGCGGGCGGCGGTCGTCCCCGGCGCCGACGGCGACGACGAGGGTGCCCGGAGTGATGGTGATCGATGAGGCCATGAGGGTGACCTCGACATCGGTGACACAGCGCAGGGGCAGTTCGACGATCATCGGATGGTCGTAGCCGCCAGGCTGGAAGATGTGGGTGATGACCTCGACGCTGCCGGCGACGACTTCCTTGAGGATCCACGCGGAGTATCCGATCGCGCTGATGGGATTAAACATGTCCGAGCACCGCCTCCAGGTAGGGGGTGATGTTGAGCAGGCCCTCGGCGGCGCGCTGCGTGAACGGGATGACGAGCTGGGCGCCGAAGAACAGGAACACCGACACGGCGATCATGATCGCACCGGGCACAAGCAGCCGGTTCGGGATGCGCACATCGTCGGTCAGCTCCGTGGCCGGGGCGCGTCCGGTCTGCTTGGAGTCCGGATGGTAGATCGTCATGTCCTTGCCCCAGAACGTGTTCGACCACATCCGCTGCAAGGCCATGAGCCCGATGACCGAGCCGATGACGATCGCGGCGATGATGATCCAGGAGCCGGGCCGGTCTGCTGAGGCCGAGGCGAGGATCAGCCCGACCTTGCCCCACAGGCCCGAGGTGGGCGGTAGGCCGATGATGCTGAAGAGCCCGAGCACCATGAGCACCGTGGCGGGCTTCTCTCGTCGGGCCAGGCCTGATAGCTTCTTGAACGCGCCGGTGCCGTAGGTCTGCTCAATGGCGCCGAGCACGAGCAGCAGTCCGGCCATCGTGATGATGTGGTGGATGAGGTAGTACATGCCCGCCGACAGTGCCGCGGCGGTCATGAGGGCGACGCCGATGAGGATGTGGCCGACGCCGTTGGACATTGTGAACGCCAGTACGTTGCGGGCCCGGTGCTCCCCGAAGGCGGAGATCACCGAGAGCAGGATCGTGAGGACGACAAGCGCGACAAGCACCCACGCCCACGGGGCCAGCTGGCCGAAGACCGCGGTGTAGACACGGTAGACGGCGTAGAGGCCGACTTTCGTGTGCAGGGCGGAGAACAGCGCCATCATCCCCGCCGAGGTGTTCGGATACGAACGGATGAGCCAGCCGTGCATGGGAGCTGCGCCGGCCTTGCCGAGGAAGGCCACGAGAACGAAGCCGACTGCCAGCGACAGCTGCGGGCTGACATGGCCGATCGCTGCGATGCTGGCGATGTTGACGGTGCCTGCAGCACCGTAGACGAAGCCGACGCCGATGACGAGGATCGTCGAGATGAGGAGGTTGACTATGACGAACATTCGCCCCACGCCCAGGCGCCGCCAGGTGCCGGTCACGGCGATGAGCGCGTAGGACGGCAGCACCATGACCTCGATGAAGACGAAGAGGTTGAACAGGTCGCCGGTGAGGAAGGCACCGTAGACGCCGGAGAGCATCATGAGCACCAGTGAGGGCACGAACCGGTACTGGTCCTCACCGGTGATGACGAGGAACAGACAGCACACGAACGCCGCCAGGGAGGTGACGATGAGCATGAGCGCGGTGAACGTGTCGGACACGAACGGGATCGCCAGGCCGTCTTCGTATCCGCCGACCGAGTGGGCGATGACCGGCACCTGCTGGTGGTAGACGAGCAGCACGATGCCGAAGACGAAGACGAAGACAGGAACGGCGAGCAGCAGGGCGCGTTCGAAGACGCGCGCGCGGATGAGGACGGTCATCGCCGAGGCGAACAGCGGCACGGCGATGATGAGGAGCAGAAGAGCGGGATTCACTGCTGGTGGGCCTCCCCTGTCTCCGGTGTGCGGTATTGGTCGTCATCGTGTCCGAGCACAGCCATCGCGAGCATGAAGATCGTCACCGCGAGGGTGATGACGATGGCGGTGAGCACGAAGGCCTGCGGCAGCGGATCTGCTGAGACAGCGATGTCGGTGCGGTCGGCCAGCGGTTCACCGCGCCAGGCGGGCACGCCGGAGGCCAGCAGCGCGAAATTCGCGGCGTGGGAGATGAGCGTGAGACCGAAGACGGCACGCACCATGGAACGCTGCAGCAGCAGGTACACCCCGCCTGCGGTGAGAACGCCGACTGTGACTGCCAGGATCATTCTCCACGCTCCTTCATCTGGGTGCCTGAGCCGATGTGCCTCGATGATCTCGACAACCGGGTGTGGTCGCTGTCTTCTCTGAAGTAGTCCTCGGCTGTGGGCGGCTCGCCTCTCATGTTCTCCATCGGGCCGGCGAGCTCACCGTGGACCATCTCGTCGGTGCGTTCTCGGGTGCGCTCGTGATCGACGACATCGCGGTGCATCTCACCGAGGTAGAGGACGTCGTCACCGGCCGGGGTGAAGGCTGAATCCGAGGTGCCGAGCAGGTTGAACGACACGAGGATGAGTCCAACGACCGCCATATAGACGCCGACATCGAAGATGAGCGAGGTCGAGAAGTGCTCGCCGAGGATGTAACCGTGGATCGGCTCGAGGAACGACCCGGCGAAGATGAGTCCGGCGATGCCGGTCAGCACGGCGACGAGCATTCCGCCGCCGATGAGGAACAGCGGCGCGCGCGGCGGGCCGATCGCCCGGTCCTTCGAGGTCGACATGTACAGCAGCCCGACGATCGCCGAGCCGACGAGCGCTGCGATGAAGCCGCCGCCGGGCTCGTTGTGCCCGCGCCAGAAGATGAGCGCCGAGGTGATCGCCAGGATCGGGCCGACGATCCGGACCATGAGCTGCATGGCCACGACGTTCGGCCAGGCCAGAGACACCGCACGGTGGGCCATGGAACCGCGCGGACGCAGCACGATCCACGGCCGGCGCGGCATCTCCGGAACTTCGGAGGCCGGCGGGTCGATGTACTTGTCGCGCACCGTCGACATGACGGCGACGATGGCGATGCCGGCCATGCCGAGCACGGTGAGTTCGCCGAGGGTGTCGAGTGCACGGAATTCGACGAGGATGACGTTGACGATGTTGTTGCCCCCAGAGATCTCCGGGGCCTCATTCAGGTACCACATCGCGATGTCGGAGCGTTCGCGCCGGCCGGCCATCGCCCATGTCATGCCGCCGACGCCGATGCCGGCGAGGATGGCGAGCACGCCGCGGCGGATCTGCATGCGCTTGGGATACTTCCAGAAGGTGCGCGGCAGCTTCTGCAATACGAGCATGATGACGATGATCGTCATCGCCTCGACGAGCAGCTGGGTGAGCGTGACGTCGGGTGCGCCGATCGCCATGATCTGGATGGTCGCGAGGATGCCGATGGCCGACAGCGCGACGGTGGCGGTCATGCGGGAGCGGGAGAAGCACACGGCGATGACGGAGAATCCGATGAGGCCCAGCAGCACGAAGTCGATCGGGCGCGACAGGTTCGCCTGAGCGGCCGGCAGCTCATGGTCGGCCAGCACGGTGGCCAGGCCCCCGATCGAGACGACCGTCATGAGCCCGACGATCGCTGCGGCGTGCGGGGCGCCGCGCTCATCGCCGATGAGGCGGGTGGCCCGGGCGCCGAGCCGGCTGAGGAGGCGGGTGATGACGTCGATGACATCGGCACCGTTGAACGGCAGGGTCGCGGCGGTGAAGAACTCCCAGGCGCGCTGGCGGATGAGGATGATGACGATGCCGGCGGCGATGATGAGGGCGGAGGCGATGAGCTCGGGGCTGATGCCGTGCCACAGCGCCAGGTGCGGGTGCGGGTCGGTGCCCGGCAGTGCTGCGGCAGCGGCCGGGACGACGAGCTTCTCCAGCGTCGGCAGCATGAACGCCAGCGGCACGGAGGCGAGGATCGGCAGGGCCGCGAAGGTGAGCATCACCGTGTCCTCGTGACCGAGCTTCTCGGCCGGCACCTCGGGCCCGTCGACGAAGCTGCCGAAGACGATCTTGGCGCAGTAGGCGAACGTCAGCACCGAGGCGGCAGCACCGGCGATGAGGGCGAGCCAGCCGAGCGCGGCAGCACCCGGGGTCTCGCGCAGCGCCATGAAAACCGTCTCCTTCGACGCGAAGCCCAGCAGCGGCGGGATGCCGGCCATCGAGGCGGTGCCGATGATGGTGACGGCGAACGAGATCGGGGCGACCCGGAACAGCTGGGGGATGCGCCCGAACATACGCGTGTGGCCGATGTGGTCGACGACGCCGACCATCATGAACAGCCCGGACTTGAACAGCGCGTGGGCGATGACGTGGAACACGGCCGCAGCCAGCGCCAGTTCGCTGCCGACGCCGATCGCGGCGACGATGAGGCCAAGCTGACTGACCGTCGAGTAGGCCATGAGCTTCTTCAGGTCCGCCTGATTGAGGGCGAACCAGCCGCCGAGGGCCGTGGTGATGAGGCCGGCGGTGATGAGCAGGCCGTTCCAGGCCGGGGTGGTGTGGAAGGCCGGGCTGAAGCGGATGAGCAGGAAGATGCCGGCTTTGACGACGGCGGCGGCATGCAGGTAGGCGCTGACCGGGGTGGCAGCGGCCATCGCATCGGGCAGCCAGGTGTGGAACGGGAACTGCGCGGACTTCGTCATCGCCGCGATCGCCACGAGCAGCGCCACTGCCGTGGTGGCGGCCGGATTGGCTGCCCAGAACGGGTCGGTCAGGGCGGCGACGATGTTCGTGGTGCCGGTGAAGGCGATGATGAAGCCGACGGCGACGAGCAGCAGCACACCGCCGACGAAGGTGATGAGCAGTGTGCGGAACGACGGCGCCTGCCCGGATGAGCCGGATCGGGCGATGAGCATGAAGGACGCCAAGGAGGTCAGCTCCCAGGCGATGAACAGGACGACGAGGTCGTTGGTCAGCACAAGAGCGACCATCGAGAAGGTGAAGGCGACCATCAGCCAGTAGAAGCTGAGGTTGCGGCCCTTGTCGAGGTAGTGCGTCGAGTAGAACAGCACGGCCGCGCCGATGAGCAGCGCGATGTGGGTGAAGACCACGCCGATGCCGTCGATGCGGAAGGCGAGGTCGACGTTGAAGGCCGGCATCCACGGCAGCGCCCATTCCGGGGTGTCACCGGCGAGGACCGCCTGGGTGGCCGGAATGAAGGCGATGGCGGCGGCGACGTACGCGGCGCCGATGAGCCAGCCGGAGGCCCGGCCGGCGAGAGCGGTGATGACCGGGGTCAGTGCGACAAGACCGGCCAGCAGGACCAGGGTCACAAGTCCTGTCATGGATGTTCCACCCGTCCACCCGTGTTGGTGCCCTCAGATCGAAGAGCTCGGAATGCGGCTGCTGGCACGGGTGCGGGAGTCGCTTCGAACATACGCGACATAATATCGACACTGGACGAAGCTCGCCAAAACGCTGAGAACCTGTTATGACGCTGCAACCGACCGCAGATCATCGCAGAACGTGTCCTAGGCTGGTGGCGATGAGACTCTTCTTCGACGCCCGGTTCACCCGCATGACCCATCATGACGGGATCTCCCGGTACGGTGCCTCCCTGCTCACCTCCCTGCTCGAGCTCACTGCCGGCACCGACGTCGACGTCACCGCCATCATCCACGACGACCGGCAGCTGGCGCTGCTGCCCGAGGTCGAATCGGTGAAGCTGAATTCCCCGCTGTCACCGGCCGAGCTGTGGATCGGCACGAAGCTCAACCGGCTCGGTGCCGATGTCGTCTTCTCCCCCATGCAGGTGATGGGCTCCTGGCCGCGTGACTACAAGCTCATCCTCACCATCCACGACCTCATCTACTACTCCCATCCGCTGCCCCCGCGGGACCTGCCGGTGCCGGTGCGCGGGCTGTGGCGGCTGTATCACCAGGCGCATTGGCCGCAGCGGCTGCTGCTCGACCGTGCTGACGCGGTCGCTGCGGTCTCGGAGACGACCGCCCGGCTGCTGGCCGAGCAGGACTTCACCAGCCTTCCGGTCACCGTCATCCGCAACGCCGCCACCCCGCCGGCTGAGCTGCCGCAGCGCAGCAGCGGCCATGATGCGCGCACGCTGGTCTACATGGGCTCGTTCCTGCCGTATAAGAACGTCGAGACACTCGTCCAGTCGCTGCACTGGCTGCCGGGCTGGACGCTGCACCTGGCCAGTGGCATCACCCCGCAGATCGAGGCGCGGCTGCGCAGCCTCACCCCGGACTGTGCCCGGGTGGTCTTCCACCGCGGGATCAGCGATGCGGACTACCAGCAGCTGCTCGATCGGGCGACTGCGCTCGTCATGCCGTCCTTGGATGAGGGATTCGGTCTGCCGGTCGTCGAGGCGATGAGCCGCGCCGTTCCGGTCGCGCTGTCGGACATCCCGGTGTTCCACGAACTCGCCGATGGTGTTGCGGAGTTCTTCGACCCGCGGGATCCTGAGGCAATGGCCGCGGCCGTGCTCCGGTTCGCTGATGCCGACCGCTGGCGCACTGCTGCCGAGGCAGGCCGCAGCCAGGCACAGACGTTCAGCTGGGAGCGCTCTGCCCGGCAGCTGCTCGATCTCGCTCACCAGCTGGTGGGCAACGAGCACCCAGTCAAGGACTAGCGCCGGTCCGCTGCGCTGACAGGTGCCGCTCACGCGGGCGTGTCGGTGGCGCTCATCCCCCAGCTGCGCAGCACCCACGCGTCCCGGCGCGGGGTGAGCACGCCGTAGCCGCAGTTGCCGAGCACGCCGAGGCTGCCGCTGCCGGCGCCCATGCCGAGGAGCTCCTCGGCTGCACCGCGCAGCACCGCACCGTGGGCGACGATGGCGATCGCTCCGTCGACCTCGCCGATCTCTGCGACGAGGGCGCGGATCGCCTGCACGACCCGGTTGGCTGATTCGCTGCGGCTCTCGCCGCCGGGTGGGCGCATGTCCTGGCCGCTGAGCCACGCGGCGAGCTGCTCGGGCCAGATCTCGCTGATCTCCTGGCGGGTCTTGGCCTGCCAGTCGCCGACGTTGAGTTCGCGCAGCAGCGGATTCTCCTCGACGTCGACGCCGAGGGCACCGGCGATCGCATCGGCGGTCTCGCGGGCGCGGGAGAGGTCAGAGGAGACGATGGTGCGGATGTCGTGGCCGGCCAGCTCGGCGGCCACCGCTGCTGCCTGCTCACGGCCGCGGGCGTTGAGCGGGATGTCGGCGTGGCCCTGGAAGCGGCCCTCCCGGTTGTAGTCGGTCTCGCCGTGCCGGACGAAGTACAGCGCCTGCACCATCAATCCTGCACACCTGCCGTCGGCCCGCCGGCCGCTGCGCTGTCGCTGCCTGCATCGATGCCGAGTTCGATCACCGGGCAGTCCTTCCACAGGCTTTCGAGAGCGTAGAACTGCCGGTCCTCGGCGGTGAAGACGTGGACGACGACATCGCCGAAGTCGATGAGCGACCAGCCTGAGGAGCCCTTGCCCTCACGCCGGGTCGGTTTGGCGTCGTGGGTTGTGCGCAGTGCCTCTTCGACGGCGTCGATGACGGCTCCGGCCTGCCGCTCATTGGACACGGAGGCGATGAGGAAGACGTCGGTGAGGTAGAGCTGCTCGCTGACGTCGAGGGCGACGATGTCGGTGCCGAGCTTGTCGGCGGCGGCCTGTCCAGCAGTCCGTGCCAGTGCGATCGCGTGGTCGGTAGCCGTCACGCAGTTCCTTTCGTTGCGAGGAGACCTCAGAAGATGAGGATGAGGGCGAAGATGATGAGGATGAGCGCCGCGACTCCTGCGATTCCGAGCACGATGAACGGCAGCTTCGACGGCTCGCCGTCGTAGAGGATGTCGCCGTCTTCGTGGGTGATCTGGCGCGCGCTCATCGGCGGGGCCGGTGGGCTGGCGAGTTCATCGCCCTCCCCGGCGTCTGGGGCGTCCCACGATTCGACGGCGTCACCTTCGACCTCCTTGTCGAGGTCCTCCTGCGGGATCGCGTCGATCGGGGTGGTCATCGGGCCGGAGGCGCGCACCCGCAGTGCGTGGTCGTCAGCCTCGGCGCTGGCGTCGGTCTGGGTGCCGGCGGCCGGGCCCGAGGCGGTGGGCGTCTGGGTCTCGTCGGCGCGCCGGGCCTCGTCGATCGCCGCCTGGGTGCGGGCGAGCTGGGTGGCGCCGGTGACGACGCGGATGCCCTCTGTCTGCGGGGGCTTGACGACCGGGGCACGGCGCTGACGCCGTGCCGTGAGGTCGACGCCGCCGGCTGCCGGCGGGGCGGTGCCGGTGATCGGGCGGGCATGCTCGGGCACCGGGGTTGCTGCGGCGGCCTGTTCGGGTGCTGCGGTCTGCTGGGCTGACGGCGAGGGCATCGGCTGGGCTGCCGGCAGCGGTGAGGCAGCAGGCTGGGTGGCTGCCGGTGGGGAGGCGACGACCGCATCGGGCCTGGCTTCTGGTGACATCCGCTGGGTGCCGATGTGCTCGACGGGCATCCCGCCGGATCCCTGAGCCGGGGCCGCCGGTGCGCCTGGCTGACTGGTGGCATAGGCGCCGGGGCTCATGGTGTGCGGACGCTCGGATGCGGCGTCGTCGCTGAGATCGCCGGCGAGGTTGCTCGCCGTGGCCTGCCGGGCCGGAGCCGAGGGGTACGGGCGCTGGTCTGCGGCTGCGCTGCTCTCCTCGACCGGCGGGGCCGGTGGGCGCGGGGTCATCGCCGCAGCCTGCTCGGTGTCGTCGCTCGCTGCTGCCGGGGTGTCCTGGGCGGTCGGACCGGTGCCGGCGGCAGCCTCACCGGTGGCGGTGTCGTCGGGGGCGTCGGCGGGGGCGGGCACGAGGCCGTGCTCGCGCAGGTAGCGGCGCCGTTCGGCGCGCGTGGCGAATGCCGGCAGGTCCGTCGCAGACGGCGGCGGCGCGTGCTCGGGCTTCGGCGGTGAGGGCACCGGCTGCGAGGGTGAGGGCGTCGACTGGACTTCCTGCACCTGCGGCTGCCCGTTCTGCTGAGGCTGGTCGGTCGGGCGCACCGGCGCCGAGGCGTCGTCGTAGCGACGGCGGTTGGCCGCGGTCTGCGGAGGTGCCTCTTCGACCGGCCGGTCGGCTGCCAGCGGGCCGCGCTCGTGGCGCACCGGCGGCACCTCGGCGGCGTCGAAGGACGGGATCGGCTGCTGCTGGGCTGGCGGCTGGCCGCCAGGTGCCGGGGTCTGCTGTACCGGCGTCGTGTCTGCCGGAGTCGTGTCTGCCGGTGGCTGCCCGGACTGTCCGCTGCTCTGCCGGGCTTCGAAAGCCTGCTCGGCGGCACGCCGCTCTGCTTCGCGGCGCGCCTTGCGGGACATGAACTCGTCAGCCATCCTCACTCCTGTACAGCTCGTGCTTTGCGATGTACTGCACGACACCATCGGGCACCAGGTACCAGACCGGCAGGCCCTTCTCCACACGCGCCCGGCAGTCGGTCGAGGAGATCGCCAGGGCCGGGATCTGCAGTTGGCTCAGCTCATCGGTCGGGATGCCGTCGCCGTTGAGGTCGTGTCCTGGCCGGGTGACGCCGACGAAGTGCGCCAGCGAGAACAGCTCCTCGACGTCTTTCCATGTCAGGATCTGCTCGACCGCGTCGGCGCCGGTGATGAAGTACAGCTCGGTTTCTTCACCATACACCTCGGCCAGATCGCGCAGCGTGTCGATGGTGTACGTCTCCCCGGGCCGATCGATGTCGACCCGGGAGACGGTGAACCGCGGATTCGAGGCGGTCGCGATGACCGTCATGAGGTAGCGGTGCTCGGCAGCGGTGACGTGCTGCTTCTGATATGGGATGCCGGTGGGCACGAACACGACCTCATCGAGGTCGAACGTGGCCGCCACCTCGCTGGCGGCGACCAGGTGACCGTTGTGAATGGGATCGAAGGTGCCACCCATGACACCGACTCTGCGCGGACCTGATGACATGTCAGTGGCGGTGCGAGATGCCCTTCCACGACATCGTGACGAACATGAGGAACATCAGGATGCCGAATGCGATGAGGCCGAAGTAGATCGGGTCCATCGGCAGGTCGATGACGACATGGTGCTCGGG
This sequence comes from Brevibacterium gallinarum, assembly GCF_014836885.1. Lineage (GTDB taxonomy): Bacteria > Actinomycetota > Actinomycetes > Actinomycetales > Brevibacteriaceae > Brevibacterium > Brevibacterium gallinarum. The sequence goes on from NZ_JACSPY010000004.1 coordinate 38,733, forward strand.
TGCTGCCTGGGCGAGCAGGATGGCGGTCTTCACTCAGTTTCTCCTTGTGTCAGATGGTGCCGGCTGCCGCGCGGGCGCGACAGTCGTCACCAGTTTCTCATGAAATGCAGGTCAGCGCGCACCCGGGGCGCGGCGTGGCCGACCGTCGATTCAGGTGCGCAGCTGTCCGCTGCCGCGCATGATCCACTTGCTCGTCGTCAGGTGGGTCAGGCCCATCGGCCCGCGCGCGTGCAGCTTCTGCGTCGAGATGCCGACCTCCGCCCCGAGGCCGAACTGCCCGCCGTCAGTGAACCGGGTCGAGACGTTGACGCCGACAGCGGCGGCATCGACGGCACCGACGAAGGCGTCGGCGTTGGAGATGTCGTTGGTGACGATGACCTCGGTGTGGCCGGAGGTGTAGGCGCGGATGTGCTCGATGGCCTCGTCGAGGCCGGCGACGAGCTTGATGGCGATCTCCAGGCCGAGGTACTCCTTGGCCCAGTCGCGGCGCGAGACCCGCCGGACTCTGACACCCTCAGGGGCGTACTCGCCGACATCGGAACCAGCGTGGATCGTCACGCCGTGGGCGTCGAGTTCGCCGAGGACCTTCGGCAGCACACGCCGGGCGGCCTTCTCATGCACCAGCAGGGTCTCCAGGGCGTTGCACACGCTCGGCCGGTGGGTCTTGGAGTTGATGACCAGGTCGGCGGACTGCCGGGCCGTGGCCGAGGCGTCGAGGAACATATGCACGTTGCCGACCCCGGTCTCGATGACCGGCACGATCGACTCGTGGACGACGGTGGAGATGAGCTCGGCGCCGCCGCGCGGGATGAGCAGGTCGACGCAGTCGCGTGACTGCATGAGCACCTTCGCGCCGTCGCGGCCGTAGTCGTCGATGCCGGCGACGGTCGCTGCCGGCAGGCCGGTGCTTTCGACCGCTGTGCGCAGCAGTTCGATGAGCAGCGTGTTGGAGGACTTCGCTGCCGAGCCGCCGCGCAGCACGACGGCGTTGCCGGCCTTGATGGCCAGGGCGGCGATGTCGACGGTGACGTTCGGGCGGGCTTCGTAGATCGCGCCGATCACGCCCATCGGCACGCGCTGTTCGGTCAGCTGGATGCCGTTGAGCAGGGTGCGTCCCTGGATGACGGTGCCGACCGGGTCGTCGAGCGCGATGACCTCGCGCACGGCACCGGCGATGTCGGCGATGCGCTCCTCGGTCAGCCGCAGCCGGTCGAGCAGCGCCTCGGAGGTGCCCTTCTTCTCCGCCGTCTCCAGGTCCTCGGCATTGGCCTGCAGGATGTCAGCGGTGTTCTCCTCCAGTGTCCGGGCGATCGCCTCGAGCGCGGCGTTCTTCACCGCCGTCGAGGTCGTGGCCAGCTCCGTGGAGGCATCCTTGGCGCTCTTGGCGATGCGGGTGATCGCGCGCACGGTCTTGGGATGGATGTCAGAAGTCGCAGTTTCCGTCATGGTCAGTGCTTTCTAGAAGACGGCGTCGGTGAGAACCAGGTCGTTGCGGTGGATGATCTCCTTGCGGTAGTCATCCCCGAAGCGCCGGCCCAGTTCGTCAGTGGACAGCCCGAACATGTCTGGGAGTTCGTGAGTGGCGAAGTTCACCAGCCCACGCGCCACCAGCCTACCGTCAGAGTCGCGAACATCAACCGGATCTCCGGCTTCGAACTCCCCGTCGACGCCGGTGACCCCAGCGGCAAGCAGGGAGGTGCCGCGCCGGGAGATCGCGCGCACGGCGCCATCGTCGATGCGGATGGAGCCGAGCGTCTGGGCCAGGTGCGCCAGCCACAGCAGGCGGGTCTGGCGGCGCCGGTGGGTGACGGCGAAGTAGGTGCCGATGTCCTCTCCGGCCAGTGCCCGGTAGACGTTGTCGGCTGCTGTCAGCACGGTCGGTATGCCGGAATCGGCGGCCATGGTCGCCGCCTGCACCTTCGTCATCATCCCGCCGGTGCCGGTGCCGGCTGCCCCGGTGCCGCCGATGCCGTAGGCGGCCAGTGCGTCTTGATCGGGGACGAAGTCGACGCGGCGGGAGTCCGGGGTGCCCGGGGGTGCGGTGTAGAGCGCATCGACGTCGGAGAGCAGCACGAGCGCATCGGCGTGCGTCAGGTGGGCGACGAGGGCGGCGAGACGGTCGTTGTCGCCGAAGCGGATCTCGTGGGTGGCCACAGCATCGTTCTCGTTGACGATCGGCATGATGCCCAGGGCCAGGAGGCGCTCGATGGCGCGCTGGGCGTTGCGGTACTGGGTGCGGCGGATGAGGTCGTCGGCGGTCAGCAGCACCTGTCCGGGCACTACGGCGTGTTCGCGCAGCACGGTGGTGTAGGCGGCCATGAGCAGGCCCTGGCCGACGCCTGCGGCTGCCTGCTGGGTGGCGAGGTCTTTCGGCCGTTTGGGCAGTCCGGCAGGTTCGAGGCCGGCGGCGATCGCGCCGGAGGAGACGAGGATGACCTCGTGACCGGCGGCCCGGTGCTGAGCCAGTGCGGTCGTCAGGGCGCGCAGGTGGTCGCGGTTGAGGCCGCCTGCCACCGAGGTCAGCGAGGAGGAGCCGATCTTGACGACGACGCGCTTGGCGCCGCGCACCGCCTCGCGGGTGGCCTCCAGGGTCACATCGGTCACCCCTGTTCTCCTTCCTCCCGCAGGGCCTTCTCGGCCAGCCGCTCGGCTTCGAACTCAGCACGGGTGGCGGCCTTGGCGTCCATCCGCTCGTGGAACGCGGCCTTGCGCTCACGGCGGGTGGCGCGGCCGCCCTCTTCGAGGCGGGCATCGCCGCCGCGCGGGGCGGCCAGCAGTTCGGCTCCGCCGACCATGGTCGGATCCCAGTCGAAGACCACACCGTCATCAGGCCCGATGACGATGGTGTCACCGGGCTTGGCGCCGGCCCGGAACAGCTCTTCTTCGACGCCGAGGCGCTCGAGCCGGTCGGCGAGGTAGCCGACGGCTTCGTCGTTGGCGAAGTCGGTCTGGCGCACCCAGCGTTCGGGCTTTGCGCCGAGGATCCGGAAGACCGGGCCGTCGGCGGAGTGCTCTTCGACGATCTGGAATCCGGTGTCGTCGACGGCGACGGGGCGGATGATGGTGCGCACCGGCTCCTTCGCTTCGGCAGCGCGGCGCTCGCGCTCAGCGGCGACGATGTCCGCCAGCGCGTAGGACAGCTCCTTCAGTCCCTTGTGGGTGGCGGCGGAGACATCGAAGACGCGGTAGCCGGCGGCTTCGACGTCGTCGCGGACGATGTCGGCCAGATCCTGGGCATCGGGCACATCGACCTTATTGAAGGCCACGAGGGTCGGGCGTTCGGTCAGCGGCAGCAGGTCACCGGGGGTGTTGTCGTCTCCGGGGGCGACGTCGACTTGGTAGGCGGCGAGTTCGGCTTCGATGGTCTTGAGGTCGCTGACCGGGTCGCGGTCGGTCTCCCAGGTGGCCATGTCGATGACGTGGACGAGGACGGCGCAGCGTTCGACGTGGCGCAGGAACTCGTGGCCCAGACCGCGGCCCTGCGCGGCTCCGGGGATGAGCCCGGGCACATCGGCGATCGTATAGCGGGTGTCGCCGGCCTGCACGACGCCGAGGTTGGGCACGAGCGTGGTGAAGGGGTAGTCGGCGATCTTCGGCTTCGCTGCTGAGAGGGCGGCGATGAGGCTGGATTTGCCGGCAGACGGGTAGCCGATGAGGGCGACATCAGCGACGGTCTTGACTTCGAGGATGAGGTCGCGGGTCTCGCCGGGTTCGCCGAGCAGGGCGAAGCCGGGTGCCTTGCGCTTCTTCGAGGCAAGCGCTGCGTTGCCGAGCCCGCCGCGGCCGCCGGCAGCGGCGATGAACCGGGTGCCCGGCTCGACGAGGTCGGCCAGCAGGGTGCCGTCAGCGGCTTTCACGACCGTGCCGGAGGGCACGGGCAGGATGAGGTCCTCACCGTCGGCGCCGTGTCGCAGGTCGCCCTTGCCGATCCCACCGCTGGGGGCGCTGCGGTGCGGTGAGCGCTGGTACGGCAGCAGCGTGGTGGTCTGGTCGTCGACTTCGAGGATGACGTCGCCGCCGTTGCCGCCGTTGGCGCCGTCGGGGCCGCCGAGGGGCTTGAACTTCTCACGCCGCACCGACGTGCAGCCGTTGCCGCCGTCGCCTGCGGAGACGTGCAGAGTCACACGGTCAATGAATTCGATGGCCATAGCGTCCTGTCATCCTGTGGTTGCCGACCAGGTGTGCTGCCTGGTCTGGGTGCTGGCACGACTGCCGAGCGGCTGCCCGCTCAAGCCTAGCGGGCGCAGCGCCTCGGTGGGTGGTGCGCCCGCGGGGCGAACGGCGCGGAAGATGCGCAGAGGGGTGAGTCCGTGCGGACTCACCCCTCCGTGCGCTCACCGTCGTGGTGAGCCGGCAGCCGGGCTGCCGGAATGTCTGTTATCAGCCGGCGACGATGTTGACGACCTTGCGGCCGCCCTTCGCGCCGAACTCAACGGTGCCTGCCGAGAGGGCGAACAGCGTGTCGTCGCCGCCCTTGCCGACATTGGCGCCCGGGTGGAAGCGGGTGCCGCGCTGTCGGACGAGGATCTCGCCGGCGTTGACGGTCTGGCCGCCGAAGCGCTTGACACCCAGTCGCTGGGCGTTTGAGTCGCGACCGTTCTTGGTCGAGCTCGCTCCCTTTTTCGTTGCCATAGTGTGTCTCCTAGAAAGAGCTGGGTGTGCTTACTTGATGCCGGTGATCTTCAGGCGGGTGAGATCCTGGCGGTGACCGATCCGCTTCTTGTAACCAGTCTTGTTCTTGTACTTCTGGATGACGATCTTCGGTCCGCGGGTCTCGTCGACGACCTCGGCGGTGACGGTGATCTTGGCAAGCGAGTCGGAGTCGTGGGTGACGGTGTCGCCGTCGACGTGCAGAACTGCTTCGAGTTCGACGTTGTCGCCTGCTGCGGCCTTCATACGGTTGACGGTGATGATATCGCCGACGCTGACCTTCTCCTGATGGCCGCCGGCACGGACGATGGCATAGACCATGTGCGAACCCCTTCTTAGCATTCTGCGCGCCCAGCCGGATGCTGCGGCGACTTCCCGAAACGGCAATACTTCCTTGGTCCGTCTCCTGCTGCCGGCTGCCTGGCAGCTGGCAGGAGGATCCGACCCATTGAGAGGAAGGATCGACCGTGGTGCTTTCTGCACCGACGCAACAGTCTAGCGCGCCCGGCTGCCGGATTCAAAGCAGCCAGGCGGCACCAGAACCGGTGCTTCTCCCCTGCACGGCCGGTCTGCACCCGCTCAGGCTGAGCTGTCGCGGTTCTCCTCGGCGATCCGCTCATGGTGGCGGATGACCTCGGCGACGATGAATGTGAGGAACTTCTCAGCGAACTCGGGATCGAGGTGACTCTCCTCGGCCAGGGAGCGCAGCCGCTCGACCTGCCGGGCCTCGCGCGCCGGGTCGGCTGGCGGCAGGTCGCTGCTGGCTTTGAGCCGGCCGACGGCCTCGGTGAGCTTGAACCGTTCGGCGAGGATGTGGATGAGGGCGGCGTCGACGTTGTCGATGCTGTTGCGCAGTCGCGTGAGCTCCGCCGGTGCTGCGGTGCTGGTGTCTGCCTGCGGGCCGGTTGCGCTGGCGGCAGACTGCGGGTCGGCGGATTCGCGGGTCATCTGTCCTCCTCACGTGAGCGGGTGCTGGCAGCCGTTGAGCCGGTTGCCTGCCGGTCGCGGCCGGCGGTGTCCGCTCCGGCATCTGACTGGAGTTCGCCTGCTGCCGTCGACCCGGTGTCCGCGGCGAAGCCGGCAACCGGTTCGGCGGCCTCCAGCTTATGGCCGCCGGAGACCTGTTCGCTCAGCGTGTTCGCGATCTGGGCGAAGCCGGGATGCTGGTCGAGTTCCTCGATGAGGACTGCCTGGGAGTCGGCGTCCTGCAGCACCACCGACCAGTTCGGGTGGGATTCGCCGGCGCCCGGGATGTGCGGCGGGGCCTCTTGGCCGACGATGTCCATGAGGGAGGCGCCGAGGTAGGCGGCGTTGAGCTGCCCGAGGTAGGCGTGCAGCCCGACGACGACCGGCCAGAGTTCGTCGATCGTGCCGACCATCGTCTCGGTCGGGGCCAGCGCGCCGAGTTCGGCGGCTTCCTTGAGCACCTCCTGGCGTCTGGTGCGCTCGTCGCTTGTGAGCTGCTGGATGTCGCCGTGAAGGGCCTTGTGCTGCTGCGCAGCGTCGAGGTCGCCGAGGTTGATGTAGCTGGCCAGCGGGGCGTGGGTCGGCGGGGTGAGGACGGCGATGGTCTCAGCCGGCGCAGACCCGTCGGCGAAGCTGTGGCGCAGCTCGCGGTCCTCCCACACCGAGGTGGTCGAGAGGATGTCGAGGCCGAGCCGTTCGGATTCGAGTGCGAGCACTGCGTCGATCGCCGCGCTGCCGAGGTCGACCTCGGCCCAGGCGTCTTCGTCGGCGTCGGTGACGGCCCAGCGCTGGCGGCCGAGGCTGGAGAAGCGCTCGATGCTGATCGCCCCGGCTCCGGCCGCAGCGGTGCGCAGCATGTCGCGCACGGCGGTGTAGCCGTCTGCCGCGAGCAGCTGGGGGTTCCACGGCCGCAGGGCGGCATCGCCGCTGGCGGCCGCGCCGTCACGGCGTTCGATGCCGTCGAGGTACAGGCTCTGGCTGCCGGTCGTCGCGTCCTCGCCGGGCAGGCCTGCCCACCAGTCTCCTCCCTCGGCACTGATGCCGGGAGCGATGTCGGTGATGAGCCCGACCCGCATGCCGACCTGTGCGGCGACGGCCTTGACCTGGCGCAGCTGTTCGACGGCCAGGAACTGGGTCCACAGCCAGAACTCGACGTCGGTGCGGTGCTCGTCGGAGAACTCTGCGGCTGTGCTGCTGTGCGGGTGCGGCATCTTCTCCCGCCACGCATCCGGGTTGCGGCTGGTGGCGTAGTGGGCGGCTGCTGCGCTCATGAGCGCCCAGCGCTTGAGCGATTCGGGCGCCTGCCGGCAGAAGTCGCTGAACAGCCGGCGCCGTGTCGGCGTCGGCGGCATGCTGTAGAGGATGCGCAGGGCGGCGAGCTTGTCGCCGAGCACCTTGGCGCGCGGGATCGGCTCGGCGGCCGCATTCGGCCGGCCCCAGCCGCGGCCGAGTGACTGGATCGCCTCACGCTGGGCGGCTGGCACGTGGCCGATCTCGGGAACGTCCTCGATGCGCAGGTAGATCGGGTCGATCGCGACCCGGCTGGAGGGCACATAGGGCGATGGGGTGCCCAGCGGGCTGGCCTTGGAGCTCTTGACGTTGGTCTCGCGGATCGGCAGTGCGTGGATGGGACCCAGCCGGATGAAGTCGGCGCCGCGGTCGGCGGCGGCGATGACGAGGTCGCTGAGATCGCCGAAGTCGCCGACACCCCAGGAGCGGTGGGAGCGGATGGCGTACAGGTCGGCGCACACACCCCACATCCGCCCGTGTGCCGTATCGTCACGGCCTGCGCGGCGGCCGGGATCGGCCGTGGCTGCGGGAGCGACGATGAGCGGGCAGCGGTGCTCGGCGTCACCGTCGGTGAGCACGAGGGTGTGGTATCCGGTCGGCAGCCCTTCGGGCAGCACGGCAGTGCGGCACTGGCGCAGCTGTGGTGTCCCGTCGACCATCACCGAGGTGGTCGCGGTCGCCTCGCCGATCGATTCGACCGGCATCGCCGCACCGTCTTCGGTCTCGATGACCAGCCGGTGGGGTGCGCCCTCGCGCACGTGGATCGGCACCCCTTCGGGTGCGTCTGCCCGCATCGTCACGCACTGCGGCAGACCCCGGCGCAGCTCGTCATCGGCGAGCTGCTGCAGGCTGGCGGCCACGTCGTCGTCGGTGGTCGCGGCCACCCCGAGCGCCTCGAGCAGGCCGGTGAGCACCGCCTCGGGAACGGGTCGCTCAGTGCCGTCGTCGTCGCGGGTCACCGGGCTGATGCCGCAGCGGGCGGCGAGGTCGTGCAGCGGAGTCATGTGCGCCATGCCTTCAGATTAGTGGATAGACGTGAGCGCGGGAGGACAGGCTCGCTGTCCTCCCGCGTTCGGGGTCGGGCTCGGCTCCGGTCAGGTGCTCACCGGCGCCGAGGCGGTGGTCACTTCAGGCCCTGGTCCTGGCGGATCTCCTCCAGGTGCGCTTCGTCCTCAGCACCGAGCTCGTAGAGCTTGCCGTGCTTGCGGTCGGCGAGGTACTGCTTCATCTCGCGCTTGACGACCGGCATGAGGATGTAGAGGCCGAGGATGTTGATGAAGGCGCACATGAACAGCGCGGCATCGGCGAATGCGATGACCTTGCCGAACGATGCGACCGATCCGACGACGATGAACGCCATGAGGATGAGGCGGTAGACCAGGTCGGTGGCCTTGCGGCGGCCGAACAGGAAGTGCCAGGCCTTCTCGCCGTAGTACGCCCAGGTGATGAGGGTGGAGAAGGCGAAGAGCACAACCGCGACGGTCAGCAGGATCGGCCACCAGCCGGTGATGGTCGAGAACGCATCCGAGGCCAGGGTGACACCGTCGACCGAGCCGCCGGCGGCGGTGGTCTCGATGGCCTCCTGGTAGGACGGCTGGTGGGCGATGATGATCGTCAGGGCGGTCATGAGGCAGACGATGACCGTGTCGAGGAACGGCTCGAGCAGGGCGACGAAGCCCTCCGAGACCGGGCGGCGGGTCTTGACCGCCGAGTGGGCGATCGGTGCTGAGCCGATGCCGGCCTCGTTGGAGAAGGCCGAGCGCTGGAAGCCGACGATCATGACACCGACGACACCGCCGGCGATGCCCTGCGGGCTGAAGGCGCCTTCGAAGATGATGCCGAAGGCAGTCGGGATGTAGGACAGGTTGCCGATGATGACGATGAGACAGGAGGCGATGTAGAACAGCGCCATGCCCGGGACCAGCTTGTCGGTGACCTTGCCGATGGACTTGATGCCGCCGATGATGACGAGGCCGACGAGCAGGGCGATGGCGATGCCGATGATGAGGCGGACCATGCCGTCGCCGAGCGGGCCGTCGGCACCGCCTGCGGAGTTCTGCAGCTGGACGACGGTCTGGTTGGCCTGGAACATACCGCCGCCGGCGACACCGAAGAGCAGGATGGCGATGGCGAACACACCGGTCAGCGCCTTTGCGACCGGACGGCTCATGAACTTGAAGGCGATGGGCAGGTACTTGAACGGACCGCCGTGGACAACACCGTCCTGGTCGATCTCGCGGTACTTGACACCCAGGGTGCACTCGACGAACTTCGTGGCCATGCCGAGGATTCCGGCAACAACCATCCAGAACGCAGCACCCGGACCGCCCATGGCGATCGCGGCGCCGACACCGGCGATGTTGCCCAGGCCCACGGTGCCCGAGACTGCCGAGGACAGGGCCTGGAAGTGGGTGACCTCACCCGGGTCGTCCTTGGAGGAGAACTTGCCGCGCACGACTTCGAGCGCGACGCCGAATCCGCGGAACTGGATGAAGCCGAAGTAGATGGTGAAGACGCAGGCTGCGATGATCAGCCAGGCGACGACGATCGGGAACGACACTGCTCCGATCGACAGGGGGTAGAAGATGACTGTTTCGAAACGGTCGACGAACGGAGCAAGGATGCCGTCGACCTTTTCTTCGATGGACGCGTTTGCCGCCAGAGGTAGGAGTGTGGCGGCGCTCACAAAGGTGCTCATGAAGCTATAAGTTCCCCTAAAACGGGGCTGGCCGCAACTGCAAAAGTGCCAATGCAACTTTCAGTTATCCAACCGTTACCTAGCTCACAATTGACTCCTTTCGGACCGCTGAAACGGCGCGAATCTGTGGTATAAGCACCCCGTGATCTCGCGTCTGCGCACCGCTGCGAAACCCGGGCTCGCCCCTGAAGCACCTGGTGAGAGCGCTGCAGGGCCTGCTCCCGCGGAGATGCGGCAACAGGCCCTGCGCATGCCTCGCAGACGCTCGGCTCAGTCGTCGGCGCCGATGATGAGGATCGGCGGCGCCTCGGTCTGCTTCTCCGGCTCCTGACGCTCCTGCTGCTCAGCAGCAGCCGGCTGCGCTGCGGAGCTGTCCGCGCGCTCAGGCTGGCTGTCCGCGCGCTCAGGCTGGCTGTCCGCGCGCTCAGGCTGGCTGGCCGGGCGCGCCGGCGCCTCCTGCACGCGGGTTTCGGTCTCAGCGCCGATCATGAGCGGTGCCGGACCGCTGGGCTCGGCGGGCTTGCGCGGGGTGCGGCGCGCCGGTGCTGAGGAAGCCTCAGGCTGCTGAGAGCTCTGCGCCTCGCCGGCAGCCTGCTGGCCGGCATCGGCGGACTTCGCAGCCTGGCGGGAGCGGCTGCGCCGTGAGCGCTTTCCACCCTGCTCGCCGCTGCCCGGGTCGCCGGTGCTGCGCTCATCGCTGCCCTGCGTGTCCTCTGAGCGCTCCTGCGCACTCGAATCATCGGCCGGCTGGGCCTGCTTCTTCGAACGGCGGGAGCGTCGGCTGCGCGAGGAGCTCTCCCCGCCTGCGTCGCCGGAGACGCCGTCGTCCTGCCTGCCGCGGCCCGTGCGCTGCGAACCGCTGTTCTGCTCGTCTGTGGAGCCAGAGCCCTGGTCGGCTGCCGGTGTCTCGGCGCTGTCGTCGTCATCGGCCTTCAGCGTTGCCTTGGCGATCGCGGCGACAGCCGAGCGGGAGGCAGACTGCTTCTCTTCCTCTTCGCGGGACTGCGCGTCCTTGTTCGAGCGGCGGTTGTCCTGTCCGCGGCGCTTGCGCGACTTGTACTGGCCGCGTGAGGAGCCGTCGTCCTCGGTGCCCGGCAGCACAAGGCCTCGTCCGGAGAGGTCCTCTCCGGCGGCAGCCAGCGATTCGGCCAGTCCGGTGCCGATGCGCTTGCGGGTCATCTGCACCAGGCCCAGCGACGTCACCTCGGCGACCTGGTGGCGGGTCCGGTCGCGGCCGAGGCACTCGACAAGCCGACGGACGACGAGATCGCGGTTGGATTCGAGGACCATGTCGATGAAGTCGACGACGATGATGCCGCCGATGTCGCGCAGCCGCAGCTGGCGGATGACCTCTTCTGCTGCCTCGAGGTTGTTCTTCGTCACCGTCTCTTCGAGGTTGCCGCCTGAGCCGGTGAACTTCCCGGTGTTGACGTCGATGACGGTCATCGCCTCGGTGCGGTCGATGACGAGGGAGCCGCCGGAGGGCAGCATGACCTTGCGCTGCAGGGCCTTGTCGATCTGCTCCGACACGCGGTAGTGGTCGAAGATGTCTCCGTCCTCCTCGTAGCGGCTCAGCCGCTCGAGCAGGTCGGGGGCGACGGCTTCGACGTATTCGTGGATCGTGTCCCAGGACTCGTCGCCGTCGACGACGAGGGCGCTGAAGTCCTCGTTGAAGACATCGCGGATGATCCGGACGATCATGTCCGGCTCCTTGTACAGCAGCTGCGGAGCAGTCGTCTTCGTCGAGGTCGACTTCTTCTCGATCGACTCCCAGCGCTTGGACAGCCGCTCGATGTCCCGGCCGAGCTCCGTCTCCGAGGCGCCTTCGGCGGCGGTGCGGACGATGACGCCGGCGGATTCGGGCACCATCTGCTTGAGCAGCTTCTTCAGCCGCTGTCGCTCATTGTCCGGAAGCTTGCGGGAGATGCCGGTCATGTCGTTGCCGGGCACGTAGACGAGGAACCGCCCGGGCAGGGAGATCTGCGCGGTCAGGCGGGCGCCCTTGTGCCCGATCGGGTCCTTGGTCACCTGCACGAGGACCGAGTCACCGGGGCTGAGCGCGAGCTCGATGCGGCGCGGCTTGCCGTCCATGCCGAGTGCGTCCCAGTTGACCTCGCCGGCGTAGAGGACGGCGTTGCGGCCCTTGCCGATGTCGACGAACGCGGCTTCCATGCTCGGCAGCACATTCTGCACCTTGCCGAGGTAGACGTTGCCGATGAGGGAGGCCTGGGCCTTCGACTCGCTGAGGTAGTGCTCGACGGCGATGCCGTCTTCGGTGACGACGAGCTGGGTGCGGTCGTCGTGGTCGCGCACGAGCATGGTGCGCTCAACGGATTCGCGGCGGGCGAGGAACTCCGCTTCCGAGATCACCGGGCGGCGGCGGCCGGCCTCGCGGCCCTCGCGCCGGCGCTGGCGCTTGGCTTCCAGGCGCGTTGAGCCCTTGACACCGGTGACTTCGGAGGCGCTGGTGCCGCTGCTCGATCCGGAGCCCGACCGGCTGCGGCGCCGGCGGCGACGCCGCGAGCTGCTCGAGTCGTCATCGGAGTCACCGGAATCGTCACTGCGATCCTGCCGCTGGTCATCGCGATCGTTCTGGCCGCTGCGATTGTCATCCTGGCCGCTGTCGTCGGACTTCCCGTCGTCGCTGGAGTCGCTGTCGTCGCTGCGCTGGCGGCGGCCACCGCGGTTGTCGCTGTCAGAACCGGAATCGTCGTCGTTGCCGTTGGAACGACCGCGCGAGCGCTTGCCCCGCCCGCCTCGGCGGCGGCGACGCGGCTGGTCGTCATCGCCGTCGTCATCACGATCGGAGCGATCGCTGCGGTCGGAGCCGTCAGCGTCGTCGGTGTCGTCGTCATCGTCTTCGTCGTCATCAGGGGTCCAATCCGGATCCACCTGCTGACCGAGTTCGGCCTGCGGCGTCTGGAACAGCAGACCGCCCCCGGCCGGCACGCTCACCGGCTGCAGCGGCTCGTCATCTGACTCCTCACGCTGAGCGCTGAAGCCGAAGGAGAACGGGTTGCGCACATCGATCGTGACAGCCTGCTGCGCGGGCTGCGAATCGGCGTCATCGTCGCTGTCGTCGTCTTCGTCGTCGGTGGAATCACCGACATAGGACTCGAAGATCAGACCGCGGTTGGCGACGGCTGAGCGGGCTGACTTCGGGCCGCCTGTGCTGCGGCGGCGCGTCGAACGGCTGGGCTTCTCCTCTGCGGAATCGTCATCGGCCTCAGCTGCCTGGCCAGCATCCTCGGCTGAATGCCCGCCGGCGCGCAGCGATTCGGCCTTCTCGGCGATCTCGTCGAGGACGGCGAATGCGTCACCGCGTGAGTCGGCGTCGTCGTCGGTGCGCTTGGCTTCGGACTGCGCACGCAGATTCTCGAGATCGGCGAGAATGCCCTCTGTCGGATTCTGCTGATCCTCGGGTTCGTGATTCATCTGTATAGAACTCCTTGCCCACCGCAGCCGGCACACCTTCCAGCTGCGCCATGGGCGATGGCGGTGCCCGTCTCGCGGCGTCGCAGCCGTGCCGGCGGGCAGAAAAAACTGTGGGTACACATGGGCTCGCGCGAATTGCGTCAGCGCGGTGGCACGCACGTGCCGCTTCAGCTTTGACCTGCGGGAGTCAGACCTCCGCTCGGTGGAAGCGGGCAACTGGCCGGGTGTGTTCAGCCTGTCGCCATCATCATTATGTCATAGGCACGGTGTGCCGTCCTGCAGCGGCGCAGGTTCTGCGGTGGGCAGATCAGCCTCGGCATCCGGTCACACTTGTCGCAGACCGAATCGACACGGCATGCTGTTGGGGTGAATACTCCTCCTGCCCAGACACCTCCTGCGGCATCCTCCCCTGCCTCATCCCCTGCAGCCGCACCGGCTGCCGATGCCTGGTTCCTGCGCCGACTGCCGTTGGGGATCTTCCTCATCATCGGATCGGTCATCGGACTGTGGATGTCGTTCCTGCTCTCGATCGACAAACTGCGCAAGCTGGAGAATCCCGGCATCACGCTGTCCTGCGATCTGAACCCGTTCTTCTCATGCGGGTCGGTGATGGACTACCCGCAGGCCCAGCTGCTCGGGTTCCCCAATCAGTTCCTCGGCATCGCGGCATTCGTCGTACCGCTCATCTTCGGGGTGCTCGTCCTCGCCCGGGTGGAGCTGCCGGGCTGGATGTGGATGAGTCTGGCTGCCGGTCTCGGGGCGGGTGCGCTGCTGTGCATGTACCTCTTCTACACCTCGATCTTCGCCATCGGGGTCGGCTGCCCGTGGTGCATCGTGGTGTGGACGGTGACGATTCCGATGTTCTGCGTCGTCACCGGATATGCGGTGCTGCGCGGCTTCTTCGGTGCCGGTGTCACCGCCAGTCCCTATTCCCGTGTGTTCGCCCAGCATGCCCTGCTCATCGGCGTGCTGTGGATGTGCATCGTCTACGGACTCATCATCGTGAAGTTCTGGACGTTCTTCTCCGGACTGCTCTGACGCACCTCGAAGACGACATCGGGACGCACCTCGAAGACGACATCGGGGTGGGACACGCTGTGCGCGTCCCACCCCGCGTCTGTCTGCGAAGCTGTGGCGGTCTCAGTCCTCGGGGAACCAGATGGCGATCTCGCGTGCCGCCGATTCCTCGGAGTCGGAGCCGTGCACGAGGTTCTTCTGCACGCTGACGCCCCAGTCCCGGGCGAAGTCACCACGGATGGTGCCCGGCGCAGCGGTCGTCGGGTCGGTGGTTCCGGCCAACGACCGGAAGCCGGGGATCACGCCGTGACCGGAGGCCACCAGTGCAACGAGGGGGCCTTCTGACATGAAGTCCACGAGAGGCTGGTAGAACGGCTTCCCCTCATGCTCTTCGTAGTGGGCGGCGAGCTGCTCCGCGGTTGCGTGGACGAGCTCGAGCTTCTCGATGCTGTATCCCTTGGCTTCGATGCGTGCAATGATCTGGCCGATGAGGCCGCGCTGCACACCATCTGGCTTGACGAGCACGAGCGTGCGTTCGGTCACCAGGTTCTCCTTCGTCATCAGTCGACGTTCCGTGCGCCGAGCAGGGCAATGCGGTGCCAGTCTATTGCATCACCACCAGGGGCGCCCGGCCGGTGAGAACCAGCTCACACCGCGCAGATCAGGCGGCCGTCTCTCCCCCGCCGGTGCGGAAGTACTCGACGACCTCACGGTCGATGCGTCTGCCCCAGTACACGGCGGCAGCGTAGAGGCCGGCGAAGACGAGACCGACGAAGAACATCGCCGGCAGCACGAATCCACAGGCGACGATGAGCGCCTGGCCGATCCAGCCGAGCAGGACCCCGGGCCGCTTCTGGCCGATCCGCCTGGGCAGCAGGATCGCCGCAGCCAGCAGCACCACCGTGATGACGGCGACACCGGCGATGAGCAGCGGCAGGCTGACCGGCTTGAGGCCGATCCCGGTGAGACCGGCGAAGTAGACGACGCAGATCTCGGAGATGAGGATCGAACCGCACAGCACCGGCAGCTTCGACTTCAAAGGCCCGTCAGGCTTCTCCACCGGGTGCTCCTGTCCTGCGGCGTTCGGGTGTTCGGCAGTCACTGGATGCCTCCCTTGCCCAGCAGCGTGCGGGCCTCGGCGACGGTCAGCAGGGAGCCGGTCACGACGATCCCGGCGTGCGGGCTGTCCTGGCTGTTGACCAGATCGATCGCGGCCATGAGCGCGGCATTGAGGTCTGGCGTGTCGGTGACGTCCTCCGGGTCGAACCACTCAGCGGCAGCGGCTGCGAGTGCGCCGTGTTCGAGCGCCCGCGGCGAGAGGGCCTCGGAGACGACGATGCGGTCGGCGAACCGGTGGACGTATTCGAGGACACCGTGTGGATCCTTGTCGGCGAACATCGCGACCACGGCCACGACGAACTCGAAGTCGAAGGCCTCGCCGATCGTGTCGGCGAGCACCTGGGCCGCGGCCGGGTTGTGCGCACCGTCGACGAGGATCGTCGGCTCGGTGCGCAGGATCTCCGCACGACCCGGCGAGGTCACCTGGGACAGCCCCTCGGCGACGATCTCGCCATTCAGCGGCTTGTCGGCGTCGGCGAGGAACGCCTCGCACATGGCGATCGCCAGGGCGGCGTTGTCCGCCTGATGCTCTCCGTGCAGCGGCAGGAACAGATCCGGATATCCGGCGTAGAGTCCCTGCACATCGATGAGCTGGCCGTCGACGGCGCGTTCGCGCCCGCGCAGCCCGAAGTTCTGCCCAGCCCACACTGCAGGCACATCCCGTTCGGCAGTCTGGGCTGCCAGCGCCTCGGCGGCCTCCTCATCCTGCGCTGCGATGACTGCCACCGGGTCCGGGGCCGGGGTGGGGTCGATAGAGCGGTTGAGGATGCCGGCCTTCGTCACGGCGATCTCGGTGAGCGTGTCACCGAGGTAGGCCTGGTGGTCATAGCCGATCGGCGCGAAGCCGCACACGGCGGCATCGGCGACATTGGTGGAGTCCCATTCGCCGCCCATGCCGACCTCGATGACCATGACGTCGACGGGCGCCTCGGCGAAGATCGCAAAGGCGAGCACCGTCAGAGCTTCGAAGAAGGTGAGCTTCGGCCGGCCGGCGGCGACGAGCTCCGCATCGACCATCTCGAGGATCGGGGCAGTCGCGTCATAGGCGTCGACGAACACCCGTTCGCTGACCTCCTCGCCGTCGACGGCGATGCGCTCGGTGACCCGGTGCAGGTGCGGGCTGGTGAAGCGTCCGACTCGCAGCCCGGCGGCTGAGAGGATCCGGTCGACCATCCGCACCGTCGAGGACTTGCCGTTGGTGCCGGTGAGCATGACGACCGGAGCGCTCATGTGCACGTCGCCGAGCAGCTGGCATGCCCGCTCGGTCGCATCGAGTCGACGCTCGACCTGCGTCTCCCCCTGCCGCGACAGCAGCGCGGAGTACACGCGGGCCAGCTCCGAGGTGCCGCGCGCCTCGGCGGGCACGGCGGCGTCGGTCTCATCGTCGCCCTGGGAGGCGGCGACGATGGCATCGACCTCGGCGGCGTCAGGATCGTCGGGCACCAGCGGGACGAGCGGGTTGTCCTCGAAGTCCGGCAGCTGCGGCGCTTCGGGCCCTGCCGGCTCGATGCCTTCAGCTTCAGTGCCGTGGGCGGGGTCGTGGACGGGGTCGTGTTCGCTCATACGCGCTTCACCTGCACGGCCGCATCGGAGGCGAGTTCGCCGGCGGCGAAGACCTCGTCACCGCTGAGCTGCTCGCTCGTGGTGTCGAGTTCGACGGCGAGCACCTCACCGGCGACCATGTCGCGGTGGGTGTCGACGGCCGCACGGACCTGTTCGGGGGCCGAGAGCGTGACGGTGATCCGGTCGGCGACGTCGAGGTCGAGCTGCTTGCGCACGTTCTGGATCGCCCGGATCGCGTCGCGAGCGACACCTTCGGCGCGCAGCTCGTCGGTGACCTCGATGTCGAGGGCGACGAAGCCACGGTCCATTGCTGCCAGGGCGGCGCTTGTCGCCCCGGCGTCGGCGACCTCTTCGAGGGTGTATTCGCCTGCTTCGAGTTCGATCCCACCGGCGGTGACGGTGCCGTCATCGGCGACTGACCAGTCGCCGGTCTTCGAGCCCTTGATCGCGGCCTGGACGTTCCTGCCCAGGCGCGGCCCGGCGGCCCGGGCGTTGACGGTGAGCTTCTGCTCCAGGGTGAACCCTGCGGCAGCGGCTTGGTCGACGCCCATGACGGTGACGTCCTTGACGTTGAGCTCATCGGCGATGATCGTGCGGAAGTCGGTGCCGAGATCGTCGTTCGTGGCCACGGTCAGGCCTGCCAGCGGCAGCCGCACGCGCAGGTTGTTGGCCTTGCGCAGTGAGGAGCCGGTCGAGCAGACCTGGCGGGTGCGGTCCATTGCGGCGACGAGATCGGCATCGGCGGTGAACGCCTCGGCGTCGGGATAGTCTGTCAGGTGCACCGACCGCTCGCCGGTCAGCCCGCGGTAGATCTCCTCGGCGGTGAACGGCAGCAGCGGGGCGGCCACACGCAGGAACGCCTCGAAGCAGGTGTAGAAGACGTCGAAGGACTCGCGCACCTCGGCCGTGCCCTCCCAGAAGCGGCGGCGGGAGCGGCGGACGTACCAGTTGGTGAACATGTCGAGGTGGTCGCGGACCAGCTCGCAGGCTGCCCACACGTCGTAGTCGTCCATCGCCTGCTGGAAGTCCACGATGAGGTCGTGGGTCTTGGCGATGAGGTAGCGGTCGAGCACCTGGCTGGAGTCGTACCGGGTCTGCGCCGCGTAGCCCTTGCCACCGGCTTCGCCGTCGGCGTTGTTGGAGTAGGTGGCGAAGAAGTGCCAGGCGTTCCACAGCGGCAGGATCACCTGGCGCACGCCGTCGCGGATGCCCTGTTCGGTCACGACGAGGTTGCCGCCGCGCAGGATCGGACTCGACATGAGGAACCAGCGCATCGCATCGGAGCCGTCGCGGTCGAAGACCTCGTTGACGTCGGGGTAGTTGCGCAGGCTCTTGGACATCTTCTGCCCGTCGGAGCCGAGCACGATGCCGTGGCTGATGCAGTTGCGGAAGGCCGGGCGGTCGAACACGGCGGTGGCGAGGATGTGCAGGGTGTAGAACCAGCCGCGGGTCTGGCCGATGTACTCGACGATGAAGTCGCCCGGAAAGTGGTGTTCGAACCAGTCGGCGTTCTCGAACGGGTAGTGGACCTGGGCGTAGCTCATCGAACCGGAGTCGAACCACACATCGAGGACATCGGGCACGCGGCGCATCGTCGACTGGCCGGTCGGGTCATCCGGGTTCGGGCGGGTGAGGTCGTCGATCCACGGCCGGTGCAGGTCCGGTTCGCCCTTGTCGTTGAGCGGCAGCCGGCCGAAGTCGACTTCGAGTTCGGCCAGCGAGCCGTAGACGTCGGTGCGCGGGTATTCGGGGTTATCCGAGACCCACACCGGGATCGGCGAGCCCCAGAACCGGTTGCGCGAGATCGACCAGTCGCGGGCGTTCTCCAGCCACTTGCCGAACTGGCCGTGCTTGACGTTCTCCGGCACCCAGTTGATCTGCTCATTGAGCTCGACCATCCGGTCCTTGAAGTCGGTGACCTTGACGAACCACGAGGACACCGCCCGGTAGATGAGCGGGGTGCGGCAGCGCCAGCAGTGCGGGTAGGAGTGCTCGTAGGTCTCGTGCCGCACAAGCAGCGCCGAGCGTCCGGCCAGCGGGCCGGTGTGGTCGCGCAGGTCGCGGATGATCGCCTTGTTCGCCTCGAAGACCTGCTGGCCGGCGTAGTCGGTGACCGGGGCTTCGAAGCAGCCGGCGTCGTCGACGGGACGGGCGGCGTGGATCCCGGCGGCGTCGGTGAGCACCTTGTCCTCCTCACCGAAGGCCGGTGACTGGTGGACGATGCCGGTGCCGTCGTCGGTGGTGACGAAGTCGGCGGCGAGGATCGAGTGCATCGCCTCGCCGAACTCCTCCTGCCGGCCCTCGAAGTACCCGAAGGGCGGTTCGTAGCGCAGGCCGAGCAGGTCGGTGCCGGCCATCTCGCGCACCACCTCGGGGTCCTCGCCGAGCTCGCGTGCGTAGGCGGCAACCCGGTCCTTGGCCATGATGAGGGTGGTGCCGCGCAGGTGCTCAGCCGGCGCCTCGGGCCCGGGGCGCACCGCGACATACTGGACGTCCGGATGGACGGCCACTGCCTGGTTGCTCGGCACAGTCCACGGGGTGGTGGTCCAGATGACGACGTACTCATCGGAGTCGGCGAGCTTGTAGCCGATCGTCACCGAGGGGTCCTGGCGGGACTTGTAGACGTCCTCGTCCATGCGCAGCTCGTGGTTCGACAGCGGCGTCTGGTCCTTCCAGCAGTACGGCAGGACGCGGTAGCCCTCGTAGACGTAGCCCTTGTCCCACAGCTGCTTGAACGCCCAGATGACCGACTCCATGTACTCGACGTTGAGCGTCTTGTAGTCGTTGTCGAAGTCGACCCAGCGGCCCTGGCGGGTGACGTACTCCTCCCACTCCTTCGTGTACGTCAGCACTGAGGAGCGGCACACCTCGTTGAAGCGGGCGATGCCCATGTCGCCGATCTCGGACTTGTCGGTGATGCCGAGCTGGCGTTCGGCTTCGAGTTCGGCGGGCAGTCCGTGGGTGTCCCAGCCGAAGCGGCGTTCGACGCGCTTGCCGCGCATCGTCTGGTAGCGCGGGACGACGTCCTTGACGTAGCCGGTGAGCAGGTGGCCGTAGTGCGGCAGGCCGTTGGCGAAGGGCGGGCCGTCGTAGAAGACGAATTCGTTCTGGCCCTCGGAACCGGCCTCACGCTGATCGATGCTCGCCTGGAAGGTGTCGTCGGAGTTCCAGAAGCGCAGCACGTCGTCTTCGATGGCAGGGAACGACGGCGATGCGGTCAGGCCTGCAGCGGAGGTCTTCTGCTTGGGGTAGATCTGATCGGTCATGAGCGTCCTTGATGCGTTCGGCGGTCCGGTGACGAGGACGACGCTTCCGCCGCGGTACCACCTCGCTTATCGGAGTCCTGCCCGCCGCCGAGGTGTGGCTCGGGTCGGCATTGGAGGTCTCCGATCGCTCATTTCCAGGCTGTGACGGGCCCGCCCGTCCGGGTCTAATGGGGCACGCGCTCCCGTGGTCTGGCTGCGCGCCTGTTCTTCCGGATGCTCCCCGGTGATGGCCGGATCGTCGCAGGAGACATCTTAGCGCAGATGCATGCGGAATCCGAACCGTGCCGGTGGGCTGCTCAGTTCAGCTGCTCAGTTCAGCTGCTCGGCTCAGTCTGGGCGGTCGGCGGCAGTGGGCTCGGCCGTTTCAGCAGCAGTCGCGGAGGTGTGTGCACGGCGGTCGCGGATGAGCCGGACTGCCGAGATCAGCAGCATGACGAGCAGCGCGCCCGTGTACCCCCAGGCGAATGACACGTCGAGTTCGGTGGCGACGGAGAGGTGGACATGCCAGGCGAACTCGCCTGCCGCCAGGATGAGCGCTGCAGCGACGAGGAGGTCGCGGGTGCGTCCCGGCTGCGTGCGGGGGGCTGCGATCGGCAGCGAGCACGAAGAGCGCCACGGTGAGAACGCGCAGACCGGCATCGAGGGCGCCCTGTGGCGGCAGTGAGGAGAACCAGCCGGCGAGGAACAGCGCTGAGAGAACGAGCAGCACCGCGGCTCGGGCGATGCCGCGCCAGCGCCAGCCGGTGGCAGGGGTGGTGCCGGGGTGTGCCTCCAGAGCTGCGTGCGACATCGGTTCCTCTCGTCACCCGGCCCGGCGGGCGCGGATGCGGCGCCGGGCGGGTGCTTCCAGGCTGCGCCGGGGCACACTCAGTGTCGTTACCACTTTGGTCATAGCCGCAGACCGGTTCACAGTCCTTGATGGCGGGCCACCTTGTGCTGGGCGGCCTGGGCGAGCGGGCGGATGACCATGAGGTCGACGTTGACGTGGTGCGGGCGGCTCAGCATCCAGTCCACCGCGTCGGCGATGTCCTCAGCCGTCAGGGGGTTCTCGACGCCCTCGTAGATCTTGTCGGCGGCTTCCTGCGAACCGAAGCGCTTGCGGTTGAATTCCTCAGTCCGGACCATGCCCGGGGCGATCTCCATGACGCGCACCGGGCTGCCGGCCAGTTCCAGGCGCAGAGTCTGAGCGATGGCGTGCACCGCATGCTTCGAGGCGGTGTACGCACCCGCCGCCTCATAGGTGATGAGCCCGGCGGTCGAACCCATGATGAGCACGTCTCCGCGGTCCGAAGCAGTCAGAGCCGGCAGCAGCGCGTTGATGCTGCGCAGCAGTCCGAACGCATTGATGTCCATCGTCTTCTGCCAGTCGGTCACCGCGGCATCGGCGATCTCGGCATGACCGTAGGCGGCTCCGGCGTTGGCGACGAGGGCATGGAGCGGACCGGCCGCGGCGACCGTCTCGGCCATCGTCGCGACGTCATCATCGCGGGTGAGGTCGGCGGTGACGACGGCACACCCGGTCTCGTCGGCGAGCGCGTTGAGCTTCTCGGCGCGGCGGGCGACCGCGGTGACGTGCCAGCCGCTGGCAGTCAGGCGGCGAACGGTGGCTGCTCCTATCCCGGAGCTGGCTCCGGTCACGACTGCGCGCATGATCGTCATCGTGGCATCTCCTCATGGGCCGAGGGCTGAGTTGTCGTCTCCATCCTCGCCGCAGGCCCGGCGGTTCACAAGATGTCGAGCGCACGCGAGCCAGGTGAGCACCTCTGCTGCGGTCTGCTCAGACTGCTGATCGTGGGTGTCGATGACGAGATGCGGGTACCAGGTGGACAGCGCACCGACGGCACCCGGCCTGTGTGCTGTCGTCATCCGGTGTCGCGCTGTTCCAGCGGTGCCCGCAGCTCGACGACGGCGACCTCGCCGTCGCAGATGTGCGCGTATGCCTCGACGATGGCGCGGTGGTGGGCGGAGTCGAAGTCGAGCACGAGCATGACCGGTCCTCCGGTGTCTCAGCCGCGGGCGAGGAACGGCCTTCCTGCACCGAAAGCCGCGCGCACGAATGGGATCTTGAGCATCAGCCAGGTGATGGCCGTGCAGACAAGCGTGTAGACGATCGGCAGGACGAGTCCGTGGAACAGCACAGAGCCGACCGTGTTGGGGTAGCCGATGACCTGCCGCATGGGGAACAGGATGAGCGGGTGGAGGAGGAAGACGCCGAATGAGTACGGGTAGATCCTGGTGAGGAATCGCCAGCCGGTGCGCATGTGAGTGTGCAGCAGCACATAGGCCGCCAGCGACATCGGCACCACGAACGGGGAGACGTACTCGTAGGCGAACCGCCATGGCTTGTCCCCCGGCCCGATCGCAGACCATGCCAGGATCGCACCGTAGGAGCCGAAGAAGACGAGCCACGCGAGGATCGTCTGCCTGCGGGTGAGGATCCAGTCACGCAGCACGAAGCCGAGCACGTAGTAGCCCATGAGCGGCAGGAACCGGGTGGCGGCGTTGGGCTCACCGACGTCGAAGAACGTCGAGATGACGTGATCGGCCATCCCGATCGCCAGCAGGATCCCGGCCGTGCCCCACTGCAGGCGCTTCGTTCCGTGCAGCGACAGAAGCCGCATGAACGGAGTGAGCAGAATCAGTCCGGCGAGCACGTAGAGGAAGTACAGCTGCACATACGGGGAGCCGGTGAGGATCGCGGCGATCGGGTTCCAGCTGGTGTGGATGCGGCCTTCGTAGAAGAGCCGGAAGAGGATGTAGACGACCGTCCACACCACCAGCGGGATGCCGATGCGGTAGAAGCGTTTGATGAGGAACTCCCGTGGCCGCACTCCGCGGTCGGGGTCGAGGGCGAGCGCGCCGGAGATCATGAGGAACACAGGCACTGACCAGCGGGCGGTGGCGTCGATGAGATTGGCGGACCACCACGTGGCGTCGCCATGGGAGCTCAGGTCGGTCTCAACGGTGGCGCTGACACTGTGGATCGCCACGACGAAGAGGATCGCCAGTGAGCGGGCCGGGTTCATCCAGGCAGTCGACGTTGCGTTCTCGGCATAGCGCGGGGTCGGCGGCAGGGGGCTCACCCTCCTATCCTGACATGGAACCGCTGGTCTCAGGTGGTTTGAGTTCGGCTGCGCGGTGCGGGGATAATCACCGGTATGACTCAACCTGCCTCACGCACACAAGACTCGGTGCACCTCCCGGACAGACCCGCTCTCGAAGGCCTGAAGGACAAGTGGGACTCCCGCTGGTCCGAGCAGCAGACCTACGCCTTCGACCCTGAGACCTCCCGCGAGGAGGTCTACTCGATCGACACTCCCCCGCCGACGGCGTCGGGATCGCTGCATGTGGGGCACGTCTTCTCCTACACCCAGACCGACATCATCGCCCGCTATCAGCGGATGATGGGCAAGAACGTCTTCTACCCCCTCGGCTGGGACGACAACGGCCTGCCGACCGAGCGCCGCACCCAGAACTACTACGGAGTGCGCTGCGAGCCGACTCTGCCCTACGACCCTGACTTCACGCCGCCGCAGAAGCCTGCGAAGAACCCGCGGGACTTCGTGCCGGTCTCGCGGCAGAACTTCATCGAACTGTGCGAGAAGCTCGCCAGCTCCGATGGTGAGGTGTTCGAAGCGCTGTTCCGCTCGGTCGGCCTGTCGGTCGACTGGAACCACTCCTACCGCACGATCGACGCCGACTGCCGCGCGGTGTCTCAGCGGGCGTTCCTCAAGGACCTCGCCGGCGGGCACGTGTACTCGCAGGAAGCCCCGACGATGTGGGATGTCACCTTCGGCACTGCGGTGGCGCAGGCTGAGCTGGAGGACCGGGAGCGCGAAGGCGCCTACCACACGGTCGCCTTCTACCCGGCTGCCGCTGACGGCACTGCTGACAGGTCAGTCGAGCCGATCGTCATCGTCACCTCGCGCCCTGAGCTCATCCCGGCCGTGGCAGCCCTCGTCGCGCACCCGGATGATGAGCGCTACCAGGACTACTTCGGCACCCAGGTCGTGTCTCCGCTCTTCGGCGTGGCCGTCGATGTGCGCGCCCACCAGCTGGCGAAGCCTGACAAGGGCACCGGCATCGCGATGGTGTGCACCTTCGGTGACCTCACCGACGTCACGTGGTGGCGTGAGCTGCAGCTGCCGACCCGCGCGGTCATCACCCGCGACGGGCGCCTGCAGCGCGAGGTCCCGGACTGGATCGCCTCCTCCCCCGCTCCCGAGGCGGTGGACAACTATGAGCAGCTGGCCGGCAAGACCACGTTCACCGCACGCAAGACGATCGCCGAGATGCTCGCTGAGTCCGGTGACCTGCTCGCCGAGCCGGAGGCGATCACGCACCCGGTGCCGTTCTACGAGAAGGGCGACAAGCCGCTGGAGGTCGTGACCTCCCGGCAGTGGTACATCCGCAACGGCGGCACGGATTCCGGGCTGCGCGAGAAGCTCATCGCCCGCGGCCGCGAACTCGACTGGTATCCCTCGTTCATGCGCTCGCGCTACGAGAACTGGGTGGAGGGCCTCAACGGCGACTGGCTCATCTCCCGGCAGCGCTACTTCGGTGTCGCGATCCCGCTGTGGTACCGCCTCGATGAGGCCGGCGAGCCCGATTACGACAACCCGATCGTGCCCGATGACGCCTCCCTGCCGGTCGACCCGCAGGCCGATGTGCCTGAGGGGTTCACCGCCGAGCAGCGCGATCAGCCCGGTGGCTTCACCGGTGAGCCCGATGTGCTCGATACGTGGGCGACCTCGTCGCTGACCCCGCAGATCGCCGGCGGCTGGTCGCGCAACGAGAAGCTGTGGTCCCAGACCGCGCCCTTCGATCTGCGTCCGCAGGGTCATGACATCATCCGCACCTGGCTGTTCTCGACGGTTGTGCGCGCCAACTCGCTGAACGACGATGTGCCGTGGACGCGGGCTGCGCTCTCGGGCTGGATCCTCGACCCTGACCGCAAGAAGATGTCGAAGTCCAAGGGCAATGTCGTCGTGCCCAGTGACATCCTCGAAGAGTCCAAGCCCGGCTTCGGGCCGGATGCCGTGCGCTACTGGGCCGGTTCGGCCCGGCTCGGCGCGGACACCGCCTATGAGGTCACGCAGATGCAGATCGGCCGGCGTCTGGCGATGAAGATCCTCAACGCCTCGAAGTTCGCCCTCGCCCAGGGTGTCCACGCCGATCTCATCGGGCGCACCGACCTCATCACCGAAAGCCTCGACCAGGCTGTGCTGGCGGCTCTGCGCGCAACCGTCGCCGAATGCTCAGCCTTCATGGCCGAGTACGACTACGCTCATGCGCTGCGCACCGCCGAGTCCTTCTTCTGGGCCTTCACCGACGACTACGTCGAGCTGGCCAAGGACCGCTCCTACGGTTCGGTCGGCGAGGCCGGTCAGCTCTCGGCGCATGCGACCCTGGCGACCGCGCTCGATGTGCTGCTGCGTCTCTTCGCCCCGTTCATGCCGTTCGTGACCGAAGAGGTGTGGTCGTGGTGGCGGTCCGGTTCTGTCCACCGCGCTGCCTGGCCGCAGGCGGACGACCTGCCGGCCTTCGAGGCCGATACTCAGGCCCTTGGGCACGTCGGCGATGTGCTCGGTGAGCTGCGCCGCGCGAAGACCGAGGCGAAGGTCTCGCAGAAGACCCCG
The DNA here is from genome assembly GCF_014836885.1 of Brevibacterium gallinarum. Classification (GTDB taxonomy): domain Bacteria; phylum Actinomycetota; class Actinomycetes; order Actinomycetales; family Brevibacteriaceae; genus Brevibacterium; species Brevibacterium gallinarum. Next base: position 64,376 of record NZ_JACSPY010000004.1, read on the forward strand.
ATCACCTCGGTGACGGTGACCGTTCCCGAGGCGGTGCTCGCCGCCGCACAGGGTGCTGAGAGCGACATCATGGCCGCCGGACGCGTGCAGACGTGGACACTGTCGGCCGGTGGTGAGGACATCACGGTCGCCGACGTCGAGTTCGAGCCCGCCGAGTGAGTGTTGCCGAACAGCCACACTGAAGCGGCTCGCTGAGCCTGCTGTGGGTTTAAGCTGGGGGCGTGCAGTCGATCTGCACGCCCCCAGCTTCATTTCCCCAGTCGGGCACCGGCCCGGCGCGCACGACCAGGAGACAGCGATGCGCAGCGAACTCTTCGCCAAACAGCACCAGGAGCAGGAGCTCAACCAGCGGTGGACGATGCAGTCCAGCCGGATGGTGCGAGGCGTGGTGACCCCGCAGGAGCCGATGATCGCCACGAAGGGTGCGATGGTCGCCTACCAGGGCAACGTCAACTTCAAGCACCAGGGTTCGACCTCGGTCGGGCAGTTCATGAAGAAGGCGGCCACGGGTGAGGGCGGTCAGCTCATGCGCGTCGAAGGCCACGGCGAGATCTTCTTCGCCCGGATGGCCGCGAACATCTTCATGATGCAGCTCGAAGGACCACACGATGCGCTGACCGTCAACACGACGAGCATGCTCGCCTTCGACGCCTCGCTGCGCTGGGACATCCAGCCGCTGCGCGGCATCGGCGCGCTGACGACCGGTTCAGGACTGTTCAACCTCGAACTCTCCGGGCACGGCACGGCCGCGATCTGCGCGCAGGGCCAGCCGATGGTCCTCGACTGCTCGCGCACCCCGACGTTCGTCGACCCGCAGGCGGCGGTGTGCTGGTCAGCGAATCTGGCACCGGACATCCACACCGATGTGACCCTCGGCTCGTTCTTCGGCCGGGGTTCCGGTGAGGGCATCCAGATGCGCTTCCACGGCCCGGGCTTCGTCGTCGTTCAGCCGGCAGAGACGTACTGAGCAGCCCGACGGACTCAGCTCTCGTCGGCCGCGTCATCGGCTTCAGCAGCCTCCGCGGCGTGCTTGATCGCAGCCAGGCGGCGTTCCCAGCCCCGGCTGAGCTCGCTGAGCACCGCAGCGAGGTGTAACATGCGCTCCGGCTCGACCTGATACACGACAGCGCGCCCGCTGCGCTCTGCTGTGATGAGTCCTGCCTTGCGGAGGACATCCAGGTGTTTCATGATGCCCTGGCGGGAGATGCTGAATTCGTGCTGCAGTCCCGAGGCGGAGGCCGGTGCCTGACCGAGGCGCAGCATGAGCTCCAACCGAGTGCTCTCCCCCAGCGCGCGCAGCATCTGCACTGACTCTCCGGTGCTGGTGTGCGTCACTGAGCGCGCTCCGCGGTCTGAGATGCCTCCGGGCCTCGGTCGTCTTCCAGCGCCGCCTTGGCCACGGCGAGCTCTTCGGCCCACCCGGAGTCGTTGGCATCGAAGGCCCGACGCAGGGCCAGGCCGTCCGCGCTGAGGTTCTCGAACCCGGTTTCGCGCACCCGCAGCGTCACTCCCCCACTGCGTTCGGTGATGAAGAACTCGATGAGCGTCATCGGCAGGTCTTCGGCGGTGGCGGCGTCGAGCGATCCGTCGAGTGCTTCGCCGGCGGTCCACCGGAAAGCGGCGAAATGCGGCGGCTTGAGCTCGATGGTCCGGATGGCGAAGGTGCCGTGCACTGGGTCGGTGACGAATGCCAGCTCGCCGCGTCGAGTCACAGTGTGATCGCGCAGCGTCCCGTCGTTGATGTACCAGCCGGGCTGGGAGATGAGGCCGAAGACCGTCTCTGCCGAGGCGCTGATGTCGATGCTGCGGTCGATGATGAGCTGTTCCATGAGAGCCTCCACAGGCATAACGTGCAACCATTCAGTTGCTATAACTGAATGGTTGCATTTCATGGAGCCGCAGTCAAGAGCCGGTCGATGACTCGGGTGGCGCTGCCCGCAGATGCACGCCGGCTCAGTGTTCCTGCGAGCCGCAGACCGAGATGGAATAGCTGGTCAGCGGCTGCACACGCCTACTGGACACTCCGGCAGCGTGATGGCGCAGACCCCACCCGGGGGCACAATGCGCGCGATGCGATGGCTGAGGCGCGCAGGGAATCGTCGGGCTCTGCCGAAGCGAAGAGCTGATCAGGCCGACTTCTTGCGGCGGGCCGGCTGCGCCTTGCGCGGCACGATCGTCGGGGCGACGTTGGAGTCGACGACATCCTTGGTGATGACGACGCGTTCGACGTCATCACGGCTGGGCACATCGAACATGACCGGCTGCAGGACCTCTTCCATGATGGAGCGCAGGCCGCGAGCGCCGGTGCCGCGCAGCAGCGCAAGGTCGGCGATGGCCTCCAGGGCCTCGTGCTCGAACTCGAGTTCGACGTTGTCGAACTCGAACATCCGCTGGTACTGCTTGACCAGGGCGTTGCGCGGTTCGGTCAGGATCGTCATGAGGGCATCGCGGTCGAGGTTGGAGACGGTGGCGATGACCGGCAGACGGCCGATGAACTCCGGGATGAGCCCGAACTTCAGCAGGTCCTCGGGCAGCATCTGACTGTAGATGTCCTCGTCGTCGTTCTTCGACTGCAGCATCGCGCCGAAGCCGATGCCGTGCTTGCCCTCGCGGGAGGAGATGATCTCCTCCAGACCGGCGAAGGCGCCGGCGACGATGAAGAGCACATTGGTCGTATCGATCTGGATGAAGTCCTGGTGCGGGTGCTTGCGCCCGCCCTGCGGCGGCACTGAAGCCTGAGTGCCTTCGAGGATCTTCAGCAGCGCCTGCTGCACGCCCTCACCGGAGACATCGCGGGTGATGGAGGGATTCTCGGCCTTGCGCGCGATCTTGTCGATCTCGTCGATGTAGATGATGCCGGTCTGGGCGCGCTCGACATCGAAGTCAGCGGCCTGGATGAGCTTGAGCAGGATGTTCTCGACATCCTCGCCGACGTAGCCGGCCTCGGTCAGGGCGGTGGCATCGGCGACGGCGAAGGGCACATTCAGCTTCTTCGCCAGCGTCTGAGCGAGGTAGGTCTTGCCGGAACCGGTCGGGCCGACGAGCAGGATGTTGGACTTCGAGATCTCGATGTCATCGTCATCGAGGCTGCGGGAGGCGCGGATGCGCTTGTAGTGGTTGTACACCGCCACGGCGAGGGCCTTCTTCGCGGTCTCCTGGCCGACGATGTACTCCTGCAGGAAGTCGTAGATCTCCTGCGGCTTGGGCAGCTCGGTCTCCTCGACCTCGGCCAGCGGCTGGTTGAGCTCCTCTTCGATGATCTCATTGCACAGCCCGATGCACTCATCGCAGATGTAGACACCGCCACCGGCAATGAGCTTGCGAACCTGCTTCTGCGACTTGCCGCAGAAATTGCAGTTGAGAAGATCTGCACTATCGCTCTTGCGCGCCACGGTCACAACCTTTCCAAGGGGCACACGCTATCAGCCTAACCCGCTTCTGTTCAGTACCTCAACAGCATGTCACACGGCGCGGACAACGCCTGCGACCTCACCCGGCGCGTGTCGTGACACCCTGTGCCCAGGCGCGGAATCACGGCTGCCGGCCACCGCCTCGGGAACGGCACCGGCCCGCACCCCGATCACGAGGCGCGGGCCGGTCGTCACCTGATCTCAGACGTTCTTGCGCGAGGAGAGCACCTGGTCGACCAGGCCGTACTCCTTGGCCTGCTCGGCAGTGAGGAACAGGTCGCGTTCGATGTCGTTGGAGATCTGGTCAGCGGACTTGTTCGTGTGCTTGGCCAGCGTCTCCTCCAGCCAGGTGCGCATGCGCAGCACCTCGGCGGCCTGGATCTCGATGTCCGAGGCCTGGCCATGGCCCTGGCCCTGCATGGCCGGCTGGTGGATGAGCACACGGGCGTTCGGCAGCGCCAGGCGCTTGCCCGGGGTGCCGGCGGCCAGCAGCACAGCGGCAGCCGAGGCGGCCTGCCCGAGGCAGACGGTCTGGATCTCGGGCTTGATGTACTGCATCGTGTCGTAGATCGCCGTCAGCGCGGTGAACGAGCCGCCCGGCGAGTTGATGTAGAGCGTGATGTCACGGTCCGGGTCCTGCGATTCGAGGACGAGCAGCTGGGCCATGACGTCGTCGGCGGAAGTGTCGTCGACCTGCACGCCGAGGAAGATGACGCGGTCCTCGAACAGCTTGGTGTAGGGGTCCTGCCGCTTGAAGCCGTAGGGTGTGCGCTCTTCGAACTGCGGCATGACATAGCGCGAGGTCGGCATCGTGCCGGCGGTGCTCCAGGGATCGATACGAGTCATCTATGTCTCCTTATGCTTCGTTGAGCGAGGTTTCGCCGTCGAGGTCGTCGGACTTCGTGATGACCTTGTCGATGAAGCCGTAGTCGAGGGCCTCATCAGCGGTGAACCAGTGGTCGCGGTCATTGTCCTTGAGGATCTGCTCCAGGGACTTGCCGGTCTGCTCGGCGGTCAGCTCGGCCATCTGCTTCTTCATGTGCAGGATGAGCTCGGCCTGGATCTTGATGTCGGTGGCGGTGCCGCCGATGCCGCCCAGCGGCTGGTGCATGAGGATCCGGGCGTGCGGGGTGGCGTAGCGCTTGCCCTTCGCACCCGAGGACAGCAGGAACTGTCCCATCGAAGCGGCCATGCCCATGGCGACCGTGCCGACGTCGGGGCGGATGTACTGCATGGTGTCGTAGATGGCCATGCCTGCGGTGACCGAGCCGCCGGGTGAGTTGATGTAGAGCCAGATGTCGCGGTCGGGATCCTCGGCTGCCAGCAGCATCATCTGCGCGCAGATGGCGTTGGCGTTGTCGTCGCGCACCTCTGAACCCAACCAGATGATGCGCTCCTTGAGCAGCCGGTTGAAGATGTGATCATCCAGTCCCAGTCCTGTCGGCTTGTCCTGCGCGACCGGCTGGGAGGCGTACTCGTGTGTCGTCACGTGTCACTCCTGTGGTTCGGTTCCATGCTTACTGGACTCTAACCCGTCGGCACCGGGTTTTAGTCCCGCATCGCCTTGTGTTCGCCCTCAGCATATGAGGGCTGGTCACAGACGACGCAGGGCGGGCACGGTCTCCCGTACCCGCCCTGTCTGATGCGTCAGATGCGCAGCAGGTCAGTCCTTCTTCTCAGCCTCGGCGTCGTCGGCTGCATCCGCGGTCTCATCGGCCTCTGCCTCAGCGTCGTCGCCATCCTCGTCGTCCTCTTCGGACTCCTGGGTGACGAACTTCGTCATGTCGACGGCGTTGCCCTCGGTGTCGACGACCGTGGCCTCAGCGAGGACAGCGGCCAGGCCCTTGCGGCGGGCGACCTCTCCGCTGATGGCCGGCACCTGGCCGGAGGACTGCAGCATCTGGATGAACTCCTGGGGCTGCATGCCGTACTGCTGGGCCATCGCCATGATGTACTCGATGAGCTCGGCCTGGGAGACCTCGACCTCTTCCTTCTCGGCGATCGCGTCGAGCAGGAACTGGGTGCGGACGGCCTTGGCGGTCTCGTCCTGGATCTCCTGGTAGCGCTCGTCTCCTTCTTCGGCTCCGGCGGCCTCAACCTGGCGGGAGACCTCCTCAGCGAGGAACTTCTCCGGCAGCGGCAGCTCGACCATCTCCAGCAGCGCGTCGAGGACCTTCTCGCGTGCCTGGACGCTCTGCTCAAGCTCCTTCTGCTTGGCGACGTTCTCGCGGGTCTCCTCGCGCAGCTCCTCGATGGTGTCCGAACCGGAGGCCATCTGGGCGAAGTCATCATCGGCATCAGCGAGGACGCGCTCCTTGACGGCGTTGAGCTTGACGGTGACCACACCCTCAGAGCCCTTGTGCTCGCCACCGGCCAGCGTCGTGCTGAAAGTCGTCTCCTCGCCTTCGGAGAGGTCGACGAGAGCGTCGTCGAGACCGTCGATCATGGTGCGGGCGCCGACTTCGTAGGAGATGTCGGTGGCCTCGTCGATGACCTCGTCGTCGACCTTGGCGGTCAGGTCGATGGTGACGAAGTCGCCTTCAGCAGCCGGACGGTCGACCGGGTTGAGGGTGCCGAAGCGGGCACGCAGTTCGTCGATCTCCTTGTCGATGTCCTCGTCGGTGACCTCGTAGGTGTCGACCTCGACCTCGATGGAGTCGTAGGCCGGCAGCTCGATGTTCGGCATGCAGTCGACCTCGACGGTGAAGACGAGGTTGCCCTCTTCGGCTCCGTCGAGTCCGGGAATCTCGGAGACCTCTACCTCGGGGCTGCCGAGCGGGCGAACGTCGTTCTCGTTCAGCGCCTGGCGGTAGAAGTCGTCCAGGCTGTTGTTGACGGCCTCCTGCAGGACGGCCGGACGGCCGACGCGCTGGTCGATGATGCGTGCCGGAACCTTGCCGCGGCGGAAGCCGGGGATGGTGATCTGCTTGGAGATCTCCTTGTATGCCTCGTCGATGCTCGGCTTGAGTTCGGCATAAGGCGCTTCAACGCTGAGCTTGACCCGAGTCGGGTCGAGATTCTCGACGGAGCTCTTCACGATGTACCTCTCGTTCGGACGGTGGGGTCTGCGGATGCGATCCGCCTAAGTCATGAGTCTCATCGCCGCACAGACTCCGGCGGCAATGCACAGCTCTCCAGTCTAGTCATGGAGGCCGCCGTTTTGCACATTGGGCCGGTGCAGTGCCGCGAGCACCCTCCGGCGCCGCGCGGGAACAGTTGAGAGTTCAATTGTGTTGGCTGGGTATGAGAGCTTTCGGATTCCTGTCATTCGGTCATTACGGTCACGGACGCGGGCTCGGTGATCCCGATGCCCGGCAGATGCTCCACGATGCCATCGCCATCGCCGAACGCGCCGATGAGCTCGGTGTCAACGGCGCGTACTTCCGGGTGCATCACTTCGCCCGCCAGTCGGCTGCCCCGATGCCGCTGCTGGCCGCCATCGCTGCGCGCACGCAGCGCATCGAGGTGGGCACAGGCGTCATCGATCTGCGCTACGAGAACCCGCTGTACCTGGCAGAGGAAGCCGCAGCCCTCGACCTCATCGCCGATGGCCGGGTGGCCCTGGGCGTCAGCCGCGGCTCACCCGAACCGGCCCTGCGCGGCTGGGAGGAGTTCGGCTACACCGGGTCCACCGATCCGCGCGGCGCCGATATCGCCCGGCCGAAGTTCGAGCTCCTCATGCGCGCCATCTCAGGTGAGGGCATCGCCACCGCTGACCCCGCGCAGTTCGGTGCGGCCGGCAGACTGCGGCTCGAACCGCACTCCCCCGGGCTGCGCGAGCGGATCTGGTGGGGCGCAGGTTCGCGCAGCACCGCCGAATGGGCCGGTGAGCAGGGAGTGAATCTCATGAGTTCGACGCTGCTGACAGAGGCCACCGGAACACCGTTCGATCAGCTGCAGGCCGAGCAGATCGACCTGTACCGGCAGGCCTACGCACGGGCCGGGCACACGGGTCGCCCGCGGGTGTCCGTCAGCCGCAGCGTGTTCCCGCTCGTGAGCGAACGCGACCACATGTACTTCGGCCTGCGCGGGGCGGAGGCACAGGATCAGATCGGCATCATCGACGGGTTCCGGTCGACGTTCGGCAAGACCTATGCCGCTGAGCCCGATGTGCTCATCGAGCAGCTGGCAGCCGACGCCGCTGTCCAGGCCGCTGACACACTCATGCTCACGATCCCCAGCCAGCTCGGCGTCGAATACAACGTCCATGTGCTCGAAGCATTCGCCGCGCACGTCGCTCCGGCGCTGGGATGGAAGCCGAACACCGAGGGCCCGGTGACAGGCGACGAGGTGTGAGCCCCGCGAGCACGCGCCGCACCGGCGCGTGAATACCAGTGGGCGCATCGACAGAGGGGGTATCCTGCCTGGTGACGGCAACTTCTCCTGTGCCGAACCGTGGCGCGCATCGCTGCGCGCCTCTTCGAAAGGGACAGCTATGCGCCAGCAGCTTGCTGCATCGATCCTCATTCTCGCCCTCACAACCGCCGGAGCCACCGCCGCCGCTGCGCAGCCGGGCCCCAGCACCGATCCACAGGCTCCTTCGCTGACCGACGGCGACGCGGCCGATCCGACAACGGCACCCGCGCCGACCGCAGATGCGAGCGCATCGCCGAGTGCTCAACCAGCACAGGCGCCGAGCCAGCAGCCGCAGGCCGTGGAGACCGATGAGGTCACCTTCGATGACGACGCCCAGGCCGTCGTCGACGTCGAACTCGGTGATGCCGAGGTCGCTGTGCTCGGCGTCAGCTGGGATGCCAGCGACGACCCGGGAACCGTCGAGTACCGCTCCCGCGCAGCCGGCACCGACGGCTGGTCGGCCTGGCAGGAGCTCGACCCGGCCAGCGACGGCCCGGAGCCGGGATCAGGTGAGGCGGCGCAGGCGCAGACCGGCACCGAGCCGGTCATCGTCGGCGCCGATGCCGAGGTGGAGTTCCGCACCCAGCACAGCGCCGCCGATGCGCAGGTCGCCACGGCGACCACGACGACCACCGCAGCCGACGACACCGTCGCGCGCACCGCCTCGGCTGCGGCAGCACCGGCAGCGGCGGCAGCACCGAGCCTGTCCTATGTCACCCGCCGGCAGTGGGGTGCCGATGAATCGCTGAAGAAGTGCAGCGTCGACATCTCCCCCGGCCGTGTGCAGGCGATGACCGTCCATCACACCGCCGGCGCCACCGGCTACACGAAGGCGCAGGTGCCCGGCATTCTGCGCGGCATCCTCAAGTACCACACGCAGAGCCTGGGCTGGTGCGACATCGGCTACAACATGCTCATCGACAAGTACGGCGGGGTCTATCAGGGCCGGTCGGGCAGCCACAGCCAATCGGTCATCGGCGCGCATGCCTCGGGATTCAACACCGACACCTTCGGGGTGTCCGTGATGGGCACCTACAGCTCCCCGGCGCCCTCAGCGGCGATCGAGGCGCTCGGCCGGGTGGGCGCCTGGCAGGCCGCCACCTGGGGCTACGACCCCAAGGGTTCGGTGACGCTGACCTCGCAGGGCGGCACCGCGAAGTACAAGAAGGGCACGCAGGTCCGGCTGCCGCGGATCTTCGCCCACCGCGACACCGGCTACACCGAATGCCCCGGCAGCGGGCTGTACGGGCAGATGGCCGCGATCCGCAGCAGCGCCGCCAAGCAGCTGCCGTCGATGTACACGGTGCGCGGAGCGATCGGCACGTACTACTCCAAGCACAAAGCCACGACCGGAGCACCGCTGATGGACGAGCGGCAGCTCTCCTCACCGCGCGGCGCCTACCAGCGCTTCGCCAACGGCTCGGTGCACTGGTCGAGCTCCACCGGTGCGCACTTCACGCACCGCAACGGGAAGATCCAGCGCAAATGGGCTGAGCAGAAGTACGAGCGCGGGCCGCTGGGATACCCGGCGACCGATCAGACCCGGCTACGGTACCGGTCACAGGCGGATTACCAGCGCTTCCAGGGCGGCAGCATCGTCTCGCATCCGGCCACCGGCACCCACTCGATGGTCGGGGCGATCCGCAGCAAATGGAAGGCCCTCGGGTGGGAGCGCAGCTACCTCAGGCTGCCGACGACCGACGAACGGCAGCTCACCTCGCCGCGCGGAGCGTACCAGCACTTCGAAGGCGGTTCGATCCACTGGTCCAAGGCAACCGGCGCACATGCGACGACCGGCGCGATCCGCACCGCCTGGAGCAAGCAGAAGTGGGAGCGCGGCCGGCTCGGCTTCCCGAAGACCGACGAGTACGCATGGAAGGGCAAGGTGCGCCAGGACTTCCAAGGCGGATACATCACGTGGTCGCGCAGCGAAGGCGCACGCATCCGCTACACCTGAGCGCACGCTCGCAGCTGCCTCTCGGCAGGCTGCGACTGCGTCGATGAGGCGGGTGTTCCGGCAGGGTCCGGAACACCCGCCTTACCGTTGGGTAACTCCGTGGTGAAATCATGACGGACACTGCGTGCCGCGCACATCCGCAGACCACCGAACGCTACGACGTTTCCCCAGGTCAGACGATTCAACGGGGCCGAGGTGCGGCGCTCTGCAGCTGCTTCAGTGCAATTGACGGCCCTGCTGCGGTGACATGGAATGACAGGCATGAGCGACACCGCACGCAATCTCCCCGCACACCCGTCTCAACCGTCTCCCCAGCCCTCGACTCCCCCTCCCCCGGTGCAGTCGCGCACGGCATCTGCGACGACTGCCGGCGGCGCACATCGCGTCGTCTCCACAGCATTCGCACGCCGCCGTCTGTTCCAGGCCGGCGCCTTCGCCCTCCTCGGTGCCGCCCTGCCCTGGGCACGCGAACACGACCGTGCGGCAGCCGCCGCCGGGGCCGCCAACGGCGGGTTCGGATTCGGAGTGGCCTCCGGCGATCCGCTGGCCGACGCGGTCATCATCTGGACCCGATTCAGTCCCCGCACCAGCGACGGTCGGGCAGTGCCGGGTTCCGGACAGGGTGCACCGACGACCGTGCGCTGGACCGTCTCAGCCTCGCCGGACTGCACCACTGCGGTGGCCAGCGGTGAGGTCACCACCTCGGCAGACAGCGACCACACCGTCACAGTCGATGTCACTGGACTCGAACCGTACACCGAGTACTACTACTTCTTCTCCGCCGACGGCGAGGTCAGCGAGGTCGGACGCACACGCACGGCTCCCGATGAGCCCGGGCGGACACATGCGCTGCGGCTGGCACAGGTGTCGTGCTCGAACTACACCGGCGGGCACTTCGGAACGTACCGGGCACTGGCTGAGCGCGATGATCTCGACTTCGTCCTCCACCTCGGCGACTACTTCTACGAATACGGCAACGGCGACGACCGCTACGGACCTGCCGAACTCGCCGGCGAGCGCGATCACGAGCCGGCGCACGAGACCGTAACGCTGGAGGACTATCGACTCAGGCTGGCGCAGTACCGTGCGGACCCGGACGCGCGCGCCGTCCACGCCCGGCATCCGTTCATCACGGTGTTCGACGACCATGAGATCGCCGACAACGCCTGGGCCGACGGCGCAGTCAACCACAATGAAGGTGAAGGCGACTTCCGCCAACGGCAGGCTGCGGCCTTCCGCGCCTATGCCGAATGGCTGCCGATCCGCATGCCGGACAGCAGCGCATCCGGCACGCGCTTCCATCGCCGCTTCACCTTCGGTGAACTCGCCGACCTCTCGGTGGTCGAAACGCGGCAGCACCGTTCGGAGCAGGTCGGGTCGTTCGTGCTCATCGCCGATGCCGGCACTCGCGAGAAGCTCGATGACCCGGACCGGCACATCATGGAGCCGGCGCAGATGGAATGGGTGCGCGACGGGGTGCGGTCACCGCGCCGGTGGCATCTGATCGGCAACCAGGTGATGGTCGCCTCTCTCGCCTGGCCCGGCGAGTACTCCGGGTTCCCCCGCGGCTCCGTCATGGTCAACGCCGATGCCTGGGACGGCTACCGGGCCGATCAGCAGCAGCTGCTGCGGCACATGGCCCACGCACCGGCAGACGCCGGTGACACGGTGATCCTCACCGGTGACATCCACTCCTCCTGGGTCGGCGATCTCGTCGCCGAGCCCGAGGCCGATCTCGACCGGGCCGTCGCTGACTACCCGGAGGCCGCTGATGCCGCTGCGGCTGCGCATCCGGCGCCCACAGCCGCCAGCGCCTATGCCGCGCCGGGAGTGCGCGACGGTTCACCGATCCCGCCGATGATCGCCGCCCCCGTTCCACAGCCCCAGCTGCCGGCTCAGCACCGCGCGCTGACACCAGCCGGGGTGGAGTTCGTCTGCCCATCGATCACCAGCGACGGCTTCTACGAGATCGTCCGCCGGGTGCTGCGCTCCCCCAAGCTCGCAGTCGGGGCAGTCGAGCTCGCCGCCTCCGTGCTGCGCTCGCTCAACCCCGGGCTCAAGTGGATGGACGGGATCGGGCACGGCTACGTGCTCATCGACGTCACGCCCGAGCGGGTGCAGGCGGACTACTACCTCACGCCGGTGCCGAGCGAATCGGCTCCGGACCCGCGCCTGGAGCCCGGCCACAGGCCGACGTACCGCACCTCGTGGCAGACCACTGCCGGCAGCCGCACCGCACAGCCGGCCTCCGGTCCCGTCGGTGCGCGCAGTGATGAGCCCCGTACCGCTGAGTGCACAGCTCCCACCACCGGGCCGACACCGAGTCATCCCGCACCGACGCACTCCTCGCCGGCACCCACCCCCGAGGCGTCAGCGAGCCCGGATTCCTCACCGACGGCAGCGCCGACGAGCACCGACAGCGCCGCACCGACAGCTGAGAGCTCCCCGCGGCAGCAGCCCAGCTCAGCATCGCCGCCGGACCCATCGCAGCATCCGGCTCTACAGGCCGCGGAGCTGCCGATGACAGGCGGAGCGAGCGGTGCACTGCTCGGCGTCGGCGCGGCGGCAGTCGCCGGCGGCATCGGCCTGAGGCTGGCCTCACGCGGCAGACGCCGGACGGCTGACGACGCCGACGACGCACCCGAGACCGAGGCCGGCCCCGGGGCTGAATAGAGGACGTACGGGGTCTGGATAGACAGCATGCGGCGTGTGAATAGACGAAGTGCCGCGAGCGAACTCGCGACACTTCCGTCAGTCGGGGTGACAGGATTTGAACCTGCGACCCTCCGCTCCCAAAGCGGATGCGCTACCAAGCTGCGCCACACCCCGGCTCAACGAGACTCTACTGTAGCCGCCTGAGCAGCCTTCCTCCTAATCCGCAGCGCGGCTGCCGACGATCTCACATCCTCCCTCGTCACCGTGTCAGCGCCGTCTGGCGAGCGCGCATCTCGCTTTGCATTCGGAGCTGATCTGTTCTAGCATTTCTAGAGCGCTCACACGGGCGCAGTGGGGATGTAGCTCAATGGTAGAGCCTCAGTCTTCCAAACTGATGGTGCGGGTTCGATTCCCGTCATCCCCTCCGCATTCCGCCGGTCCACATGTGGGCCGGCGGTTTCTCTTTCCCACCCGCCGGCGCGTGCCCGGGCCTGCGGCTGCACGGTCTTTGACACAATGAATCCGTGAGCGAACAGACACCCTCCCATGCAGGTCCTGCATCCGATCGCCCGCGTCAGCACCGCGCCCTCTGTCCGGCGTCTGCAGCGGTGGCGTGTGTCTCTGCTGCAGCGGTGCTGCTCTTCGGCTTCGAGTCGGACTGGGGCTATCTGCCGCTGGCCATCGGGCTCATCGGAGCGTGGACGATCGACCGGGCGCTGGGCCGGGACGTGCTGCTCATCTGCCTGGCGCTGGCGCTCATCTCGACGATCTCACTCAAGGCCGATATCTCCTGGGGCAACATCGCCCTCATGGGAGCCGTGCTGTCCGGGGCGGTCATCATCCCCTACGCCATCAGCCGCTGGGTCTACCGCGACCACGCTGTCCGGTTCCCACGGCGGATCGGCCAGCCGTGGTCGAAGCTCGAATGGTCCTGGCTGTTCATCGTGCTCTTCCTCGGCTGGCTCATCCTGCCGCGGTACTTCATCAGCTCCGGGGTGTACACCAACTGGCCGGCCGTGGAGACACCGAGTGAGATCCTCCGGCTGTTCCTCGGCGTCAACGCCGTGGGCATCTGGGATGAGCTGTTCTTCATCTGCACGGTCTTCACGCTGCTGTACCGCCACTTCTCGTTCTGGACGGCCAATGTGCTCACCTCGGTGATCTTCGTGTCCTTCCTGTGGGAGCTGGGCTACCAGGCGTGGGGCCCGGTGCTCACGATTCCGTTCGCACTCGTCCAGGCACTCATCTTCACGCGCACGAAGTCACTGCCCTACACGATCTGCGTGCACCTGCTGTTCGACCTCATCGTCTTCCTCACCATCGTCCACGCCCACCATCCCGGTGCGCTGCCGATCTTCTGGTCCTGAAGCAGACCAGGCCCGATCATGCAGACCAGGCCCGATCTTCTGGAACTGACACGACCGGGCCCGGTCACGACTGAGCCCGCCTGACCGGGACGGCCAGGCGGGCTCAGCTCAGGACCTGCGGAGGGGTGAGCCTCAGATGGTCTCGCCGTTCTCGTAGGCGGCCATGATGCCGATGCGCCGCTCGTGGCGCTCATCTCCGGAGAACGGCTCGGTCAGGAACGCATCCACGATGGCGAACGCGTCAGCCTCGGTGTGCTGGCGCGCACCGATCGAGACGATCTGAGCGTTGTTGTGCTGCCGGGCCAGCCGGGCGATCTCCGGGTTCCAGGCCAGGGCCGCACGCGCGCCTTCGACCTTGTTCGCTGCCATCTGCTCGCCGTTGCCCGAACCGCCGATGACGACACCCAGTGCCGGGGTGCCCGAGGCGTTGTCGGTCACCACCGCCTCGGCGGCGGCGATGCAGAAGGCGGGGTAGTCATCGAGTGCATCGTATTCGTGGGCGCCGTGGTCGACGACGTCGTAGTCCTGGGCTGCGAGGTGCGCCTTGAGCGCTTCTTTGAACTCGAAGCCAGCGTGGTCGGTGCCGAGGTGTACTTTCATTGCCTGCCCTTTCGCAGCGTGTCCAGCAGAGACTCAGTCGAAGATCGGGTCGACCGTGCGGGTGCGCTTGAGTTCGAAGAACCCGTCGGTGCTCGCCACGGCCAGCACTCCATCGAACAGCTTACCGGCAGCCTCGCCCTTGGGGGCCGGGCTGACGACCGGGCCGAAGAAGGCGACCTCGCCCAGGGAGATGATCGGGGTGCCGACGTCCTCACCGACCTTGTCGATGCCCTCCTTGTGGGAGGCGCGCAGCTGCTCGTCGTACTGATCGGTGTGGGCGGCCTGAGCGAGCTCGGCCGGCAGCCCGGCTTCGGCGAGCGCGGCGGGGATCACCTCGTCGAAGTCGCGGCGGCCCTCGTTGTGGATGCGGGTGCCGAGGGCGGTGTAGAGGTCGGCGAGCACCTCGGGCCCGTGTTCGACCATCGCGGCAGTGACGACGCGGGCCGGGCCCCAGGCGAGCTTCATTTTCTCCTTGCAGTCCTCCGGCAGCTCCTCACGGCCCTCGTTGAGCACTGAGAGGCTCATCGGATGGAAGGCGACCCTGACGTCGCGGACCTTCTCAACCTCAAGCGCCCAGCGGGAGCTCATCCAGGCCCAGGGGCAGGTCGCGTCGAACCAGAAATCAAGTGTCTGCGTGCTCATCAGAGTCCTTCCGTGTCGGTCTGCCGCAAGGCTGCGGCCGGATGTGCGATGACCGCACCGGATGCGCCCGGCACGGCTTCCGATCATGCAACAATGAGCCTAGTCCGATCATTCCACCAGCTGATATTCCGGAGGCCCATCCGTGGCACAGCACAACCTGACCCGCATCGAGGCGGCCGAGCGCGCCGCGCAGATCTCGGTTACGTCCTACGACGTCACACTCGTCCTCGACGGTCAGGGAGAGACTTTCCGCTCAGTCACCACGGTGCGCTTCACCGCCGACAGCGATGATTCGACCTTCATCGACGCGGTCACCGCTCAGGTGCACAGCATCCGGCTCAACGGCGAGGAGCTGCCGGTCGACGAGCACGTCTCGGCCGCCCGCATCAGCCTGCCGGGCCTGGCTCCGGACAACGAGCTGCGCATCGACGCCGACTTCTTCTATATGAACACCGGTGAGGGCCTGCACCGCTTCGTCGACCCCGTCGATGACGAGACCTACCTGTACACGCAGTTCGAAGTGCCTGATGCCCGCCGCGTGTTCGCCGTGTTCGAGCAGCCTGACCTCAAGGCCTCCTTCTCCTTCACGATCATCGCCCCGGAGTCGTGGACGGTGGTGTCGAACTCCCCGACCCCGGTCGCCGGCGAACCGCATGAGGCGCTCGCCGAGCTCGGGATCGAATCAGCGGACATGGCGCTGTGGCAGTTCGCTCCCACTCCCCCGATCTCGTCCTACATCACCGCGATCATCGCCGGGCCGTACAAGTCCGCGCACTCCTCGCTGCTCAGCTGCGACGGCGAGGAGGTGCCGCTGGGCGTCTACGCGCGCGCCTCGCTGTTCGACCACGTCGATGCCGAGGAGATCTTCAAGCTCACGCGCGCCGGGTTCACCTTCTTCGAGGACCTCTTCGCCACCCCGTACCCGTTTGAGAAGCTCGATCAGCTCTTCGTCCCGGAGTTCAATGCCGGGGCGATGGAGAACGCCGGGGCGGTCACGATCGTCGAGGACTATGTCTTCCGCTCCCGGCCCAAGCGCAGCACCGTCGAGGCCCGTGCGGTGACGATCCTGCACGAGCTGGCGCACATGTGGTTCGGCGATCTCGTCACGATGCGCTGGTGGAACGACCTGTGGCTCAACGAGTCCTTCGCGGAGTTCACCTCGACGCTGGCGACTGCCGAGGCCACGGAGTTCTCCGATGTGTGGACCAGCTTCGCCACCGTTGAGAAGGCCTGGGCCTACCAGCAGGACCAGCTGCCGAGCACTCATCCGATCGTCGCCGCAATCGAGGACCTCTTCGACGTCGAGGTCAACTTCGACGGCATCACCTATGCCAAGGGTGCGGCCGTGCTCAAGCAGCTCGTCGCCTGGGTCGGCCGGGATGCGTTCTTCGCCGGCGTCAAGCGCTACTTCGACACCCACGCCTGGGCGAACACGGAACTGGACGACCTGCTCACCGAACTGGAGGCCACCTCGGGCCGGGATCTGCGCACCTGGTCGCAGCTGTGGCTGGAGGAATCGGGCATCAACCTGCTGCGCCCGATCGTCGAGACCGATGAGACCGGCCAGCTGACCCGCCTGGCGATCAGCCAGGAGGCCGTTGAGCTGCCCGGCCGCCCGGTCCCCTCGCTGCGCCCGCACCGGGTGGCGATCGGCTGCTACGACATCACCGCATCCGGTCAGGTGGTGCGCACGCACATCCAGTCGGTCGATCTCTACGGCCCCGTCGCCGAGGTGGAGGCGCCGGCCGGTGCCTCGTCGCGCCCGGACATCATCGTCGTCAACGACGGCGACCTGACCTATGCGAAGACCCGTTTCGACGAGGTCAGCCTGCGCAATGCGATCGCCCACGCCTCGGGCTTCGAGGACTCGCTGACCCAGCTGCTGGTCTTCTCCACCGTGTGGGACATGGTCCGCGACGGCGAGATCTCCGCCCAGGACTACCTCGCGCTCGTCGGCGCGCATGCCGGGTCGATCACCCATTCGGCCGGGCTGCTCGCCCAGCTGCGGCAGGCCAAGGCCGCGATCACCCGGTTCCTGCCGCCGCACCTGCGCGCCGATGCGCGCGCCCGGTTCGCCGATGACCTGTGGACGCTGCTCAAGCGCGCCGCCCCGGGGTCGGACAGCCAGCTGCAGTTCCTCATCGGCTTCGCCGAAACCGCTGAGACCGACAGCCAGCTCGACCGTGTCGCCCAGATGCTGCAGACCGGCACTGCACCAGTCGAGGGCGTGAGCATCGACACCGACCTGCGCTGGAGCCTCGTCATCGCACTGGCCGCCGCCGGCCGCCTCGACGAGGCCGGCATCAGCGCTGCGCTGGAGGCCGATGACACCGCGATGGGTCGCAACAAGGCTCAGACGGCGAAGGCCTCCCCGCAGACCCCGGCGGCCAAGACCGCGGCGTTCCGCTCCCTGGCCGATGACCGTGAGCTGCCCAACTCGGTCGTCGCCGCGACCGCGCTGGGCTTCGCCACCGGCCTGCAGCTGCCCGATGGGTCGCTGGTGCCCGCCGAGGAGCCGGTCGGCAGCTTCGCCACCGAGTACTTCGACCGGGTGGCCGGCTGGTGGGAGTCGCGCACCTTGGAGATCGCGCAGACGCTCACCCTCAGGCTCTACCCGCCTGCCACGCCCGAGGCGGTGGCCCGGACCCGGCAGTGGCTTGAGGAGCATCCGGCTGCCCCGAAGGGGCTGCTGCGGCTCATGGCCGAGAACCTCGACAACGCCGAACGGGACCTGCGCGCCCAGCAGACCTCGATGGCAGCACTCAGCGCTGCCGGCGCAGAATCGGGCAGCTGACCGGCTGCCGGGCGAAACTGCGCAGCGCTGTGGTGAACGCCATACCGCGTCCTCATGCGACGCTCAGCGGAGGCGGGGCTGTTCTGACTGCCCTTTCAGATCAGGTCTCTAAGATTGCGCCCGTATGAGCACTTCAACGACACCTCCTGCTGAGCAGATCAAGGATACGGTGAACGAGACCGTGGACAGAACCGCCCACTTCGACTGGATGTGGCTGCTGGGCGCACCCCTGCGCATCGCCTTCATCATCGTCGGCGCGGTCATCCTCAACCTCGTCGCCCGCAAGATCATCCGCAAGTTCGCCGGCAAGATCGCCGATGGCTCGAACGCCGCGGAGAACCGGCGGCGCCAGAGGTCCGCTGAGACACCGCGCATCAACGGCTCCGACGCGATCGCCAAGGCCCGCCGGGCGCAGCGCGCGCAGACCGTCGGGTCGATGCTGTCGTCGATCGCGACGATCATCATCGCCACCCTGGCGATCATGATGGTGCTGACCGAACTGGACTTCAATCTCGGCCCGCTGCTCGCCTCTGCCGGTATCGCCGGTGTGGCGATCGGCTTCGGCGCCCAGGAGCTCGTCAAAGACTACCTGTCCGGCTTCTTCCTCGTCGTCGAGGACCAGTACGGCATCGGCGACACCGTCGACCTCGGCGAGGCCGTCGGCACAGTCGAGGAGGTCGGGCTGCGCACGACGAAGGTGCGCGGCATCGACGGCACCCTGTGGCATGTGCGCAACGGCGAGATCATGCGCGTGGGCAACCAGTCCCAGGGCTGGGCGCGCGCGGTGATGGACATCGCCGTGCCGTACGACTCCGACCCGAACGTGCTCAACGGCATCATCGAAGACGCTGTGGCTGAGCTGCGCGCCGACCCGGCGATGACCACCTCGATCCTCGAAGACCCCGAGATCCTCGGCGTCCAGGACCTCACCGGTGAGGCGATCACGATCCGCGCGTTCATCAAGACCAAACCCAACGAACAGTGGGCCGTCGCCCGTGCCTTCCGCGGCACCGTCAAGCGGATGATGGACGACAAGGGCATCCGCATCCCGCTGGCCCAGCAGACCGTCGTGCGCGCCCAGCCGGTCGACACCTCCGCCTCGGCATCGGATTTCGGCACCACCGGCACACTGCCCTCCCGCCAGCGGACCGCCGACAGCGGCGCTGACGCCGACCGCACGGCCACCGCGACGGCCGAGCGCGACGATGAGAGGCATGAGGACATCGCCGATGATCCGCTGCCTGCACGGGCGAACCAGGAGAGCACCGCGACGAAGGATCCCTCCTTCGGGATCACGCAGCAGAGTTCGCGGCGCGACCCGAGTGACTCATAGGATCGAAGCGTGACGACTCAGCGCCCAGACACCATGTTCACGATCATCGGCGGCCACGCGGCCTTCACGCAGCTCGTCGACGTCTTCTACCGGGAGGTCGCAGCCGATGAGTACCTCATCGCGATGTACCCCGAAGGCCAGGAGCTCGACGGCGCCAAACACCGGCTGCAGACGTTCCTGGAGCAGTACTTCGGCGGTCCGACGACCTACTCCCAGGAGCGCGGCCACCCGCGACTGCGGATGCGGCACAGCCCGTACCCGGTCACACCGAAGGCTCGGGAGCACTGGCTGCGGCACATGCGCACCGCCATGGACTCCCTTGAGCTGCCACCACTGCACGACACGATGGTGTGGGACTACTTCGAACGCGCCGCGACCGCGATGGTCAACCGGTTCGATGAGCCCGGGGAGGCTCCGCGCACCAGCCTGGGACCGCTGACCCCCAACAGCTGAGTCCCGGCAGCTGAGTCCCGGCAGCTGAGCCTGTCCTGCTGGGAGCAGCCGGCAGGATGCCTCAGGCGGCCCGATCGCCGCGTCCGCGGGTGAGCACGTGGCCGCGCGGCGAGCTCAGCCGCAGCCAGCCCGGCGCTTCGAACACGCTCGTGGTGCCCGCAGGATGGGCGAATCCCAGTCCGAGCATCGCAAAGGCCACCGCTGCCGGCAGCCGGTCCTCGAACTCACCGGGCAGCGGCCGGCTCCACACGCGGCGGCGCAGCCCGGCCACCGCATGGATCCCTGCGACCTCGGGAGTCCCGGCGGCCACCTCGGCGATCCCCGCCTCGGCGGCGGCGATGAGCTCAGCATCGGCCAGCTGGCCCACCGGCAGCCACGGCCCGCGGGGTGGGGCGATGCCTGCCCAGGACACCTGGATCTCCTGCGGCGGGATCGGCATCGCCTCCTCACCGGTGCTGCGCAGCCGGGCGAACCGGTCGCAGATCGCCGCTGTCGGCACGACGACGTCGAGGCCGTCGAGTCCGGTGTCGGCCAGCCGGAACATGCGCATCCCGACGGCCAGCGGCGTCGTGTCGCCGAGCCCGTGCGGAAACACGGGTGCGACGGAGACGACAAGGACATCGCCGGTGGCCGACAGGCGCATCGCGCCCTCGGAGTCGATGCGCTGGGCGCGGGAGGCGAAGACCTCCCAGTCGGCCAGCGCCTCGGATGTGGTGAGGCGGATGTGCTCGGATGTGTGCATGCCGATCCTTGACATCAGCGGCGGGCCCGCACGGGACGCAGCGGCACCGGGGCGGTGACGAAGGGTTCGACCGCCGCCGTTTCGGCCTCGCTCAGCCGCCGGGCCCGGCCGGTACGGGCGTCGACGAAGGCGATGACGGTCTCGGCCAGGGTGTAGACCTCGCTGCCGTCGGGTTCGGCGATGACGTAGCCGACCTCCATGGTGGCGGGGGTGAGGCCGGAGATGACGGTGTCGACTGCGATCGGTCCGGTGCGGAAGCCGATGGGCCGACGGTATTCGATGCGGTGGGAGAAGACGAGCAGGTTCGTCTCCCCTGCCGCCTCGCCGAGCACCGGCGGGAAGGCCCGGCCCTGGACTGAGTGCCCGGCGCCGGGGATGTCCGCCGGAGCAGCAGCGTCACGGTCAGCGGTCGGTGAGCCGAAGGCGCGCACGCGGGCTTCTTCGAGCAGACGCAGCTGGGTGACGTTGTTGACGTGCCCGTAGGCGTCCATATCGCCCCAGCGCAGTTCGATGAGCACGCGGGCGAAGGGACCGGACAGCAGCGGGTTCGACAGGGATTCGGGCATGATCCCATTCTGCCACCGGTGCCGGTGGGCAGGCACACCAGGCTGGACCCTGGTCAGGGCGGATGGGTGCGCACCGGCGTAGACTGCCAGCAGTTGCCAGCACACAGTGAGGAGGGCACTGATGGGTGCCGAAGACAACGTAGCCCAGCTCATCGACCTGCTGCAGGTCACCCCGACCGATCCGGTACCCGGCACGCGGGAGTCGGTGTTCTACCTCGGGCGCAGCCAGTACAAGCCCGATGGCCGGGTGTTCGGCGGCCAGGTGCTGGCCCAATGTGTCATGGCAGCCGGGCAGACCGTTGATCCCGCCCGTCACATCCACTCGCTGCACGGCTACTTCCTGCGCCCTGGCGATGTCAGCGAACCGATCACCTTCGGCGTCGAGGTGCTGCGCGACGGCGGGTCGTTCTCCGCCCGCCGGGTGCACGCCTATCAGCGCGATGAGCCGATCCTCTCGCTCATCTGCTCCTTCCAGGTCGAGCAGGACGGCATGGAGCACGGAGATGAGTTCCCAGCAGATGTGCCGGCCCCGGAGGACTGCCCGGAGATCAACGAGCTGCTGGCCGATGTCGACATCCCCTTCATGCGCGATTGGCTGCGCAAGCGGCCTTTCGAGGTGCGGCCGGTCGAGCCGCCGATCTACTTCGATCCCGACCCTCAGGCACGTGCCCAGGAGCGGATGTGGATCCGCGCCTCGGCTGCGTTCCCCGACGACCCGCTGCTCAATGCTGCCGCGCTGGCCTATGCCAGTGACTTCAATCTGCTCGCCCCGGTGCTGCGCCGCCAGGGCCTGACGTGGATGACGCCGGGGCTGCGGATGGCCAGTCTCGACCATGCGATGTGGTGGCACCGGCCGGTGGCGATCGGCGAGTGGATGCTGTACTCGGAGACCTCTCCGTCTGCGCGTGGCGGCCGCGGGCTGGGGCTCGGCCGGATCTTCTCGCAGTCCGGTCAGCTGCTGGCCACGGTCGCGCAGGAGGGCATGGTCCGCATCAAGCCCGAAGCCTGACATGGATGCTGCAGGCCGGCTGCTCCCCTGTGGGAGCAGCCGGCCTCGTGCTGTCGATGCGCGTGCAGCTCAGTCGCGGGTGAGGCGACGGTGGGTGACGCGGTGCGGGCGGGCGGCTTCCTCGCCCAGGCGCTCGACCTTGTTCTTCTCGTAGGCTTCGAAGTTGCCTTCGAACCAGTACCAGCTGGCCGGATTCTCTTCGGTGCCCTCCCACGCGAGGATGTGGGTGGCGACGCGGTCGAGGAACCAGCGGTCGTGGGAGACGACCACAGCACAGCCGGGGAACTCGAGCAGCGCGTTCTCCAGCGAGCCGAGGGTTTCGACGTCGAGGTCGTTGGTCGGCTCATCGAGCAGGAGCAGGTTTCCGCCCTGCTTGAGGGTCAGCGCGAGGTTGAGGCGGTTGCGCTCACCACCGGAGAGCACGCCGGCCTTCTTCTGCTGGTCCGGGCCCTTGAAGCCGAACGCGGAGACGTAGGCACGCGAGGGCATCTCGACGTTGCCGACCTGGATGAAGTCGAGTCCATCGGAGACGACCTCCCACAGGCTCTTCTCCGGGTCGATGCCGCCGCGGGACTGGTCGACGTAGGAGATCTTGACGGTGTCGCCGACCTTGAGGTCTCCCCCGTCGAGCTCTTCGAGTCCGACGATCGTCTTGAACAGCGTCGTCTTGCCGACGCCGTTGGGGCCGATCACGCCGACGATGCCGTTGCGCGGCAGCGAGAACGACAGGCCGTCGATGAGCGTGCGGTCGCCGAAGCCCTTCTGCAGGTCCTTGGCTTCGATGACGATGTCGCCCAGGCGCGGGCCGGGCGGGATCTGGATCTCTTCGAAGTCGAGCTTGCGGGTCTTCTCCGCTTCAGCTGCCATCTCCTCGTAGCGGGCGAGACGGGCCTTGGACTTCGTCTGGCGGGCCTTGGCGTTCGAGCGGACCCACTCGAGCTCGTCCTTCAGGCGCTTCTGCAGCTTGGCGTCCTTCTTGCCCTGGACTTTCAGGCGCTCCTGCTTCTTCTCCAGGTAGGTGGAGTAGTTGCCCTCGTACGGGTACAGGTGGCCGCGGTCGACTTCGGCGATCCATTCGGCGACGTGATCGAGGAAGTACCGATCGTGGGTGATGGCGATGACAGCGCCGGGGTAGGTCTTGAGGTGCTGCTCGAGCCACAGCACCGACTCCGCGTCGAGGTGGTTGGTCGGCTCGTCGAGCAGCAGCAGGTCAGGCTTCTCCAGCAGCAGCTTGCACAGCGCCACGCGGCGCCGCTCACCGCCGGAGAGCACTTTGACGTCAGCGTCTGGCGGCGGGCAGCGCAGTGCGTCCATCGCCTGTTCGAGCTGGGAGTCGAGATCCCAGGCATCGGCTGCATCGATGGCTTCCTGCAGCTTGCCCATCTCCTCCATCAGGGCGTCGAAGTCGGCATCCGGGTTGGCCATCTCCTCGGAGATCTCGTTGTAGCGGTCAAGCTTCGCCTTGATCTCGCCGACACCTTCCTCGACGTTGCCGAGGACGGTCTTGTCTTCGTTCAGCGGCGGCTCCTGGAGCAGGATGCCGACGGAGTATCCGGGGCTGAGACGGGCTTCGCCGTTCGATGGCTGGTCGATGCCAGCCATGATCTTGAGGATGGTGGACTTACCGGCACCGTTCGGGCCGACCATGCCGATCTTCGCTCCGGGGTAGAACGACATCGACACGTCGTCGAGAATGACTTTGTCACCGTGCGCCTTACGCGCCTTATGCATGGTGTAAATGAATTCGGCCATAGTGGTCTCAGACTATCGGTTCCCACATGGCTAGGCCATTCCTCCGCGCCCGTCGTTCAGCCGGTGCGCGACACCGCCTGAGCGCAGCTCAGCCGCCGAGCTGCGGCGCCTCGGTGCTCTCTTCCTCGTCGCCGCTGCCGTCGCCGGTTCCCTCGTCGGAGCTGCCGGTTTCGCTCGGCTCCGCGGTGTCCTCGCCGTTCATGTCCTCGCCCGGCATGTGCCCGGCACCGTTGTCATCGGAGTCCTCGTCGCGCTCATCGCCTGTCGGCGCATCGACGCCTTCGGGCCGCTCGACGTAGCCGAGGAGGCACGTGCCGGTCGATTCGGTGGGCTTGGTCAGATGGGCGGTGATCTTTCCGGAGCGGATCTCGCCGACGACGCAGCCGTCGTCGACCTTGACTCCGAACATCTTCGCAGGCACGTCATTGCCCAGCGGCGAAGCGTCGATCGTCGCCTCAAGCTGCTCCGGCTTGTACCCGGCGTCGGTCATCGTGTCGAAGAACTCCTGAGTGCTCGGCACGTCGTCCCGGCCTTCGAGCGGTTTGAGTGCGGCGACGACTTCGTCCACGACAGCCGGGACCTCTTTGGTCTGCACCGGGTTCGGTTCTGCTGCCTGCTGGTTCAGCAGCGAGCAGCCGCTGATGAGTGCTGCGGAACAGGCCAGCGTTCCGGCAGCGAGAAACCGTCGAAGCATCGTCGTCCTTCAGTCAGTGCCACACAACAGTCCTACTCTAACCGGACTCAGCGGACTCGTCTCACCGAAGCGACGCAGATTCTCCGGCATGTCGCCGGGCGGGCCGTGCGCATCGATCGTACGCGCCCGACCTGCCCGGTGACCTTCCGGTGCTCAGCTCTGCCCGGCCGGCTCCATGGAGTGATCGTCGTGGATCTCCCCTGTCGTGGTGTCGACCATGGTGTCGTCGATGTCATCGCTCGGCGCTGCCGAGGCATGCGATGTCGGCGGCGGGCTGCCGAGGCTGTCGTAGCCGCTGGAGCTGCCGGCCGCAGTGCTCTTGGCACCGTTGCGGGTGCTGCGCGCCCAGTTCGCTGTGCCGAAGCGCAGATTGTGGCCGACGGCCTCGGCGATGATCTGCGGGTTCTTGCCTGATTTCGTGCCGGTCGTGTCGGTCCACTCACGGATCCGCAGCCGGCCGGCGACGATGACAGCATCGCCCTTGTGCACTGAGGAGTTCACGTGAAGGGCCAGGTCGCCGTAACAGGAGACGTCGAACCACGAGGTGTCGATCTCCCGGTACTCCCCCTTCTCATTGTCGTAGAACCCGAAGTTGACTGCCAGCCTGAAGGACGCCCACACGCGTCCGTCGCTGAGCGTGCCGCTCTGGCAGTCAGCGCCTGCGGTGCCGACGAAGTAGTTGACTTGTTTCATGAGCAGGTCCTTTCTCTTGCCTCTGCTGAGACCTGCCTGTCACTCTTGCCCATCAGTCCGATGACCGCCCAGATATGACGCAGCGCCTGTGGATGCACGTCTGGCATCCACAGGCGCTGGTCTCCAACGCTCAGCGCAGGCTGTCGTAGACCTCCCGGTGCTCGCGCAGCACTCCGGTGATCGGTGCGAGATACGAGCTCGCGGCTGCCGAGTGGACGGCCTGGGTCAGTCGTTCGGCGACGTCGTCGGCTGCCTCCTTCGCACCCTTGCGCCGGGCTGAGGCCGCAGCGAGGCTCGTGATGACCGAGCCGGTGATGCCGATGAGCAGCAGCGCGCCGGGGATGATCCACAGCAGCGTCGAACCAGCGGTGACGTCGACACCGGTGAGCAGGAGGACGAGCTGGATGACCAGCCACAGGGCGCCGATGACGGTGGCGAGGAAGAACAGGTTCTGCAGCACACCGGCCAGCGTCCACCAGCCGGGCTTGCGCCGTTCGATGCGCACCGCGGTGACGGCCTCGTCGAGCGTGTGGGTCAGTTCGGCAGTCGACTGCTTCTCCGCTTTGGCGACATCGGCCTGCCAGGCCATCGGCAACGTGGACACGGCGTCGACGACGAGTTCGTGGGCGGCGAGGTTGACCCGCGCGCTCTGGGTGCGCGTCGTCTCCGGCACGGCAGCACGGATGAGGTCCTCGCGGTCACCGCCGTGCCGGGCGCCGAGCGGATCGGCCTGGCCGCGCTGGGCCATGGCCAGCGGCGGATAGCCGGTCTTCTTGTAGGCCCGGCGCAGGTAGTCGTCCTCCACCGTCTGGGCAACTGCGTGCACACCGGCGGCGTCGACCATCGCGTCGATGAGCCGGTCAGCGCCCTGCAGCTGCTCGGGCTGGTCGACAGGCGTGCCGAGCTCGCCGCGGATCCGCCCGGCCATCTCCCTCAGGTCGGTCAGCAGCCGTTCGGAGGCGGCCGCCTGGGCGAGCACAGTCTCGGTCAGGATCTGCCGCAGCTCCGGGACGCCCTCACGGGTCACCGCTGAGGCCAAGGCGACGCGGGCGTTGTCGAGCCCGTCGTGGGCGAGCAGCTGCTGCAGGTGTTCGCGGCAGGCGACCCGCTCCTCCGCGCTCAGTGTGTCGACCTGGTTGAGCACGACGACCATCGACGAGGCGTGGGAAGCCAGTTCGGAGAGATAGTGCGAGTGCAGGGAGAAGTCGGCGTACTTCTGCGGGTCGACGACCCAGAAGACGACATCGACGAGGTTGACGAGCCGGTCGGATTCGACGCGGTGCTCCGCTGAAGTGGAGTCATGGTCGGGCAGGTCGAGGAGCACGAGGCCGTGCAGGCTCTCCTCATCGTCTCCGTCGAGGGCGCTTTCGCGCCAGGTGCGGTTGGTCACCGGCACCTTGAGCCAGGACATGATCTCCTCGCCCCCGTCGCCCCAGACGCAGGCGGTCGGCTTCGAGGTCGTCGGCCGGCGCACGCCGACCTCGGCGATCTCCAGGCCGGCAACCGCGTTGAACAGGGAGGACTTGCCGGACCCGGTGGAGCCGGCGAAGGCGACGACGGTCGATTCCTCACCGAGTTTCAGGCGCGCTTCGGCCTTGTCCAGAAGCTCGGCTGCCGCCGTGCGGGTCTCGTCGGAGA
Organism: Brevibacterium gallinarum; assembly: GCF_014836885.1. GTDB lineage: Bacteria > Actinomycetota > Actinomycetes > Actinomycetales > Brevibacteriaceae > Brevibacterium > Brevibacterium gallinarum. The sequence continues at coordinate 91,037 of NZ_JACSPY010000004.1, forward strand.
TCTTGCGCGGTCCCAGGGTGAGAGCGCGGTTGATGCCCTCTGTCAGCGTCGCGATCTCGCTGCGTGTGGCATCGCTCACAGTGCTTCCTCCAATCGGTCACCGGCGCCGCGCAGATTGCCTGCCTGCCGGGGCGGGACTTCGCTGTCGTTCAGAGCCGAGTCGAATGGCGCTCGGTAGCGCTCGAGCAGTTCAGATGCGCTGTCGATGAGGCGGGTGCGCGCCATCTGCGCCAGGTCGCGGGTGGCCTGGTCGCCGAAGATCGTGTCGAGCAGCTTGCCGGCCACCAGCGCCGTGCCGCCGGCGACACCGGCCTCGGCTCCGGTCAGCCCACCGGTGCCGGCGAACACCGCGAGCATGAGCACTGCGCCGACGCCGTTGACGCCGAAGGACAGGATGCGGGCCTTGGCGCGCTTGCTCTGCCCGACCTCGCGGACGAGCTCGTTGACGTCATCGGACCAGTGCGCCACCATCCGGCCGACGTCGGCGTCGAACTCGGCCGGCACCCGCGTCATCTGCGGGTTCGCCTTGACGAGCGCATCGCCTTCGGGATGGGCCTGCCAGGCGTGGGCGGTGTTCGTCACCGCAGTGACGACCTGCTCGCGGATGAGCAGCGCCACGGAGTCCTCGATCGCCTGGTTGAGCGGTTCGGCGGCGTCGCGCTTGCCGGTCACCGCAGACGTGATGCGGTCGCGGATCCGAGCGACCGTGGGTTCGAGTCCGCGGAAGAACTGCCCGGTGCCCACGAAGTCCTGCCAGCGGGCGAGCACCTCGCCGCGCAGCACCCGGCCGTCGACGAGCGACGCGGCGAGCTCCTCGCGGGCGCTGCCGAACTCACGGGTGACGGTCTCCTGCAGGCGCTGGTGGGCGGATTCCTGCTCTTCGACGTAGTCGGCCAGGGTGCGGGCGCGGGCGGGCACGGCCGCCAGCGCTCCGGTCAGCGTCTGGGCGATGACGCGGTCGCGGGCCCGGGAGTTGCGCCCGAGGTTCATGATCCACGACTGCACGGGGAACACCGCGGCTTCGGGGATCCGGCCGTCGACGAGCATGAGCTCAGGCACGGTGAAGATCGGCGCTGAGCCCAGGCCCGCCTCGGCGAGCAGTCCCGAGAGATGGTGACGGACTTCCCGGTTGGCCTTCGGCGGCACCCGGTCGAGCACGATCGACACGGCCGTGCCGCGTTCGGCGGACTGTTTGAGCAGCTCCCACGGCACAGCGTCGGCGTACCGGGAGGCGGTGGTGACGAACAGCCACAGGTCGGCTGCGGCGAGCAGCTGGCGGGCCAGTGTGCGGTTCGCCTCACGGACTGAGTCGATGTCCGGTGAGTCGAGCAGGGCCAGGCCCGGCGGCACGCTGGTGCTGGAGACCAGCCGCAGCTGGGGGCGCTGAAGGTCAGTCGCTTCGCCGATGACGCGCTCCAGGCCCGGCAGGATCCGGTCGGAGGCGAAATGCTCCTGGTCATCGGGATGGTGGATGAGGACCGGCCAGCGGGTGGTCGGGCGCAGCACGCCGGTGGCGGAGATGTCGGCTTCGACGATCGAGTTCACCAGCGTGGACTTGCCGGCACCGGTTGATCCGCCGACGACGACGAGCAGCGGGGCGTCGGTCTGGCTGACCCGCGGCAGCAGGTAGTCGGTCAGCTGGTCATCGAGGCTGCGCTGCAGGCTGCGACCGGTCTCGGCACCGGGTGTGTGCAGCGGAAATCGCGCATCTCGCACCCGTTTGATGAGGTCGCTGAGGGCAGGCGCGACGCCTGAGGACAGGCTGGTGTCGTTCGGTCCTTGAGTCACGTTCCTACTCTCTCGGTTTTCCCAGGCTGACACCACTCACCACGCCGCAGCCGCCGCAGTTGGCCGCCGGCCCCGGCAGGCACAGCGGGCGCGCAGGCGCTAAGATGTCCAGTGCCTCCATGGTCCAAAGGATCACGACGTCCGGTTTCTACCCGGAAGATGCGGGTTCGATTCCTGCTGGGGGCGCAGAGCCCGCAGGGGCCCGGCATCAGTGGTGAGCACTGGTGCCGGGCCCCTGCTGCGTCGGCTCCCGAGGCGGTGGCCCCGACCCCGAGGCGGTCGTCCCGGCCCCGAGGCGGTGGTGCCTCAGTCGGAGTCGAGGGCCGATTCGAGGCGCTCGAGTTTGCCGGTCAGCTCGCCGGTGCGCCCGGGCCTGATGTCGGCCTTGAGCACAAGTGACACGCGCGGGCCGTAGGCGGCCACCGCGTCGGTGGCGCGCTTGACGACGGCGAACACCTCATCCCATTCGCCTTCGATGGTGGTGAACATCGAGTCGGTGCGGTTGGGCAGGCCGGATTCGCGCACAACCTTCACCGCAGCGGCGACGGCCTCGTGCATCGAGCCGGTCTCGGCGTCGCCGGTCGGGGCGACGGAGAATGCGACAAGCATGGGTTCCTCCTCTGAGTTTCAGCTGATCAGTTCTTCGGCACGGAGAGCACGAGGGCATCGCCCTGTCCCCCGCCGCCGCACAGCGCGGCGACCCCGGTGCCGCCGCCGCGGCGCTTGAGTTCGAGTGCGAGCGTCAGGGCCACGCGTGCGCCGGAGGCGCCGATCGGGTGGCCGAGGGCGACCGCACCGCCGTTGACGTTGACCTTGTCCTCGCTGATGCCGAGGTCCTTGGCACTCGCCAGGCCGACAGCGGCGAAGGCCTCGTTGATCTCGTAGAGGTCGAAGCCGTCAGCCGGGATGCCCTCGCGTTCGGCAGCAACCTTGATCGCCTGGCTGGGCTGGTGCTGCAGGGTCGAGTCCGGGCCTGCGGTCCAGGCGTGGGCGCGGATCTCAGCGAGGATCTCCAGGCCCTCGCGCTCGGCGCGCTCCTTGGACATCACGACGACAGCGCAGGCACCGTCGGAGATCTGCGAGGCGTTGCCGGCAGTGATGGTGCCTTCCCTGCTGAAGGCCGGGCGCAGCTTGGCCATCGACTCAGCCGTCGAGTCCGGGCGCACGCCCTCATCACGGCTCACCTCGGTCTCGCCCTTGCGCGAGGTGATCGTCACCGGGGTGACTTCGTCGTCGAAGCGGCCGGCTTCCCATGCCGCTGCCGCACGCTGGTGGGATCGGGCGGCGAAGGCGTCCTGCTGCTCGCGGCTGAACTCGCGCTCGCCCTTGTTCGCGTCCTCGGTCAGCCCGCCCATCGCCTGGTCGGTGAAGGCGTCCCACAGTCCGTCGTAGTCCATGTGGTCGCGGACCTTGACGGTGCCGTACTTGTAGCCGGCGCGGGACTTCTCCAGCATGTGCGGGGCATTGGTCATCGACTCCTGGCCGCCGGCGACGACGACTTCGTACTCTCCGGCACGCACGAGCATGGCCGCCTGGGTGATGGCGTTGAGGCCTGAGAGGCAGAGCTTGTTGATGGTGATGGCCGGCACCGACATCGGGATGCCGGCCTTGGCGGCGGCCTGGCGTGCCGGCCCCTGACCGCAGCCGGCCTGCAGGACCTGACCCATGATGACGTACTCGACGGCTTCGGGCTTGACGCCGGCGCGGTGCAGCGCCCCGGAGATCGCCTCGGCACCGAGATCCATGGCGCTCAGCGATCCGAGGGCTCCGCTCATGCGTCCCAGCGGGGTGCGCGAACCGGCAACGATCACAGCTTCGGTCATGATTCCTCCTTCGACGGATGCGGCCGTCCTGGCACTCCTGGGCTCGGCTCCGCAGTCCACACATAGTGATACAGATCCCAGCCTAGTCGAGGGTCCAACTGCTGAGAATCCCGGGTAGCCGGCTGTGAATTCCCTCAGTGGTGTGACCTGCACCGCTCAGATGGCGGCCTCAGACGGGTGTTGGCGCGTACGGCGAGTAGAGTGGGATGGTGAGCCCCCGAAATTCCCACGCAATGAATGAAACGGAGTCGAAGACTGTGACGCCTCCCGAAGAGTTCCGGACCGCGATGCGCGGTTACGAGAAGAACGAAGTCGATGCGCGCATCGGCCAGCTGCGGACCGAGATCGAATCCCTGCGCAAGGCCCTGTCCGATGCGCGGTCTCAGGTCATCAGCGCCGACCGGGCGAAGCTGCAGATCGCCGGAGAGCTCTCCGAGGCGAAGCAGCAGCTCAAGGACGCCGCCAGCGACAAGGCAGAGGCAGCTGGCCCTCCCGGCTCCCGCATCGACCACCTGCTCAAGATCGCCGAGTCACAGGCCCGCGAAACCCTCGCCCAGGCCACCGCCGATGCCGAGACGATCCGCAACAAGGCTCGTGCCGACGCCGCCAGCCAGCGCGCCCGTATGCACACCGAGAGCAACGACACCCTCAACAATGCCCGCTCCGAGGCGGAGGCGATCAGCTCGGCTGCCGAGCTGCGCGCCGAGGAGACGATCCAGGCTGCTGAGACCCGTGCCGAGGAGATCCAGACCGCTGCCGAGCGCGAGGCCGAGCAGCTGACCTCGACCGCGTCGACGGAGGCTGAGGAGTCGCGTGAGTCACTCAAGCGCGAGGTCGCGCAGCTGCGTGCTGACGCCGAGAAGGATGCCGCTGACATCCGGGCGAAGGCGAAGAAGGAAGCCGACGAGATCCTCGCCGCTGCCAAGGCCAAGGACGAGGAGATCCGCAAAGCTGCCGATGAGCTCGATGTCGAGCTCGCCGATAAGCGCCAGAAGGCCGAAACAGCTGAGAAGGAGCGCTTCGACACCGCTGCCGCCGAGCACCGGAAGCTGACCGAGGAAGCCCAGGCCCGGGCGAAGAAGGCCGACGATGACGCGAAGGCTGCGGCCGAGCGTGCCGAGCGCACCCGCAAGGAAGCGGTCGAGAAGGCCGACAAGATCATCGCCGATGGCCGCAAGCGCGCCCAGGATCTCATCTCCGAGGCACGTTCGACTGCCGAGGCGACGATCGAGGAGTCGGCCGCTGAGGCCAAGCGCAATGTCTCCTCCGCCCAGGCCCAGGTCGACCTGCTGACCAAGCAGCGCCGCACGATCACCGCCCAGCTCGAGCAGCTGCGGTCGATGTTCGCAGCGCCCGGCCTGTTCGACGATGTCGACTTCACCGAGGACAAGTCCGATCAGGAGGCTGCTGCGGCTCTGCCCACGGAGAAGATCGCCTCTGATGATGAGCTCGCCGAGCTCACCGCCGCTGAGGATGCGAAGGACGATGCGGCAGCGACGCCGGCCACGGATGTGAAGTCCTCGGACGGTGACAGCAGCGCCGCCGACGGCGATGGTGAGGACATCGAGGAAGCTGAGGTCATCAGCGAGGACGAGACGCAGGAGATGAAGACCCGTCCTGACGGTTCGTCCGGCGGTTCGCAGGCCGGAGCCGCGAAGCCCGGTGCCAAGCCCACCCAGGGCGGCGCGCAGGCGAATGCCGGCCAGCAGTCGAACGCCTCGAAGTCCGGCGGCGCCTCGGGCTCACAGGCTGCCGGCAGCGGCAATCGCGGTTCGCTCAACCGCAAGTCGCAGAACTCGAACCGGCTGCGCTGAACGCCTACCGACAGCTGAAGGCGGGGACTTCCGATTGGAAGTCCCCGCCTTCGTCATGGACAGGTGCGGAGCCGTTCAGCGCGGCGGCCGGCTGCGGAAGCAGGCCCTGTGCCAGTGACGGCGCGCACCGACTCCGGTGTTGAAGCCGAACTCCTCCTCGGAGCGCCAGGCGACGATGTGGTCCATGCGGGCTGGCAGGTCCTGCAGGCAGCCGGGGCACGTGTAGACCTTGCCGGAACTGCTGCCGCGCACCTGCTGGACGACCCATGTGCCGTCGGGTCCCTCGGCGGCCCGCGGCACGGAATTCAGGCTCGCTCCCAGCTCGCGGTGCGGCCGGGCCCATTTGTTTGCGCGGCGCGAAGACGACGAACGTGGCATGGCGTCATTGTCTCACGTACAGTAATGCCGTGCGTTTAGTGATCGCGAAGTGCAGTGTCGACTATGCCGGCCGGCTGACGGCCCACCTGCCCATGGCAGACCGGGTGCTCATGCTCAAGGCCGATGGCAGCGTCCTCGTCCATTCCGACGGCGGCTCCTACAAGCCCCTCAACTGGATGAGCCCACCGTGCACCACGACGATCAGCGAACCCAGCGCCGAACAGGCCGAGCACGGCATCACCGAGATCTGGACGGTCACCCACCAGAAGACCGGCGACCATCTCATCATCAGCATCGCGCAGATCCGCGATGAGATCTCCGCTGAGCTCGGTGTCGATCCAGGTCTGGTCAAGGACGGCGTCGAATCGCATCTGCAGGAGCTGCTGGCCGAGCACATCGAGACCCTCGGCTCGGGCTACTCGACCGTCCGCCGGGAGTACATGACCGCCATCGGGCCGGTCGACATCCTCGCCAAGGACGATGCCGGTGCCTCGGTGGCAGTCGAGATCAAGCGCCGCGGGGAGATCGACGGGGTCGAGCAGCTCACCCGCTATCTCGAGCTCATGAACCGCGATCCGATCCTCGCCCCGGTCACCGGTGTGTTCGCCGCCCAGGAGATCAAGCCGCAGGCACGCACACTGGCCGAAGACCGCGGGATCCGCTGTGTGGTCCTCGACTACGATGCGCTGCGCGGAATGGACGACCCGGACTCACGGCTGTTCTGAGCGCTCAAGCCACGCTGCTCCCCCAGCCGGTGTGCCGCTGACAGCCGCCGCTCAGGCGAGGGACTCGATGTCGAAGGGCTCGGGCTTGTCGACCCGCTCGACGTCTGCGCCGAGTGCCTGGAGCTGTTCGACGAATCCCTCATAGCCGCGGTCGATGTGATCGACGCCGGAGACTTCGGTGCGACCCTCGGCTGCCAGGCCGGCGATGACGAGAGCGGCCCCGGCACGGATGTCCGAGGCCTCCACCTCGGCTCCGGAGAGCGAGCTGACACCGGTGACGAGCGCGTGGTTGCCGTCGATGGTGATCTCAGCACCGAGGCGTGCGAGCTCATGGACGAAGCGCCAGCGGGCCTCGAACAGATTCTCGGTCAGCAGGCCGACTCCGTCGGCGATCGCATTGAGGGCCACAGCGAAGGGCTGCAGGTCGGTCGGGAAGCCGGGGAACGGCAGGGTGGCGACGCGGATGCTGTGCGGTCGGCTCGGGCCCACGACCCGGAAGCCCATGTTCTGGGCTCCGTGCTCATTCGCTGCGGCGATTCCGGCGACCAGGCCCTCGGTGTCCGCGCTGCCGGACAGGACCGACACCTCGGCGCCGGCGGCGCGCAGGTGCTCGAAGACGTGCGGCAGCAGCTGCGGGTCGATGCCGCGCACGGTGACATCCCCGCCGGTGATGGCTGCGGCGAAGGCCCAGGAACCGGCGACGATCCGGTCGCCGACGACCCGGTGCTCGACCGGGTGCAGGCGCTCGACGCCCTCGATCGTCAGAGTCTTGGTCCCGATGCCGGAGATCTGCGCGCCCATCGCCTGGAGCATGAGGCAGATGTCGATGATCTCCGGTTCCTTGGCGGCGTTGTCGATGATGGTGGTGCCCTCAGCCAGGGTGGCGGCCATGAGGAGGTTCTCGGTCGCACCCACCGAGGGGAACCGCAGGTGGATCTCGGCACCGGCCAGGCCGTCTGGGGCTTCGGCGATGAAGTAGCCGTGGTCGAGATGTGCGCTGGCGCCCATCGCCTCGAGCCCGGCCTGGTGCATGTCGAGTCCGCGCGAGCCGATGGCGTCACCGCCGGGCATCGCGACATGGGCTGCGTGCATCCGCCCGGTGAGCGGGCCGAGCACGCAGATCGAGGCGCGCATGGCGCGCACGAGTTCGTAGTCGGCCTGGATGCCCGGCTCCTCCGGCACGTCGATGTCGATGATCCCGGCCTCGGGGTCGTAGTCGATCTCGCAGCCGAGGCGGCGCAGCAGTTCGCTCATGATCGAGACATCGAGGATGCGCGGCACGTTGGAGATCACCGACCGGCCCGGGGCCAGGAGGGTGGCGGCCATGAGCTTGAGCACGCTGTTCTTCGCCCCGCGCACGGCCACGTCGCCGGTGAGCCGGTGCGGTCCGTTGACGGACAGGATCTCCATGAGCGTGGTCCTCCTCGGGCGGATCGTGCGGTGGCAGAGAAGAGTCCTGAGGAGCGCAGCCCCGCAGGACATATCAGTCTAGGAGGTCAAGGCCGCCTAGGTGAAACGGCCGACGGTGCGGTTGAAGCCCGGCGGCGCTGATTCGAGCCAGGAGGCCAGAGCGGCCAGCGCCTCGTAGTCGAGGGCCAGCCGGGTCTGATGGGCTGAGCCGTCTGCTGCGCCGTAGGCGGCTGTCACGATGACAGCGCCGGGCATGACGGCGTAGCGCTCAGCGGAATCCGGCTCTTCGCGCCGGATGATCTCCATGTCCTGCCGCGGCAGGGTCATCGCCGGCGACCGGGTGAGGCTGAAGATCGGGTACCAGTCGAGTGAGGTGATCGTGAAGACCGCCACACCCAAACGCCAGCGTGGGCGAGGAGTATCCTCGCCCACGCTGATGGAGCAGTCGAACGCGCCCCGAAGCTTGGTGATCGCCCGTCGTCGCACCAGGAACAGCACGACAAAAACCACAGCCAGCCCTACCAACGAGAGCAGAATGATCAGCAGGGTCGATGGGTTCACGTTGACCAGTGTATGCGATGTCTCAGACGAGCTCGGCCTGGTCGGCGACGATGTTCACCCTGTCGTTCTCGACGGACAGGAAGCCGCCGTCGGCCTGCGCCCGGACGGTCTGATCGTCAGCCGTCACAATGCGCACCTCCCCGCCGGCCACGATCGCCAGAACGGGCTCGTGGCCGGACAGGATGCCGATCTCACCTTCGGTCGTACGAGCGACGACGCGCTTGGCCTCACCGGACCAGATGCTCCGGTCGGCGGCCACGACGGTGACATTCAGGCTCATGAGGGATCAGTTCTCCTTCTGGAGCTTGTCGTAGTTGCGCAGCACATCGTCGATCGGGCCGACGTTGAAGAAGGCCTGTTCCGGGATGTGGTCGAAGTCGCCGTTGCAGATGCCGCGGAAGCCTTCGACGGTGTCCTGGATCGACACGGTCGATCCCTCAACACCGGTGAACTGGACTGCGGTGTAGGTGTTCTGGGACAGGAACTGCTCGATGCGGCGTGCGCGGTGCACGGTGAGCTTGTCCTCTTCGGAGAGCTCGTCGACACCGAGGATCGCGATGATGTCCTGCAGCTCCTTGTTCTTCTGCAGAATCTGCTTGACCTGGGTGGCGACGTCGTAGTGATCCTGGCCCACGTACAGCGGGTCGAGGATGCGCGAGGACGAGGCCAGCGGGTCCACAGCCGGGTACAGACCGCGCGAGGCGATGTCACGGCTGAGCTCGGTGGTCGCATCGAGGTGGGCGAACGTCGTTGCCGGAGCCGGGTCCGTGTAGTCGTCAGCCGGGACGTAGATCGCCTGCATCGAGGTGATGGAGTGACCGCGGGTCGAGGTGATGCGCTCCTGCAGCACGCCCATCTCGTCGGCCAGGGTCGGCTGGTAGCCGACGGCCGAGGGCATGCGGCCGAGCAGCGTCGAGACCTCGGAGCCTGCCTGGGTAAAGCGGAAGATGTTGTCGATGAACAGCAGCACGTCCTGCTGCTGGACATCGCGGAAGTACTCCGCCATCGTCAGGCCGGTCAGGGCGATGCGCAGACGGGTGCCTGGGGGCTCGTCCATCTGGCCGAAGACCAGTGCGGTCTTGTCGAGCACGCCCGACTCGTCCATCTCCATGATGAGGTCGTTGCCCTCACGGGTGCGCTCACCGACGCCGGCGAACACGGAGACACCGCCGTGGTCCTGGGCGACACGGGTGATCATCTCCTGGATGAGGACGGTCTTGCCGACGCCGGCACCGCCGAACAGGCCGATCTTGCCGCCCTGGACGTAAGGCGTCAGCAGGTCGATGACCTTGATGCCGGTCTCGAACATCTGGGTCTTGGACTCCAGCTGGTCGAAGTTCGGGGCCTCGCGGTGGATCGGCCACCGCTCGGTGATCTCGTAGGGCTCATCGATCATCGAGTCGTTGAGGACATCGCCGGTGACGTTGAAGACCTTGCCCTTGGTGACATCGCCGACGGGCACCGAGATCGGTGCACCGGTGTCGATGACCTCCTGGCCGCGCACGAGGCCGTCGGTCGGCTGCAGCGAGATGGCACGGACGATGCCGTTGCCGAGCTGGAGCTCGACTTCGAGGGTGATCTTGCGGGTGCCCTCGGAGAGGGTCACCTCGGTGGTCAGAGCGTTGTAAATCGCTGGCACGGAGTCGAGCGGGAACTCGACGTCCACGACAGGGCCGATGACGCGGGAGATCCGGCCAGCGGTGCCCTGCGTCTGCGGGGTTTCCGTAACTGTGGCAGTCATGGTCTACTTTCTCTTCTGCTCTCTTGTGTGGCCGATCAGTCGTCGGCGCCGGATGCCGCGAGGGAATCCGCACCGCCGACGATCTCAGAGATTTCCTGGGTGATCTCGGCCTGGCGAGCCGTGTTGGCCAGCCGGGTGTAGGTCTTGATGAGTTCGTCTGCGTTATCGGTCGCGGTCTTCATGGCCTGCTGACGTGCCGCCTGCTCGGAGGCAGCGGCATTGAGCAGCGCCGCGAGGATCCGCGAGTCGATGTAGCGCGGCAGCAGTGCGTCAAGCACCTCTGCTGGGCCGGGCTCGAACTCGTACAGCGGGAAGACCTCGTCATGGGCCTTGGCCTTGTCTCGGTCGGGCAGGCCGCCGGACTGCGGGACCTGATCGGTCTCGGCAGCGTCCTCTGCGTCCACAACCTCCAGCGGGATGAGGCGCCGGTACTCCGGCTCCTGGGTCACGCTGGACTTGAAGCGGGTGTAGACGAGGTAGATCTCGTCGACGCCGTCTTCTTCGAACGCCGTGTGGAAGTCCTCGAGCAGGACCTCGCCGATCTCGCGGGCGTGTTCGGCCTGCGGGGATTCGGAGAATCCGGTCCAGGACTTCTTCAGGTCGCGGTCGCGGAACGTGTAGTACGTCTCGGCCTTGCGGCCCACCGAGTAGAGGTGGACGTCCTTGCCGTTCTCGGTCAGCAGCCGGATGAGCTCTTCGGCCTCGCGGATGACGTTGGCCGAGTACGCTCCGGCGAACCCGCGGTCCGGGCCGATCACGACGACGGCTGCGCGCCGGATCTCCTCCGGCTCAGTCGTCAGCGTGTGATCGACGTTGGACTGGGTGGCGACTGCCGAGACCGCACGCGTGAGTGCGTTCGCGTACGGGCTGGCTGCCTTCACCCGGCCGATGGCCTTCTGAATCCGGGATGCCGCGATGAGCTCCATGGCCTTGAAGATCTTCCTCAAGGACTTGGTGGAGTTGATCTTCGCCTTGAAGACCCTCTGCTGGGCTCCCATCAGTACTTCCTTTCGCTAGCGATCGTCATGGGCAAAGCGCGCTCAGCGCTTCTGCTTGACGATCTGCTCCTGCTGGACCTCGTCCTCATCAGCGGAGTCGAACTCTTCGGAGCCGACATGCACGCCGCCGTCTTCGGAGGTCTGGAAGCCGTCAGAGAAGTCCTTGATGGCAGTGGTGAGCTCATCCTTGGTGTCGTCTTCGAGCTTCTGCGTCTCGCGGATCGCATCGAGGACACCAGTCTTGCGCTCGAGGTAGTCGTGGAACTCCTTTTCGAAGCGCAGCACATCGTCGACCGGAATGTCGTCGAGGTATCCTTCGGAGCCGGCCCACACGGACACGGTCTGCTTCTCGAACGGCATCGGCTCGAACTGGCCCTGCTTGAGCAGCTCCATCAGACGGGCGCCACGGGCGAGCTGGCGCTTGGTGGCGGCATCGAGGTCCGAGGCGAACATCGCGAAGGCTTCGAGCGAACGGTACTGGGCCAGCGAGATCTTCAGGGTGCCGGAGACGCTCTTGAGCGCCTTCGTCTGCGCGGCGCCGCCCACACGGGAGACGGACACGCCGACGTCGACGGCCGGACGCTGGTTCGAGTTGAACAGGTCCGACTGCAGGAAGATCTGGCCGTCGGTGATCGAGATGACGTTGGTCGGAATGAACGCGCCGACGTCGTTGGCCTTCGTCTCGATGATCGGCAGGCCGGTCATCGAACCGCCGCCGAGCTCGTCGGAGAGCTTCGCGCAGCGCTCCAGCAGGCGGGAGTGGAGGTAGAAGACGTCACCCGGGTAGGCTTCGCGGCCCGGCGGGCGGCGCAGCAGCAGCGAGATCGCACGGTACGCCTCTGCCTGCTTGGACAGGTCGTCGAAGACGATGAGAACGTGCTTGCCCTCGTACATCCAGTGCTGGCCGATGGCCGAGCCGGAGTAGGGGGCGAGGTACTTGAAGCCTGCCGGGTCCGAGGCGGGCGAGGCGACGATGGTGGTGTACTCCATGGCGCCGGCCTCTTCGAGCGAACGACGCACCGAGGCGATGGTCGAGCCCTTCTGGCCGCAGGCGACGTAGATGCAGCGGACCTGCTTCTTCGGGTCGCCGGACTCCCAGTTGGCCTTCTGGTTGATGATGGTGTCGAGCGCAAGGGCGGTCTTGCCGGTCTTGCGGTCCCCGATGATGAGCTGACGCTGGCCACGGCCGACAGGCACCATCGCGTCGATGGCCTTCAGGCCGGTCTGCAGCGGCTCGCGAACCTCCTGGCGTGCCATGACGCCGGCGGCCTGGAGCTCGAGCTCACGGCGGGTGTCGGACTCGATATCGCCGAGGCCGTCGATCGGGGCGCCGAGCGGGTCGACGACACGGCCGAGGAAGCCGTCGCCGACCGGGATCGAGAGGACCTCGCCGGTGCGGTAGACGGGCTGCTCTTCGGCGATGGTGGCGAACTCACCGAGGATGACGACGCCGATCTCGCGCTCGTCGAGGTTCTGTGCGAGGCCGAGGGTGCCGTCTTCGAAGCGCAGCAGCTCATTGGCCATGGTGCCGGGCAGTCCGGACACGCTGGCGATGCCGTCGCCTGCGGTGACGACCTTTCCGACCTCAGTCTTGTCTCCGCCTTCGGGGTTGTACGACTCAACGAACTTCCCCAGGGCGTCCCGGATCTCATCCGGACGAATTGTCAGTTCCGCCATCTGGTTTCCCTGCTTCCTTAAATCTCTCTCGCAGCGACCCGGTTCTTCTCTGCAGACCGCTGTCTGAACGTGTGTATGTAGCCCGAGGCGCGGGCGGTTGATCAGCTTGCCAGGCGACGGCGAAGGTCGGACAGACGATTCGAGATCGTCGAATTCATCACTTCGTCGCCGACCTGCACACGCACACCACCGACGACGTCGGGGTCCACATGCACGTTGAGGACCAGCTCGCGGCCGTAGTGGGCCGACAGCGCTGCAGCCAGGCGCTCCTGCTGCTCGTCGCTCATCGGCTTGGCGACCGTCACCTCGGCAACGGAGCGCGCCTGACGGCGGGCCAGCACTTCCGAGTAGCGGTCTAGCGTCTCGGAGACGCGGGCGCCGCGCGGGTGCGCAGCAGCCTGTGCTGCCAGCTTGACGGTCTCAGTCGCGGCCTTGCCGTCGAGCAGGTTGGCTGCGAGTGCGCGCTTCGTCTCAGCCGGGGCTGCGGACTCGAAGGCCCAGCCCAGCTCGTGATCGGACTCGATGAGGCGGGTGAAGCGGAACAGCTCCTCCTCGACCTCGCCGAGACGCCCCTCAGCCTGTGCCTGTGCCGCGATCGCAGTGACGCCGGCATCCTCCAGCGCGGTCACGCTGTCCTGGGGGCGAGCCCAGTGCAGTGTGGCGGCGCGCTTGGCGATGTCGAGTGCGGCCGCGTCGACCCGGCCGGAGAACAGCGTGTCGAGCACACCGTGCTTCCGCTCCTCGGCAATGGCGCCGTCTGCCATGAGGCGGCGCAGCTGCGCGCTGTCAGCCATTGCGGAGACGATCGACAGCAGCCCGTCACCGAGTTCGGTTGCGGCAGCGCCGGCAGCGTTCTGGAGCCGGGAGTCAACTGCGTCCAGCACATCGTTGAGCGAGTTCCTGCTCGACTGCAGCATCACGACTCCTTAACCGACTGGGCCGGGGTGCTTGCTTCGAGATCTGCGATGAAGCGGTCGACCACCTGGGCCGAACGGGCGTCGTCGGTGAGGCTCTCACCGACGATGCGCGAGGCGAGGTCGGTGGCCAGGCCGCCGACGTCTCCGCGCAGTTCGACCATGGCCGCCTGCTTCTCGGCTTCGATCTGTGCTTTTGCCTGGGAGATGATGCGCTCGGCCTCTGCATTGGCCTGCTGCTTCATCTCGGCGATGATCTGAGCGCCGTCTTCCTGTGCCTCGGAGCGCATGCGCGCTGCCTCGGCACGGCCGTCGGCGAGCTGCTTCTGGTATTCAGCGAGTGCGGCATCGGCTTCGGCCTGAACGCGTTCGGCCTTCTCGATGCCTCCCTGAATCTTCTCAGCTCGTTCGTCGAGGACCCGGTTGAACGTCGGCAGAACAAACTTCCAGAACACCACGAGGATGATGAGGAAGATCACCGCACTCCAGACGATGTCATAGGTAGCGGGGATGAGGGGGTTCGGTGTCCCCTCGGCCGCAAGAATCATCGGAGTCATTGAGTCAGTCCTCGATATCAAAGGAAGAAGGGCGTGGCGATGCCGATGAGGGCCAGGGCCTCGATCAGGGCGATGCCAAGGAACATGTTGCCGCGCAGAGCGTTGGCGAGCTCAGGCTGACGTGCGGTTCCCTCGATGGTCTTGCCGATGACGATGCCAAGGCCGATGCCCGGGCCGATCGCGGCGAGGCCGTAGCCGACAGTGGCGATGGAGCCGTTGACTTCAGCGAGAATATCCACTTTGGACGTTTCCTTTCGGTTGTGTACCGGGCGGTACGCGTAACGGTTTTTCGTTACAAGCTTTGCGGTCAGGTCAGGGAAGATCAGTGCTTCGATGCAGCCTGGTCAATGTAGACGGAGGCGAGCAGCGCGAAGATGTAGGCCTGCAGGACGGAGACCAGCAGTTTGAGGGCGGTCATGAACAGGCCGCCGAAGAGCGTGAGGAATCCGAAGAACTTGAAGCCCATGGCCGCGTCGAAGAAGAAGAACCAGGTCGCCGAGAAGCACAGCACGAGCAGCAGGTGGCCGACGAGCATGTTGGCCAGCAGACGCAGGGTGAGCGTGAAGGGCTGGATGACGAACTTGGTGAGGAACTCGATCGGAATCAGCAGGACGTGCATGACCGGCGGAACGTTCGGCAGCACGAGCGCGTTCTTGAGGTAGCCGCCGACGCCAAGCGAGCGGATGCCCTCGATGTGGTACGTGACGTACACGATGACGGCCAGCAGCATCGGAACGCCGACGACTGAGGTGCCGGCCAGGTTGAGGAACGGGATGAGGCCGGTGAGGTTCATCGCAAGGACCATGAAGAAGATGGTGGCGATGAGCGGCAGGAACTTGCGGCCGCGCTCCTTGCCCATGGTCTGCTCGGCGATGCTGCTGCGCACGAAGTCAAGGGAGAGTTCGGCCATCGACTGGCCGCGGGAGGGAACGAGCTTGGCGCGCTTGGCGGCCATCACCATGAGGATGCACAGTGCTGCGGCGGCGATGACCCGCACGAGCATGACGCGGTTGAACTCGAATGGCGTGCCTTCGAAGAAGATCGCCGGCGGGAAGAACTCCTGCATCGTGGGCGGGTGGAACCCGCCGTCCCCTGCTGCCAGAATCACAGAATTCGCCGCGGTGAAGATAGACACGTTTCGGTTACTCTCCCAATTTCGGGCCCGGGCGGGTAAGAACCAGGCCGACCAGTCGCTCCGGCACACGAGTGTGGAGCGGCATTGTCACATCATGGAGACCGGTGAACTGGCACCTGGTCCTTGAGTACTCTACCAATCGCAGTAATAAACTCACAAATTGCTGGGCAATCCCTGCACCTGCTCCGATCCGCATGTTCTCGGGCTTTCCACCGCGACAAAACGCCTGGTCAGAGCCTCAAAACAGCGCGTCGTCAGGCTGCGGTCGGTGACCGCGGCTGGATTTCAGCGCGCCTCGGGGTCGACGGTCGGCACCCGGGCGCGTGTGACGGTGATCGCATCGATGAGCGAGGTGCCGAGCACGGCTGCGACGATCGTGAAGAACGCCGTCGTCCCGTCGAGCCAGGCCGCGTCCTTGATCCGCCAGATGACGATCATGAAGATGAAGGCCTTGAACAGGAAGCCCACGCCGAGCGCACCGGCGATGACGGTGAGGTTCCAGCTGCGGCCGATGTACATGATGACGAGCGAGACGAGCAGGAAGATCGCCGCCAGTCCCCCGCCGATCAGCGCTCCGTTGAGACCCCGCTGGCCTGCGAAGAGCATGCCGAGCAGCCCGCCGAGGAGGGTGACGGCGACGACGAGGATCGCGCCGCGGATGATCAGCGCGCGCCAGATGGCCTTCCACTGCAGGTCGACGTCGGTCTCGCGGCGCTCGTGCGGGGCGGGCTTCGGGTCGGTCATCGGATGGCCTCCTTCGCGCGCAGGCGCGCATACAGCGGGTAGAACGTCAGGAACAGCGTGATCGCCACGCTGCCGAGGATGATGGGCACGTTGACGGCGGGGGTGGCGATGAGGAACGACACCGAGCCGAAGGCGAAGATCGCCGTCCACAGGTACAGGATGAGCACCGCGCGTGCATGCGAGTGCCCGAGTCGGAGCATGCGGTGGTGCAGGTGCTTGGCATCTGCCGAGAACGGGGACTTGCCGGCGGACATGCGCCGCAGGACTGCCAGGCCGAGGTCGAGCAGCGGCAGGAACATCACCGCCACCGGGAGGATGATCGGCAGGTAGGTCGCGAAGACGCGCTGATCCGACAGCAGCGCTGGGTCGACCTGGCCGGTCACCCGGATCGTCGAGGCAGCCAGCAGCAGGCCGATGAGCATCGAGCCGGAGTCGCCCATGAAGATCCGGGCCGGATTGAAGTTGTGCGGCAGGAAGCCCAGGCATGCCCCGACGAGCAGCGAGATGATGAGCGAGGCGAGGTTGGCGTAGCTGTCGGAGCTGGTGTCGACGGCCAGACTGTAGGAGTAGACGAAGAATGCGATGCCGCCGATCGTCACGATCCCGGCAGCCAGTCCGTCGAGACCGTCGACGAAGTTGACGGCGTTGATGGTGATGAGCACGACGAGCACGGTGAGGATGATCGACATCCGCGGGGAGCCGATGATGACGGAGTTGAAGGGGATCGACAGCAGGGTCACACCGTTGAAGGCCATGAACCCGGCGGCCAGGGTCTGGCCGGCGAGCTTGGTGATCCAGTTGAGGTCCCAGATGTCGTCGACGACGCCGAGGGCGCACAGGATCGTCGCCGCCCCGACGATGCCGATGATCGCCCCGGGCTGGACGAACAGCTCTTCGAGGAACGGCGTCTGCGAGGCGAACAGCAGTCCGACGAGCAGACCGGCGTAGATGGCCACCCCGCCCAGTCGCGGGGTGGGCACCGAGTGGACGTCGCGGGCGCGCAGCGGCGCGAAGATGAGTCCGCGTTCGGCGATGCGCCGCACCATCGGGGTGACGAGGTACGACACGATCGCTGCGACGAGGAGGATGAAGAGGTAGGCGCGCACGCGGGATTACTCCCGCGTGATTTCGTCAGCTGCTTCCGCGCCCGAGGCACTGGTCTCTTCCGCGCCTGAGGCAGCGCTCTCTTCCGTACCCGAGGTGGCGGTCTCCTCCTCGCCCGAGGCAGTGGTCTCCTCCTCGCCCGAGGCGGTGGTCTCCTCTGTGCTCGCGGCGCTGTCCTCCAGATCGGGCAGCACCTCGCGCAATTCGGCTGCGGTGATCGGGCCCTCGCGCAGGATGCGCGGCGGGGTGCGGGTGAGGTCGACGATCGTCGAGGCGCCGATGCCGGGCACCTCTCCCCCGTCGATGTAGATGTCGACGCTCTCACCGAGCATCTCCTCGGCTTCGGCAGCATTGCAGGCGGCCGGTGAACCGTGGGTGTTGGCTGAGGAGACGGCCAGCGGGCCGGTCTTGCGCAGCAGTTCGAGGGCCGCCTCGTGGTCGGGCATCCGCACGGCGACCGTGCCGTGCGTGTCGCCGAGGTCCCAGTCGAGCATCGCCTGGGCACCGCAGATGATCGTCAGGGGACCGGGCCAGAAGCGCTTGGTGAGTTCGAAGACGGAGGTGTTCGGCACCTCGGCCAGAGCCATGAGCACTTCGCGCTGGCCGACGAGCACCGGCGGGGGCATATCGCGGCCGCGGCCCTTGGCTTGGAGCAGCTTCTCGACGCCGGTGGCGGAGAAGGCGTCAGCGGCGATGCCGTAGACGGTGTCGGTCGGCATGACGATGAGTCCATCGGATTCGAGGACCCGGGCGCATTCGCTGAAGACCAGGTCTCTCATCTCATCGTTGTCGATGCTGAACGTGCGCGACATTCACGGCCCTTCCAGGCGTTCGGCGGTGGTGAAACGGTCTCTGCCAGTGTAGTCGGTGTGGGTGGCGGCACCGGACAGACCAGCGGCAGCGCAGGCCTGCTGGATCGCCGCAGCCTGCGTCTCATCATGTTCGATGACGAGCAGCCCGCCCGCCCGCAGCGCCTCGGCGGCGAGCTTGATGATCCGTGCCGGTGTCTGCATCCCGTCTGCTCCCCCGCCGTACAGCGCGATGGCCGGGTCGTAGCCGGTGACTTCGGGGATGTCGGGCTGGGTGGCCTCGGGCACATACGGCGGGTTCGTCACGACGATGTCGAAGGGCCCGAGACCCGGCACCACCTCGGCGACGTCACCGGCATGGAGGGTGACGGTCGAGCCGGCGGCGGCGACCGCCTCGGCGGTGGCGGCGATGTTGAGCTCAGCCCACCGGCAGGCCTCGGCGGAGAGCTCGACGGCGTGGACCTCGCTGCCGGGGATCTCGGTGGCCGCAGCCAGGGCCAGGGCGCCGGTGCCGGTGCACATGTCGAGGATCCGGATCACGCGCGCCCGGCCGTTGCCGGTGTGTTCGTCGTCGGAGCGCAGGGCGGCGGCGTGGGCGATGGCCGGGTCGATGAGGAGTTCGGTCTCCGGGCGCGGGATGAAGACCCCGGGCCCGAGGCGGAGGTCGAGATGGCGGAAGCCGGTGGTGCCGGTGATGTGCTGGAGCGGTTCGCGCCCCGCCCGCCGGGTCAGGCAGTCGTCGAAGCTGCGCACCTGCTCAGCGGGCACGTCGAAGCCGCGCAGCAGCTTCAGCGACAGCTCCTTGTGGGTCAGACCGAGCACGTGGGCCAGCAGCAGCCGTGCGTCAGTGCCGGGGGTGTCGATGCCGGCCTCAGCCAGCCGGGTGCGGGCAGCGGCGATGAGCGCATCTGCCGGCTGCCCACCAGCCGTGTCTGCGGCTGGACTCACGCTTACTGCGCCTCCTCGAGACGCTGGGCGCGGTCGAGTGCGCGGCAGGATTCGACGACGGCATCGAGGTCGCCGGCGAGCACCTGGTCGAGGTTGTGGGCCTTGTAGCCGGTGCGGTGGTCGGCGATCCGGTTCTCCGGGAAGTTGTAGGTGCGGATCCGCTCAGACCGGTCGACGGTGCGCACCTGCGAGCGGCGCCGGTCATCGGCTTCGGCCGCTGCTTCGGCGGCCTGGGCGGCCAGCAGCCGGGCGCGCAGAATGCGCAGGGCGGCGGCCTTGTTCTGCAGCTGGGACTTCTCGTTCTGGCAGCTGGCGACGATGCCGGTGGGCACGTGGGTGATGCGCACCGCCGAGTCGGTCGTGTTGACCGACTGCCCGCCGGGGCCTGATGAGCGGTAGACGTCGACGCGCAGATCGGCGTCGTTGATCTGGACCTCGTCGGGCTCGTCGACGTCGGGGAAGACGATGACACCGGCAGCCGAGGTGTGGATGCGACCCTGCGATTCGGTCACCGGCACACGCTGGACGCGGTGGACGCCGCCTTCGAACTTCAGCCACCCGTAGGCGCCTTCGTCCTTGGCCTTGACGGCCAGCGTGACGTCCTTGCAGCCGCCGAGGTCCGAGGGTGTGGTGTCGATGACCTCGGTCGACCAACCGCGCCGATCGGCCCACCGCTGGTACATCCGCAGCAGGTCGGAGGCGAAGAGTGCCGACTCCTCGCCGCCCTCCCCTGCTTTGATCTCGACGAGCGCATCGCGGTCGTCATCCGGGTCGCGGGGCACGAGCAGATCCCGCAGCACGCCCAGGAGCTGCCCGCGCTGCTCTTCGAGCGCGGGGATCTCCTGGGCGAAGCCGGGATCGTCGTCGGCGAGTTCGCGGCAGGCCTCCAGGTCGTCCTGGGCGGCGATGAGATCGCCCCAGCAGGACACGACCTTTTCGAGCTCGGCATACCGGCGGGTCAGCCGGCGCGCCGTGCCCGGGTTGGCGTGCACCTCGGGATCGGCCAGCTCCTGCTCGATGCGGGCATGCTCGTCGCGGAGCATGTGCACCATCTGGCGCAGCGAGTCGATATCGGCTGCCGTGTCGGCGGTCTCACTCATGCAGGCGGGCCAGCCGGTCAGTTGTCGTCGGCCGCCGACTTCGGCAGCGGCGTGGTCTTCTGCACCTGGAACAGGAACTCGGCGTTCGAGCCGGTCTCCTTCATCTTCGAGATGAGCAGTTCGAGTGCCTGCTGCTGTTCGAGGCCGGAGAGCACGCGGCGCAGCTTCCACATGACCTTGCGCTCTTCGGGGCTCATGAGGTTCTCTTCGCGGCGGGTGCCTGAGGAGTTGACGTCGACAGCCGGGAAGATGCGCTTGTCGGCCAGGTGGCGGCTCAGACGCAGCTCCATGTTGCCGGTGCCCTTGAACTCCTCGAAGATCACTTCGTCCATCTTCGAGCCGGTCTCAACGAGAGCGGTGGCGAGGATGGTGAGCGAGCCGCCGCCTTCGATGTTGCGGGCGGCGCCGAAGAACTTCTTCGGCGGGTAGAGGGCATTGGCGTCGACACCGCCGGAGAGGATCCGGCCCGAGGCCGGCTGTGCGAGGTTGTAGGCACGGCCGAGACGGGTGATGTTGTCGAGCAGCACGACGACGTCCTGGCCCATCTCGACGAGGCGCTTGGCGCGTTCGATGGCGAGTTCGGCGATCGTCGTGTGGTCATCGGCCGGGCGGTCGAAGGTCGAGGCGATGACCTCGCCCTTGACCGCACGCTGCATGTCGGTGACTTCCTCAGGACGCTCGTCAACGAGGACGACCATGAGGTGGACCTCAGGGTTGTTCTCGGCGATGGCGTTGGCGATCTGCTGCATGACCGTCGTCTTGCCGGCCTTCGGCGGGGCGACGATGAGACCGCGCTGGCCCTTGCCGATCGGCGAGACGAGGTCGATGACGCGGGTGGAGATGAGCTTCGAGGTCGTCTCCAAGCGCAGGCGGTCCTGCGGGTACAGCGGGGTGAGCTTGGAGAAGTCGACGCGGCGCTTGGCGTCCTCGATGCTCAGGCCGTTGACCGAGTCGAGGCGGACGAGCGCATCGAACTTCTCACGGCGCTTGGAGCGCTGATCGCCCTCGCGCGGCTGCTTGATCGCACCGACGACGGCGTCACCCTTGCGCAGTCCGTTCTTCTTGACCATGCCAGCGGAGACGTAGACGTCGTTCTGGCCGGGCAGGTAGCCCGAGGTGCGCAGGAAGGCGTAGTTGTCGTGGACATCGAGGATGCCGCCGACCGGGATGAGCACGTCACCGGGACGCAGATCCTGGTCGTCGCCGTCTCCCCGTCCGCGGCGCTTGCGGTCGCGGTTGCGACCGCGGTTGCCGCGCCGGTTGCTGTCGTCGCGGTTGCCGCGATTGTCGTCGCGTCCACCGCGGTTGTCGTTGCCGCGGTTGTCGTTGCCGCGGTTGTCGTTGCCGCGGTTGTCGCCACCGTGTCCACGATCACTCCGATCGCCGCGGTCCTGACGGTCGCCGCGGTTGTCGCCGCGATCATTGCGATCCTGGCGGCCCTGGCGATCGCCGCGATCCTGGCGGTCGTTGCGGTCGCCACGGTTGTCGTCGCGGCTGCGGTCGCCGCGTCCGTCCTGGTCACCGCGGTTCTGGCGGTCGCCACCGTCGCCTCGGTCGCCGCGCTCCTGACGCTCACCGCGGTTGTCCCCGCGGTTCTGGCGGTCCCCGCGGTCACGGCGTCCGCCGCGACGGCGCGAGCCGCCCTCGTCGTCCTGGGAGGACTCGGCGTCGGCCGACTCGCCCTGGTCCCGCTGCGCGTCGCGGCGCTGGCCGCCGCGCTGCTGCGCGTCGGCCTGCTCGTCGCGGCCGGGCTTGTCACCCTGCTGCTGGGCAGGCTGTTCGGGCTGGGACTGGCGGGCAGGTGCCGCCTGGGCAGCAGCGTCCTGCTGCTGATCTGACTGGGGTGCGGACGCGGCCGCAGGCTGCTCCTGCGCAGCCGGAGCTGCGGCAGCGGGTGCCGAGCTGGCAGCTGCCGAGCTCGACGTCCTGCTCTCGATAGCGGCGATGAGATCCCCCTTGCGCAGGCGACGGTATCCCTTGATGTTGAGACCCGCGGCCATTTCCTGAAGCTGGGGCAGACGCAGAGCAGTGAGATTGCTTTCTGACACGAAGGTTCCTTCTCCCTCGTTCGGCTGCAGCTGCATGAACACAGAGCTGCAGCGACGGACCACACGCACGATTGCGTGCATTCACAAAATGAAGTACCTCGGACGCCATAGACGGCGCGGTACGAAGAGCGTTCCCACCCGAGTCGCGGGGCACGATCACATGGAGGTGCCGGTAAAGCGAAGAATGCTGGGGAACGCCTCTAGCCTAGCGCGATGACGCCCGTTGCGCGAATTCCCACCCGGCCTGTCGCCGTCGCCGAGGCGGCGCAGCCCGGTCCCGGACGTTCGGCTGGGTCTGCAGACAGGTCAGGCGCGCAGCCGGCAGTCGGTCGTCATGACCTCGACACCGGTTTCGGCGATGGCAGCCGGGACGATGCGGGCGGCATCGCCGGTGAGCACCGCACCGACCTGGGCGGCGAGGTCATCATCGGATCCGAGCACGAGCACGGTCGGGCCGGCCCCGGAGACGACGGCGGCCAGGCCGGCAGCCCGCAGCGCGTCGACGCGCTCGAGCGCTGCGGTCATCGCCGGGCGGCGGTAGTTCTGGTGCAGCCGGTCGACGGTGGCGTCGAACAGCAGCCCAGGGTCATGGCCGATCGCATAGACGAACAGGCCGGCGATCGCCGCATTGGCAGCGGCATCGGCGTGCGGGACGGTCTCGGGCAGCAGGGAGCGCGCCACCGAGGTGTCGAGTCGTTCGTCGGGGACGATGAGCACGGCTGAGACGTCCTCGGCGACGGGCACAGAGACCGAGCGGGCCTGCCCGTGGCTGTCGGAGTAGGAGACGGTGACCCCGCCGAAGATCGCCGGGGCGGCGTTGTCGGGGTGGCCTTCGAAGTGCGTGGCCCACGCAAGCTTCTCCTCCGGTGAGGGTGCCGGCAGCCCGGCGAAGGCGCTGGCCGCATCAGCGATCGCAATGCCGGCGACGACGGCTGCGGCCGAGGACCCCATCCCGCGGGAGTGGGCGATGACGTTCTCGCACTCCAGGCTGATCCGGTCGGCGGTCCCGACGCCGCGGGCGGCGAGCACCTCGCGCATGACCCGCAGGATGAGGTGATCCTGCCCGGTCGGCACCTCGTTGGCACCCTCACCGGTGATGCGCACGCAGTCGCTGGGGTCGACCGGCCCGTCGTGCAGCCGGGCGCGGACGGTGTCGCGGATGTCAAGGGCGATGCCGAAGCTGTCATAGCCGGCCCCGAGGTTGGCCGAGGTGGCCGGCACGGTGACCTCGACCTCGGCGACGGCCTGCGGGGTGACCGGTGCGGTGCTCGTCATCACGCGTCCTCGAGTCCGAGCTCGCGGGCGGCGGAGACCGCGTCGACCGGCACCCGGGTGGGGGTGAGGTTGGAGCCGTCAGCGGTGTGCAGCGCCCACTGCGGGTCCTTGAGGCCGTGTCCGGTGACGGTGCACACGATGCGCGCACCGGCCGGGATCTCACCGGCCTCAGCCTGCTGCAGAAGTCCTGCGATCGAGGCGGCCGAGCCGGGTTCGACGAAGATGCCCTCGGTCGAGGACAGCAGCCGGTGGGCGGCGAGGATCTCCTCATCGGTGACGGCCTTGATGACGCCGCCGGATTCGTCGCGAGCGGCGATCGCCTGATCCCACGAGGCGGGGTTGCCGATCCGGATGGCGGTCGCGACGGTCTCCGGGTCATCGACCGGATGGCCCTTGACGAGCGGGGCGGCACCGGCGGCCTGGAAGCCCCACATGCGCGGAGTTCCGGTCGCCAGGCCGGCTGCCGCGTATTCGCGGTAGCCCTTCCAGTAGGCGGTGATGTTGCCGGCGTTGCCGACGGGCAGCACGTGGATGTCCGGGGCGTCGCCGAGTGCGTCGACGATCTCGAAGGAGGCGGTCTTCTGCCCTTCGATCCGGTCGGGGTTGACCGAGTTGACGAGGTGGACCGGGTAGGCCTCCGAGAGCTTGCGGCACAGGGTCAGGCAGTCGTCGAAGTTGCCGTCGACCTCGAGCAGCTCGGCACCGTGGGCGACCGCCTGGCTCATCTTGCCCACCGCGATCTTGCCGGCCGGCACGAGCACCGCACATGTCAGCCCGGCCTTCGTCGCATAGGCGGCCGCCGACGCCGAGGTGTTGCCGGTCGAAGCGCAGATGACAGCCTTGGCGCCGTAGGCGAGGGCCTTCGAGATCGCCATCGTCATCCCGCGGTCCTTGAACGACCCGGTCGGGTTCATGCCCTCGTACTTGACCCACACCTCGGCGCCGGTGCGCTCGGAGAGCTGCTCGGCGTGGATGAGCGGGGTGCCGCCCTCGCCGAGGGTGACGGCGCGGGAGTCGGCGGCGATGTCGAGGAAGTCGCGGTACTCCTCGATGACGCCCTGCCACTGGTGGCGGTGGGCAGCGGTCATGGGGTCTCCTTCACGGGATGGTGGTGTGCCGGTGAGCTCGGCTCAGTGGCCTTCGATGCGCAGCACGGACTTGAGTTCGTTGACGGCGTCGAGGGCGACGGCGCGCTCGACCGTCTTGGCCAGCGCGGCATCGGTGCCCGAGTGGGTGGCGATGACGAGCTTGGCGCGCTGCGGGGCGTCGTCGTCGGTGGGTTCGAGCTGGGTCTGCTGCATCAGCTCGATCGAGGTGCCCTCTTCGGCGAAGACCTGCGAGATCTGCGCGAGCACGCCGGGGCGGTCGAAGACGTCGAAGGTGATCTGGTAGCGGGTGCGGATCGCTGAGATCGGCAGCACCGGCAGCCGGCTGCCGACCGAGCGGCGGGCCTGGCCGGTGCCGCCGAGGACCTTGCGGCGGGCGGTCGAGACGATGTCGCCGAGCACCGCCGAGGCAGTCGGCGCTCCGCCTGCCCCCTGGCCATAGAACATGAGCGAACCAGCGGCTTCGGCTTCGACGAAGACGGCGTTGAATGCCCCGCCGACACTAGCCAGGGCGTGGTCCTTGGGCAGCAGCGCCGGATAGACGCGGGCGGAGACGCCGGGGCCGGCCGGTGAGTCCTCAAGCGTTTCGCAGATCGCGAGCAGCTTGATGGTGAAGCCCTGGGCGGAGGCGGTCTCGACCATGTCGGCGGTGACGCCGGTGATGCCCTCGACATGGACGTCGTCGATGCTCACGCGGGTGTGGAAGGCCAGCGAGGCGAGGATCGCGGCCTTGGCGGCAGCGTCGTGGCCGCCGATGTCGGCGGTCGGGTCGGCCTCGGCGTAGCCGAGCTCCTGGGCAGTGGCCAGGGCGTGGTCGAAGTCCCAGCCCTCCTTCTCCATCTGGTCGAGGATGTAGTTCGTCGTGCCGTTGACGATGCCGAGCACGCGGGTGATGCGGTCACCGGCCAGGGAGTTGACGACCGGGCGGATGATCGGGATCGCCCCGGCGACGGCGGCCTCGTGCTCGAGGCGGACGCCGGCGTCTTCTGCCGCGGCGAGCAGCTCGGCGTAGTCGCTGGCCAGCAGCGCCTTGTTCGCGGTCACCACCGAGGCGCCGGAGCGCAGGGCGGTGAGGATGAGTTCGCGGGCCGGTTCGTGCCCGCCCATGAGCTCGACGACGATGTCGGCTCCGTCGATGGCGGCAGCGGTGTCGGTGGTGAGCAGCTCGGACGGGATGCCGGGACGCTCCTTGCCGGCATCGCGCACGGCGACAGCCGAGATCTCCAGCGGTACGCCGACGCGGGCTTCGAGGTCGGCGGCGTTGCCGAGGATCCGGGCGGCGACTTCGGTGCCGACGACACCGCAGCCGAGCATGGCGACCTTGAGGGGTTTCATCGTGTGGTGCTCCTTCTTTCGTGGGGCGCGGGCTCGTCAGTGGTTTCGGGTGCCCGGCCGTCTGTGGCAGCGGCCGTAGAGCTGAAGCCGGTGTCCCAGGCGAGGACGTCGGCATGGGTTTCGGGCCGGATGACCCAGCCGAGCCGCTCACCGTCGACGGCGAGCACGCCTGGGCGCGGGACGTGGTTGTAGTTCGAGGACAGCGACCGGCAGTAGGCGCCGGTGTCCGGCACCGCGATGAGGTCACCGCGGGTGACGTCGTTGGGCAGGTATTCGTCGCGGACGATGATGTCACCGCTCTCGCAGTGCTTGCCGACCACACGCACGACTGCCGGTTCGCTGGCTGAGTCGCGGTTGGCCAGCGTGCACGAGTAGTCGGCGTCGTAGAGGGCAGTGCGGATATTGTCGCTCATGCCCCCGTCGACGGCGACGTAGAGCCGCTCCCCCGACCCGGTCTCGACGACCTTCGTGCTGCCGACGGTGTAGAGGGTGAAGATCGACGGACCGGAGATCGCCCGGCCCGGTTCGAAGGACACCACCGGCAGCGTCGAGCCGGTGGCCTCACAGGCCGAGGCGACGACGGAGGCGAGCCGGCCGGCCATCTCGGTGAAGGTCAGCGGGGTGTCCTGCGAGGTGTAGCGGATGCCGAAGCCGCCGCCCAGGTCGACCTCGGGCAGATCGACGCCGAGTTCGGTCAGGATGCGGGCACGCAGCTCGATGATGCGGGTGGCGGCGATGTCGAAGCCGGAGGATTCGAAGATCTGCGAGCCGATGTGGCTGTGCAGGCCGAGGAAGTCGAGGTCCTCGCTGGCGGCGATCCGCCCGGCGGCGTCGAAGGCGTCGCCGCTGTGCAGGGACAGGCCGAACTTCTGGTCCTCGTGTGCGGTGGCGATGAAGTCGTGGGTGTGGGCTTCGACGCCGACGGTGACCCGCAGCATGACCGGGGCGCGCACACCTCGGGCGCGAGCGGCGGCGGCGACCCGCGGGATCTCGTCGAAGGAGTCGATGACGATGCGGCCGATCCCCCAGTCGAGGGCGAAGGCGATCTCCTCATCGGATTTGTTGTTGCCGTGCAGCCCGACAGTGCGCGGGTCGACACCGGCACGGTGGGCGACCATGAGCTCGCCGAGGGTGCAGGTGTCGATGCCCATGCCTTCGCCTGCGACCCATTCGGCGACGGCGGTGCACAGGAAGGACTTGCCGGCGTAGTAGGCCTTCGCCTCGGTGCCGATCGCGCTGAACGCCGCGGAGAAGGCGGTGACGAAATCGGCTGCCCGGTGCTTGAGGTCGGCGACGTCGAGGACGTACAGCGGTGAGCCGTAGGTCTCGGCGAGCTCGGTGACGCGGAGGCCGGCGATGGTGAGCTCGCCGTCGGCGGTCTTGTCGACGCTGCGCGACCACAGCGAGGGCATGAGCGCGTTGACGTCATCGGGGTACGGCAGCCACACCGGCGGCGGGGTGGCATGCAGGATGCCGGCGATATGGGCGGGCATTACATCCGCTCCGGGGCGCTGACGCCGAGCAGCCGCAGGCCGTTGCGCAGCACGGTGGCGGTCGCGAGATCGAGGACGAGGCGCGAGGAGTGCACCGCCTCGATGTCCTCACCGGCGCGCGGGGTGACGCGGCAGCTGTCGTACCACTTGTGGAAGCTGCCGGCGAGGCTTTCGAGGTAGCGGGCGACCCGGTGCGGTTCGCGCAGCTCGGCAGCCTGGGCGACCACGCGCGGGAAGTCGGCCAGGGCGGCCAGCAGCGTCGCCTCGGTCGCGTCGGTCAGGGTGGAGGCGTCGAAAGCATCAGTGGTGATGCCGGCGGCTGCGGCGTTGCGGGCCACGGAGTGGGCGCGGGCGTGGGCGTACTGGACGTAGTAGACCGGGTTGTCGTTGCTGGCGCTGCGCAGCACCTCGGGATCGAGGGTCAGCGGCGAGTCGGCCGGCTGGCGGGCCAGCGAGTAGCGCACGGCGTCGCGGCCGAGCCAGTCGATGATGTCGCGCAGCTCGATGATGTTGCCGGCGCGCTTGGACAGCTTGGCGCCGTTGACCTTGATGAGCTGGCCGATGAGCACCTCGATGTTCTTCTCCGGGTCATCGCCGGCAGCTGCCGCGATCGCCTTGAGCCGGCCGATGTAGCCGTGGTGGTCGGCGCCGAGGAGGTAGATCTTCTCGATGAAGCCGCGGTCCTTCTTATCCAGGTAGTAGGCGGCATCGGCGGCGAAGTAGGTCGGGTTGCCGTCAGCGCGGATGAGCACCCGGTCCTTGTCGTCGCCGAACTCAGTGGTGCGCAGCCACACGGCGCCGTCGTGGTCGTAGACGTGGCCCTGTTCGCGCAGCCGGCCGACAGCGGTGGTGACGGCGTTGGAGCTGTGCAGGCCGGCTTCGGAGAACCATACGTCGAAGCTGACGTCGAAGTCGGCGAGGGTGTCGCGGATGTCGGCCATCTGCAGCTCATAGGCGCGTTCGCGCAGGCGGGCGCGCACATCATCGGGGATGACGGCCGGTGCCGGATCGTCGGCATCCGATTCGGGCACCTGCGCGGTGGCTTTGACCTCGGCGGCCAGCTCCGGGTCCGAGGTGGTGATCGTCTGGGCGATCTCGGTGACGTATTCGCCGGGGTAGCCGCCGGCAGGCACCTCGCGGCCGAGCAGGCGGGCGACGACGGAGTCGGCGAAGACGTCCATCTGCGCGCCGGCATCGTTGATGTAGTACTCGGCGGTGACGTTCGCCCCGGCGGCGGCGAGCACGCGGGCGATCGCATCGCCGAGGGCGGCCCAGCGGGTGTGGCCGAGGTGCAGCGGGCCAGTCGGGTTGGCGGAGACGAACTCCATGTTGATGATGTGCCCGGCCAGGGTCTTCGTGCGGCCGTAGTCGTCTCCGGCGGCGATGATGTCGGCGGCCAGCGCGCCGGCGGCACCGGCGGCCAGGGTGATGTTGATGAATCCCGGTCCGGCCACCTCGGCGTCGTCGATGCCCTCATCAGCGGCCAGCACCGCGGCGATCTCGGTGGCGAGGTCCCGCGGATTGAGCCCGGCCTTCTTCGCCGTCTGCAGTGCCACGTTCGAAGACCAGTCGCCGTGGGCGCGGTTCTTCGGTCGCTCGACGACGAGCCGGGCGGGTGCTTCGATGGCGTAGCCGTGCTGCATGTTCAGCTGGCCGATGGCAGAGCGGATGGCTTCTTTGAGCTGTTCGGGAGTCACGTGCTTAGCGTATTACCTTGCCCGTGGCTAAGCGACTTGAGGCCCGCTATTCGGTATCGGTGTGAGCGGGCCGACACGTCCGGCCGGCGGCTGACCGGCGGCTGGGACGAAGCAGGCCCGTCACCTGGATTTCCAGGTGACGGGCCTGATGTCGCGCCCGCGACAGGATTCGAACCTACGACCTTCTGCTCCGGAGGCAGACGCTCTATCCGCTGAGCTACGCGGGCTGGCAACTCGACAATACTAGCACTCCTGTGCGCTGTCACGCGCACCGGCCGCTGGTGAGCCGAGCCACGGTGCCGCGGCGCTGCCTGTCAGCGCTGCGGCCGTGAGTCAGTGGGTCACTGACCCTTGATCTTGTCGCGCGCCGGGACGTACTCCCAGTGCCACGGCTCGTACTTCGAGGTCTTCGCCCAGGCGGGGTTCTCCCAGCCGTATTCCTTGCCATGCTTGACGAGCCAGTTGTACTGCTCGCCCGAGGCGCTGGCGGCACCGCCGCCGAAGTCGAGGGCCACACCCCATCCGTGCATCGAGGTGCCGGGGCGGGCGGCCAGGCCGGGCTTGCGGCCGGCGACCGAGACCTGGGATTCGAGTGTGCGGTACGAGTCGGTGATGGCCATGTCCTTGCCGGTCTCGGCCTTGAACGCGGCGTTCATCTCAGCGAAGGCGACAGCGGCGTCGGCGCGCAGCTTGTGCTTGCCGATGCCGACATCGCACAGGTAGTCATCGGGGACCTGGCCGTTGCTGTAGTCACCGGCGGGTGCTTCTCCGGAGCATCCGGGCAGCACGGTGCGGGTGACGGAGCGCGAGGCGGCCTCGGCGTCGCGGTCCTTCTTGGCGCTCGGCACGCCGCCGGCGTAGTTCTGGGTGCCGGACTCGTTGCCGGCGGAGGTGACGTTCGTCTGCACCGATTCGGCTCCGACGACGTTCGTGGCGGCGGCGTCGAGGGTGCTGCCGGCTGCGACCTGGTCCTGCGTGGAGGTGTTGCCGATGAGCAACATGGCGGCGATCGCGCTGCCGGCGACGGAGACCGAGGCCATGGCCGAGACGGTTGCCAGGCGGCGGCGCTTGTAGGTGCGCACGAGCGAGCCATCGGATCCGCGGTAGGACACGGCGCCGGCTCCGACCTTGCGCGTGCGGGAGGCAGGCGAGGCCACGGCGCTGTCGGTGGTGCTGGTGGTGCGGTTCCGGTGGGTGCCTGGGATGCGGAAGGGTGCACGTCGTGTGCGGTTCGCGTTCTCCTGCTCCCGGCGTTCGCGGCGAGTCATGGCGACCGATTGTGTCGGCTCCTGTGCCACTACTCATCTCCCAACTGTCTCTACTGCAAAGTCTGTCGTGGTGCTGTCGCACCGGTGCCGCAGCCGTTGTGTCACGGCGATCGGCCACATGTCACAGCACTATAACGACAATGTTACGAGTTGTCATATCGCTCGCCATCCGCACGTCATCAGCGCGGGGGATCCGCGCGATAGCAGCGCTCATGCGCACATACGGTCTCATATCAGGCGCATGTGCGTCGGAAATTCTTTCGTCGGCGCATCGCCACGCGTGTCGCTATGTAACAGAACTGTTGTGTTGTCCGTCATCTCGGCCACGCTCGGGCCATACGTCCGCGATCGGCGCCTCCACCGTTATATCACTGCGATTCCGGCGCAGGCGCCGCTGGGCTCAGTCGGTCCTGCGCGCCCGCGGTGCGCGCTGCATGACATCGTGCACCTCGCCGACGAGTTCCTCGATGACGTCTTCGAGGAACAGGATGCCGACGGTGCGGTGGTTCTCATCGAGCACCCGGCCGACGTGGTGTCCTGCCTGCTGCATCGAATCGAGGGAGTCCTCGATCTCGTCGGCCCCACGCAGCGTCACCAGTGAGCGGAAGCGCTTGTCGGGGATCTCGGAGGCGTAGTCGTCCTCCGTGTCGGCGTAGAGCACATCCTTGACGTGGATGTAGCCGCTGGACTCCCCGTTGCTGTCGAGGATGATGTAGCGCGAGAAGCCGGTGCGGGCGACCAGCTGCTCGATATGCGCAGGCGTGACTTCCTCGGCCACGGTGACGACCCGGTCCATCGGCACCATGACGTCGCCGATGGTCTTGTCGGAGAACTCCAGGGCGCCCTTGAGCAGCCCGGTGTCATCGCTCAGCAGTCCTTCGCGCTGGGACTCGGCGACGATCGACTGCACTTCCTCGATTGTGTAGGCGGCGTTGACGTCGTCGCGCGGTTCGATCCCCATGAGCTTGAGGATCCGGTTGGCGAACGCGTTCATCGGGCGGATGACGAAGCCGAAGATGCGGGCCAGCACCACCAGCGGTGGGGCGAGCAGCATGGCCGCCTGCTGGGAGACGGCGAGCGCGATGTTCTTCGGGATCATCTCGCCGACGACGACGTGCAGGTACGTCACCACCGACAGCGCGATGATGAAGGCGATGAGCCCGGACAGCGCCTCGGGCACGCCGAGGAAGCTCATCGGGCCGACGAGCAGGTGGTGGATCGCAGGTTCTGCGACGTTGCCCAGCAGCAGCGAGCACACGGTGATGCCCAGCTGGCAGATCGCGAGCATGAGTGAGACGTGCTCCATGGCGAACAGCGTGGTCTTCGCTGCCTTGGATCCCTCTTCGGCCTTCGGCTCGATCTGCGAGCGCTTGGCCGAGACGATGCCGAACTCTGCGGCCACGAAGAAGGCGTTGCCCAGCAGCAGGACGACGAGCCACACGAGGCCCAGCCAATCGCTCATGACTGACCTCCTGCGCTCGAGTCTCCGACCGGCCAGGAGCTCTCATCCCACTCGACGGTGGTGTAGTCCGGGCGCAGCCGCAGGCGTTCGATGCGCCGGCCGTGCAGGCGCTCGACGGTGAGGGTGGCGTCTTCGATGCGGACGGTGTCGCCGACGTCGGGGATCCGGCCGAGCTCCATGAGCACGAAGCCTGCCACCGTTTCGTAGTCGGGGTCTTCGGGGATCTCGACGCCGATGATGCCGGCGACCTCGTCGGGGCGCAGCCGGCCGGGGATGATCCACGAGCCGTCGCGGGCCGGCCGGACGGTCACCGAGAGCCGGTCGTGTTCGTCGACGACCTCGCCGACGAGTTCCTCGACGACGTCTTCCAAGGTCACGACACCAGCGGTGCCGCCGTATTCGTCGACGACGACGGCCATCTGGGTGCCGCGCGAGCGCAGCTCCATGAGCAGCGGGTCGAGGGCGAGGGTCTCGGGGAACTCGGCGACCTCGGTCATGAGGCCGGCGGCGTAGGCATCGGCGCGGTTGGCCAGCGGTACGGCCACGGCCTGCTTGATGTGCACAACCCCTTCGATCTCGTCGCGGGACTCGCCGGTGACGGGGAACCGGGAGAACCCGGTCGAGCGGGCGAGTTCGACGATCTCAGCAGCCGTCGTCTCGCGTTTGACGGTGACCATCCGGGTGCGCGGGGTCATGACGTCTTCGGCGGTGCGTTCGGAGAAGCTGAGCGTGCGGGTGAGCAGATCGGCGGTCTGCTCATTCATCGTGCCCTCCTGGGCCGAGTGCCGCACGAGTGCCGTGAGCTCATCGGCCGAGCGGCCGGCGGAGCCCTCCTCCTGCGGTTCGATGCCCATCGCCAGCAGCGCCTTGTTCGCCGTGCCGTTGAGGACTGCGATGATCGGGCGGAAGGCGATGGAGAAGAAGTACTGCAGCGGCACGAAGATCTTGCCGGTCTTGAGCGGCGAAGAGATCGCCATGTTCTTCGGCACGAGCTCACCGACGACCATCGACAGCAGGGTCGAGATGAGCAGCGCGATCGTCAGGGAGACACTGCCGGAGGCGCCCTCGGGCAGCCCGAGGGCATGCAGGGGCCCGCGCAGCAGCGCACCGAGCGATGGCTCCATGAGATAACCGGTCAGCAGCGTTGTGATCGTGATGCCGACCTGGGCTGCAGACAGCTGTGTCGAGAGATGTGTGATGCCCTTGCGCAGGTATTTCGATCCCGGTTCGCCGCGGGCGACGGCCTCGTCGACGGTGTGCTTGTCAAGGGTGAGGAGGGAGAACTCGGCTGCGACGAACACGCCGGTGCCGAGGATGAGCAGCAGGGCGAGGGCGAGGAGGAGCCATTCCATCAGCGGCTGTCCCCTGCCGCCAGGTGACCGTGATCGGCGCGCACGCGCCGGGTGGAGCTTCGCATCAGCAGGGCCGCGTCGCGCGCGGCGGGGCTGATGCCGGGTATTCGGGGTTTATCGGGGCTGCCGGCTTCACGCCGGCTGGGACTGTCACTGGTCATGCGAGAAGCTTACCGTGCCCGAGGCGGTGGTCGCCATGTGCGGCGGCCACCGCCTCGGGCCCGGGGCGAGGATCTCAGATGGCAGCCTGTTCACCAGGAGTGATGAACCGGCATGCCCTCCTGGTAGCCGGCGGCGGACTGGACGCCGACCTGGGCGCGCTCGGCGAACTCCGTGAGTGTGCGCGCGCCCGCGTACGTGCACGAGGAGCGGACTCCGGAGGTGATCTCATCGAGCAGGTCCTCGACGCCGGGCCGGGCTGGGTCGACGAACATCTTGCCGGAGGAGATGCCCTCTTCGAACAGGCCCTTGCGGGCGCGGTCGAAGGCCGAGTCGCTCTGCGTGCGGGCGGCCACGGCGCGGGCTGAGGCCATCCCGAAGCTCTCCTTGTACTGGCGGCCGTCGGGGTCGACGAGCAGATCGCCGGGGCTCTCGAGGGTGCCGGCGAACCACGAGCCGATCATCACCTGGGAGGCGCCGGCGACGAGTGCCAGGGCGACATCGCGCGGATGCTTGACCCCGCCGTCTGCCCACACGTGGGCGCCGAGCTCGCGGGCGGCGGCTGCACATTCGGCCACTGCGGAGAACTGCGGCCGGCCGACGGCGGTCATCATGCGGGTGGTGCACATCGCGCCCGGGCCCACACCGACCTTGACGATGGTGGCACCGGCCTCGACGAGGTCGCGGGTGCCGTCAGCGGTGACGGTGTTGCCGGCGACGATCGGCACGCCGAGCTCCAGGCCGCTGATGGTGGCCAGCACCTCGAGCATCTTCTCCTGGTGGCCGTGGGCGGTGTCGACGACGAGGACGTCGGCGCCGGCCTCGACGAGCGCCTGGGCGCGGGAGGCGACATCGCCGTTGACGCCGACGGCGGCGGCCACGCGCAGGCGGCCCTGGTCATCGAGGGCCGGGGTGTAGATCGAGCAGCGCAGGATCGACTGCGCGGTCACCGCGCCGACGAGGGTCTGGCCGTCGACGACGGGCACGAAGTCCCGCCGCTGGGAGGTGAGCTCCTCGTAGACGCCGGCGAGCACCTCGCGGGTGGGGTCGTCGAGGCGGGAGGCCTGCACCGGCTCCTCGATCGGCTCCATCACCCGGTGCACGGAGGTGAACTGGTCGACGCCGGTGAGCGAGGAGTGGGAGACGGTGCCGAGCACGCGGCTGTCGTCGTCGACGACGACGGCGTGACCGTGGGCGCGCTTGGGCAGCAGGTGCAGGGCTGAGAGCACCGTGTCGTCGACCGACACGCGCACCGGGGTCTCGTAGACGGTGTGGCGCTCTTTGATCCACCCGATCGTGGCGGCGGCCACCGGCAGCGGGATGTCCTGCGGCAGCACGGCCATGCCGCCGCGCCGGGCGATCGTCTCCGCCATCCGGCGGCCGGACACGGCCGTCATATTGCTCGCGATCAGGGGGATCGTCGTGCCGGTGCCGTCGGAGGTGGAGAGATCGACTTCGAAACGCGATGCCACCGACGACCGGCGCGGGACGAGGAAGACATCGGAGTACGTCAGGTCATGTGGAGGATGTTCCGTGAGAAAACGCATAGCACCAGTGTCCCTTTCAGACGCGAGATTGTCGCCCGGAAGCGCTAATATTGTGGCAAACCGTCTAGTATCCAGATGAGGAAGAGGGCGATTCCCGCCGTGTCGGAACAGACCAGCACCCGCAGCGTCGAAGACTTCGGGTCAAACGAATGGCTTGTCGAAGAGCTGTATGAGCAGTACCAGGCGGACAAGAACTCAGTGGACAAGTCATGGTGGCCGTTTTTCGAGAAGTTCGAGAACGGCGACGGACCGGCCGACTCCGGCTCCGGCGGCGGTTCGAAGCCCTCTGCGCAGAAGTCATCTGAGAAGAAGAGCCAGAAGAAGTCCGGCGACGACGTCAGCGCCCACCAGGACACCGGTGCCGCGAAGGACGCCCCCGCCAAGGAGAGGAAGACCAGCTCCACCGACCAGAAGGGTGTCACGCCCTCGGTGACGGAGTCGGAGACGCAGAAGGCGGAGTCGAAGTCCGCAGCCGCAGCCCGCAAGCGCTCGACGACATCGGCAGCGAAGCCGGCGAACAACGAGACCAGTGAAGACGAGATCGTCAAGCTGCGCGGACCGGCCAAGCTCATCGCCCAGAACATGGACGAGTCGCTGTCGGTCCCGACTGCCACCTCCGTGCGGTCGCTGCCGGCCAAGGCGCTCATCGACAACCGCATCGTCATCAACTCCCACCTCAAGCGCACGCGCGGCGGCAAGGTGTCCTTCACGCACCTCATCGGCTACGCCGTCATCCGTGCTCTCAAGGCCAACCCGAACCAGAACGTCTACTACGACATCCAGGACGACAAGCCGGTGATGGTCAAGCCCGGCCGCATCAACTTCGGCCTGGCCATCGACGTGCCCAAGAAGGACGGCACCCGCTCGCTGCTGGTGCCCAACGTCAAGAAGGCCGAGTCCCTGTCGTTCAAGGAGTTCGTCGATGCCTACGACGACCTCGTCGACCGTGCCCGCGAAGGCAAGCTCACCGCCGATGACTTCGCCGGCACCACCGTGTCGCTGACGAACCCCGGCGGCATCGGCACGGTCCACTCGGTCCCGCGCCTGACGAAGGGCCAGGGCTGCATCATCGGTGTCGGCGCACTGACGTACCCGGCCGAGTACCAGGGCGCCAGCCAGGAGACGATCAACCGGCTGGCGATCTCGAAGGTCCTGACGCTGACCTCGACCTATGACCACCGCGTCATCCAGGGTGCCGGCTCCGGAGAGTTCCTGCGCACTGTGCACGAGTACCTGCTGGGCAAGGACGGCTTCTACGACGACGTCTTCGCCTCCCTGCGCCTGCCCTACGAGCCGGTGCGCTGGGTGCCCGATGTCGACACCGGTGACCAGGACGACGTCAATAAGACCGCCCGGGTCATCGAGCTCATCGACGCCTACCGCAACCGCGGCCACCTCATGGCCAACACCGATCCGCTCGTCTACCGGCAGCGCTCCCACCCGGATCTCGACATCAACCAGCACGGTCTGACGCTGTGGGATCTGGAGCGGATGTTCCCGACCGGCGGATTCGGCGGCAAGCCGATCATGCCGCTGCGCGACATCCTCGGGCTGCTCCGCGACTCGTACTGCCGCACCACCGGCATCGAGTACATGTACATCTCCGACCCGGCGCAGCGCCGCTGGTTCCAGGAGCGCCTGGAGGTTCCGCATGAGGAGCTGACCCGCGCTGAGCAGGGCCACATCCTCGGCCGCCTCAACGCCGCCGAGGCCTTCGAGACCTTCCTGCAGACGAAGTACATCGGCCAGAAGCGCTTCTCGCTCGAGGGCGGCGAATCGGCGATCGTGCTGCTCGACGAGGTCCTCAACCAGGCCGCTGACGTCGGCATGGACGAGGTCACCATCGGCATGGCCCATCGTGGCCGCCTCAACGTGCTGGCCAATATCGCCGGCAAGAGCTACACGCAGATCTTCCGCGAGTTCGACGGCACCATGGCCCCGGACAGCTTCCAGGGCTCCGGCGACGTGAAGTACCACCTCGGCGCCGAAGGCTCCTTCACCTCTCCGTCGGGCAACTCGACGAAGGTGCAGGTGGCTGCCAACCCGAGCCATCTGGAGACCGTCAACCCGGTGCTCGAGGGCATCACGCGCGCCAAGCAGGACGTCATCGACCAGGGTGAGGGCGGCTTCACGGTGCTGCCGGTCCTCGTGCACGGCGATGCCGCCTTCGCCGGGCAGGGTGTCGTCGCTGAGACGCTGCACCTGTCGGAGCTGCGCGGCTACCGCACCGGCGGCACGATCCACGTCGTCATCAACAACCAGGTCGGCTTCACCACCCCGCCGGCTTCGGCCCGCTCGTCGTACTACTGCACCGATGTCGCCAAGATCATCAGCGCTCCGGTGCTGCACGTCAACGGCGATGACCCGGAGGCGGTCTACCGTGCCGCCCAGCTGGCGTTCGCGTACCGGCAGGAGTTCAACCGCGACATCGTCATCGACCTCGTGTGCTACCGCCGCCGCGGTCACAATGAGGGTGACGATCCGTCGATGACCCAGCCGGTGATGTACTCCCTGATCGAGAAGAAGGGCTCGGTGCGCAAGCTCTACACCGAGTCGCTGGTCGGACGTGGCTGCATCACCGAGGACGAGGCGAAGGAAGCGCTCAAGGACTACCAGTCCAAGCTGGAATCCGCCTTCGCCGAGACGAAGGAAGCGGAGAAGGACAGCTCGGAGAAGGACACCACCTTCACCAAGGACTACCAGCGTCCCGACGATCTCGAGACCGACAACCCCGTCAAGACGGCGGTGTCGAAGGAGGTTGTCGAACGGATCGGCTCGGCTCACACCGAGGTTCCTGAGGACTTCGAGGTGCACAAGAAGCTCAAGAGTCTGCTGGAGAAGCGCGAGGAGATGTCGCGCTCCGGCGGCATCGACTGGGGTTTCGCCGAGCTGCTGGCCTTCGGTTCGCTGCTCATGGAGGGTGTGCCGGTCCGGCTTGCCGGCCAGGACTCGCGCCGCGGCACCTTCACCCAGCGCCACTCGGTTATCATCGACCACCAGAACAGCAACGAATGGACGCCGCTGTCGAACCTCAGCGACGACCAGGCGAAGTTCTGGGTCTACGACTCGCTGCTGAGCGAGTACGCTGCGATGGGCTTCGAGTACGGGTACTCTGTCGAGCGCAAGGACGCCCTGGTGTGCTGGGAGGCGCAGTTCGGCGACTTCGCGCAGGGCGCCCAGTCGGTCATCGACGAGTACATCTCGTCCTCAGAGCAGAAGTGGGCGCAGACCGGCGGTATCGTGCTGCTGCTCCCCCACGGCTTCGAAGGCCAGGGACCGGATCACTCCTCAGCCCGTATCGAGCGCTACCTGCAGCTGTGCGCGGAGAACAACATGACGGTGGCGATGCCCTCGAACGGCGCATCGTACTTCCACCTCATCCGCCGCCACGCACTGACGGACAACAAGCGCCCGCTCATCGTCTTCACCCCGAAGTCGATGCTGCGTCTCAAGGCCGCCGCCACGCAGGTCGAGCAGTTCACCTCGGGCAGGTTCGAGCCGGTCATCGCCGATGATTCCGTCGATGCCGAGCAGGTCGACCGCGTCATCATGGTCTCCGGCAAGCTGTACTGGGACCTGGTCGCCAAGCGCAAGAAGGCAGGCGACGACAAGACCGCGATCGTGCGCGTCGAGCAGCTCTACCCGCTCGAGGCCGACGCCATCGCCGAGGTGCTCGATCAGTACGGCGACGCCGAGCTCATCTGGGCGCAGGAGGAGCCGGAGAACCAGGGTGCCTGGCCGTTCATGGCGCTCAACCTCGTGCCGGTGCTCGGCCGGGACGTCCGCGTCGTCGCCCGGGCTGCCTCCGCGTCGCCTGCGACCGGCCTCAAGCTCGTCCACGATGCCGAGCAGGCGGAGCTCATCGAGCGCGTATTCGAGCGCTGAAGCGTGAGCACCCCGAAGTCCACTTCGATCGTCGTGGCCGGCAGCGAACTCGTTGCCGGCCACAGCGATGGTCGCGGTCTCGGATGGGTCGGCCGTGTCGCCGTCCGCACGCA
This sequence comes from Brevibacterium gallinarum, assembly GCF_014836885.1. GTDB lineage: Bacteria > Actinomycetota > Actinomycetes > Actinomycetales > Brevibacteriaceae > Brevibacterium > Brevibacterium gallinarum. The sequence continues at coordinate 130,003 of NZ_JACSPY010000004.1, forward strand.
CCCCGCGCTGCCGAGTGCGAACTTCTACACCCTGGCAGCGCCGGATGAGACCTCAGCTGACCTGCATGATCGCTGCATCGCAGAAGCGATGCGCCGGTTCTCGTCGGAGACCGACAACCGCCTCGTCATCGCCCCGGGCATCGCCGACATCGAAGCGGGGCTCTCAACCGCCCGGTCGCGGCTCAACCTCGCCAATATCCTCGACGCGGCCCTGGCTGCCGAGATCTCGACGTTCGTCGTCGGCCCGCCTCCGGCGATCGGGGAGCTGACGAACCGGTCGATCGCCGATCTCAACGCAGGCTTCGCCGATGTCGCCCATCGCCGAGGTGTGCCCTACGTCGACACCTTCACTCCCCTGCGCGGTCATGCCGTGTGGCAGCGGGAGATCGCCTCATCGTCGACGGGACTGCCGAGTCAGGAGGGCTACGGTCTGCTCGCCTGGCTCGTCATCCACCGCGGATGGTTCGACTGGCTCGCTGTGCCCGACGTGCTCGCCGGACGCTGAGCACCCGCACCGCCCGTCTGACAGCATGGACTGTTTTGCTCCGCTGGCACGGGTGTGGAAAAATGGATTGGATTCAAAAGAAGGAGTGAACCGAGATGGCAAGCAAGCGCGCTCGCAAGCGTAAGGATCGCAAGAAGCGTGGGGCCAACCACGGCAAGCGTCCCAACACCTGATCTATTCAGACATTGACGAAGGCGGGGCGGAGATCACATCTCCGCCCCGCCTTTCGCGTGCGGTCTCTCTCAGCCGAATGTGCGGCGCACGTAGGTGCGGCGCTCGACGACGATCCGCGCCCGGATCCGCTCGGCCAGCCCGGCCGGTGCCTGATCCTGGCAGCAGGAGCGGCGCACCAGCTCCTTGAGCAGCGCCTCGATGGTGTAATCGTCCTGGCACTGTGAGCAGTTGGCCAGGTGGTCTTTGATGACGTCGATCTCCTCGCGCGTCAGTTCGCCGTCGAGGTAGTTGTAGATCCGCATGAGGCTGTTCTGGCGGTTCTGCTCATCGCAGCAGCCGGTGTGGCTGAGTGGCTCTTCGCTCATGAGGACACCTCCTCGGTCGTCTTCTTCGCAGTCGTGTCCCGCTTCGCGGTCTTCTCCTGCTTCGCGGTCGTGGTCTTCGTTGCGGTCGTGGTCTTCGTCGCGGTCTTCCGATCAGCTGCTGCCGTGTCGCCGTTCTTCTCGACGCCGAAGCCGCGCTCGCGTGCGTAGTCGGAGAGCATCTCACGCAGCTGGCGCCGGCCGCGGTGCAGACGCGACATCACGGTGCCGATCGGCGTGTCCATGATCTCGGCGATCTCCTTGTACGGCAGGCCCTCGACGTCGGCGTAGTACACGACCATCCGGAAGTCGTCGGGCAGCTGCGAGAGCGCTTCCTTGATGTCGGAATCCGGCAGGTGATCAAGGGCTTCGAGCTCGGCTGAGCGGCCACCGGATGAGGTGTGGCTGGCCGCGCGTGCGATCTGCCAGTCCTCGATCCCCTCACCGCTGGACTCCTGCGGCTGGCGCTGCTTCTTGCGGTAGGAGTTGATGAAGGTGTTCGTCAGGATCCGGTACAGCCAGGCCTTGAGGTTCGTGCCCTTCCTGTACTGGTGGAAGGCCGCGTAGGCCTTGACATAGGTTTCCTGTACGAGGTCCTCGGCATCAGCCGGGTTGCGCGTCATGCGCAGGGCAGCCGCATACAGCTGGTTGACGTACTCGAGCGCATCGCGCTCGAAGCGCGCATGCTGCTCTTCGGGCGTCTCGGTGGTCTCGTCACTGTGGGCGGCATCGAGATTCTCGTCCGGCGGTGAGGACTGGGGTGCGTCTGGAGCAAGAGGTTTCGTCATCACCGTCCATGGTACGCGCTTATGCGTCTGCGCTTCTATGACTGGCATCGCATCGCCCCTTCCTGCCTGGTCGTGCCGGCTGTGCGCGGCTGGCCGTTCATGAGTCACAACGCATGAGGGCCTGCGATCATTCCGTGCCCGAGGCGGTGGCCGCCGTCCATTCCTCGCGTCACCTCAGCAAGTCCCAGGACTGCTCCCAGGACTGCTCCCGGGACTGGTTCCGGGCCCTGGTCAGATGCGCATCGTTCATCCCGATTTCACGCCCACCTCAACGAGCGAATTCGTGTGAGCCGAAATTGCTGATACAGTTGAAGATGTCCAAGGCGGATGAAACCCGGAATTCGGGATATCCGCTGCGGCACATCCGATTTCGTCAAGGATCATGAATCGGTTTGCTGTTGTTCATCTCGGCACCTGCGATCAGCTCGCGGACGTGCCACTGACGATTCGGTTGGTTTATCTCAGTCTCCCCCATTCTCTGCGCGGCACCTTCGCCGCGTTCTCATGCTGCACATCTGCACGCGCCCGCATCCATGCTGGCAGTTGAGAGTCTCTGACTCGCGGAAGCCGGACAGCATCATTCTCAGTTCATCTCATGTGCATGCACCCGGGCAGAACTCTGCCGTGTTGCGCAATCCACAGATTTCCATGTCACATCTATCGGCATGGAGCAAGAGGTCATGAATATGGCCATATCTACACAAAGAGGAAAAACAATGGCTACAGGCAACGTCAAGTGGTTCAACGCTGAAAAGGGCTTCGGTTTCATCGAGCCTTCCGACGGCTCGGCTGACGTGTTCGCGCACTTCAGCGCCATCGAGGGCTCGGGTTACCGCAGCCTCGAGGAGAACCAGACGGTGGAGTACACCTCCGAGAGCACCCCGAAGGGCCCGCAGGCCACCTCGGTGCGCGTCCTCTGAGACTCCTGACATCAGCGGGGCAGCGGTCTGACGACCCTGCCCCGCTGCTGCATACCCACCTCCCATCACCGCGCTGACCGCATACTGCGGACAGCCCTCCCCCGCCGGCTGCCCTGGGCACTGACGGATCCCCGCATCCACACCCGAAGGAGCCCTGCCGATGCCAGCCGCACAGACGCCACCGACAACCGCCGTCCAGCCGACCCGGACGAGCCGCTATCTGCGGCCTGAGGACTTTCCGCCGGCGGCCCGCACCTACGCCGAGGTCTCCCAGGCCATCCGCGCCCACGGACTCCTTGCCCGCACCCCTGTCTTCTACCTGCTGCTCGGCACCGGCCTCACCGTGGCCTTCGCCGCGCTGGCAGCAGGATTCATTCTGCTCGGCGAGTCATGGTTCCAGCTGCTCATCGCCGGCGGCCTGGCCGTCGTCTTCACCCAGGTGGCCTTTCTCTCCCATGAGGCCGCCCACCGCCAGATCCTCTCCTCCGGCCCAGCCAACGACCGGCTCGCCCGCCTTCTCGGCTGCGGCGTCGTGGGCATGAGCTACAGCTGGTGGGATTCGAAGCACTCCCGTCACCATGCCAATCCCAACCGGGTCGGCAAGGACCCTGACATCGCCGTCGACACGATCTCCTTCCTGCAAGAAGACGCCGCCGAGTCACGCGGGCTGCGCCGCCTGCTCACCCGCTATCAGGGCTGGGCGTTCTTCCCGCTGCTCACCCTCGAGGGCATCAACCTGCACTTCCAGGGACTCAAGCACTTGAGCAGCCGCGGACCGGTCAAGCAGCGTTGGACCGAACTCTGCCTCATCACCGTCCGCTTCTCCCTCCTGCTCACCGCCGTCTTCGCCTTCCTGCCGATCGGCATGGCGTTTGCCTTCCTCGGCGTGCAGTTGGCGGTCTTCGGCGTCTACATGGGCGCCTCCTTCGCCCCTAACCACAAGGGCATGCCGGTCTTCGCCCACGACGCCAAGCGCATCGACTTCTTCACCAAGCAGGTGCGCACCTCCCGCAACATCGCCGGAGGCTGGTGGGCCAGCGCACTCATGGGAGGACTGAACTACCAGGTCGAACACCACCTCTTCCCCTCCATGCCGCGCCCGCACCTGGCCAGGGCCCGCCTCATCGTCCGCGATGCCTGTCAGCGCTTCGACGTGCCCTACACCGAAACGAGCCTGTGGCGCTCCTACGGCATCGTCATCGCCTATCTCAACCGGGTCGGACTCGCCGCCCGCGACCCGTTCGACTGCCCGCTCATGAGCCAGCTGCGCCGCAGCTGAGCCTCCTGCACAGGAACAAGGCGCCTTGCCTCTGACTGTCTGCCGGAGCGCTCGCAGCAGCAGCGATCACCAGCCGGCCGCTCATCTACATGCCAGCGCATGGCGTGAGCCTGATCTTCGACTATGCTTGAGCCAGGCTCGACTCATCGACGTCAATCGGAAGGAAGCCACCGTGTCCCTGGTTCGCCTCATCGCCCGCCCTATGCTCGCTTCGGCCTACATCGCCAACGGCGTCTCCCGGATCAAGCATCCGCAGGCCGCAACCGATTCGATCACCCCGGTCATCAACGCCGTGAAGAAGCAGGTCGACATCCCGATCGACGCTGAGCTCGCCGCTCGCGCAACCGGCGTCGCACAGGTCGCCGCCGGCTCCCTGCTGGCGATCGGCAAGTTCCCGCGCTTCTCCGCCACGGTGCTCGTCGGCACCTACCTCATCGACGTCATCGGCGAGCAGCTGCTGACCCCGAAGGAGGAGCGTTCGCAGGTCTCGCTGCTGACGAAGACCTCGATGATCGGCGGCGCGCTCATCGCCGCTGTCGACACCGCCGGCAAGCCGGGCCTGGCCTGGCGCGTCCAGCACGCAGCGCAGGACCTGCGCAAGAACGTCGAGAAGACCTCCGCCAAGGCGATGGACGCCGTCAACCTCGGCTGAACTCGATGACCCAGCGCGACGTCTCGCTGTGGCCCGCCCCGCGTGCAACTGCACCGGTGCGGGCCACAGTCGCAGTACCCGGTTCCAAGTCCCTGACCAACCGCTACATCGCCCTTGCCGCGGTCGCAGCCGAGCCCTCGACGATCATCAACCCGCTCATCAGCCGCGACACCGAGCTCATGTTCGCAGCGATCACCGCACTCGGCGCTGAGGTCGACCGCTCGACCGACGGCCAGGTGACGATCACCCCGGTGCCGGCCACCGCCTCGGGCGCGGACGCCGCCGCCACCGTCGACTGCGGGCTAGCCGGCACCGTCATGCGCTTCATCCCGCCGCTGGCCGCTGCCACCGGCCGCAGCGTGCGCATCGACGGCGACGCACAGGCCTACGTGCGGCCGATGGACACGATGATCGAGGCGCTGCGCGACCTCGGCGTCGAGATCACAGCCGGCGCCACCTCCCTGCCGTTCGACCTCCACTCCCCCGGCGGGGTACCCGGCGGGCGGGTCGAGATCGACGCCTCTGCCTCCAGCCAGTTCGTCTCCGGGCTGCTGCTGGCCGGCTGCCTGTTCGACGACGGGCTCACCCTCGTGCACACCGGCCGGTCCGTGCCCTCGCGCCCGCACATCGAGATGACCCTGGAGACGATGCGCCTGGCCGGCATCGATGCCCGCGCCACCGGACCGGACGAGTGGACGGTCGCTCCCGGCCGGCCGCGCGGCTTCACCGTCACCGTCGAACCGGACCTGTCGAACGCCGCGACCTTCCTCGCCGCGGCGATCGTCACCGGCGGGCAGGTGTGCGTGCCGCACTGGCCTGCCGAGACGACCCAGGCCGGTGACGCCTTCCGCGGCCTGGCAGCGGAGTTCGGCGCCCAGGTCGCGTTCGCTGACGGCACCCTGTGCGTCACCGGGCCCGAGGCGGTGGCTCCGATCGACGTCGATCTCTCCGCGGTCGGCGAACTCACCCCGGTCACGGCCGCTGTCGCGGCGTGTGCACCAGGCGAGAGCCGGCTGCGCGGCATCGGGCATCTGCGCGGTCACGAGACCGACCGGCTGGCCGCCCTGGCCGCCGAGCTCGGCCGGCTCGGCGCTGAGGTGACCGAACATGCCGATGCGCTCACGATCCACGCCCCAGCACGCACCGGCGGGCGGTTCGAGACCTATCACGACCACCGGATGGTGATGGCCGCAGCCGTGCTCGGCCTGTGCGTCGACGGAGTCGAGGTCATTGATGTGGGCACCGTGGCCAAGACGATGCCCGCCTTCACGCAGCTGTGGTCAGGCATGCTGGCAGGCGAGCGCTGAGCATGGGCCGACGGTACAACAACTTCACCGAAGACGACTACCGGCCCAGGCCCAACCGCAAGGGCTCGCGGCCGCGGACCAAGGAGCGCCCCGACTACTCGGATGCCCCGACGGCGATGGTCACGGCCGTCGACCGCGGCCGCTACCGGGTCGTCGTCCATGACGATGACGGGCAGGCACCGGTCGACGGGCCGATCGTCACCTGCGTGCGCTCCTCCCGGCTGCGCCGCCGCTCCATCGTCCCCGGTGACCGCGTCCGGGTCGTCGGCGACACCTCGGGAGCCGATGGCACGATGGCCCGGATCGTCGAGATCCTCGACCGCCGGACGCTGCTGCGCCGCAGCGCAGATGACACCGACCCGACCGAACGGGTGCTGGTGGCCAATGCCGACCAGCTCGTCATCGTCACAGCCGCCGCCGACCCCGAACCGTCCTGGGGGCTCATCGACCGGGCGCTCGTCGCCGCCTTCGATGCCGGCATGGAGCCGCTCATCGCGGTCACCAAGCTCGACCTGGCCCCGCTCGACGCGATCGGCGACTACTATGCCGCAGCCGGTGTGCGGGTGGTGGCCTGCGGCTTCGACGCCACCGGCCGCCCGCAGATCGGGCAGCTGCTGCCGGAGCTGACCGGGCGGCTGTCGGTGCTCGTCGGGCACTCCGGGGTGGGCAAGTCGACGCTCATGAACGCGATCATCCCGGCAGCCGACCGGGCGATCGGCGACGTCAACGCCGTCACCGGGCGCGGACGCCACACCTCGTCCTCGGCGCTGTGCCTGCCGCTGCCGGACTCCGGCTGGCTCATCGACACACCCGGAGTGCGCAGCTTCGGACTCGCCCACGTCGACATCGACAGCGTGCTCACCGCCTTCGACGAACTCGTCGAGGCCACCGCCGACTGCCCGCGCGGATGCACACACCTCGACGACGCCCCCGACTGCGCACTCGACGCATGGGTCGCCGAGGGGAAGGCCGGGGAAGCCGGGCCGCAGCGGCTGGCCTCCCTGCGCCGCCTGCTCGGCGGCCTGCAGCAGCCGGCCTACTGAACCTCTCCCCTGGCGCCTGCCTTTTCCATATGCCGACCAGGCCGCAGGCACAGCCAACGGCACCGCTACAGTGTCACCATGGACGATCTCGCACTCGCACTGCGCCTGGCCGATGAGGCCGACGCCATCAGCCTGCCGCGCTTCCGGTCGCATGACTTCCACGTCTCGACGAAGCCGGACCTGACCCCGGTCACCGATGCCGACCAGGCAGTCGAGCAGATGCTGCGGAAGGCGATCGGCGACGAACGTCCAGAGGATGCGTTCTACGGTGAGGAGTTCGGCAGCCGTGGGCAGGCATCGCGGCGCTGGATCGTCGACCCGATCGACGGGACGAAGAACTTCGTGCGCGGCGTGCCCGTCTACGCCACCCTCATCGCCCTCTACGACGGCGCGCGGCCGCTGGTCGGCGTCGTGAGCGCCCCCGCGCTCGGGATGCGCTGGTATGCCGCAGCAGGCAGCGGTGCATTCCGCACCCTGGCGCCGGGACTCGGCGGCGGTGAGCCCGAGCGGCTGCGGGTCTCGACCGTCGGCACGCTCGGTGATGCGTCGCTGTCGTACTCGTCGCTGACCGGCTGGGCGACCCACCGGGATCGGGACCGTTTCATCGCGCTGACCGATCAGGTGTGGCGCACACGGGCCTACGGAGACTTCTGGTCGTACATGATGGTCGCCGAAGGAACCGTCGACATCGCCTGCGAACCAGAGCTCGAGCTCTACGATATGGCCGCGCTCGTGCCGATCATCACCGAAGCCGGCGGCAGCTTCACCGATCTCGACGGCCAGCCCGGGCCCTTCGGCGCCAACGGCCTGGCCACCAACGGACGACTGCACACGGAGGTTCTCACCTATGTCTGATGCCACCCAGTCCGGCAGCCGCAATGCTGCCCACCCCGGCCTGTACGCGGCCCCGACGTGGCACCAGATGGCCACCGCAGCCGGGCTGGTGAATGCCGATGGGTCGATCGGTGAGACGATCTTCGGGCAGATGACCGCCCTGGCCGGCCGCCACGACGCGATCAACCTCGGGCAGGGATCGCCGGGGGATCCGACACCGGACTTCCTCATCGACGCCGCGACCGAGGCGATGCGCGCCGGGGTCAACCAGTACGCCCCCGGCCAGGGCCACCGCGTCCTCATCGACGCTGTCGCCGAGCAGCGGCGCCGCTGCTACGGCCAGCAAGTCTCGGCTGACGAGGTGCTCATCACCATCGGAGCGACCGAGGGGCTCAGCGCTGCGATCGTCGCCCTCGTCCCCCGCGGCGGCGAGGTCATCGTCTTCGAGCCGTTCTACGACTCCTATGCCGCCGCCACCGCACTGGCCGGCGGGAAGCTGCGCGCCGTCGGGCTCATCGAGGACGGCGCGGGCGGCTTCGCACCCGACTGGGAGGCCTTCGAACGCACCATCGGCCCGCAGACGGCAGCGATCATCGTCAACACGCCGCACAACCCCACCGGGCTCGTGTTCACCGCCGAGATGCTCACCCGCATCTACCAGGCAGCCGTCGACAGCGACGCCTGGATCTTCACCGACGAGGTCTACGAGTACCTCGTCTTCGGCGACCGGCAGCATGTGGCACTGGCCAGCATCGTCGACGACCCCTCACGCGTCGTGTCGATCTCGTCTGCGGGCAAGAGCTTCAACATCACCGGCTGGAAGATCGGCTGGACGATCGCCGCTCCCGCGGTGCGCGTGGCCATCCAGGCCGTCAAGCAGTACTTCTGCTTCACCGGCGGCGCGCCCTTCCAGCCGGCGGTCGCTGCAGCACTGAACGAGCATGAGGACTTCGCCCACACCTCGGCGCGCAGCCTCGCTGCCCGTTCGGAGACCCTCGTCCCGGCCTTCGAGCACCTGCCCGGCGTGCGTGTCTCCCAGCCGCAGGGCGGCTACTTCACGCTCGTCGACTTCGCCGGCACCACCGATGAGGACGCCTATGCGCTCAACGAACGGCTGACCCGCGAGTTCGGATTCACCGGGATCCCCGGCCCCGCGCTGTGCGCAGCCGGCACCCCGGTCAGTGAGGCCTTCGCGCAGACGATCCGCTACTCCTTCTGCAAGAGCGAGGAGGAGACGGCTGAGGCTGCACGCCGTGTGCGGGCGGCAGCCGAGAAGCTCAGCTGATCGCTCCGGGCTGGCAGGCCCGTGCGGCGACGAACGCCTTGACCACGACCGAACCGAGGACGAGTGCGAACGCCGGCCAGATGACGCTGGACTGGACGAGGAATCCGAAGATGAGCGGGCCGGCGGCGGCCAGGCAGTAGCCGAGGCCCTGGACGAATCCGGACAGGGCAGCAGCTGACTCGGTGCTTGAGGAGCGCAGGCTGATGAGGGTCAGGGCCAGCGGGAACGTCGAGATGCCCAGGCCCAGCAGCACCGTCCACAGCACCGGCGCGGCAGCCGGAGCCAGCCACAGCCCGAGGTAGCCGGCCGCCAGACAGGCGGAGAAGGCCAGCACCACGGCCACCGGGCTGCGCACGCGTTCGGCGAACATTGGCAGCACCAGCCCGAGGACGAACGGGATCGCGGTGACCAGTGAGAGCATCGCCCCGCCGAAGCTCTCGGACAAGCCGGCGCGCACGAAGATGAGCGGCAGCCACGTGAAGAGGATGAAGTTGTTAAACGAGGTGATGCCGGTCATGAGCATGAGCGCCCACGCCCGGCTGCTGCGGAAGAGCTCCAGGTAGCGGCCAGAGGACACGACGGCGGAGTTCGGGGCGGCTTCGGGGGTCACGCGCCTGATCCACAGCAGCAGCCAGATCGCGGCGGGGACGGCAGCGGCGAGTGACCACACGGCCAGTGAGCCCCGCCATCCCAGTCCCTGTGCCAGCGGAACCGCCAGGATCGGTGGGATGAACGTGCCGAACTGCAGGGCTGCGACGTGGATGGTCGAGAACAGGCCGATCCGGGTGGGGAAGAATCCCTTCACCAGCGGTGGGATGACGACGTTGCCGATGCCCATGCCGATGAGTGCGAACCCTGAGAGCAGCAGGAAGACCACCGGTGAGCCGGTGGCGCTGCGGATGGCCAGGCCGGCAGCGATGATGATCATCGCCAGGCTGATGACGCTCACCGCACCCCAGCGGATCGTCAGGCGTGGAGTGAGGAATCCTGCGATGCCGAAGATGAGCGGGGGCAGCATCCCGATCACGGCGAGGAATGCGGCGGTCACGCCCAGCGGCTGAGCCATCATGTCAAGCAGCGGCGAGAGCCCGGTGACGCCGGGCCGCAGGTTGAAACCGGCGGCGACGATGCCGATGACGACGAGAACGTAGGCGGCTGAGGATTTCACCACGTCATTCTTGCATCCAGCGTTCAGCGGTGCGCAATCGGTTCACCACGACCGCCGATGCGCGCAGCGCTCCAGGTGATGCTCGTCCCTTGCTTTGCGGTCGAGACACGGCACCGATGACGCGCCGAACCCATCCACACGTCGTGGGCATCAACCCGCCTTGGGAGCATCAACCCGCAGTTGCTCTTGCTCGGAGGTAAGCAGAAGGCCCGCTGACCTGGCATTTCTGCTGGTCAGCGGGCCTTTTCTCGTGGCGGGGGGAGGATTTGAACCTCCGACCTCCGGGTTATGAGCCCGGCGAGCTACCGAACTGCTCCACCCCGCGGCGCACGTTCCACTATACGGCAGTCCTGACGTGCGTCCAAATCCCTGATGGTGACCTTGTTAACACTGCCTGAATCGCCGAGGCGGCGGTCACCGCAGTGGTGACCGCCGCCTCGGGCACGGGGCCGGCGGGCTCAGTTGCCGCCGTCGGTGGCAGCGTCACCGGGTTCGGTTTCGCTGTCAGCCGGCGAGGCCTCGTTCTCCGCCTTCATCGCCTCGTCGAGGGCCTCCCGCAGGCGCGTCTGTGCCTCACCGTAGGCGGCGAAGTCGCCGTCCTGCAGGGCCTTGTCAGAATCCTCCATGGCCCGCTTGGCCTTGTCGAGGGCGTTGGCGAGAGCCTGGTCGGCAGTCTCCTCCGGCTGGGTGCCGCCGGTCGCACCCTCGTCCTCGTCGACCGGCTCCTGGCCGGCGTCACCGGCCTGAACGCCGGAGTCACCGCCGAACACCTGGTCAAGGGCGGCATCGAGGGTCGGGGCGAAGCCGATCTGCTCACCGAAGGCCACGAGCACGCGCTGCAGCACCGGGTAGGAGGTCTCACCGGCCGAGCGGACGTAGACCGGCTGGATGTACAGCAGACCGCCGGCCACCGGCAGGGTCAGCAGGTTGCCGTTCTGCACCTGCGACTCACCCTGGCGCAGCAGGTTGAGGCTCGACTGGATCTCAGGCTCGGTGTTGAAGTTGTTCTGCGCCTGGCCCGGGCCGGGGAACGTCGTGTTGCGCGGCAGCTGCAGCAGACGCAGCCGGCCGTAGTCCTCGCTCTTCGTGCCGGCTTCCTCACCGGCATCGGCGTTGGCCGCCAGGAAGCCGGTGAGGTTGTTGCGCGTCTGGCCTTGGGCCTGACGCGGGATGAACGACGAGGTCAGCGAGAACGACGGCTTCTCCTGGCCGGGCATGCGCAGCGTCAGGTAGAACGGCGGCTGCAGGAGGTTGCGCTCCTGGTTGACCGTCGGGTCCGTCGGCAGCGTCCAGAAGTCCTGGCCCGTGTAGAAGGAGTTCGCGTCGTCGACGTGGTAGCGGGTGAGCAGCTGACGCTGCACCTTGAACAGGTCCTCGGGGTAGCGCACGTGCGCCATGAGGTCTGCGCTCATCTCATCGGTGGACTTGAACAGGCCCGGGAAGATCTTCATCCAGGTCTTGAGCACCGGGTCGTCGTCTTCCCACTCGTATAGGTCGACTTCGCCGTCATAGGCGTCGACGGTGACCTTGACCGAGTTGCGGATGTAGTTCACCTGCTGCGGCGGCAGCGCCTGCTGGCTGCCGCTGCGCTCGGTGTTCGAGTCCTGCGTGGCATCCTGCAGCACCTGCGGAGTCGAGTACGGGTAGTGCGGGCTCGTCGTGTACGCATCGACGATCCACTTGATGCGCCCGTCGATGACCGCCGGGTAGGGGTCGCCGTCGACTTCGAGGAACGGGGCGACGCGCTTGATGCGCTCACGCGGGGTGCGCTCGTACAGGATCTGGGATTCCTCGTTGACCGCATCGGAGAGGACGATCTGCTCGTCCTGGAACTTCACGGCGTAGACGAGGCGGTTGAAGAAGTTGCCGACAGACGGTCCGCCCTCACCGGAGAACGTGTTGTACACCTGGGCCTCGCCGTCGTCGCCGTCAGCGGGGTAGTCGATCTCGCGCGGGTCGGCGCCGTCGGGTGCGCCGACGATCGAGTACAGCGGTGAGCGCTCTCCGAAGTAGATGCGCGGCTCGTACTCGCCGAGCTCACCGGTGGGCGGGATGTTGGCTTCGAGGAAGGACGGCTGGCCGTCATTGCCCTGGCGGTTGCCGTACGCGGCGACGACACCGAAGCCGTGGGTGTAGACGACGGCCTGGTTGAGCCACGAGGAATCCGCCTGCGAATCCGGGTTGAGCTCACGCAGCGCGATGACCGTGTCCTGCATCTCGCCGTCGATCCGGTAGCGGTCGACGTCGAGCTGTTCGGGGAAGCTGTAGAACGGACGCTGCTGCTGCAGCTGGCGGAACGTATCGGACACCAGGTTCGGGTCGAGCAGACGCACCGAGGCGGCGGTCTCGGCATCGGCGCGCAGCGCGCCGGGCTCACCTTCGGTGGTCGGCGAGTACGGGATCACATCGACGTCCTGGATGCCGTAGGCGTAGCGGGTGGCGTCGAGGTTGCGCTGGATGAACTCGCGCTCCAGGGACTGCTCGGAGGGCGAGACCTGGAACTGCTGCACGGCAGCCGGCAGGCCGATGACCGACACAGCACCGAGGACGAGCAGCATGATGACCGAGACGATCGAGAGCTTCCACATGCTGCGGAAGGCGTTGGCAAGGAACAGCAGCGCGACGACGAGCGCGGCCAGGGCAATGATGAGCATCGCCGGCAGCGTGATGTTGCTGGTCGTGTAGGTGGCACCGGTGACGATGCCGCTGGTGTTGGTCAGCGACTCGTAGCGCAGCACGAACAGGCGGGCGGCCTGCAGCAGGATGAGCACGCCGGCGGTGATGGCGATCTGCACCTGAGCCGCACGGGTCATGTCGAGACCGCGCTGCTCACCGGGACGCAGCCCGCCGAACAGGTAGTGGGCGACCAGCGAGCCGATGAAGGCCAGCAGCGCGACCATGCCGAGGTAGTCGACGATGAGGCGGATGACCGGCAGCTGGAAGACGAAGAAGGACACGTCCCAGCCGAACTCGGGATCCTTGATCCCGAACGGGGTGGAGTGCAGGAACATCTGCACCTGCTGCCAGGAGGCCGACAGGGCGATGCCGCCGAGCACACCGACGACGAGCGAGGCGACGATGGTGACGACTGCGCGCAGCGGTTCGATGGCCTCGCGGTAGCGGTCGAGGTTCTCCTGCTGCGGCGTCGTGGGCGCATAGACCGGCCGCTTGCGGTGGGCCAGGTTCAGGCACAGCCACAGCGGTGCGGCCATGAGCAGCACACCGATGACGAACAGGACGATCTTCGTGACCCATTCGGTGGTGAACACCTGCAGGAAGCCGAGCTGGTCGAACCACAGGATGTCGGTGTAGACCTGCGCGAACACGACGAACAGGCCCAGCACGACGGCCACGCCGATGAGCGTGAGGACCAGCGGCGAGACCTTCGTCGACCGGCCTTGCGGCCGACCGGGCGAACCGGGCTTACGGGGTGGACCGGCGGAAAACGTCACTCGTTCCCTTTCGTCGAAGCGGTGTCATCGCGCGCCCTGCTGGGCGTCGCACTGCGGAAGGCTGTCGGTATTTCCTGCGGCGATGTCCTCGACCGCAGCGTGGGCATCGGACAGCGTGTCGATGCGGACCACATTCAGATCTGTGGAGGCGGCGGCGTCGACCACCTCGGGGCAGTTCTTCGCCGGTGACAGGAAGTACTCGGCACCCGCATCCGAGGCGGCGCTGACCTTCTGCCGGGCCCCGCCGATCGGCGAGACGGTCCCGGCGGGATCGATGGCGCCGGTGCCGGCGATCGGCGTGCCGCCGGTGAGGTTGCCTGGGGTGAGTTCGTCGATGATCGTCAGGGCGAAGATCATGCCTGCTGAGGGCCCGCCGATGTCTTTGACGTTGTAGGTGACCTCGAACGGGAAGTCGAAGCGCTGCTGCATCGAGATGCCGATCATCTTCTTGCCGTGCACCGGCTTGGGCTCCAGTTCGACAGACAGCTCGTTGTCCCCGCGCTTGAGGCCGAGCTGCACGCTGCCCTCGGATTCGGTGACGGCCGCCGCGACTGCCGTCGCGGCATCGGGGTCGCCTCCGAGTCCGGTGCCGTCGATCGAGGTGATCTCGTCTCCGGGCTGGACCTGCCCGTCTGCCGGCGAGTTTGCCACGACCTCGGCGACGGTGGTGACAGAGGAGTAGTCGATGCCGAGCTCGCCGAGCGCAGCAGCGGTGGCGGTGTCCTGCGAGGAGGCCATCTGGGCGGTGTTCTGGCCGGTGACGTCCTCGCGGGTGGTCGTCAGCGGGTAGTAGGTCTCGTTGGGCACGACGGTATCGGTTCCTTTGATGACCGATCGCAGCGCCTCGGAGGCGTAGACGGTGTTGCCCGGGCCGCCGGCGACGGCGACGGTGAGCATGTCGAGCTGGCCCTCAGCCTCATACGTTTCGGTGCCGCTGATCGTGATGAGATCTTTACCGTCGACCGGCTCGAGGGTGTTGACCACCGGGCCGGGCATCTGCAGCAGATAGGGCACCGGGATGAGTGCGCAGGCGAGCACGAGGCCGTAGGTGATGATTCCGGACAGGATCCCACCGGAGCGGGCGCGGGGCCTGCCGGCCGGCTTCCCTGCCGGGTCTGCGGCGCTGTCAGCGCTGGTCGTGGGGGTCTGCGGCGCGCCGACGGGGGCGGGCTCAGGTGCGTGACCCGAACCGGCTCCGGCGTTGTTCGTCACGTGGTTCAACCCTTTCGATACGCACCAGTGAACAGACCTGCTCCAGTCTAGACGAGGCACCGGATGGGAACCACTCAGGAATCCCCTGTCCGCCGGCTGTGTGTGCGAGGGCCGGCGCGCATTTCGCCGAGGACGAAACGACCGCCTCGGGACCGGTGGTTCGGAACATTTGACCAGCTTCTCCGGTTAGCCTGACATGACTACCACCGCCCGCACCGAACCAGGGGGTCCGCATGACCGATAAGAACGACAACGAACAGCAGCCTGACGAGAACAATCCTTTCGGCAACATGTTCGGCATGTTCTTCGGACCCGGCGGCGGTGCAGGTTTCGGCGGCCCCGGCGGCGGCTCCGGCGGCCAGCAGGGCATGCCCGGCGGGTTCCCGTTCGACCCGGCGATGCTCGGCGGGATCATGCAGCAGCTGCAGGAGATGATGAGCGGAGCCGGTGCCCAGAAGGCAGCACTCAAGGCCGCCGAGGACAAGGTGCCGACTCCCGATCCGGACGTCAGCGAGGAGACTGCCGCCGCCAGCCGGGATGCGTTCCGTGTCGCTGAGCTGTGGCTGGCGAAGGTCACCGACCAGCCGGCCAGGATCGGAGATGCGCAGACCCTGACCCGCAGGGAATGGGTGCACCAGTCGCTGCCGGGCTGGGAGAAGTTCCTCGCCCCGGTGCAGACGAACATGACCCAGGCGCTGACGAGCACGATCGCCGAGCAGGCACCCGAAGAGCTCAAGCCGATGCTCGCCGGTGCCTCGCAGATGTTCGCCTCGATGAGCAGCTCGATGTTCGGCGTGCAGCTCGGTGAGGCGCTCGGCGGACTCTCCGGTGAGGTGCTGACGTCGACGGACATCGGCCTGCCGCTGGTCGCCGGTGACAGGCCGGTGCTGGTGCACGCGAACATCGTCGGCGCCGCAGCAGAGCTCGACATCGACCCGAAGGAGCTGCGCATCTACCTGGCCGTGCGTGAGCTTGCCCACCTGTGGCTGTTCACGCGCGCCCCGTGGCTGGCCGGCCACGTCGAGACGGCGCTGGCGAAGTACGCCTCCGGCATCGAAGTCGATATGGGCCGCATCGAGGGGCTGGCCGGGCAGATCGATCCGAGCAACCTGGAGCAGGTCAGCCAGGAGGTCCGCGAGGGCCTCTTCAACCCGCAGCAGACCCCGCAGCAGGCTGCGGCCCTCGAGCAGGTGCAGAACCTGCTGTCGGTCATCGCCGGCTGGGCTGATGTCGTCACCTACTCCGCCTGCGAGGCGCTGAGCGAGCGCGATGCGATCCGGGAGGCGCTCCATCGCCGGCTGGCCACCCAGAGCTCTGCTGATCGCCGGTTCGCCGAACTCGTCGGCCTCGAACTGGTGCCCACCCGACTGCGCGATGCCGTCGCACTGTTCGGATACCTGGAGCAGTCCGAGGGCGCTGAGGCACGCGACCAGATCTTCACCCACCCGGATCTGCTGCCGAGCGCCAAGGATCTTGATGATCCGCTCGGCTACCGGGAGCGCCGTCAGGAAGCCTGGTCGAGTGAGACCGAGATCGACGAGGCGCTCGAGAAGATCCTGAGTGAAGGTTCGGCCGAGAAGCCGACCGCTGACGATGCTGACAGCAGCGCAGGCGCAGCAGATGACGGTGACAGTGGAGCCGCCGATGGCACCGATGCGGATGATGAGCGCTGATCGAGCGCTGAACGACTTCGCTGCCGAGCTGCGCAGCGCCGGACAGGCCCCGCAGGCAGAGTTTCTGCTCGCTGCGGGGCCTGCCGCATTGTCGAAGAGCGCCGGTCCGGATCACTTCACTGCCAGCTGCGTCGTCTTCGACCTCGCAGCCGATGATCGGCGGGTGCTTCTGCAGCAGCACCGCAAGACCGGCAAGTGGATGCAGTTCGGTGGCCACGTCGAGGCGCATGATGATTCGTTTGCTGCCGCAGCCGCGCGCGAGCTGAGCGAGGAGGCGGGTCTGTGCTCCTGGCGCTGGTTCTCCCCCATGCCTGTGTCCGTGACCTCGTACACCCTCTCAGCCCAGCACGGCCGGTGCACCCGTCACCGGGATGTGCTCTTCGCAGCCGATGCCTCTGAGACCGAATCGGTGAGCGTCTCGCCGGAGTCCCACGCGCTCGGCTGGTTCAGCCTCGATGCGCTGCCGGATCAGCTCATGCCGGATCTGACCGACCGGCTTCCGAAGCTGTGGGATGCTGCTCACCAGCTCGCACAGCGCTGACTCACAGGCTGGTCAGCTGGTGTGCCGGGCTTCGCCCTCTCCGTAGCTGAACCCCGACAGGAAGATGTCGGCGTCCTTGGTGCGCTCATAGCGGTCCGTCAGCGCATGGAAGGCCGGCGAGTGATTGGGCTCGCGCAGGTGCGCGAGCTCGTGGACGAGCACCGCATCGAGGACCCACGCCGGCACCTCGCGCAGGCGCTCGGAGATCCGGATCTGACCGGTGGCCGACGTCGTCGACCCGAATCGGGTGCGCTGATTGGACACCCAGCGCACCGAGGTCGGGGCGATCCCATCGTCGAAGAGACGTGCGTTCAGCTCATCCGCGCGGGCTTCCAGATCCTCATCACCTGGTGCCGGCACCGCAGCCCGGCGCTCCAGGCGCTCGATGAGCCGTGCGATCGAGGAGATGTTGCGCTCCAGGTCGAATCGGGCAGGCACAGCCAGCTGATAACCCACCGGGGTCTTCGTCGCCGAGATCGTCTTGCGGCGTCGCGCTGAGCGCTTGAGGGTGATCGTGCCGTCGCCGATCCCTGCTCGCACATCCGAGGCGTCCACGTACTCTCACCCTGCCCTTTCACACGGCTCTGCCACTGCAGACATCTTCGCACGCCGCACAGACATCACCACCGCCGCCGGGCCCATCGACTCCGCCGGACCCGCCGACTCCACCTCCCGCGTGACAGCCACCACTCGACCGGCAGCGACCTGCCACAGGCGGCAGGGAAAACCAAGCCGCAACGCCGCAGTCAGGAGCTCCGGAAAAAATTCTCGAGATTTCTTTGTGTCCACACCTCACCCAGGGGGTGATTCCTCACGTCAATCGGGACTTCCCGGCAGTTGCGCTCACCCGAACCCGATACACAATGCACACCGTTATCCACACAAACGGCGTCAGTTCCCCGGCGTTTTCCACACACCATGCACAGGGGGTGCTCGGCAGTCTGTTGACGTGGGTGCGGCAAGCGGCATAGTTTGAGGAGTCAGACCCTCGGAAAACCCGAGATTCGTGGGCTGGGGGAAGGTTCACGAAACTCGCGAGCGGCTGAGGGCTTCGACCGGGCGAACAGCTCTGACGGCGTGCATCTCACGCCTCATGTCATGAGTGCGTTCGCCCGGTCTCATTTCTGTCTGGGCCCGTTTCTGCACAGAGTTTTCCACAATCGCCTCATCCCCCTGTCCGTGCATGTGCGTGTGAGCCTACGATGCCGGTGTACAAGGGGGTTCACGGCATGAGATATCAGCTTTACCGATCGGTACCGGTGGTCTGGCGCAGCACACGATGCATCCAATTCGGTGTCGACTCCCCCGTGCTCATCGACGGGCTCACCGCGGCCGACACCGAACTCATCAATGCGATCCGGATGGGCATCAGCGCCCGCGACTTCGACGCCCGCGCAGCCCATCTCGAAGTCAGCCCGGCTCGCTCAGCTTCGCTGCTGTCCCTTCTGAGTGAAGCCGGTGTGCTCATGCCTGTTGAGCGCACTGCGTATCGGGCCGGCAGCACCGCGCACGTCGATGCCTATGCCGCCCGGATCCGGGCAGAGCCCAGCAGCATCACCGGACAGCTCACTCGACCCAGCGTGCTCGTCCTCGGGCCGCTGCGACGCGGACTCCAGGCCCTGCTCGTGGCCGCCGGCATGCGCGCTGACATCATCGACCGGGCCGAGGATGCACTGACGGCGGACCGGCCGCTCGTCGTGCTGACCGGCGCCTGGGTCGATGACGCGGTGGGCGCTGGATTCCTCCATGAGCACGGGATCGACCACTGCCACGTCACGGTCGGGCAGGAGCAGGTGCGTCTGTCGCATGTGATCCGGGCACAGGAGACTCCCTGCACGCGCTGTGCGATCGGCTTCCGCTGCGATGACGACGCCGACTGGTTCGGCAGCTGGCAGGCGCTGTGGCAGCAGGCTCCCTCCGCGTCGCTGCTCGATCCGGTGCTGTGCGCTCTGGCGTATGCGCATCAGGCCGAGCGCGTGCGCGAGCACATTCTGAATCCCGGCTGTGTCGCCGATGATCTCGTCGTCTCCGCCGGCGGCGAGGTCGTCATCGAGACACCGGAGTTCCATGCCAGCTGCGATTGCCGGGCATCCGTCCTGCAGCATCTGAGCCGCGTGTGATCAGGAGGCGTTGTCACTGCGCTGCTGACGGACGGTCTCGATGATCGCCTCACCGAACTGCTCCTGTTTGACCGGGCCGATGCCAGGCACCCGGGCGAGCTCTTCCCGGTTTCGGGGCGCAACCTCGGCAACCATATTCAGCGTCGCGTTCGTCAGCACCATGTAGGCAGGGATCTGGTGGTCCTCCGAAGCCTGCTTGCGCCAGTCCTTGAGCGCTTCGAGCAGCTGCGGGTCGATGGCTCCTGGGCAGTCGCCGCAGCGACCGATGCGGCGTTCGACGATGTTGACGAGGACCTTCTGGCACTTCTGACAGTGCACCGTGTCTCCCCCGCGGGTCGTGCCGGCAGCCCGGCTGCGCCGTGCCTGCGGGACCTGCCGGAGCTGGTCGCCGCGCAGTTCGGCCAGGAAGCGTGACGGGCGCCGCGATCCGGCCCGGCCGGCATGCCGGGCTTTCGACCAGCTCAGCCGCAGCTGCTTGCGCGCACGGGTCACCGCGACATAGAGCAGCCGGCGCTCCTCGGCGATCTCGGCTGGTTCGCTAGCATAGCTGATGGGCATCAGCCCCTCGCTGAGGCCCACGACGTGAACGCTGTCCCATTCCAAGCCCTTGGCCGCGTGCACAGAGGCCAGTGTGACGCCGTTGATCGGCGGAGCGAACTGGTGCTCCTGCCGGTCGGCGAGCTCGGCGACGAACGTCTCCAATGGCACCGGTATCTCGCTGTCGGCCTGCATCGCCTCGGCAAGGTCGACGATGGCGGCAAGCGATTCCCACTTCTCGCGGGCGGCACCCACCCGCGATTCGCCGGCGGCACTCCAGCCGGTGTTCTCCAGCACCTCGCGGACCACCTCGGGCAGCGGCCCTACCCCGTGGGTGCGGGTGGCGGCGTTGAGCATGACGAGGGCCTGCTTGACCTCTGGGCGGGCGAAGAACCGCTCCCCGCCGCGCAGCACATAGGTGATGCCGCGGGCGGCGAGGGCCTCTTCGTAGGCCTGGCTCTGGCCGTTGGTGCGGAACAGCACCGCGATGTCCTGGGCGGCGCGTCCGGCAGCGAGCTCATGGGCGACGGCGTCTGCCACGGCTGCTGCCTCGGATGGGTCGTCGCCGTATTCGAAGTACTGCACCGGGCCCATGCGGGGATGGGTGGCCTGGAGCACGAGCGCCCCGCGGCCGGTGTGGGTCAGCAGCCGGTTGGCGGTGTCGACGATGTCGGCACTCGATCGGTAGTTGCGCACCAGTCTGACGGTCGAGGCGTTGGGCAGGTCCCGGCGCAGGCCGAGCAGGAATGAGTCGGTGGCACCGGCGAACGTGTAGATGGTCTGGGCTGGATCGCCGACGACGCACAGGCTCTCGCGTCTGCCCAGCCAGCGGCGCAGCAGGTCATACTGCAGCGGGGAGACGTCTTGGAACTCGTCGACGACGAAGCTGCTGTACTGGGAGTGGACTTTCGCGGCGATGTCCTCGCGGGTGCCGAGCACGCCGTTGAGCACGAGGAGGACGTCTTCGAAGTCGATGAGGCGGCGGCGGGATTTCATCTCCGAGTAGGCGAGCATGATCCGCTCCATGCTGGCGACATCGATGCCGTCGGGCAGCTCGCGGTCACCTGCAGCGTGCAGGTATTCCTCGACGCCGAGCAGGGAGGCTGCGGCGTACTCGATCTCGGCTGCGACATCGCGGACGACTTCGCGTTCTGGTTCGAAGCCGAGGCCGGCCATCGTCTGCGAGAGCACTCCGGCTTTGTGCGTCAGCAGGTCGGGAAACGGACCTTCGGCGATTGATGACCAGAAGAACCGCAGCTGTCGCAGCGCAGCTGAGTGGAAGGTGCGGGCCTGCACGCTGGGCACGCCGAGGCTGCGCAGCCGGGAGCGCATCTCACCGGCGGCCTTCGATGTGAACGTCAGGGCGAGCACCTCGGTAGGGCGGAACTGCCGGGTGTGCACGCCGTAGGCGATGCGGTGTGTCATCGCTCGTGTCTTGCCGGTGCCTGCACCGGCAAGGACGACGAGCGGGCCGTCGAAGTGCTCGGCAACCTGCCGCTGTTCGGGGTCGAGGGCGGCCAGCAGCTCTTCGGCGACCGGTCCCGAGGCGCCGGGGCCTGGGGGCGTATCCGCGTGGCTGTGCGCGCGGGGCTGGGTGGGCTGTGGGCTCATGCGTTGTGCATCCACGCGGAGATGAGCTGGCCTGCGATCGAGACGCTGCCGGGCACCGAGACGGCACCGGTGTCGACCTGTTCGCGCAGCTCCTCACGCGTGAACCAGCGCAGGCCGGAGATCTCGACGAGATCGGCCTGGAAGTCCAGCGTCTGCGCCTCGACGCTGAAGCCGAGCATGAGCGAGGCAGGGAACGGCCACGGCTGCGATCCGAGGTAGCGGGGGTTGCGGCACGGCACGCGTGCTTCTTCCCAGACCTCGCGCACCACGGCGTTCTCCAGGGTCTCTCCGGGTTCGACGAAACCTGCGAGGACTGAGAAGCGGTCTTCGGGCCAGGCCGCGTTGCTGCCGAGCAGGAGGCGTTCGGTGCCGTGCTCGTCGGTGTGCACGACGGCCATGATGACAGCCGGGTCGGTGCGCGGGAAGTGCTCGCTGCCGGCCTCGGGATCCCTGCGCACCCAGCCGCCGCGCATCGGCACAGTTGGCGCGCCGTTGCGCGGCGAGTGCGTATGTGTGCGGTGCCAGTTGCCCACCGCGACGAGTTCGCAGGCCAGTCCTGCGTCGCGGTCGCTGAGCGCCTCGGCGATCTCGCGCAGCGGCAGCCAGGTCGGCTCGGCTGCGTCGATGCCGCTGGCCGGTGCGTCGAGGAAGTCGACGGCGTCCCGGTCGCGCTGCGCGGCCAATGAGGAGTCGATCGCCGCACGTCCCGCATCGGTGAGGTCGATGCCGATCCAATGGGTGTCGGTGTCGTCGACGCCCAGGTAGATCTGGGTGGAGTCCTCCGGCACCTCAGCTTCGGTCACCGGGGCCAGGCCGCCTGAGGCGACGAGCAGGTAGCCGCGGTGGGCAAGGATCCCGTGCACGCGCGAACGCTGCCACAGCTCGGAGAGATCGCCGTCGGATCCGCGCGCCGCATCGTTGCGGTCGACGGCACTGCGGGCAAGGCTGGCCGGCTGGAGCATCGGGAGGGGTTTCATGCGTTCCACTGTAGCGAAGGGCAGGGACATCGATTCGAGGAATGGCCGCGCCTGTGGAGGACGCGAACTTCTGCCACCGGGCGGCGGCATCGGAGTGTAGATCCACCAACCTCCGCGCGCGGACAGGTAGATTGGGTGACGTGGACACCTTGGGACTCAGGCTTGCAGCAATCGCCGCCGGACAGATCGCCGGTTTCGAACCGTCGCTGTGGACGAAGCTGCCGGATTCGCGCGGCCCGCGTGTGCTGCTCAGCGATGAGGACCGCTCGCTGGTCGTCAG
Source organism: Brevibacterium gallinarum (assembly GCF_014836885.1). Classification (GTDB taxonomy): domain Bacteria; phylum Actinomycetota; class Actinomycetes; order Actinomycetales; family Brevibacteriaceae; genus Brevibacterium; species Brevibacterium gallinarum. The sequence continues at coordinate 152,723 of NZ_JACSPY010000004.1, forward strand.
CCTCATCCCCGACTCTGATGTGCCGGCCGCTCAGACCGAGGCAGTGGCGTGCGCTGTGCTGCGCAGCCTGCTGCCCGATACGCAGATCGGGTTCCCGCAGATCCTCGCGACCGTTCGGGCTCCGAATGACCTGACCGAGGACGACCGCACTTACGAGGTCCAGATCTCCGACCCTCTGGCCGGCACCCCTGCAACGCTGGAGGGCTTCGCAGAATCCCAGCAGCTGGTCAGCGCACTGGCCGACTTCCTCGCCGACCTGCACAACAGCGACACCGGTGCGGTCGCCGATGCCGGGCTCGTCGTCCATGATTCGGCTGAGCTGCGCGAACAGCTGCTGGCTGATCTCGATCGCGCGGCCGGCACCGGGCTTGTGCCTGCGGTGCTGCTGCAGCGCTGGGAAGACGCCCTGGAGAACGTCTCGACCTGGCGGTTCCTGCCCTGCCCGATCCACGCAACGCTGGCTCCGGAGGCGATCCGCATCGAAGATGAGCGCATCACCAGTGTCAGTGATTTCTTCCGCTTCCGAGTCGGCGACCCGGCAGCCGACTTAGCGGCGGTGTCGACGTTTGTGGAGGGCTCCCACTACGAGCACTTCCTCGACCGCTACCGCCAGCAGCGCGACATCAAGGATGCCGGTCTGCAGGCACGCGCCGAGCTGCTGGCCGAACTGGCAGTCCTCGACTGGCTGCTGCTGGCAGTCGACACCGAAGATGAGACCGCGAAGTCCGATGCGGTCGCCCTGCTGAATTCGCTTGCCGAGGTGGCGACAGCTGATGCCGAACAGCCCCGGCATGCCCAGCCGTACGAGTTCACCGATCGCCGCGAGGCCCTGGCAGATGACGCAGCCACCCACGAGGAGGACGCCCCTGCGCCAGGGTCTGCAGAGGACACTCCCGCAGCGGACACTCCCGCAGCGGACACTCCTGCAGAGGATACGTCTGCAGACGATGAGCCCGACACGGCCTCGCCTGGGCTGTCCGCACCTGATCTGCAGCCGCGAGTCGAACCGCAGGTGCAGCGCAGCAGCGACCCTGACACATTCCGTCCGGCAGCTGACCCCGCCCCGTTTGACGAGGGAGTCTCAGCAGACGTGCCGACGGAGCGCATCATGGATGTCGACGAGCAGCCGCAGGAATCCGGCGAACGTCCCGAGAAGTTCTGAGCGCTCAGAGCTCGAGCCGGGCGACGAGCTCTGACTCGCTCATGATGTGCGGGACCGTGATCTCCTGGTCATCACCGAGGAAGTAGAACCCGCACTCGATGCGCTCCGCATCGGCAAAAGCCGGCATCTTATGCACAGCCATCCGATAGATCGCCAGCTGAATCGCCCGGTCTGCCAGCTCGTCCTCACTGCGCGGGGACCTGCCGGTCTTCCAGTCGACGACGTAGTAGCCGCCGTCGATGGCGAAGATCGCATCGATCTTGCCCGGCACCGTCACCGTGTGTCCGTCAGCGCCGGTGAGGGTGAGTTCGAAGGACTGCTCCACCGCCGCCGGCTCGAGTGCTGCAAAACGTGAGCGCTCGAATCGCCGGCACAGCTCGTCGAGCTGCTCGTGCAGGTATGCCGGCAGAGTCACGGTGTTCGGGTCGTCGTCGAGGTCGCTCAGTGCCGCCTGGCCGTAGAAGTTCTCCACCCAGGCGTGGAAGGCGGTGCCGAGCCCGGCGGCGTGCGATGGGCCCTGCGGCATGGGGCGCCTGAGTTCGCGGCGGTAGCGCTGCGGGTCCTCTGCCAGCTGCACGAGCCCGGTGGCCGAGAGCCGGCTCGGCAGGGGAAACTCGTCTGCCTGCTGGGTCCGCTCCGCCTGCAGTGCCAGCGCCATCTGTGCAAGTGCGGCAACCTCGGCAGCCGCGCCGGCGTCGCTGTCCGCTTGTGATTCAGCCAGCTGCTCAAGCTCGGGTTTCGCTCGCAGGGCGGAGGCGAAAACCCCGGTCAGCTCCGCTCGTCGCGCGGCCTCCGCGGGGTCGGGACGTTTCGGCCATTCGACGGAGATCGCCTCACCCTCTGGGCGTTCGGTGTCGTCGTCTCCGGGGTTGAGGACCTCGTCGGGGTCGAGGTCGAGGACCTCAGCGGCCTCGTACAGGAATGGTGAGAACTCGTTCTGCTTCTGCCGGGTGGTGAACAGGCTGCCGCCGAGCCACAGGTGCTGTTTCGCTCGTGTCACTGCCACATAGCCGATGCGGCGTTCCTCGATGGCGTGGTGCAGGTTGAGCTGTTCTTTCAGCTCCGTGTCCCGGTATGTCTCGATGTCGTCTTCGGTGGCGAATCGGGTGTCGGTGAGGTCGAAGCGGGGAATGTGGTGCCGGTCGCCGCGCAGCGCATACGGCAGCATTCCGCCGGTGAGCCACGCCTGGTGGCTGCGCAGCGTGGTGGGCATGTCCCCTTCGGTCAGGTGCGGGATGGCGACGATGTCGAATCCCAGCCCTTTCGACCCGTGAACGGTCATGATCGTGATGGCGCCCTCGGCAGCCGGCTCCTCGGGAATGCTCAGTGACTGTTCGGCGTCCATGACCGCAAGCCAGGTGAGGAAGTCATCGAGTGATCCCACCGGGTTCTGTGACACGAAGTCACTTGTCAGCGAGATGAAGGCATCGACGGACTTCTCATGGTTGGCCCGGGCTGCTTCCGGCAGTGATTCGATCTCTGTGTCGATGTCGAGCTCGACGATCACTGCCCGCACGAGGCCGGGCACGGTGACAGCCAGGCGCCTGAGGTGACGCAGGCTCTCAGCCAGGCGGATGAGCCGGCGCGTGGCCGTCTCACTGAGCTTCGACCTGCGCCAGTCAGCGACGACCGGTGAGCGCTGGGCGCTGTCTGATCCGTCGAGGGCAGAGGCGACAGCGATGAGGTCGTCAACAGCTTCGATGATCCCAACGGTGACAACTCCCGTGCCGTCTGCGGTGGCACCACTGGTCTCAGCACTGTCGGTCTCGGTGCCGGCAGCGCTCTGGCTGGCCTCGAAGACCTGCTGGGCGCGCTCGTTGCGGGCCTTGGCGAACCGGTGCAGCGCGGCGATGTCAGCAGCACCGAGTGAGCAGCTGCGACCGCTGATGAGGCGCATGAGCTCGGTGCCGGCGTTCGGATCGGCCACCGCGTGCAGGGCTGCGTGTACATCAGCGACGTAGGTGTCTTCGAGCAGTCCGTCTGCACCGGCGATGTGCACTTCGAAGCCGGCATTCTCCAGTGCGGTGGCCGTTTCAGTCAGGAAGGAGCGTTTACGGCACAGCACTGCGCGCTGGGGTGGGTCAGTCCTGCCGCTGGCGTGCCAGGTCTCGGTGGCGGCGTGCATGAAGTCGACGAGTTCTGCCATCAGGTCGGTGCCGTACGTCTGGTCGATCTCGCCGATGGTCGAGACGACGTGTGTCTGGCCGTCGCCGGCGCCGGGCCGGGGCCGCAGCACGTCCTTCTCGTCGTATTCCGGCAGGTCCTCGGAGATCCGGTTGGCCACGGCGAGGATGCTCTTGTCGTTGCGCCAGCCGATGCTCAGCGTCCGGACGTGCGCGTCGGCGACGGCCGGCTGCTCGCCGCCCGGGCCGGTTGCCGGCAGCTGACGTTGGAACTGCTTCGGGAAGTCGCTGATATTGCGGGCTGAGGCGCCGCGCCAGGCGTAGATCGACTGCCGGGGATCACCGACTGCCATGACGTTCTTGCCGTTGAACAGCCGCTGCAGCAGCTGGAACTGCGAGTCCGAGGTGTCCTGGTATTCGTCGAGCATGATGGCATCCCACCTGCTGCGCTCGATCGGCAGGATCCGTCCGTCGGGCCGGCTCATGATGTCGTAGGCGTATTTCACCTGGTCGGAGAACTCCATGGCCGAGCTCTGCCGCTTGGCTGTGAGGAACCGTTCGGCCAGCACGGTGATCTTCCGCTTGTCCAGCAGCTTCTCGAGCGCGGTCCTGCTGCACAGTTCGGTGATCCGCTCGGCCAGTTCGTCGCGCGTCCCGCGGTTTGTGTGGCTTTTGCCTGCTCGGCCGACACCAGCTTCGTCGGCCAGCGCCCACAGCTCGGCGATGACGCCGTCCTTCTCCTCCTTCCGCAGCGATCGTCCCCGCCGGATCTTCGCGAAATACGATGTCAGACCGGGTTCACCGAGCAGGTGGTCGATGCAGTCGTCGAGGTAGTCGAGGACTCTCTGCGGGGTCTGCAGGTGCTCGTTGATCTGCCCTGCCATCTCGCGTACGCGCGCGATGAGAGCAGTGCGCGCAACGTCGGCGGGGATCTCGTGCGGTTCTGCGGCGAGGATGATCTGCTCGGCCAGCCGGATCGATCCAGCTGCGTCGAGGACTGAGGAGTCGGATTCGATGCCGATCGCCAGGCCGTAGTCGCTCACGAGCGAGGCGGCATAGGAGTTGTAGGTCGAGATCGTCGGCATCTCAAGATCAGCGAGCCTGCCAGGCTGCCCGCCTCCGGTGCCGGTGCTGGCAGGACGGGCGCGGCGGAAGGTGCGCACGAACGCCCAGATCCGCTCAGTGAGCTCACCGACGGCTTTGCGGGTGAATGTCAGGCCGAGGATGCGCTGCGGGTCGGCGTAGCCGTTGGCGATGAGCCACAGCACGCGAAGCGCGAGCGTCTCCGTCTTCCCTGAGCCCGCACCGGCGATGATGACGGTCGGTTCGAGTTCGGCTTCGATGATCGCCGCCTGCTCATCGGTCGGGGGGTGCACTCCGACGATCTCGGCGAGTGCGGCGGCGCTGTACTGCGCGCTCATGCGCGTGCCTCCTCGTTGTCGCTGTCCATCACGGCCGGGCATGAACTGCGCACCGGGCAGTATCGGCAGGCCTCCGGAGACGGGGTGGCTGGGAAGTACGCCGAGCGCATCTGCCGGGCGGTCTCGACGGCCATCCGGCCAGCCCAGGTGTGGCCATCGGGGCTGTCCTCGTCAGTCTGCAGGGCAGGCTGCTCGCGGGTCGTGGGCTTCCTATTGCGCAGGAATACCAGTTCCGCTCCGGCTGGCGTGCCGTGCACGTGGCTGCCGTCGGTCAGTTCGACCGTCCCGCTCGGATGTGCGAGCGCTGCCTGATAGGTGCCGAGCTGCGGGTGTTCGGGCATCTCCTTGCGTGGCGTCGGGTTCTTGCCGGTCTTGAAGTCGATGACGTACAGGCCGCGTCCGTCGGCGAGCTGCTCGATGCGGTCGATACGGCCGCGGATCTGCCACGGACCACCCTGCTCGGGGTCGTTCTCCACGGCACTGACGCTGGCTTCGACTCCGACCAGGGTAGCTTCGCTGCGGCGCGCGCGCAGGTAGGTGCTGAGATTGTCGACCATTCCTGCGATCGCCTCGTATTCGCGTTCGCGTTCCCACTCTGCGTCGAATTCGAGCTGGGCGAATTTCTCTTCGAACGCCTGCTGCATGCCCAGCAGGTCCCCATCGGGGAACTCCTCGGCCAGCGCGTGGATGAGGGTGCCGGTCGTCTGCGCCTGTGTGGCCGCCGTGTCGCCGGCGTGCCGGGAGAGGAACCACTGAAGCGGACACGTCGCGAATGTCTCCATTGTCGACGGGCTGAGGGTCACGATCTCATCTGCTGCCCGGATCGGGTCCTGTGAGCTGCGTTCGTACCAGCGCTGCCATGTCGTCGAGTCGGCTTCGCTCACATGTGCGCGCGTGAGCGCGGCGAGCAGCTTTGCCCACTGTTCCTGTTCCTCGGCGGTGTCGGCTGTTTCGAAGCGGTGCCGGGCGTGTGCTGCGATCGACCGGATGCTCAGCTGCTGGGTGGCAAGCTCAGCAGCAGGACCGGCGACGGGCGCCTCGGCGGCTGCCACCGCATCGGCGTGGTCTGCCCCGGCATCGGGGTCGGGGCGCAGCAGGGTGAAGAAGCCGCTGGGGCTCGACTCACCGTCATCGAGAGCGGTGATGAGCAGGTGGGTGCGGGCCCGGGACAGCGCGGCGAGCAGCAGCCGGGCCTCATCGCGGATGACCTCGCGGCGTCGCTGCGCGAAGCGGGCCGCCTGGGCAGCGGAGCTGTCGGTCTCAGGGCCTGCCGTTGGCAGGCGCTCATCGAGGGCGTCGCAGAGGTCGACGGTGTCGAAGATCGACCCGCGGATCTTGGGGTTGGGCCATTGGCCGTCGTTGACATCGGCGACGATGACGGCGGTGAAGTCGAGGTGGGCCACAGCTGCCGGTGAGTCGACGACGACCATGTCACCGTGATGCTGGCGGGCCAGGGAGTCCTGCGCGAAATCCTGGTCAAGGACCTTGAGGGCGAAGCTGTGGGCAGGCATCGCGTCGCGGCCGCTGTAGCGTTCGGCCAGTGTCATGAGCCGGATGACAGCATCGAGACGGTCATTGAGCGGGTGCGTCGGCTGGGATGCGACGACCGGCTCCCAGCGGCGCGCCGCGCCGGAGGTCTCCCACAGCTGCCACAGTGCCGTGTGCGGATCGGCGCCCCGCACCTCGGCGGCCGTGCTCAGCAGCCGGTGAACCATCGCCAGCTCCCTGGGCAGCTGCTCGGCAGGATAGGTGCGCAAGGCGGTGAGCAGCGCGTCGTCCGCGCTGCCGGTGAGGACGGCGAGTTCGCGTTCGAGGCCGCGCACCGCCAGCGCATCGACGTCACCGTAGACCCCGGTGAGCAGCTCGCGGGCGACGGCCTCGACGGCGATGTCGTCATCGCGATCGAGGTCGAGCAGCCGCAGCAGCGGGGCGGCAGCTGGGTCGGCGGCCAGCGACATGCTGCTGCCGGCGACCGGGATTCCCAAGTGCTCGAGCTCCTGCCGCAGCGCCGTGGCCGTGCCTGCGGTGCGGCACAGCACCGCACAGTCCGACCAGTCCAGGCCTGCGTCATGATGCCAGCGCCTCAGCGTCCGGGCGATGCCGCGGGTTCGTTCGGCCGCGCTGGGGAACACGGTGAATGACGCTGGTTCACTCGCGCCCCGCTCACCGGGTTCTGCGATTTCCTCAGCTGTGCGGTCGGGAATCGGCAGGTGTCCGTATGCCTGTTCGGCAGACAGCGCTGAAGCGAAGCTGTGCCACATCTGCGCCAGCGCACCGGCACCGCGGCAGGACGGGTCGCGCGGGTCGAGGGTGAGCACGCAGCTGCCGCCGGGTCCTGCGAGCGGCCCGCCGGTGGCGTCCTGGCGGACCGCATGGCGCAGCAGCACGCCGGTCGCCCCGCGGAACGCCTGGGTCGTCGTGTCAGGTGAGGCGGTCAGCAGGATCCGGCATCCTAAGGCCACCAGGCACTGCAGCACCGACAGTGCGCCATCGGGCAGATCCTGGGCGGCATCGACGAGCACGAAGCGCGGCACCGGCTGGCCCGGCTGTTCGCTGACAGGACGGCCGGGCACCGAGAAGTCCCAGTGGCTGCCGGCCCGCACCCCGCGGTCGTTCTGGTCGATGAGGATGCTCGTCGCCTCGGTGAGCACACTGGCGGTATCGACGCCGCTGAAACCGGGGAACGAGTTGAGCTCCAGGTACTCGCGCATCATGACGGCCAGCACCTCCCACTCCCCTCGTGCGTGGGCAGCGGCGGCTGCGAACACGTCGCTGGCATCGAGTGTGCGTGCCATGACTTCGTTGAGGGCTTCGCGCAGCTGGTCGCGGAAGCCGCGGGTGGTCCGCACCTCGGCACTCAGGTGCTCCGGCCAGGCGGGGGCGGGAACGCGCCCGGATTCGTAGCCCTCGAGCATGTCGGCGAGGAAGGCGTCCTGTTCGGCGCCGGAGATGAACCGCGACTGCCGGCCTTCGGTGGCTCCGCTGAGCGCGCTGACGAGCCCGAAGGCGAATGAGTGGATGCTGCGTGCGGCTGGTGCCGAGCGGATTCCGTTGCGGCCGGGCCCGAGGCGGTCGCGCAGCACAGTGGCGTGGTCGCGGTTGGGAGTCAGCACGAGGATGTCATCAGCACCGACGCCCGGTGTCGCGGCGAGCTGTTCGAACACCGTGCAGACAAGCGTCGTCTTCCCGGTTCCCGGCGCTCCGATGACTGTGATGTTGGACCCAGAATGCATGTCGCGCAGTTCACGAACACACCGCTCGATGACGTCACCCAAAGCAGACGCGGAACCGGCGCCTTCCCTGCTGGTGTGCGGTGTGAGCTCATCTTCCGTTGCGACCATGGCTTCATTGAAGCACAGCCCACGGACATCGCCGGGTCCGCACCGGAAACGCCTTCACCGACCCCCGCTGTCTCCTCCGCCGAACGCTTGTTACATAAATTAGAGGGCATACCGAACGCCCCGACCCCACTACCGCGGATAGGATATGGCCATGGTTCCGACACAGCGTATGCCGCGTGAGCAGCGCCGCGAACAGCTCATCGGCGTAGCGACCGCCATGTTCGCCGACTCCGGTTACCACACGACGTCGATGGACGATGTCGCGGAGGCCGCTGGGGTGTCCAAGCCGGTCCTCTACCAGCACTTCACCTCCAAGAAGGACCTGTATCTGGCCGCCATCGATGCGGCAGCGGCCGCTTTCGACGCCTCCGTCCGCAGTGCGCTGCAGGCCACGGAGAACAACGAGGAGCGCGTCTACAGCACGTTCAACGCCTTCTTCACCTTCGTCAGCGAGAACCGCAACGAGTTCATCGTGCTCTTCTCGGCCGACAGCTACGAGCCCGAGGCGGCGCGCCGGGCCGAGGCGGTCCGGCGCCGGATCGCCAGTCAGATCGCCGAGCTCATCACCCGCTACACCTACGCGACTCTCGATGAGGCGCTGCTGCTGGCGCAGGGCGTCGTCGGGATCGCTGAGAAGGCCGCCAGCCAGGTGGTCGAGTCCGCGTCGATGGATCCCCATTCGAGTGCGCGCCTCATGGCCTTCATGACCTACCGGGGGCTGACGTCGATGCCGCGCGTCGACGAGGTTGCGCCACCGGGGCCGGGCGGTTCGGCCGAAGCGCGCCCGTGGGACGTAGACTATCCAGGGTTGCCCCACCCGAACCCGGATCACAAGGAGTGAGTATGGAAGTCAAGATCGGCGTCCGCCAGGCCCCGCGCGAACTCGTCATCGAAACCGAGGCCACCGCTGAGGAGATCACCCAGCAGGTCGACGAGGCGCTGTCCTCGGGTTCGACCTTCGTCCTCGCCGACGAGAAGGGCCGCAAGGTGATCGTCCCGGCAGCCGCTCTGGCCTACGTCGAGACCGGCAGCGCCCAGCAGCATCCGGTCGGCTTCGGGCTCTCCTGAGCCCGCACGCCAGCTGACAGCCTCGCCGGCAGCGGATGCCGGCACCGTCGATGAGCGCGTTCAGGCCACGAGGCCGAGCGCGCTCATCCGCCTCGAGTGGGCGGTCATCGCCTGCTGTACCATCTGCGCCTCCGCCTCCTGCGTCTCAGCGGCGTGATAGCGGCGGATGAGCCGTCTGCCGCGGCCCATCGAATCGGCCACCAGCTTGCGTCCCCACAGCGCCAGGCGAGACGACAGCGAGGGGTCGGACTCGATCGCTGCGGCCAGCCGGGTGCGGAGATACTCGGACTGGCGTGTATCATCGAGGACAGCGGTGGCAACCTGCCGGCTCTCCTCGTCGAGGCCGGTGAGCACCGCGCGATAGAAGTCGTGCATGATCCCGTCGAGCACGTAGCCCTTCATCAGGCTTTCGTGCCAGTCATGGGGTGCGGTGCGGTCCCGCAGTTCGCTGTAGGCCTGCTGCACATGCTGCATCTGCGCCGTCGTGTCTTCGCCGAGCTCGCCGATGCGAGCGGCCAGACGCGAGAAATTGTCCAGGCAGTGTCCGGCGACAGTCGCAAGATCCACTCTGTCCTGCATGGTGGGCGCGTACTGCGCATCGGTGGCTGACCGCTCGAATGCGGTGAGCTGACCGTGGGCGATGACGGCAAGGGTTGTCACCGGAGTCGAGGCAGCTGACGAGGATTGGGGCATGCCCCATAGCCTACCGCCTCACTCAGACGTGAACGCGTGCTCCTCGAAGGAGCACTGTGAGGAGAATAACGTGACCACAACTGAACAGACTTTCGCTGACCTCGGTGTGTCAGCCCCGATCGCCGATGCGCTTGCCGACAAGGGCATCGTGCACCCCTTCCCCATCCAGGCGATGACCCTGCCGGTCGCACTGACCGGCGCCGACATCATCGGCCAGGCCAAGACCGGCACCGGCAAGACGCTGGGCTTCGGGATCCCGCTGCTCGAGCGCGTCGTCGGCCCCGATGAGGACGGCGCCCCGGCCGACCGGATCCCGCAGGCGCTCGTCGTCGTGCCGACCCGTGAGCTCGCCCAGCAGGTCGCCGGCGACCTGGAGGCCGCGTCGACGCGACGCAACATCTCCGTTGTCACCATCTACGGCGGCAAGGACTTCGAACCCCAGATCAAGGCGCTCGAATCCGGCGCCGAGGTGGTCGTCGGCACCCCCGGACGCCTCCTCGACCTCGTCGGCCGGCGCATCCTGCGCCTGGGTGGCGTGCGCACCGCCGTGCTCGATGAGGCTGACGAGATGCTCGACCTCGGCTTCCTGCCCGATGTCGAGAAGATCATCTCGCACCTGCCGGCGCAGCGGCAGACGATGCTGTTCTCGGCCACCATGCCCGGTGCGGTCATCTCGATGGCCCGCCGCTACATGATCCAGCCGACCCACATCCGCTCCCAGGACCCGGATGACACGACGCAGACGGCGAAGAACACCACCCAGTACATCTACCGCGCCCATGCGATGGACAAGACCGAGATGGTCGCTCGCCTGCTGCAGGCTGAGGGCCGGGGACGCACGATCATCTTCGCGCGCACCAAGCGCACCGCCGACCGGCTGGCCGAGGAGCTCGGCGACCGCGGCATGAACGCCAAGCCGATGCACGGCGATCTGCCCCAGCAGATGCGCGAGCGCTACCTCAAGGCCTTCCGCGACGGCACTGTCGACGTGCTGGTCGCCACCGATGTCGCCGCCCGCGGCATCGACATCTCGAACGTCACCCATGTCATCAACTACCAGTGCCCCGATGACGAGAAGACCTACGTCCACCGGATCGGGCGCACCGGCCGTGCCGGTGAGTCCGGCATCGCGGTGACGTTCGTCGACTGGGACGATGTGCCGCGCTGGAAGCTCATCAACCGCCAGCTCGGCCTCGACTTCGATGAGCCGGTCGAGACGTATTCGACGTCCCCGCACTTCTTCGAGGACCTCAACATCCCGAAGGGCACGAAGGGCCGGATCAAGGGCGCCAAGCCTGCCGAGGAGGGCCGTGACCGCCGCCGAGGCGGTGGCCGCGGCGGCCGTGATTCCGGCCGTTCCGGTGACCGCGGCCGGCAGGAGGGCCGCACGGGTGAGCGGCGTCAGCGCCGCCGCACCCGCGGCGGGCGTTCGGGTGAGAATGCCGGTGACGCCGGTGCGAACACGAACACCTCGAAGCCGGAGCAGAGCTCAGGTGAGTCCGCTCCGCGGCGGCGCCGCCGTCGCCGCCGCTCGAATGCCGAGCAGCCGGCTGCGCAGAGCTGACTTTCAGATGCTGAGGCCGGCAGAGCTGAGCTTCAGACACTGACGCCGACAGGACTGGCCCCGGAGGCTGCCCGCACAAGGCGGGCCAGCATCTCCGGGGCCGTCGTGTGCTCTGCCAGCAGGTTCGGCTTGCCGGCACCGTGATAGTCCGAGGATCCGGTGACGATGAGGTCGTGGGATGCGGCGATGCGCCGCAGCTCGGCGCGTTCGGCCACCGGGTTGTCGCGGTGGTCGACTTCGATGCCGTCAAGACCGGCGGCGATCATCTCGCGCATCCCGGCCTCGGGCACCACTCGCCCGCGCATCCGCGCCCGGGGGTGGGCGTAGACCGATACTCCGCCGGCCTCGCGGACCATGCGGATCGCATCGATCGGGCTGACTGTCGGCAGCGTGACGTAGTACTTCGACCGGGTGGAGAGCAGCTCGCCGAAGGCTGCGGTGCGGTCGTTGACGATTCCGGCGCGCACGAGCGCATCGGCGATGTGCGGCCGGCCGATCGTCGCTCCCGGTTCGCAGACGGCCTCGATATCGGCCCAGCTGAGCGGGAAGTCCTCTGCCAGGCGGGCGACGATCTCGCGTGCCCGGCCCTCACGGTCGCTGCGCGCAGCCCCGACGGTGGCGGCCAGTTCGGTGCTGCCGGGATCGTGGAGGTAGCTGAGCAGATGAACGCTGATGCCCTCGTACCGGCAGGAGATCTCCATGCCCGGCACCAGCCCGATGCCCAGCCGCGTGACCGCTTCGCTGGCTTCGGCCCACCCGCTGGTGGTGTCGTGGTCGGTCAGGCCGATGACATCGACGCCGCAGGCCGCCGCCTCGGCCATGAGCTCTGCTGGGCTCTGGGTGCCGTCTGAGACGGTCGAATGGGTGTGCAGGTCGATGATCATGAGTCGATCATAGGACGATCGCCACGATTCCTCCCCTGCCGGTGGGCGGTGGCTAGAATGGCCGCATGATGACTCAGGATTCTGACCCGAACGCGCAGACCACCAGCCCCTCCGCCGCTGAATCCGGTGCCCCCTCCGGCACCGGCTCCCCCGACCAGCCCCTGTCAGACCGAGTGAACAACCGCTCCCGCCGTCCCCAGTCGAAGGCCTTCCGCGATTTCGTCGCCTCCGGCTGGGATCGCACCAGTGAGGACGATGTCGAGCCCTTCGCCTCGGCCGCCTACACCGGTGCCCGCCGCCAGGCGCTGTCTGAGCAGTTCCCTGGCGAGCGCCTCGTCATCCCCGCCGGCGGGCTGAAGGTCCGTTCGAACGACACCGACTACCGCTTCCGCGCCCACTCGGCGTTCATCCACCTCACCGGCCTGCACTCGGACCTCGAACCCGATTCGGTCCTCGTCATGGAGCCCACCGATGACGGCCACGAGTCGACTTTCTACTTCCGCCCGCGTGCCGGAGCCGACACCGAGGAGTTCTTCTCCGATGCCCGCTACGGCGAGTACTGGGTCGGCCCGCGCGAGGACCTGGAGACGATGGCGATCAAGACCGGCATCCGGTGTGCTGACATCGCCCACGCGACCGAGGCGATCTGCCGGGACCTGGGCGCCATGTCGCTGCGCCTGGTCCGCGGTGCCGATGAGGCGCTCGACGCGCAGGTCGATGCCGCCCGCGCCGAGGTCGAGGCCGACCTGGAGATCTCCCGGGCCGGGGATGCCGAGATGGCCCAGTTCCTCTCCGAGCTGCGCCTCATCAAGGACGACTATGAGATCGGCCAGATGCGCCACGCCATCGACATCACCCGCTCCGGTTTCGACAACGTCGTCACCTCGCTGAAGGAGGCGATCGTCCACCACCGCGGCGAGCGCGTCATCGAGACGGCCTTCGAATCCGCTGCCCGCACCGACGGCAACGGCGTCGGCTACGACACCATCGCCGCTGCCGGCAACCATGCCTGCACCCTGCACTGGATCAAGAACACCGGTGAGGTTCGCGACGGTGATCTCATCCTCGTCGACGCCGGTGCGGAGGCCGATTCCCTCTACACCGCCGACATCACCCGCACCCTGCCGATCAACGGCACCTTCTCCGAGGTGCAGGGCAGGATCTACGACGCCGTCCTCGAAGCAGCTGATGCCGCCTTCGCTGTGGCCGCCGAGCACACCCAGCGCCCGGTCATCTTCGCCGAGGTCCACGATGCGGCGATGAACGTCATCGCCCACCGCCTCGAAGAGTGGGGTCTGCTGCCGGTCAGTGCCGAGGAGTCGCTCTCACCTGAGGGTCAGCAGCACCGCCGCTGGATGGTCCACGGCACCAGCCACCACCTCGGCCTCGATGTGCATGACTGCGCGCAGGCACGCGCGGAGATGTACCTGGGTGCCGAACTCAAACCGGGCATGATCTTCACGATCGAGCCGGGCCTGTATTTCAAGGCCGAGGACCAGCTCATCCCCGAGGAGTACCGCGGCATCGGTGTGCGCATCGAAGACGACGTGCTCGTGACCGAGGACGGCGTCGAGAACCTCTCGGCCGGCTTCCCGCGCACCCGCGCCGAAGTCGAGGCCTGGGTCCAGCAGGGCCGCTGAACATGCCGGTGCTGCGCCGCGGCGGAGGGGTCTGCGAGATCGACGGTGTCGGACTCGGCCACGCCGGCCGCATCGACTCCGCTGCCGGTGCGCTGACCGGCACGACCGCGCTCATCCTGCCGCCGGGCACGACCGGCGGGGTCGATGTGCGCGGCGGAGGGCCGGCCAGTCACGAGACCGAGCTGCTGGCTCCCGGCACCCTGACAGCCGGATGCGATGCCATCGTGCTCACCGGCGGCAGCGCCTATGGACTGGCCGCCGCTCACGGCGTGCAGGCCGGTCTCGCCGCTGCCGGGCGCGGGTTCCCCGCTCCCGGCCTGGCCGGCGTGACTGTCCCGCTCGTGCCGGCGGCTGGGATCTTCGACCTCGGCCGCGGCGGGGCACCCTGCCTGCCGCCGACGATCGAGACCGGGCAGGCTGCCTATGCCAACAGGCTCACCGGTCCCGAGGCGGTGGTCCGCGGGTCTGTCGGCGGCGGCATCGGTGCGTGGACCGGTCGCGGGCTGCTGCGCGGCGGCCTCGGTTCGGCTGTCATCGACACCGATACCGGCCACCGGGTGGCAGCGATCGCTGTCGCCAATCCGATGGGCACCGTCATCGCGCCGACCGGCCGGCTGCATGCTGCCGAGGTGTTCGCGGGCTACGGCATCGACGTGCCGGCAGACGACTCTGCCGCGCTGCGGGAGCGGTTCGCAGCACTGGCGGCGCAGACTGCCGGCAGCCCGCCTCCGGCGCGGAACACGACGATCGCCGCGGTGGTCACCGACGCCCAACTCGATGCCGCGCAGGCTCACCGGCTGGCGCAGTCGGCTCATGCCGGGCTGGCGCGGGCGATCCACCCCTCGCATACGCTCTTCGACGGTGATACGGTCTTCGCCGCAGCCACGGGTGCGGTACCGCTGACTCGGTCAGCCGGTGCGCCGGGTGAGGCGGATGACACGATGGTGCTCGCGCAGCTGAATATCGCGGCCGCGGATGTGCTCTCGGCAGCGATCGTCGATGCGGTCATCTCCGCTGGCGACTATGCCGAGGGTGCGCCGCTCCCGGCTTCTCCTCCCCCGCTGCGCACGGTGTGCCCGCAGCTCGCGGCTGCCTGGCAGTCACTCGACTGACGAACCCCTGCGGCTGTTGGGCTCCGTGTCTCAGCGGGTGGCGAGGATCGCCTGCGCCTCGTTCACGACGCCGGGCGGGCAGATGATGTCATAGGTCGTCGCCAGTACCTGCGGGCTGGACATCACGGCACTCTGCTTGCGGTTGATCGCCTTGATCGCAATCCCCCAGATCATGCCCAGGCCGACGCCGATGACGATGCCCGGCAGCAGCGCCCCGGTGGTCAGGGACGCGTCGGTGCCGCCGCCGAGCAGCATGAACACCAGGCCGAAGAGCATGCCGATCCAGGCTCCGGACAGCGCTCCGCGGCCGGCTGCGGCTGCCCAGGTGAGCATCCCGGTGACCGGTTCGACGATCTTGAGATTGGAGCCGACGATCGTCAGTGAGGACACGTCGAAGTCCTTTTCAGCGAGGAACCTGACCGCCTTCTGCGCATCCTCATGCGTGCGGTAGGAGCCGAGCACTTCGCCGTGCGGGATCTGGGTGACCGGTCGTCTGGAAGCCATACCTCCAGTATGGACTAGTCACCGGCTCACATGGGTGCCGGGTTGCCGGGTTGCCGGGTTGCCGGGTGTGCACCATCAGTCTGGGGGCAGGTCGACCTCACCGGCCGGCAGGACGACGTGTGCCCGCCACTGGTCGGCAGCACTGAGGTCGGTTGTCAGCAGACCGTGGGTTCCCAGCCCGACGAACGAGGCGGACGGGACGAAGCGCTGCAGGTAATCACCGGCGGCGGTGATCGCGAACAGCAGCGCCTGCACTGAGTCCTCCCCGTAGACCTCCATCGAGTCGGTGACCGCCCCGGTCTCGTCGACGAGGTCGTAGCGAAACGTTGGGATGTCAGTTGTGGTGTCGCTGATGTGCAGGGTGAGACCACCCGTGTCGGTCTCGAAGATCCGGGTGGCGACGATGCGGGGCTCAGCGGGCATGAGAGTGACTCCGTTCAGATGGGGACGGCATCACGGTAGCGGGAGCGTGTCGGCAGCGTCCACGCCGGATGATGACCGGGACGCCGAGGAGAGTCGGATATCGCACAGCTGCAGGCGGCAGCGAATGGAGTACGCTGGAATCGCCCGCGATCTCCGGCCTGCTGGAAGGACACTCAGAGCGCATATGACCGCCCCCACCATCGATGCCGTCCGCGCCGCCCTTGCCACTGTGCTCGATCCCGAGATCCGCCGCAGCATCGTCGAACTCGACATGGTCGACGACATCGCCGTCGCCGATGACGGGCATGTCGCCGTCACCGTGCTGCTGACCATCGCCGGCTGCCCGCTCAAGGACACCATCACACGCGACACCGAAGCAGCGGTTGCGAAGGTCGACGGCGTCACCGGCGTGACGGTCACCCTGGGCACCATGACCCCTGAGCAGCGGCAGGCGATGCGAGAGAAGCTGCAGGGGCCCGGTGCCGACCGCGAGATCCCGTTCAACAAGCCGAACTCACTCACCCGCATCTACGCGGTCGCCTCCGGCAAAGGCGGGGTCGGGAAGTCCTCGATCACCGCCAACCTCGCCGTGGCGCTCGCTGCCGAAGGGCTGCGCGTCGGGGTCATCGACGCCGACATCTACGGATTCTCGATCCCGGGCATGCTGGGCCTTTCCGGCAAGCCGACGAAGGTCGATGAGATGATCCTGCCGCAGGTCGCCCACGGGGTGAAGGTCATCTCGATCGGCATGTTCGTCCAGCCCGGTCAGGCCGTCGTGTGGCGCGGACCGATGCTGCACCGGGCTCTCCAGCAGTTCCTCACCGACGTGTTCTGGGGCGATCTCGATGTGCTGCTCCTCGATCTGCCGCCGGGCACCGGCGACATCGCGATCTCAGTCGCCCAGCTGCTGCCGCGCTCTGAACTGCTCGTCGTCACCACCCCGCAGCAGGCAGCCGCACAGGTCGCTGAGCGTGCCGGGTCGGTCTCAACGCAGACCCAACAGCAGGTCACCGGTGTCATTGAGAACATGTCGTGGATGGAGATGCCCGACGGCACCCGGATGGACGTCTTCGGCTCCGGCGGCGGAGAGTCAGTGGCGAAGAACCTCACTCAGATCACCGGTGGTCAGGTGCCGCTGCTCGGCCAGATCCCGCTCGATCCGCCCGTGCGCACCGGCGGAGATGAGGGCACTCCTGCCGTGCTGGCAGCCCCCGATTCACCAGCCTCAACGGCTCTGCGGGCGGTGGCTCAGCAGCTGGCGACGCGCTCGCGCGGACTCGCCGGCCGATCACTCGGCCTCTCCCCTGCCTGATCGACCCCTGCCGCATCAGACATTGCCTGATCGGCCCCTGCCGGACTGACCCCAGCCTGGATTCTGGCTCAGGTGGCTTCCGGGTCGAAGGGCGGGGCCGCCTCGGCGTCGCGCAGAGCGACTTGGGCGCGGTAGCGCTGGACGGGACTCAGCTGCGCGGCTGCTGCCTCGTCTGAGCTGGAACCGGCAGCCGTGCTGCCTGTGGATTTCCGCGAACCGGAAGACGCCTGTGCCTGGGACTCCTCCTGCAGCGCCTCGCGCACAATCCGGCGCGGGTCGTACTGACGCGGGTCGAGGGTCTTCCAGTCGACATCGGGCAGGTCCTCGGCGAAGTCGCGACGCAGGCTGCCCTTGGCTTCGTCAGCGCGGCGCTTGAGCAGCTTGACGAACTCCTTGAGCTGCTCGGCGTATTCGGGAAGCCGCTGCGGGCCGATGACAAGGAGGGCAACGATGACGATGATGAGCATCTCCGTGCCGTTGATCCCGAACATGGCCCTCATTCTAACAGTGCGCTCAGGGGTCTCACGGCTGCTCCGGGCTACACTGAGGGCACGGATCGCCGGCGCTTTCCACGTCTTCTTCTGCCGGTCCGCGATCCGCTGTCAGCAGGAAGGAACGTATGAGCCGCGACTGGGCGATCAACGCGCAATACGCCGAACGCTACAACCCTGCCGACGCCGTCTTCGACGCCGCCCGCACCATCGCCGCTGATTACGCCGTCACCCCGCTGTCGGCCAACACCGCAGGCCTGCTGCGCCTGCTCACCCAGCTGGCGAAGCCGGCGAGCGCGCTGGAGGTCGGCACCGGAACCGGAACCGGCACGCTGGCGATCATGCGCGGCATGCCCGCAGGCGGAGTGCTCACGAGCATCGACGTCGACGCAGACAAGCAGGCTGTGGCCCGCGAGCTGCTCGGTGCCGCACGGATCCGCCCGCACTGCGTGCGCATGATCCACGGCCGCGGCGAAGACGTCCTCGCCCGGCTCGCACCCGGCGGCTACGATCTCGTGTTCCTCGACTCCGAGCCGCTGACCTACCCACGGCTCGTGCCGCTGGCGATCGAACGGCTCAGCGCCGACGGACTGCTCATCATCAACCAGGCGCTGCTCGGCGATGCGGTGGCCAAGCCGGCCAACCGTGCCCCGCGCACCCAGGTGATGCGCACCGTGCTCTCCGACATCGAAGCCCGCACCGACATCGAACGGCTCATGATCCCCATCGATGCCGGCCTGCTCGTGCTCCGGCGCCTGGGTCAGTGAGGCTCGGGCGGGAGTTCAGCCGCCTGTGGCTGGGCAATGCCGCCTCGAACCTCTCTGACGGCATCGCCTTCGCCGCGTTGCCGCTGCTGGCTGCCGCACTGACCGATGATCCGCGTGCCGTGGCCGGTCTGACCGTCGCCTCGACCCTGCCGCGCCTGCTGACCGTGCTGGGCATCGGTGTTGTCATCGACAGGGTTGCCCGCCGGCGGCTGCTGTGGGCGTCGAACCTCGTTCGCGCCTCGCTGTTCGCGCTGCTGGCCGTTCTCGTTCTCACCGGCATGATCCAGCTGTGGTCGCTGTACCTGATCTTCGCGGTCATCGGGATCGCGGAGCTGGTTTCAGACAGCACCGTCGCGGCTGTCATCCCGCAGACGTCAGGCCCTCACCCGCATGCACTGGACGCTGCGAACTCGCGCATCGCGGGTGCCCAGACGCTCATCGACGAGTTCGTCGGTCCGCCGCTGGGTGGCCTGCTGTTCGCAGCTGCCGCGTTCCTGCCCTTCGGGGCCAACACGGTGGCCGCTCTCATCGCCACCGGCTGCTTCCTTCTCCTCACCGGCAGGTACGCTCCGCAGGCCCCGCCAGAGCAGAGGACTGCGGTGTGCGCCGACCTCGGCACCGCGGTGCGGTGGGCGCATCGTCAGCCGGTGATCGGAACGCTCATCACCGTCACGGCACTGGCGAGCATCGGCTATATGATTCCGTTCTCCTACCTCGTGCTCTTCGCGCGAGAGAAGTTGGGCCTCGGCCCGGTCGGTTACGGCCTGCTGCTGTCGGTCACTGCTCTCGGCGGGCTCGCCGGTGCCGTGATCGCCGGTCCGCTGCGCCGGTGGCTCGGCTATGGCAGGGCGATTCTCGCGATGCTTCTGATGGCCGCCGTCACGTTCGTCATCACCGGTGTGAGTTCATCGGTCATCGTTGTGGCTGTTGCGCTGGCGATCTACATCCTCCATGCCGTCGTGTGGAATGTGCTCGCAGCATCTCTGCGACAGCGGCTGACACCGGAGCATCTCATGGGTCGCATCGGTGCCGTCACCCGGCTGGCGAGCCTGAGCGGTCTGACGATCGGTGCCGTCGCAGGCGGCATCCTCGCAGAGGCGTTCGGACTGCGGACGCCGTTCCTCATCGCAGCTGCGATCTTCACTGCCGCAGCTGCCGTCGTCATCCCCGTCATTCGACGCTTCGATGCCGCCGGTGGCGGCTGAGCACCGGGTCAGGGTTGCGCGCGGCTTTCTTCCCGCGCCTCGCGCTCATCTTCGAGCCGCTGCAGCTCGCCCAGCTCATCGGCGCAGGCGACCAGCTCGGCGCAGAGGTCAGCGACCGGGCCGTCGGCCAGCGCCGTGAGCTTGCGCGCGAACTTCGGCCCGAAGCTGGTGTCGGGGGTGCCGGCCAGTATCCCCTCCCCTGCAATGCGCGCACCCATCTCGGTCACCGCCTCGGCGGCAAACCGGAGGGTCCGCTCGACGCTGCGATCCTCAGCATGGGCCAGCCACACCATGCCCGTCGTGTACAGCCCGCTGACCTCAGCTGTGGCGGCAAATCGCTCAAGCGGGGGCAGCTGGTCCAGCCAGGCTCGGATGAAGATGTCGCAGAGCTCGGAATGGTCGAACAGAAGATTCGGCTCTTTGCGCTGCAGCGCCTCGACGACGTCGGTGATCGACATGTGAGCGGCGAACTCGAGCGCAGCCGACAGGTCGGCCCCGTCCGCGTCGAGGATCGCCTCGGCCAGCCGCTGCCGCTTCGCTTCGATCTCATACGTGTCCACGTCCGCTGCCTCTCCGCTTCGGGCATGAGTATGGGCGCCGGTTGCGCGAGTGCGCGTCCGGCGCCCAGATGAGGGTGGTGCTCTCCGGTTGCCAGTCAGCGGACCGGAACCGGCACTGCGTTACTTGCCCAGCGCCTCGGCGAGGGTGTCGTACAGGTTCGCAGCTTCCTCCGGGCTGATCTCGATGACCAGCCGCCCGCCGCCCTCGACAGGTAGACGCAGAACCATGCCGCGACCTTCTTTGGTCACTTCAAGAGGACCGTCACCAGTGCGCGGTTTCTGTGCTGCCATGAACCTCTGTCCTTCCGGTTGAAAATTTCCAGCATCTCTGATTATCCACCATTTGAGCTGGATCACGTAACGGGCGCGTCAAGCGCGCATCCGTCTGTCTTGCATGCTGATCACGGCGGCCAGTCCGACGGCGGGGTGAAGTGCCACAGCTGACTGATCCACAGGTACTGGGTGACGATGAGCACGACGAGCAGCAGTCCGCGGTACGCCCACGAACGGGAGTACGCCATCGCCAGGGCGAGCGGGAACAGCGGCAGCAGCAGCCGGAACGTCGACGTCTGCGGGTTGAAGAAGATGAACAGGTACGCCGCATAGGCGATAGTGAAGTGCTGCAGGTCGCGGCCGAGCTGCCGGCCGGCGGCCGAGACCATGAGAGCTGCGAACCCGATGATGAGCGCCACAAGCAGCACAGGTCCGATGATGTCGCCGGCCAGCCAGCGCGACATGTCGAACCACTGGATGACGAACCGGGAGTGCCCACCGCTCCACGCGTGCTCAGTCTCAAGGTAGGCCAGCGGCTCACCGGTCCGCAGCCAGGCGTGGATGGGGTGGATCAGCGCAGCAACGCAGGACAGCACCCCCAGCGTCCAGCTGCGGATGACCTCTCCTGCCGGGTAGGGGTCGCTGCTGCGGCGGGCGAAGCGGCTGATGAGGTGGATGAGCATGAAGAACGAGAACGCCACCCCGATCGGCCGGGAAAGGTCCATCGCCACGACGACCGGGATCGCCCACAGGTAGGCGCGGTCGATGACGAGCGTGAGCGCGCAGGCGAGCAGCAGCAGGTTGAGCGCCTCGGCGTATCCGGTGCTCAGGATCGGGGAGGCGGGGAAGACGAACACGACCGCCAGGCCCATGAGCGCCCGCCCGGCGGTGGTGTGGCGGCGGAACAGCGCAAGGATGACGATCGCAGCCCCGGCGGCGAACAGGTTCGACAGCAGCGGTGAGACGAACTGGTAGTCCAGCCCGGTGAGCACGGAGACGTCGCGGGCGATCCAGGGGTGCAGCGGGTAGAACGCCCACGCGTTCTGGCTGACATTTCCGGTCTCTGCGCGCGGGAGCACCTCGGGGTAGCCTTCGGTCGCGATGCGCTCGTACCAGCCGGCGTCCCAGAAGTTGAGGAAGTCCCGCAGCGTCGTGACCTCCCCGCTCGTCCAAGGAGAGCTGCCCTGCTCGGCGAGCACGTGGGAGAGGAACGTGAACGCGATGATCCGCGAGACGAGGAAGACGACGAGCGCCTGCGCCCAGACCGGCAGGCCCAGCAGCCAGTCCGCTGCCCGCCTGACGATCCGCGGGGTGGCCGGCTGCACGGCGATCAGCCCGGCTGAGGATGCTGGGGCGGGTGTGGGCGGTGCCATCAGGGCTGCGGGTCGCCCAGCGTGCCGTGCGGTGCGTCGATGCCCCGCTCGCTGTCACCGGGCTGGGGGTCGTCCAGGGTCTCCGGGTAGCCGTCGCCGAGGCGGTGGTGGCCTGGGTGCGGGCGGTCGCGTTCGGCGTGCAGGCGGGTGATCTCGGCCTCCTGTTCGCGCAGCCGCTGGGTCATCTGCTCGAGCACCAGGTCGACTGAGTCGGTGCGGTAGCCACGGGCGGCGAGCTGGAAGCGCACGGTGCTGATGTCGTCTGCCGACCATTCCTCGCCCAGTCCGCGCGGGGGCTCCTGAGCCTGGTCGCCTCCCATGGCGCTGTTGAAGCCGCCGGTGGCTCCGAAGACGGCGACGACGGCAAAGAACACGACAGCGCACACACCGAGGATGATGTAGATCGACATAGCGGTATCGTCTCACAGCCCTGTCGGCCACCGGCGCACCGTGACGGGCATGCTGGAACGCTCGGTCAGGCCTCCGAGACGGAGGTGAGGATCGAGACAGCCTCGGCCGGATCGTCGGTGAGGCTGAGCCGGTCGGGGTCGTCGAGGCTGATGGTGCCGTATTCGACCGGCTTGGACTTCAGCCAGTCGACGAGCCCGCCCCAATAGCTGGTGCCCATGAGCACGATCGGGAACTTGCGCACTTTGTGCGTCTGCGCCAGCGTCAGCGCTTCGAAGAGCTCATCGAAGGTGCCGAATCCACCCGGCAGCACGACGTAGCCCTGCGAGTACTTGAGGAACATCGTCTTGCGCACGAAGAAGTACCGGAAGTTCACGCCCAGGTCGACGTAGTCGTTCATGCCCTGTTCGAAGGGCAGCTCGATGCCCAGGCCCACGGAGAGTCCCCCGGCGTCGTGCGCCCCGCGGTTGGCCGCTTCCATGATGCCCGGCCCTCCCCCGGTGATGACTCCGTAGCCGGCCTCGGCGATGCGGCGGCCGAGATCCCGGGCGGTCGCGTAGTCCGGTGAGGTCTCGGCAGTCCGGGCCGAGCCGAAGACCGAGAAGCACGACCCGAGTCCGGCCATCGCGCCGAAGCCCTCGACGAACTCCGACTGGATGCGCAGCACCCGCCACGGGTCCTCGTGCTGCCAGGCGGCCTCGTCCGGGCATTCGAGCAGCTGTTCGTCAGCGGTCTTCTCCGGCACCTGGGAGCGGCGCAGCCGCAGCGGTCCGCGGTTGTAGATTCCAGAGGTGAACATCGGCAGACTCCTGGCGTTCGACGGGCACAGATCACGTCCAGCCTAGTGTCTCGCCGGCACACAGACCGATAGGCTGGTGTCATGACTCAACGTTTCGTCTCAGCCAAGGGTGTCGCCACGTACCACGGCGACACCATCCTGTGCGTGTGGTACCCCGCTCCCGTCCTCACCGGCGACGAGGCCTCGGCAGCCAAGCTCGCCGCCGACGCCGTCGACGATGACGTCCTCACCCCGCTCGCGGCCGCCGATGAGGCCCGCGGCACCCGCGGTGAGCTCGTCAGCGTCACGATCGACCTCGATGCCGCCCCGGACGGCGCCGCCGACGGCTACCTGCGCCTGCACGCCCTGTCCCACCGCCTCGTCAAGCCCAACGACCTCAACCTCGACGGCCTGTTCGGCCAGCTCAGCAATGTCGTGTGGACCTCTGCCGGCCCGTGTGCGGTCGAGGACTTCGAGATCACCCGCGCCAAGCTCAAAGCACGCGGCCAGCTCTCGGTCTACGGTGTCGACAAGTTCCCGCGCATGACCGATTTCGTCGTGCCCGAGGGTGTGCGCATCGCTGATGCCGACCGGGTGCGGATGGGCGCCTACCTCTCACCGGGCACCGTCGTCATGCACGAGGGCTTCGTCAACTTCAACGCCGGCACCCTCGGTCAGGCGATGGTCGAAGGGCGCATCTCCCAGGGCGTCGTCATCGGCAACGGAACCGACATCGGCGGCGGCGCCTCGATCATGGGCACCCTGTCCGGTGGCGGCGCGCACCGCATCGAGATCGGCGAGGGCACGCTGCTCGGCGCCAATGCCGGCGTCGGCATCTCACTCGGCGACAACTGCATCGTCGAGGCCGGCCTCTACGTCACGGCCGGCACCCGCGTCGTCATGCCCGAGGAGGACGGCAGGGTCGTCAAGGCCGCCGAACTGTCCGGCAGCGACAACGTGCTGCTGCGCCGCAACTCCGAGACCGGTGCCGTCGAGGCTCGGTCCCGCACCGCCCAGGGCATCGAACTCAACCCCGACCTGCACTGATCTGCCGGGCACGGCAAAGGGGACAGACCAGCTGGTCTGTCCCCTTTCGCGTATCCGGTGTCAGTGCACCGCGTCTCAGCGCTCGCTGATGTCGGTGTAGCTGCGCTTCGGCTCGCCGGTGTAGATCTGGCGCGGGCGGCCGATGCGGGTCTCGGGATCGTTGATCATCTCACGCCACTGCGCGATCCAGCCCGGCAGACGGCCGACGGCGAAGAGCACGGTGAACATGTCGGTCGGGAAGCCGAGGGCCTTGTAGATGAGGCCGGTGTAGAAGTCGACGTTCGGGTACAGGCTGCGTTCGACGAAGTAGTCGTCGGCCAGTGCGATCTCCTCGAGCTTGAGGGCGAGTTCGAGCATCTCGTCGTTGCCGCCGGTGCGCTCGAGGATCTCGTGGGCGGTCTTCTTGATGATCGCCGCGCGCGGATCGTAGTTCTTGTACACGCGGTGGCCGAAGCCCATGAGGCGGACGCCCTGCTCCTTGTTCTTCACCCGCTCCATGTACGACTTCGCGCCGTCATCGGAGGCGAGGATCTCCTCGAGCATCTCCAGCACGGCGGAGTTCGCACCGCCGTGCAGCGGGCCGGCCAGAGCGTTGACGCCGGCTGAGATCGACTGGAAGATGTTGGCCTGCGCCGAACCGACCAGGCGAACCGTCGAGGTCGAGCAGTTCTGCTCGTGGTCGGCGTGGAGGATGAACAGCTGGTCCATCGCCTTGACTGCCAGCGGATCGAGTTCGTACGGCTCGGACGGGTAGCCGAAGTTCACGCGCAGGAAGTTCTCGACGAGGTTGAGCGAGTTGTCCGGGTGGATCACCGGCAGGCCCTCGGACTTGCGGTGGGCCATCGCTGCGATCGTCGGCATCTTGGCGAGCATCCGGATCGAGGACAGGTCGATCTGCTCGTCGTCGAAGACGGAGAGGTTGTCCTGGTAGAAGGTCGACAGCGCCGAGATCGCCGAGGACACCATCGGCATCGGATGGGCGTCGTAGGGGAAGGCGGTGAAGAAGCGGCGCAGGTCCTCGTGCACGAGGGTGTGGCGACGCAGACGGGCGTCGAATTCGTCGTACTGCTCCTGGGTGGGCAGCTCGCCGTAGATGAGCAGGTAGCAGACCTCGATGAAGTTCGACTTCTCGGTCAGCTCTTCGATCGGGTAGCCGCGGTAGCGCAGGATGCCCTCGTCGCCGTCGATGAAGGTGATGGCCGAGGAGGTGTTGGCCGTGTTGGCGAAACCGGGATCGTAGGTGACCTTCCCGGTGTCCTTGAGCAACGAGCCGATCCGCACAGCTTCCGTGCCTTCAGTGGCAGTCACCTCAGGGAGGGAGACCTCCTGGCCGTCGATGTGCAGTACTGCATCCTCTGCCATATGTACTCCTCGAAATGTCTGATCTCCGGCCGGGGATTCGAGCGTGGAGGGCTCACAACGACCTGAGTGTTGTTTCACAGTCACATCAGAGACTACCGGCTTTGGTAGGCCAAGGGTAAATCGGGGTGGCCTGTCACCTGGGCTTGGTACCCTGCCCCGCTCTCCCGCGCGGCAGGCGGCGCGGTGCGGCCGTCCCCGAGGCGGTGGCCGCCTGCGCCTCAGGCCTCGCGCAGGCGTGCGGCGGCTGCCGCGATCCGCTCATCGGGCGCTGTCAGCGCCAGGCGCACGTGCTGGCCGGCGGCAGCGCCGTAGAAGGCGCCGGGCCCGGCGATGATGCCCAGGTCGGCGAGCGCTGCGATGGTCTCCCAGCAGTCCTCATCGCGGCTGGCCCACAGGTAGAGCCCGGCTGTCGAGTGGTCGATGCGCAGCCCGAATGCCTCGGCTGCCGGCAGCAGCTCTGTGCGCCGGGCGGCGTAGCGGGCCTTCTGCTCCTGCACGTGGGCGGTGTCGCGCAGTCCTGCGATCATCGCCGCCTGGATCGGGGCCGGGAGGATCATCCCGGCATGCTTGCGGGAGTTGGTGAGGTTGCCGATGAGCTTCGCATCGCCGGTGACGAACGCCGCTCGGTAGCCGGCGAGGTTCGACTGCTTCGACATCGAGTACACCGCCAGCAGCCCGGTGTGCTCTCCGCCGGTGACGGCCGGGTCGAGGATCGAGGGCGCCGCGGTGTCGGCGGCCCAGTTGAGCAGGGCGTAGCATTCGTCGCTGGCGACGATGACCCCGGCTTCGCGGGCGCGGGCGACGACGGCGGCAAGGGTGTCGGTGTCGAGCACCTCTCCGGTCGGATTGCCCGGCGAGTTGAGCCACAGCAGCCCGATTCCCTCCAAGGAGGCACCGGCGAGGATGTCAGCGGCATCGAGGCGGACGCAGTCGACGCCGGCCAGCCGGGCACCCATCTCATAGGTCGGGTAGGCCTGCGACGGGCAGGCGACAGCCATGGGCCGCTCCAGACCGGACGCTCCCCGCGCCGACAGCCCGAGCAGCGTCGGCAGCCAGGCGACGAGCTCCTTCGACCCGACGGTCGGCAGCACCTCGGTGGCGGGGTCGACGGTCACGCCGCGCCACTGGGCCGACCACCAGGCGATCGCCTCGCGCAGCGCGTCGGTGCCGGCGGTCGTCGGGTAGCCGTGGGCGTCGGCGGCCTCGCGCAGCGCCTGGCGGATCGCCTCGGGGGTGGGGTCGACCGGCGTGCCGATCGACAGGTCGCACACCCCATCAGGATGTGCGGCAGCACGCTGTCGGTACGGGGTCAGGGTGTCCCAGGGGTAATCCGGCAGCTGGAGTCCGTACATGGGTTCTTACTCGTCGTGGTTCTGCGGCGGCAGCGCCTTGATGATCGGATGGTCGAGACCGGTGTTGCCGAGCTTGGCGGCACCGCCGGGTGAGCCGATCTCGTCGAAGAACTCGACATTGGCGGTGTAGTAGTCGGCCCATTCCTCGGGGACGTCGTCTTCGTAGTAGATCGCCTCAACCGGGCAGACAGGTTCGCAGGCGCCGCAGTCGACGCATTCGTCGGGGTGGATGTAGAGCGACCGTTCGCCTTCGTAGATGCAGTCGACGGGGCATTCGTCGATGCACGCCTTGTCCTTGAGATCGACGCACGGTTGTGCGATGACATACGTCACTGTCAGTCTCCTTGAGTCAGCTTCGATGCGAAAAGTCCTCTCTCCAGGGTACTCCCTTATAGGCTGGGAGGGTTGGCACACCACCGTCGAAAAGGTCACAGATGTTCGATCCCCGTCCCGGCATGCGCGTCGTCCTGCGGTATCGCGCAGGCTCCGGCGCCACCGATGCACTCGGTCAGGTCACCGCGGTCGACGACGCCTCGGTGACGGTCGAGACGAAGCGCGGGCCGGTCCGGGTGCCGCGGGAGGACATCATCCTCGCCCACGAGGTGCCCCCGGCCCCGCAGCGGGCCGGGCGGCTGCATGAGGTCGTGTCGGCTGCCGATGTCCGCCGGGTCGCCGCCCATGCCTGGCTGCCGCCGGAGGTCACGTGGCTCAATCGCGACAATCTGCACCGCGATGCCGCGCAGGCTGCCGGTGACGCTGCGGCCGGTCCCGAGGCGTTCGTCCAGTCCGGCTGGCTGCTGCGGGCTGCCGGCGGGGTCGGGAGGGAGGCGGCGAATGCCGCGCTGCCCCTCGACCCGCCCGGCGTAGAGACTGCTGAGGCACTCGAGATGGTCTCTCAGTGGTACAGCCAGCACGGCCTGCCGCCGATGGTCCAGATCTATTCGGAGGCTGACGCGGCTGAGCTGGCCGCTCCGTGCCGGGAGGTCGCCGGGCTGTTCCGGGATGCAGGGTTCGCCCCGTCCGAACCTCAGCTCGCGCTCACCGCTGCCACTGCCGAGGCGGCTGCCGGGCTGTCCGATCCCGCCGCCGCTGCCCCGGCTGGGCTGTCGATCGTGCGCTCGGATGCCCCGCACGCCCTGCACTATGACGCGTGGGGCCACCCGGAGGGTTCGGAGCGTCACGAGTCCTTCGCTGCT
This sequence comes from Brevibacterium gallinarum, assembly GCF_014836885.1. Classification (GTDB taxonomy): domain Bacteria; phylum Actinomycetota; class Actinomycetes; order Actinomycetales; family Brevibacteriaceae; genus Brevibacterium; species Brevibacterium gallinarum. The sequence goes on from NZ_JACSPY010000004.1 coordinate 180,782, forward strand.
CTCATGACCTCAGCTGAGCAGATGTTCATCCTCTCAGCGATCACCGGTCCCCTGCCGGGGCAGGCGGATGCGGCCGCCCCGTCTGCCGGTCAGCCGACTCTCATCGGCACCATCCGGGTCGCGCTCACCCACCGGTGGGCGGTGCTGTCCCATCTCATCGTCCACCCCTCTGCCCGGCGCCGCGGCGTCGGCGCCGCACTCGTGCAGGCGGCGGCTGCTGCGGCATCCCAGCAGGGCATCCGCTCGCTGCTGGCCGATGTGCCGGCATCGAATGAGGCTGCGGTCGCGCTTATGCGTGCACGCGGTGCCCGCGAGCATCACCGCCACTGGTTCGCTCTCAGATCGGAGTGAGCGCCGGCGGCCCGCCCGCTCAGCTGGGTGGTCTGCGAGTGCCGTCGTCCCACAGCGGATCGGACTTCTCGGTGATCGGCACGTCGACGTCGAGGTGACCGCCGCGGGCGGGTGTGGGGCGGGTGAGGTTCATGAGCACTGCCAGCGCAGCTGCCGGCACGATGCCCGAGGTGAGCAGCACCTTGGCGGTGTGCGGGAACAGCTCGACCGATTCCGGAATGGCCGCAAACCCCTGTCCGACGCCGATCGACACGGCGATGACGAGCATGTCGTGGCGGTCGAGGGCGGTCTCGGCCAGCAGTTTGATGCCAGCACCGATGAGCATCCCGAACATCACGACCGCTGCTCCTCCGATCACAGCCGAGGGCATGACAGCGATGACGGCGGCGAACTTCGGCAGCAGGCCGAGCAGGATGAGGAATCCGGCACCGATCGAGACGACGTGCCGGCTCATGACGCCGGTGAAGGCGACGAGCCCGACGTTCTGGCCGAACGAGGTGTTGGGCAGGGCGGAGAACAGTGAGGCGAACGCGGTCGCCACACCGTCGGCCATCACGCCGCCGGAGAGCTCCTTGTCGGTCACGTCCCGTCCAGCGCCGCTCTTGGTGATCGCCGACAGGTCGCCGATCGTCTCGACGGCAGTGGCGATCGCCATCGCACCCATGCCGATGAGGGCGGCCGCCGGGAAGTCGAGGCCGAACTTCAGCGGCACCGGGATGGCGAACCAGGGCGCGTCGCCGACGGCGGAGAAGTCGACCCGGCCCAGAGGAATCGCTGCCAGGTAGCCGACGATGAGGGCGAAGAGCACTGAGGCCGCCCCGATGATGCCCCGGCCGAAGCGGTAGAACAGCAGCATGACGAGGAGCACCAGGCTGGCCAGGCCGAGGTCTGTCCACGAACCGAAGGTCGGTGAGCCGCTGCCGCCGGCGTAGAGCACCATGCCGGTGGGCAGCAGTCCGATGCCGATGACGAGCACGACGATGCCGCTGACGAGCGGCGGGAACAGGGCTTTGAGCCAGCGCAGGCTCATCCCGAGGATCACCTGCACGACTCCGGCGAAGATCGCACCGCCGAACACGGCGGCGATGCCGTAGGACTCCGCGAGCGGGATCGCGACGACGAGGAAGCCGAAGCTCGTGCCCTGCACGATCGGCAGCCGAGAGCCGATCGGGCCGATGCCGATCGTCTGCATAAGGGTCGTGAGCCCGGCGACGAGCAGCGCGACCTGGACGAGGAAGGCGGTCTCACCGGTGGTGGCGCCGATCGCAGTGGCGAGGATGACGGGGATGGTGACGTTGCTGGCCATCATGACGAGGACATGCTGGATGCCCAGCAGCACTGCCTCGCCCAGCGGCGGCATCTCGTTGATCTGGTAGCGCGGGGTGATCTCTGGCTCAGCGGCGGGCATGGCTCTCCTCGGGCGCGGCGGCCGGCGACTCTGCCTGCCGTCGTGGTGTGTCGTGTGTCACATCACGCTAGGCGCATGTGCCGCAGCGCTGACACAGCACTTTCTGCCGAATGGATGCGGTGCCGCTTGGCGCAATCTGACGTGTTCTGCTCCACATTCCGCTCAGTACAGTGAGTGGCACTCAGGGACTGCGGTGACGGCGCCGCGCGCCGGTGCGCAGTCGATGACAGCCTCTCCGGCGTCACCCGCCGGGTGGGAACGACACTCTGTTGGGAGCAGCCACATGCCACAGCCGATCGAAGTCCGGAAAGTCCCCCTGCACAGCGTCTCCGATGCCTCGGAGATGTCGAAGCTCATCGACGACGGTGTCCTCGATGCCTCTCGCGTCATCGCGATCATCGGCAAGACCGAGGGCAACGGCGGGGTCAACGACTACACCCGCATCATCGCCGACCGCGCCTTCCGTGAGGCGCTCATCGACAAGGGCGCCCCGCCGGAGCAGGTCAAGGAGATCCCGATCGTGTGGTCCGGCGGCACCGACGGCGTCATCAGCCCGCATGCCACGATCTTCGCCACCACCGAGACGGCGGACACCCCTGCCAGCGGTGCCGCGCCGGGAGTCGATGACAAACGGCTGTCGGTCGGGTTCGCGATGAGCGAGCCGATTCTGCCCGAGGAGATCGGCCGCACCGGCATGGTCGACAAGGTCGCCGATGCCGTGACTGCGGCGATGGAGCGCGCCGGCATCACCGACACCGCCGATGTCCACTATGTGCAGACGAAGACCCCGCTGCTGACGATCGACACGATCCGCGATGCCCGCTCCCGCGGTCACGACGTCTTCACCGAGGACACGCTGACGTCGATGGACGTCTCCAACGGCACCACCGCTCTCGGCATCGCCCAGGCGCTCGGCGAGGTCAGCGGCATCACCGATGACGACGTCATGCGCGATCGTTCGAAGTACTCCGCTGTCGCCTCGTGCTCCTCCGGTGTCGAGCTCGATCGCGCACAGGTGGTCGTCGTCGGCAACGCGCCGGGCATCGGCGGCCGGTTCCGGATCGGCCACGGGGTGATGGATCATGCTCTCGATGCCGACGGGATCTGGGATGCGATCACCGATGCCGGTCTTGACCTGCCGGATCGGCCGCACCGCGACGATCTCGGCGGTCGTCTCGTCAATGTGTTCCTCAAGTGCGAGGCCAGCCAGGACGGCTCGGTGCTCGGCCGCCGCAATGCGATGCTCGATGACTCCGATGTCCACTGGCACCGGCAGATCAAGGCCGCCGTCGGCGGCGTCACCGCCGCGGTCACCGGTGATCCGGCCGTGTTCGTCTCCGTGTCAGCCGCCCATCAGGGTCCTGACGGCGGCGGGCCGGTCGCTGCGATCATCGACTTGGGTGAGGATCCCAGCGGCTACACGTTCACCGACTGACCTGCTCCAGCATGCCAGTGCCCGGCACCGGGATTCCGGTGCCGGGCACAGCTGTGCTCGGGGTTGGTCAGTCGTCCTTCTTGCACTGCACGCGGTTGACCGGACGGTACACGGTGGTGAAGTCGTCCTTCTTCACGACCTTGCCGGTCGAATGGTCCTTGATCGTGCGGTAGATCGTGATCGACCAGCCCTCCCGCGGTGACTGCGGTGAGCAGGAGGGACCTGATTCGGTCACGGTGCTCGGCGAGGTGAACGCGAACCGGCTGGAGGCATCGGCGTCGACGTCGACGGTCTTGACACCGAAGACCCGGGCGTGGACTTCGCCGTCCTTGAGGTACATGTCGAGCACCATCGGCTTGTCGGTGCTGTTGGTGAACTTCAGGTCGATCGACGTCCAGTCCAGGGTCGTCTCCCGGCCCTCCGGGTAGCGGGAGATGTACCGGGAGTGCGCGCGATGCTCATCGAGGTCGAGGCCGGCGAAGAAGGCCGCATTGAACAGCGTCGTCGACACCTGGGAGACACCGCCGCCGAAGTCTGTCTTCATCTGACCTTCGGAGATCACACCGGCCGGCTTGTAGCCGTTGGCTGCGGTGCGCTTGCCCAGCGTCTCGTTGAGGCTGAACTGCTCGCCGGGCAGCAGGACGGTGCCCGAGACCTTCTTCGAGGCCACCCTCAGGTTGGTGTCGCGGTTGGGCTCGGAGTTGTACGGGGTGGAGAACTTCGAGATGACGGTGTCGACATCGGCCTTCTCGGCGTCCTCGGTGGAGAATTCCGGATCGGTCTCGGTCAGCGTCACCTCGGCGGTGCGGTCATCGGAGGTCAGTGCCGGCAGCACTGCGGCGGCGAACTCCTTCTCGTCGACGGAGATGCCCTTCTCGCTCGGCACGACCTTCGGTTTGCCGTCGACGATCTCGTAGCTGGCGTTCTTCATCTCCTGGCCGACCTGCGGGCTCTCGGCCAGCGCCAGCCGCTTGAGCCGCTTGGCGTCGAACACCGGCGTCAGGTCGCTGTCCTTCGGCTCGAACTCCAGGGTCTGCGACACGGTCTCCGGGGAGACCGTGATCGTCCCGCCCGTCACGTCCTCATGGTCACCGGGGTCGGCGCTGACCGTGACATCGTCGCTGATCGCCGGTTCGGCGATCTCGGTGCGGGCCTGCTGGGCCTCGGCGGTGGTGATGTCGGCTTCCTTCTCCTGCGCCGCCACCGTCAGCGGCCCGTCCTCCCGCAGCCATGACGTGTCGATCGCCTCCCGGATCGCATCGGCGGTCACAACCGTGCCGTCGCTGCTGTCGGTGACCTTCGGCTTGCCGTCTTCGTCATAGTCCAGCGTCGCATCGACGGGTTCGGTCGACATCTCCGAGCCGACTTCCTCGATGACGGACTTCTTCGACTCGTCGACGGTGATGACCGGGTCGATGACGTTGTCCTCGAACAGTCGCTGGTAGATGCGCACCGGGTTGAGGGTGAAGCCGGCGCCGCGATTGACGGTCGCCTGGGTGTCGAGCGCGATCCCGGCATCTGCCGGATCGATCTTCGCGGAATTGTCCTCTGCGGTGATCTCGATCGGCTCCTCGGCACGCGGGGCGAGCTGCTCGTCGAGGGTCCGCTTCGCCTCGGTCTCGGACATCCCGCCGACGTCGATCCCGGCGACCTGGGTGTGACGCGGCATGCCGTTGGAGGCGAAGAACGCCGTTGCCAGGTAGGCAGCGGCGAGGGCGAGGACGGCGGCGACGATGACGATGATCGTCGTACGGCGGCCGCGCGCCGCAGTGGAGTCAGAGGCCATGAAGTCACTTCGCGAATGTCGGCCGGGCTGCAGCCCGGAGCGGGTGGGAGTTCGTTCCCAACTATAGCCAGTGGCACTGCGCTCACCTGCGGCTGCCGGGTGACAATCCTGCTACAGTTCGGTCTCGGCCGCCGGCCGGACCGTCGGTGTCACGACCGCTTGGGAACTTTGAGCGAGGGCAGCGTGAACGCGAGCACGGCGGCGATGCCCATCGGTGCGACGAGCCAGACGATCGAGCGCAGATAGGCTGCGACGATGAGGTCGGCGCCGGGCAGCAGGCCCTGCTGCGTGAAGAGGAACGACACCATGCAGATGATCGCCGCGCACAGCACCATGAGCGATGTCGACCGGTACAGTGCGGCGATGTGCCACATGCCCGCCGTGCTCAGCGCAAGCGCAAGCGCCAAGCCCCACGGGGCGATGATCTGCTGGCCGCCGAGCTCCCAGGCGGTCGCGTTGAGGTGCTGAAAGGAGCCGAGCACGCCGATGAGCAGGCCGACGAGGATCGCATGGATGATCGCTGCCGCGCCGGTCCTCGGACGTCCCGCAGGCTCGGTGTCAGCTTTCGCCGCTCCGGTTCCGGCAGCTGTCGCCGCACCGGCTGCTGCGCCCGGCGCCGAGGCGGTGGATGCGATGGCATCGTCAGTGCCGGAACCGTCCGGAGCCGGGTAGGCGTGGGTCTCGACGGGCATGATGACGGCATCGAGGACATTGTCGACCAGCGCGTAGGGAGCCGGTTCGGGGCCCGGGTAGGAGGCGTCGGTGTAGCATTCGACGTCCATGACCTTCTGGCCGATGCCGTTGGACAGGGCGAAGAACTGCCCGGCCACGGTGATCTGTGTGCGGTGAGCGGCCATCGCCAGACTCTTCGCGCCGATGACGGCGTCGACGTCTTGGGCGACGGCGATCGGTGCTTCGGCTGCGATCGTCGGGATCGATTCGGCCGCAGCGAAGCCGGTGAGCTCGAAGCCGGGTGCCTGCGGGTCGAAGGCATCGGCTGCGGCGTCGGCGGGGGTGTCGAAGAACAGCAGTGTGGCCACCTCGTCAGCGGTGCCCTCTACTCGCTGGCAGGCGGCGACTGTCGCCTCGTGCATCCGCACATGGTCGGGGTGGCCGTAGCCGCCGCCGCTGGAGTAGGTGATGACGAGCTGCGGACGCACCCGGCGGATGACGTTGACGAGGTATCCGGCTGCTTCGCTCACCGGGGCGGCGCACAGCGCCTCGGGCACCATGTCATCGGGTGCCACAGCGTGCCCGTCAGGACCCCAGGCCATCCCGGAGTCCTCGAACCGGCGGGAAGGCAGGCGCTCATCTGCTCCCCCGCGCTCACCGTCGCCGAGGAAGGCATGGTCGCTGACCCCGAGGATCTCAAGCGCCTGCGCCAGCTCCTGCTCCCGGTGGGCTGCCAGTTCGGCCCGGTTGCCCTCCAGCCGTTCCTGCAGCTCGCCGATCACCTCACCGCCCTCACCGCGGGTGGCGGTGACGAGGGCGACGTGGGCGCCGGAGGCGGCGAGTGCGGCCATCGTCCCGCCGGTCATGATCGACTCGTCATCGGGGTGGGCGTGGACGAAGAGGACGCGCGCCTGTGCTGCGGGAAGGGTCTGGGTGGCACTCATGCAGTGATCAGTTCTTCTTGCGGCTCGAGATCTTGTGACGCTCCTTCTGGTCGAGTACGACCTTGCGGATGCGCACATGGGTGGGCGTGACTTCGACGCACTCGTCGTCGTTGGCGAACTCGAGGCTCTCCTCCAGGGTCAGCGCCCGCGGCGGGGTGAGGTTCTCGAAGGTGTCCGCCGAAGCTGAGCGCATGTTCGTCAGCTTCTTCTCCTTGGTGACGTTGACGTCCATGTCCTCATTGCGGGAGTTCTCGCCGACGACCTGGCCTTCGTAGACCTCGGAGGTCGGCTCGACGAAGAAGCTGCCGCGATCCTGCAGGTTGAGCATCGCGTACGGGGTGACCGAACCGGCCCGGTCGGCGACGAGCGAACCGGTGGTGCGGAAGGTGATCTCCCCGGCCCACGGCATGAGGCCGGCTGACAGGGAGTTGGCGATGCCGGTGCCGCGGGTCTCGGTGAGGAACCGGGTGCGGAAGCCGATGAGGCCGCGGGCCGGGACCCGGAATTCCATGCGCACCCAGCCGGTGCCGTGGTTGCTGATCGACTCCATCTGGCCCTTGCGGGAGGCCATGAGCTGGGTGATCGCGCCGAGGTACTCCTCGGGTGCGTCGATCGTCATCTGCTCGACCGGTTCGTGCAGGACGCCGTCGATCTCCTGGGTCACGACCTGCGGCTTGCCGACGGTGAGTTCGAAGCCCTCGCGGCGCATCTGCTCGACGAGCACGGCCAGGGCGAGTTCGCCTCGGCCCTGGACTTCCCAGGTGTCGGGGCGCTCGGTGGGCAGCACGCGCAGGGAGACGTTGCCGACGAGTTCGGAGTCGAGACGGTCCTTGACCATGCGGGCGGTGACTTTCGTGCCCTTCTCGCGGCCGGCCAGCGGCGAGGTGTTGATGCCGATGGTCATCGAGATCGCCGGTTCGTCGATCTCGATCGCCGGCATCGGGCGCGGATCCTCCAGATCGGTGATGGTGTCGCCGATCATGATGTCGGGGATGCCGGCGATGGCGACGATGTCACCGGCTGAGGCTTCTTCTGCCGGGACGCGCTGGAGGCCCTTGGTCTCGAGCAGCTCGGTGATCTTGGCCTGGCCGATGTCCCCGCTGCCGCGGGCCCAGGCGACCTGCTGGCCCTTCTTCAGGGTGCCGCCGTAGATGCGCAGCAGCGCCAGGCGGCCGAGGAACGGTGAGGCGTCGAGGTTGGTGACGTGTGCCTGGAGAACTCCGTCATCGTTGTAAGCCGGGGCCGGGATGTGCTCCAGGATGGTGGAGAACAGGGGTTCGAGGTCGTCGTTGTCGGGCACATCGCCGTCGGCGGGCCGGCGCAGGGAGGCGCGGGCGACCTTGGCTGCGGCGTAGACGACGGGCACGTCGAGCACGGCATCGACGTCGAGGTCAGGCTGCTCCTCTGCCAGGTCGCTGGCCAGGCCGAGCAGGAGGTCCTGGGCTTCGTCGACGACTTCGGCGATGCGGGCATCGGCGCGGTCGGTCTTGTTGATGACGATGATGACGGGCAGGTTCGCCGCCAGCGCCTTGCGCAGCACGAACCGGGTCTGCGGCAGGGGTCCTTCCGAGGCGTCGACGAGCAGCACCACGCCGTCGACCATGGACAGGCCGCGTTCGACCTCACCGCCGAAGTCGGCGTGGCCGGGGGTGTCGATGACGTTGATGGTCAGCGGGCCGTCGGTGGCGGACGGTCCTGCGTAGCGCACGGCGGTGTTCTTCGCCAGGATCGTGATGCCCTTCTCGCGCTCCAGGTCGCCGGAGTCCATGACGCGGTCCTGCACTTCGCCGTGGTCGCCGAACGCTCCGGTCTGTTTGAGCATCGCATCGACCAGGGTCGTCTTGCCGTGGTCGACGTGGGCGACGATCGCGATATTGCGGCGATCGAGGCGGCGTGCGGTGTGTTCTGTCATCAACATCCTCAAGAATTGTGTGCGGCCCGCGCCCCGGTGGGAGCACAGGCGGGCGAGGTCTCCGCGCACCTTTCACGGGCTCTGACCCAACACACCATTATAGGGGCCCGGCAGGCAGTGCCCTGCACTCGAAGATGCTCAGTGCACGCCTTCGGGTGAGACGATTCCCGAGTTGAATGCTTCGACAACGAGCTCGAGCCGCGAGCGGACGTTGAATTTGCGCATGATCGAGGTGACGTGCACTTTGACTGTTCCTTCGCGGATGTCGAGCTTGCGGGCGATCTCGTGGTTCGACAGTCCCTGGCAGAGCAGGTAGAGCACGCCCTCCTCACGATCGGTCAGGCCGAGCTGGGCGATCTCCTCTGCCGGATTGCCTTCGGCTGCCGGCTCGTGGGTGATGGTGGCGCCGAAGCCTGCGGCGTCCGGGGAGATGACGGCGGTGCCGCTGAGCACGGCGTCGATCGCCGAGCGGATCTGCACGACGTCGGCAGTCTTGATGAGGTAGCCGTTGGCTCCTGCGGCAAGTGCCTGGATGAGGTTCTCTTCGCTGTCGAAAGATGTCAGCAGGATGATCGGCACCCGCACACCGGCGGCGCGCAGCCGGCGGGTCGCTTCAATGCCTCCGACCTCGGGCATCGAGATGTCGCAGAGGATGACGTCGATGCTCTTGACGGCTTCGCGGCCGAGTGGCTCGACGGCGGCGAGCATCTCCGCTCCGTCGGAGAATGTGGAGTCGACGCTGATGGCGGCGTCGTTGCCGAGCAGTTCGGCGATGGCGTCTCGAGTGAAGGCATCGTCATCGGTGATGATGACCCTGATGCGGTCGTAGGGTTCAACGATTGTCACTCGGTACCTCCGTGTTGGGCGTGGGTTGCCCGGCTGGTGCTGCGGGGAGTTCGACGCAGAGCTGCCACTGCGAGTCCGTGGCCTCAGCGCCTTCGACGACCGGCGGTGTGAGCCGACCAGTAGTCAGGATACCCCCTGCAGCCTCGATATCGCGGGCGAGATTTGCCAAGCCCAGACCTGAGCTGTCGGCGGGGTTGGGATTGCCCTCCGGAGATTCGGTGTTGCTCAGCACGACTTTGACGTGCGTTTCGGACTGCGTGAACACCGCATGCACGGGCTCATCGGGTGACGCGTATTTGATGGTGTTGAGGATGCTCTCGTCCAGCAGTCTGCCGAGCAGCCGAATGTACTGCTCCAGAACCTCAGCCGCCTGCGGTTCGACAGCGCTCTCGACGGCGAAACCGTAGACTCGCAGCCGGTCGGAATAGGATCGAAGCAGCTGGCGGACCGTCATCGGGCCGTGCGCGACGACGGGGTCGCTGGCGCGTGTGGCCGTCGACGGCTTCTTGGCCGGACGCGGAACGTCGGACCCTGGCTCTACCGCTCCTTCGCTCCGAATCAGGTCGTCGACATCCCTGAGCCGGCGAAGCAGCAGGCGGACTTCACTGCTCGCAGCATGGGTTTCGGCGACGATGAGATCGAGATTCTCCGCCGCCTTGTCTCCACCACTCGCACGCGCCTGCTGGGCGAGCAGGGAGACACGCGTCAGCACTCCCCCGACCGAGTCGTGGAGGTCGCGCGAGAGCTGAGCACTCAGTTCGTCCAGAGCCTTTCGATTCTGCTCAATCGCTGCTTCCTCTCGTTCGAGGAGGAATCGGATGAATCCCCCAGCACCGAGAGCCAAGACGAGGATGATGGCCCAGAACACCAGCGAGGATACAAGGATCGAAGTGTCATACCCGCGTAGACCCGGGGCCATAACAGACACAAGGAATACGATGCTGAGTACGATCGCGGCCTTGACAAAGCCTCGAGCGACGAAATAGGCAACCACGACAGGCAGGAGCAGACTCGCCACTCCCAAGAACGTGGTGTTCGTGACGAATAAGTATGCGCCTGCGCCAGCGACGGCGCCTACCATGATCCAGGGCGAGAAGGGGATCGTCAGTAGCCCGATTCCGAGCAGAGCAAGCGGAACGAATGGAAATTCGGCAAGCTCGACCTGAGTCGAATCCATGATCCCCAGACCCACGAGCAGAAGCGCCAGAAGCACGGGGATACCGAACTGCCCGAGCTGGGTTTGCGAACTCAAGCGACGAATCAAGGGTATGTTCTCCCGCACGTCGGCCATTCGTTGATGGTACTACATCAATACGGCGGTCTCCGGACGCTCTGACTGCCGCGTACCCGCTGCGTGGGAAGCAGGTACGCGGCACAGATTGCGTTCTAGCGTTATCCCTTCACGTTCGAGCAGAGCTGAGCGACTTTCCAGACCCAGCAGATGTTGGGGTATTCGGGCGCAGGCTTCGACTGCACGGCTGCAGCCGGGGAAACACTACCGAAACTCAACAGTGCAGCAACGGCCAGCGTCAGGCCAAGTGATTTCTTCATGACTCCCATCATGCCCTTTCCTGTGATGTGAGCCAATACGACTTTCGTCGTAGTGCATAGACCGAACAAGTTGACCGCGAGCTGAGTACCTCCGGCGGATTCTGAGCAAAGCTGCAACACGGCCTCCCGGCACACTGAACACGAAAGGCATGCCGGCCTGCGCATAGGTACGCCTTTCGGCTTAGCTGACGGCACCAAGGTCCAATAGCGCGGCGCGTGCAGTGTTGCAAAAGTTGGAGGCACCAAATTGGTCATCTCAGAGGAGAGAACAGTGAAACGACACTTGGTCCACGCTGTGCTGATCGGAGCACTTGCCTTCACCGGCGTGGGAACTGCACTGCCCGCGGCTGCCGGACCGGCACCGCTCAAGACAGCAGACACCGCCATCCAGGAGAGCCCGGAGGCGCAGAAGGTCAATCCGGTCTTCAGCGACAAGGAGCTGAAGATCATGGCCGAAACCTCAGGCCGCACTGTCAGCGAACAGCGCGAGTACGTCGAGGCCCAGGCCGAGCAGAACAACGAACTCTACGAGCTCTCGCAGAAGGGCAACGACTTCGACGGCGCGTTCTTCAATGAGGACAACGAGCTCGTCGTCCAGGCAGCTGCCGGTTCGGCAGAGGCCAAGGCCGCCGAGGCGAAGGGCCTGGAAGTCCGCGACCCGCAGAACGGCGAGAGCAAGCTCAATGAGATCGTCGATGCACTCAACTCGGTGGATGGAGACCGTTCGGCCATCGCCTCGATCGCCCCGGAGATCATCGACGACCGCGTCGTCATCACCGTCTCCGATGCCGATGCGAAGTCAGCAGTGCTCGACAAGGCCGCCGAGTACGGTGACGCCGTCACCGTCGTCGAAGGCGAGCGCAACATCCTGCACGCCACCGCCCGCGGCGGCGACAAGGTCTCCGTGCCCGGCAGCTACTGCTCGGCCGGATTCCCAGCGTCGACCACCGGCGGCACCAACGTCATGATCTGGGTCGGTCACTGCGTCGAAGGTCAGCAGAACTTCTCCGTCGGCGGCAGCGCCTTCGGAACCTTCGCAGCCACCGCCTTCAAGTCCTACGACGGCAAGCCCGACCGTGACATCGGAGCGATCTACGTCAACTCCGGCAACTCGGTGAGCACCAGCGTCAACACCTATGGCTCGAACTTCGGCATCACCAACGCCGATCGCGGTGTCTGGCAGGCTCCGGTCGGCACCGATATGTGCCGCACCGGCGCCACCTCGGGTGTCACCTGCGGCAAGGTCACCGGCTACAACGCCTCGGTCAACTACTCCGACAGCCAGGGTCGCGCGGTCGCCCAGGTCTCCGGCCTCGGAACCTCCTCGGTGTGCACCGCTCCCGGTGACTCCGGTGGCGCCTACACCGCCGGCGGCTACGCAGTCGGCATGACCTCCGGCGGCCCGTCGAACCAGCGGTGCGGCTTCAACGGCGGATACATGGGAGGCTCCTCCTACTTCCAGCCGGTGCAGGATGCGCTGAACTACTACGGTCTGAGCTACGGCCACCGCTGATCGATCTCCCTGGGCCTCCGCAGGGCTGAACCGGAGGCAGCTACTCACAAAGGTACGGGTGTGGTGACCCGGGCGCTGGGACGAATCGCATGATT
>NZ_JACSPY010000004.1:193304-199900 GCF_014836885.1 Brevibacterium gallinarum
CCCCCCCCCCCCGCTTCTCTGTGCCCACAGCACACCTGACTCCCTGTGCGGCAGAAAAACTTCTGCCAGCCGGGGTCGCTGACCTACGACGATCGGAGGGTGAGGTGGCCATACGTCGTAGCGAAGTCTGAACGCAGGCTGTCCGGCGCATGTAGGCGGGGCTGGCGAACCTGAATGCCGTCTGACCACACGGTCACCGGAGGCTGAGGGCATCCCGGTCCCACCGCCTCGGGAGCGGGACGCTATGCCGTTGGTCCATCGCCTTTTGACCAAGGCGCAATATCGGCACCGGTGAGATTTCGGAAGAGTGAGAGCACCAACCTGAACGACTCTCACAAGGAGAAAACTCGTGAAACGCACGTTCGTCCACGCGGCCCTCGTCGGCTCGCTGGCCTTTGCAGGAATGGGAGCGGCGATGCCGGCTCTCGCAGCACCGGGCGGGGCGGCCGATACGGCCATCCAGAAGTCCCCGGAGGTCAAGAAGGTCAAGGCCGACTTCAGCGACAAGGAGCTGAAGATCATGGCCGAGTCCTCGGGCCGCACGGTCGCAGCCCAGAAGGACCACCTGCAGGCGCAGTTCACGCAGAACAACGACTACTACGACCTCGTGCAGGCCGGCAACACCTACGACGGCGCGTTCTTCAACGACGAGAACAAGCTCGTCCTGCAGGCCCCGGCCGGATCGCAGGCCGCCAAGGCCGCCGAAGCCGCCGGCTTCGAAGTCCGCGACGCCGCCAACGGCGAGAGCAAGCTCAATGACATCGCCGATGCGCTTGCGAAGCTCGCCGCCGATGACACCGGTGTCGTCTCCGTCGCTCCGCGCATCGCTGACGACGCCGTCGTCGTCACCGTCACCGACCCGAAGGCCGACACCGCCGTGCTCGACAAGGCCGCCGAGTACGGTGACGCTGTCACCGTCCAGAAGGGTGAGCGCAACGAGCTGCACGCCACTGCCAAGGGCGGCGACAAGATCGGTCTGGGCGGCGGCTACTGCTCGGCTGGCTTCCCGGCCACCGACGGTGAGGGCAACCACGTCATGGTGTGGGCCGGTCACTGCATCGAGGACCAGGACAGCTTCACGGTCGAGGGCCAGGACTTCGGCTCCTACGGTGAGACTGCGTTCAAGTCCTACGACGGCCAGCCGGACCGCGACATCGGATACATCGTCCTGGGCGACGGCAACGAGGTCAGCACCGAAGCCAACACCTACGGCTCAGACCACGGCATCACGAACGCTGAGGAAGGCGCATGGCAGGCCCCGATCGGCACCGAGCTGTGCCGCACCGGCGCGACCTCCGGTGTCACCTGCGGTGAGGTCACCGGCTACAACGCCACGGTGAACTACTCCGACTCGCAGGGCCGCGAGGTCGCCCAGGTCTCCGGTCTCGGCGAGTCGACCGTCTGCACCGCTGCCGGTGACTCCGGTGGCGCCTACACCGCCGGCAACCAGGCCGTGGGCATGACCTCCGGCGGACCTGCCGGACAGGACTGCGGCTTCAACGGCGGCTACGTCGACGGATCCTCGTACTTCCAGCCGGTGCCCGACGCGCTGGACTACTACAACCTGGAGTACGGCCACAAGTGATGAGAATGTCGTCTCTCATCTGACGGTTCCCCGTTCCCTCGCGGGGTGACACACGAGGGATACTCACAAAGGTAGGGTTCACAGCCCGCGGCGCCGGGGCGAAGCAGCAGCTTCGCCCCGGCGTCGTCTCTGTGTGCGCGGACAATGCGGTGCCGGCCTGTCCGCGGGCTGCGCTCAGCACGGCCGAGCAGTCTGTCAGCGGTCTGACGACAACAGAAGCGGAGGGAGCCTGATACCAACAGAAGCGGAGGGAGACCGATGGCGGTCTCCCTCCGCTTCGTGCGCGGTGCGTGCGGCTCAGTCCTCGCGGGTGGCGGCGATCATCGCATCACGGGCTGCGCGGCGTCGGCGCTGCTCGTTCGGATCGGGCACCGGCACGGCAGCGAGCAGACGCTGCGTATACGGGTGCACCGGATCGGCGACGATGTCACTGGAGTTGCCGACCTCGACGAGATAGCCGTGGCGCATGACCGCCACGCGGCGGGCCAGCATCTCGACGACGGCGAGGTCGTGGGAGATGAACAGACAGGCGAATCCCTGCTCACGCTGCAGCTGCTGGAACAGCTCCAGCACCTTGGCCTGCACAGAGACGTCGAGTGCCGAGGTCGGCTCATCGGCGATGAGCAGCTTGGGCTGCAGCGCCAGTGCACGGGCGATGCCGATGCGCTGACGCTGGCCGCCGGAGAGCTCATGCGGGTAGCGGTTGCGCATCGAGGTCGGCAGCTCGACCGAATCGAGCAGTGCCTCCACACGCTTGTTGAGCGCTGACCCTTTGAGCTTCTCGTGCAGGAAGATCGGCTCACCGATCGACTCACCGACCGGCAGGCGCGGATTGAGCGACGACCCCGGGTCCTGGAACACGATGCCGACGTCGCGGCGCAGGGGCCGCAGCTGCCGGTTGCTCATGTTGGTGATATCGGTGCCGTTGATCTCCAGGGAGCCCTCGACGACCGGCAGCAGGCCGAGTGCGGCACGGCCGATCGTCGTCTTGCCCGAACCCGATTCGCCGACCAGGCCGACGACCTCGCCGGGAGCCACTGACAGGTTGATGTCGTGGGCGGCCCGGAAGGCCGGCGTGCGGCCGATCTTCGGGTACTCGATCGCGGCATCGGTGAGCTTGAGCGCCGGCGTTTCGGTCGGATCGAAGCTCTCATCCGGGTGCACGATCGTCTCAGTCGAGTCCAGCGTGATGCCGGCCGGCACCCAGTCGCGATCGGCCAGCTCCGGCGTGGCAGCCTCCTTGATGTCGTCGACGGAGTCGCCGAAGACATGCTCTTCCTTCTCACCCAGATGCGGCACCGAGTCAAGCAGCTGCTTGGTGTAGGGGTGCTGCGGGTTGTAGAAGATCTCATCGGCGGTGCCGGTCTCGACGACCCGGCCGCTCTTC
Organism: Brevibacterium gallinarum; assembly: GCF_014836885.1. Taxonomy (GTDB): domain Bacteria; phylum Actinomycetota; class Actinomycetes; order Actinomycetales; family Brevibacteriaceae; genus Brevibacterium; species Brevibacterium gallinarum. The sequence continues at coordinate 196,277 of NZ_JACSPY010000004.1, forward strand.
ATCACGAGGATGCGGTCGGCCATATCGGCGACGACACCCATGTCGTGGGTGATGAGGATGATGCCGGAGTCGATCCGCTCACGCAGATCGCGCATGAGCTTGAGGATCTCCGCCTGCACCGTGACGTCGAGCGCGGTCGTCGGCTCATCGGCGATGAGCAGACGCGGATCGCAGGCCAGGGCCTGGGCGATCATGATGCGCTGTCGCTGACCACCCGAGAGCTGATGCGGGAAGGAGTCGAAGCGGCGCTCCGGTTCGGGGATGTCGACGAGCCGCATGAGCTCGAGCGCCCGTTCCTTCGCGGCCGAGGGCCCCATGTCGAAGTGGGTGCGCAGGGTCTCGACGATCTGGAAGCCGCAGGTGTAGACCGGGTTGAGGGCGGTCATCGGCTCCTGGAAGATCACCGAGATCTCCTTGCCGCGGATGCGCTGCATCTGCGCCATCGGCATGTCGACGAGTTCGCGTCCGTCGAGCTTCGCACTGCCGGATGCCAGTCCGTTCTTGGGCAGCAGCCCGATGAGCGACATCGAGGACTGCGATTTGCCCGAACCGGATTCGCCGACGATGGCGAGCACCTCGCCGGGGTACAGCTCGTAGTTCAGGCCCTCGACTGCGGTGAACCATTCGCCGCCGACCCAGAAGTTCACTCCCAGGTCGGTGACGGACAGAATCGGATCGCCGCCGGTGCGCCCGTGCCCCGTTCCCGAGGCGGTGGCTGCGCTCTGTGTGTCCGCGCCGTTGGCCTCAGCACCGGTGGCGGCGTGTGAGCCGCCCGGCCGCCGCTGGGCAGGGGTGTTGGTGGTGTTCTCAGTCATATCTGCCCTCCTAGTGCCGCGGCTTGCCGTCGTGATCGTCCCCGGTGTCACCGGGGTCGTCATGGGTGTTGACGGTGCCTGCTGGCCCGGGACGGTCGGGTCCCTGCGCAGGCGTGCCCTCAGCGAACGGCATCCCGGTCGCACCGGCGCCGGTGGTGACAGCGGCAGCTGCCTCCTCCTCGGTGCGCTCCGGCGTGCGGATCTGTGCCTTGAGCATCTCCTTCTTCGACGGGATGCGCTTCTGACGCGGGTCGAAGGCGTCGCGCAGGCCGTCGCCGATGAAGTTGACGCACAGCGCGATGACGATGATGAACAGGCCCGGCCACCAGAACAGCCACGGACGGGTGGAGAAGGAGCTCTGGTACTCGTTGATGAGCTGGCCGAGCGAGACGTCCGGGGCGCTGACGCCGAAGCCCAGGAAGGACAGGGCGGTCTCCAGCACGATCGCCTGGCTCATGAGCAGCGTCGTGTTGACGATGATGACACCCATCGCGTTGGGCAGCATGTGCTTGAAGATGATCCGGAAGTCGCTGGCCCCGGCCACCCGTGCCGAGTCGACGAACTCGCGTTCGCGCAGCGACAGGAAGTCACCGCGGACCAGACGCGCTAGGCCCGGCCACAGGATGAGGCCCAGGCAGATGGCCAGCAGCAGCGGCGAGGAGTACTTGCCGGCGAGCACACCGAGCACAGCGCCGACGACGATGACCGGCAGGGTGATGAACAGGTCGGTCAGACGCATGAGCACATCGTCGACGCGCTTGCGGTAGTACCCGGCCAGCGAACCGATGACCACACCGACGACAAGCGAGATCGCACCCATGACGAGCATCACCATGATCGAGATCTGGGTGCCCTTCATGACGCGGGCGAAGTTGTCGCGGCCGATGTCGTCCTGTCCGAACGGATGCTCTCCGAGGGAGAAGATGTTCGACAGCTGCCAAGTCGGCGCACCGCCGTTGAGCACATCGTTGGTGTTGTAGTGGTTGAACTTCCACCAGCCCGGGATCGGGCCGAACCCGACGGATGAGTACGCCAGGATCGCGATGAGCAGCACGACGGCGAGTCCGCTGAGCGCGCCTTTGTGCCGGATGAACCGGCGCCAGACGATCTGGCCCTGTGACAGGCCGGCGGTCTCCTGCGCCTCGATGGCGTTGTCGCCTTCGAGGGCGTGTGTGTCCTCGTGCTTCGAGGGATCTGGAAGTGAGGTGGTCATGCGTTCACCCGAATCCTTGGGTCGAGGATGGCGTAGACGAAGTCGGCGACGATGTTCGCCACGACTGCGAGTATTCCGGTGATGAGGATGTAGGCCATCACGGGATCGATATCGGCCTTGCCGAGCGAGTCGACGAACATTCTGCCCATGCCGGCCCAGCCGAAGATCGTCTCGGTCAGCACAGCACCGCCGATGAGCGTGATGATGTCGACCGGCACGATCGAGGCCAGCGGCAGCAGCGCATTGCGCAGTGCGTGGCGCATGATGACGGTGCGCTCGGTCAGGCCCTTGGCGCGTGCGGTGCGGATGTAGTCCTGGTTCATCACTTCGAGCATCGAACCGCGCGAGTAGCGGGTATAGGTGGCGAAGGAGATGAGCACCAGAGCGATCGACGGAAGCAGCAGATGTGTGAAGCTGTCGACGGTCTGGATCCAGAAGTCGCCCTGCAGGCCGGGACTGGACGCGCCGATCGTGGCGATCGGCCTGCCGCGGATCTGCGCCAGGTTCGAGTAGTTCGACCACACCTGCATGTTCCGGTCGACGAAGACGAGCAGCGAGGCGATGATCGCGACGATTGCTGCGGTGCGCGCCGAGGCGCCCTTGTCCGGACCGCCGAAGGCGAAGCCGACACCGACGCCGACGAGGATCGCGACGACGAACAGGCCGAGGATGATGAACCAGTTCGCCGGTACGAAGTAGAAGAACCACTGCATCGCGTAGTAGAACACACCGCCGAGCACGGCTGTGGTGAGTGCGGCGTAGAAGGCGCGCTTGTTGTGCAGGCCGGTCGACAGGTGGGTCACGAGCACCGCAGCGGCAAGCGACGTCACTGTCACGCCGATGAGTCCGATACCCGGCTGCAGCAGCCAGTTGGAGCCGAAGAGGAACGCCAGCAGCGCGAAGGTGACGATCGTGCCCGCTGCGAGGTTGATGTAGCGGCGCCGTCCGCTGCCGCCCATCGCGCCCATCCAGAAGGCGCCTGCGATCAGCGAGATGACGACCAGCGCCAGCCAGTTGACCTCGGGGTCGCGCAGGAAGTTGTTGAATTCGATCGCGCCGTACTGCTTGAGCAGCACGGCCACCCAGAAGACGGGCAGCGAGTACAGCAGGAAGGTGATGAAGGTGATGGCGTAGTCGAAGCCGGTGTACTGGCGGATGGCCGAGACGAGACCGACAGTGACGCCGAGGATGATCGAGACGAAGGTGGCGACGAAGACGAGCTTGACGGAGTTCAGGATCGCGCCCTGCAGCATGCTCGTCACGGCCTGGCCGGTCAGCCAGGATGAGCCGAGGTCGCACTGGCCGATGAGGCAGCCGCCGACTCCGGTGAGCCACCAGAAGTAGCGGATGGGTGAGGGGACGTCGAGCTGGAGATTGCGGATGCGGTTCTCCATCAACTGGGCCGCATTCGGTGACGTCGAGGTGCGCAGATCTTCGAGCGGGTCGATCGCGAGATCGATCAGCACGTACATGAGGAACGTCACGACGAGCATGACAAGGGCGGCTGACAGGAACCGCCGGATGAGATATTTGATCATTTCGGGCTTCCCGGGAGGGTCGTGGGGCAGGGAGCGGCGGGGGGGGGGGGGGGGGGGG
>NZ_JACSPY010000004.1:199910-214408 GCF_014836885.1 Brevibacterium gallinarum
CCCCCCCCCCCCCCCCGCCGGTCAGAGCATTGAGGTCTCAGTGATGAGAGCCTCTAGCTCACATCTCCCACTCCCAGAAGTTCCAGAACATGGTCGGTGACACGGTCATCGGCTTGACGTTCTGCAGCTGATCGGAGTGTGCAACGATCTCCGGGAACTGGAACAGCGTGATGCCGAAGCCCTCATCGACCAGGACCTTCTCGACTTCGCCGAGGATCTCGGCCTGGCGAGCCGGGTCGGTCTCCGTCTGGAGCTCGTCGTAGAGCTTGTCGACCTCGTCGTTGGAGAATCCGCCGAAGTTGTTCTGACCACCGGTGCGGAAGTTCGCATCGGACTCGGTCACAGCGGTCGAGGTGGACTGCCAGCCGAACAGCGAGGCGTCGTACTCACCGCTGCCGAGCTCCTCAGACCAGGTCTCCGAAGCATTGTCGATAACCTCGAAGCCAGCCTGATCAGCAGCTTCCTTGATGAGCTGGAACTCCTGCTCGCGGCGGGCGTTGCCCTTCGCGTAGAGCAGGCGGACCTTCGGAGCCTCGTCGACGCCGGCCTCTTCGAGCATCTTCTTGGCTTCTTCGACATTGCCTTCACCGTAGGTGTTCTTGATGCCGGAGGCCTCGACGACCTTGTCGTAGTCCGGCGAGCCCGGAACCTGGGTGAACGATTCGCGGATCTCAGCCTGATCGTTGAGCGGCTTGACGATGTCGTTGACGATCTTGCCGCGCGGAATCGACATGAGGAAGGCTTCGCGGACCTGCTTGGCCTTCTCCTCATCGCCGCCGTAGGAGGCCGGGTCGAACGGACCGTTGTTGTCGAACGTCAGGTCGACGTGCTCGTAGGTGGCGCCGTCAGCGGTCTTGTTCTCCACACCGTCGATGCCCTCGACGGCCTGCAGGACGTCAGCGGTCGACTGCGGGTTGATGAGCTGGACTTCGCCGTTCTCCAGTGCCTGGACAGCGGCCATCGGATCCTCGTTGTAGCGGATCGTGATCTTCGACATCTTCGGCTTGCGGTCGCCTTCGTAGTCGTCACGTGCTTCAAGGGTGAGGTACTGGCCTTCGCTGAAGTCCGTCATCTTCATCGGGCCGGAGCCGACGAGGAGATCCTCGTTCTCCGGCATCGAGGTCATGTTGAAGCCGGTGTTCCAGAACTCGGCGATCTTCGCGAGCTGGCCCTTGTCCTTGCTTTCGATGGCATCGAGGACGGCCTTCTTGGCCTCTTCGGGATCCTCGGTGTCGATGGCGTTCTTCGCCACGATGTGCGCCGGCATACCGGAGTCGCCGACCGTGAGGTTGACTTCCCAGTCAGCGTAGGGCTTGCTGTACTCGAAGGTGATTTCCTTGCCGTCCTCGGAGATCTCCGGGAAGTCCTTGATCAGTGCCAGGCCCGGCTCTGCGGCGTCGAAGAAGACGTCGCCGCCGGCATCCTCAACAGCACCCTCGTCGTCGCGCTTCGCGTCTTCGGTGGTGTTGAAGTTGCCGCTCCGAGCAGCCCAGGCGAGCACGAGGTCAGCAGCGTCGACCGGGGTTCCATCGGACCACTTGGCGTTGTCGCTGTAGGTGTACTTGACCTTGAGGGGATCCTCAGACACCTGCTCGACCGTGCCGAACGAGGTGTTGTCCTGCAGCTCGAGGTTCTCGTCGTAGTACTTGAATGCGTCATTCATCATGTACACGACATTGGCGTTCGTGACGTTGTTGGTCGCCGAAGTGTTGTTGTTCATCGAGTAGAACGGCTGGTTCCACATGACGCTGACTTCGCCGCCGCCTCCGCCGTCGCCTTCATTACCGCCGCCACCGGGGGGTGTGCAGGCGGACAGCAGCAGTGCTGACGCCGCCACACCGGCAGCTGCGGTGAGAATGCCTCTTTTCACGTCGTCTCCTTCTATCGGTAATCGCAATCTCACCTGACAGCATGACAATCATGACTGCCAGGTGAGCACTTCATGAGTGAAGTGTGGATTGCAACCAAAGCTAGGCCACCCGACCGTGTGACGGAGTCCACAATCCGGGAAATAACGCCTATCGTTACCGATTTGAGACGTCGATGAGTGGTGGGATGCATGTTGTGCAGATCACTGCATGAACTTGCATTGTTCGGCCCTTCCCGAGGCAGGCCTGCCGGCATTCCAGCGACGTGACTCGGCATGGTCGCTCAGCGCAGCTCCGCCCTGGTCTTCGATTAGGGTGGAGGTCATGTTCTCGCTGCTGAATCGCCCGAGCTCCGGGCCGCCGCGCTTCCCCGAGGAGGGCACACTGCGGCCGGCCGGTGCCCGTGTTCTCGCCGGGGCCGCCTTCGGCGTCGCCGTTGTCGCAGCCGTGAGCATCGCCTTCCAGTTCCCGCCCCTGACCGCCCTGCTGCTGGCAGGCATCCCTGTCTTCGGCGCGGCACTGGTCTGGGCGCTGTACTGGCACCCGCGCGTCGACATCTCCCCAGCAGGAATGGCATTCGTCAACATCCTGCGCACCACGCCGATCCCCTGGCCGGCCGTTGATGACTTCGACCTGCGCTACGGGCTGGCGGTCACCACGCGCTGGGGGACGAAGGAATCCGCGTGGGCGATGCCGCGGGCGATGAAGCGAGCCCTGCCCACCTCGCGGCAGGCACCTCCGGGTCCCTCCGCTGGTGCGCGTGCACGCGACAACGCGAATCCGCTCATCATCGTTGTCGTCGACTATCACGCCGAGTTGGACAAACGCGGATTCCTTGCCGATCCGGTGCTCGAAGACTCGACGCCGCAGCGCCAGTGGAACACCGGTGTCATCGCCGCACTGCTGCTGACAGCCGCGTGGGCGGCAGCGGCGATCATCAGCCTGCAGGTGCGCTGAACCTCACCAGCCGCGCGTGCGCCACTCGGGGATCTGCGGCCGCTCAGCACCGATCGTGGTGGCATCACCGTGGCCGGGCAGCACGTGGGTGTCGTCACCGAACTGGCCGAAGATCCGCTCCTCCAGGTCATCCATGAGCGAGGCGAAGTCCTCGCTGCTCCACGTCTTTCCCGGGCCACCGGGGAACAGGCTGTCGCCGGAGAAGATGACGACCTCTCCCCCGGAGTCGCGCAGCACGTAGGCCACCGATCCGGGAGTGTGGCCGCGCAGCTCGATGACGTCGAGCGCGAAGCCGTCGAAGGACAGCGTCTCGCCATGGGCGACCGGCTGGTCGATGGTCTGGCCGGACTCCTCGGTGATCGCCTCAGCGTCGTTGACGCCAGCTATCGTGCGGGCGTCGTAGCGCTCGGTGATCGGCTTGAGGGCACGGACGTGGTCCCAGTGCCGGTGGGTGGTGAGCACATCGGTGACGTGGGCGGCATCGGCGGGCCCCGCCTCGGCGCCGGCGTCGACGAGCGACTCGATCGCCTCGACGTCCTCAGCGGCATCGATGATGACCTGCTGGCCGGTCGTGGCCGAGGTGAGCAGATAGACGTTGTTGCTCATCTCCGAGACGGCGATCGAGCGGAGGGAAACATCGGTCAGCTGCAGGTCCATGGCGATCTCCTCTTCTCCGGTGTGCCGCCGGCGGCTGCCGGCGACGGCTCAGGTTCCAGCCTAACGGGAACGGTGCCCACCGCATACGGGTCTCACCGGGCGTGCGCACCCTGCCGGCGAGCGGCAGCGGTGCTATGGTGGCCAGCAGGCACCGACAGTGCCAGCGGACGAGGGAGCCGTACCCGCCGAGCGCAAAGACGGCCGCTTTCTCATCATGCACTGGACTGTTCTCATCTCATCCGGCACGTTCGAGGCGATGTGGGCGTTCGCCCTGGCCGCCGGCCATCTGCGCATCGTGCCGCGTCTGACCCTCTTCGTCATCGGAGCCGTCGTCTCCATGGCCGGTCTGGCCTGGGGCCTGCAGGAGGTGCCCGTCGGCTCCGGCTACGCCGTCTGGGTGGCCGTCGGTGCGGTCACCACCCTGGCCCTCGGCGCGCTGCGCGGGACTGAACGGCTGAACCTCGTGCGCATCGCCTGTGTTGCGGCGATCATCGCCGGTGTCGTCGGACTGCAGGTGCTGTCATGACGAAATACTGGCTGGCACTCATCTTCTCCGGCATGGCCGAGGCGATCTGGGCGGGCATGCTGGCCGCCGGTGTGCTGCACCCCGGCCGCGGAGCCCTCTTCCTCGCCGGTCTCGCGGCTTCACTCACCGGCCTGGCCTATGCGATGCGGGCGATTCCCATGGGCACCGCCTATGCGATCTGGACCGGAGTCGGCGCCGCGACGACAGCTGCCTGGTCCGCGGTCCTCGGTGAGGCGTTCGGGCCGGGCAAGATCGCCTGTCTGGTCCTCATCATCGCCGGTGTCGCCGGTCTGCAGCTCACCGCCGAGACGACCGACGGCACGGAAGCGCAGAAGGCTCCGTCACAGAACTGACGCGTGCGGCTCACCACTTGCCGCGGGTGTACTGCGGCGGGTACGGTGCGTCGCGCCAGTTGAGCCCGAGGGCGTGTGCGGCCCGCTGCGGCCAGGCCGGCTCACGCAGACCTGCCCGGGCCAGCAGCACCACGTCAGCGTCTCCGGAGACCAGGATGCCCTCGGCCTGCGCTGGTTCGGTGATGAGCCCGACGGCACCAGTGGTGACACCAGCGGCGGCGATCTCCGCGGCCAACGGCACCTGATAGGACGGGCCCACGGGGATGTCTGCGATGACGTTGCCGCCGGAGGACACGTCGATGAGATCGCAGCCGGCGTCCTGCAGGGTGATGGAGACCTCGGTCGCCTCGGCGACGTCGAAGCCGCCGTCGGTCCATTCGCTGGCCGAGATCCGCACGAGCACCGGTTTGTCCTCCGGGAAGGCCTCACGCACGGCGGTGTAGACCTCCATGAGCAGCCGGGAGCGGCCAGCAAGGTCACCGCCGTATTCGTCGTCGCGGACGTTGGACAGCGGTGAGAGGAAGGAATGGAGCAGGTAGCCGTGGGCGGCGTGAATCTCGACCGTGTCGAAACCGGCCGCGTCAGCCCGGCGGGCGGCGGCTGCGAAGGCCTCGACGACCTCGGCGATGGCCTCCCGGCTCAGCGCTGCCGGCTCTGCCAGCCCTTCGAATGCCACATCCGAGGGCCCGACCGTCGCCCAGCCGCCGTCGGCTTCGGGAACGGAGCCGGCGGGTTCGCCGACGAATGGCCGGTATGTGCTGGCTTTGCGGCCAGCATGAGCGAGCTGCACACCGATCGCCGCGCCCTGGCTGTGGGCGAAGTCGACGATCGGGGCCCATGCCTCGGTGTGGGCATCGGACCAGATGCCGGCATCCTGCGGTGAGATCCGCCCTTCGGGCAGCACGGCGGCTGCTTCGGTGAGGATGAGTCCGAAGCCGCCGGTGGCGCGTGCGCCGAGGTGCACGAGGTGCCAATGCCCGGGCATGCCGTCGCGGTTCTCGCAGGAGTACTGGCACATCGGTGCCAGCCAGACGCGATTGCGGACGGTGAGCCCGCGCAGGGTGATCGGTTCGAAGAGCTTCGCCATGCCCTCACCCTAACGGCAGCAAGCTGAGGGCATGACGGACCTCACGCTCATAAGGCGATCGAGAAGACTCCCACCGCGATCGTCATGGTGACGATGGAGATGATGACGATGCCGATGACGTTGAGCACCACACCGCCCTTGACCATGTCGGCGATGCGCACATAGCCCGAGCCGTAGGCCACCGCGTTGGGCGGGGTGGCGACCGGGAGCATGAACGCACAGGTGGCAGCGAGGGCGACCGGGATCGTCAGCAGCAGCGGATCGTAGCCCAGGCCCATCGCGACACCGGCGACGACCGGAATGAACGTCGCAGCGGTTGCGGTGTTCGAGGTGATCTCGGTGAGGAAGATGATGCCGGCGGCGAGGATGACGACGAGCGCGACGAGCGGCACCCAGTCCAGCGCCTGGACCGACTCGCCGATCCAGTCGGTCAGGCCGGTCTTGGTGAACTGATCCGACAGCGCCAGGCCGCCGCCGAAGAGCAGCAGCACACCCCACGGCAGCTCGACAGCCGATTCCCAGTCGAGCAGCCTGACGCCGCGGGCATGGCCGGCGGGCATGAAGAACAGCAGCAGGCCGATGGTCACGGCGATGCCGGCGTCGTCGATCGGCGGGTCCTCGAAGATCATCGGCAGAGAGATCCACGACACCGCGGCGAGCACGAAGAGGGTGAGCACCCGCCATTCGCCCTGGGAGACCGGGCCGAGTTTGTCCATCTCGCGGCGGATGAGGTCGCGGCCGCCGGGGATCCGGTCGATCTCGGGTTTGAAGAACATCTTGGTGAGCACGAACCAGGCGACGATGAGCATGACGATCGCGACCGGGGTGCCGACGAGCATCCACTGCCCGAACTGGATGTTGATGTCCTGGTTCTCGCGCAGGTAGCCGACCAGCAGAGTGTTCGGCGGGGTGCCGATGATCGTGGCGACCGAGCCGATCGAGGCGGCATAGGCGATGCCGAGCATGAGGGCTGTGCCGAAGCGCGACTGCAGGATGCCGTCGGTGCCGGTGGCGTCGTCGTCGGCCTTCTCGGAGTCTTCGAGCGTGTCGTCGCCGGCCTTCGACATCGCTTCGTTGACGAGCACGAGGACGGACAGGCCGATGGGCAGCATGAGCACGGCGGTGGCGGTGTTCGACACCCACATCGACAGGAATGCGGTGGCGATCATGAAGCCGGCGATGAGTGCGCCGGTGCGCTCGCCCATGAACGACAGAATGATGAGGGCGATGCGCCGGTGGAGGTTCCAGCGCTGCATCGCCAAGGCGATGAGGAATCCGCCCATGAACAGGAAGATCGTGTCGGAGCCGTATTTCGCACCGACTGAGGAGACGGTGACCGGGGCCTCTTCGGTGCCTTGGATGAGGAGGGGGAAGACGACGAGCGGGACGAGTGCGGTCGCCGGGATCGGCAGCGCCTCGGTCATCCACCACACGGCCATGACGCTGGCTGTGGCGGCGGTGACGCGGGCGCCGTGGGGCACCTCTTCGGGCATGACGAACCAGATGATGGCCGCGAGCACGAGCCCGCCGAGGATGCCGATCCAGCGGGTGTAGTTCGTCGACTTCGAAAACGGTTCCGCCCGCTCACCGGGTGAGAGCATATTCTGCTCGCTGCTGCCGGTATGCGGCAGCGGCGAGTAGTGGGAGGCGTGTTCGCCAGCTGGTCTGTTCTCGGACATCGGGGTCATTCCCTCAGATGGATGGGGCGGGTGGACAGGCAGATGGATGGGGCGGGTGGACGGGGCGTGTCAGCTGCGGTGCTCGGTGCGGGAGAAGAAGGCGGTGAGGGCATCGCAGACGAGGTCGGGGTGTTCGGCGACGACGATGTGGGCGGCATCCGGGATGACGGTCGCCTCACCTGCCTCGACCTGTTCGGCCAGGGCGCGCATCGACTCCGGCGGGTTGCCGATGTCCTGGGCGCCGGCGACGAAGAGGATCGGGATGGAGATGTCGGAGATGCGGTCGGTGATGTCGAAGCGCGACAGCGCCTGGCAGCAGGCGATGTAACCGGCGTCAGGGACGTTGCCGAGCATCTCGCAGACCATCGGGCCTGCCGGGTTGTCCTCGTCGAGGAATCCGGCGGCGAACCAGCGGTCGGCGGTGTCGGGGATGAGGCTGCGGGTGCCGTCAGCCCGGACGGCGGCGATGCGCTCGTCCCAGCTCTCGGCGTCGCCGAACTTCGGGGCCGCGCACAGGGCGGCGACAGCGGTGAGGCGGTCGGGATGGTCGAGTGCCAGCTGCATGGCCACCCCGCCGCTGATCGACACGCCGGCGTAGAGGAAGGTCTCAGCGCCGACCGCGTCGGCGATGGCGATGACGCCGGCGGCGATGTCGGCCAGGGTGAGGTCGGCGAGCTCGGCTTCGAGGTCGACTGCGGTGTGGCTGGCGGGGTCGTGGCCGGGCAGGTTGAAGGTGACGATGCGGTAGTCATCGGCCATCCGGTAGGCCACACCAGCCCAGAGTTCGCGGGTGGTGCCCAGCGCGTTGCCGAGGATGAGGACGGGAGCTTCGGGGCCGGGGTCGTGGACGATCGAGTAGGACAGCTGCGGGATCGCCATGGGCGAACCTCCTCCTTCACACGGAACGTTCAGCTTCCACAATAGTGAAGGGGCTCACGCACCGGTACCGCAGGGTGCAGGCGTGTCCGGATCGTTAGCCGTCGCCGAGGCGGTGGCCGGCTCAGCCTCCAGCGCCGAGCACTCCCCCGGACCGGGCGAGATAGCAGTTGGCGCACAGCGACTCGTAGGTGACGTCCATCCCGTCGATGGCGACTTGATCGCCGGAGAAGACGAATTCGCCGTCGACCTGGCGGCCGTTGAACATCGCTTTGCGTCCGCACCGGCAGATCGTCTTGAGCTCCTCGAGCGTGTGGGCGATCTCCAGCAGCCTCGCTGAGCCGGGGAAGGCGCGGGTCTGGAAGTCAGTGCGAATGCCGTAGGCCATGACCGGCACGTTGCGCAGCGTTGCGATCCGCAGGCAGTCATCAACCTGGCTGTCGGAGAGGAACTGGGCTTCGTCGATGAGCAGGCACGCGACCGGCTGCACGGGCATCTCCAGGCTCTCGATGAGCGCATCGTGGTCGACGTAGCCGGCGGTGTCGGCAAAGAGCTGCTCGACATCGGCATCAGCGTCGATGAGGAAGTCGACGGTGCGAGTGACGCCTAACCGGGAGACGATCTCGTCAGCACCCTTCGTGTCGATGCGCGGCTTGGCCAGCAGCACCCGCTGGCCGCGCTCCTCATAGTTGTAGGCCGCCTGCAGCAGGGCGGTGGACTTGCCCGAATTCATGGCGCCGTAGCGGAAGTACAGCTTCGCCATCGCGGTCTCCTCCCCTGTGCTGGCTCTCAGCCGTCACCGGATCTTCCCTGGCGGCGGCGGGGTCGGGTGCACCCCGCGCAACAGGATAGTACGAACCGCCAGGCCACCGGTCGGGCGTGGGCGATCGCACTCGTGTCATGCCCGAGGGGGTTAGGCCGCCGCCTGGGTCGCTGAGTAGACTGACAGAGATAACCCCTAGCGATCTGGAGACGTCACTGACTATGTCAAAGATCATCTATACGCATACCGATGAAGCGCCGATGCTGGCGACGTACTCGTTCAAGCCGATCCTCGAAGCCTTCGCCACGATGGCCGGCGTCGAGGTCGAGACCCGTGACATCTCACTGGCTGGCCGCATCATCGCGCTCTTCGGCGACTACCTCACCGAGGAGCAGAAGGCTCCTGATGCTCTCGCTGAGCTCGGTGAGCTGGCCAAGCAGCCTGAGGCCAACATCATCAAGCTGCCGAACATCTCCGCCTCGGTCCCGCAGCTCAAGGCCGCCATCGCTGAGCTGCAGGCCAAGGGCTACAAGCTCCCGGACTACCCGGAGGAGCCGGCGACGGATGAGGAGAAGGACGTCCGCGCCCGCTATGACAAGGTCAAGGGCTCAGCCGTCAACCCGGTGCTGCGCGAGGGCAACTCCGATCGCCGCGCACCGGAGGCGGTGAAGAACTACGCCAAGAAGCACCCCCACTCGATGGGCGAATGGTCGGCTGACTCGAAGACCGCCGTTGCCACGATGGGCAAGGATGACTTCCGCTCCAATGAGCTCTCCGTCGTCGCCGAGCAGGACGACACCTTCACGATCCGCCTGCGCACCGCCTCGGGAACGGAGACCCTCAAGGAGGTTCCGGTGCTCGCCGGCGAGGTCGTCGACGCGACCTTCCTCAAGGCCTCGGCACTCGATGCGTTCCTGCGCGATCAGATCGCCCGCGCCAAGGACGCCGGCGTGCTGTTCTCCGTGCACCTCAAGGCGACGATGATGAAGGTCTCTGATCCGATCATCTTCGGCCATGTCGTCGAGGCCTTCTTCCCCGAGGTGTTCGAGCAGTACGGCGAGCAGCTCGCCGCCGCCGGCCTGAGTCCCAACGATGGGCTCGGTGCGATCCTGAGCGGACTCGATGAGCTCCCGGCCGAGGTGGCCGAGGGTGTGCGCGCCGGCATCGACAAGGGTCTGGAGAACGGCCCGGAGATGGCGATGGTGAACTCCGACAAGGGCATCACCAACCTGCACGTGCCCAGCGATGTCATCGTCGACGCCTCGATGCCGGCGATGATCCGCATCGGCGGCAAGATGTGGGGACCCGACGGAGAAGAGGCCGACACGCTCGCGGTCATCCCCGACTCCTCCTATGCGGGGGTCTACCAGGCTGTCGTCGAGGACTGCAAGGCCAACGGCGCCTTCGATCCGGCAACCATGGGCTCGGTGCCCAATGTCGGTCTCATGGCCCAGAAAGCCGAGGAGTACGGCAGCCATGACAAGACATTCGAGATCAGCGAAGCCGGCACCGTCGAGGTCGTCGACTCCGCAGGCACCGTGCTCATGAGCCACGACGTCGAGGCCGGCGACATCTGGCGCGCCTGCCAGACGAAGGACGAGCCGATCCGCGACTGGGTCAAGCTCGCCGTCACCCGTGCCCGGATCTCTGAGACCCCGGCCGTGTTCTGGCTCGACGAGTCGCGCGCCCATGACCGCAACCTCATCGAGAAGGTCAAGCAGTACCTGCCCGAGCACGACACCGACGGTCTCGACATCCAGATCATGAACCCGGTCGACGCCACGAAGTTCTCCCTCGAGCGGATCCGCCGCGGTGAGGACACCATCTCGGTGACCGGCAACGTGCTGCGCGACTACAACACCGACCTGTTCCCGATCCTCGAGCTCGGCACCTCGGCGAAGATGCTCTCCGTTGTTCCGCTCATCGCCGGCGGCGGCCTGTTCGAGACCGGTGCCGGCGGTTCGGCCCCGAAGCACGTGCAGCAGCTGCTGGAGGAGAACCACCTGCGCTGGGACTCCCTCGGCGAGTTCCTCGCCACCGCTGAGAGCTTCCGCCATCTCAACCGCAGTGCAGGCAATGAGCGTGCCGGTGTGCTGGCAGCGACCCTGGACAAGGCGACCGAAACCTATCTCAACGAGAACCAGTCGCCCTCGCGCACGGTCGGCGAGCGCGACTCGCGCGGCAGCCACTTCCACCTGGCCCTGTACTGGGCTGAGGAGCTGGCCAAGCAGACCGAGGACGCCGAGCTGGCTGAGGCGTTCACGCAGATCGCAGGTCAGCTGCGTGAGAACGTCGACACGATCGATGAGGAGCTGCTCGCCGTGCAGGGCGATTCCGCTGACATCGGCGGCTACTACCTGCCCGAGGATGAGAAGGCCTCGGCTGTCATGCGTCCGTCGAAGACTCTCAACGAGATCATGAAGACGCTGGAGAAGAAGGACGTCTGATCCTTCTCCGCACAGCTGCAGGGCCCGGAACCGATCGGTTCCGGGCCCTGCTGCGTGCGCTTGCGTCTGTCAGAGATAGCGCTTTGAGAGACTGTCAGGGGTAGCGCTTGGCCCCGGCGAACTGGCCTGCGCGATCCCACTTCTTCCAGTCGACGATCTCGACGTTCTTCGAGGCGTTCGGGGCGTGGATCATCTTCCCGCCGCCGATGTACATGCCGACGTGGTGGACCGTCCCCGTGCCGCCGCGGTTGGCGAAGAAGATGAGGTCGCCTGGCTGCAGCTGTGAGGACTTCACGCTGGTGCCGGCCTTCGACTGCGGGCCGGAGTCACGCGGGATGTCGATGCCGTGTGAGCGGTAGACCGCGTAGGTGAACCCGGAGCAGTCGAAGCCGTACTGGGACGTTCCGGCCCACAGGTACCGGATCCCCACATACCGTTTGGCCGTGTCGACCAGGTCTGCCGGCTTGGGCTTCGGCGCGCCGGTGCCGGATGCCTGCAGGCGCACATCAGCGGACGTGACCCAGCCGGTGGTGCCGTTGGGCAGGCGCACGCGCACGGAGTCCTCACCGCGGGTGAGCACCGGCAGTTCTGTGTTCGTCGAAACGGTCTTCATCGCCGTGCCGCCCGGGGAGTCGCTGACAGCGGTCTTGACCGCCGTGACGACGGCGAGCTCTGCTGCACCGCGCAGCGTGCCGAAGTCGGGGTTGCCGACGAGCTGGGCGCGCGGCATCCAGCCCTCGTAGCCGTGCTTGGCGCCGGGGTCGGACTGCGAGCGCACTGCGACCTTCGCCCAGTCCTTTGTGAGCGTGAGGATGCGGACTTCGTCGCCGTAGAGCGCCTGGGTCTGCGTCTTGCCGGTCAGCCCGCGGCGCACCTCGGTGTCCTTGAGGTTGGCGTTCCACTCATCGAGCCTGACCGGGTTGGAAAGCGCCGGCTGATCGACCTTCCGCGGACTGGAGGAATCGGTCCAGACGGTAGCGACGGCAACATCGACGAAGGCCGGCTTGCCCGCGTGCAGCCCGGAACCGGGCTTGAGCGGCGGGTCGGCGGCCGGGTTGGTGTCGATGACCTGGCCGGTGAGCGGATCGATCTCGATCTGCTTGAGCGGCGGGCGCGGCAACACGTCGTGGCCGACCGGAGGATCGGCCGGCGGGTGGGCTGCGGCGGGACCGGCGACACCGGTGAGCCCGGCGGCTGCGAGAATTGCTGCGGCAAGCACGGTGCGGTGCCGTCGGCGCAGCGGGGCATGGGTCTTGCGAGACATGGATGTCCTTCCAGTGACCTGGTGGGAAGTGGGACACGAATGCGCTCTCACCGTAGCCAAAACCCGCATGCCGGTGAGAGCGCCGACCGGCCGGGTCGCCGATCGTCACGCAATCGTGATATGGGCACGCTGTCGAGCCCCTCCCCGTTCATGCGCCCGCGACTGTAAGCTGTGTCACATGAACGCGCTGCCCGTGTCCGGTAACATCCTTCCCCTCAGTCGCGCTGTCGGCCGCCGCTGCGATGACATCGCCGTCCTCTCAGCAATGCTCGTGGTCGGCGAGAATCCGCTGCGCACTGAAGCCGACGACTGCGTGTGGTGGACCTTCATCAACTCCGGTGTCGAGTTCCTCTTCGCCTCCGGCACCCTCGCCGAGGTGGAGCTGCGTCTCGTCTACGACCGCACGGGTGCGTTCAACGGCATCGTGGTGCCGTCCTGGCTCGTCGAGTCCTGGTGGTGCCGACCGAATGCCGCGCAGGTGCACAAGACCTTCGGTGCCCCGCAGCGGGTGCATGCGCTGTTCGAGGACAGCACGGCCGGCGCCGAGGTGTTCAGCCTGGAGTCGACCGAAGTGCGCACCGAGTACGACGTCAACGGCGGGCTGTGCTCCGTCTCGCTGACAGCCGCCTGATCGAAGGAGCTGCCGCACTATGCGCATCACCCTGCGCACCGGGGACATCACCGCAGAGATCTGCGACGCGATCGTCAATGCCGCCAACTCCTCCCTGCTCGGCGGGGGCGGGGTCGATGGGGCCATCCACCGGGCGGCCGGGCCGGAACTGCTGGGGGCCTGCCGGCAGGTCCGGGCCGGGCAGCTGCCCGAGGGCCTGCCGGCCGGCCAGGCGATTGCGACCCCGGCGGGCAGATTGTCGGCCGACTGGGTCATCCACACTGTCGGCCCGAACCGGCATGCCGGCCAGACCGACCCTGAGGTGCTCGTCTCCTGCTATGCGGCGAGCCTGAGCGAGGCGCAGCGCGTGGGAGCCGCGACGGTCGCGTTCCCGGCCATCGGCGCCGGTGTCTACGGCTGGTCGGCTGCCGAGACCGCCGCGGCAGCCGGGCAGGCGTGCAATGTCCAGGACTGGGACGGCATCGATGAGGTGCGATTCGTCCTCTTCTCCCCTGACATCCACGCAGCGTTCGCCGCAGTGTTCAGCGAGGCTGACGGCTGAGCTTGAGGATATAGCCCGAGACCACCTGAGACTGGAGTCCGCAGGCGGCTGCTTCACGCCGGTAGTCCTCGATCGTCAGCGGGGCGGCGATCTCCCGCGGCGGAGTGCTCACCTGTCGCAGCAGCCCGCCGGCGGCATCGCGTTGGGTGTAGGTCACCTGCATGTGCCCGTTCTCGCGTCGGTACTCCCCGGTGATCGTGTGCGCACCGACCGTGATGTCCTCGGTGAAGACCTTCGGCGGGTCTGCGGCCGCCTGGGCATCGGCATCCTCGGGGTCGTCGGTGTGCGGGGAGCCGGCCGTGATGAGGGCGATGCCGGCGGGGCTGAGTGTTTCGGCGATGAGCTGCCACAGCAGAGCCCGGGCCTCGGCGTCGAGGATGCCGAGGACATGGGCGACGAGGATGACCGGCACGCTGCCCGGTGCCGGCAGCTGGGCGCGCAGCTCCGCAGCGTGCTCGCCTGCGACCGGCAGCGGAACGACGGTGACACGCTCGCGCATCCGGGCACCGGCGCCGGGCCGGCCGAAGAGCACTGTGCGCATGATGGCATCGGGTTCGCACGCGATGAGATCGGCATGCGGGAACCGCTCATGCAGGTGTGTTGTGCCGATGCCCGACCCGGCCCCGAACTCGACGATCGGGCCCGCCGAGGTGCCCACCGCCTCGGCGACGGCGGGCTCGATGTGGGTCATGAGCCGCTGCCAGGCAGCGCCCATGAACAGCTCGTGGTACTCGGCCACGCCGGCAAACCAGGTGTCGTCCATGGCGGTCATCCTAGATGATTGATTCCAAGGGTTCAGTGGTCGTACGCGGTCAGTGACCGGAGTACCGGCTGTCCGGTCTTCTGGTT
>NZ_JACSPY010000005.1 GCF_014836885.1 Brevibacterium gallinarum
GCATCGAGCCCACACCGCTATCGGAGGCCTCACCCCAGCCGACCGCGTTCACAACCTCACGGGGAACTACACCTAGCCGAGGTCGTTCCCGAGGTGGTGGAGCACCGCCTGCACGGACCCGATGTCGACTACCGAGCCGGTTACGAGCTCTTCGCCAGCACTCCGCTCGTCCTCGGCGGGCGCGGGCACGCCCAGCTCATTCCCTTCGGAGCCGGATCGATCCCGATCTCCCTCGACCTGCACAACAAGCTGCGCTACTTCGCAGCCGACGTCGGCCACCCCGAACTCACCCTCGCAGCCGACCCGCAGGGTCTGGGAGAGCGGATCGTCGGATCGGTGACTGCGGCATGGCGGGAGCGCGAGCAGCTGCAGGCCGATCTGGCGGCCGTGCAGCAAGAGTGGATGGAGATCTCGCAGCAGAACCTGGCGGGGATCTACGAAGCGGTGGCGGGCCGGTCGGTGCCGGAGGAGCCGTTCGCGCCCATCAGTGAGCAGAGCGCGCAGCGGGAGAGCTTTCATATCGCAGCGGCAGCCGAACTGGAGGAACCGCGCATTCTCAGCGACCGTGCGCACACACGCACGAAGGAGGTGCTGCAGGAGACGACCGCGGAGCTCCAGGAGACGCGGGAGCGGCTGGAGGAAGCAGAGAAGAAGTTGAGTGAGAGGGAGGCGGAGGCGCAGCGGCTGGGCGGTGAGCTGACGACGATGCGAAGGGAGCTTGAGGCGCTGCTCTCGAGGTCATTTGCCGATGAGGCCGGGGCAGTCGCGCGGCGCGGTATCCACGGTGTGAGATGGAGGGTCAGGCGGCTGTTGCGCCGGGTCCGGAGCTGAGGGCAGCCTCAAGGTCGGTGGCGAAGTCCTCGCGCACGGAGAAGACGAGTTCCGTGCCCGAGGCGATCGTCGCCTGCAGGTACGGCCCGCCGACGAGGAACGAAGTCGTCGAGCCAGCCCGCTTGTAACCGAGACCCACAAGCGCTTTCTCGACGCGGGCGACCTCGGTGATGTCAGCGATGTCGACCTCGACGAAGTAGAACCAGTAGCGCAGTTGCAGGACGCCGTCGCTGACGTTGATGCGCAGGGCAGAGGCTGAGAGCACGAGGCTGAGGACCGCCAGCAACAGGGCACAGGTGAGGATGATCCAGCTGAACCCGGTGAGCATGAGCAGCACGAGGAAGATCGGCAGCACCCACAGCACAGCCACGACATAGAGGCGGGGATAGACCCGCCAGCTCAGCTCAGACATGGTTCCATCCTACGGTCGGGCGACCACCGCCTCGGGCCCGGCGCGAAGCCGAAGGTGACGGGCAGATGAACGCAGGGCGACTTTGCGGTTACACTCAGCATGGGTCGCGAAGACCGCTCCTCAGATCTCCTCACCCCTGTTAGGTCGCGCGTGGAACTACTCATTCTCGTCGTGCTCGTCATCGCACTGGCACTGTTCTTCGACTTCACCAACGGGTTCCACGACACCGCCAATGCGATGGCCACCCCGATCGCCACCGGCGCGATCAAGCCGAAGACCGCCGTTGCGCTGGCTGCCGTGCTCAACCTCATCGGTGCGTTTCTGTCGACGGAGGTCGCCAAGACGATCTCCGGCGGGCTCATCAACGAAGGCGACGGCGGCGTCCACATCACCCCGCAGCTCATCCTCGCCGGCCTCATCGGCGCGATCGTGTGGAACATGATCACCTGGATCTACGGGCTGCCGTCCTCGTCCTCGCACGCACTGTTCGGCGGGCTCATCGGCGCAGCCGTCGTCGGTGCCGGACTGCACGCAGTGAACTTCTCCGTCGTGCTCTCCAAGGTCATCATTCCCGCCATCGCCGCCCCGCTCATCGCCGGGACCAGCGCCTATGTCTGCACCCGCCTGGCCTACCGCATCACCCGCCGGTACGCCAATGCCAACCGGCGCGGGGCCTTCAAATACGGGCAGATCTTCTCCTCCTCGCTCGTCGCGCTCGCCCACGGCACCAACGACGCGCAGAAGACGATGGGCGTCATCACCCTGCTGCTGATCTCCGCGCAGATGCAGGAGCCGGGCACCGGCCCGCACTTCTGGGTCATCGCCACCTGCGCCTTCGCCATTGCCTTCGGCACCTACCTCGGCGGCTGGCGGATCATCGACACGCTCGGCACGAAGCTCACCGAGGTCCGGCCCGCCCAGGGCCTGTCAGCCGAGACCTCGACTGCGGCGGCGATCCTCGCCTCCTCGCACCTGGGCTTCGCGCTGTCGACCACGCAGGTGGCCTCCGGTTCGGTGCTCGGCTCGGGGCTTGGCCGCAAGGGTGCTGACGTCAAATGGTCGACGGCCGGCAAGATCGCCTCCGGCTGGCTGTTCACACTCCCGGCCGCCGGCGCTGTCGGGGCGCTGGCAGCGATCGTGGCCAACCTCGGATTCTGGGGCGCGATGGCCGACGTCATTGTGGCGACGATCGTCGTGCTGTGGATCTACCTGCACTCGCGCAAGACCGCGCACCTCGTGCAGCTCTCGAAGCTCGACACCGTCGGCGATGCCGTGGGCATCCGCGGCCGGCGCGCCAAGCGCAAGGCGAAGAAGCAGGCCAAGCAGATGAAAGGCGAGAACCGCTGATGATCGACTGGATGTCCCTTATCATCGTCGCCGTCGCCACGCTCACCGCAGCGACCGTGACGATCACCCTGTTCTCCGTGGCCGTCCGCCTGCGCGCCTACGCCATCGACCTGCGCTCAGCCGGGCGCAACAACTCGTTGGTCTCGCTGGCCAGCCACGCGGTCTTCGGCATCTGCGGGATCGGCGTGCTCATCGGCGTCTACCTCATCGTCCCCGCCCTGCACGGCTGAACCAGTTCAGCGCGGGCGGACGGTGAGCGACTGCACGAGCGAACCGAGCGGCCCGCCAGCGTCATGGAGGATCGAATGGGTCAGACCCAGGCCGGTCTCCCCGAACGTCACACGGGTGTCGAAGCCCAGCCAGTCGCCGGTGAAGTCCGAGCGCAGGAAGTGCGCGGTGAGATCGACGTTGGGGAACATCACCTCAGCCGGATCTTGGCGCACCGTCATCCCGTTGGCGGCATCGAGGTGCGTGCACGCCTGCGCGAAGTCCGAGACCTCCTCGCCGTCGAGCAGCCGCTCATCCGAGCGCAGCCAGTACATCGCCCGGCCCGGTTCGAACTGACTGCGCCGGCCCTGCAGGGAGTCGATGTAGCCGCCGGGCCACACGCTGCGCGGATCGAACGGCCCGAGCTCCTCAGGCGGCGGGATCGGTTCGAAGGCGGTGCCTGCCACCGCCGAGGTGTCGGTGTCCTGCAGCAGCCAGGCGCGGGCTAACACGATGGTCCGCTCACCGTAGGTCACCTCGGCTTCGAGCAGCTCGATCGTACGGCCGGCCCGGCGCACGGAGACGGTGAGATCGAACTCGTCGATCGGGATGACGCCGTAGATGTCGGCCGACAGGCGGGCCATCTGCAGCGGCGCGCCCTCGCGGCGGGCGGCGTGGTCGCGTTCGAAGCTGTGGATGAGCAGCCCGATGATCGGGGAGATGTGCTGCTCTGCCTCATTCCATGCACCCGCCGTCGCGGCGGTCGCGCGCAGGCGCGTGTCCGAGAGCCGTTCGAAATATGCCATGGCAACAGACTAGCTGCAGCCGGCCACCGCCTCGGGAGCGGGGATGAATGCGAACCGGGCCGCACCCTGGCTCATGGGTGCGGCCCGACTCAGTCAGGGGTGCGGCGTCACTTCACGCCGAGGCGCTGGCGGAGGTTGTCGACCTCGGCCTTGAGCTCGGCCGGGACGTGATCGCCGAGCGAGTCGTACCATTCCTCGATCGAGGCGAGCTCCTCAGCCCACTCCTCAGGCTTGATGGCAAGCGCCTTGCGCAGCTGCTCCTCGGTCACGTCGAGGCCGTCGATGTCGAGCGAGCCCTCGGCCGGAGTGTGGCCCAGCGGGGTCTCGACGGCCTCGGCGGTGCCAGCCACGCGCTCGAAGACCCACTTGAGGACGCGGGAGTTCTCCGAGAAGCCCGGCCACAGGAACGAGCCGTCGTCGTCGCGGCGGAACCAGTTGACGTAGAAGATCTTCGGCAGCTTCGCACCCTCGGTGCGGCCGATCTCCAGCCAGTGGCGGAAGTAGTCGCCGACGTTGTAGCCGATGAACGGGCGCATCGCCATCGGGTCGCGGCGCACAACACCGACCTGGCCCTTGGCGGCAGCGGTGGTCTCCGAGGACAGGGTGGATCCCATGAACACGCCGTGGGTCCAGTCCTTCGTCTCGGTCACCAGCGGCATCGTCGTCTTGCGGCGGCCGCCGAAGAGGATCGCTGAGATCGGCACGCCGTTGGGGTTCTCGTACTCATCGGCGAGCGTCGGGGTGTTGGTGATCGGGGTGCAGAAGCGCGAGTTCGGGTGCGCAGCCGGGGTGCCCGACTCCGGAGTCCAGTCGTTGCCCTTCCAGTCGGTCAGGTGCGACGGGGTCTCCTCGGTCATGCCCTCCCACCAGACGTCACCGTCATCGGTGAGCGCGACATTGGTGAAGACGTTGCCGCCGGCCTCGATCGCACGCATCGCGGTCGGGTTGGTGGTGTAGCCGGTGCCCGGGGCGACGCCGAAGAGGCCGAACTCCGGGTTGACGGCGTAGAGCTGACCGTCCTCACCGAAGCGCATCCAGGCGATGTCGTCGCCGAGCGTCTCGGCCTTCCAGCCCTCAAGGGTCGGTTCGATCATCGCGAGGTTGGTCTTGCCGCAGGCGCTCGGGAAGGCGGCGGCGACGTACTTGACCTCGCCTTCGGGGCTGGTGAGCTTGAGGATGAGCATGTGCTCGGCCAGCCAGCCCTCTTCGCGGGCGATCGCCGAGGCGATGCGCAGCGAGTAGCACTTCTTGCCCAGCAGCGCGTTGCCGCCGTAGCCCGATCCAAACGACCAGATGGCGCGCTCTTCAGGGAAGTGGGTGATGTACTTCGTCGTGTTGCACGGCCACACGACGTCCTCCTGGCCGGGCTCCAGCGGTGCGCCGATGGAGTGGACGCACTCGACGAACTCGCCGCCGTGCTCCTCGATGGCCTTGAGCTCGGCGGTGCCGCAGCGTGCCATGATCTGCATCGAGAGGACGACGTAGGCCGAGTCGGTGACCTCGATGCCGAACATCGGCTGGTCGGCATCCGCACGTCCCATGACGAACGGGATGACGTACATCGTCCGGCCCTTCATCGAGCCGGCGAACAGGTCACCGAGGATGGACTTCATCTCATCCGGGGCCATCCAGTTGTTCAGTGGGCCGGCGTCGGCCTCTTCGCGCGAGCAGATGTAGGTGCGCTCCTCGACGCGGGCGACATCGTCCGGGTCGGAGGCGGCGTAGAACGAGTCCTTCTGCTTGGGCAGCGGCTTGAGGGTGCCGGCTTCGATAAGCTGGTTCTGCAGTTCGCGCTTCTGCTCGTTATCGCCGGTGATCCACTCGATGCGGTCGGGAGTGGTGCGCTCGGCGATCGAGCGGACGAAGCTGAGGATCTTCTCGTTGCTGGTCGGTGCGCCAGCAAGCAGGTCTTCGACTGAGCCACGGTCGAGGACGGTCATGAGGATCTCCTGATCTGTAGGGGTTCTGGAGTTCTGCTCGTGCGGACATCGCCGCCAAGCGATGCCTCCATCGTACGAACCGTTCTTCGTGGTCACTGGGGATTCGCCGGCTCCGCGCCTGTGCATTGAGTCACAAGCTGAGGGCTTATGCTTGGTTCACGTCAGATCATAGACGGGTAATCCCAAAGAAATGGCGTGTTTTCCCAAAGGTTGGTTTCGGCTCCAGATCGCCGCTCCCGAGGCGGTGGCTGGCGACTGTGGCGAAGGCCGCAGGGTGCGGATTTTGGCTCGCGGGCGATCGTGTGTATAGTTGTTCTGGTCATTGCGACAGTGCGCCACTAGCTCAACGGATAGAGCATCTGACTACGGATCAGAAGGTTGGGGGTTCGAATCCCTCGTGGCGCGCCAACTGAAACCGCCGCCCGGAAGCCGGGCGGCGGTTTCGCTATTCATGCTCTGACCAGCAGAGATGCTGTGTCACTCAGTGCTCGACGGCCTTCTCTGCGCCGTAGCCGGTCATCGAGCGGACCTCCATCTCGGCAGCGAGCTTCGGATCCTCGCCGCGCTTATCGGTGAGTGAGCCGATGAAGCCGAGCAGGAAGCCGACCGGAATCGAGATGATGCCCGGGTTCTGCAGCGGGAAGATCGCGAAGTCGATGTTGGGTCCGAGCATCGCTGTCTCCGTGCCGGAGACCACCGGTGAGATCGCGATGAGCCCGACAGCGGTGATGAGCCCACCGTAGATCGACCACACGGCACCGCGGGTGGTGAACCGGCGCCAGAACAGCGAGTACAGGATCGTCGGCAGGTTCGCACTCGCCGCCACTGCGAAGGCCAGGGCGACGAGGAACGCGATGTTCTGCCCCTGAACGCCGATGCCGCCGAAGATCGCGACACCGCCGATCGCCAGCACGGTGATGCGGGCGACCTTCACCTCGGTCTGCTGCGTGGCGGTGCCGCGCTTGATGACCGAGTTGTAGATGTCGTGGGAGAACGAGGCCGCCGCGGTGATCGTCAGACCGGCGACGACCGCGAGGATCGTCGCGAACGCGACGGCTGAGATCGTGCCGAGCAGGATCGGTCCGCCGAGTTCGAGCGCGAGCAGCGGTGCTGCCGAGTTCACTCCGCCCGGAGCGTTCTCGATCGCCTCGGAGCCGACCATGGCGGCCGCACCGTAGCCGAGCACCAGGGTGAAGAGGTAGAAGATGCCGATGAGCCAGATCGCCCAGACCACCGAGCGGCGTGCCTCAAGGGCGGTCGGCACGGTGTAGAAGCGCATGAGCACGTGCGGCAGCGCAGCGGTGCCGAGCACCAGGGCGATCGACAGGGATACGAAGTCGATCGGCAGCGCACCGTACTTGAGTCCGGGGGCGAGCAGCGCCTCGGGCGGGTCAGCGGTCGCATTGGCAACGGCATCGCCGAGCAGCTGGGAGAAGTTGAACCCGTTGAGCGCCAGCACCCAGATGGTCATGATGCCCGCTCCGCCGATGAGCAGGAACGCTTTCACGATCTGCACCCATGTGGTGCCCTTCATGCCGCCGAACATGACGTACATGATCATGAGCACGCCGACGACGGCGACGACGATCGACTGGCCGGTCTTGCTGTCGATGCCCAGCAGCAGGGACACGAGCCCACCGGCGCCGGCCATCTGGGCGAGCAGGTAGAAGAAGCACACCGCCAGTGTCGACATCGCCGCAGCCAGGCGCACGGGGCGCTGCTTGAGGCGGAAGGAGAGCACATCGGCCATCGTGAACTTGCCGGTATTGCGCATGAGCTCGGCGACGAGCAGCAGCGCGACGAGCCAGGCGACGAGGAACCCGATCGAGTAGAGGAAGCCGTCATAGCCGGTCACTGCGATCGCGCCGACGATGCCGAGGAAGGAAGCGGCTGAGAGGTAGTCGCCGGAGATCGCGAAGCCGTTCTGCGGGCCGGAGAACGACCGGCCGCCGGCGTAGAAGTCGGAAGCGCTGGCGTTGCGCTTGGCGACACGGAAGACGATCGTCATCGTGATGGCGACGAAGACGAGGAAGATCGCGATGTTGAGGACGGGATTGTTCTCTGCGGTGGGATTGTCCTGGGCCACTGTGGTCAGTGCTGCTGCGAGCGTCATCGTTCGCCCTCCTCATCCTCGGTGGGGGTCTCTGCAGGTGCGCCGGCGGCATGGGCGCCGCGGGCATCTGCGGGGCGTTCGGCGAAGTCGGCGGCCTGCTTCTCCAGCATCAGGCGGATCTCGTTGGCTGCCGGGTCGATGCGGCGGTTGGCGAAGCGCACGTAGACCATCGTGATGATGAAGGTCGTGGCGAACTGGCCGAGGCCGAGCAGGATGCCGAGGTTGATGTTGCCGATCACCGGGGTCGCCATGAAGTCATGGGCGTAGGCGCCGAGCAGGACATAGGCGAAGTACCAGAGGAAGAAGAACGCGCTCAGCGGCAGCACCAGCGAGCGGTGTTTCTTCTTCAGTGCCTGGAACTCCGGTTGGGATTCGACTTTCTCGAAGTCGATCGCTGTGGTCGGTGGGGACACTGGGGCACCATTCCTTTCGCTGCCGCCGGGTTGGAGGCGGCTCTGGCGAAACTGTACGCGCCTGAAACTGTGACGGGCACCACATCGATCAAGCCGTTATCAAGATGTGTTGTGATTTCTCAGAAAGCAAGACGCCGGCCGAGACCCTTCGGTCTGCGGCCGGCGTCTGCGTGAGCAGGAGTTCTGCCAGGTGTCAGCCCTTGCGGCGGCGAGTCAGTGCGACGGCCCCGGCACCGAGTCCGACGAGCACTCCGGCCACGGCCACGCTGCCGAGCTCCATGCCGGTGCGCGGCAGGCGGCGACCGTCAGCTGCGGGCTGGCGATCCGTGCGCGGATCCTTCGACGAGTCCGGTGATCCCCTGCGGTCACCGTTTCCCTGGCCCTGATCGTCATCGTGCTGGCCCTGATCGTCATCGTGCTGGCCCTGATCGTCATCGTGCTGACCCTGATCGTCGGACGGGTCATCGCTCGGGTCGACCGTGGGATCTTCGGTCGGCTGCTCACCGGCATCCTCGTCGACGTTGAAGCCGACGATGAGCGGATCATGGTCCGAGGAGCGGTAGACCGAATCGTCGTACAGCTTGCGGACATTGTTGTTGTAGCGGCTGTACTCCAGCCCGACCGACTCACCGGAGTTGATGTTCCACACATCGGCACCGGTGACAGAGCCCGCGAGTTCTGCGCTGGCGAGGATGTGGTCGAGGCTGCCGACGCGGCCGCCGAACAGGTAGGTCTGCTCGTCGGTGTGCTCTTCGCCGAGGTTGGTGTACCCGGCCTCGTAGAACACCTGCATCGGGTCTTCGAAGGTGTAGGAGTTGAAGTCGCCGAGCAGGAACGCCTTGTCGGTGCCGGTGGCCTTCTTCTGCTCATCGGCGAACCCGACGAGCGCCTTGGCCTGCTTGACACGGTCGGCGTTCGAGGCGCCCTGGCCGTCACCGGAGTCCTCGTTGCCGTCTCCGGAGCCGGAGCCCTTCGACTTGAAGTGGTTGACGATCGCGACGAACTCCGCGTCGGTGCCGCCGGGCTTCGCGAAGGCCTGTGCGAGCGGGGCGCGGGCGTTCGTGAAGGCCGGGTTGTCGAGGATCGCCGGAGTGCCGGCCGGCTCGGCCTCGGCCGTCTGGTAGATGAACGCGGTGCGGATGACATCCTCGCCGACGGCCGGGACCTGCTCGGGGCTGGCCGCAGCCGCCCACTTCTCAGATCCGGCAGCAGCGTTGAGCGCGCCGACGAGCTGGTTGAGTGCCTCGTCGCGGTCCTTGCCGAAGGCCGCCGACTGCTCGATCTCTTCGAGCGCGACGATCGAGGCATCGAGGGTGTTGATGCCGTTGACGATCTTGGCCTGCTGGCGTTCGAAGTTCTCGGCGTTGGCCGCGCCGCGGGCAGCGCAGCCGCTGCGCACAGTGATCGGGTTGCCCTCGCGGTCGGTGTAGTACTGGCAGCCGCTGAGCTCATCGCCGGTGGTCGGGAAGTAGTTGAGCACGTTGTAGCTGGCGATGCTCAGCTGCCCGCCCACCGCCTCGGGCGCGGCCGGACGGCTGTTCGCGAACGTCGCCGGTGCGGCTTCGTCCTCGTTCTCCCCGGTGACGGTCGCGGTGGGCTGCAGGCGCCAGGTGTCGTGTCCGTAGCCGAGCACCGCCGCCGAGGTGAAGGTCGCCTCAGCGCCGACGCGCACCGGGCTGTCCAGGGACACGTAGGGCACCGGCACGTCGCTGGCCCTGCCGGTGAAGTCGCGGGTCGCGCCGTCGTCGAGGAGGAAGAAGCGCTCGGCGTTCTCCGCGGCGAGCTTCGCAGCCTCATCGGTGCCGGGGCGGTGGGCATCAGTGTGGTGGCGCAGCGGCTTCGTGCCATTAGTCAGGCCGACCTCGCCGTAGCGGTTGGCGGTGTAGGTGTCGGCCACGGTGATCGGGCCGGCCGGGTGGACGAGCATGCCCTCGAGCGACTCGCGGGCCTCATCGCCATCCGGCAGCGCGCCGGTGAACGGCTTGGGCGCCTCGGCTGGTTCGCTCAGCTCGGTCAGGCCGCTGCCCGAGACGGTGATCTGGGTCTGGCCGTAGTATTCGCTCACCGTGCCGGTGACCTCGACGTGCACACCGGGCCTGACCGTGCCGACGGTGTCCTTCGAGTACACGAAGATGCCCTCCGAGGCGCCGGGCACCTGGTGGGCGTCACCGCCGCTGCCGGCGGTCTGGATGAAGTATCCGTCAAGCCCGCCCTCGGGGTAGGCGGCGGTGACAACACCGCGGGTGCTGACGGTCGTGCCGTCGAGCGGGCTGGACTCTCCGGTGCCCTGGATCTCGGAGATCGGGGTGAGGTTGGCGGGATCTGTCGGATCGTCAGGATCGTCTGTCGGATCCGGGTTCGGTGTGTTGCCGGAGAGCTCGCCGGGCGTCGGCGCACCGGCGCTCCAGCTGCTGCCGGACTTCTGGATCGACTGGCCCGCAGGCGCGGTCGCCCCGGTCGGGGTCGCCTCGGCGCCCTGGGCCGCCTCGGGAAGCAGCGCGCTGGTGCCCGCGGTGACGCCGCGGCCGCCAGTGGTGCCGCCGACCTGCGCGAAGTCCTGCAGCTCGCCGTCGGCGTCGGCGACGAAGGCAGAGGAGCCGTACGCGCCATCGGCGGCGCTGCCGGACTTGACCGAGTTGGTGATCGGCACCGAGACCGCGTGCGCACCTGAGTCCGGGGCAGTGGTGCCGGCCGGCAGCGTCACGACGTGGGCGTCGGACTGCGGGGTGCCGCCGCGGGTGACCGAGCCGACTGTCCAGCCGGAGAGGTCGGTGCCGGGATCAGCGGCGATCTCGATGAAGTCAGTGTCGTCGGCGCCGGCGTAGGCGATCTCGGAGATCGCCGCCGTGCCGGCCGGTGCCGCAGCCGCCGGAACGGCGATGAGCACGCCGGAGGTGCCGGCTGCGATGAGCACGGAACCGGCCACAGCCGTTGCGCGCAGGTGGAGGGAGTGCATGGAGGAGTCCTTCAGTCGGAGTGCATCCCGGATGGCCGGGAGTGCAGATGAGCCTCTTCCACGGTACCCAGGATCCACTCAGAAATCGGGAGTCCGGTCCGAAGTTCTGCTGAACAGCGCGTTACCTGTCAGCGATCTCGGCCGGGGAGGCCGCAGCCAGCCTGGCGGTGAGCGCACCGTGGGCGCGCACCCCGGGATCGTGCCGGGTGCAGGTGGATTCGACATCGAATCCAGCCAAGCGCAGACGGGTGGAGAGTGCGTCTGCAGGCCAATACCAGGCGGCCGAAACCGCGTGGTCGAACGCTGCGACGGCGTCAGCCGTGAAGAAGCCGATGAGGAGGCTTCCGCCGGGCCGGAGGACGCGGCGGAACTCTGCGAGTGCCGGCTCGATCGCCTCCGGGGTGAGATGGATGAACGAATTCCGGCACCGGTTCGATGCCGATGACGTCATGGCCGCCACGGTGGAGGAAGTCCGTCCACTGCCCGGGACCGCAGCCCACGTCGGCGATCCGGCCGCCGACGTCGTCAGCCCAGCCGCTGATGAGGTCTCGGTCCCCCGGGTGAGTCGCCTCGATCGTCCCGAGCTGCGCGGCGTACTCGACCGCCCGCAGCCGGTACGCCGCGTCGGTCCGAGCCTGCCAGCTCAACTGCCGGTGCGCTGCTTGAACTCGACCTCGACGAAGGCGCATTCGGTGTCGGACTTGTTGATGACGTTGTGCTCGCTGCCGACCGGCCGCGTGTAGCTGGCACCGGGGACGAGCACGTTCTCGAACGTCTCCTCCGGTGTCACCACGGTCAGCGTGCCCGGTTCGGTCGGCACGACGACGTAGTCCATCTCATGGACGTGCATCGTCGTCTCCGACCCCGGCGGGAAGCGCCATTCGGTCACGCGGGTGAACTCGTTGTCGATCTGGACGGTCGCAATCGCCTGGGTGTACTCGCTCATGGAAACAGCATAGCCGCGGACGCATGCGATCATGTGTCCGCGGCCACCGCTGCGATCAGGTGGGTGTCAGCCCCTGAGATCTTCGGCCAGCGCGTGGAAGTCGCTGCTCGGGTTGCCGAACCGGTGCAGCGTCATCGAGATCGCCTGCTCGTGGACGTAGTAGCGCTGCTCGACGCGGGCTGAGCTGACGACGTCCTGGTCGATGACGGCGACCTCGGGACGGTCGACGGTCGCCTCCCGCAGCTCCGGCTCGACCGAGCCGACAACCCGGATCCGGGCGCCGACGGTGTCGTCGTAGCTGCCGTCAGCCACCGCCGAGGCGAACGCGTCTGCCGTCTCGACCGCTACCTCGGCAGTGGTGTCCGTCGCCGAGGCGGTGCTCGCCTGCAGGGCGTCGCGAGCGGCCTCGACGAGCTCACCGGAGCAGTCGGGGTGGACCGAGACGAGCAGCGGGGCGCCGACGGTCCGGCCGGCGTGGGCGGTGCGGCGCACATGGTCGCCGACGGCGTCGGGGGTCACGCGGATGGTGACCGGACGGGGCAGGTGGCGGAAGATGTTGGCCTCGGCGTGCAGGCCGGTCGGATCGGCGGGCTGGCCGAAGAACTCCCGGTAGACCTTCTCATCATCGCCGTAGGCCTTCGCCAGCCAGTCCGAGCCGGTGCCGGCGGTGGCGTGGGCGTCGCCGGGCAGCTCGGCATCGCGCCAGTCGCCGAAGAGCATGAGGTAGTTCGGGCCGCCGGCCTTCGAGCCGAGTCCCACCGAGGACAGCTTCCAGCCGCCGAAGGGCTGCCGGCGCACAATCGCACCGGTGATGCCGCGGTTGACGTAGACGTTGCCGGCCTCGACCTCATCGAGCCACTGGGCCACCTCGCCGGTGTCGAGCGAGTGGATCCCGGCAGTCAGGCCGAAGTCGACGGCGTTCTGCAGCTCCAGGGCCTCATCGAGGTCCTTCGCATGCATGAGGCCGAGCACCGGGCCGAAGCACTCGGTGAGGTGGAAGAACGAACCGGGCTTCACCCCGTCCTTGACACCGGGGCTCCACAGCCGGCCGGAGTCATCGAGCATCTTCGGCTCCACCAGCCACGACTCACCCTCATCGAGCTGCGTGAGCGCACGCTCAAGCTTCTCGGAGGGCTCCTCGGTCAGCGGGCCCATCTCGGCGAACAGGTTCGTCGGATAGTCGACGACGAGCGAGGACGCAGCGTCGACGATCTGCCGGCGGTAGCGCTCGGAGTCGTACACCGAGCCGACGAGGATGCCCAGCGATGCTGCCGAGCACTTCTGCCCGGCATGGCCGAAGGCTGAGGCGACGAGATCGGCAACCGCGAGGTCGCGGTCGGCGGCCGGGGTGATGACGAGGGCGTTCTTGCCCGAGGTCTCGGCGTTGATCTCGAGTGCGGGGTTGAAGCTCTTGAACAGGGAGGCTGTCTCCGAAGCACCGGTGAGGATGACGCGGTCGACGTCGGGGTGGGACAGCAGCGCCTTGCCGATGTCTCCTTCGCTCGGGGCGACGACCTGCAGCACCTCACGCGGCACACCGGCCTGCCACAGGCACTCGACGAGCAGCGCCGAACAGTGCGGGGTCGGCGAGGACGGCTTGTGGATGACGGCGGCACCGGCGGCTAGTGCGGCGACGGTCGAGCCGGTCGGGATCGCGACGGGGAAGTTCCACGGCGGGGTCACGACGACGAGCTCATCGGGTTCGAACCGGGCGCCGGGGATCTGCTCGAGGTCGAGTGCCTGAGAGGCGTAGTAGCGGATGAAGTCGATCGCCTCGGAGACCTCCGGGTCGGACTGCGCGAAGGTCTTGCCCGCCTCGGCGGCCATCGTCGTGAGGAACTCCCCGCGCCGGTTGGCGAAGATGTCAGCGGCAGCCAGCAGGATCTTGCCGCGGCCGGCGGCTCCGAGCTCCCGCCAGCCGGCGGCAGCGGCCTTGCCCGTGGCGATCCGGGACTCCATATCGGCAACCGACTCCACCGCCTCGGGAACGGGGCGGCCGGCCAGCCAGTCACTGGCGCGCACCGGCTCGATGAGCTGCTCGGCCCACCGCTGGTTGGCCGGCAGCGCCGGGTCGGTATCGGGTTCGTTGACGAACTCGCCGAGGCGGTGGTCGCCGGCGTACTCCTGGGTGCGGTCCTGCGTGCGGTTCGGGCGCGGGGCCGTCTCACCGTCAGCGGCGAGGATCTCCTTGAGATCGTCGACGGCGGCGCGGAAGCGCTCCTCTTCCTGGCGGAAGGCGGCGTTTCCGTTGCGCAGCTCGAAGATCGTCGACATGAAGTTCTCCGACGAGGAGTTCTCCTCCAGCCGGCGGACGAGGTAGGAGATCGCGACGTCGAACTCGGCCGGGTGGACGGCCGGGACGTAGAGCAGCAGCTGGCCGACATCAGCGCTGATCGCCGCCGACTGCTCAGTCGCCATGCCCTGCAGCATCTCGAACTCGACCCGGTCGGCGACCCCGCGCGACAGGGACAGTTCATGGGCGAAGGCGATGTCGAACAGGTTGTGACCGGCCACGCCGATCCGCAGCCCGGTCATCCGCTCGCGCTGGAACAGCCAGTGCAGTACCCGCTTGTAGTTGGCGTCGGTGGCCTCCTTCGACGGGCAGGTCGTCAGCGGCCAACCGGCGATCTCAGCGTGGACCTGCTCCATCGGCAGGTTCGCGCCCTTGACGAGCCGGACCTTGATCCCGGCCCCGCCGCTGGCGACGCGCTCATCGGCGAAGGCGGCCAGACGCTGCATCGCGGCCAGCGCATCGGGCAGGTAGGCCTGCAGCACGATCCCGGCTTCGAGGTGCTTGAGCTCCGGTTCGCTCAGCAGGCGGGTGAAGACCTCCAGGGTGATCTCGAGGTCGCCGTACTCCTCCATGTCGAGGTTGATGAACTTCGAACCGGCAGGGGCCTTGGCGGCTTCGCGGTAGAGCGGGCGCAGCCGGGCGAGGACGTACTCGACGGTGTCCTCGAAGGCCCAGAGATTGATCTGCGAGGCGATCGAGGAGGCCTTGATGGAGACGTAGTCGACGTCGTCGCGGGCGAGCAGCTCGTGGGTGCGCTCCAGATGGCGGTCGGCCTCCTCATCACCGAGGACGGCCTCGCCGAGCAGGTTGATGTTGAGGCGGTGGCCGTCGGCGGTCAGGGTGGCGACGGCCCTGCCGAGCTGGTCGGGCCGGGCGTCGACGATCATGTGCCCGACCATCGAGCGCAGTCGGGCCCGGGCGGCGGGCACGACGACCTGCGGGGCGACCGGGGCGAGTGCCGAGCCGGCCTTGATCTGGGCGCGGTCGAGAGCCGAGATCGTCGCCGGTGCCATCGCTGCGACCTCGCGCAGCGCTTGGGCGGCGGAGTGGGAGTCCTCGGTGCGGATGACGCGGTCGACGAAGCCGACGGTGAAGTCCAGGCCCTTGGGGTCGGACAGGATCGCGGCGAGCCGTTCGGCGGCCGGGTCCTTGGCCGCAGGCGTGCCGGCCGAGATCCGCAGCCACCGGCGCACGCGGTCGACGGCGGCCTCGGTGATGGCCGTGAGATTGGTGTCCTCGATCATGGTGCCTCCTTGCCAGGCTGCCCCGGGCAGCCGAACCGAGCGATATGCCCTGCGGCGTCCTGCCGCGTGTGCGCCCAGTATGCGGTCGGCCCGCCGGCCATGTCATGCATCTCACATCGATCTGCCATACTGATGAGTCAGAAGTATTGAACGGACCTGAGGAGATGGTTGCCCTGGCCGGACGCGCGGTGCCCACCGAGGTGCGCCTGCACGCCGTCGAACAGGTGCTGGCCGGGACGTCCGTCGCCGAGGCGGCTGCCGCCTGTGGAGTCTCGGCGGCCTCCGTGCGGCGCTGGGTGCGCCGCTGGCAGGAATCCGATCCCTCACTGCCGGCCGCACAGCGGCTGGCCCCCCCCCCCCCCCCCCCCCCCCCCCCCCCGGCCGTGCAGGCGACAGCGGATCAGGTGGTGGCGGCGATCCTCGCTGGTGCTGGTGCGCGGATCGATGCCCGGGCGTACTCGACGCGCGGGATCGCGGAGATGACCGGGCTGAGCCAGCCGATCGTCAGCCGGGCGGTCTCGCGCTTCACACCCGTTGCACAGTCACGCGCTGAGGAGTCCAGGTCTGTGCTGTGCCTGGAGGCCTGCGCGGTCGGGTTCCCGCTGGCCGTCATCGCCGCCAGCCGGCTTTCGTGCTCAGCCCGCATCTCCACCCGCGGGCCCCGGGCTCGATCGCGGCGGGCGGCCAGTGTGACCGCCGGGATGCACGCGGCAGGGCTGGCCGCTTGGGCCCGCCGCCCGGCAGCCGAGTCCCGGTTCGGGCCCGTCACCCGGGCGCTGGCCGCCGCGGCTGAGGTGCCAGCCGACCGCGTTCTCATCTTCGACCCGCTCGCCGTACTCGCGGACGACGACAGCCATCTCTCGCCAGCGGCGTGGCGCGATGCTGCCGTCGAGCACACCACCGACCTGGAGGAGTTCAGCACCCGGCTGCGAGCGCTGCTGGCCGACTGCGCCGATGTGCCCGGCGACCTGCTCGATGCCCTGGCCCAGCAGGTCACCCGCGGGTTGGAGGGTCTCGCCTGGGTCGCGGGGGCCAGAACCGCAGATCGCAAGAGTTCTGAATCGAAATGGCGTGATGCAGGCCGGGGCGAGGGGCCGGATCTGACGGCTCCGAACGTGTCGGCCTGGCTGCCGCGCGAACAGCCCTCCCTGACCGAACAGCTCGCCCTCGCCCTGCGCGAGGAGATCATCGACTCCGGTTACACCGTCGGCGACCGGATCCGGTCGGCCCAACTGGCCTCCCGCCTCGGGATCGGCAGAGCGGCAGTCGATGTGCCGCTGCGGCGCATGGTCGATGACGAGCTGCTCGATGGCTCGCATGGTGATGTGCGCATCCCGGTCATCACCTCACGCGATGTGCTCGACGTCTACGCCAGCCGGCAGGCACTGGGCATCGTGCTGCTGCGCAATCTGGCCACCCGCCCGCGCCGCGACCTTGTACCCGTCCGGCATGCCCTCGACCGGATCCCGGCCGTCGCCCGGCTCGGCCTGCGCACGGGGCTCAGCGTCGGCGATGCTGATCTGCGCTTCCAGCAGGAATTCGCCCGCGCAGCTGGACTCGCCCAGACCGCCCGCACCTTCGAAGCGCTCATCCTCCGGCTGCGGCTCTACATCTCGGTGCTGCGCGTCGACTACTCACCGGCCGCACGGCGCATCATCTACGACAACACCCGCATCGTCGAGGCGCTCGAACGCGGGGACGCAGACTCAGCGATCGAGGCGTGGCGCGGCAAACTCGACAACGCCGTCCGGCACATGGCCGGGATGGTCCAGCACCGCAGCTTCGACATCGACCTGTGGGCGCGTCTGACCGGCTGACAGCAGGTGAGACGCAGGCCACATTAGCTGGCACAATGACTACGGTGATCGCCAGCGACCCGGCAGGCAGACCGGGAGGACGGAGCAGAGATGAGCCCAGAAACCGACCGCAGTGACGCCGTGCTGTGGACTCCATCGCGTGAGCGGGTGGAAGCCAGCCGGATGCATGACTACCAGCAGTGGCTGGCACGCACCCGCGGAGTCGAGACCCGCGGCTACCGGCAGCTGCATGACTGGTCGGTGCGCGAACTCGACGCGTTCTGGGACAGCATCTGGGAGTACTTCGACGTCATCGGCGACCGCGGCGACGGCCCCGTACGCACCGGGACCGAGATGCCCGGCATCACCTGGTTCGCCGGAGCAACGTGCAACTACGCCGAGAACATCTTCCGCCACGTGCACACCCGCCCAGATGCCGAGGCGCTCGTCGGGCTGCATGAGGACGAGCGCCGCGAGTCGTTGACCGGGCGCGAGCTCGCCGGCCGGGTCGGGGCGCTGGCCGCCTGGCTGCGCGAGCACGACGTGCAGCCCGGCGACACCGTGTGTGCGGTGCTGCCGAACATCCCGCAGGCCGTCGAGGCGATGCTCGCCTGCGCAACCGTCGGCGCCGTGTGGTCGGTCGTCGGCCCGGACTTCGGACTCACCGGCATCGCCGATCGCTTCGCCCAGCTGGAGGCGAAGGTCCTCATCACCGTCGACGGATACCTCTTCAACGGCAAGCATCTCGACATGCGCTCGATCGTGCCCGACCTGCGCGCCGCGCTGCCGAGCATCGAACACCACATCCTCATCGACCAACTCGGCGACGAGCTCGAGCCCAGCACACCGGGTGAGGGGACCGCGCTGCACTCGGCGATCGTCGCTGACCCCGTCGAACCCGTCTTCGAACCCGTCGGCTTCTCCCACCCGCTGTGGGTGCTGTACTCCTCGGGCACGACAGGCAAGCCGAAGGGCATCGTCCACGGCCACGGCGGCGTGACGATCGAAGCGCTCAAGGCCAACGCGCTGCAGTACGACTTCGCCCCAGACGATCGCTGCTATATGGCAGTGGCGACCACGTGGGTGGTGTGGAACCTGCTCATCAACATCATGACCGTCGGCGCGACGATCATCACCTACGACGGATCCCCTGTCGCCGGTGTGCCGGACAAGCAGTTCGAGATCCTCGAACGCGAACGCGCAACCTCCTTCGGCACCGGAGCGGCGATCCTCACCCTCGTGCAGAAATCGGGGCTCTCACCGGCGGCCCGCTACAACCTCTCCGCCCTGCGCAAGATCCTCTCGACCGGATCCCCGCTGCCGGAGAGCACCTGGGACTGGATCTACCAGCACGTCCACGACGACATCCACCTGGGATCCGACTCCGGCGGCACCGACATCGCCTCCGGCTTCATCGGCTCGAACCCGCACGACCCGGTGGTCCGCGGACACCTGCAAGGCGCCTACCTCGGCGTCGACGCGCAGGCCTTCGACTCCCACGGCCAGCCGGTCACCGGTGAGCTCGGCGAGTTCGTCGTTACGCAGCCGATGCCCTCGATGCCGGTGTTCTTCTGGAACGACCCGGACGGCAGCCGTTACCGCGAGGCCTACTTCGACGCGTTCCCCGGAGTGTGGCGCCACGGCGACTGGGTCACCCACTTCGACGACGGCAGCTTCATCATCCACGGCCGCTCGGACTCGACGATCAACCGCGGCGGCATCCGGATGGGCTCAGCCGACATCTGCCAGGTCGTCGATGCCGTCGACGGTGTGCAGTCCTCGATGGTCATCGGTGCTGAGCTGGGTGACGGTGACTATTACATGCCGCTGTTCGTCGTCCCGGCGGCAGGACACACGCTGACCGATGAGCTGCACAGCACGATCGTGACAGCCATCCGCGAGCAGATCTCCCCGCGCTATGTGCCCGACGAGATCATCGAAGCCCCGGCCGTGCCGACGACCCGCACCGGCAAGGTGATGGAGGTGCCGATCAAACGGATCTTCCAGGGCGCTGACCCTGGGTCGATCAACCGGGCGACCGCGGCCGAACCGCAGGTGCTCGACTGGTATATCGAACGAGCCTCCGCCTTCGCCCGCGATCGCCGGTGAGATCAGTCCTCGCGTTTCAGCCCGCGAGCGACGGTGATCGCTGCGATTCCGCAGCCGAGCAGCAGCAGCGCCGAACCGAGCGCTGCCCCGGTGCCGACCGGGCCGGTGCGCGGCAGCTCATCTGACGTGGGTGCCTCCGCCTGCGGCCGCGCCGTCGGTGGCGGCGGGGGTGCAGCCTCGGACGTCGGCGGCTGCGACTCCGCCGGCTGCGTCTCCTGCGGCGGCTCCTGGGTCTCAGGCGGGGCCGTCATCTCAGGGGCTGGCGGGGCCGTCGTGTCAGGTGCCGGTGGAGTCGTCGTCTCCTGCGGGGGTTCCTGCGTCGGCGGCGGCTCGGTGGCAGGCGGTGATTCGATCGGCGGGACGGTGACGATCGGCGGTGTCATGGGTGGAATAGTCGGCGCGGATTCGACCGTGTGCTCGGCGCTGGCCGAGGCCGTCGTCGGCTCACCGGCGGTGACGATGCTCTGCACGCGCGCGGCGGGCTTGCCCGTCTGCGGGTCGACCGGGTCGTAGACGACGACATCGGTGGCCGGCAGCCCGGTGGCGGTCACTGTCACCGACACCGGCTCTGTGCTCACGCCGTCGGGCCGGACGCTGAAGGTCAGCGGTTCGGCGGTCGAACGCAGCTCGGTCTCCTCGACTGCGCCGCCGGAGACCTCGACAGTCAGCGGAATGTCATCAAGCGCCTCGCCTGAGGCTGACACCACGTTGACCCGCGCCTGAAGCAGACGCTGGAAGGGACCGCTGCCGGCCTGGGCCGGTTCACCTGCCGGTTCACCTGCTGGTTCGGTCGCCGGCAGCGGGGTCGCCAGCCCGTCGAGAGCCAGCTCATCGCCTTCCTCCAAGCTCAGCTCCACCCGGTAGGGACCCGCCAGGTCAGCGGCGTCCTTCGTGATGTGCGCATACGCCTCGGCAGCCTGTGCGAACTCCGCGCCGAGCTCACCCGGTTCGGCAGGCGCGATCGCATGATCATGCTCGAGGTTCTCATCGAGTCGGGCGACCGCCGCCAGCGCCGCCTGAATCCCGGCATCATCAGCCGAGCTGTGTGTCGAAAGCGCCCACGCCGTCTCCGCAGACGCCACCGTCTGCCCGTCGGCTCGTGTGAAGTACTGCGGATACGGGGACTTCAAACCGGCGTCGATGCAGTAGGCCGCCGCATGGGAAAGCGAACTGCCCGGCAGGGAGAAGTACGCGCCGTACCAGGTGCGCCCGGCCGAAGCGCGATGCCACAGGCCAGGGCCGTACATCCCGGCATTCGTGCTGCGGTAGCGCTCCGGCTGCGGGCCCCCGTCCAGCCCGACGTCCGGGCGCAGGTGCGGCGGGGTGGACAGGTCCGGTGAGGTGGACAGCGCAGGCGGCCCCTCACCTCCGGCCAGGCCGGCAGCCAGCACAGGTGGCGCGGCGGCCACCGGGCCGATGGCAGCCAGAACGGACACGGTCGTCACTGCGGCGGCCCGGCGCAGCTGCCGGGCGGAAATGCTCACTCGTCTCATGCGCCCAGTCCAGCGGTCGCCCGCCCACGACAGAACACCTCGGGCACGGCTGTGGACACACGCGCACCATCCACAGCCGCCACAGCACGCGGGAGCAGGACCTCCCCGAGTTCGGAGGCAGCGCGGACGGGGAGTAAACTGCGTGATGATCCTCCTTTTATCAGCGGCGTGCCCGCACAGGGCGGCCTGACCTTACGATCCGAGGGATTTCATTGACTTACACGAAGGAAAGCGCCGACGTCGTCCTCATCGGCGGCGGCATCATGAGCGCCACGCTGGCGGCGCTGCTGGCTGAGCTCCAGCCGGGGTGGGATGTCCGCGTCTACGAGCGCCTCGACTACGTTGCCCGCGAAAGCTCGGACCCGTGGAACAACGCCGGCACCGGCCACGCCGCGCTGTGCGAGCTCAACTACTCGCCGGCCGATGCCAACGGCAACGTCGACATCACCAAGGCGATCAACATCAACGAGCAGTTCCATGTCTCGCGCCAGTTCTGGTCGCACCTCGTCGACGAAGGCGTGCTCACCGATCCTTCGACCTTCATCAGCCAGGTTCCGCACATCTCCTACGGCCGCGGCGAGAAGGGCCGGGACTACATCCGCACCCGCTACGAGACGATGGTGCGCAACCCGCTGTTCAAGGAGATGGAGTACACCGACGACCCGGCCGTGCAGGCCGAGTGGCTGCCGCTGATGTTCGAGAACCGCGGGCCTGGCCAGGTCAACGGCCTGTCGAAGGTCGCCACCGGCACCGACGTCGACTTCGGTTCGCTCTCGCGCCAGCTGCTCACCCACGCCGGTACGAAGAACGCCCAGATCCTCACCGGCCACGAGGTCTCCGACCTCAACCGCACTGCCGAGGGCTGGCGCGTGCACGTGAAGAACACGACCGCCGGTGAGATCTTCGCCGTCGACGCGAAGTTCGTCTTCATCGGCGCCGGCGGCGGCGCTCTGCACCTGCTGCAGCGCTCCGGCATCGCCGAGGGCCACGGCTACGGCGGCTTCCCGGTCTCCGGCCTGTTCCTGCGCACCTCGAACCCCGAGCTCGTCGCCCGCCACCACGCCAAGGTCTACGGCCAGGCCGCCTTCGGCGCTCCGCCGATGTCGGTCCCGCACCTCGACACCCGCGTCGTGCAGGGCAAGGAATACCTCATGTTCGGCCCCTACGCCGGCTTCACCCCGAAGTTCCTCAAGAAGGGCAGGTTCACCGACCTGCCGTTCTCGGTGCGCGGCAACAACCTGCCGGTCATGCTCAACGTCGCCAAGGACAACTTCGACCTCGTCAGCTACCTGCTCGGCGAACTCGCCTCGACGAAGAAGAAGCGCTACGAGGCACTCGCCGACTTCACCCCCGAGGTCAACCCGTCGGACTGGGAGTTCATCACCGCCGGCCAGCGTGTCCAGGTGATGAAGAAGGACAAGGACAAGGGCGGCGTGCTCGGCTTCGGCACCGAGCTCATCTCCGCTGCCGACGGCTCGCTGGCCGCCCTGCTCGGCGCCTCGCCGGGTGCTTCGACGGCTGCACCGATCATGTTCAACCTGCTCAAGAAGTGCTTCCCGCGCCAGTACGACGGCTGGGAGGCCCGCCTCAAGGACATGGTGCCCTCGCTCGGCCGCCAGCTGCACGAGGACGAGGCGCTGCTCGACGAACTGTCCGAGTACACCGCCCGCACCCTGCAGATCACCCCGCGCGAGAACCGCGACCTGGACTGACGTTCGGGCTGAGGGAGGCCGCCGGGCATCATGTCCGGCGGCCTTCGCCGTGCCCGCGGCGGTGGTTCAGTTCCAGCACAGCTCACCTGTGGCTTCAGTTGAGGCGGATGTGGCAGAGTGTGCCGCATCTGCCACACGAGGTGACCGGCGGTGTCCGTGTGCGTGCGTAGACTGAGATGACACCGCAACCATTGACCATTTGCGATACGGACTGAGAGGGCGCAGCACATGTCTGACCCGCGTTACCCCGGCCCCCAGGGTCAGCCTCACCAGCGACCCCCGCACGGCCAGCCCTTCCCGCAGCAGGGCCACCCCTACCCGCAGCAGGGCCCGGCGCACGACCGGTTCCGCCCCCAGCCTCAGCCCGGCCCGCACGGTTCCGGCCCCGTGCACCAGCAGCCGGGCCCGCACGGTCACCCGCACGGACGTCCCTTCCCGCCGCAGCAGCCGGCCCCGCATGGCCAGCCAGTCGGCCCCGGCGGCTACGGCCAGCCGGAGCAGCGCGCCTACGCGCAGCCGCGGTTCTCCCCGACGGTGACCCAGGAGATGCGCATGCGCGCGCAGGTCCAGCCGCACGCCGGCGGGCCTGCCGAACAGCCGTGGGTCACCCAGGCGATCCAGCGCCAGCCCCAGCTGGCCAACCCGACCGAAGGCGCCGATCTCGCTCGCACCATCGTGAGCATCGGGCTCGTCGGACTCCTCGGTCTCGGGCTGCTCCTCATCCTCGGCTTCAGCGCCGTCCTGCTGCCGGCCGGACCGATCGTCATCCTGCTGGCGGCGATCCCGCTGCTGTTCATCATGCTCATGGTGTGGTGGTTCGACCGGTGGAAGCCGCAGCCCATCCTGCTGCTCGTCGCCTGCCTGCTGTGGGGTGCCGTCGCCTCGATCATCATGACGCTCGTTGCCCAGGTCATCGGCATCACCGCCCTGGCCCTGGTCGGCATCGACGCATCCGGCGACGTGCTCGGTGCAGTCGTCTTCGCGCCGCTGTTCGAGGAGTCGACGAAGGGCGTCTTCCTCGTCGTCATCGTCCTCGCCGCCCGCAAGTACTTCGAAGGACCTCTCGACGGCTGGGTCTACGGTTCCCTCATCGGTGCCGGCTTCGCCTTCACCGAGAACCTGCTCTACCTCTCCTCATCTTTCGAAGAGGCCGCCCTCGGAGGCCTCGCAATGACCTTCGTTATGCGCGGGGTGATGAGCCCGCTGCTGCACTCGACCTTCGTCATCTGCCACGGCCTGTCCATCGGCTTCGCCGCCCGCCGCGGCCAGTGGTGGCTCGTCGTGCTCATGTGGTTCCCCGGCCTCATCGCCGGCATGTTCCTCCACGCACTGTGGAACGGCACCGCCACCATCGTCGGCTCGCTGGGCCTCCTCGGCCTCGTGATCATGATCGGTTTGTCGGCCATCATGTCCGGCTTCTGGCTCGGCAGCGGACTGCTGCTGCGCCGCAACGAGTCGATCCACACCCGCCAGTCGCTCGGCGACTACGCCAACGCCGGCTGGCTGACCCACGGTGAGGTCGACATGCTCGGCACCTGGAAGGGCCGCCGCGCCGGCAAGCGCTGGGCCAACCAGTACCCCGGCGCCCTGCCGGAGATGCGCCGCCTCATCCGCAAGTCCGCCGACCTCGCCAGCATCCGCACCCGGGTGCTCGCCGGCGTCGGCGGGGAGAAGGAACGGCAGGTCGAGAAGTACGAGCTCGACCAGTTCGTCAAGATCCGCACGACCATGATGCGCCGCGTCCAGCAGCCCCAGGGCTTCAACCCGGCAATGCGCAGGTAACCCCACTCGTGGCCGCTGTCGACGTCGTCATCGTCCTGCTCGCCATCGGCGCGCTGCTGCTCGGCTGGAGCCGCGGTTTCCTCGTCGGTGCTTCGACGCTCGTCGGCTTCATCCTCGGTCTCGTGCTTGGCCGACTGCTCGCCGGCCCAGTCGCCGAGCTGCTGGTGAGCACGGACATCGTCCACGACCGCAATCACCCCGCCGCCGAGGTGCTGTTTCCGCTGCTCCTGGCCGTTGCCTGCTCGGTCGGCCTCGGTCTGCTTGGTGCGTACCTGCGCACGAAGCTCACGAGCCCCAGCGGCCGCGGTCTCGACGCCACCGGCGGGGCGCTTTCGAGCATCATCGCCACCCTGCTCGTCGTCTGGCTGGCCGCCGGCTGGATCCGCACCACCCCGTTCCTCCAGCCCAACCGGTGGGTGGCTGACTCAGCGATCGTCGCCGCGATGGACCGGATGCTGCCGATCACCTCGACCGAGGCGCTCGGCACACTCGGCACCGCCTTAGCCGACAACGGCTTCCCGCAGGTCTTCGAAGGCCAGCGCGAACGCATCCGCGGGGTCGGCGAACCGAACCCGGCGATGGTCGACGTCGGCCGGCAGGTCGACGGATCCGTCGTCAAAGTCGTGACCTCACGCACCGAATGCGGCCGCCTGCAGGAGGGCACCGGCTGGGTCTATGGCGACGGGCTCGTCGCCACGAATGCCCACGTCGTCGCCGGCGCACAATCGCTGACCGTGCAGATCGCCGGCACTGGCGAACCGTACAACGCCGAAGTCGTCGCCTTCGACCCCGGCACCGATGCGGCAGTCCTGCGGGTACCCGACCTGCCGGCACCAGCGCTGGAACTCGGCTCCGACCTCGGCGCCGGGGCAGACTCGGTGCTCGTCGGATTCCCGGAGAACGGGCCGTACACGATCTCGCCGGCGCGCGTGCGCGAGCAGCTCTCGGCCCGCGGCCTCGACATCTACAACGAGGACAGCGTCACTCGCCACATCTACTCGGTGCGCGGGATCGTGCGCTCAGGCAACTCCGGCGGCCCGCTGCTCGATGCTGAGGGCCGGGTCGTGGGGATGGTGTTCGCCCGCTCGGCGACTGAGGCGGAGACCGGCTATGCGCTCACCCTCGATGAGATCGATGGGATCCTGCGCCGCGGCCAACAGGCAACTGCTCCGGTGAGCACCGATCGGTGCGCCGAGCAGGTCCCGCAGCATCAGCAGCAGACGCAGACCGGCTGAGCGCTCAGCTCGCCGGGACGTCGAGGTAGCTGATGATCGCCCGGTGATCGCTCGTGCCGCGATCGAGCACACGATCGCCGACCGGGTCGAGACCGCGGACGAGCACATGATCCAGGCGCACGACCGGGAACACGCTCGGCCAGGTGAAGCCGAAGCCGCCGCCGGCAGCCTCGCGGGCGTCGACGAGTTCGGAGCTGAGCTCCTTGAAGTAGCGGTCGGAGTTTGCTGAGTTGAAGTCACCGGCGACGATGACCCGCTGGGCGTCATCGGACCTGATCCGCTCGGCCAGCTCGTTCAGCGCCGAATTGCGCAGGGACTCCTGCCCCGGGCGCACCGAGGGCATATGCACCGAGTACAGGCGCACATTGCCCTTATCGGTCTTCAGCGTGGTGGCGATGGCGCGCGGCCACTGCATGCCGAGGTCGATCTCTTCGGGCTTCGTCATCGGCCAGCGCGACCAGAGCCCGATCGTGTCGGTGACCGCGGTGTGCTCGAAGGCGGAGTCGAGCTGCTTCTTGATGATCTTGCCCGACAGCGACTCGATCTCCTGGATGGCCACGAC
Source organism: Brevibacterium gallinarum (assembly GCF_014836885.1). GTDB lineage: Bacteria > Actinomycetota > Actinomycetes > Actinomycetales > Brevibacteriaceae > Brevibacterium > Brevibacterium gallinarum. Next base: position 26,198 of record NZ_JACSPY010000005.1, read on the forward strand.
ATCCGGGTCGTGGTTGATGAGGTTCTGCGCGGTGGCTGTGGGCTGCGGCATCCGCGCACCGACGTTCTGGCTGGCGACGACGATATCGGCATCATCCGGTGTGTCGGCCGGGCGCAGGTACGGGTAGAACATGCCGCCCCACACGAGCGCGGGGATGAGCACGCCGAGGATGCCGAAGACGGAGAACCGGATGAGCGCGGCGATGAGCAGCAGGACCAGCAGCACCCACGCCCAGGGGAGCAGGGATTCGACGATGAGCGCGATCCCGCGAGTCGTCGGGATGAGGGTATGCATCGCGAGCAGGGCGGCCAGCAGCAGCCCCACCACGAAGACGACAATGCCCTTGCCGGGCGAAGACTGACGTTTCTGCATCGGTTGAACTATAGGGCGCAAAGCTGATTGAACGCTTAAGGACACCCTGGTGAGACCGCCCGGGCAGGGGACTCACAGCAAGGTCTCACAGCACCCTCGGCCAACCCGGGTTTGCCGGGGTCTGCCGCCGGCGCCGAGGCGGTGGTCACCTCGAGGCGGTCGCCGTCCAGACGGTGACGTCGGGGTGGGCGTCGTAGCGGTAGCCGGCCCCGCGGATCGTGCGCACGATCGAGGAGAAGGCGCCGAGCCGATTGCGCAGCCGGCGGATGTGCACGTCGACGGTGCGCTCGTCGGGCCGCTCGGGGCTCTCGCCCCACAGCGCGGTGATGAGATCGCCGCGTGAGAGCGTCGAACCGGCGGCCGAGACGAGCGTGGCGAGCAGGTCGAACTCCTTGGTCGTCACTGCCGCCAGCTGCCCGTCGACGGTGACCTCGCGGCGCGGGATGTCGATGCGCACCCGGGTCTCGGATTGCGGGGCGAGCTCCTCGCTCGGCTGGGGTGGGCGCACGCGGGCGGGTACGCGGGAGCGCAGTGGGCCGTGCCGTCCGGCCGGGGTGCCGGTGGCTGCCGGCGAGCCGGTGGCCACGGCTCGCACGGCGTCGAGGTCGCGGTCCGGTCCGTCGGGGGCCAGGGCGATGACGGTCTGTGCTTCGGCCTGCGGGGAGAGCGCGCGGATGTGCTCCTGCAGCGACTGGGCGATGGCGGTGAGGTTGGTGCCGTCTTCGGCTGCCTTGTCCTCATCGAGGCCGATGTAGACGATGATGCCGCGGGCCGGCTTGTGGGCCGGGGCGTCGCTGGTCTGGCGGCTGCGGCCGGCCGGGCCGAAGACGCGGGGCGCGGTGGCGGGATCAACGGAGGTCAACCGGGCTCCCTGGCGGCGAGTGGCCGCGGCGCTGCGCGGGTGGAAGGGAAGGGATGAGACAGTCATGTTCGTCGTCCTTGGGCGTGAGCAGTGGAGTCAGGCGCATCGTGCTTCACGTCCGCAGCCCATGCCTGTCGTCACCGCAGGCCGCGGACGCAGCGCATCATGGCGATGGCGCTGCGCGCGAGGCGGTGACAGGGGGTTCGGTGCATGGCTGTCATTATTCTTCACAGATTTCGCGCAAAGCAATCGGCGGACGCGGATCTGAGACGTCTATGACGTTTTATGACAATCTCTGGCCGGTGATGTGCCGACAGTGAGCCGCTGTCCTCGTGTTTCCGGCGGGCCTGCGGGCGGGCCAAGATCAGCGTTAGTCCACCTCAGGGGCGCAGCCCGCTGACCAGGGTGAACGCGCCAATGTGCGTTTCGTGTAGAAACCACGCCTCCGGATTCACCACTGAACGCGCGTCGGAGCTGAAGAGGCTCCTCGCACCGGTTCAGACGATTCCGTACATGCGGTCGCCGGCATCGCCGAGACCGGGCACGATGTAGCCCTTCTCGTTGAGCTTCTCGTCCAGGGCCGCGGTGTGGACGGTGACATTTGCGATTCCCTCGTAGCGCTCCTCGATGTGGCGCACGCCTTCCGGGGCGCTCACAAGGCAGATCGCAGTGACGTCGGAGACGCCGCGCTCGAGCAGGAAGTCGATCGCCATCGCCAGGGTGCCGCCGGTGGCCAGCATCGGGTCGATGACGAAGACCTGCCGGTCGCGCAGGTCGCTGGGCAGCCGGTTGGCATAGGCGTGGGCTTCGAGGGTCTCCTCATCGCGGACGAGCCCGAGGAACCCGACCTCGGCCGTCGGCAGCATCTTGAGCATCCCATCGAGCATGCCGAGGCCGGCGCGCAGGATCGGCACGACCACAGGCCTGGGGGAGGAGAGTTTCGTGCCGGTCATCGGGCAGACGGGAGTGCTGATCTCCTTGTCGACGACCCGGATGTTGCGGGTGGCCTCGTAGGCGAGCAGTGCAACGAGCTCTTCGGTCAGTCCGCGGAAGCGGCCGGGATCGGTGCGCTCGTCGCGCAGCACGGTGAGCTTATGGGCGATGAGCGGGTGGTCTGCGATGTGGAGCTCCATGCCCCTGAATCTACCGGATCGAGACGGCCTGCGGTCACCCGGTGAGATGTGGATCTTCTGCATACGGGCAGAGGCTGGTCTGCTGAGCCGGCATCGGACAGAATGGAGACATGGCTTATTTCACCGAGATCCTCGCCGAGGGCGCGGACGGATACCGGCCCCTCGACCTCGACATGCGTGATGCGGCAACGCTGGACGATCTCATCGAGATGATGCGCAGCGCCGGTGAGGACGGCGAGGCGATCGCCGTCATCGAGCATGAAGACGAGTGGTTCGCTCTCGTCCGGCTGCTCGCCGATGACGAGGTGCGGGTGTTCATCTCCGATATCGCCGCCGCTGAAGAGAGCCCGTACGCCGACATCTTCGCCGACTACCTCGACTCCGGCCCGTCGACACTCGATGACTCCGAGCACTTCGACGCCGGCCCCGAGCGCGACGGTGATGACGATGATGCCGAGGACGAGGCCGAAGTCGGCATGTTCGAACCCGAAGCCGATGCCGTCTGGGGCGGAGACGCAGGCATCTACGCCGATCGCGACGTCACCGCCGATGAGCTCTTGGAGCAGGTCAGCCGCTACCAGTCCGACCCGGCCCGCGTCGTCGCCCACATCGGAGAGAAGGCCGGCTTCGCCGATGCCCTCGGCTCAGCCGGCTGACCGCGGCGGCATCGCCCACCCGGCGGTCTACCGCGAATGGATGGGCGCTGCCCTCGCCGCCGCCGCCCGCACCGATGCCAGCGCCGATGTCCCGATCGGCGCCGTTGTCATCGACGCTGCCGGCGCGATCATCGGCACCGGATTCAACGAGCGCGAAGCGCTGCACGACCCGACTGCCCACGCTGAGGTGCAGGCGCTGCGCGAAGCCGGCCGGCACCTCGGGAGCTGGCGGCTGACCGGCGCCACCCTCGTCGTGACTTTGGAGCCGTGCGTCATGTGCGCCGGTGCCGCGGTCGCCGCCCGCGTCGAGCGGATCGTATTCGGCGCCTATGACGACAAGGCCGGTGCCTGCGGTTCGGTGTGGGATGTCGCCCGGGACCGGGCGAGCCTGCACGTGCCCGAGGTGGTGGGCGGGGTGTGTGCCGATGAGTGCGCCGCCGGGCTGGTCGAGTTCTTCGCCTCCCGCCGCTGATTTGGTGACGCCCGGGCACCCGTTGTAGAGTATTCCGCGGTAGCGTGTCCGAGCGGCCGAAGGTGCAACACTCGAAATGTTGTGTACGGCAACCCCGTACCGTGGGTTCAAATCCCACCGCTACCGCGCATGACACATGAGCCCTGACCAGCGAGAACATCGCAGGTCAGGGCTCATGTCATTCCGGCCTGAACCAGGCGGATCACCGCTCAGTTCGGGCGCATGATGAGGTGCTGAGCGCCGGTGTCGAAGGTCTCATGCGAGACGATCGAGAAGGCCTGCCCATCAAGCCCATCGGTCCACTTCTGCTCACCTGATACGACGACCGGATCGATGAGCAGATTGAGCTCGTCGACCAGCCCAGCTGTCAGCAGCCCGCGCAACGTGGCGAGGCTGCCGGACATCCCGATCCAGTTCGGTGTGCGCTCCTTGAGCGCCTTGACCTCGGCCATGCTGGAGAGCACCTGCGTGTTCTCCCACGGCGAGGACTCCAGCGTCGTCGAGAGCACGTACTTGGGGATCCGGTTGATGAACTCGGCGAAGGGGTCCTCGGCCTGCGGCCAGTACGCCGCCCAAGCATCGTGGAGCACCCGGCCCATGAGGTAGCCGTCGCAGCGCATGATGTGCGCATCGACCGCCTTGCCCATCGCGGTGTCGAAGTACGGCCCATGCCAGCGGTCGGGGTGCTCGGCTGACCCGTCGAGTGTCGTGAAGAGATTGACGGCTAGCTGTCCCATCTGGGTCCTCTCTGTTCAGCCTGTGCGCCGGCGGCTCTGCCGGTGGTGGCCTGCGGTGTTCAGTGTACGGGGGTCTAGAGCCAGTCCTGCATCGGCCAGTATCCCCAGCGGGAGTGGAAGAGTGCGGCATTGGCGCGGATCGCCTCCCGGTTGCCTGCCGCAGCGTGGCTGGGCGGATGCCACTGGTGGAAGGCGTCAGCTCCGCCGGTCCACAGCATCGGGATCCGGTGGGCGCGCAGCTGCATGCCGAAGTCGGTGTCCTCACCGCCGTAGCCGCGGTAGTCCTCGCTGAACCCGCCGAAGGCCGCCCGGCAGTCCCGCCACAGCCCGGCGGCGAGTGAAAAGGACAGCGACCAGAACAGCTGGTACTCATCATCGCCTGCCGCCTGCACAGCCCCGTCGGCTGGTGCCGGCCGGCCCGGATGCGGAGTGCGATATCCGGTGAGTGCGTCGAGCGTTCCCGCGGTGACTGGCTGGTCCTCGCGCAGGTAGGTGACCGGCCCACACGCCACCGCCTCCGGTCGGTCGGCCAGTGCCGCGGTGTAGCGGTCGATGAGACGTGGGCCGGGCAGGCAGTCGGCGTCGAGGAACACGACGACCTCAGCACCGGCATCGGCTGCGTGGTCGCCGGCGAGGTTGCGGGCGCGGGCGAGCTCCAGCCGGCCGGGACCGGTGGCATCGAGCACCGTCGAGGTGTCCAGCTCGAAGAGCCTCTCGCCGATCGCCACGGTTGTGTGGGCGACCGATGGTGCCCAGCGGGCAAGTGCCTCGCGCTGCAGGCGCACCCGTTCGGCTCGGTCGGCTGAGGCGAGGGTGACGACGTGGACGGCCGGCATCACGGGGCGCCCTCCACCGGCGGGTGATGCGCCGCCCGGCTGCGGTCGGCGACCGTGAGGATCTCACGTGCCGCCCGGCCTGCCGCCCCGGCGGTCTGCCAGCGGCTCCACTCCGGCTGCCGGGACCCGGCGGCGGCCACGATGGCAGGCCACACCTCGGGTGCGGGCAGTTCCGTGATGACCTCGGCCAGGCCGGCATCGGCGAGCACAGCAGCGGTCGCGGTCTGCTCGTCATAGGGCCGCTGCTGGGGCACGATGACCGCCGGGCGGTTCGCGCATGCGATGTCGGCGATCGCGTTCTGCCCGCCTGCGGAGATGATGACTGAGGCGCCGGTCAGGTCGGCATACGGGTCCTCGCGCCACGATTCGGGTCCCAGCAGCCGGCAGCCGGGCCCGAGGTGGTGCTGGACCTGCTGCCAGTAGCCGGCCGGGGCATCGGCCCCGCCGCGGCCGAGCAGGATGACCGGCCCATGCGGATCCGCGGCCGGTCTGCGGCCGGCGAACCGGGAGATCCCACCGACAGCGGCGACCTTCCCGGCGTGACTCTGCAAGTGCTCGGGCAGCTCCACCCAGTCGGGCCAGGCGGCGATGATCGACTCGCACATCTGGTAGCCGAGCCGGTGGGCGGCATCATTCCGGACGCCGGGCATCGCCAGCGTCGTGACGGGGACGCCGAGCAGCCGCAGGAACACGGCGACCTCAACGGACACATCGACGTGGACGGCCCGCGGCTGGGCGTCAGCCACCCAGGCGGCCAGGGCAGCCATCCGGGCGCGCAGACCCGGGTGGTCGCGCGGCACCCAGTGCAGCGCCCCGCCAGCGGTGACATCGGCCCCGCGCTCCTCGGCCGGGGCATCGAGAGGCAGGCCGATGTCCGCGCGCGGATGCGAGGACAGGATGACCGTCTCCTCGGGGATCTCGGAGGCGATCGCCTGGCAGCGGAAGAGATGGCCGGTGCCGTGGTGGTGGGCGTAGAAGCCGATCATGAGATGAGCTCGGCGGCGACGCGTCCGGTGCCGATGACCTCGCTGTACAGCCGCAGGTAGCCGGCGACCATGTGCCGGCGGTCGAACCGGGTGACCGCCATCCGGCGGGCGCGGCCGCGGTCGAAACGGCGGGCCCGGCCGATCGCTGCGGCGAGATCGGCGACATCGCCGGGACGGGCCAGCAGCTCGGGGCATCGGCGAGCACCTCGGGAATCCCGCCGCGGGCGAACGCGGCCACCGGGGTGCCGCAGGACAGCGACTCGATCGTCACGAGCCCGAACGGCTCATCCCAGCAGGGGGTGACGACCGTGACCGCAGCCGCCCCGACCTCGGCGGCGATCTGCGCGTCATCGAGATGACCGAGCCACAGGGCGTCATCGCCTAGGCGCGGTTCGATCTCGGTGGTGAAGTAGCGCGGTTCGGCACAGCGGCCGATGATGCGCAGCGGCAGACCGGCGATCCGGCACGCGTCGATGGCAAGGTGCAGACCCTTCTCCGGGGTGATGCGGCCGAACCACACGGCGTGCTCCCCGCCCGGGCCAGCGGCGAAGGTGCGGGTGTCGACCCCGTTGTGGACGACGGTGGCCGGTTCGGGCAGCTGCCACTGCCCGGCGGTGAAGGCGCTGACGGCAGCAAACGACCCGGCGCTGCTGCCGGCGCGGCTGATCGCCTCATCCAGCGGCGCGCCCGGCGGGACGTGCAGGGTGGTGAGCATCGGCACCCGGCGGGCGGCACCGGAAAAGAACGCCGGGCTGACCGAGTTGTTGTGGATGAGGTCGTAGGGTCCGTCCTGCAGGCGCTCGAACAGCTGCTGGTAGGCAGCATGCTCGATGTCCTGGGCCCCTGGCGGGTAGGCGTCGTCGCGGGCGATGTGCTCATGACCGGTCCAGTCGATGCCCGGCAGCTCGAACTCCTGCCGGTGCCCGCGCGAACCGGCCGAGGCGTACAGGTCGACCTCGGCCCCGGCCTCCCGCAGCCCGGCGGTCAGCCGGTCACAGAACACCTCGAGCCCTCCGCCGAAGGGCGGGGCGATGGGCATACGGGCCGGCCCGATGACGGCGATGCGCATCAGCACTCGTCCTCGGTGAAGAACATCGCCGGAGCCGCCACCGCCGCACCAGCACTCATCGGGGACATCGCGTGCACGTAGGCATCCGCGTAGGCCTGCTGGGCGGCAGCCGCCCGGCCGGCGACGTCGCCTCGGGGGATGAGCCCGCGCCGGATCGCCCACACTGCGGCCTCGGCGGCTGAGGCGCCGCTGCCGGTGAGGTAGGTGCGCACCGCCTCGGGCGCGTCAGCCTGGCCGGCGTAGTGCCCGCAGTCTGGGGCGATGACGCTCAAACCCAGGTCGCGGCACATCTCCAGCCAGCCCGAATGCGTGCCATGCGCATACGGCAGAACGGAGACCGCGCAGCCGGAGAGCACCCGGTAGAGCACCGGATCAGGCAGCCGGTCCGTTAAGTGCAGGTCGAGGCCGGGCGCGGCCCCGGAGTCTGAGGCGGCCTGCAGCGCGGTCACTGTCGGGTGGTCTGCGCTCGACAGGTGCGCCCACACTTCCAGCCAGGCCCCGGACCGGTCGAGCCCGGAGGCCAGCGACAGGTAGAACGCCGGGTCGGCGACGATGTTGGTGCGCAGGTCCTTGAGGAACACGGCAGCTGAGCGGCCGCGCCGCCCGCTTGCGGTCATGACCTGCGCGTCCTGGGTGGCTGGGACGATCGGCGGGTGGGCAATGACCTCGGCGGCCACGCCGTAGTCGGTGGCCAGTTCGGCTGCCGCGCCCGAGGTGAGGGTGAAGACGGCAGCAGCAGCGGCGGTGAGTGCGCGCAGCCGGTCGCGGTGCTCCCGCTGATCTCTCAGGTGCGGGTTGGCCAGATCGTGGACGGTGACGACGAGCGCGGCGTGCACATCAGCGCAGGCGCGGATGAAGTCGCGGATCTGTGCGAGACTGCGATGTTCGAATCCGAAGTGGAGGTGCACGATGTCGAACTCGCCGGCATAGGCCCGGATCCACTCGGCCTCCAGGCCGGGGTGCGGGTGCCAGCGCCCGTCATCGGGCAGTTCTGCGGGTCTGATGAGTTCGGCTGCCCGCGGCCAGGTGGCGTCGACGAAAGGGTGCTGGGCGGGGATGGAGAGAACTCGGGGGTAGGTGTCGAGTTCTGGAGCCTTCATCGCCGAACCGGCCTTTCCGAATGGAGTCAGCTGCATGCGTGCAGCGCGGCGGCCGGCGCATGCAACTCGGGCGCCTTCATATGCGATGACAAGAGAGCTTGTCAATGCAGAGCAAGGTGAGTTGATAGTATCACTTTGCGGCGCTGATCCGGCTCCGCTCACATGATTCCTGGTCAGAGCCGAGGTGAACAGTGGATGCACATGCGGTTGAGCACATACTCGCCGGCTCACCTGCCCACGGAGTGATCCGATTCGGGCGGCATCTGCACCAGGCACTCGGGCAGGGCTTCGTGCGTGAGGCCCCCGATCCGGCCCAGCTGCCGCCGCCGGCCGCTGAGGCGGGGCTCGTCCACATCAGCTTCACCGATCACCTCTACGGACCCGATCCGCAGTCCGCGGTCGACACAGTGCTGCGCCTGGCTGCCGGCCGGCCGCTGAGCCTGACCTTGCACGACATCCCGCAGCCCGGTGAGGGCGCTGAGCGCTGCGCCCGCCGGCAGGCCGCCTACCTCAGGTTCGTGAGCGCCGCCGATGTCGTCGTCACGAACTCGCAGTCTGAATCCCGCCGGTTGGAATCCGCCGGGGACATCCACGTCGTGCCCCTGCCGATCGAAGACCCCCGCCCGCTCACCGCAGCTCCCGGCCCACCGACCGCCGGCCCGGCAGCCGACACCGCCCCGAGCATCGGGATCTTCGGGTTCGTCTACCCCGGCAAGGGCTGCGAAGACGTCATCGACGCAGCCCCGGCTGGGTCCCGCATCGTGCTGCTCGGGAAGGTCGCCGACGGGCACGCCGACTACCTCGCCGGACTGCGATCACGGGCAGCCGCCCGCGGCATCGACCTGCAGTGCACCGGCTACATCACCGACGACGAGCTCCCCGCAGCCCTCGATGCGGTCACCGTGCCGGTCTGCGCCCACCGTCACGTCTCGGCCTCGGGCGCGCTCAACACGTGGATCGCCCACAACCGGGTGCCGCTGACCACCGCCTCGGACTACATGGCCGAAGTCGCCGAGCGCTGGCCAGGCCACCTGCGCCTGTGCGCCCCCGGCGAGCTCGCCGAGGCGCTCGCCGCCGCCTGCCGCACACCCGCCTCGACGTGGGCGGACACACCCCCGCCGGCGTGGGGCTGGCCGGAGGTCGCCGCCGCCTACCGCCGCATCTGGAGCACCGTATGACCACCCCGCCCGTGTCCGTCATCATCCCCTACTACGAGAACCCCACCGGGCTGGCCGAGGTGCTCACCGGGATCCGCGCCCAGGACTACACCGGGGACATCGAGACCATCGTCGCTGACGACGGCTCGGCCACCGCGCCCGAGGTGCCGGCCGGGGTGCGCGTCGTCCGCCAGGAGGACCTGGGGTTCCGTGCCGCAGCCGCCCGCAACCTCGGCGCCGGGCACGCCAGCGGGGAGATCCTCGTCTTCCTCGACGGCGACACGATCCCGCAGCCTGGCTGCATCACCGCCCTTGCCGCAGCGCTTGTCGCCGAGCCGTGGACGCTGGCCGTCGGCAGCCGGCTTATGATCGACACCGACACCACCCCACCGACCGACCTCGGCGAACCCGCGTGGCTCACCCGCGCCTGGACGGACACAGCAGACCTCACGCACATCGACGACACCGGCTTCCGGTTCATCATCTCCGCAGTCCTCGCCTGCACCCGCGAGCTGTTCGAGGCGATCGGCGGGTTCGACGCCAGCCTCATCGGCTACGGCGGCGAGGACTGGGAACTCGCCTGGCAGGCCCGCCTGGCCGGAGCGGACTACCGGCACATCCCGCACGCGCTGGCCCACCACCTCGGCGGCGACTGGGCCCACCGGTGGGGTGAGGACACCGCCGGCAGACGAGCGGAGAAGAACGCCGAGTCGATGGCGCTCGCCGCCCGCATCACGCACCCGATCATGCGCCCGGCCGGCATCGTCTTCGACGTCCCCGACATCCTCGTCCACCTGCCGGGCAGCGGCGACACCGGCAGCGACGTCGCCGCGATCGCCGCGCTGCTGGCCGCCGGCGACGTCCACGTCGTGCTCACCGCAGGTCAGCGTGCTGCTGCCGCCGTGCCCGAGGTGCCGGGCGTCTTCGCATCCGATCCACGGGTCCACGACGCGGTCCCGGAATGGAGCCGGGCCCGCCCGCGCTTCGACGTCCACGCACACCGGGCCTTCTGTCCCGGACCGGGCGAGCTGCAGGCGGTGTGCGAAGAAGCCGCCATGGCCGAGCGCTGTGCGACGGTGGCCGACAGCGCAGGTCAGCTGCTCGCCGAGATCCGCCCGGCTCGCGCAGTGGCACTGGCGGCACGCGGCACGTGCGGCTCCGTGCTGCCGAACAAGCCGCAGTCCGGATCAGACTCCGGGCTGCGGTTCGTGCGTCAGTGGGCCCTGCCGCCCGCTCTGCTGTCGCTCGAGGACATATGGCGTCAGGCCGCCGAATAGGACACGTGGCCTCAGACTGCCGAAGAGGAGCTGAAGAGGCACCGGGCCGGAATCAGTGCGGGCGTGCATGAGTCAGCTGGTGGCTTCGTCGTAGGCTTTGACCAGCTCGGTGGTGATTCCGACGGACTTCTCAGTCGTTGAGTCGTGTATGGCAGAGCCGGTGACAAATCCGTTCTTGACCACAGCTGAGACAGTGTGCTGCTTTGTGCCCGGAGCCATCGGAGATGAGGTGATCGTCTCAACTGCCTGGCCAGCGCCGGGGACATCGATGAAGTCCACGGACATCTCCATCTCGATGCTCTCCCCAGCCACCGTCATCTTCATGTTGTGGCAGGTGGAGTTCGTGTCGACGATGTTCTGCAGTGCCGTGGTGGCATCATCGTTGGTCTCAAATGAGGCGATTGCCGCCGTGTAGCCATTATCGTCGCTCAGCGCCGACTTGTTCGGGGCATCGGCAGAGGGCATGGTCATGAGTTCGATGAGAACGTCTTTGCAGGCGGCTGGTTCGACGTCGGCCTGCTTGAACTGCTCGATCGCGCTCTGCATCGCCGGCGGCTCCACATCGAAGGTCGCAAAGCTCTTCCCGTCATGTGTCAGCCCGTTGAGCACATCGGCGATCTCGTCTTCGTTCAGCTGCTTGAGCGCAGTGTCCGCCGGCGCAGAGGTCTCCTCAGCGGCCTGTTCAGCGCCGTCCCCGTTCTGTTCGGCGGGCTTGCCCGCTTCGCCGGAACCGCCCGAGCAGGCGGAGAGGGCGAGGGCCAGACCGGCTGCTGCAGCCCCGCCGACGGCCAGCCGGGAGGGACGGGAGGGGGATAGGTGTTTCATCGGGATGCTCCTGGTGTGAGGCGTGTGCGGTGATCCTCAGCATAAAGGGTGGAATCGGGAGGAGACGAGGAGGTGCTGTTGCAGTCCTGCCACAGGTGGCTTCCGCTGCTGCGCGCCCTACACTGAAGGACATGACTGCCGAACTCAACCGCGAGAGCACCGCCCTGGTCCTCGTCGACATCCAGAACGACTTCTGCGAAGGCGGCGCCCTCGGGGTCGAGGGCGGGACCGAGGTGGCTCGCCGGGTCGCCGACTTCGTCACCGAGCATCGAGGCGACTACGCCCGCATCGTCGCCACCGCTGACTGGCACATCGATCCCGGCGATCACTTCTCCGACAGCCCCGACTTCGTCAGCACCTGGCCGGTGCACTGTGTGGCCGGCACCGGCGGTGCCGCCTTCCACCCGGAGGTCAAGCCGGCCATCGACGTCGTCGACGCGGTCTTCCGCAAAGGCGAGTACGAGGCAGCCTACTCGGGATTCGAAGGCCATCTTGCCGATGACGAATCGGTCATGCTCGCCGACTGGCTGCGGGCAGAGGGTATCCGATCGATCGTCGTGTGCGGGATCGCCACCGATCACTGCGTGCGCGCCACCGTGCTCGACGGCCGTGATGAGGACTTCGCCGTCCGCGTGCTCGTCGACCTCGTCGCCGGTGTCGATGAGAACCGGTCAGCCGAGGCGCTGCAGGAGATGAACGCCGCCGGCGCCGAACTCTCCTGAGCCGCCGACTCAGGAACCGACAGACGCAGGAACCAGCAGATCAGCCGCGGGCGCGCTCCAGCACCCCGGCCAGCCGCCTGATGCCCTCATCCATCCGCTCGGCAGATGTGCGGGAGAACGACAGCCGCAGATGGTCATCGGTGACCCGGTCCACGAAGAACGGGGCACCGGGCACATAGGCGACTCCCGCCTCGACGGCGGCCGGAGCGAGTCCCTTCGTGTCGATGCTGGGAACCTGAACCCATGTGAAGAACCCACCGGCAGGCTGCGTCCACGTCGCCGCGCCACCCAGATGCTCATCGAGGGCAGCCAGCAGGGCAGCACAGCGCTGCGCATAGGCGTGGCGGATGGCCGGCAGCCCGGCGGCGAAGTGGCCTTCGCGGATGTAGGCGTCGAGCATGCACTGCCCGAGCGCTGAGGCGCACTGGTCAGTCGTCGTCTTGACCTCGGCCATCGCCGAGATGATCGTCTCGGGCCCGCATGCCCAGCCGAGCCGGGTGCCGGGCGTGAAGGTCTTCGAGAAGGTGCCGATCTGCACGGTGACATCCGGGCCGAGCTGATAGATCGAGGGCAGGTATGAGCCGTCGAAGGCGAGATCCCGGTAGGCGACATCCTCGACCAGAAGGATGCCGGCCTCCCGGGCCGCGTTGACGAGCTGGGCGCGGCGCTCGGCCGAGAGCAGCAGGCCTGAGGGGTTCTGGAAGTCGGGGATGACATAGGCGAACGTCGGTTCCGCGCCCTGCTTCCGGGCGGTCTCACACGCCTCGGTAAGCGATTCCGGGATGAGGCCCTCAGCGTCGCTGCGCATCGCCACCGGCACCGCTTCATTGGTGGTGAACACGGTGCACGCCCCCAGATACGTCGGTGCCTCGACGAGGACCGCATCGCCGGGGTCGGCCAGGGCCTTCGTCGCCAGGGTCAGCGCATCGACCCCGCCGGAGGTGACGATGAGCTCGTTCTCGGCCGGCGTGTGCTCCTGGGTGTCGGCGATGAGGGTGCGCAGGGACTCGCGCAGCGAGGCCAGCCCGCGGTTCGAGGCATACTGCAGCGCCACCTCGGGAGCGGTGGAAACCGACTTGGCCGCCAGCTCGCTCAAAAGCTGCGCATCAAACAGGCTGGGGTCGGGGAACCCGCCGGTGAAGTCGATGAGATCCCCGCCCTGGGCTGCGAGCGCGAGGATCGCCGAGAGCTCACCGGGCCCACCCTGGGCGCGGCGGGCAAGGACGTGGGACAGGTCACCGTGGGTTGTCATGCCGACACTGTAGATCGCCAGCGCCCCGGCGTCGCGCCCGTCCCACCTGGCGGGCAGGGCCGCGGCCGAGCGGGCTGGCGGGTTCAGTCGAGGGCGCCGTAGAGGAACCGGGCGAGGCCATCATAGGCCTGGCGGCGCGGGGTCTCAGCGGACATGAACACATCGTGCATCGCATCCGGGATCTTCTCGATCGTCACGGAGCGGCCCAGCGACAGCGCCCGGCGGGCGATGACGTCGACGTCGAGGATGATGTCGGCGGTCGCCATCGACGGGGAGAACGAGGCGCCGCGCAGGGTCGCAGCCGAGGTCTGCACAAGCGCCGGGATCGTGAGGTCGAGGCCGGCGGCGACCTGCTCATGGCCGGCGAAGATCGCCTGCAGCCACGCCGGATAGATCGGGAACCCGCCCGGCGGCTTGAGCCTCAGGTCATAGGGCAGCCGGCCGAGGGAGGCGCTGGCGAGCGTGTAGAAGTTCGGCATCCGCACGTTCAGCGGCTTCGCCGACATCGACCGCAGGCTCATCCACGCGTTCATGAGTTTGCGGGCGGCGGCATCGTACTGGAACTCCAGCCACGGCGAGTTCAGCAGCAGCGCTGCCGCCTCACCCGGGTGCCGGGCGGCCCACAGTGACAGGATGAGCCCACCGGTCGAATGCCCGTGCAGCAGCACCCGCGCGCCCGGGTTCTCCTCGCGGACGATGTCAAAGGCTTGAGCGATCTCTTCGTCGTAGTCGGTCAGGTCGTCGATGAAGCCCGCCCGGGTCTCGTGGCCGGTCAGCACTCGGCCCGGCAGGTCGTCTTCGACTCCGTCCTTGGCGGCGACGGCGAGTGCCTGGGCGGCGGCCTCGTCGGGCAGTGCGGCATCCGCGCCCGAGGTGTCGGGCGCCCAGTGCTCGGGACCGCCGGCTGCGTCGATGAGCAGGCTGCGGCCGTAGCGGCGCAGATCGATGGCGTAGAAGGCGATGCCGAGCGAGGCGTAGTAGTCAGCGAGCCGGTGGTGGAAGAAATAGTCCGACCAGCCGTGCAGATAGATGACCGCCGTATCAGCCGGGACGACGGGCTCCGGGTGCCCCGTCGGCGTGAGCGCCGGTTCGGCGGCCCGGTCGGGTGCGCCGTTGGTGCCGGCTTCCTCGTCGACGCGGACCGGGGCGATGATGACGGCGGTCTCGTCCTCGCCGACGGAGATCGGCAGCATGCGGAACCGGGATCCGAGGATGTCCTCATGCCACTGCCGCTGTGCTGCCATCTGCCCATTGTCTCAGATCAGCCTGCTCGTCCCACCCAGCCGACTCCCACCTCGGGCACGGTCACCGGACCCGGCCACCGCCTCGGGCGCGGGGAGGATATGGCACCATGACGCTATGAGTGAAAAGTTCCGCCTGCGCCCTGCGCTGAAGACGACGCCGGCCTACGTGCCGGGCAAGCCGCCGAAGGCCAAAGAGGGCCTGAAGTCCTACAAGCTGTCCTCGAACGAGCACCACATGGATCCGCTGCCGGCCGTGGCCGAGGCGATCGAGGCCGGCGGGCGCACCCCGGCCAGCTACGCCGACCCGGCTGTTGCCGAGCTCACCGCCGCGCTCGCCGAGCACCTCGGGGTCAGCGCTGATCAGGTGCTGTTCTCCGCCGGTGCCTCCGAGATGCTCAAGGCGCTCTTCCACGTCGCCGTCGACCCCGGTGACGAGGTCGTCTACCCGTGGCCGTCGTTCGAGATGTACCCGCAGCTGGCCAATCTGTGCGGGGCGAGCCACCAGCGCATCAGCGTCGATGCCGACGGCCGCCACGACCTGCCGGCGATGGCCGCAGCGATCACCGACCGCACCCGGCTCGTCATCCTGTGCTCCCCGAACAACCCGACCGGCCCGGCCCTGCGCCAAGGCGAGTTCGACGAGTTCATGGCCCAGGTGCCGGCTGATGTCATCGTCGTCCTCGATGAGGCCTACATCGACTTCTGCGACGCCGAGGATGCCGCCGACGGGCTGGCAGCCCTGCACCGCTACCCGAACCTCGCGCTGCTGCGCACCTTCTCGAAATCCTACGGACTGGCCGGTCTGCGCGTCGGCTACGCAGTGGCTGACCCCGAGCTCATCATGGAGCTGCGCAAGTCGATCCTGCCGTTCTCGGTCAGCGCCTCCGCCCAGCAGGCCGCGCTCGTCTCGCTCAAGCACAGCCAGGACATGGAGATCCGGGCCAAGGAGGTCGCCGGACTGCGCGACGAACTGGCCGCCGGCCTGCGGGCACGTGGCTTCGAGGTATTCGAAGCCCACGGTAACTTCGTGTGGCTCAACCTCGGAGACCGCTCCGATGACTTCGAGCGCGCCTGTCTCGACAACGGCCTGGCCGTGCGCAACCTCGGAGACGGTGTGCGGATCTCCGTCGGCCCGGCCGAGGCGATGCAGCGAGTGCTGCAGGTCGCAGGCGACTTCGCCGCAGACGGCGGCACGGTCACCGACGCCGGTGCCCCGGACAAGGCAGAGGGAGCACCGAAGTGACCGCCGCCCACGAAACCGCTGAGCAGGGGGCCGGTACTGCCGGGATTGAGATCGGCGTGCCGCTCGATGAGCTGGCCGCCGAACTGAGCGCCGGGGCGCTGGTGACCGACCGGGACGTCATCGGCACCTACTCGAAGGACTGGGCGCTGTTCTCCCACGTCGGCGAGGCCGCAGCCCTCGTGCGCGCCGCCTCGGTCGAGGACGTGCAGGCGACCCTGCGGTTCGCCACCGCCCACCGCATCCCGGTCGTCCCGCAGGGCGCCCGCACCGGGCTGTCCGGCGGGGCGAACGCTGTCGAGGGCTGTCTGCTGCTGTCGGTGGCGAAGATGAATGAGATCGTCGAGATCAACACCGTCGAGCAGACCTGCACCGTCCAGCCCGGTGTCATCAACCAGGACCTCAAGAAGGCCCTGACCCAGTACGGGCTGGCCTACCCGCCGGACCCCGGTTCGGTGGCGATCTCCTCGATCGGCGGCAACGTCGCCACGAACGCCGGCGGCCTGTGCTGTGTGAAGTACGGCGTCACCCGCGACTACGTCCGCAGCCTCACCGTGGTGCTCGCTGACGGGCAGGTCACCCGCGTCGGCCGGCCCACCCAGAAGGGCGTGGCCGGGCTCGAGCTCTCACAGCTGTTCATCGGCTCCGAGGGCACGCTGGGGGTCATCGTTGAGATCACCCTCGATCTCATCCCGGCCCTGCCCGACCCGCTCACGGCGATCGCGCTGTTCTCCGAGGCCGCCGATGCCGCCAGCACGGTCTGCGACTTCATGGCCACCGGTGCCAGGCCCTCGATGCTCGAGTACCTCGACGGCACCTCGATCGACATGATCAACGACTACGGTGACTTCGGCCTGCCCTCAGGCATGGGTGCGATGCTGCTCGTGCAGTCCAACGGCGACGGCAGCCTGGAGCATGCGACTGAGGAGATGGAGACCTTCACCCGGGTCGCCAACGCCTGCAACGCCGCCGAGGTCGTCTTCAGCGAAGACCCGGCTGACTCCGAACTCCTCGTCGCCGCCCGCCGCGCGGTCGGCCCGGCCGGGGAGAAGTACGCCAACGCCCATGGCGGCGGCGAGCTCATCGACGACGTGTGCATCCCGCGCGGGAAGATGCGCGAGTTCTTCACCCGCCTCGACGGCATCCGCGCCGAGTATCCGCAGGTGCTCATCGGCAATGCCGGGCACGCCGGCGACGGCAACATGCATCCGTGCGTGTTCTTCGACGCCGGCGTCGAGGAGGCCACCGAGCAGGCGCTTGCCGCGTTCGACGCGATCATGGCGCTCGGCCTTGAGCTCGGCGGCACCATCACCGGTGAGCACGGCGTCGGCTATCTGAAGAAGAAGTGGCTGGCCCGCGAACTCGACCCGGTCTCCCGGGCGATGCACGTCAAGATCAAGGACGCCCTCGACCCGCTCGGCATCCTCAACCCCGGCAAGATGCTCGGCGAACTGTGAGCTGAGGATGCAGGCGGCGACGCTGACGGCCGGCCTGGCCGCAGGATTCGCCCTCGGCCAGGCGGTCCGTCGGCTCGCCTGCCCGCCCGCCGCGCGCGAGGCGGTGCTTCCGGGAGATGACCTGCTTCCTGCCGCACCGGTCCAGGTGGACCGGGTTGTGACGGTGCGCGCCGCGCCCGAGGCGGTGTGGCCGTGGCTGGCCCAGCTCGGTCAGCACCGGGCCGGGTTCTACACGCTGCCGGTCCTCGATCAGGCGATCGGCTGCGACCCTGAAACTGCCGTGCACATCCACCCGGAATGGCAGGACGTGCAGACCGGCGACCCGTTCCCGATCGCCCCCTTCATCTCCCTGCGGGTGGCCGACGTGGTCCCGGGGGGAGCACCTCGTCGTCACGACGCGCGGCGGGACGATCGCGACGCTCGTCCGCGAGTTCTGCGATCTCGACTCCTCCTGGGCGATCGTGCTGGGGCGCAGTGGTGCGGCCACCGGACTGCACGTGCGCGCCCGCTGGCAGCCGCACGACACTCGCGCAGCCCGGCTGCTGCCGATCATCCGGGCCGCCACGACAGTCCTGGCCGCGGTGTCGCTGCGGCGGATCCGCATGCGCGCCGCCGAGCACGCCTGAGCGGATCAGCGGCGGTGCGGACCAGCGCCGAGCACGCCTGAGCGGATCAGCGGCGCTCAGATGTACTCTCCGGCGCCGATCCGGTTGCTGATCTCACCGATCCCGGTGATCTCGACCGACACCTCGTCGCCGGGTGCCAGCCACCGCTCATCGGCCATGCCCACCCCGGCTGGGGTGCCGGTGAGGATGAGGTCGCCGGGCTCCAAGGTGATGATCGCCGACAGATACTCGACAAGCTCAGCCGGGCCGAAGACGAGGTCCCCGGTCGAATCCTGCTGCCGCACCTCCCCGTTCACGCGCGTCGTCAGCGTCGCCGCCGCCGGATCGAACGCATCAGCGGTGACCACGACCGGCCCGACCGCCGAGGAGGCCTCCCACATCTTGCCCTGCAGCCACTGCTGGGTGCGCAGCTGATAGCCGCGCATCGAGAAGTCATTGGCCACCGTGTACCCGGCGATCGCCTCGGCCGCCGCGCCAGCACTGGCCCGCCGGACCTGCGTGCCGATGACGATCGCCAGCTCGCCTTCGAAATCGAGCTTCTCGTCCTCCTGCGGGGCCACCACCTCGGCGCCGGGATCGGTGAGCGAGCGGGCGAACTTCGCAAACACCGTCGGGAACTCCGGGGTGTCCATCCCGACCTCGGCGATGTGATTGCGGTAATTCAGCCCGATGCACAGCACCTTCGCCGGGTTCAGCACCGGCCGCAGCGTGCGCACCTCGTGTGCGGGGATCGCCGGCGCCGAGGCGGTGCGCGCCTGCTTGAGACCATCGGCGGCGGCGAGCAGCTGGCCGACGTCTGCGAAGCCGTGGATCGGCACATAGCCCTCGCCGGTCTGCAGTGCTGCGGTCGTGCCGCCGGTTGCGGTCAGGGTGATCGTCGCCAGTCTCATGGTGTCCTCCGTCGCTCATGCCGCAGGGACTGCGGCGCCGGTGCCGATACTCGCACCATATATTCCGTCGTTAAACTGTTGGGGTGACTTCTCAGCAACAGGACACCGGCGCCTCGGGCGCGGCCGTGCAGAACTCCGCATCCCCGGTCTGCCGGCGCGAGGACTTCGGATTCTCACTCGGCACCCGGATGGACACCGGCGGGCGGACCGGCACGATCCGCACCCCGCACGGCCAGATCCAGACCCCGGCGTTCATCCCGGTCGGCACGAAGGCGACCGTCAAGGCCGTCAAACCCGACGATGTCGCAGCGCTTGGTGCGCAGGCGGTGCTCGCCAACGCCTACCACCTCTACCTGCAGCCCGGCGCCGACCTGCTCGACGAGGCCGGCGGGCTGGGGAAGTTCATGAACTGGCCCGGCCCCACCTTCACCGACTCCGGCGGCTTCCAGGTCATGAGCCTGGGCGTGGGATTCAAGAAGGTCATCTCGATGGACATCCCCGACTCCCCGGACGACTCAGCAATGGCCGCCGACAAGGAGCGCCGGGCGATGGTCGACGACGACGGGGTGACATTCAAATCCCACATCGACGGCACTCTGCACCGCTTCACCCCCGAGGTGTCGATGCAGGTCCAGCATCAGCTCGGCGGCGACATCATGTTCGCCTTCGATGAGCTCACCACGCTCATGAACACCCGCGGCTACCAGGAGATGTCCTTAGAGCGCACCCGGCTGTGGGCCGAACGCTGCCTGGACGAACACGAGCGGCTGACCGCCGCCCGGTCCCACCGGCCGTATCAGGCGCTGTTCGGGGTGCTGCAGGGCGCCCAGTACGAGGACCTGCGCCGCAAGGCCGCCCGGGACCTCGGCGCGATGGACTTCGACGGCTTCGGCATCGGCGGGGCACTGGAGAAGGAGAACCTCGGCACGATCGTCGGCTGGGTGTGCGAGGAACTGCCCGAGGACAAGCCGCGCCACCTGCTCGGCATCTCCGAACCCGATGACCTGTTCACTGCCATCAAGGCCGGCGCCGACACCTTCGACTGCGTCTCACCCTCCCGGGTGGCGCGCAACGCCGCCGTCTACACCCGCGACGGCCGGTACAACATCACCGGCGCCAAGTACCGCCGCGACTTCGGCCCGATCGACCCCGAATGCTCCTGCTACACCTGCCGGAACTACTCGCGCGCCTACCTGCGGCACCTGTTCAAGGCCAAGGAGATGCTCTTCTCCACCCTGTGCACGATCCACAACGAGCACTTCATCGTCACCCTCGTCGACGAGATCCGCGCCGCGATCGATGCCGGCCGGTTCGCTGAATTCGAAGCCGAGGTGCTCGGCCGCTACTACGCCCCGAAGACGCCCACACCGTGAGCCAGACGCACTCGCACACCGGCACCGGTGCCCGCGCAGCCGGCAGGACAGCCGGCACGAAGGCGAGTCCCGCCTCGGGCACGGGAACCCGCGCCGCCCACGCCGACACCGGACCGGGACTCGGCATGCTGCTGACGCAGTGGATGCCGGCGATCGGCACGCTCACCGCCTTCGCGCTCTACACCGCACTGTCGATCGTCATGTGGCGGGCGAACTACGCGCCGAGCTGGGACCTGGGGATCTTCACGCAGCTGCTCGACCAGTACGCGCGCGGGCAGACGCCGATCGTCGACATCAAGGGCCCCGGCTTCCACCTGTGGGGCGATCACTTCCACCCGATCCTCATCCTCCTCACCCCGCTGTACTGGCTGGTGCCGTCGGGGCTGACGCTCATGATCGCGCAGGCTGCGCTCTTCGCCTCCTCGGTGTGGCCGATCGCCTCACTCGCCCGCGAACGCCTCGGCACCCGCGGCGGCTGGCTGGTGACGGGCGCGTATGTGTTCTCGTGGGGCCTGGTCAACGCCGTCATCGCACAGTTCCACGAGATCGCGTTCGCTGTGCCGCTGCTGGCCTTCGGGCTCGTGTGGTGGATGCGCGGCAGACGGCTGGCGGCGCTCATTGCGATCGCGCTGCTCGTCTTCGTCAAAGAGGACCTCGGCATCACCGTGGCAGTGTTCGGCCTCGTCATCTGGCTGCGCAACCGCGCTGAGACGCGTGCGGCGATCGTCCTCGCCGCCTGGGGTGTTGCCTGGACGGTGTTCGCCGTGGCGATCTTCATCCCGGCCTTCAACGTCACCGGCGGCTACGACTACTCCGGCCAG
This sequence comes from Brevibacterium gallinarum, assembly GCF_014836885.1. Taxonomy (GTDB): domain Bacteria; phylum Actinomycetota; class Actinomycetes; order Actinomycetales; family Brevibacteriaceae; genus Brevibacterium; species Brevibacterium gallinarum. The sequence goes on from NZ_JACSPY010000005.1 coordinate 47,305, forward strand.
CTCACCCTTGCCGAGACGCTGACCTCCGGGCTGACGACGAAGCTCGGCACCGCCGGGTTCCTCGTGCTGGCCGCCGGCGGGATCGGGGTGCGTTCGCCGTTCATCCTGCTCATGCTGCCGACCCTGGCCTGGCGGTTCCTCGGCAGCGTCGAAGGCTACTGGGAGACCGACTTCCACTACTCGGCCGTCCTCATGCCGATCGCCGCTGTGTGCCTCATCGACGCCGCCGCCCGCCGGCACCGTGTGTTCGCGCCGTTCATCGCTGCGATCGCGGCTGCCGCGATGCTCTCGCAGACGCAGATCGAGCTCCTGTGGCGCTGGCAGGCCTTCGACCTCAATGCTGATCAGGCGATCGCCGAGGCCTGCCGGTACGATTCCGTGGCCGCTGACGTCAGGCTGCTGGCCCACCTTGTGCCGTGCACGCAGACGTTCTGGATCGGCAGCGTCGGTGACGCCGTGCCCGAGGCGGTGCTGCGCAGGCCCGACGACGTCGGGCAGCCTGTCGAGACCTGGGCTGAGGAGCGGTTCGGCGGCGACTGGACTGTCGTGTACTCAGGCGAAGGCTTCGAACTTGTCGAACGCGGCGGCCACGGCGCCCACGGCGCGGCAGGCTGAGTGGCAGCGCGGCAGGTCGAGCGGCAGCGCGGCAGGTTGAGCGGCAGCAGGGTGGAGCTGTCGTGAGGAGCGGCCCTCTGGCTTGACCAGATCACCTGACCGATCGGACCGTCACACCTCAGCGATCCGCCCACTGGGAGGTCCGCCCCACTGGGAAAGTTAGAAAAGTTATTCATGGTTTCCAGCCCTGAAACCATGAATAACTTTTCTAACTTTCAGTCACCGGCATGCGTGACCGGTCCCACGAGTTCCGCCGGTGCGCCGGTAGGCTCACTGACTCGCCCGCCGGCGCGCTGTGACTAGCTCCGTCGCCAGCCTGTTTGAGCTTCCTGTCAGAGCTTCGCGGCGTTGGCGCGCAGGTGCTCGGCCTCGTCGACGTTGCCGTAGCTGGGCTCGTGGCGCTTGAAGACCTTGATGACCTGGTACGTCAGCGGCAGGCACAGCACCTCGACGGCGACCTTGTAGACGAAGCCGACGACGATGTAGACGATGAAGTCGCTGCCGGGGATCACCCCGGCGAAGGCGATCGTGCAGAACAGCAGCGTGTCGGCGAACTCGCCCACGCCGGTCGAGCACATGAGCCTGACCCACAGCCGCTTCTCGCCCATCGCCCGCTTGACGCGCACGAGCACATACGAGTTCAGCAGCTGGCCGACGACGTAGCCGACGAGTGAGGCGAGCACGATCCGCGGGTAGAAGCCGAGCACGGCTTCGAAAGCGGCCTGGTTCTCATAGCCGGGCCCAGGCGGTGAGATGAGCACGAGCCAGAAGACGAAGCTGGCGATGATCTGGAGCGCGAAGCCGGTGATGACGGCCTTGCGGGCTGCGGCGAAGCCGTAGACCTCGCTGATGACGTCGCCGAGGATGTAGGCGATCGGGAAGAGGAAGGCGCCGCCGTCGGTAACGATCGGCCCGAACCCGATGACCTTGGTCGCGGAGATGTTCGAGACGATGAGGACGACGCAGAAGACGGCGAGCACGATCGCGTAGTACCGGCCGCGGGAGGTGGCGAAGGCCGCCAGCCGGGCACCGGCGCCGCCGGAGTCTGTGGCCGAGGTGCTGCCGGAGTCCGTGCCCGAGGCGGTGGCTGGGCGGCCGAGCGTGGGGGACTGGGTGTTTACCGCCGGGTGCTCGCTGTGCGGACCCGGCTGCCCAGATGCAGCAGGCCTGTCGGTGTTCTCAGGGTTCAACGGAGATCTCCTGTCCATTCGTCAGAGTGATGAGCTGATCGTAGGTCATGGGCACCATCGAGTCGGCAGTGCCGCCGGCGGCCCACAGCTCGGGATAGTCGCGCAATGCGACGTCGATGTAGGTGCGCACCGGGGACGGGTGGCCGCACGGGGCGACCCCGCCGATCACCTGTCCAGTCGCCGACTTCACCAGGTCGGCGCTGGCCCGGCCGAGCTTCTTCGCGCCGATGATCTCGGCGACATGGTCGGTGTCGACGCGGTGGCGGCCGGAGGTCATGATGAGCACGGCCTCGCCGTCGGCGTCGAAGATGAGGCTGTTGGCGATCGCCCCGACCTCGACGCCGAGGTACGCGGCAGCGGCCTTGGCGGTGTTCGTCTGCTCGGTCAGCAGCGTGATCTCCGCGTCGATGCCGGCGGCCTCAAGGTCCCGGGCGACGGCGGTGTTGCGTGCGTGCATGGTGTCCTTTCTCAGGTCGTGGCGGGATGGCTGGGCGGGGTCAGTCTGCGGTCTCGTGGCGCGGGGCGAAGCCGCGCCGGCGCAGCAGCGGACCGACATCCGGGCTCTGGCCGAAGAAGTCGGTGAAAGTCTCCATCGGATCGGTCGAGAAGCCCGGGGCGAGCACAGCGCGGCGGAAAGCCTCGCCTGCCTCGGGGTTGAGCCCGCCGTGTTCCTCGAACCATTCGGTGGCGAAGGCCGCGAGCATCTCGGCCTGCAGATACGCGTAGTAGCCGGCAGCGTAACCGCTGGTGAAGATGTGCGAGAAGTACGTCGTGCGGTAGCGCGGCGGCACGAGCGGGGAGAAGTTCGCCGCCTCCAGCACCGCGGTCTCGAAGGTCAGCACATCGTCGACGCGCTCGCCGGCTTCGAGCAGGTGCCAGCTCTGGTCGAGTAGCGCGGCTGCGAGGTATTCGATCGTGTCGAACCCGGCACCGAAGTCATCGGCTTGCCGGATCCGCTCGACGAGCGCCTCGGGGATCGGCTCCCCGGTCTCGACGTGACGGGCGTAGTGCGGCAGCACCTGCGGGTGCAGCGCCCACATCTCGTTGAGCTGGGAGGGGAACTCGACGTAGTCGCGCGGGACCGCGGTGCCGGCCCGATCCGGGTAGGTGCTGTCGGAGAACAGGCCGTGGAAGACGTGGCCGAACTCGTGGAACAGGGTGCGCACCTCGTCCATGCTCAACAGGCACGGCTGCCCGGCCGTCGGCCGGGTGATGTTCATCGTCATCGAGATGATCGGCAGCTCACCGGTCAGCCGGCCCGGCGAGACGAGCTGGTCCATCCACGCTCCACCGCGCTTGCCGTCGCGGGCGAAGGGATCGACGCAGATGAGGCCGATGACCCGGTCGTTCTCGACCGCCTCGTAGACGGTGACGTCCGGATGCCAGGCCTTGACCGGCTCCCCGCTCTCATCAGTGGCGAGCTGGAACTCGACGCCGTAGAGCCGGCCGGCGGCGTAGAAGACACCGTCGTGCAGCACCCGGGTGAGCTCGAAGTAGGCGGCCACCTGCTGCGGGTCGAGGGAGTAGCGCTCGCTCTGCAGCCGCTGCAGCCAGTAGCGCACGTCGGCCGGGGCGATCTGCTCGGGTGCGAACTGCTCGTGGATTGCTGCGATCTCAGCCTCGAAGGTCTGGCGAGCCGGGTTGAGGACACCGGCGAGCAGGTCGCCGACGGCATCGGGGCTGTCGGCGGTCTCATCGTCGATGGTGTATTCGGCGAAGCTGCGGAAACCCAGCAGCTGGGCGAGCTCGGCGCGCAGTGTGGTGATGTCGCTGACGATCTGCCGGGTGTCATGCTCCCCGCCGCGGCAGCCGCGGGCGATCGAGTGCTCGAAGATCCGCTGCCGGGAGGCCGGCTCATGCAGCTGCGCCAGCTGCGGCTGCTGGGTGAAGTTCAGCAGCGGCAGCACATAGCCGCCCTGTTCATCGCTGCCGTTGCCGTCCGCACCGGCGCGTTCGGCAGCAGCCTGGACTGCCGCCTCGGGCAGCCCGGCGAGTGCGGCGGCGTCGTCGAAGCGCACGGCCAGCGCCGAGGTGTCGGCGGCCAGGTGCCGGGAGAAGGCCTTCTCCAGCCGGTCGAGCTCAGCGGAGATCGCAGCGACCCGGGTCCGCTCAGCCTCATCGAGCCGCACGCCGGTGCGCACGAAGTCGCGGATGAGCAGCTCATGGTGGCGCTTGTCCTCCGGATTCAGCTCACTCGTCGGCACCGCTTCGAGCCGGGCGAACAGCTGCCCGTCGAGCAGCAGCTGCAGACGTGAGCGCACGAGCTGCTGGGAGGCAGCGGCCAGGGCGGTGCCGAACTCCTCGGTCTGCAGGTTCGACTCGAACAGTCGCATGAGCGCCTGCAGCCGGAACGCCGGTTCCTTGGCCTGGTCGATGCGGATGGTCGTGTTCGTCAGCGACGGCTCCTCAGTCTGCGCGAGGATCGCGGCGACTGCCTGCCGCTGGGCGGCGACCACCGCCTCGGCGGCGGTCGTGAAGTGACCCGGCTCGATTGCGGCGACATCGGGCAGCCGCAGCCCGACCGGACCGTGGATGTAGTCGAGCACCGGATTCGACCCCGGCGCGGTCACCGGCGTTGAGGCCAGCGCCGTTCCGTCATTCGGCGGCGTGGGCTCGGACGCGGCGGGGTGACCGTCGGAATGCACTGCGGACTCCTTCTTCTGCGCGCTCAGCGCGCGCGTATGCTGGGACTGATGAGTGAGGACGACCGGGGCTTCGAGGGGTATCGGCGCGGGGAGCCGATGACGCGCAGGATCGAGATCGGCCTGCTCATGGCGGGCCTGGCGACCTTCACTCTGCTGTACAACACTCAGGCCATTCTGCCGTATTTCGTCCGCGACTACAGCATCTCCCCGACCAGCGCTGCGCTCTCCGTCTCCGCTGCCACCGCCGGCCTGGCCCTCGGGCTCATCGTCGCAGCACCGGTCAGCGAGCGGATCGGACGCGTGCGCCTCATCCGCTGGTCGCTGCTCGCAGCCTCCATCCTCGGGATCGGCGTCGCCTTCGTCGATGACTGGGCGCTGTTCCTGCTTGCCCGCTTCGTCATGGGCGTGGTGCTCGCCGGGCTGCCGGCGACTGCCGCGGTGTACCTGCGCGAGGAGATCCACCCGTCCTATGCGACCTCGGCGACGGGGCTGTACATCTTCGGTACGACGATCGGCGGGCTGTCTGCCCGGTTAGTGACCACCGGCACGATCGACATCCTCGACCGCCTCGGACTCACCGCGGCTATGCCGCTGAGCCCGGCGCACATGGCGCTGGCGGCCACCGCGGTCGTGTCGATCATCTGCGCGGCCGCCTGCTGGGCGCTGCTGCCCGAATCCCGCGGATTCCACCCCCGCCGGCAGTCCCCGCGCGAACTCATCGGAAGCTTCGGCCGGGCCTTCCGCGACCCGGTGCTGCTGGGCCTGTACCTGACCGGCGGGCTCGGCATGGGCGTATTCGTCGGTGCCTTCAACGTCCTCGGCTTCCGCCTGGAGGCCGAACCGTACCTGCTCTCAATCGGCGCGATCGGCCTGCTCTACCTCATCTACCCGGTCGCCGGCACCGTCAGCGCACTCGCCGGCCGGGCCGCCGACCGGTATTCGCTGCGCTCGATGATGCCCTTCGGCTCGCTCATCGCGCTCATCGGCATCGGCCTGCTCATCGCCCGCCCGCTCGTCGTCATCATCGTCGGCATGGCAGTGCTGGCGATGGGCTTCTTCATCATGCACTCGCTGGCCTCAGCCTGGGTGGCGGTGCGTGCGAAGGCCTCGGTCGGGGTGCCGGCGCAGGCGGCATCGATGTACATGCTCTTCTACTACGGCGGCTCCTCGATCAACGGCAACCTGGCACCTGCCGCATGGGAGCTCGGCGGCTGGACCGGGGTGACGATCCTCATCGGCGCGATGATGGCTGTTGCCTTCGTCATCGCGCTGCTGCTCGGCCGCTCCCGGCCGGTCGTCACCTGAGGTGCGCGGCGGGTTCTCCACCGCTCCCGAGGCGGTGGCCGAGTTGTGTGCGAATCCCCAGTCGGTGCCTGTTGAGATCTGCATCACACGCTCATAGGGTGAGGGTACGCCGCGCCCCTGCGGCCTGCAGCGGTGCTGTCGCACCCCTCCAACCGTCTCAATGAGGAGCATCCATGACTGTTTACGCGCAGCCGGGATCTGAGGGCGCCAAGGTCGCCTTCGAGTCCCGTTACGACAACTACATCGGCGGCGACTGGGTCAAGCCGGTCAAGGGCAACTACTTCGAGAACATCACCCCGGTCACCGGCAAGGCCTTCACCGAGGTCGCACAGTCCACTGCCGAGGATGTCGAACTCGCCCTCGACGCCGCACACAAGGCCGCGCCGGCCTGGGGCAAGACCTCGGTGGCTGAACGGGCGGTGATCCTGAATAAAATCGCCGACCGGATCGAGGAGAACCTCGAGATGCTCGCGGTCGCCGAAACCTGGGACAACGGCAAGGCGATCCGCGAACCGCTCAACGCCGACCTGCCGCTGGCGATCGACCACTTCCGCTATTTCGCCGGTGCGATCCGCGCCCAGGAGGGCACGCTGTCCCAGATCGACGAGGACACCGTCGCCTACCACTTCAAGGAGCCGCTCGGCGTCGTCGGCCAGATCATCCCGTGGAACTTCCCGCTGCTCATGGCCGTGTGGAAGCTCGCCCCGGCCCTGGCGGCCGGCAACTGCGTCGTGCTCAAGCCCGCTGAGCAGACCCCGGCCTCGATCATGGTGCTCGTCGACCTCATCGGCGACCTGCTGCCGCCGGGCGTCCTCAACGTCGTCAACGGCTTCGGTGTGGAGACCGGCAAGCCGCTGGCCTCGAACAAGCGCATCGCCAAGGTCGCCTTCACCGGTGAGACCACCACCGGCCGGCTCATCATGCAGTACGCCTCCCAGAACCTCATCCCGGTGACCCTGGAGCTCGGCGGCAAGAGCCCGAACATCTTCTTCGCCGACGTCATGGCGGACAAGGACGCCTTCTACGACAAGGCGCTGGAGGGCTTTGCGATGTTCGGCCTCAATCAGGGCGAGGTGTGCACGTGCCCGTCGCGCGCACTCGTGCAGGAGTCGATCTTCGATGAGTTCGTCGAGGCTGGGCTCGAGCGCGTCAGGGCGATCAAGCAGGGCAATCCGCTCGATACGGATATGCAGGTCGGTGCGCAGGCGTCGAACGACCAGTTCGAGAAGATCAAGTCCTACCTCGACATCGGCAAGCAGGAGGGCGCCGAGGTGCTCATCGGCGGCGAGGTGCTCGAGCTCGACGGCGACCTGGCCGGCGGCTTCTACATCCAGCCGACGGTGTTCAAGGGCCAGAACTCGATGCGCATCTTCCAGGAGGAGATCTTCGGGCCCGTCGTCGCACTGACCTCGTTCAGCGACTACGACGAGGCGATGTCGATCGCCAATGACACCCTCTACGGCCTCGGCGCCGGCGTGTGGAGCCGCAGCGGCAACGTCGCCTACCGGGCCGGCCGTGAGATCCAGGCCGGACGCGTGTGGGTGAACAACTACCACAACTACCCGGCGCACGCGGCCTTCGGCGGCTATAAGTCCTCGGGCATCGGCCGGGAGAACCACCTCATGATGCTCGATCACTACCAGCAGACGAAGAACATGCTCGTCAGCTACTCAGAAGACGCCCTCGGCTTCTTCTGATCCTGCCACCTGCGACGGGCCGGGCCGACGCACAGCACCTGTGCCGGCCGGCGGCCAGACCGCTCGCCGACCCGCGGTCAGATCGCTCGCCGGCCAGGCTGCCGGCCCGGCCCGTCGCAGCAGCACAGTGCACGCATGTGCACGGAGATGAGGTCCGATGTCCGATGACACCACCATCGCCGAAGGAGCCGCCGCAGCGGCAGCAGATCCGGCCGTGCTCGACTCCGCGCCGACGATCGAGGGGGAGACCCGTTCACGGGTCGCCCTGACGGAGGCGGCCGTCGAGCTGCTCCAGCAGCTCATCGACCAGCACGGGGACCTGATGTTCCATCAGTCCGGTGGCTGCTGTGACGGGTCGACGCCGATGTGCTTCCCCGCAGGGGAGTTCCTCACCTCGGATGCCGACGTGCTGCTGGGCCGGTTCGAGATCCCGCGGCCGGCCGGCACCACCTCGGAGCTGGAGTTCTGGATGTCAGCCGAGCAGTTCAACTACTGGAAGCACACGCATCTGACCGTCGATGTCGTGCCCGGGCGCGGCGCCGGATTCAGCGTCGAGACGCCGACCGGCAAGCGGTTCCTCATCCGCTCGACCCTGATGGACGTCGACGAGGGCTGACCGCACCGCCGGGACACGACTGGGGCCAGGAGAGTGAATCTCCTGGCCCCAGTCAGCTGTCTGTCTGCCGGCCCGCTCGGTGCCCCGCCCCCGGCGCGGTGGTCTCGCGGTATTGCGGCGCGGCGGTGCTGCTCAGTCGAGCGCGGAGAGCTCCTGCCACTCATCCCAGTCGTAGACCCAGTCGGAGACGTCCGAGTCCTCCTTCGACAGGGACACTGAGGAGCCTTTGACGATGACCGGGTCGCCGTAGATCGCCGAGTCGTAGTACTCTTTGGCTCGCTCATTGGTGAGGTTGATGCAGCCGTGCGAGACGTTCGCCGAGCCCTGCGAGCCGGCAGACCACGGCGCACCGTGGATGAACTCGCCGTTGTTGTGGATGCGCACCGCCCAGCGCACCGGCGTTGAGTACCCCCAGCGCTCCGAGGTCATCGTGTAGTTCGCCGCCTTCGACATGACGATGTGGGTGCCGTTGTACGACGGTGAGCGGGCTGCGCCGAGCGAGGCGGGGTAGTCCATGATCGTCTCATCCCCGCGGGTGACGATCATCCGGTGCGTCTTGGCATCAGCGGTCACGGTCTGCTCGCGGCCGATCGAGAAGTCCAGCGAGACGTCCTTCTCACCGAAGCGCGTCTGCGAGAACGGCACGTCCTCCAGAGCCATCTTCACCTTGACCTTCGAGTGCTCCGGCCAAAACTCCTTGGGCCGGTAGTGCACCCGCGAGATCCCATCGGTGTCGTACAGCCAGCCCCACGAACCCTCGACCTCGCGCTGCTTGCCGTCCTCGTCGGTGACCTCGACGGACAGCCGGTGCTCGATGTCATCGCGGTAGGACTCCGGCACAGTCGCACCGATGTTCACGATGATCGGGGCGGCCACGCCGACCTCCTGGTCATCGCCGATGACGGTGAAAATCCGCGCCGAACGGCCCTGCGGTTCGGTCGTCGTGATCGTCCCCGAAGCCTCATGCGTGGCACCATCCGGGGCGACGGTCGTCGCCGTCCACTCGTAGGCGGCGTTGCCGGCCAGCCCATAGCTGGAAACCCAGCGGGTGCCCTGACCATCGGCATCGCCGCCGCTGGCAGCGCTGTCGTTGCTGCCAGTGCTGGCGCCGCTGGGAGTGCCGTCTTCGCGGTCAGTGCTGTCGCCGGCGGGAGTGCCGCCTGCGCTGGGAGTCGCGCCTGCGCCTGAGGTGCCGCCGCCGGCGTTGGCGCTCTGAGTCTCCGTCGCCGAGGCGGTGGCCGGGGCGCTCGGGTCGCTTCCCTCGGTGCCGGAGTCGAAGGTGCCGTCGACGCTCACCTCGGGGTGGTCGGCGTCGGTGACGGTGACCTCGGTGAATTCGCCGCCGGACACCGTCAGCGCGAAGTGCCCGCTGGGGTCGAGTTCGATGCTCTTGCCATCAGCATCTGCTGCGCCGGTGGTGCTGTCTGCCTCGGGTGTGCCGCTGGAACCCGCCGCCGAGGTGGGTGTGGCGGAGGCGTCGTCATCGTCGACGACCGAGACCGTCACCTCGGGTGCGGGATGCGGATCCGCGCTCGGAGCCGCGCTGGGTCCGCGCTCAGCATCGGGTGTCGCCGTGCAGGCGGCGAGGACGATGGCGAGCGAGACGCTGAGGCCGGCAACGAGGGGGCGGCGACGGAGCATGAGGGACCTTTCTCATGGCAGTGGAGACGATGCACATTCGCAGAACTGCGAGGGCAGGAATGGGAAGGCGACAGCACAAATATAGGAAGCGCGATGTAACGGCTGTGGAACAATGCGCGCTCTCAGCCCGCCGATCGGCGAGCAGATGGCATGTGACCTGCGCAAACAGTGTTGAGGGATGTTGCGCAATTGTGACAGCGCATGAATGCGAGGACTCCCCGTGCACCCGCCAGAGCTCGCTTACCCTTGCTGCCTTCCGGCCCTGGGGGAGTTCACAAGATGACGCCACACGGGGAGCCGCATAACAGTCTAGACCAGGCAGGGACCGAACCAAAAACGCCGGAGCCGGCCACCGCCTCGGGCACGGGAGACGGGCTACAGTGAGGGTGTTGACAGGGGAGTGCCCGCGCGGGCACTGAGAGTGCACAGACAGACCCTACGAACCTGATCCGGGTGATACCGGCGGAGGGAGATCACATGACACAGATCCACACGACCATTCGCGTTGCGGCCGATTCCCCGGCCGGGCGGCTGCGGCTCGGCGACAGCGCCGGGCAGTGGGACGCCGCAGTCGGGCACCGCTTCGTCGACGAGCTGTTCGCAGGCACCATCGACGATGCGGTGCTGGCTGGCTACCTCGTGCAGGACTATCAGTTCTTCGACGCGTTCCTCTCGATGCTCGGCGGGTGTGTGGCGCACGCCGACCGGCTCGACTCCAAGCTGCGGTTCGCCGCCCAGCTCGGGATGCTCGCAGCCGATGAGGACGGGTACTTCCAGCAGGCCTTCACACAGCTCGGCGTGACCGAGGACGACTGGCGGAACCCGCAGCTTTCGCGCGCGGCAGCCGGGTTCCAGGCCGAGATGTACGACGCGGTCGCGCAGGCCGCATACGCCGACCTGCTCGTCATGCTCGTCATCGCCGAGTGGCTCTACCTCGACTGGGGTGAGCGCGACGCCCCGCTGCCCGAACGCTATGTGCACTCCGAATGGATCGAGCTGCACCGCGGGGAGGCGTTCAGCTCGTGGTGCCAGTTCCTCGTCGATGAGCTCAACCGGGTGTGGCCGGCTGCCGAGGCCGCGGGCCGGGCTGCGGAGCTCACCGCCCGCTGGGAGCGCACGGTGGCCCTGGAGCTCGACTTCTTCGACGTCACCTATGAGGGCCGCGGCAGCTGACCGGTACGAGGGCCGCGACAGCTGACCGGGCGAGGTGCCTCGGCGAGGTCTCGCCGACTGTGTCAGCACAGCGAATGGGCGGGCTGGGGATCACTCCCAGCCCGCCCGTTCGTGACCTGAGGTCGGCCAGCCTGCGCGGTTCAGGCGTTGCGGTCGCTGGCACCCGGCTGCAGACCTGAGTCCTTCTCCTCGCCCTTCTTCTTGTCCTTCTGTTCATCCTTCGGCGGGTCCTTCTTCACCGGCCCGCCGTTCTTCTGGATCTCGGCGATGTCCTTGCGCATCTGCGGCAGCTTGGCATAGAATGCGTCACCTGGGCAGTCGGTCTGGCCGAGGTCGCGGTGACCGGAGACGACGTTGATCTTCGTGCCCTTGAGCGTGGTGGTGCCGCCGGCATCGACACCGGAGAGCGCGAGCTTCCAGGCGATCGCATGCTCGACAGCGTCCAGGGTGGCCTGCGGGGGCGCGGATGTGCCGTAGCTGCCGATGACCGAGATGCCGAAGCTGCCCTGGTTGTAGCCGACGACGTGCGCGCCGACCGGGTTCTTCTTCAGCCCGCCGCCGCGGCCCTCCCACAGGCGGCCGTACTTGTCGGCGAGCATGTTGTAGCCGATGTCGTCCCAGCCGCGGCCCTGCTGGTGATAGTGCTGGATGCCGCGCAGGATCGCCGGGACGTCCTCGGCCGTGTAGTCGTTCGATCCGTCGGTGTGGTGGACGACCGCTGCCTGCACTTTGCTGGTCATCGCCGGATCCGACTTCGGTTTCGCGGCACCCCAGGCCTTGCGGTGCTCGATCTTCGGGGCCTTCACACCGCTGTCCTTGGCGACGGTCTGCGCTGCCGCGCCGCCGGGTGCGTAGGCCATCGTCGCCGTGCCCGAGGCGGCAGGCGCCTGGGCATCCGAGGCTCCGGCCGCGCCATCGGTCACCGGGGTGTTGAACTCAACGGCGGTCTCATCACCGCTCCAGCGCTTCGGGTCGATGCTCAGGACCTTCGCCTCGTGCGGGGTGGTGCTGCCGAGGATGCGCAGCTGCGCGGCGTCCATCCCGGCCATCGAGTACGGTTCGGTGCCCGAGGCGCCGGGCTGTTCGGGGTCGTTGTCGGTGTCGAGACCCGACCAAGCACTCCACTCACCGCCGGTGCGGGTGCGGATCTCCACCTCGGCGTCCTCTGCCCCTCGCCACACGACCCCGACGATGCCGGGAGCGTCATCGGCTGGCTCGACGACATCGGACAGGGCGGCGATCGTGCGGCCGTCCTCGGTGATGTCGGAGGCCGAACCGTGGATCGCGTCCGTCTGTGAGCCGCCGTCCGGCGCCGAGGCACCGGTCGCGCTGGCAGGGTGGGCGAGCGGCTGTGCCAGGGCGGCGGTGCCGTTGGTCCCGGGTGCGGGTGCGCGCAGCAGGGAGGGCAGGAACGAGAACTGATCCGCGCTCTGCTGGGCGGCTGCGGATTCGGCTGCCGCTGAGCGGTCGCGGGCACCGGGGATCCCGATGCCGGAGTCGCTGATCTCGGCGAGGTCGATGGCGTTCATCTCAGGCTGCGGGTCCGCGCCGAAGGCGGCGGACGGTGCGAGCCCGAGTCCGGTCAGCATGCTGGCGGCGACCGCAGTCGCAGCCGCAGAAGCGATATAGCGCATGTATGCCTTTCAGGGAAGGGGAAGACAGGCATTCCGGCGGCGCCGGCGCTGGCTGCACAGGACTCGCCGTGTGCCACTATGGCACGCCTGTGCCCAGATGTCTCGGGTTGGGGTGCGGGGAGTCGGCAGTCGTTGCCGAATCGAGTTCTTCGAACTCTGCGACAGGAATCGTGCTGTGCGGTCCGGTGGCTGTGCCCGCGGCAGTGGCCCGGTTGGCCAGGCGGACTGCCGGCTGCGCTGCCGGTCGCTGGGGCTCGATTTCGCTTACCGTTCGGATTCCGGTAAGATTTCCTGCGGAGGATTCGCCTAGCGGCCTATGGCGCACGCCTGGAACGCGTGTTGGGTTAACGCCCTCAGGGGTTCAAATCCCCTATCCTCCGCGCGAGATAAAGGCCCCTGACCAGGGAAAACGTGGTCAGGGGCCTTCGTCGTCTCCGGGTGGGGCACATCACGGCTGGAAATCACCGGGTCCGTGGAGCTCAGCGCCGAGCGTCGACTCCAGGACGTCCATCGTCTTCTCATCAGCCAGGCTCACGTAGGCAGTCCACTTCTCCTCATCGTGCGTGAAGAAGGCGGCTTCGTAGTCATCCTGCACGGACGGCAGCGTCTGGTGGAAGTCGGAATCGACGTCAGCGCTGTCAGTGAAGAACCGCAGCAGCACGTGCTCCTCGCCGTCGGGATACATCTCGGTCGGAGCCGAGCGCACACAGTCCACGGCCACCAGCGATCCTTCCAGCGGACCGAACAGGGCATCGTCCTGGAGGTCCTCCACGAGCCGGCTCCACTCGTTCAATGGCGTGCCGGGGGCGAACTCCTCCCTCTTGCTGCAGGCGCCGCGCCCCATCACCGACTCAACCGCGGCACCGACCTTCTGCTCGACGGCAGACATGGAATCTGCCTTCGGGCCCGTGCCCCCACCGTCTTTCTGCGCCGAGCTCGTGGCGTCGTCGGTTACGAGCTGTTCGCCGCTGTCAGACGTGCCCTCCCCGGCTGTGCCCTCGGCGGCAGGGCTGGGAGTGGATTCGGCCGGTGATTGCGAGCTGCTGCCGCAACCAGCCAGCAGCACAAGCGACGTGAGGAGTGCAGCGGAGAGGACGGGAGGTGTGCCAGGACGCATGAGCGGTGCCTTTCTGGGCGTGCAGAGTTCCGAGTGCGACGTTCGCATCGATCCTATGGCACCCGGTATGTGCACTGCCGACTGCGGAGGGATCCCGCATCTGCCTGGCTGCAGTGTCCTCAATGCCGAACCCGCGATCCGATGAAGGGCAAGCAGTCGAAGACTGCAGCCAGCCGTTTTGGGTGCCGTCTTCACCCTGTCTCGTTGAAGGCACCGCCGCCCCAGGCACTGCCCCCCACGCACCGCCGCCCTAGGCACCGGGCCCGAGGCGGCGGCGGGCGATCACTTCCGGCGCGGCTTGAACGACGTGGAGCACTTCCACGTCGTCTTGCCCTTCGTGGCGGTGACGGTGACCTTGACCGTACGGTTCGGGGTCGCGCCCGAGATGTAGTACTTCAGGCTCGCCTTGCCCTTCGTCGAAGCGGTCGCCCGCTTCTTCGTCTTCGTCGTCTTGTAGTGTGCGACGGTTTCGATCTTGGCCTTCGAGCCGACCTTCGAGACCTCGACCCAGGTGTTCGAGTACTGGCGCGGCTGGCTGATCGACATCTTCGCGGAGCAGGACTTCGGCGCGGCCGCAGCAGGTGCGACATCGGTGAAGACGGAGCCGGAGATGAGAGCGAGCGCGGCAAGTCCGGCAGCCAGTGAGCGGCGAGCCGAGGTGGTGGCAGAACGGCGGGTGAAAACAGCAGCAGTCATGGCAGATCCTTGGAAGAGACGAGAATGAGAAGAAGGTGGCACTGCCTGCGCATTCGGTAGGTCAAGACGTCATCAGCTGTTTCGTTCCGCAGTGCCGGTGATATGGAGCATCATACGCCCACCGGGGTATCGGCAGAGAACCGGGGTCGCACAAGCCTCCCTGTCCGCCGGCCCGCCGGATTGCCCCTGCCGTCGTGCGACTCTTTCGGCACCGAACGCCTGTACGCTGAGTGCAGATGCCACTGAGTGACGGAAGGCGACGACGATGAAGCACCCTCTGAGCGGACGCACTGTTCTCATCACCGGCGGCGGCAGCGGCATCGGCCGGCTGCTCGCCGAGGGTGCCGCCGCCCGCGGCGCCCGGGTGGTGATCTGGGATCTTTCGCCCACCTCGGGTGCGGCAGCCTGCGCTTCGATCCGGTCCCGAGGCGGTGCGGCGACCTCCTTCGCCGTCGACGTCACCGACCGGGAGGCAGTCGCCTCCGCAGCGGTGGAGACCGGCCCGGTCGATGTGCTCGTCAACAACGCCGGAATCGTGACCGGCAAGCGGCTGCTCGACGCTGCCGATGAGGAGATCGAGCGCACCTTCGCCGTCAACACCCTCGCCCTGTACTGGGTGACCCGGGCGTTCCTGCCGGGCATGATCGCCCGACGCTCCGGGCTGGTGGTGACGATCTCGAGTGCGGCAGGCCTGGTCGGGGTGGCGAAGCAGACCGACTACTCGGCCAGCAAGTTCGCCGCCGTCGGGTTCGCAGAATCGCTGCGCGTCGAACTGGCCAAGGACGACACTGGTGTCGACTCCTTCGTCGTGTGCCCGTACTACATCGACACCGGCATGTTCGCCGGCGTCAAGACGAAGTTCCCGCGCCTGCTGCCGATCCTCAGCCCGGACTATGCCGCCGGCCGGATCCTCGACGCGATCGAATCCGGGCGCATCCAGCTCATCATGCCCCGGTTCGTGCGCACCCTGCCGCTCGTGCGTATGCTGCCGGCCGCCTGGTTCGACCAGATCATGAACGCCCTGGGCGTCAACAACACGATGGATGCCTTCACCGGCCGCCGGCAGCCGGCAGAACCCAAAACCGCGACGGTGGATCGGCAGGTCTGAGATGAGCTATCCGCCCTACCCGCCGCGTCCGCCGGGACCACCGCGTCGGCCTGGACCGCTGCCTCCATCCCGAGCGGGACAGCCGCCGCCACCGCCTCGGCGCCGGACACCCGGACCGCGAGTCGCGCACCCGCGACCGGACACGACACCAGGCTCCACACCTGCCGACCGGCGGCCGCCGCGCTGGATCTCCGACGTCGGGCAGTGTGTGGGAATGGGGCTCATCTGGCTCATCATCGGCACCGTGCTCGTCATCGGTGTGCACTTCAGGCTCGTGCGCAACGACGACTTCTCGATCATCGAGGACACGGAAGGCTTTGCGGCGCTGTGGCTCGGTCTTCTCGGCATGGTGGTGCCGCTGGTGTTCATCGGCGAGAAGCGCCCCGATCGCGGCGTGCGCTTCCACGGGCTGGTGTCGATGCTCACCGTCAGCGTCGTTCTCGTCGCGCTGATGGGGCTCATCGCCGCGGTCGCCTGGAAGCCGATCGTCGGCACCGAAGTCGTGCCCGGCAGCGTGCTCGACGAGCTCTTCTCCACCCCAGCGGCTGCGCTCATCATCTTTCTCTTCCTGCTCACGGCGACTGCCGTCGCGATCGCCGCGGCCATCCCGCTGGCAGCAGGGACGTTCCCGCGCTGGGTGAGCGCCGGGATCGGTCTGCCGGTGTGGATCATCGCCGGCATCGCCAGTGGGTTCGCCGGGATCTTCGTCTTCGGCGGCCCGCCGACACTGCTGCGTCTGGGAGTGTGGTTCCTCGCCGCCGTCGTGAGCCTGGCGGTCATGTGCCTCGTGCTCGTGCTGGTGCAGCGCTGGCGGGTCAGGCACGGCATCATCCCGCGTGGAGGCTCTCAGACACTCAGGCGCTGAGGCTCTCCGCTGCTGAGGCGCTGAGACGGCGGGCCGTACGTCGCCGGCAGCGCCTATCGTGTGACTATGACGCATACCACAGATCGCTATCCCGCTGCTGAGCTCACCGACGTCCCCGCCGATATCCGCGCCCGCATCGAAGAGGTCGGTCAGCAGACCGGCTTCGTGCCCAACGTCTTCATCCACCTCGCACGCCGGCCGGCGGAGTTCCGGGCGTTCTTCGCCTACTACGACGCGCTGATGGAGAAGGACACCGGCAACCTCACCAAGGCCGATCGGGAGATGATCATCACCGTCACCTCGGCGGCCAACAGCTGCCTGTACTGTGTGGTCGCACACGGGGCGGTGCTGCGGATCTTCGAGAAGGACCCCCACATTGCCGATAAGGTCGCGCTGAACTACCGGCACGCCGATCTGCCCGCGCGGCAGACGGCGATGCTCGACTTCGCGATGAAGGTCCAGCAGACCCCGTGGCTCATCTGCGATGACGACTTCGCCGCACTGGCTGCCCACGGGTTCGACGACGAGGACGCCTGGGACATCACCGCGATCACCGGGTTCTTCGGGCTGTCGAACCGGATGGCGACTGTCACCGGGATGACTCCGAACCCGGAGTTCTACCTCATGGGCCGGGTGCCCCGCGACAAGCGGTGACGCTTCAGCCGGTGACCTCTCAGTCGGCGACATCTCAACCCTCGCCGCGCCCTGAGCAGACATCGCGCACCCGCTCTCCACGCTGAGTTGACCACCCGCGCACACTCATTGACAACCCGTGCGCCGGGTCGCCCATCCCCTCCCGCAGTGTGGCCGGCATCACTAGCCTGAGGTGAGAACGAGCCCCACGCCAGCAGCGCCGGACGCGGCACATGGCGAGGAGCCCCGCTCGTTCCGGCGAGAGCACAGCACCGGACACCGGTCACAGCACCGCGCGCCGGTCGCAGCACCGGAGGCCGGTCGCGCCGGCCGGAGAGGCGACGCAGAGGTCGCCTCCTCCAGGTGCCTGACGGTGCTTTCGCTGAGTCCCGACGTCATCTTTGTGGAAGTGATGGATATGACCAGCAGAGTCCTCATCATCGGTGCCGGCTTCGCCGGTCTGACCGCCGCCCGCGAACTCGAAGCCCTCGGTGCCGAGGTTGAGATCTTCGAAGCCCGCGACCGCGTCGGCGGCCGCGCATGGACCACCGAACTCCTCGGCCACACCCTCGAACTCGGCGCCACCTGGGTGCACTGGATGCAGCCGTTCGTATGGACCGAGATCGTCCGCTACAACCAGAAGCTCGTCGCCAGCCCCGAATATGAGAAGGCGATGTGGCTCGGCGGCGGCGACGTGCATGCCGGCAGCGAAGAGGACCTCGACGCGACGCTGCAGCGACCGCAGGCGAAGATCTTCGAAGACTCCGAGGAGTTCTTCCCCTTCCCGCACGACCCGCTCTACGTGCTCTCCGAAAGCTACGACGGCGACCCCGATCTCGCCGAACGGTTCCGGCAGGCCGATGAGGGCAGTGTGCTCGATGCGCTGCGCAACGGCGACTACAGCCAGGAGGAGATCGACGTGTGCGACGCCTACTGGTCAGCCGGCTACAACGGCTACACCGCCACCGCCTCACCGCTGATGGCCAAGCACTGGGCGGCCCTGTCCGACCACCGGCTCTCCCTGCTCGATGAGCAGACCCTGAAGTTCAAGCTCGCAGGCGGCATGCGCGGACTCTATGACAACATCGCCGCCGATGTGCGCGGACCGATCCACCTGAGCACCCCGGTTGCGAAGATCGAACACGGTGACGGCGCCCGCCTGACCCTGGCCGACGGCCGGGTCGTCGACGGCGATGCCGTCATCTGCACCGTGCCGATCGGAGCGCTGTCCGGCGTCGAATTCTCCCCGGCCCTGCCCGAGGCGATGCGCAGCGTCGTCGAGACCGGCACCAACTCCACTGGCTTCAAGATCTGGATCAAGATCAAGGGCCACCACAACTTCATCGCCACCGCCCCGCAGCCGAGCCCGATCGCGATGACGAAGGCCGAGTACTTCCTCGACGACGACACCACGATCCTCGTCGGCTTCGGCGCAGACCACACCGCCATCGACCTGACCGACACCGCCCAGGTGCAGGAGGTGATGCGCCAGTGGGATCCCGAGATCACCGTCGTCGACAGCGGCGGACACGACTGGTCAGCCGACCAGTGGAGCGGCCAGACCTGGGCGACGATCCGCTCCGGGCAGTTCATCAACGGCTGGAGCACCTTCCTCGACACCGACTCGGCGTTGTACTTCGCCGGCGCCGACTACGCCAAGGGCTGGAACGGCGTCGTCGTCGACGGGGCGATCGAATCCGGCATCACCACCGCCCGCCGCGTTCACCGCGAGACGGCAGCCGCCCGCACTGAGAGGAGCGCATCATGAACGCCTCATCAGCCCCGCCGGCAGGCCCGCCGACCTCCGGCAGCGGCACGCCGAGGCGACCCGGCGCTCACACCACCGCGACCCCCACCTCGGGTGCCACCACCGCCTCGGGCGCGACCGCCACCTCGGGCGCGGCCGCCGACACGCGCCTGGCCGCCCGCACCCTGGGCGTGAAGGAACTCGTGTTCCTCATCATCGCCGCCTCCGCACCCCTGACCGTGCTCGCCGGTGGCGCGACGACGAGCTTCGCGGTCACCGGCGACCTCGGGGTGCCGGTGGGCTACCTTGTGCTCGGAGCGGTGCTCATCTTCTTCGCGATCGGCTACGGGCGGATGAGCTCCTTCGTGCGCAACGCCGGCGCTTTCTACGCCTACATCTCCACCGGCATCGGCACGCGGCTGGGCATCGGCGCGTCCTTCCTCGCGATGGCCGCATACAACGCGATGCAGATCGGCCTCTACGGCATCTTCGGCTTCGTCACCGCCTCGTTCATCAACGACAAACTCGGCACCAGCCTGCCGTGGTGGGCCTGCGCGCTCGCCGCCCTCATCGTCGTCGCCGTGCTCGGCGTGCGCAAGGTCGACCTGTCGGCCAGCGTGCTCGCGATCATCGTGTCCTTGGAGTTCCTCGTCGTCCTCGTCGTCAGCGCGATCTCTGTGGCCGTGGCCCCCGAAGGGCTGAGCGCCGAGCCGTTCCTGCCTGAGCACTGGCTCACCGGCAGCCTCGGCACGCTGCTGGCCTTCGGGATCGCCGCCTTCATGGGCTTCGAATCCGGGGCGATCTACAGCGAGGAGACGAAGGACCCGCAGCGCTCGGTGTCGAAGGCGACGTTCATCGCCGTGGCGATCATCGGCGGATTCTATGCCCTGTCCGCCTGGGCGTTCGCAATGGGCGTGGGTCCCAGCCAGATCATCGCCGGATCCCAGGAGCTCGGCCCGGATCTCATGTTCGCCTTCCTCGGCGAGTATGTGCCGGTCATGTTCACCGACATCGCCTTCATCCTGTTCGTCACGAGCATCTTCGCCGCGCTCATGGCCTTCCACAACGCCGCCGCCCGCTACTTCTTCTCCCTCGGCCGGGCTCGCGTGCTGCCCGCCTGGCTGGGCCACACCGGTGCCCGCACCCAGGCGCCGGCGGCCGGGTCGCTGACGCAGTCGGGGCTGGCAGTCGTGTTCATCATCGTCTTCGCCCTCGCCGGCATGGGCTCCGCGCTCGGTCCGCTGTTCCCGGTGCTGACGATGTTCACGTGGCTGACGAACACCGCAGCCTTCGGGATGGTGCTGCTGCTGTGCCTGACCTCACTGGCGGTGATCGGCTACTTCCGCACCCGCACCGGTGCGCACCCGGCGTTCGTCCGGCTGTGGGCGCCGATCATCGCGACGCTCGGGCTCGGGATCATCTTCGTGCTCATCATGCTCAACTTCGATGCCATGATCGACGCTGAGGGCTCGCCGTTGACCTGGATCCTGCCAGGAGCGATGGTGGGCACCGGACTCATCGGCCTGGCCTGGGGCCAGTACCTCAAATCCCGCCGCCCGGACATCTATGACGCGCTGGCCGAGGCGAACATCGGCTGAGCGCCGTCCCGGGGGCCTGAGGTGGTCGGGGCTGGCCGTCGTCAGCCGGCAGAGGTGTCAATGAGTTTCGATAGATTTGCTGCCACGGACTCTCGCGGTTCGGCGGGGTTCGGTACCGAGGCCGGACCCGCTGTCGCGTTCTAGACAAAGCTTCGTACCACTAGTCGTAAGTGTTGCAAGCTGGTCAGAAATGTCCGGCGTACTTGCGTGCGAGGCTTTTCGAGAGTTCAGGGATTGAGCGCCCGTCTGGTTTTTTCGCGAAACGACTATTCCAATTATCTCGCCGGATACGCTCCCGAATGCGTCTTCGGAAGTAGCACTGCGGCACCCTGTGTCCCTCAACGCAGCCAGTAGTGCGGCAAGTGTCTCGCGGTCAGTCTCACCGCGCGTGCTGGATGGACAAGCTAAAGGTGTCACAATGGGTCAAAAGTCTGCCCGATGACCGTCGTACAGCTAAATGCAAAGATGCTTATGCGGATCCTCGCAGGAAAGCAAGGTCGCGCAAGGAATGCAACGTTAGTGGCTACGAATACCCTGTCATCTATTACTTTCGCGCAATATGCTCGGCGATCTGTCAAGTATAAACTTGAACGTGCTACCGATACGGGTGGTGCACCGCATTGGTGATCCCAGATGTTCTGGACGCGGCGCTGGAATGTGGCCGTCGTCAGAAAGTAGGCAGATATGAAAGCTGCGTTGAAACGAACCGGATCTCTCATGGTGAGTGGCGCCGTTTCTTCTTCATTCAGACGCAGGCGGCAAGATGGAATTGGAATTCGTTTGCAAACTGCACGGCAAACGGGCTCGGTGTTAAGGCTGCGCAGGAGATTGTGAAGGCGTTCGCTGAACCGAAAGTCAGAAAGGCGCTTAAGAGCAAGCAGTACAAAAAGGCCTCATCGATCGCTTTCAATATCCTCAAGAAGACGTCGCCGAAGATCGCTAGTTTTATCATAAAGCGTGCTGCCAATGCGGCTTTGCCTGGTGGAGTAGTTACGTTCTTCTCGATTCCTGTAGGCAAATGTGCCGTCAAGGAACTGTTCAACCGGAGAGAATAGATGATTCGAAGTTGGTTTAAATCGGCCTCAACCAAGGCCATCGGATGGGTGGCGGTGATAGCGGCGATCGTGCTGATCGCGGTTCCGACGGCGATATGGTTCGGCGCCGCTTCTCTTATTTTTGAGACCCCTCAGGAGGGTCTGCGGTCATTCTTCATTGTTCTCGCCATCGGCGCATTTCTGATCGTGGTGGAGCTCATCTCTGACCTCGTGAAGGAGAAGACGAAGAACAAGCGTTGACCCACCAGCACAGCGGAGGACAGGTCGCCAAATGCGTGCCTGTCCCCGCCGACTGAGTTTCTCAGTACGTCACAACATGCGGCTGCGCGACTTCCTTGAGCCCGGCCACACCGAACTCCAGGCCGAAACCGGATTCCTTCGCCCCGCCGAAGGGCATCCGCGGATCGACGGCACCGTGCTTGTTGATCCACGTCGTGCCGGCCTCCAGGCGGGCAGCGACATCGAGGGCCTTCTGGCGGTCAGCCGACCACACCGAGGAGCCCAGCCCCACGTCGAGGCTGTTGGCCCACTCGATGGCCTGGTCGAGATCGTCGTAGGCGATGATCGGCAGCGCCGGACCGAACTGCTCTTCGACGACGAGCGGATTGTCCGGGTCGATGTCGGAGACGAGCGTGATCGGGTAGAAGTAGCCCGGCGCCTCGGCGTCGTACTCACCGCCGGTGAGGATCGTCGCACCGGACTTCCGGGCATCGTCGACGAGACCGGCGACGATGTCGCGCTGGGCGGCGTTCTGCAGCGGTCCGAGCACATTGTCCTCATCCAGGCCCACGCCCATCGGCATCGCCTCGGCGACCTTGACGAGCGCATCGCAGACCTCGCGGCAGAGCGCGCGCGGCACATAGAGCCGCTTGAGCGCGGCACAGGTCTGGCCGGTGTTGATGAACGCGCCCCAGAACAGGTCCTCGGCGATCGCAGCCGGGTCGGCATCGTCGAGGACGATGCCGGCATCGTTGCCGCCGAGCTCCATCGTCATCCGCTTGACCGTGTCGCTGGCGGCCTTGATGATCGCCTTGCCGGTCGCCGTCGATCCGGTGAACATGATCTTCGCGACGTCCGGGTGCCGGGTGAGCTTCTCGCCGATGCCGCCGCCACCGCACACCGGGATGAGCACATCGGCCGGCAGTGCCGAGTTGATGACGTCGACGAGGGCGAGCACGCTCAGCGGCGTGTAGCTGCTGGGCTTGATGACGACGGTGTTGCCCATCCGCAGGCTCGGGGCGAGCTGCCACACCGAGATCATCATCGGCCAGTTCCACGGCCCGATCGCCCCGACGACGCCGAGCGGCCGGTAGCGCACCTCGGCGTAGGTCTCGCCGTCGTCGATGACGACCTCGGGTTCGAGCGGGAAGTCGGCGTTGGCGCGCATCCAGGCGGCGCAGGCACCCACCTCGAAGCGGGCGTTGGGGCCGTTGAGCGGCTTGCCCTGTTCGCGGGAGAGCAGCTGGGCGAGCTCCTCGGCGTGGGCTTCGATCGCGTCGGCGGCGGCGTGCAGGGCGGCGCTGCGCTCGGCATCGGGGGTTGCCGCCCAGTCCTGCTGGGCGGCCTTCGCAGCGGCGACGGCCGCGTCGAGATCCGCTTCCGAGGCGGTGGGCGCGTGGCCGATGAGCTCACCGGTGGCGGGGTCGTGGATGGCATCACCGCCGTCGCGGGCGACGATGCGCGCGAGCAGGCCGGTGTCAGTGGTGTCAGCGGTCATGGAGTCCTCCTGAGGTGACATGGATGCTGTTTCAGCATCCGTGACCTGGACCACTGCTGTCTAGGCCACAGATGCACACCGCTGGTCAATGCGTGCGCGATCACGTCGCAGTCAGGCCCCGCCAGCGCTGTGTCGGCCGCCGTGTGGGACCGCGTGGCCGGTCGCCGGGTGCGGCGCTGTCACCCGGCTTCGTTGAGCGGCGGTAAGTGCGCGCGCCGGTAGGCCGTCGGCGAGGTGCCGAACTCGGCTTTGAATACCCGGCTGAAGTGCGAGGCGTCCCGCAGCCCCCAGCGCGAGGCGATCGCGAGCACCGTCTGATCGGCCAGCAGCGGGTCGGTCAGGTCGCGGCGGATGTGCTCGAGCCTCCGGCTGCGGATCCAGGCGGAGACGGTGGTCTCCTGGTTGGAGAAGATCGTGTAGAGGTGGCGCAGCGAGATGTAGTGCGCCTTCGCGATCGCCGCCGGAGTCAGGTCCTCATCGCCGAGCCGGGCGATGATGTACTCGCGGACCTCCTGCGCGAGGCTGCGGGCGGGGTCGCCGACGGTGCCGTGCTGCCGGTGCAGCTCCTGGGACAGCATCGTCATGAGCAGGTCGAGGCCGGAGTGGACGAGCCGGGCGGCATGCGTGCCGGCGAGCTGGTCCATATTGCGTGCCAGCTCCCTGAAGAACGGGTTGATGATCCTACCGAGCCCCTCGTCGTGGGCGAAGGCAGTCGCGGTGACCTTGGCGACCTCATCGGGCGGCAGATCGCTGAGCTCATGGGGGAAGAGCACGACGAGCGCCCGGTTCGGTTCGGGGAAGTGCAGCCGGTAGGGCCGGTGGGTGTCGTAGATCGCCAGGTCCCCGGGCCTCAGCGTGGCGGTGCGGCCGTCCTGTTCGAGGATCGCCTGGCCGGACAGCTGCAGGCTGATCTTGTAGAAGCGGGCGTCCTCATCGGAGATGTGCGCTGCGGTGCGGTGCACGATGTGCGGGGTGGTGGCGAGTTCGAACAGCGCGACGTCCTCGACTGTGGCCTGGAGCAGCTGACCGGAGAACTCGACACCGCCGGTCGCCTCGATGTCGAGCGGTACGACGGCCTGGCTGATCGATTCCGTCCAGGTGCCCAGGTCAGCCGGTGGGGGAGCAGGCTGACCGCCCCAGGCCTGACCGTGCGCAGGCGATGCCGCAGCCGTGGAGTCTGCTTGTGGCCGTGGTGTGGGTGCTGCCGCCATCGCGCACCTGCCCTCTCCTGTCTCGGATGCCTCAGAGGTGGTCGGCTCTCTGGACAGCTGTGATACGTGTCTCTCGAGGCTACGCGCGGGCAGGGCCCGAATCAAGAGGATCGTATATGATTCCCCTCCGGCTGAGCACCCTGCGCGTGCGCTGCCGCACCGGCTGCGGCGGCCGGGCCGATGAGGGCGCGGGCCTGCACCCAGGTGAAGGCGGCGAGCACACAGAACAGCACCGCATCGAGGGCGATGTAGATGAGATGCACCGCGCTGCCTGCCTCTGCGGTGCCGGCGAGCACGGCCTCGGTGCGCGCATTCAGCAGCGGGCGCACGAGCGCGACCTTGACGATCAGCAGCCCGGCGATCGTCGCCAGCAGCGTCCAGGCTGGGCGGATCTGCCGGGTCATGATGACGGCTGAGATGAGCATGAGCGCGAGGATCCCCTCGACGATGTTCATCGCAGTGAACACGAGCCGCCCGATCCCCAGCCCCAGCGGGATCGTGATCCCGGGGGCCTGGAACTTCAGCGGCGCCTCGATGAGGTCGATGGCGATGATGAGGCCCAGCCAGATCGCAGGGATGACGAGCCGGGCAGTCAGGGCAGCAGAGCGCATGACGGCAGTCTACGCCCGACCGGCACCGTCGCCGTCAGCTGACCAGGATGCTCAACCGATGATCCCAAAACGGTAGCCGGCGTCCTGGTAGTGTTCGATGATCGCCGGCAGCGCCTGTGTCGTCAGCTGCTTGTTCTTCGCGTCGTGCATGAGCACGACCTCGACGTTCGGGTTCTTCTCAGCGTCCCGGCGCTGGGCCAGCCGGTCGAGCTGACCGGCCACGTCGTGGGGCCTGCGGCTGGCGGGTTCGGCATCGCCGTTGACGGTCGACCAGTCGATCCACGTCGCGCCGCGCTGTGCGAGTGCGGCATCGGCGGCCGTGATGTTCTTCCACGACATGTGTCCGCCGGGATACCGGTAGGCCGTCGAGGCGTAGTCCTCGCCGAGCACCCGGCGCACCGCGGCAAGCGCCCGGTCGTAGTCCCGGCCGATCCGCTCGGCTGATGCGCGTCTGCCGGGATACAGCCGCGTGTAGTCATGCGAGTGCGAGTGGATCGCCACCGCGCTGCCCTGCGCGATGATCTCCTGCACGATCGGCGCCGTCGAGTCGTCGATCTGCTTTCCCACCTGGAAGAACGTCGCGTGCACGCCGTGATCGCGCAGCACCGTGAGGTTCTTCGGCGTCTGTGCCGTCGGCCCGTCATCGAAGGTGAGGAACACGATCTTCTCATCCGGGTAGCCCGCCGCGGTGCTGCCCTCGCGCAGCCATGTGCTGACCTCGGCGGCGGGGTAGGCGTAGTCCTCGGCGGCTGCGGCATACGCCTTGCCCGGTGCCACGCCCGAGGCGGTGGGCGCCTTCTCGCTCAGCTCACCCGGCGGCCGGGTCGGGGTCTCCTGCGGGGCGGTGGTCTCAGGCTGCGGACCTGAGTCCGGCTGCTTCCCAGCTGCGTCGCCGAGGCGAGCCTCCGGTGCGGTCTCCCGGCTCGACTCGCGGCCGTCGGCAGTGGAGTGCGAGGCCGGCTGGGCCCGGTGCGTCTCGGCGTAACCGGCTGAGGCGGTGCGAGTCGACTGCGTGTCATGCAGCAGGGTGTGGGCGGCGGCCGGT
This sequence comes from Brevibacterium gallinarum, assembly GCF_014836885.1. Classification (GTDB taxonomy): domain Bacteria; phylum Actinomycetota; class Actinomycetes; order Actinomycetales; family Brevibacteriaceae; genus Brevibacterium; species Brevibacterium gallinarum. Next base: position 73,224 of record NZ_JACSPY010000005.1, read on the forward strand.
GCGACGGTCAGAGCGCCGAGCCCGACGGCGGTGCAGGCAGCCAGAGTCGCCAGTGGCTGACGCGAAGTCATGGGGGAAGTCCTTCCGCGGTTGCGTTCTTCTCCGCATTCAACTCCCGATCCGCCCCGATTGCGAGGACCCAGGCCGATCACGCAGCGACTTTCCGCCCGATGCCCCGAACCGGTCCATCGGGGCCGTGGCCATCGGGGCCCGATCGCGGTCATCGGGGCTTCACCACAGTGTCACGAGATTGCCACACGGGTGCGCTGTTCGATCACCTGAGCGTGCAGTGGGGCAGGGTACATTGGCTCCCAACCGCACATCCTGTGCCCGCCCGGCATCGCTGCCGGCAGCCCACAGGCCATGACCGAGACGAAGGACATCCGATGAGACTGCCCACTCGCATCGCAGCCGCACTCGCCGCATGCGCTCTGACGCTGAGCATCCCGACCGTCGGCTCCGCTGCCACCACCCTCGACCGCGCCGCCGACGCGACCGCTGCCGAGGCGGCCACCGGTGCGACCGCTGCCGAGGCGGCCACCGCCTCGGGCGCGGACACTCCAGCGGCTGGCCCGCTCGCCGATCCCGCCACCGCCGGCGGCTCGACTGCCGGCAGCAGCGGCGGCAGCCAGCCGATCATGCTCATCATCGACGGTTCGGGCTCGATGAAGGCCGCCGACGTCGACGACGAGGGCACCACCCGGATGGACGCGGCGAAGGATGCGGCCAAGGACGTCATCGACAACCTCAACGCCAACGCCCAGGTCGGCCTGACCGCCTACGGCATGAACACCGGCAGCTCTGATGCGGAGAAGGCCGCCGGCTGCAAGGACATCGAGGTGCTCTCCCCGGTCGGGCCGATCGACGCCGATGGGCTGAAGAAGCAGGTCGATTCGATCACGGCCTCCGGCTACACACCGATCGGCGAAGCGCTGAAGAAGGCCGCCGCCGAACTGCCCGGCGACGGATCCGGCGGCATCGTGCTGCTGTCCGACGGTGAGGACACCTGCGCCCCACCGCCGCCGTGCGACGTGGCCAAGGAGCTCGTCGCGGACGGCGTCGACCTCAAGATCCACACCGTGGGCCTGCGTGTCGACGAGAAGGCCCGCAAGGAGCTCACCTGCATCGCCGACGAGACACACGGCACCTACGCTGATGCTGAGGACACCACCAGCCTGCAGGCGTCGATGCAGGCCGCCGCGCGTGCCGCGCTGACCGGCTACGAGGCCCAGGGCACCCCGATCACCGGCGGTGAGGACCGCGCGTCCGCCGTCGACATCCAGCCCGGCCAGTACCTCGACAGCCTGCCGACGGCCACCGGCAAGATCACCGAGTCGACCGGGATGCGCAGCTACAAGTTCCATCTCGACGAAGGCCAGCGCGGACTGCTGTCAGCGACGATGGTCCAGCCGTGGTCAGATTCGGGACTGATCGACTACGACGCAGTGAAGCTGGTCGTCAGCCCTGCGCAGGAGGAGAACTGCAGTCGCAACGACACGACACTGGCCAACGCGATGAACCTCGGCGATCTGCCGCCGAGCGCTTTCGTCGACACCGGCGCGATCGGCTCGGACAACGCCCGCGTCGAAGGCTCGAGGTGCTTCACCGAGGCCGGGGACTACATCGTCACCGTCGAGCGCAGCGGCGGCAGCGACCAGACCAAGGACACACCGTTCCCACTTGAGCTCAACCTCGTCGTCCAGCCCGGGACCGATCCCGGTGACTTCCCGGAGCCTGCGACCGGCCCGGAGCAGCTCGACTTCCTGCCCGCACCCGGCGATCAGGCGAGCCCGCTCGGCGGCGGCACCTCCTTCGGCACCGCCCCGGAGCTCAAGGACCCGGTGGTGACCTCGAGCATCAACGTCGGTGAGGTGCAGTACTTCAAGGTGCCGGTCAAGTACGGCCAGCAGATCCGGGTGCGCGCCGACTTCGAGGTCCCCGGCAAGGACAAGGCGATGACGGGCAACCCGAACCTGTGGATCCTCAACCCGCTGCGCCAGCAGGTCACCTCGGTGCGTCCCGGTGAACCGGGTGCACATGACTTCGACAACCAGGAGGACATCCTCGGCAAGGACGGCCACGCCTATGCCAGCAGCCGGGAGGCCACGGTGATGGCGCTCAACTCCGCGGTGCCGGTCAGCCCGCGCAACCTCGACGGCGAAGACGACCCGAAGTTCAAGACCTCACCGGCGAGCTTCGACGGGTTCTACTACTTCGCGTTCAGCTATTCCGATATCCACGGCGGGTCCTTCGGCACACCGGGGGAGTACACGCTGAGCTGGGATGTCGTCGGCGAACCGACCGACGGCCCGGGTGCTGAAGGCGCAGGGGATACCGGTGATGAGGGCGACGATCAGGCTGCCGGCGGCGACCAGTCGGTGCTCATGAGCGCACTCAAGTGGGGCGGCATCGCCCTCGGCGCGATCGTGCTCATCGGCGCGGTGCTCGTCGCGATCCTGCTGCTGCGCACCCGCCGCGCACGCATCGGCAGCTGACATGCACCGTGGGCAACCGCTTCGGGACCGGATGATCCGCGCCCGAGGCGGTTCCTGCGTTTCGCCCGCTGGTGCGGCGGCCGCGTGGTGCGGTGATGGGTTGGTGCGGTGACCGGGTGGCCGGATTCTCAGGTCACTGGGTGCCGCGGGTCATCCGGATCTCAGCCAGGTCATCAGCGGCCTCATCGACCTTGCGGGCGCCGTCAGGTGCGAAGCCGTTGCGGGCGTAGAAGCCGCGGGCGCGCGGATTGTCCTCGGCCACCCACAGTGTGGCCGGCTCAGTGCCGATCGCCGCATCCAGAAGCGCCTGGCCGAGACCGGTCCCGTAGTGGCTGCTGAGGATGTACAGCGCCCACAGCTCGAGGCCGGTGCAGTCGTCATCGCGGGTCTCACCGACGGTCGCGAACCCGATGACATCGGCATTCGACCGCAGGTCCGGCGCGGTGACCGGGGCGCCGGCATCTGTGCGAACGGCCAGGCGCGTGCGCGCACATGACTCCGGCTGCGTCAGCCGCTGTGCCCACTGCTCGGTGCGGGTGGCCAGCACCGCATCGTCGTAGAAGCGCTCATCCAGCAGGTGGCCGTAGGCCTCCCGCCACCCCTCGACGTGCACGCGGGCAATCGCAGCCCCGAGCTCCACGTCGGGCTGCGGACTGGCTTCCGGGGTGATGATGGCAAACGGCATGACAGCACCCTAGAGGAGGGGTAGTGGCTCGTCTAGACTCAGAGACATGTCCTTCTCGATCATCGACGTCGGCAACGAGCTGCTCGAACGCGCCGCCGACGAGCCGACGAAGCTGGCGACCAAACGGATCCCCTCGGACAATGCCGCGATCGTGCGCATCCTCATCGCGATGCGCACCGGCGCGCAGCTGTCCGATCATCCGAACCCTGGTGAGGCAGTCATCACGATCCACCGCGGAGCTGCCACCCTGACCGGCGAATCCGGTGAGGCGATCGCGCTCGACTCCGGCGAGACCGCCGACATCCCGCAGGAGACCCATCGGCTCGATGCCGACCGTGACACGATCGCCGTGCTCACCCTCATCCACCGCAGCCGCCTGCAGTCCTGAACGGCCGCCGGGCGCCGGCCAGCGCGCCGGCTCGCAGGGTGACCCGGCTGGGTGATCTGGCTGGTCATCTGCCGGTCAGCGGATCAGCGGATCCTGTCAATCCGCTCCAGGAGACCACCAGGTCCCTTGTCCTCACCGCGCATAGACGGCAGAGTGGGGACTATGACTGAGAATGCGACACAGCTGACCGTGACCCGCACCATCGACGCGCCGGCCAAGGAGATCTTCGACCTCCTCAGCCTGCCGGAGCGTCACCGTGAGTTCGACGGCTCGAACACCGTGCGCTCCGATGAGAAGTCCGACCGCATCCAGGCAGTCGGCGACGTGTTCGTCATGAACATGCACGCCGAGCACATGGGCGGGGACTACCAGATGTACAACCACGTCACCGCCTTCGACCGCGACAAGATGATCGGCTGGCAGCCGGCTCAGGAGAAGAACAAGGACAACCCGGCCGGCTGGGAGTGGCTGTACGAGCTGCGCCCGCTCAGTGCTGATTCGACCGAGGTGACGCTCACCTACGACTGGTCGAAGGTCGAGGACGAGAAGCTCGCCTCGATCTTCCCGGCCTTCGACGCTGACGTCCTCGACGAGTCCCTCAACCAGCTCGCCGCCGCCGTCTCCGGAAGCTGAGCCACCGCCTCGGGAACGGAAGCTCCCACGACACGAGATCGCCCGGTCGCTGTCAGCGCAGCGACCGGGCGATCGTCATGCAGGGGCGGCCTCGCAGCCTCACAGCCGCACGGGCTCACAGCCTCACAGCCGTACGGGCTGCCGATCAGTCCTTGGTGACCTCACCGGTATCGGCATTGACGGTGACCTCTTCTGAGTCGCCGTTCTGCTCGATGTCGAACTGGAACTCCTTGCGGTTGTCGTCCCACTCGTACTTCCAGTCCTTGATGCGGCCCTCGCGCTTCTCCAGCGCCTTGTCCTTGGCCTCATCGAAGGTCATCGGGTCGTTGAGGTCGATGGCCTGCTCGTCGTCGTTCGTCGACTCCTGCTCGGACTTGAGGATCTCGCCGTTGTCGGCGTTGATCTCGTACGTGTGGTCCTGCCCGTCGACGAGCGTCTTGACCGTCCACGTCCAGGCGCTGTGGTCGTCTTCGTACTCGATCTCGATCGCGTGGACGATGCCCTCGCCAGCTTCCTTCGCGGCGATGTCGATCGCGTCCTGCGCGGTGGTGGAGAACTCATGGTCGGCTAGGTCGACGTCCTTGGCGGTGCCGTCACCGGAACCGGATCCGCCGTCAGAGCCGCCGCCGTTCGTCTCCTGTGCTGCCGACTCCTGTGTCGGGCTGTCCTCTGTGGTGTTGTCGTCCCCATTGGAGCAGCCGGCCAGTGCGACGGCGACGGAGACTGCTGCGATTCCTGCCAGAACTCTGCGCATCGTTCTCTCCCTTCATCTGGTGAGCCTGACATTGCCACTGCGGCCACAAGGCGCCTTGCATCTTCGGTGTCGCTGGCGCCGTGTGACCGCAGCGTGTGTCACTTCTCGAGGGCCTCGATGAGCGCGGCGTTGAAGACCTCCAGATCACCGGGATTGCGAGAGGTGATGAGGTTGCCGTCGACGACGAGCTCGGAGTCCTCCCAGGTCGCCCCGGCATTCTGCATATCGACCTTGACCGCCTCGTACGAGGTCAGCCTCCGTCCCTTGGCCAGGCCGGTCTGGGCGAGGATCCAGGGGGCGTGGCAGATGGCAGCGACAGGCTTGCCGGCTGCGAAGAATGCCTCGACGAGTGCGCAGGCATCGGCATCGAGGCGCAGTGAGTCGGCGTTGAGCGTGCCGCCGGGCAGCACGAGCATGTCGTAGTCATCGGCCTTGGCATCGGCGACCGGGACGTCGACGTCGAAGACCTCGGCGTGCTCCCAGTCGCCCTCCATCGCCTGCAGGGTGCCTTCGCTGGGGGACACGATGAATGTCTGTGCGCCGGCCTCGTTGAGCGCCGTGCGCGGGCTGGTGAGTTCGATCTGCTCGACGCCGCGCGTGAGCAGGAATGCAACCTTCTTGTCGGACAGGGCCATGATGCTCCTTCCATCGGGTGTGCGGTCCACATCTGCACAAACGACACAGCCCAGGTGAGTATTCCGTGCCCGAGGCGGTGGCGGGCTCCCGTGCCCGAGGCGGCGGTGGGCCTGCGGCGGCCGGATCAGAGACCGCCGGTGCCCAGAGCGGTGCGCACCATCGTCTCGAAGTGGCTGACGTGCTCGGCGGCCAGGTCGGCAGCGCGCTCGCCGTCGCCGTCGAGGATTGCGGCCAGCAGCTCGACATGCTCGCCGACGTGCTGCGGGACCCCGCGCAGGCGCAGCGCGAGGATGCACCAGATGCGGGTGGCGAGGCTGTCGAGCCGGATGAGCGTCTCACTCAGGTGCGGATTGCCAGCGGCAGCGTAGATCGCCCGGTGCACGCGGGTGTCGAATTCCAGCAGGGTCCGCGCATCGATCGCCGCATCAGATTCGTTCGCCGCATCCGTGTCGATCGCGCCGGTCGTGTCGATCGCCGCGGCCTCGGCGGCGAGCGCTTCGAGCTGACTGCGCAGCTGCGGATCCTGGCAGGCGGCAGCCCGCCGGGCGGCGACGGGCTCGAGGATGGTGCGCAGTTCGGAGATGTCGACGAGGTCGGCGATCTCGACCTGCGTGGCGAAGGTGCCGCGGCGCGGATATGAGACGACGAGGTGTTCGCTCTCCAGGCGCTTGAGCGCTTCGCGCAGCGGGGTGCGGCCGATCCCGATCTCCGCTGCGAGATCCGCCTCGCGGATCGGCTCACCGGGGGCGATGTCGAGCATCACGAGTGCATCGCGCAGGCGCACATAGGCCTGCTCGGCCAGTGAGCTCGCCTCCGGCATCAGTATCTCCCCTCATCGTGCCGCGCTGCGGTGAAAGAACCGCGGTGAAAGAACCTCTTGACGAGATCCTAGTCACATCCTACTGTGGTGTCACATTGATATATCAGTCGTCGATCAAACGTTTCCCGCAGCGATGGGGCGGTGTCTGAGGCCGGCACTGGCGCTGGAGCCGACGACTGCGTGCGAGAGGAGCACCATGCACGATCAGCGCGTGCTGCCGGCGCATCCGGACTTCATGTGGCGCAGCCCGGAGCCCAAGCACCGGTACGACGTCATCATCGTCGGCGGCGGAGGCCACGGTCTGGCCACCGCCTACTACCTGGCCAAGAACCACGGCATCACGAATGTTGCCGTCCTAGAGCGCGGCTGGCTGGCCGGAGGCAACATGGCCCGCAACACCGCGATCATCCGCTCGAACTACCTATGGGATGAATCGGCGGCGATCTACGAGCACTCGCTGCAGCTGTGGGAGGGCCTGGAGGACGAACTCGACTACGAGATCTTCTTCGACCAGCGCGGCGTGCTCAACCTCGCCCACACCCTGCAGGAGGTCCGCGACTCCGTCCGCCGCGTCGAAGCCAACCGGCTGGCCGGCATCGACGCCGAATGGGTCGAACCCGAACAGGTCAAAGAGCTCTGCCCGATCATCAACATCGATGACAACCTGCGCTATCCGGTCCTCGGAGCGACCTACCAGGCCCGAGGCGGGATCGCCAAGCATGACTGGGTCGCCTGGGCGTTCGCCCGCCGGGCCTCCGAGCTCGGCGTCGACATCATCGAGAACTGCGAGGTCACCGGCTTCGACATCGACCACGGCCGGGTGACAGGAGTGCAGACCGACCGCGGGCCGATCGGCGCTGAATCCGTCGCGCTGGCCGCAGCCGGCGCCTCCTCGACCCTGGCGGAGCTGGCCGGCTTCCGGCTGCCGATCCAGACCCGCCCGCTGCAGGCACTGGTGTCCGAACTCCACGAGATCGTCCACCCGAATGTCGTCATGAGCAACCACGTCCATGTCTACGTCTCCCAAGCGCAGAAGGGCGAACTCGTCATGGGCGCTGGCGTCGATGCGTACAACGGCTACGGACAGCGCGGCTCCTTCCACGTCATCGAACACCAGATGGCCGCCGCCGTCGAGCTCTTCCCGATCTTCGCCCGCGCCCACCTGCTGCGCGCCTGGGGCGGCAATGTCGACGTCACGATGGACGCCTCCCCGGTCGTTGGGCTCAGCCCGGTCGAGAACCTCTACGTCAACTGCGGCTGGGGCACCGGCGGCTTCAAGGGCACGCCCGGTGCCGGATTCGTCTACGCCCACACGATCGCCACCGGCCAGCCGCATGAGCTCAACGCACCGTTCAGCCTCGAGCGCTTCGACACCGGTGCCCTCGTCGACGAACACGGCGCCGCCGGCGTCGCCCACTGACACCGCGCACCAGCCCCACGCGGCGCGCACCGGCCCCACGCGCCGCGCGCCGGCCTTTCAGACCTCAGGAGATCCCATGCTCATCATCGACTGCCCCCACTGTGGTCCCCGGATGGAGACCGAGTTCCACTACGGCGGACAGGCCGACATCGCCTACCCGGCTGACGCCGCAGACCTGCCGGATTCCGACTGGGCCCAGTTCCTCTTCTACCGCGACAACCCGCGCGGGGACTTCGCCGAACGCTGGGTCCACACCGCCGGCTGCCGCAAATGGCTCACCGTCACCCGCAACACCGTGACCAACGAGTTCACCTCCACTCCGCGGCCCGGCGCCCCGGCACCGCAGGCCAGCACCGACGCCCACGTCACCACCACCGCCGAGGCGCCGCTCGCCTCGGGCGCGGACACCGCCCGGAAGGAGGGCCAGCCATGACCCGCAACCCCCAGCAGCCGGGCACCGGCCCGGCAGCGTGCAGCGAGACGCCCACCCGGCTGCCGGCCACCGGCATCGACCCAAGCCGGCCGATCAGCTTCGACCTCGACGGCGAGACGATCACCGGTGTCGCCGGTGACACGCTGGCCTCAGCGCTTATCGCCGCAGGCCGCACCCGGTGCGGCGACTCGCTGTACCGCTCCCGCCCGCGCGGCGTGTTCACCGACGGCCCGGCCGAACCCAACGCCTACGTCGAGACCACCATCGACGGGGTGACCGAGACGATGCGCCAGGCCACGATGGTCGAACTCGCCCCCGGCATCACCGCCCGCACGCTCACCGGGCTCGGCCGGCTGCTCGACGCACCCGCACCAGGTGAGCCGACCGACCCGGGCAAGCGCACGATCGCCCGCTACGACAAGCGCAACACGTTCACCGACGTGCTCATCGTCGGTGCCGGACCCGCAGGGCTGGCCGCCGCCCGGGCCGCTGTGCGCACCGGAGCGCGCGTGATCCTGGCTGAGCAGGACTTCCGCCTCGGCGGCCGCTCGCTCGCCTCCGATGAGACGATCGAAGGCCAGCCGGCCGCCGACTGGATCGAGGCCATCCGCGCTGAACTCGTGGCCTGCGAGGAGTGCCGGATCCTCACCCGCACCGCGGTCGTCGGCTCCTTCGACTCGAACTACGTCGTCGCCGTCGAATCCCGCCGCGACCACCTCGATGCCGCCCCGGCCGGCATGTCCCGGCAGCGGCTGTGGCACATCACCGCAGACCAGGTGGTGCTCGCCACCGGCGCGCTCGAACGCCCGCTGGTCTTCGCGCACAACGACCGGCCCGGCATCATGCTCGCCTCGGCCGCGGCCAGCTGGCTGCACCGCTTCGGCATCCTGCCCGGCCGCCGGATCGCGATCGCTGCGACGAACGATTCGCCCTACCCACTGGCCGGTGCCTTGGCTGCCGCCGGGGCTGCGGTGACGGTCATCGACTCGCGCACAGCTCCGGCCGCCGCCGAGGCGGTCGAGAACGCCGGAGTCACCGTCCACCGCGGGTGCGCGGTCACCGAATCGCTCAGCGACAGCGACGACGGGCATGTCACCGGCCTGCGCTTCGGCGCCTTCGACGGCACGCGTGTCGACGCGGCCAGCGAGCAGGAGACCGGCTGCGATCTGCTGCTGCTCGCCGGCGGCTGGACGCCGACCGTCCACCTGCACTCCCAGCGCCGCGGGGACCTGCATTGGGATGAGGCGCTCAGCGGCTTCGTCCCCAGCGCCCCGGTGGCAGACCAGCATCTGGCCGGTGCCGTGAGGGGCACCTACGCCACCGAACTGTGTTTGGCAGAGGGCACGGCTGCCGGCACGGCTGCTGCGGCAGCGACCGCGTGGGTGCGTGAGCACGGGGAGGAGACCAGCCCGGCCACCTCGGCAGCGGACGCCGCCACGGCGGCCACCGCCTCGGGAACGGGCGCCACCGCCTCGGCAGCGGACGCCGCAACCGTGCCCACCGCCTCGGCGGCGGTCTCCGACAGTCAGCGCCGCGCTGCCTGCGGCGAGGTCCGCCCGGTGTGGCTGGGCGCGACCCGCCTGCCGAGCAGCGACCGGGCCGATGAGAACGTCGAGTTCGACACCTGCTTCCTCGACCTGCAGCGCGACGAATCCGTGCGCAACGCGGTCCGGGCGATCAACGCCGGGATGCGCAATGTCGAGCACATCAAGCGCTACACCTCGATCGCCACCGGTGCCGAGCAGGGCCGCCTGTCCTCGGTCGTGACGAACGGGATCATCGCCCAGGCTCTCGGCGCAGGCATCGGTGAGCTCGGCGTCACAACCTTCCGCGCCCCGTACACGCCGGTGTCCTTCGCTGCACTCGCCGGCCGCTCGCACGGGGAGCTGTACGACCCGGCGCGGCTCACCCCCACCCACTTCTGGGCGCTCGAGCGCGGCGTCGTGTTCGAAGACGTCGGGCAGTGGAAGCGCGCCCGCTACTTCGCCCGCGATGGTGAGGACATGGACGCAGCCGTCGCCCGCGAATGCGCAGCGGTACGTGAGCGGGTCGGCTTCCAGGACGCCTCCACGCTGGGCAAGATCGAGATCCGCGGCGCTGACGCCCCGGAGTTCCTCAACCGCATGTACACCAACGGGTTCCTCAAGCTCGCCGTCGGCAAGGGCCGCTACGGGCTCATGTGCGGCCCCGACGGCATGGTCATCGACGACGGCGTCTCACTGCGCCTGGCCGAGGACCGGTACTTCATGACGACGACGACCGGCAATGCTGCCCACATCCTCGAACACCTCGAAGAGTACGCACAGACCGAATGGCCCGAACTCGACGTGACGATCACCTCGGTGACCGAGCAGTGGGCGACGATCGCAGTCGCCGGGCCGCTGTCGCGCAGGGTCGTGGCGAAGCTGTTCCCCGACCTCGACGTCAGCCGGGAGGCCTTCGGGTTCATGGAGTTCCGCACCGCCCCCCTGCACGCCCCCGGCACCGGAGCTGCCGGCGAGGACGGTGACTCGATCGAGGCGCGGGTCTGCCGGATCACCTTCTCCGGTGAGCTCGCCTTCGAGATCAACGTGCCCGCCTGGTACGGCCGTGCGGTCGCCGAACTCGTCGAAGCCGCAGGTGAGGAGTTCGACATCACCCCCTACGGCACCGAGACGATGCACGTGCTGCGAGCTGAGAAAGCCTTCCCGATCGTCGGGCAGGACACCGACGGCACCGTCAGCCCCCACGACCTCGGGATGGGCTGGGCGGTCTCGACGCGCAAGGAGTTCGTCGGCAGCCGCTCGTTCGCCCGCGCCTTCAACCACGACCCCAACCGCAAACACCTCATCGCGCTGCTGCCCGACGACCCCGAGGTGGTGCTCGCCGAAGGGGCGCAGATCATCACCGCAGACGATGCTCCCGCCGCCGAGGCGGTCGTCGCCTCCCGCGGGCGCGCTGACGCGGCCGCCCCGATCCCGATGATCGGGCAGGTGACGTCGAGCTACATGTCCCAGGCGATCGGCCGCAGCTTCGCGCTCGCCCTCGTCAAGGGCGGCCGGGAGCGGATCGGCCAGACAATCGTCGCGAGCTTCGGCGGCCGCTTCGTCCCCGCGACCGTCGCCGACACGGTCGTCTTCGACCCGGAGAACACGCGCCGCGACGGCGTGGAAGGAGTGAGCTGAGATGACGACGACAGCCCAGACCGGCAACCGGGCACCGCAGCTGCGGCCGATCAGCCCAGCCGAGCACCGGGCCGCCGACATGGACGCCGGCTCGAGTGCGGCAGTGCGCCTGCGTGAGATCCCGTTCGCGCAGATACTCGCGATCCGCGCCGAACCCGGTTCGCCGATGGCCGCCGCCGTCGAGGCCGAGCTCGGCCGCCTGCCGGCTGCGGTCAAGCAGGTGACAGTCAGCCAGCAGGCCACGACCTGCTGGCTGAGCCCCGATGAGTTCCTCGCCGTGCTCACAGATGAGTCGCTCACGGCCGCCGCCGAGGTGGCGGAGACGATCATGGCCCGTGCCGGTTCTGCTCCCGGTCACGTCCTCGATGTTTCGGCCAACCGCACGACCCTCGAACTGTCAGGCCCGGCCGCGCGGGACATCCTCGAATCGTCAGCGACCATCGACCTGCACCCGAGGATGTTCCCCGCCGGCACAGCTGTTGCGACGAATTTCGCTCAGACCCAGGTGATCTTGCACAAGACAGGGGAGGAGACGTGGCGGATCCTGCCGCGCTCCTCATTCGCCGACTCCGTCGTCACGTGGCTGCTCGACGCGATGGAGGAGTATCGGGAGGCCAGCTGACCGGCAGCCGAAGTCTCACCCAGCCGAAGTCTCACCCAGCCGAAAACTCACCCAGGACGAGCCGCCTGGGCGACAGGTAGCATGAGCCGCAGGGCCACCCGCGTCATCGCGGGATCCCTGCGGCTTGTGCATGCAGCGCCAGCCGGAACGCCGACGCCTGATGAGAGGGCTGCCATGGCTGACATCACGACCCCAGAGATCATCGATTTCCCCGGCAGCCCCACCGCTGTCGTCCGTGCTGAAGGGCTGGAGCTCGCCGAGATCGCCGCCTACATGGATGAGACGTTCGCCGCCCTGACCCAGGCGACCGAGAACGGCGACATCACTCCGGCAGGACCTGCATTCTGCCGCTATGACACCGCCATGGTCCCCGACGAGACCGGCCAGCTGCCGCCGCTCGACCTCGAAGCCGGGTTCCCGCTCGTCTCCGCACTCGGCGGCGCGCTCACCGCCGGCGAGGTGCGCATCGAGCCGTCCGAACTCCCGGCCTGCCAGCTGGCGGTGACGAAGTACACCGGACCCTATGACGGGCTCGGCCAGGCATGGGAGCAGTTCACGCAGGCCCTCGTCGATGACGGCTGCTCACTCGGCATGCCCTGCTGGGAGGCCTACGACACTGAGCCGACTCCGGACACCGACCCGGCCACACTCGTGACCGGGCTCGCCGTCCCCGTCGCCCGCGACTGAGCGCACGCGGTTCGCGCGTCCGCCCGGCCGGACGCGAACACGCCCCGCACAGCCGGAACTGTGCGGGGCGTGCTGCGTTGATGGCGGAGGTCAGCGTCCGGAGCTCACTGCTCGCGCGGCTGCCGAGGGCTGACCTCACCGGCCCGGCGGGCGACGTCGGACTGCTCACGATCGTCTCGGCGGGTGAAGAGGTTCTTCGTCGCCGAGAGCCGGTAGTCGATGCGGTTGTCGACGCGGTCATCGACCTTGTCGCCGAGCACATCGTCGAACTCATCGGAGAGGTACTCCGACATCTGCTTGCTCTCGATGACGCGCTTGATCGCGACTTGGCGGGCATCCTCCTTGCGGAACGCCTGCACTGAAGCCAGCGCGATGAGGGTGAGCACGATCGAGAACGGCAGCGCGGTGGCAAGCGATGCCGCCTGCAGCGCCTCCAGACCGCCGGCCAGCAGCAGGCCGATGGCGATGGCGCCCTCGAGCACGCAGAACAGGATGCGCGACCACATCGGCGGGTTCGGGTGTCCGCCGGATGCGAGCATGTCGACGACGAGCGATCCGGAGTCCGATGAGGTGATGAAGAAGACCGTCACCAGGATGATCGCCAGGACGGACATGATCGCACCCATCGGCAGACCGGAGAGCATGTCGAACAGCGCCTTCTCAGCGACCACGCCGTCCTGAGGGTCGACGAGCCCGCCGGAGCCGAACAGCTCCTGGTGGATGCCGGTGCCGCCGAGCACGGAGAACCAGAAGAAGCCGACGAGCGAGGGCACGACGAGCACACCGGCGATGAATTCGCGCACGGTGCGTCCACGCGAGATGCGGGCGATGAACACGCCGACGAAGGGTGCCCAGGAGATCCACCAGCCCCAGTAGAAGATGGTCCAGGCCGAGTTCCAGTCTGCGCCCTCAGCGCCGGTGAAGGCACCGGCATCGAAGGTGAGGTTGAAGAAGTTCGCCAGGTACACACCGAGGGACTCGATGAAGTTCTCGAACAGGAACAGCGTCGGCCCGAGCATGAGCACGGCGATGAGCAGCAGGCCGGCGACGGACAGGTTGATGTTCGACAGCCACTTGATGCCTGCGCCCACACCGGAGACCACCGACAGGGTCGCCAGGAACGTGATGCCGGTGATGAGGATGATGAGGAAGGTGTTGTCGACGGTGTCGACGACGCCGATCTCCTGCAGGCCCGAGGAGATCTGCTGGACGCCCAGCCCCAGTGAGGTGGCGATGCCGAAGACGGTGCCGAACACGGCGAGGATGTCGATGAGGTCACCGGCCCAGCCGCGCACACGGTCGCCGAGGAGGGGCTCGAGTGCCCAGCGGATCGAGACCGGGCGGCCGCGGCGGTGGATGGCGTAGGCCAGCGCAAGACCGATGACGGCATAGATCGACCACGGGTGCAGTCCCCAGTGGATGAACGTCTGCGCCATCGCCAGATGCTGCTGCTCGACTCCGTCGGTCGGCCAGCCAGGTTTGGGCGTGGTCGTCGCATAGGTCAGCGGCTCGCCGACGCCGTAGAACACCAGGCCGATGCCCATACCGGCAGCGAACAGCATCGCAAACCACGACAGCAGCCCGAACTCCGGCTTCTCACCGTCGTCGCCGAGGCGGATCTTGCCGAACTTCGAGACCCCGACGCCGATCGAGAAGAACACGAACCCGCCGATGACGAGCATGTAATACCAGCCGAGGTTGTGCACGATCCAGTTCTGGGTGGCTGTCAGCACCATGCCGGTGGTGTCCTGGAAGACGATCGCCAGGATCGCGATGAGACCGATGAGGATGATCGACGGCCAGAACACCGCCGGGGCGATGAGCCCCTTCTTGTCGATCCGCACGCCTTGGGCGATGAGCTTCGCGGCGATCCGCGAATCGGAGTCCTCATCCTCGATCTGCAGGTGGTCCGGCAGCCGCAGCTCCTCGGCTTCCTGCACGTCATCACGCAGGTGATCGGGGGCCGCGTGGACGGTCGCTGTGCTGCGATCCTGTCCTGTCTTGTCGTCAGTCGTCACTGTGGTTCTTTCCGTGTTGTCAGCGTGTCTGCGTATCGAATTCCGTCACTTACCATCTCGGATTGTCCCAGCAGCGGCAAGTTCACCTGACAGTCCAGTGATGTCCCTCACATGGCGCTGCCTGGTCTCAAGGGTAGCGTGCCGGCCGCCTCCCCACCCGCGCCCGAGGCGGTGGGCGCCGAGCGCCCGGCTGTCGCCTCCGCTGGGGTCTCGTCGGCATCTGCGGTCGGGTCGCCTGCCGCGTGCAGGTTCCGCGGCGTATGCAGCGGTCCTTATCGGTTTCTGCGGTGTTTGTCATCAGTGTGGTGTGGTTCGTTGCAGTTCTGTGACCAGCAGTGACACGTAACTGCAACACACCTGTCATACGGCCTCCTTAGACTCATCCTCACGCCGTGCGCCGATGCCCGCGGCGCTCCCGATCCCCGAGGTGCCCCCATGCATGTCTTCCGTCGCATCGTCCTCCCCGTCAGCTACCTGGTGGTGCTGCTCATCATCGCCATCGCGCTCGCCTGGCTGGCCTTCCGCCCGCAGGCGAGCACCACCGTCGACGGCGAACCCACCGGGGAGGTGCTGGCTGAGGAGACCGTCGTGGCGCGCGGAGACGTGTCCAATGTGCTCAGCTTCGACGGCAAGATCGAAGTCGAGCCGGCCAAGGACGCCAAAGCATCAGAGACCGGCACGCTCGTCCACATCTTCGAGCAGTCCGGACGCAAGGTGAAGAAGGGCGCCCAGCTGTACCAGATCAAGGTCGAAGGCGAAGCCGGGGGCCCGGCCCCGGCCGCCGAACCCGGTTCTGACGGTGACGCCGCCGAACCCGCCCCGGCACCGGCCCCGCGTCCACGCTACGTCAACGTCGTCGCCCCTGCCGACGGGGTCGTCGGCGACTATGCGGCTGAGAAGGGCGAGGACGTTGCGAAGGGGCAGGCGGTCACGAGCATCGAACAGGACTCCTTCCGCGCTGTCGCCTTCATCGAACCGGCCCAGCTGTACCGGATCCCCAAGATGCCGGACACCGGCACCGTGACGATCACCGACGGACCGCAGCCCTTTGAGTGCACGAGCCTGCGCCTCAACCAGGTCTCCGGCAGCCGCAGCACCGGTGACAGCGCCGGTGACAGCGCCGGGGAGGACGCCGGTGAGGAGCCGGCACCAGACGACAGCGAGGCCCCGGCACCGGAGGCCGGCGCCTCGGGCCCGTCGATCAGCTGCGAGGTCCCCGACGAGGTGACCGTCTACAACGGGCTGAACATGAAGCTCGAACTCGACGCCGGCTCAGCCACCGATGTGCTCATCGTCCCGACCACCGCGGTGCGCGGCACGATCGGCGACGGCAGCGTGTGGGTCATCGACGACTCCGGCGAACCGGTCGAAACCCCGGTCAAGCTCGGCATCAACGACGGCGAGAACGTCGAGATCACCGAGGGGCTTGAGGAGGGCCAGTCGATCGCCGCCTACGTGCCCGGCGCTGAGCCTGAGTCGCCTGAGGACTTCGACGAGGGCGGCATGGTCGACGAGGGAGAGATGTGAGCGCAGCGCCGATCCTGCAGCTGCGCGACGTCACCCGTTCCGTGCGGCTGCCCAACGACAGCATCCTCGACATCCTCACCGGCATCGACCTCGACGTCTATCCCCGCGAGCACGTCGGCATCGTCGGCCGCTCCGGCACCGGCAAATCGACCCTGCTCAACATCCTCGGGCTGCTCGACCGGCCCACCAGCGGCGGCATGTGGTTCGCCGGGACCGAGGTCTCGCGCATCTCCCAGCGCCGGGCCGCCGCGATCCGCGGGCAGGATGTCGGATTCGTGTTCCAGCAGTTCAACCTGCTGCCCGGCCGCACCGCGCTGGAGAACGTCGAAGCACCCCTGCTGTACGGCTCGCCCCGGGAGTTCTGGCAGCGCCGGCGACTCGCCACCGAAGCCCTCGAGCGCCTCGGCCTCGGCCACCGGCTGCGCCAGCTGCCGATCGCGCTCTCCGGCGGTGAGCAGCAGCGGGTGGCGATCGCCCGGGCGATCGTGCGCAAGCCGCGCGTGCTGCTCGCCGATGAGCCCACCGGTGCCCTCGACGTCGACACCGGCCGGGCGGTGATGCGGCTGCTGGAGGAGATCACCACCGAAGGCGACTGCTCGCTCATCACCATCACCCACGACCCGAACATCGCGGCGATGGCCTCCCGCCGCTTCCAGCTCAAGGACGGCCGGCTGCACCTGCTGGAAGCCGCCACCGCAGCCGAGGTCGCCACCCACCTGGGCGGAGGTGCGGCATGACCCGAATCGTGTCCCTGCTGGCCGAAGCCTGGCAGGAGCTGCGCATCCACAAGCTGCGGGTGCTGCTCTCCCTCATCGGCGTCGGCGTCGCCGTCTGCGCCCTCACCCTCGTCGTCGCTCTCGGGGCGATCGCCGAACGCGTCTCCACGGAGTACATGGAGCGGGTCGGCGGCCGCCCGGTGACCCTGAGCATGTACCCCTCCCAGCTGAGCACTGCCAGCGAGTACGAGGTGTTCCGCGACCGACTCGATGCCGAGGCCGAACGCTTCGACATCAGCTACATCACCGCCCTGTCGGAGGGCTACGGCCCGATCGCGGTCAACGGCACCCCGTACGATGTCAACCTCAACGCCGTCGACCCGTCCTTCAAGGTCATGCGCCACCAGGTCGTCACCGCCGGCCGCTGGTTCGAAGCCGGCGATGAGCAGAACATGTCGCCGCCGGTCGTTGTGAGCTCGAACTTCCTCGACCAGACCGGGGTGTCGGCAGCGGACCTGCCGCGCACCATCACGACGCCGACCGGGGCGCAGGCCACCGTCATCGGAGTGGTGCAGGGCGGCGGGGTGATGGAGGACCCGACGGTGTTCTTCCTGCCGCAGCATATGGCGGTGATGAACCCGGATGAGGGGTTCGACAGCCTGCGGGTGGACCTGTGGGTGCCGGAGCACAACGCCAAGACCCTGCAGAAGCAGCTCGGGCCGGCCCTCAAGGCCAGCCTCGGGGTGCAGTCGGTCGAGCGATCCGACTTCGCCGCGCAGGGCGATATGGGCCTCGGGATGCTCAAGGCGATCCTGCTGTCGATCTCCGGGATCATCATGGCGATGGGCGTGCTCGGGATGATCAACATCGCCGTCGTGACGATTCAGCAGCGCATCCGCGAGATCGGCATCCGGCGCAGCTTCGGCGCCTCGACCGGACGGGTGTTCTTCTCGGTCATGATGGAAAGCGTCGTCGGCACGTTCGTGGCAGGCGTCGTGGGTGTCGGAGCGGCGATCCTGCTGCTGCGCAACCCGCTGGTGGCCCAGGTGCTGTTCGACGGGCTCCAGGACACCCCGCCGTTCCCGATCTCAGCCGCGCTGCTCGGCATCGTCGTCGCACTCGCCGTCGGCGGACTGGCCGGGCTCATCCCGGCCCTCGTCGCCACCCGCATCCGGATCATCGACGCGATCCGCACCTGACCCGGCCACCGCCTCGGGCGCGGCCACCGCCTCGGGCACGGCCCGAGCCACCTCACATCACGGTCGCGGCGACCGTGGCGGCCATCTCGGTGACCTGTGCGAGGTGCTCCTCGCCGACCTCGCCGGTGAAGGTGACCGGCTCGAAGGCCTTCTCCCACCCGAATCCGGTGGTGATCGACTCCATCGCTTTCTGCGCCCCGGTCGTGTCGTAGCCGCCGTGGATCCAGTAGGAGAACGGCCGCCCGGCGTTCTGCTCGCGGGTGTCGTAGTAGGTGGTGTCGAAGAAGTGCTTGAGGGCACCGGAGATGTAGCCGAAGTTCGCCGTCGTGCCGAGCACATAGGCATCAGCTGCGAGCACATCGTCTGCTGTCGCCTCCAGCGCGGCGCGCTCGATGACCTCGACGCCTTCGAGTTCGGGCATGTTCAGCCCCTCCCGCGCAGCCGCAGCGAGCTTCTCGGTCGCTGGCGAGGGCGAATGGTGGACGAGCAGCACACGTGCCATACCTCCACTGTAGCGAGCACCGCGCCCGAGGTGAATGCCCGGTTTGCACGGATCGATAGACTGCCATGCATGGCAGTCATCCGCGATCCGCTGCGCGGTGCGCGCATCCCGCAGCCGAGTCACAGCGACGAGCAGATCGCCGCAGTCATCGCCGAGCTGGCAGACACTGCGCCGGCTGGTGAGCACCCGTGGACGGTGCTCACCGGGGCTGGAATGAGCACCGATTCCGGCATCCCCGACTACCGCGGTCCCGGCTCCCCGCGCAGGTCTCCGATGACCTACCAGACCTTCCTGTCGCATCCGCGCCAGCGCGCCCGCTACTGGGCGCGCAGCTGGGTCGGCTACCCCCGGATGCGCCTGGCCGAGCCGAACCGCGGGCACGAACTCCTCGCCCGCCTCGGGCTCGGACCGCTCATCACGCAGAACGTCGACGGGCTGCACATCGCCGCCGGCTCCGATCCGGTCATCGAGCTGCACGGCAGCCTCGCCCGGGTGGTGTGCCTGCAGTGCCGGCGGGTCTTCGACCGCAGCTGGCTGCAGGAGGAGATGACGGCGCTGAATCCCGGCTTCGGCGAGCAGCTCGAGGTCGACCTGGCCGATATCGAGACCGCTCCCGACGGCGACGTCGAACTCGATGAGACCGCCGGGTTCCGCTACCCGGACTGCCCGATCTGCCGCGGCATCCTCAAACCCGATGTCGTGTACTTCGGCAAATCCGTCCCGCGTGAGCGTGTCGAGGCCGCCACCGCCGCCGTCGATGCCGGGTCAGGGCTGCTTGTGGCCGGCAGCTCGCTGGCGGTGCACTCGGGGCTGCGGTTCGTCCGCCGCGCGGCCAAGGCCGGCAAGCCGATCGTCATCGTCACCGACGGCCCGACGCGCGGCGATGACCTGGCCGATTACCGCTCCACCAGCCGGATAGCGGACTTTCTGCAGACACTCAGCGAGAAATGTGGACGCCTCCGCACAGCAGACGGCAGACTGAGTGTATGAGGAAGAACTACGCACGCGACGAACGGCTCAGCCTCGCTGCGCTGATGTTCGATGTCGGCCCGGACGCACCCACCCTGTGTGAGGGATGGACGGTGCGGGATCTGGCAGTTCACCTCGTCATCCGCGACCGCAGGCCCTTCGCGCTGCCGGGCAACGCCTCCCCGCAGCTGGCCGAGCGCTTCCCCTCGCTGGATCGATACAAGACCTCGGTCGAGACGGAATTCACCGAGATGCCGTTCGAGCAGCTCGTCGGTCTCATGGCGGAGGGTGCGCCGATCTGGTCTCCGGCGAAGCTGTCGTCGGTCGACCGGGTGATGAACACCGCGGAGTTCCTCGTCCACCATGAGGACGTCCGCCGGGCCGCCGATGACTGGCAGCCGCGCAGCCTGTCGTGGGACATGCAGATGAGCGTGTGGCCGCTGCTGAAGATGCTCGCGCTGCCCCAGGCTCTGTCAGTCGGCAAGCACCTGATCTTCGACGCTCCCGGATTCGCCGGCACCACCGCCGGGCCCAAGTCCAAGGGCATCATGAAGGTCACCGGCAAGCCGCTGGAGATCCTGCTGTGGGTCTACGGCCGCAAGGACCATGCGATCGTCGAGGTCGAGGAGTTCGACCCGCCTGAGGGAACCGATCCCGAGGCGGCAGACGATGTGCAGACCGGCACCCTTCCCGTCGTGGAGCCGTGTCCAGGCGACGTGAGTGCCGATGACCGTGACGACAGCGAGCACGGTGACGCCGCCGCGCGCGGCGATGCTGCCGGGCGCGGTGACGTTGCCGGGCGCGGTGATGCTGCCGGGCGCTGATCAGCGCCCCGGCGCCTGATCCTCCGGGCCGTGCGGGCCCCACACGTCGCGTGGGTTCGTCGCGTCGCGGTCGCCTGTCGCGCTGGCTCGACCGGTCTGGTCCGCAACCGGCGCCGCATCTCCCGCGCTGTCCCGCTCCTGCTGGAGCCGGCGCTGCTCTTCAGCGTGCATGCGCGCGCCGATATAGGAGTTCGGGCGGTTCATCGTCCGGTAGATGAGGTAGCCGCCGCCGAAGAGGGTGATGAAGAAGAACGCGATGACAATGAGCACCGCCAGAAGCTGCGGCTCATCCATCTTTCGGCCTCCTGACCTGGGGAGAAGAAAACGCGGTGCGGCAGTATGCGCTCTGCGGTGCACGGGTGCCGTTCCGCCACCATGGTGCCACACCTCGGGCCTCGCGCAGCATCCGACCCGGCCACCGCCTCGGGAGCGGGGATCCACAGCGTCAGCTGAGCGATGTCAGCGGTTCGCAGTAGGGTAGGGGATGTGTCTACTGCACTGTACCGCCGCTACCGCCCGGAGACTTTCGACGAGGTCATCGGCCAGGACCATGTGGTCACCCCGCTCATGGCCGCGATCGCCAATGACCGCATCAACCATGCCTATCTGTTCTCCGGTCCGCGCGGCTGCGGCAAGACCACCTCAGCGCGCATCCTCGCCCGCTGCCTCAACTGCGTAGAGGGCCCGACCGCGCAGCCGTGCGGACAGTGCCCCAGCTGTCGCGACCTCGCCAACGACGGCCCCGGCTCACTCGACGTCGTCGAGATCGACGCAGCCAGCCACAACGGTGTCGATGACGCCCGTGACCTGCGCGAACGCGCCGTCTACGCCCCTGCCCGTGACCGGTTCAAGGTCTTCATCCTCGATGAGGCGCACATGGTCACCCCGCAGGGATTCAACGCCCTGCTCAAGCTCGTCGAGGAGCCGCCGGCGCATGTGAAGTTCGTCTTCGCGACCACCGAGCCGGAGAAGGTCATCGGCACCATCCACTCGCGCACGCACCACTACCCCTTCCGGCTCGTCCCACCCGAGGTGCTCACCGGCTACCTCGACGAGCTGTGCACGCGGGAGAATGTGCCGGTCTCCAAGGGCGTGCTGCCATTGGTTGTGCGCGCTGGCGGCGGATCGGTGCGCGATTCGCTCTCCGTGCTCGACCAGCTCATGGCCGGCGCCGGAGCTGACGGCGTCGACTACCACACGGCGATCGCCCTGCTGGGTTATACACCCGATTCGCTGCTCGGTGACATCGTCGATGCGTTCTCCGCCGGGGACGGGGCGGCGGTGTTCCGGGTCGTCGACCGGGTCATCGAGTCCGGTCAGGACCCCCGCCGGTTCGTCGAGGATCTGCTGGAGAGGTTCCGCGACCTGGTCGTCGTCGGTGCCGCTCCCGAGGCGGCGGCCTCGTTCCTGCCGGAGGTCCCGGCTGATCGGCTGGAGCGTCTCGTCCAGCAGGCCCGGTCGTTCGGGCAGGCGGAGCTGTCGCGGGCAGCCGATCTGTTCAATACGGGGCTGTCGGAGATGACCGGTGCGACCTCGCCGAGACTGCAGCTCGAGCTCATCTGCGCGCGCGTGCTGCTGCCGGCTGCCGAGAAGTCCCGGCGCTCGACGCTCAGCCGCGTCGAGCGGATCGAACGCCGCATCGGCATGGGCGCCACTGGAACTCTGCCACCTGGAGCTGTTCCGGCTGCCGCACCTGAGCGCGGCGAGACGGGTGCTGCCGAAACAGGTGCGGGCGAAACCGCCAGCGCGGCTGGAAGCGGTGCCCAAGCTGGTGCTGCTGCTGGAGCTGGCATGCCGACCGACACCGGCCAGCCTGCGAAGCCAGCACCTGCACGCAGCGTCGACGACGATCTCGACGAGTTCGCAGCCGCTGCCGCAGCCGCTGAATCCATGCTCAGCGACGATCCAGACGCCGACAAGGCTGCAGAATCCGCTACAGCTGCAGCTGACACGTCGGCGCCCGAGCCGACTGCAGTTGAGTCGCCTGCAGCTGAGTCGCCTGTGCCCGAGGTGGCCGCGCCTGAGCATGCCGCATCTGAACCGGCTGCCCCCGCAACCGCGAACTCGGCAGCCCCCGCAGCCGCAGACACCACACAGCACATCCAGCCGCAGCCGCCTGCCCAGCAGCCCGGCCAGCAGCCTGGCGGGCAGCAGGATTCCGCCCAAGTTGAGCAGGCAGGACCGCAAGCAGCTCCGGCGGCCCAGGCCAAGCAGCCGACGCAGGCACAGGGCTCGCAGCAGCCCTCCCAGCCTCAGGCTGCGTCCGAACCGGCACAGCCGCCGACCCCCGCCTCGGGACCGGGGCAGCCAGGAGCGGAGATCGATGCGATCCGCCGCGCTTGGCCCGACATCCTCGATGCACTCGGCCGCACAGCGAAGCTTGCCCGCGCGATCGTGAGCAACAGCGCGGTGCCCTACGGATTCGCCGACGGAGTCTTCTACCTCGGGTTCGACAACCCCGGCGCTCTCAACTCCTTCAACCGCGGCAACAACGCGCAGAAGCTCAGCGAAGCGCTCAACGATGTGCTCGGCATCCATGCTCGCGTCGAGGTCGGACCTGCGACCGGAAACGTGCCCGGCGGCCACAGCGGCGCGCCGGCTGCCAACTCGGGTAGCCCCGGTGGGGGAGGAGCCTCGCCGCAGCAATCCCGCGGGCACGAACAGCAGAGCACGATCAACCGCCCGCGTCCCACGCAGGAGGAGATCGACTCCGTCGTCGGCCCCCGCGAGGCTGACCGCGAGCCGATCGACCATGAGCGCTTCTGGCAGAGCCCAGGCGATACGGCAGCTGCCGAATCCGCTGCGGACGATGCGGAGGAAGGGCAAAGCCTAGACCAGCCCGCAGCTGAGACTCCCGCCACCGCAGGAGAGACTCCCGCCACCGCAGGAGAGACTCCCGCCACCGCAGGGGAGAGGCCGAACGCAGCACAGCCCGGACCAGAAGCCGAGCAGCACTCTAAGTGCCAGGCACCGCTCGCCCACGATGTCGAAGAGCCTGACGACGGGCCCGAACCGCCGCCGGAGGACGACTACTACGCCGGTGCCGACGTCGGAGATCCGTACGAGGCAGACACGAGTGCAGGCTCTGGTGCTGTCGACATGCCCGCAGTCGTGGTGCCGCCGCCTGCGGCTATCGACGATGAGCATGAGGCATCCGGTGCCGACCGAGACCACGCTGAGACGACCGACGCTGAGGGCTCCGCTCCAGCCGATCTTGGCGAGACCGCAGCCCAGAACGCACCGCCGAGCGGCAATGCGGCCGACGGTGACGATGACCTCGACTTCCTCGGCGCCTACGCCGACCCGAACATCGCCTTCACCTCCAACGACGGCCCCGACGCCCCGCTGCCAAAGGGCGAGGGGCCGTCGGAATCAGCCAACCCGTATGCCAGTTACGCGCAGCGCTTCGCCCAGCGCGCCCAGCAGAACGGCGACGGCAGCAGCCCCGGCCGTGACGTGCACTCCGGGGCTCCCGGGCAGCCAAACCACGCCTCCGGCCCGGCCCACACCTCGGGACCAGCCCACACCTCGGGACCAGCCGACACCTCAGGCCCAAGACCGGCAGCCGAGAGCGGAGTCGCACCGGCACGCACCGCGAACGGCGACGGGCCAGCAGCCCACGACCGGCAGGCCGGCACCGGCCGACCCGATGACGGATACGAGGACTTCGATCCCGATACGGATATGGACATCACCGAGGCCCCTGACGTCGGCGTGCCTGTCGTTGAGCGGATCCTCGGCGGTGTCGTGATCGAGGAGACCGACGCATGAGCATGCTCTACGAAGGCGCCCTGCAGGACCTGGTCGACGAGTTCGGCAAACTTCCGGGCATCGGCCCGAAGTCCGCCCAGCGCCTGGCGTTCCACATCCTGCAGAGTCCCAGCGAGGACGTCTCCGGGCTGGCCCGCGCGCTGACCGAGGTGAAGAAGCGGGTGAAGTTCTGCGAGACCTGCGGCAACGTCGCAGAGGACACCGAATGCGTCATCTGCAAGGACACCCGCCGCGACCAGAGCGTCATCTGCGTGGTCGAAGAGCCCAAGGACGTCATCGCCATCGAACGCACCCGCGAGTTCCGCGGGCTCTACCACGTCCTCGGCGGCGCGATCGACCCGATGGCAGGCATAGGCCCCGATGAGCTGCGCATCAAGAGCCTGCTGCCGCGCCTGCAGAGCGGCGAGGTCACCGAATGCGTCATCGCCACCGACCCGAACCTCGAAGGCGAAGCGACAGCGACCTACCTCGTGCGGCTGCTCTCCAGCCTCGGCATCACCGTCAGCCGCCTGGCCTCCGGCCTGCCCGTCGGCGGCGACCTCGAATACGCCGACGAGGTCACCCTCGGCCGCGCCTTCGAAGGCCGCCGGCCCGTCGCCCAGTGACACCAGGGGCCCAGTGACGACGGGCGCTGAGCGGCAGCAGAAGCTCAGCGCCGGAGCGGGCGCAGCAGCCCCAGCAGCCCCGCACGCACAGCCCAGCCCGGCCGGAACCCCGGCCGGGCTGAAATTCTTTTCCGGGGCCTCACCAGGCACAACGCAACTTATCGACTATCGATATGCTTCAAGCTCTTGACTCCTTATCGAAACTCGAGAAGTATATTGACTGTCGATATATCGAAAATCGATATGCAGCATCAGTCACCCTCGATGAATGGAGAAGCCCATGAACACCCAGGGCACGCCGCAGAACACAGCACCGGCAACCGCTACCGGCCGTCGCAAGAGCCGCGGAGGCCTGGAGCTCCTCAGCCTCATGGCCCTGGCGGTCATCCTCGTCAACGCCGTGACCGGCATCGTGCGGGCGATCGTCTCCCATGAGCTCACCGTCTCCCTCGAACTGCCGGAACAGACCGAAGGCCTCATCCCCGGAGTCCCGGCCCGGGCCGATGGAATGATGAGCTTCGTCATCCCCTTCGACGAGCTCAGCGCCTGGGCGATCACCCACGTGCTCATCGCACAGGCCCTCCTCGTCGTCGGCACCCTCGCCGCAGGCTGGTACCTCAGCCGGGTCATCAGCGTCTTCGCCGAAGGCAACCCGCTGTCGCAGCGGGCCTCGCGCGACCTGAGCATCGCCTTCTGGATCGCCTTCGGCACCGGAGTGGCCGTCGGGCTCAACCTCATGCTCGGCGGCAACCTCGTGACCCGCGGCCTCGACATCTTCGAGGCCGGCTTCGGCAACGGCGTCACCACGATGGGCAGCTTCGTCTGGCTCGGCGTCCTCGGCCTCATCCAGGTCTTCCGCCAGGCACTGCTGCGCGGCCAGCGCGCCGAAGACGAGCTCGAAGGAGTCATCTGATGAGCAGCGAGAGCACCACCCGCGCGGTCCGCTGCCACCTCGATGAGCTGCTCACCGCCCGCGGCAAGACCCTGACCGAACTGGCGAACGAGGTGGGCGTGACACTGGCCAACCTCTCGGTGCTCAAGAACAACCGCGCCAAGGCCATCCGCTACACCACACTCGTGGCCCTGTGCGACGCGCTGGACTGCCAGCCCGGTGATCTCTTCACCGTCGCCGAGGTGCCGGTTCCGGCCAGCTGATCTCTCGCCTATCGGCAACGGAAGCCCCGCTTCGGGACCGGCGCGCCCCTCGAAGACCCAGCCCCCGCCTCGAGACCCAGCCCCGCCTCGAAGACCCAGCCCCCGCCTCGGACGCGGCGGACCCCGTCATCGTCCAGATGGCGGGGCCTGCCGATGTGCGCGCGGGCCGGTGTTTACAATGGGCCGAGGCGTTGCGAGCAACGCGACTGTACCCGGACGAAAGTGATTGCTGTGAGCCTAGTTGTGCAGAAGTTCGGCGGATCCTCCGTGGCCGATGCCGACTCCGTCAAGCGCGTGGCCAAGCGGATCGTCGAATACCGCCAGGCCGGCCATGATGTTGTCGTCGTGGTCTCGGCGATGGGCGACAGCACCGATGACCTCATCGATCTGGCCAAGGAGATCTCCCCGGTCCCGCCGGCCCGCGAACTCGACATGCTGCTGACCGCCGGTGAGCGGATCTCGATGGCCGTGCTCGCCATGGCGATCGCCAACCTCGGCTACCACGCGCAGTCCTTCACCGGCTCACAGGCCGGCGTCATCACCGATGAGTCCTTCGGCAAGGCCCGCATCATCGACGTCACCCCCGGGCGCATCCGCTCCGCCCTCGACGACGGCAACGTCGCGATCGTCGCCGGATTCCAAGGCGTGTCCCAGACGACGAAGAATATCACGACCCTGGGTCGCGGCGGCTCGGACACGACCGCCGTCGCCCTCGCCGCAGCACTCGAAGCCGATGTGTGCGAGATCTACTCCGACGTCGACGGCGTCTTCACCGCCGACCCGCGCATCGTGCCGAGCGCACACAAGATCAACATCATCAGCTACGAGGAGATGCTGGAGATGGCCGCCTCGGGCGCGAAGATCCTTATGCTGCGCTGCGTCGAGTACGCCCGCCGCTATCGGGTTCCCGTCCACGTGCGCTCCTCGTTCTCCCAGCACCAGGGCACCTGGGTGACCGATGCGCCCATTCCCGAGGCGTTCCGCACCGCACAGACAGAAGAAACGGAAGAGAACATGGAACAGGCAATCATCTCCGGTGTCGCGCACGACCGTTCGGAGGCCAAGCTCACGATCGTCGGTGTGCCCGACATCCCGGGCAAGGCGGCCGAGATCTTCCGTACGGTCGCCCGGCAGGAGATCGACATCGACATGATCGTGCAGAACATCTCGACCCGCGATCCCGGCCGCACCGACATCTCCTTCACCCTCCCG
Source organism: Brevibacterium gallinarum (assembly GCF_014836885.1). Lineage (GTDB taxonomy): Bacteria > Actinomycetota > Actinomycetes > Actinomycetales > Brevibacteriaceae > Brevibacterium > Brevibacterium gallinarum. The sequence goes on from NZ_JACSPY010000005.1 coordinate 100,459, forward strand.
ATGGACGACGGCGCGAAGGCCATCGAGGCGCTCGAAGCCGGCAAGGCGAGCATCGGCTTCGACCACATCCAGTACGACGACCAGATCGGCAAGCTCTCCGTCGTCGGCGCGGGCATGCGCTCGCACCCGGGTGTCACCGCGACGCTGTTCGACGCGCTGGCCGACGCCCACATCAACATCGACATGATCTCCACCTCGGAGATCCGCATCAGCGTCGTCACGAGTGCTGAGCTGCTCGACGACGCGGTGCGCGCAGCCCACACCGCCTACGGCCTCGATGCCGATGACACCGAAGCGATCGTGTACGGAGGTACCGGACGATGAAGGCACTCAACATCGGCGTAGTCGGCGCCACCGGCCAGGTCGGTGAGGTCATGCGCGACTTGCTGGCAGACAATCCAGGCTTCGAGATCGCCTCGATCCGCTTCTTCGCCTCGGCGCGTTCGGCCGGTCGCGAACTCGACTTCGCCGGGCAGACCGTCGTCGTCGAAGACGCCGCGACCGCAGACCCCACCGGCCTCGACGTCGCTCTGTTCTCAGCCGGCGGGTCGACCTCCCGGGCGCAGGCATCGCGCTTCGCCGAGGCCGGGGTGACCGTCATCGACAACTCCTCGGCCTTCCGCTCCGACCCTCAGGTGCCGCTCGTCGTCAGCGAGGTCAACCCCGAAGCCATCAACGACACCCCCAAGGGCATCATCGCCAACCCCAACTGCACGACGATGGCCGCGATGCCGGTCATCAAGGCTCTCCACGACGCCGCCGGGCTGGAGCGCATGACCGTGGCGACCTACCAGGCGGTCTCCGGCTCCGGGCTGGCCGGTGTCGAGGAGCTTGCCGGGCAGGCGCGCGCGGTCATCGACGATGCCGAGCAGCTTGTGCGCGACGGCGCTGCTGTCGACTTCCCCGCTCCCGAGGTGTACACGGCTCCCATCGCGTTCAACGTTCTGCCGATGGCCGGGTCGATCGTCGACGACGGCGAAGGTGAGACGGACGAGGAGAAGAAGCTGCGCAACGAGAGCCGCAAGATCCTCGGGCTGCCTGAGCTGCGGGTGGCGGGGACGTGTGTGCGCGTGCCGGTGTTCTCCGGTCACAGCCTCGCTGTACATGCCGAGTTCGCCCGCGAGATCACCCCGGAGGCCGCACGCGAGGTGCTCGCTGACGCACCCGGCGTCGAGCTGGCCGATGTGCCGACTCCGCTGGGGGCTACCGGTCGCGATGCCAGCTTCGTCGGCCGCATCCGCGCCGACCAGTCGGCACCTGAAGGGCGCGGTCTGGTGCTGTTCATCTCGAACGACAACCTGCGCAAGGGCGCAGCGCTCAACACCGTGCAGATCGCCCGTCTCATCGCCGAACGCGGCTGACGCGACTGACGGCCGCAGCGCGCGGCGGCTGGCGGCGCGCGGCGGCTGGCGCGGCGGCTGTCTGTACCGCGGATCCGATCCTCGCGGCTGCAGTCATCTGCATGCAGTGCATTCGCACGCCTGCGGCGCCCGCACATGTCGCCGCTCTGTACGCCGGAACGCGCAGATGAACGGCCATCCCAGAACCATAAAAGAATTGCAATAGATCCATTAGCGCTGTGTTGATGCATAGGGGTAACGTCCGTCGAGATCGACAATCTTCGCCTGGAAAGGTGTCCTATGCGCTCGCTCCGCACTCCCGTACTTGCGGCTCTCGCCGCTGGTTCCCTTATCGCGCTGGCCGGCTGCGGTGGTTCCGACAGCTCCGCTGAGGGCAACAAGGACTTCACCGTTGTGACCTCCACCAATGTGTACGCCGACATCGTCAAGAACGTCGCCGGCGATGCAGCTGAGGTGACGCCGGTGATCGACGATCCGACGCAGGATCCCCACGACTACGAGGCCACCGCCCAGGACCAGCTCAAGCTGTCGAAGGCCGACATGGTCGTCGTCAACGGCGGCGGCTATGACGCCTTCATGACGACAATGCTCGAAGCCGCTGATCACAAGCCGACCGTTGTCGACACCGTGGCCATCTCGGGCCTGCCGGGCTCCGACGGTGTGGCCAACGAGCCGCACGACCACGACCACGGCGATGAAGACGGCCATGACCACGGCGAAGAGGGCCACGAAGGCCACGACCACGGCACCGAGGACACCCATGACCACGGCGAGGACGCCCATGACCACGGTGAAGAGGGCCATGACCACGGCACCGAGGACGCCCATGACCACGGTGAAGAGGGCCATGACCACGGCACCGAGGACGCCCACGACCACGATGAAGAGGGCCACGATCACGACCATGACCACGGCGCCTTCAATGAGCACGTCTGGTACTCCGTGCCGACGATGACGAAGCTCGTCGACGAAGTCTCCTCGAAGCTGAGCGACGAGCTGCCGGGCAGCGCCGACGACATCAAGAAGAACGCCGAGGACTACAAGGCCGAACTCGGCAAGCTGCAGTCCCAGCTCGACGAGGCGAAGTCCGAGCACGACGGTGAGAAGGCTGCGGCCACTGAGCCGATCGCTCTGTGGCTCTTCCATGACATGGGTATCGAGAACATCACCTCCCAGGACTTCCTCTCCGCCGTCGAACACGGCGACGATGTGCCGCCTCTGGTGCTGAAGGAGGCCAAGGAGCAGATCGCGAACAAGGAAGTCGTCGTCCTCGCCTACAATTCGCAGAACTCCGGCCCGCAGGCCGACGAACTGAAGAAGACCGCCGAAAGCGCCGGTGTGCCGGTCGTGAATCTGGCGGAGACCATGGACAATGACGAGAAGTACATCGACTGGATGGGCGGCTACATCAAGGACGTCCAGGAAGCGCTGGCAGGTCACGATCACTGATTCGGATTCACACAGCACCAACCCGGTCCTCGAGCTCAGCGACGCACAGCTGCGCTTCGGGGACCGGGTGCTGTGGCACAACCTCAACATCGACGTCGAGCCCGGCGAGTTCATCGCCATCCTCGGCCCCAACGGCTGCGGCAAGACCTCCCTGCTCAAGGTCCTCCTCGGGCAGTATCAGCTGTATTCCGGCACGGCCCGCGTCAACGGCCACCGCGCCCGTCGCGGCGATCCGGACATCGGCTACATCCCCCAGCAGCGCGGCATCGACGACGACACCCCGATGCGCGGCCGCGACCTCGTGCGCATGGGACTCGACGGCCACCGCTGGGGACCGGGCTGGTTCTCCCGCTCCCGCAGCCAGAAGGTCGAAGCGCTGCTCGAAGAGGTCGGCGCCCAGACCTACGCCGACTCCCCGGTCGGCATGCTCTCCGGCGGCGAACTGCAGCGCCTGCGCGTCGCCCAGGCCCTCGGCTCGGATCCGCACCTGCTGCTGTGCGACGAGCCGCTGCTGCACCTCGATATGACCCATCAGCGGCTCGTCGCCCGCCTGCTGCACGAGAAGCGCCAGACCCGCCAGACCGCGATCCTCTTCGTCACCCACGAGATCAACCCGATCCTGCCCTACGTCGACCGGGTCCTCTACATCGCCGGCGGACACTTCCTCGTCGGCACCCCAGACGAAGTCATCAACTCCACGGCGCTCAGCGAGCTCTACGGCTCACCGATCGACGTCGTGCGCGCCGGCGGGCGCATCGTCATCGTCGGTAGCGACTCCGACCATCACCCGATCCATCACCCCGAGCCTTCGGCCGGGGCGATCTGAGGAGCGCAGGCACCATGACTCACCTGGCAGCGAACATCCTCACCGAGTACTTCACGTTTGAGAACTACGGCGAGCTCATCGTGCTGCTGCAGAACTCCCTGTTCGCAGCCGCACTGCTCGGCGTGGTCGGCGGTCTCATCAGCGTCTTCGTCATGGCCCGTGACATTCCGTTCGCCGTCCACGGCGTCGCCGAACTCTCCTTCGCCGGCGCCGCCTTCGCGCTTCTTATCAGCTTCGACGTCGTCTACGGCTCGATCATCGGCTCCCTCGCCGCGGCCCTGCTCATCGGCATCGGCGGTGCACCCAGCAGTGAGAAGAACACGATCACCGGCGTCCTCATGCCCTTCGGCCTCGGCCTCGGCATCCTCTTCCTCGCCCTCTACGACGGCCGCGCGGCGAACAAGTTCGGACTGCTCACCGGTCAGATCGTGGCGATCAACCCGAGCCAGATCCGCACGCTCGTCATCTGCGCAGTCATCGTCCTCGTCGTCCTTCTCATCATCTGGCGCCCACTCACCTTCGCCAGCATCGACCCGGCCGTCGCCCGCGCCAAGGGCGTTCCGGTCACCGCGCTCACGATCATCTTCATGCTCGCCCTCGGGCTGGCCGTCGCGCTGTCCGTCCAGGTCGTCGGCGTGCTCCTCGTCCTCGCCCTGCTCGTCACCCCGGCGGCGGCCGCCACCCAGATCTCGGCCTCCCCGGTCCTCGTGCCGGTCCTGTCGATGCTGTTCGCCGTCATCTCGTCGGTGGGCGGCATCCTCATCGCGCTCGGCTCACCGGTCGTGCCGATCAGCCCCTTCGTCACGACCATCAGCTTCCTCATCTACCTCATCTGCCGGCTCATCGGCCACCGCCGCAAGTCCCGCCACACCCGCGCCCGGATCCGCCGCGAAGCCGATATCCACCGTCACCCCTCGCTGGTGAGCACCGCTCCCGAGGCGGGGGACGCCTCGGGGACGGACGCTCGCTGACCTGTCCCCGGTTGCCGCTAGGATGGGGCAGATGAATCGAACGCTCGCCACCACCCTCGCTGCAGCCGGGGCCGTGTCCGCGGCCGGGCTGGCCGGTGCCGTCTGGGCTGCCGGCATCGAACCGGCGCTGTTCCGCATCCGCCGCAGCACCGTGCCCGTGCTGCCGCCGGGTGCCGAGGATCTGCGCATCCTCCACATCTCCGACCTGCACCTGTGCGCGTGGCAGAAGAGGAAGATGGCATTCGTCTCCCAGCTGGCCGAGCTCGAGCCCGACCTCATCGTCAACACCGGTGACAACCTCGCCGCCCCGATGCTCGAACGGCTGCTGGAGGTCTACGATGAGCTCCTCGACGTTCCCGGGGTGTTCGTTCTCGGGTCGAACGACTTCTTCCCCCCGCAGCTGAAGAACCCGCTGCGCTATCTCGGCGCACCCTCGGAGGTGAAGCATTCGAAGAAGAATGCCACCCTGCCGACGATGGAGCTCGTCGACGCCTTCGCTGAGCGCGGCTGGGCCTTCCTCGACAACCGCGGCTCCGAGATCGAGCTGCGCGGCTCCCGCCTGGCTTTCGCCGGCACCGGAGATGCGCACATGAACCGCGACCGGATCGACGAGGAGTGGCCGCGCTTCGACGACCCCACCGCCGACGTGCGCATCGGCGTCACCCATGCCCCGTACCTGCGCGTGCTCGATGCCTTCGCCGCCGCCGAGGCGGACCTCGCCTTCGCCGGTCACACGCACGGCGGGCAGGTGTGCGTGCCCTTCTATGGGGCGCTGGTGACCAACTGCGACCTGCCGGCCCGGCATGCCAAGGGCACCTTCGACTACCACGGCATGACGGTCAATGTCTCGGCCGGGCTCGGGTTCTCGCCGTTCGCGCCAGTGCGCTTCGCGTGCCCGCCGGAGGTCTCCCTCATCACCCTGACCGCCCGCAGCTGAGGCAGTCTGGGCTTTCCGCGTCCGACCGTGCGGGCCAGGTGGGGCGTCGGCCGTCCCGCCTGGACTCCCGTGATTCCCAGCTTCATTGGGCGAATGCTGAGGGAATCGACTTGCGCTCTTCGTTAAAATGATCCGCATGGTGTCATCTGTCTCAGAATCCCCCAACAAGGTCGCGGCGCTGTTCCAGTTCATCGCCGTCAGCGTCATCGCCGGCGTTGTCGGTGCAGGACTGGCGATCCCCTCCGTCGGCGTTGCGTCGATGGGAGCCGATGCCGGCGTGGAGCTGTTCAGCGCGCTGCCGGCCGAACTCGACGAGCGCCCGCTCGCCGAGCAGTCCCGCATGCTCGCCTCCGATGGCTCGGAGATCGCGACCTTCTACTGGCAGAACCGCAAGGAGGTCGCTCTCGAGGATGTCTCCGAGCAGATGCAGCAGGCGACTGTGGCCGTCGAGGATGAGCGCTTCTTCGAACACGGCGGCGTCGACCTGCAGGGCATCGCCCGCGCAGTGGTCTACAACCTGCTCTCCGATGACACCCAGGGCGGTTCGACACTGACGCAGCAGTATGTCAAGAACGTGCTGAGCGAGAACGCCAACGCAGAGGACGAGAGCAACCGAGCAGCGATCGAAGAGGCCACCGAGAGCTCCGGTGCAGCCGGGTACGCCCGCAAGCTCCGCGAGGCGAAGCTGGCTGCTGCGGTGGAGAACAAGTACAGCAAGCACGAGATCCTCAACCGCTACCTCAACATCAACAACTACTCCGGCACCCCGCGCGTCTACGGCGTTGAGGCCGCGGCTCAGCGCTACTGGGGCATTTCGGCGAAGGACCTGAATATCCAGCAGGCCGCCACACTGGCCGGCATCGTGAAGAACCCGGCTGCCTACAATCCGCAGACCAAGCCGGAGAACGCCATCGAGCGCCGCAACACCGTGCTCGGGCTCATGCACAAGCAGGGCAAGATCACGCAGGAGGAGTACGACGAGGCGCGCAACTCCGACCTCGAGCTCGACATTCACGAGACTCCCAACGGATGCGCGGCTGCTGGGAACAAGGGCTACTTCTGCGATTACGTCCAGCGCGTCGTGGAGAACGACCCGATCTTCGGTGAGACGAAGGAGGAGCGCCGCAACCTGCTGCAGCGCGGCGGCCTGACGATCAAGACGACGCTTGACCCGAAGATGCAGAACGAAGCCGACAAGGCTGTGAAGAAGCGGGTTCCGGTCGGCGATCCCTCCGGTGCCGGTCACACCATCGTCTCCGTCGAGCCTGGTTCCGGCAAGGTGCTCTCGATGGCGCAGAACCGCAACTACACGGCGTCTGAGGGCAAGAAGGGCTCGGACACTCAGATCAACTTCAACGTCGACAACTCCCACAACGGCGCCAACGGCTTCCAGGTGGGTTCGACGTGGAAGCCGTTCGTGCTGACCGAATGGCTCAAGGAGGGCAAGACCCTCGGCTCGACGGTCAACGCGACCAAGCGCGAGTACGCCGCCGGGTCGTGGAAGTACCGTGGCTGCGACAACAACGGGGCGAAGTGGAACCCGAACAACGCCGGCGACGGTGGTGGCAACTCTGCGATGACCGCACTCGACGCCACCCGCAAGTCCGTCAACACCGGTTATGCGGCCATGGCCAACCAGCTCGACATGTGCGGGATCATGAAGACCGCCACCGACCTGGGCATCAAGTACGGCAACGGCTCGCCGCTGGACACGAAGCTCCAGGACGGCACGACCGACGCCCTCAAGCCCGCCTCGGTGCTGGGCATCGTGCAGGTCGCGCCGATCGACATGGCCAGCGCGTACGGAGTGTTCGCCTCCGGCGGCACCTACTGCCGCCCGACCCCCATCACCGAGATCACCGATTCCGAAGGTGAGAAGGTCGACGTGCCGAAGGCCGACTGCAAGAAGGTGCTCGATAAGAAGGTTGCCGATTCGGTTGCCTGGGCGCTTTCGCAGACGTTCAACGGCGGCACCACCTCCTCGCTGCGGATCGGCGCGCCGGCTGGTGCGAAGACCGGTACGACGAACTTCGAAGTCGGTTCGACCTGGCTCGTCGGCTTCACTCGGAAGATCTCGACTGCGGTGTGGACCGGTCATCCGGACAAGAACATGGACTGGCGCAAGAACAGCAAGGGCAAGGTCCGCGGCCGCATCTACGGTGCGACCATCTCCGGCAAGACCTGGCAGTCGTATATGAGCAAGGCCATCAAGGAGACGAAGGGCAACACCGGATTCTCCCGCCCGTCTGGCACCCAGCCCGAAGGCAGCACCAAGTCCGGTGGCAGCCGCAGCGGAAACAACGGCGGCGGTGGCGGCAGCAACAACGGCGGCAACGGCGGCGGCAACGGCGGCGGTGACAACGGCGGCGGTGGCGGCGGCAACAACGGCGGCGACGAGGGCGGCGATGACGAGCCGCCATCGCTCGGCGGCTGACGTCTGATGCTGACTGAGGCGGTGCAGGAACACATTTCCTGCACCGCCTCTCTGCTGTCCGGAATGAGCCGCGGTTCGCGGCGCACACGTCGCGGGGGCCCGCACGTCGCCAGGGATCCCACACGTCGCCAGGGAGCCCACACCTCGGAAGCGGTAGCCGCGTGTGAGGCGGCTGAACTAGGCTGAGGGCAGTCGAACAGAAAGGGCTCGCACATGCAGAAGTGGGAGTACGTCACCGTACCGCTCATCGTCCACGCAACGAAGCAGATCCTCGATCAGTGGGGCGAAGACGGGTATGAGCTCGTCCAGGTCATCCCCGGCCCCGACGGCAACGGTCTCGTGGCCTACCTCAAGCGCCCGAAGGCATAAGGAGACGACAGATGGCACGCATTGAACAGCAGCTGGAGAAGCTCGGAGTCGAACTTCCCGAGGTGGCGAAGCCTGCGGGTGTGTATGTCCCGGCCGTGCGGTCAGGTGACTACGTGTACACCTCCGGGCAGCTCCCGTTCGTCAACGGTGAGCTCACGGTGACCGGCAAGCTCGGCGGCGGGGTGAGCATCGAGGACGGCTATGAGGCGGCCAAGCTCGCTGCCGTCAACGGACTGGCCGCGGTCAAGGCCGTCATCGGCGATCTCGACGAGGTCGAGCAGATCGTCAAGCTCACCGGCTTCGTCAACTCGGCAGCCGACTTCGCCGACCACCCGAAGGTCATCAACGGTGCCTCGGAGTTCCTCGGTGAGGTCTTCGGCGCCCGCGGTGAGCACGCCCGCAGCGCCGTCGGTGTGGCCGCGCTGCCGATGGACACCCCGGTCGAGGTGGAGATGATTGTCAAGGTGCGGCCACCTGAGGCGAAGCCGGGTCTGTGACCGCCTGGCTTTCGGCGACTCCGACCGCCTGGCTTTCGAAGACTCCATGAGTCCCCACCGTCTGACACGGCATCGCCCGGCGCGAGAACTTCCGGTTTCGCAGCAGCTGTCCCAGCTGCTCAACCTGTTCGCGTCGGGCGAGACCGTACCCACCCCCTCGGTGCCGATCCCTGCCGCGGCTGTCGTCTGCGTGCGCGACACCCCTGGAGGCATCCAGGTGTTCGTCACACGACAGGCTGACGCGCCAGGACTGACCGACAAGAACCGGTGGGCGTTCCCTTCGGCGGAACTGCATCCCGAGGACATCCATCATGTGCCGCTGGCAGTCTGGGATGCGCACAAGTGCGCGCGGGTGCTGCGGATGGACAACACCACCAAGGCGCTCAACTACTTCGCTACTGCCGCACGTGCGGCACTGGAACTGCTCGGCGTGCTGCTGGCCGAGGATGTCGACGGGCGGATCATCTCGTCGACGGATACCCCGCTGTGGGAGGACAGCCGACACAAGCTGGTGACCGGCAGGGCGCGGCTCGGGCAGCTCGTCGCTGAGCGCGACCTCAAGATGCGCCTGGACCTGCTCTCACCGTGGATGCGCTGGGTGAACACGCCCTGGCAGCTGCGCCGCCACGACACGATCTTCTTCATCTGCGCTGTACCGCACGGGCAGACCGTCTCGTTCCGGTCGGTCAACGAATCGTGGGGTGGGTGGATGGCTCCGGCGAAGGTGCTGGAGAACGCCGACCCCGAGCACGCCGAGTACATCTCCGCTGCCACGCGGCTGGTGTGCGAGAGCCTCGCCCAGACGCCGACAGTCGGTTCAGCGATGGCGCGGGTGCGCGATGTCTCGCCGATCCTGCCGGAGATCGTCCGGCACGACGACCAGTGGTGGGTCTCGCTGCCCGATCGGGCTGATCCTTCGGAGCGCGGACGCATCCGGGACGTCGGCAAGGTCGTGACGGAATCCGATCTGGAGAAGAGCTCGGGACTGTTCGGCGCCGAGAGCTGACGCTGGTGGAGCCGAGGCATCGGCGCTGGTGCTGCGGTCGCGGCCCAGACCGGGCCGGTATGTCACTCGGGGAAGAGCGTGATCGGATCTGCCAGTTCGGCTTGGAACCGGGAGTGGAAGAGAGGTCGCTGCGCTCGGTCGAGGGTCTGCGGCGGTATCCAGGCGGGCAGGCCGTTGACCAGTACTGAGCGCCAGCCGTGACGTTCATGCCAGCCGTGGTGGAAGCGGCACAGCAGTGTCAGGTTGCTCAGATCCGTCGGCCCGCCGTGGCGGTGGGCGCGCATATGGTGGGCTTCGCACCAGCCGACCGGGATATCGCAGTCAGGGAAGCTGCAGCCGCGGTCGCGGGCCTTCAGCAACGTCATCTGAGTTGGGGTGGCGAAGCGGCCCTCCGTGCGCACCTGCACATCGCGGGTGCCCGGCCCGGTGGCTGAGTAGTAGAACTTGCCACCGGGGGAGAGCTGCAAGACGTCTTCGAGTCGCGTATGTCCGCCGGCGGCTTCAACCTCGCCTTCACCGCGTGCCAGCTGCTCAGCTGTAGCGGTGACGACGAGAGCGTAGGAACCAGCACCGGTCGGTTCGCACGCCCCGCGCGTGATGAGCACGGAGAACCGGTCGTGGCGCCGCGCGCCGTCGGGACGTCGATCGTCGAAGACCGGCGCGACTGCCGGGCTGCCGTCGCTGGTGGACGCGTTCGGGCGGCAGCCGGCGTCGTCCCAGGTGTTCGCGAACGGATCCAGGGCAGGAGGACCGAACGATGAGCCAGCCGCATCGAGGTGTCCAGCACCGGCCACGGTGGAGCCACCCTCATCAGGTGAACCGGGGGCGTCGTGTGAGTCTTCTGCTGCGGTGCGGGAGGCATCGACGATGTCGGCAGGACCCTGCTGGCGGTTGGTGAGCAGGGCGTTGAGAGTCAGACCGGTCGTCGAGTCGAGCAGTCCGCGCAGGATCCAATCGCCGTTGGCCTTCTGGTTGACGGTGACGAAGTAGTCATCGGGGTGGCCGGGTTCGGCCTCGAGCTTCCCATCAGGATCGAGGTAGCCGAGAATGCGCTTGCCGAGCACACGGAACTCCTCGACCCGCAGGCCCGGGGCGTTTTCAACCAGCACACGCTCGACAGCGGGTTCGTGCTCGGCGCGCACGCGAGGCGGCAGCGCATCGATCTGCTTGATGATCGCCTGGGCCTGGTCGACAGAGATGGTGCCGGCCTGCAGGCAGGCGGCGACCTCCGGCAGCTGGGCGGGGATCGGCTGGCCGGTGGTGCTGTGCTTCTCCGTCAGGCAGCGGGCCATCGAAACCCTGCGGCGGGCCTCGTGGGTGGTGATGCGCATCTTCTGCTTCAACAGCGCCGGCAGTTTGCGCACACCGTAGTGGCTGGGCTCCAGCTGCTCAGACATGAGGCGCGTGCTCTGTGCGGCGGCCGATTCGAGCTTCCGCCGGACAAGCTCAAGGCCCTTGCCGATGGCGATCGAGGCCGCACTGTCGAGAGCCGCATTCTGCTGGATGTTCGCTGCTGTCGCCTCCAGTGCCGTGACCGCGGCAAGCAGCTCAGGGCAGTGCGCAGTGAGCTGTGCGATGTCAGCAGCATCGAGGAACTCCGGATGGGCTTCGGCCGGGTGGGCGCCCTCAGCCGGAACGGACTCGGCGGTCAAGGCAGATCACCTCCTTTGGTGCATCTGCTTCCAATCTAGAGTGAGGCACGGACATCGCTGCCACAGATCCGCCCCGATTCGCCGCCTTCCAGTACACCGCATACAGGAAAAACGCTGTCGCTCCTGGTCAGCGCGCTGAGAAAAAAGTTCGGAGAATTTCCCCGACGTGGTGGCTGGGCCCAGAACCGCCTGCCGGAACCGGTGTCCGTGCGTGCCGATAGACTGTCGAGCACACGGGATCCCAGCGCTTTCGGGGTCGCCAGACAGTTCAGCCGGCAGAAATTGCACACGCGGCCGGCAGAAACCGCACGTTCAGTCGGCAGAAGCCGCACACGTTCCGGCAAGGGAGGCAACGATGCCCGCGCGCACGCTGCGGATCACCGCAGACAATCCTTCGGCGATGACGCTGGAGGGAACGAACACCTACCTGCTCACCAGCGCTGACGATGCCTCGGCCCTGCTCATCGACCCTGGTCCAGAGCTCGACGAGCACCGAGCGAACATCCTCGATGCGATCGCCGGACGGCGCCTGTCCGCCATCGTCTTCACCCACCGGCACGCCGATCACACGGAGATGTTCCACACGGTGGGCGAGTGGGCTCCGGACACCGCCTGTCATGCCGTGCTGCCAGAGTTCTGCCGTGGAGCGGACCCGCTCATGGACGGCCAGCAGCTGTCCTTCGGATCCGACCACGCAGATGCCGTGACGATCCTCGCCACCCCAGGGCACACCTCGGATTCGGTGAGTCTGCTCTTCGGCTCCTCGCTCTTCACCGGCGACACGGTGCTCGGGGAGGGCACGACCATGATCGCCCACCCGGAGGGCTCGCTGGGGGACTACATGGCCAGTCTCGCGCGGCTGCGCGGGCTCGTGAGCGATGGGGTGGTCGAGCGCATCGAACCGGCCCACGGGCCAGCACGCACGGATGCCGCTGCGGTGCTCGACTACTACATCAGCCACCGCCACGAACGCATCGAGCAGGTGCGCGGACTGCTGGAGGACGGCCACACCTCGGCAGAGGAGATCTGTGACGTCGTCTATGCTCAGGTGCCGGACTCGGTGCGCCCGGCGGCCCTGCAGATCGTACGGGCGCAGCTGGCCTATATCGACGAACTCGGCTCGGTCTCGTAACCGGAGGCCCAGCCGCGACCCAGCCGCGACCCACTCGCGGCCGAGCGGCAACCCAGCCACATGCCCTCACGGACGCCACACGCCCCACCGGCATCACACGCCCCCAAGGACAGCTGATCGCCCTCACAGACAGCAGAACGCCCGGACGTCATGTCCGGGCGTTCGCAGCTGTGTTGAGCAGCTCAGATCAGTGGGCGCGGTTGCTCAGGCGCTCCTGGTCGAGGATGACGACGGCGCGCGCCTCCAGGCGCAGCCAGCCGCGAGCGGCGAAGTCGGCCAGGGCCTTGTTGACGGTCTCACGCGAGGCGCCGACCAGCTGGGCGAGCTCTTCCTGCGTCAGGTCGTGGGCGACGAGCGTGCCGTCGGGACCCTGCTTGCCGAAGCGCTGGGCGAGGTCGAGCAGCGCCTTGGCCACGCGGCCGGGCACGTCGGAGAACACGAGGTCGCCGACGGTGTCATTGGTGCGGCGCAGGCGCTGAGCCAGGGCGCGCAGCAGGTTCATCGCAGCCTGCGGGCGCTCTTCGAGCCAGGTCATGAGGTCGTTGTGCTCCAGGCTCAGCAGCTCGGTCTGCGACACAGCGGTCACCGTCGTCGAGCGGGAACCCGGATCGAACAGCGTCAGCTCACCGATCATCTCACCAGGGCCGACGACCGACAGCAGGTTCTCGCGGCCGTCCGGAGATTCGCGGCCGACCTTGAGCTTGCCGGTGGAGACGATGTAGAGCTCGTTGCCGGAATCACCCTCGCGGAACAGCACGGTACCCCGTCGCAGGCTGCGCGGCTTCATGAATTTCAGCAGCGCACTCGTCGATTCATCATCAAGACCCGCAAACAGCGTGGCATTCCGGACTACTTCGATATCCACAGTTCCTCCTGAGGTCTTCCCTCAACATACGTTTGTCGCCGATGTGTCCCACCGCACACTCTACTTGATGCCGGTGCCGGCGTCATGCCTGTTACCGGCCCGTAGAGCATGTGCGATCCTAACAGGCGCCCGACTCGCGATCGTGAGTTTGGCCGCACTGCGGAACGGAGTTCTCCACGAGCTGAAATGCACCGTGCCCGAGGCGGTCCGCACCTCCGCTCCGGAGCCGGTGATCCCCCTGTGCCGGAGCCGGTGATCCCCCTGTGTCAGGGCCGGTGGACTCCCCGTGCCCGAGCCGGTGGGCTCCCCGGGCCCGAGGCGGTGGTGACCTGCGCGGGGCGGGCGACCCACGCCTCGGGCGCGGGGATCGATAAGGTGGGAGGCATGCTGAGTGTCGCGGAGAAGAGTGCGCGCCGATTCGCCAAGGAGACGCCGCTGGGGCGGACGCGGCGGGCGCGGAAGATCCACCGGATTCTGGCCGAGGTGTACCCGAACGCCCGCTGCGAGCTGGACTTCGAAACCCCGTTCCAGCTGCTCGTGGCGACGGTCCTGTCGGCGCAGACGACCGACATCAGGGTGAATTCGGTGACCCCGGGCCTGTTCGCGGCGTTCCCCGACGCCGAGGCGCTGGCGGCTGCGCGGATCGAGGACGTCGAGCAGCTCATCCGCTCCACCGGGTTCTACCGGTCGAAGGCGAAGAACATCGTGCGGCTCGCCGGCGAGCTCGTCGACCGGTTCGGCGGCGAGGTGCCGGCGAACCAGAAGGACCTCGTGAGCCTGCCGGGCACAGGAGTGAAGACGGCCAATGTGGTGCTCGGCAACGCCTTCGACATCCCCGGGCTGACCGTCGATACGCATCTGGGCCGGCTGGCTCGCCGAATGGGGTTCACCACCCATAAGGATCCGGCGAAGGTCGAAGCCGATGTCGTGGCGCTGTTTCCGAAGAAGGACCTGACGCTGCTGTCGCACCGGATGATCTTCCACGGCCGCCGGATCTGCCATTCGCGCCGCCCGGCCTGCGGAGCGTGTCCAATCGCCAAGCTGTGCCCGAGCTTCGGCATCGGCGAGCTCGACCCCGCCAAGGCGGAGAAGATGCTGCGCTTCGAGATGGCCCCGAAGGCCGAGTCCGAGCAGCCGCACGTCGCCTCTGACCCCGACGTCTATGCCGGCCCCGGGATCGCTGAACAACCCGCGGCCGGCGCCTCTGCCCCCGAGGAGCGGGCGTGAGCCTGTGGGTGCCGAGCCCCGGTGACCCGGTCAAGTCCGCGCTCGCGCGGCTGGCCGAATCCGGCGGCAACGAGGAGTGGATGCGGCGGGCGCACAAGAAGGACGATGCACCGGTGCGCGACGCCTCCGTGCTCATGCTCTTCGGCCGCGGGCAGGCCCCGCGCACACTCGCCGGCCGCCGCGAGCAGGACCGGCTCGAACGCCTCGGCGTCGCCGACGTCGACGTGCTGCTGCTGCAGCGCTCAGCGAAGCTGCGCCACCACCCCAACCAGGTCGCCTTTCCCGGCGGCGGGCGCGATCCCGAGGATGCCGACGAGATCGCAGCGGCGCTGCGCGAGGCGGAGGAGGAGACCGGCCTCGATCCCGACGGCGTCGAAGTCGTCGGCACACTCGACCCGCTCTACATTCCGGTCAGCTCCTTCGAAGTCACCCCGGTTCTGGCGTGGTGGCAGAACCCCTCGAACGTGTGGGTTGTCGACCACGGCGAGTCCTCCCGCGTCTACCGGGTGCCGGTGGCAGACCTCGTCGCCCCGGAGAACCGCGGCACCTTCACCGCACCGGACCGCTCGTATCGCACCCCAGCCTTCGACGTCGGCGTGCTGCGCGTGTGGGGCTTCACCGCAGCGCTGCTCGAGTTCGCCCTCGAGGAGATGGGCTGGGCACGCGACTGGGATCGCGCCGCCCAGATCGACATCGAGCTCTGACCTGCACCTCAGACACGACTGAAGCCTGCATCCGCACAGGATGCAGGCTTCACGTCACAGGCTCACACGGGCTCCCAGCGAGGGAGCCGGAACCGGCGCCTCGGGACCGGAACCGGCACCGCGGCACCGAACCTCCGCCTCGGGACCGGAACCGGCGCCTCGGGAGCGGAACTCAGACGCGGGGGCCCGAGGGGTTGGTCAGGGCGCGCTTGAACGCGTTGAGCGCCGACTTGCCGGAGTTGATCGCCGACTGCGGGGTCGGGTTGCCGTTCTTGAGGAACGGCACGGCGATGCCGACGAGGATGAGCGCGAGCACGAGCAGGATGCCGAAGACGATGAGGGCGCTGAGCCACCACGACAGCCCGACGGCCTCATGGAAGACGGCCACGAGCAGGAAGGTGATGACAAGCGAGCCGAGGAACAGCAGGAACAGTCCGGCGATCGCCAGGCCGGCACCGATGCCGAGCTTCTTGGCGCCCTCGGTGACCTCGGCCTTCGCCAGGGCCGACTCCTCCTGGACGAGTGCTTGGCCATCAGCTTGGATGTCTTTGATGAGCTGGGAGATCGACCGCTCGGACATGCTGGCTCCTTCATAGATGAGGAATGGGTAACGCTGCTTGTGCTCTAGCCTAATGCGTTCTGCCCGCCTGACAAACGCCAGGGCGCGCGGAAATCTGCGAAACCACCGGTCAGCGGCCCGCGCCGGAGTCCGCCAGCGCGGGCGTGCCGCCTCTCGGGCACCGGCTGGGATCCGCTGCTGCGGTCCCGGAGCCGTGCCCGAGGCGGCGGCTGGCCGGGCAAATCTCAGCCCTCGGCGACGCGGCTGGCGATGACGTCCATGACCGAGGCGTCGGCCAGGGTCGTCGTGTTGCCGATGCCGCGGTTCTCTGCGACGTCCTTGAGCAGGCGGCGCATGATCTTGCCGGAGCGGGTCTTGGGCAGCTCCTCGACGATGAACACCTGCTTGGGCTTGGCGATCGGGCCGATCTCGCGGCGCACGTGGTTCTGCAGCGCCGCGGCGGTGTCGTCGTCCTCGGTGGCCTTGCCGCGCAGCACGACGAAGGCGATGACGGCCTGGCCGGAGGTCTCGTCGGCGGCACCGACGACCGCGGACTCGGCGACGTCGGGGTGGGAGACGAGCGCAGACTCGATCTCAGCCGTCGACAGGCGGTGGCCGGAGACGTTCATGACGTCGTCGATGCGGCCGAGGAACCAGATGTCACCGTCGGCGTCGAAGCGCGCACCGTCACCGGCGAAGTACTGCCCTTCGACCTGAGACCAGTAGGTCTCCTTGAACCGCTCGGGGTCCTTGTAGATGCCGCGCAGCATCGCCGGCCACGGCTCGGTGATCGTGAGGAAGCCGGCGGCATCGGTCTCACACGGGTGGCCGGCATCGTCGACGACCTGGGCGCTGATGCCCGGCAGCGGACGCTGGGCCGAACCCGGCTTGAGGTCGACGGCACCCGGCAGCGGGACGATCATGTGCGCACCGGTCTCGGTCTGCCACCACGTGTCGACGATCGGGCAGCGCCCGCCGCCGATCACCTCGTGGTACCACAGCCACGCCTCGGGGTTGATCGGCTCGCCGACCGAGCCGAGCAGACGCAGCGAGGACAGGTCGAACTTCTGCGCGTGCTCGCGGCCCCACTTCATGCACGCCCGGATCGCGGTCGGGGCGGCGTAGAAGATCGAGACCTTGTACTTCTCGACGATCTCCCACCAGCGGCCGCGGTGCGGGCTGTCCGGCGTGCCCTCGTAGATCACCTGGGTGGCACCGGCGGCCAGCGGGCCGTAGGCGACGTAGGAATGGCCGGTGACCCAGCCGACGTCGGCAGTGCACCAGAAGACGTCCTGCTCCGGCTTGATGTCGAAGCTGGCGTACATCGAGTACAGCACCTGCGTCAGATAGCCGCCGGAGGTGTGGAGGATGCCCTTGGGCTTCCCGGTGGTGCCCGAGGTGTAGAGGATGTAGAGCGGATGCTCGGAGTCGAAGAACTCCGGCGTGTGCGCATCCGACTGCTGGTCCATCAGCTCTCGCCAGTACTGGTCGCGGCCGTCGGTCATCTCGATGTCGTTGCCGGCGCGCTCGACGACGACGACGTGCTTGACCGGAGTGTCGCCCTTGGCGAGCGCCTCGTCGACGGCCGGCTTGAGCGAGGACGGCTTGCCGCGCCGGTGGCCGCCGTCGGCGGTGATGACGACCTCCGCCTCGGCGTCCATGATCCGCGAGTGCAGCGCATCGGAGGAGAACCCGCCGAAGACGACCGAATGGGCGGCGCCGAGGCGGGCGCAGGCGAGCATCGCGATCGTCGCCTCGGGCACCATCGGCATGTAGATGGCGACCCGGTCACCGGACTTCACACCGAGGCTGGTGAGCATGTTCGCGGCCTTGCACACCTCGGCGGTGAGCTCGGCATAGGTGTAGGTGCGCGAGTCGCCGGGCTCGCCCTCGAAGTGGATGGCGACGCGGTCGCCGTTGCCGGCCTCGACGTGGCGGTCGAGGCAGTTGTAGGCGACGTTGAGGCGGCCGCCGACGAACCACTTGGCGAACGGCGGGTCAGACCAGTCGAGCGTTTCGGAGAAGTCGGTCTCCCAGTCGAGCAGCTCACGGGACTTCTCCGCCCAGAAGGCGAGCGGGTCGGCTGCGGCCTTATCGTACTCGTCTGCTGTGACGTTGGCGTTGCGCTTGAACTCCTCCGGGGGCGGGAAGGTCTGGTCTGCGGGCTGCTGGCTCTGGTCTGTCATGTCGTGTACCTCCGACATCGTTGGGGAGCTGGGACAAAGGCCTCTGTGGTGCACCTTACATCGAATCCTCTCACCGGTTAAGACTGTTCATCTCAGTCGGCCACAGTGTGGGAAACGGCCGCAGGCTGGCGTCGGCAAGGGGTGATGTCGGTAAGCTAGCCCTCGACATGCTTACGTCCAGCGAAGGACCGCGGGACGCCGGGAGGCCGAGCAGGCCGCCGGTGGGCCGCGGGACTGAGACCCGGCCGCCGCGCCAGGTCACAACGACTGAGGAGAACTTCCGATCATGAGCACTCCCTACCAGCCTGGCGGACAGCAGCCGGATCCGCATCAGCCGACGCCTGCCTATGGCAGCCAGCCCGGCGCTGGATACGGCGCCGGTTACGGCGGACAGGATCCCGCAGCCTACGGCAGCCAGAACCCGGGCGCCTACGGCAGCCAGGGCCAGACCTACGGCCAGCCGCAGGGCCAGGCACAGGGCCAGCAGCAGGGTCAGGCGCCGCAGTCCGCGCAGTGGGATCAGCAGCAGGCTGGCTACGGCAGCCAGATGCCGGCCGCCTACGGCAGCCAGCCCGGTGCCGGATACGGCCCTGGTGGCTACCCGCAGCAGAGCGCAGCCCCGCGCCGGCCCGGTGCCGGACTGCTCGGGCCGCTGACGCTGCGCGACATCCTGCTTCTCGTCGGTGCGCTCTTCGGGCTCATCTCGCTCATCACTCCGTTCTGGCGCGACATGTACGGTTTCGGCTACGGGCTCGAGAACACCTTCCTCATGACGAGCAGGTACGGCTGGCAGATCGTTCTCATGTGGCCGCTGCTGCTCATCATCGCCGGGGTCATCACGCTGCTGAATAAGACGGTGCGCGGCTTCCCGCAGCGCATCGGCTCGCTCAGCCCCGATCAGCTCATCTCGGTGCTCACCTCGGTGGCCTTCGCCACCTGCGCCATCGAGATCGCGCTGACGGTGTTCTCGATGTCTGCCTGGCACGTCGGCGCGTACTTCGCCTTCGTCGGCGCGCTCGTGTCCTTCTTCGCCGGTGTCTTCACGATGCTGCCGTTCTTCGCTGCCGAGTTCGCCCAGCGGCCCGACAGCCAGGCACACCCGAAGGCCCGCCCCGTTACGCGCGATGCCGCGTCGACTGCTCCGGGACTCAGCCAGCAGGCCCAGCCGCACGTTCCGCACGGTCAGTACGACCAGTACGGTGCTCAGTCTCAGATGGGTCAGCAGGCCGGTCAGGGCCAGTTCGGTCAGCAGGACGGCCAAGGCCAGTTCGGTCAGGGCCAGTACGGCCAGCAGGGCCAGTTCGGTCAGCAGGATCAGTTCGGGGCCCAGCCGGGCTACGCGGCTGCCGACCAGCAGCAGGCCGGTGCGATGTCCGCTGGCTACGCCGACCCGCAGGCCTACGGTTCGCAGCCGCAGGCTTACGGCTCCCAGCCGGTAGGCCACGACGGTCAGCCACAGGCCTACGGCTCTCAGCCGGCAGGGTATGACGCGCAGCAGCATGCCTACGGCTCTCAGCCGACAGCCGGTGAGGCCCCGGGCGCTGATTCCGGCAGCCAGGGCGCTGGTGCCATCGCCGGTGCCGTCGGGGCCGGCGCGGCCGGAGCCGCAGCCACCGGCATCGGCATGAATGCCAGTGACACCGACGCGCAGGCCGGTGACTTCGCCGCCGGTGAGGAGCCGCGTCAGCAGCAGGTCTCCGACGACGGCCAGGCCTACCTCGGCAGCCACAGCGCCGATGCTCCTGAGCACGCGCAGAGTGAGCCGACCCAGGCGTTCATGGCCGGCGGCCGCACCCACAGCGCAGACTTCAGCGATGCCGCAGTCGCAGAACCGGCAGCCGAGCACGGCTCCGACGAAGCAGCTGCACAGAGCCCGGCAGGCGCTGACCTCGACGATGCCGATCGCATCGTCGTCGCCGACACCGTCCGCGGTGCTCCCGCTGAGACCATCAGCGAGGAATCGGCCGCGTCCGTAAGCGAGGCACCGGCGGAGACCACGGATCCGACCGAAACCGAGCGCACCGCGGCAGATGCCGGTGGTGAGACCGCAGCGGCTGCCGAGTCAGTCGGCACTGCTGATCCGACCGAGACCGAGCGCACGGCGGCAGCTGAATCCGACAGCCAGCCGGTCGACGCCAGCGGCTTCGGCACCGCGACTGCCGACACCTCGGACGCGGGCGTCTCCGGCGTGGACGGCTCGGGCGTGGACACCTCCGTCGCGGATACAGCAGCTGAGGAACCGGCCGTCGCGGCGCCAGCTGCCGAAGATCAGGCTGTCGAAGCTCCGGTCGCCGACACCTCGGCGCCGGCTGCAGGCGAACCGGCAGCCGACCAGCCGGCCACCCGCCGGGAGGCGCGTGTGCGCGGCGAGCAGCAGGCCAGCGATGACCCGAACGAGCCAACCCAGTGGTTCCGGGCCTACGAGCGCGACACCTCGGGCGCGGCAGCGACCGGTTCGGGCAGCACCTCCGGCAGCACCGCCGCCAGCGATCTCGCCGACAGCGAGCAGACCGTTGCTGCAGGTGAGCCTGTAGTCACCGGCGATCCGTCGCTCGACCAGCCGACCCAGGCATGGAGCCCCGCGGTTGAGGCACAGGCGCCCGCCTCTGATGCGACACTCGACCAGCCGACCCAGGCGTGGAGCCCGGCAGCCGAATCGACGACCGACACCGGCGAATCGGCCCAGGCCGTGCCCTCGGGTCAGGCCCAGCCGTTCTGGTTCGCCGTCCCGGAGCCGCGCGAGGCGATCGACCCGAGCACCGGCCGGCCGCTGTTCACCGTCACCCCCGGTGAGTGGTTCCTGGCGCTGTCGGACAACGGCACCACCTTCACCGTCCGGGATGCCACCGGACAGGAGGGACTGCTGCGCAACCTGGAGGGCATCCAGCGCGGCTGACCCACCGCTGGCACCCTGAAGCACACTGCGCGCCCTGGCCTGCATCACCGATGCGGACCAGGGCGCGCAGTCGTGTGTGCAGGTCGACGGGCGGGAGGCGACGTGCGCGCAGAAGCTGTGGACGCGTGAGCGGATGCCGGCGCGCCGGTGGGCCCCGCAGCCGGGTCCAGCGCCGGTGAGATCTGCGATTCAGCGGGCTCACCAGCATCGACGCTGACGGCTGTGGACGCCGGTGACCTGTGGTCACAGGCGCCAGGTGTGGCCGTCGTCATCCACAGCCGAGGCGGTCTGCGTCCTGGGGAGAATGGGTTCGGGTGAGGCTGAGCGCATGTCCCGCATCGCGCTCGTCACCCAGCTGACCAGCCTCGCCGAGCAGTGCGCCGCACTCGCCGACGGCATCGGCATCCGCCTCGACGTGCTGGCTCCGCACTCCGGCGGCTGGCAGGACGCCGTGCTCGTCCTCCTCGGTGAGGATGTCACCGACCCGCTGCCAGCACTGTCCGCGCCGACGGTGCTCATCGCCGTCGACCACGCCGCCGAGGTGTGGCAGCAGGCCGCGCGGCTCGGCACCGACACCGTCGCAGTGCTGCCGGCCGCCGCCGAATGGCTCACCCAGCGGATGATCCACGCCGTCGAACCGCCCGGCAGCCCGGCCACCACGATCGGTGTCGTCGCCGGTTCCGGGGGAGCCGGCGCCTCGGTGCTGGCGTGCGCCCTCGCCCGCCATGCCGCGACCGAGGCGGTCGAGACGGTGCTGCTCGACGCCGACCCGCTCGGCGGGGGTGTTGATCTTGTGCTCGGCTACGAGAACATCGACGGGCTCAGATGGCCTGCGCTGACGACCTCGCGCGGGCGGCTGAGGCCCTCGACTCTGCCGCAGGCGCTGCCGCGAAGTGAGGGACTCTCCGTGCTGTCCTGGGACCGCGAGACCCACGCCGATCTCTCCGGCGACGTCTTCGACGCCGTCATCACCGCAGCCCAGCAGGCCTTCGACCTCGTCATCGTCGACCTGCCCCGGCACGCCCCGGTCGAATGGGCCTCCAGCTGCCACCATCTCGTCCTCGTCACCCCTGCCCGCGTGCGCGCCGTCATCGCCGCCTCGTGCGTGGCCAGCCGGCTGCGGGCCGTCCATCCGGCTGTCGGCCTGGCCGTGCGCAGTGTCGACCGGCAGGGTCTCGACCCGGCACTCGTGGCCGACAGCATCGGGTTGGAGCTGCTCGGCAGCTACCGCGACGACCCACCCTTAGCCGCCCAGGTCGACCGCGGGGAGGGCATCCCCTATGCGCGCACCCGCCTCAAGCGGTTCGCCGCCGAAGTGCTCGACGGGATCCTCACAGACTCACCGCACTACGCCAGCGCAGGTGGCCGATGAGTGAGTGGCTCGAACCCGGACTCATCAACGATGTGCGCGCTCACCTGCTCGATCATCCCGGCCCGATCACAGCCTCGGCAGTGGCGACGGCAGTCCAGCGCACCGGGCGGGTGCTCGGCTCGGCGGCACTGCTCGAACTCGTCGCCCGGATCTCCGCGCAGCTGGCCGGGGCCGGCCCGCTGCAGCCGCTGCTCGATGAACCAGGGGTCACCGACGTGTTCGTCAACGGCCCGCGTGACATCTGGGTCGACCGGGGCGCGGGCCTGACGCGGGTGCGGCTGTCGCTCGGCGGCGAATCCGATGTGCGCACGCTGGCCGTCAGGCTGGCAGCTCTCGGCGGCAGGCGCCTGGACGACTCGACCCCGCTCGTCGACGTGCAGCTGCCCGATGGCGTGCGGCTCAACGCCGTCATCCCGCCGCTGTCCGGCGAGCACACGATCATGTCCTTCCGCATCCCGCGCCCGCGCGGATTCACCCTCGCCGAACTCATCGACACCGGTGCGGTCCCGGCCGCCATCGCCGAGCTGCTGCACCAGATCCTGACCCGGCGGGCGAACTTCCTCATCTCCGGTGGCACCGGATCGGGCAAGACTGCCCTGCTTGGGGCGCTGCTGGCCGAATCGGCAGACGACCAGCGGCTCGTCATCGTCGAAGACTCCCGCGAACTCAGTCTCGACCACCCGCACGTCGTGCAGCTCTCGGCCCGCCAGTCCAATGTCGAAGGGGCCGGCACCGTGTCGCTGACCGACTTGGTGCGCAATGCGCTGCGAATGCGCCCGGACCGTCTCGTGGTCGGGGAGTGCCGCGGCGCCGAGGTGCGTGACATGCTCACCGCACTCAACACCGGTCACGAGGGCGGGTGCGCGACCATTCACGCCAATACCGGCGAGGCGGTGCCGGCCCGGCTGGAGGCCCTCGGCGCGCTGGCCGGGATGACTCCGGCCGCAGTGCGCTCCCAGGTCGCCAGCGCCATCGACGTCGTCATCCACATCCGCCGGCTGCGGACCGGTGAGGCAGCCGGGACCGGCGAGGCAACCGAGACCGGCGAGGCAACCGGGTCGGGTGCAGGTGCGCGTGCAGGTGCGGGTGCAGGTGCGGGTGCATCGCGCCAGGTGAGCGAGCTGAGCGTGCCGCGTGCCGAACCCGATGGCCGGATCGTCATGCACCCGGTCTGGCACGTCGGCACCGGCTTCGACGCCACCGGCCTCGACATGCTCACCACCCTGCTCGCCGAACGCAGCGGCATCATCGGGCCACACCGATGACCGCCGTCATCCTCACGCTCATCGGCAGCCTGACAGCCGCCGGCTGGTGGCTGCTGAGCGCTGACACGGCAGCCAGCCGGCTCGCCCAGCTGCTGCCCGGCAGACCTGGCCGCAGGCAGACCCCAACCCGGCCGAGTCTGTTCGCCCGCTGGCGCGGTCAGGGGAGCAGCGCCTCGGACCCGGACGATGAGTCCGCAGCGATCGCGATGATCGACAGGGCCGCTGCTTTGCTGCGCGTGGGCATGCCGCCGGAGGCGATCATGAGCCAGCTCGGCGAGCTCAGCGACGATCCCGTCAGCGCCGAGGTGCTCGGCCGCATGGCACGCTCGCTGCGACTGGGCGAGCGCCCGCACGAAGCGATCCGCCGGCACGCCGGACAGCTGCCGGCAGCCCAGCACGACATCTTCGATGGAATGGCCGCCGTGTGGTTCGTCGCCGAGACCGCCGGCGCGCCGGCAGCCGACATGCTCGCCCGCTACGCGACCTCCTGCCGCGAGAAGGCCGACGCCGCCCGCGAACGAGCAGTGGCGCTGGCCGGCCCGACATCGACGGTGCGGGTGCTCACCTGGCTGCCGGTGTTCTCCCTCGGGCTCGGCGCGTTCATCGGCGCCAACCCGCTGCGCCTGGTGCTCACCGTGCCCGGGGCGCTCAGCCTCGGCGGCGGCATCGCACTGCTGCTGGCCGGCCGCGCCTGGATGCGCAGGATGCTCAGGAGGGCGCAGTGAGCGGGTTCGTCATCGCCGTCATCGCTGTCATCGGCGCGCTCGTCGCGGCCGCCGTCGTGCTCTTCGATCCGGGTACCGCCGGCCGGCTCGCCCGGCTGAGCGGCAGCCGCACCCATCCCCGCGCCCGAGGCGGTGGTTGTGATGGCCGTGAGCCGGTCTCGAGCACCGGGTCGGGCGGCAGCGACTCGGCTGTTGACCGGCTGGCCTTCGACCTGGAGCTGGTGGCGATCTGCCTGCAGAGCGGCCTGACCCCGGAGCGGGCGCTGATGCTGGCAGCGCAGGCCGCCGGTGACCGCAGCGGGCTCGGCAGGCTGGGTCACGCGATCGCACTCGGGCAGCCGACTGAGAGGCAGCCGACCGAGAGCAGGCAGTCCGGGCCCGCGCACGCGGCAGCACACGAGGAGCCCGGCATCACCGGTGGCGGCTCAACCGGGCCGATCACCTCACGCCTTCCCGACACTGATGAGCGTTTGCGCCCGGTCGTCTCGCTCATCGACTTCAGCCGCCGCACCGGTGTTGCCCTGGCCCCGCTGCTGCGCGGGCTGTCAGCGGATCTGCGCCGCAGCGAGCACCGCCGCCGTCAGCTGGCCGCCGCGCGGCTCGGTGTCACCCTCGTCATCCCGCTGGGTGTGTGCATCCTGCCGGCCTTCATCCTGCTCGGCATCGTCCCCGTCGTCATCACTCTGGTCTCGGACATGGCAGGGGTGTTCCAGTGAGCGCGGCTGTGGATGACGGTCTCGCGTCTGCGCACACGGGTGTGGACGCACGTCGGCCATCCACACCTGAGAGGCGGTATCTGGAGACAGCCGGCTGGCCACCGGAGGCTGGGATCAGCTCGCCGACCCCTGGGTGCTCAGCCCGTGGGCAGCGCAGCTGGAGTCCGCAATAGCACACAGTGAGGAGACACCATGGACACGACACGAGACCGCACAGCACCGGCACGCAGCCCGGACCAGCAGACGGCAGCCGGTGAGCAGACCCGCCTGCTGGCCCAGCGCATCAGCTCCGATGAAGGCGCCACGACTGCCGAATACGCGATCACCACACTGGCGGCCTGCGGGCTGGCGGCACTGCTCGTGACCCTGCTCAAGAGCGAAACGCTGCTCGAGCTCGTCACGGGTGTCATCAGCTCGGCGTTCGGGCTCGGCAGCTGATATGACCAGGCCAGCCTGCGAAGCGCGCCGGCGGCGGATCGCCAGCGACCGGGGAGCGGCGACCGCGGAGTTCGCCATGGTGCTGCCGGCCCTGGTGCTGCTGCTGGCGCTCTTCGCAGGCGCGGCCACCGTCGGGATGACCCAGCTGCGCGCCTACGACGCCGCCCGGGCCGCTGCCCGCGAGGCAGCGCGGGGAGAACCACAGCACTCGGTTATCTCCGAGGCAGAGAAACGCGCCGGACCAGGATCGAAGGTGACGATCAGGACCGACGGCGGATACACCGAGGTCGCCGTCGTCATCAGCCTGCCGCGACCGGTGAGCATGGTGCAGAAACAGGTCGCATCGTCAGCGACAGCGAGGACGGAGGGCGGCTGATGCGCAGTCCAGCCACAGCTCCACACGAGACTGATGCGGGGTCGACAAGTGTCGCGGCGATCATGATCGCCGCTGCCGCCTTCGCCCTGGTGGCAGGACTCGGATTGGGCGGCAGAGCCTTCCTCATCCACGCCCAGGCCGCCGGGACCGCTGACCTGGCAGCGCTCGCCGCCGCTGATGCCGCACGCGGCATCGCACCGGGCGACCCCTGCGAAGCTGCCGCCGCCACGGCCGCGAAAGCCGATCTCAAGGTCACCGAATGCATCGCCCGTTCCGACCTGGGCGCGGCAACCGTCACCGTGAGCGCACCCCTGCCGGCCCCGCTGCCGGCGATCAAGGTCAAAGCCGTCGCCGGCAGCTCGGCGGGCCCATAGGCGGGATCAGATCCCGCGAAGCAAGGCGGTGAGGATCCTTGCGGCAGCATCCTTGTCCAACGGGTTGTTGCCGTTGCCGCACTTCGGCGACTGCACACACGACGGGCAGCCGGTCAGGCACTCGCATGCCTCGATCGCCTCCAGTGTCGCGGTCTGCCACTCATCGAAAGCACTGAAGCCGCGTTCGGCGAAGCCGGCACCGCCGGGCTGGCCGTCGTAGACGAACACCGTGGTCTTCCCGGTATCAGCATGCCGGTCAGTCGACACCCCGCCGATGTCCCACCGGTCGCAGCCGGCGAACAGCGGCAGCAGGCCGATCGAGGCATGCTCGGCGGCATGGACGGCACCGGGCAGATCCGGTGTCACGATCCCGGCGTCCTCGACCAGGGACTCAGGCACCGTCCACCACACAGCCGAGGTGCGCAGGGTCCGTTCGGGCAGGTCGAGGGTGTGTTCGGAGAGCACGACGCCGGTGCCGTTCTGCCGGATCTGATACCCGGTGACCTGGTCGAGCACCTCGACCATGCCCAGGTGCACGCGCCCGCCAGAGGGCAGTGGGCGGGAGGCGGTGACCGATTCGATGCTGATCTCGGTGACGGACTTCGGCTGAGTGGTGTAGTCGACGGTGCGCGGTTCGACGAGGGCGACCCGCTCATCGAGATCGAGATCGGTGACGACGAAGGTCTGGCCCTGATGGACGTACACGGCCCCGGGATGGGACTGGCGCAGCGCCCCAGCATCATCGACGGTGCCGAGCACCGTGCCGGTCGCGGCATCGACGAATCGCACGATGCCGCCGCCTCCGCCGCGGATGTCGGTCAGTGCCGCTGCCGGCTCGCGCTTCGTCCAGTACCAGCCGGTCGGCCGGCGGCGCAGCAGGTTCGCAGCAGCCAGCTGCGCGACCGTCTGCTCGGCAGTCGCGCCGAAGAGCGCGAAGTCCTCCTCGGTCAGCGGCCGTTCGGCAGCCGCCGCGCACAGATGCCCGCCGAGCACATACGGGTTCGACGGGTCGATGACCCCGCCGTCGACCGGCGAGCCGAACACCGACTCCGGATGATTGACGACATAGGTGTCGAGCGGGTCGTCGCGGGCGATGAGGACGGCCAGCCACTCCGAACCGGCGCGCCCGGCCCGGCCGGCCTGCTGCCACAGCGAAGCCAGGGTGCCCGGCCAGCCGGCCATGACGACGAGATCGAGACCGGCGATGTCGATGCCGAGCTCGAGGGCATTCGTCGAGGCCACCGCGCGCAGCCGGCCGTTGCGCAGACCGGTCTCCAACAGCCGGCGCTCCTCAGGCAGATAGCCGCCGCGATAGGCGGCGACCGTGCGGGTGAGCTCCGGGAACGACCGCGAGACCGCCGCACGAGTCGCCTCAGCCAGTGCCTCAGTGCCGCGGCGGGAGGCGATGAAGGCGATCGCAGAGAAGTCCGAGCACACCGCGTCGGCAAGCAGATCGGCGGACTCGGCGATCGTCGAACGCCGCTGTGGCCCATCGGTGAGCACCCCGAGCGGATCCCCGGCCTCAGCGCCGAGCCCCAGCGGATCATCACCCTCGGGCCCCACACCGACCCCGAGCGGGCCAGCGACCCCGAGCGGGCCAGCGACACCAAGCGGGTCATCGACGCCGAGAGCATCGAAGACATCGGCATCAGGGTCCCCGGTGGCATTCGGCACAAGCGGCGGCTCCCACAGCACGAAATGCCCGGCCGCCCGCGGCGACCCGTCCTCGGTCACCGCCGTGCACTCCCGGCCGGTGAGCCGGGCGAAGGCGGCAGCCGGATCGGCCATCGTCGCCGACGCCCCGATCACCACAGGCTGAGCGCCGTAGTGGGCGGCCAGGCGCAGCAGCCGGCGCAGCACGAGGGCGACATGCGAACCGAACACCCCGCGGTACCGGTGAGCCTCATCGACGATGATGAACCGCAGATTCCGCAGCCACCGGGCGAACCGGGCATGCTGCGGCAGGACCGTCCGATGCAGCATGTCGGGATTCGTGTAGATGAGATTGGCGTGCGCCCGGGCCCAGTCCTTCTGCGCCTGCGAGACATCCCCGTCATAGGCCGCCGGTCGCAGCCCCGCGAGCACAAGCTGGCTGACCTTCTCCATTTGATCGTGGGCCAGCGCCTTCGTCGGCGACAGATACACCGCCGTCGCCTGCTGCCGGGGCAGCGCATCACGGGTCGCAGCGAAGGCTTCGAGGACCGGCAGCAGGAACCCGAGCGACTTGCCCGAGGCAGTCCCGGTCGAGATGACCGTATCCGCACCGGCATGGGCCGCCTCGGCGGCAGCCGCCTGATGCGTCCACGGCCGGGTGATCCCGAGCGACTGCCAGCAGGCGACCACCTCGTCAGGCACCCAGTCCGGCCAGTCGGCGTACTCGGCCTGCCGCGCCGGCAGGGTCTCGACATGGCGGATCCGGTCCTCACGCTGACCGAACCCGCTGACGAGGTCGAGCAGCCGCCGTGTCGGCGCCGCATCCTGCCGCTGAGCCATAGGCTCCCATTGTCCCACCAGGCCAGGACACCACCCCGTCCTGCCGGTCTCGTACAGTGGGACACGTGAACACCACGCCATCCACCGTCTCGGTCCCGGTCCCGGCTGCCCACGAGACCACCCTGCGCCGGCTCGCCGAGCTGCTCAGAGAATCCTTCCCGTTCAGCCCGGAGGCCGCGCCGCTGTGGGACACCCACGCCCAGGCGGCGATCGAGCGGTCGAACGCCGCCCCGGCGATCGTGCAGGCCCAGGCCCGCGTGGCTGCCGGTGAGATCCCCGCACCCGAGGCGGTGCTCGCCCTGCTCTTCACCCTCGACCAGGCCGTGGACGCCGGTGACGTCGCCGAGGCGTGCGGGCCTGAGCTGTACGGCGCGCTGCGCGCAGACGGCTGGCTCATCGACGCAGATGAGACGGCCAGCAGCAGCACCCCTGGCAAGACCCCCGGCGAGGCCCCCGCCGGCGGCACCGGCGACGGCCAGGTGCGTGCGGCGCTGACGATCACGACCTTCGACGGACTGCTCATCGCCGCCGACTGGGGCACCCTGACCCGCGACGAACCGCTGGCAGGCGACCATGTCCTCGGGCTCGGGGGAGCAGGCCGGACGCTGGCGGCGATCACCCCGCGCATGCCCGTCGAGCTGGCCTGCGACATCGGCACCGGCTGCGGCATCCAGGCGCTGCTGCTCGCCGCCCACAGCCAGCGCGTCATCGCCACCGACATCTCCACCCGGGCGCTCGCGATCGCCGAGCTCAACGCCGGGCTCAACGGCATCGAGTCGATCGAATTCCGGGCAGGTGACATGCTCGCCCCGATCGACGAACCGGTCGACCTGCTCGTGGCCAACCCGCCGTTCGTCATCACCCCGCAGGGCCAGACCCAGGCCTTCGAATACCGCGACGGCGGGCAGCCGGGGGACGCGATCATGGCCGGGCTCATCGCCGGCATCCCCGAACGGCTGCGCCCGGACGGCAACGCGGTGCTGCTGGGCAACTGGGAGTACCACTCCGCCGGCAAGCACAGCGCACCCGGCGACCCGTCCGGCGGGCGCACCGTGCCCGAGGCGGTGGTGGCCGAGGTGCCGGCACCGATCCGCTGGTGCGAGGAGCTGAGCACACCCGGCAGTCCGGCAGCCGAGACGTCGATGCTGCTGATCGAACGCGAGCACCTCGACCCCGTCGCTTACGCCGAAACGTGGATCCGTGACGGCGGGGTGGCCCGGATGAGCGACCGGTGGCAGGCAGACACCACCGCCTGGCTCAACGACTTCGGCACCCGCGGGGTCGCACGCATCGGATTCGGGTGGATCCGCATGCACCGGGCACCCACACCTCGGGAACGGGCGCTGCACCATGTCAGGGAGACCGGGCCGCTCGCCGGGGACACCGCCACCCTGGCCGCCGTGCTCGACACCCGGCTGGCCGTGCTCGAATGGCTCGCCGGCACCGACGACGCGGGCCTGGAGCACACCGCGTTCATCCGCGGCCAGGACCTCGTCGAGCACCGCCACCACACCCCCGGCGAGGACGAACCGCACACCATCACCTATGAGCAGGGCACCGGATTCGGGCGCACCATCACCGGCGACACCGCGCTGGCCGGACTCCTCGGCGTCAGCGACGGCAGCCTGACACTCGGCGCCATCAGCGATGCGCTCGCCCAGCTGCTCGACGCCGACCCGGCCGCCCTGCGCGCCCAGCTGACCGGGCAGGTCCGCCGGCTGCTGGCCGACGGATTCCTGTTCCCGGTGCTCGAACCCGGCGATCGGGAGTTGAGCACGCGCTGAGGGTCGCCGTGAGCGGCAGATGCTAAGTTCTGTAAGGTGTAAGCCACCGTGCGGCCAGTCAAGGACCGTCCGGCCGCTGCGGTGCACCGTCGCTCCGCGCACATTCCGTCGAAAGGGAACCTCGTGGCACAAACGGCTGCTCAGCCGCGCCGGCTCGTCATCGTCGAGTCTCCGACCAAAGCCCGCACCATCGTGGGCTACCTTGGGGACGGCTACGACGTCGAAGCCTCGGTGGGCCATATCCGAGACCTGCCGCAGCCCTCGGAGCTGCCTGCGGATATGAAGAAGGGCCCGTTCGGCAAGTTCGCCGTCGATGTCGACTCCGACTTCGAGCCGTACTATCGGGTCGCCCCGGACAAGAAGAAGAAGGTCACCGAGCTCAAGCGGCTGCTCAAGGACGCCGACGAGCTCTATCTGGCGACAGATGAGGACCGTGAGGGTGAGGCGATCGCCTGGCATCTGCTCGAAGTCCTCAAGCCCACGATCCCGGTCAAGCGGATGGTCTTCCACGAGATCACTCCCGAGGCGATCGCCCGCGCCCTGGAGAGCACCCGCGAACTGGACTACTCGCTGGTCGACGCGCAGGAGACCCGCCGCATCCTCGATCGGCTCTACGGCTATGAGGTCTCGCCGGTGCTATGGCGCAAGGTCCGCGCCGGGCTCTCAGCCGGACGAGTGCAGTCGGTGGCCACCCGCCTCGTCGTCGAACGCGAACGCGAGCGGATGGCCTTCGTGCCTGCCCACTACTGGGACCTCGACATCGACCTGGCTGTGCCCGGCTCGGGTGCCGAGTTCGCCGCCCGCCTGACGACGTATCACGGCCGGCGGGTCGCCGGCGGCCGTGATTTCGACGATGCCGGGCAGCTGAAGAAGAAGGCCGCCTCTGAGGTCGTCGTGCTGACTGAGGACATGGCGACCGAACTCGCCGGCCAGCTCACCACCTCGGCGAAGGACAGCCTGCGTGTCGCGGCGCTGGAGACGAAGCCGTACTCGCGCCGCCCGGCCGCGCCGTTCACCACTTCGACCCTGCAGCAGGAGGCTGGCCGCAAGCTGCGGATGACCGCCCGCCAGGCGATGCGCACCGCCCAGTCGCTGTACGAGAACGGCTACATCACGTACATGCGAACCGACTCCTCGGCGCTGTCGACGCAGGCGGTGACCGCCGCCCGGAATCAGATCGCCGAACTCTACGGCCCCGAATACGTCCCGGAGTCGGCCCGGGTCTACGCCCAGAAGCAGAAGTCCGCGCAGGAGGCGCACGAGGCGATCCGGCCCGCCGGTGACTCCTTCCGCACCCCGGCCCAGGTCTCCGGGAAGCTCTCCGGCGATGAGTTCCGGCTCTACGACCTCATCTGGAAGCGCACCGTCGCCAGCCAGATGGCCGATGCCAAGGGCAAGACGGCCACGATGCGCATCACTGCCGACCTCGGTGAGGACAGGACGGCGGGCTTCACCGCCTCGGGCACGGTCATCACGTTCCGCGGCTTCCTCGCCGCCTATGAGGAGGGCCGTGACGCCGAACGCTACGCCGCCAAGGAGGGCGGCTGGCTGCCGGAGGTCGAAGAGGGCCAGGCGATCTCCGTCGCTCGCGCTGAGGCCGACGGCCACACGACTGCACCGCCGCCGCGCTTCACCGAGGCCAGCCTCGTCAAGCGGCTCGAAGAGCTCGGCATCGGCCGGCCGTCGACGTACGCGGCGATCATCTCGACGATCCAGGATCGCGGCTACGTCACCGAACGCGGCAGCGCGCTGGTGCCCAGCTGGCTGGCGTTCTCCGTCGTGAGGCTGCTCGAAGAGCACTTCGGAGGGCTTGTTGACTACCAGTTCACTGCAGCTCTCGAAGCCGACCTCGACGCGATCGCCGGAGGTGCGAAGGAGCGCAGCCAGTGGCTCAGCGAGTTCTACTTCGGCACCGGGGCTGACCATGAGGGTCTCAAGCCGACAGTCGACGACTTAGGCGACATCGATGCGCGGGCGATCAACTCGATCGACATCGCCGAGGGCATCGTGCTCAGGGTCGGCCGGTACGGACCCTATCTGGAGGTCTCGCCCGAGGCGGCGGCTGCCGCCGGTGCCAAGCAGGCGCCTGCCAACGCCGATGGCGAGGTCGCCCCGGTCCGCGTGTCGGTGCCCGATGACCTGGCACCCGATGAGCTGACCGAGGCAAAGGCCCGTGAGCTCATCGCCGAACAGGGCCAGGGCGACCGCGAGCTCGGCGTCGACCCGGAGACCGGGCACACGATCGTGGTGAAGTCCGGCCGCTTCGGCCCGTATGTCACCGAGATCCTGCCCGAACCTGAGGAGAAGCCCAAGCGCGGGGCCAAGAAGCCCAAGCCGCGCACGGCCTCGCTGTTCAAGTCGATGAACCCGGCGACGGTCGACCTGTCGACGGCGCTGACGCTGCTGAGCCTGCCGCGCGAGGTGGGAGCCGACGCTGAGGGCGAGGTCATCACCGCGCAGAACGGCCGGTACGGCCCCTACCTGAAGAAGGGCAGCGACTCGCGGTCGCTGGAGACTGAGGAGCAGATCTTCACCATCACCCTTGAGGAGGCGCTGGCGATCTACGCCCAGCCCAAGCAGCGCGGCCGCCGTGCGGCTGCCGCCCCGCTCAAGGAGTTCGGCGAGGACCCGGAGTCGAAGAAGCCGGTCGTGCTCAAGGACGGCCGCTTCGGCCCCTACGTCACCGACGGGACGACGAACGCGACCCTGCGCAAGGACGACGCCGTCGACTCGATCACCGCCGAGCGGGCCTTCCAGCTGCTCGCGGAGAAGCGGGCGAAGGGACCGGCGAAGAAGCGCACGACGGCTAAGAAGACGACTGCCAAGAAGGCGCCGGCGAAGAAGACGACGGCGGCGAAGTCGACGACTGCCAAGAAGTCGACGACCGCGCGCACGACGGCGGCGAAGAAGACCACCGCGGCGAAGAAGACGACGGCTACGCCGAAGACGCCCTGACCGCAGGCCCTCGCCGTTCAGGCGACGGCTGCTGCGGCAGAGGGGTGCACCCACAGCCGATCCGAGTCGCACGGTGTGAGGAGGTCCAGGGGGACGACCGGTGGTGTGTGCTGTGGGTCCGTAATGTCACCTGATAGTCCGCTGCGGCCCACGCGGGCACACTCATCGGCCAGGACATTGCCCGGGATTCCAACATGTGCCGGGACGTGTACGAGCAGCATCGGTGCCGTGCGTCTGGCGAGGGCACGGATGAGTCCGCCGTCTGCAACCCGCTTCGGAGCGCTGTAGATGCCGGTGTCGTCAGAGTCCTTGTCCATGAGCGATTGCGGCAGCTGCTCGCCGGTGTCAGCCACGTGCAGGAGCATCCGGGTAAAGCGGATCGCACTTCTCGAGTCAGAGCACAGAACCACCGGCACGTTGTGCGGGACAGCTTCCAGGGCGATGGCCAGTGCACGAATCTCGACCTGTCCGATGTCGTCTGACTCGTACAGTGGGATCCGCTCGATTGCGCAGATTGTGCGATCGAGGGTGACGGCAGCCGCTGCCGCAGTCTGGGAGTCGCTGCACAGGGTCGCGTCAGTGTAGACGACCCGTGTCTCGGTGGTCTCCGTTGACAGTTGGGACACTGCCGCTGTCAGGTCGCGGTCGAAGCGTGCCTGCAGCGCAAGGCTGCGCAGCAATCGCGAGCGGCTGCTCGGCGCGCCGTCCTGAAGCTGGAGAGTCGTCACCTGAGAGGCCGCGATGCGATTCGGCCGGATCCCGGACAGCTTCCGTCTCAGCGCCTCCTGTGCCAGGATCGTCACGCGGCGCTTGCTGCGCGAACTGTTTTGCGGGCGCATGAGCGTCATCGCGTCACCGACCACGCCGCAGACCTGATCGCCGATGTCACCGTCAGGGTCGAGCTGCAGGGCCAGCTTCGTCGCCGCGCCGATCGCTGTGCCATGCAACCGCAGCCCGCCGAGAATGAGGCGGTTGAGAAGATCCACTTCAATCCAGAATGCGTAATGAGCTGCTGGATTCCGCTCTGCCGTTCCCATCGTGTCCTCCTCACCGGCTGTGACCGACCCTTTGCCGATCAGCTTCCACGGTAAAAGGGGGGACGGACATCGTCTGATGAACCGGCATCACCGACGTACGGGGATGCCCGGTTCGGCTGCATGCGGGTCGTTCGTTCCGATGACAATGCCGCCGCTGGGTCAGCGCACAGCCGCTGCGCCGCTCACAGCTCGTGTTTGTCCCGGTACTCTGCCGCTGCTGCCAGCGTCTCCTCACCGATCTCCCCAGCGACCACCTCGTAGGCGGTGCTGTAGGCGGCGTCGAAGGCCTCGGCGACCGCTTCGACCGTCACCTCGGGATGCACCTCGCTGATCGACCCGCCGGTCGCTGGATCCCACTCGACCCCCAGGGCTGCCTCGACGTCGGTGAGCACTGCCCGGATCGGATCGGGATCGGTCACGACGATCGACGATGAGAACAGCCAGCCGGCCGCGGTCACCCGCTGCGCCGTGCCGATCGCCTTGATCCTGCCTGCGACATTGACGCTGTGCTCACCAGGGCAGTACTCACCGGGAATCTCGCCGAGGCGCGCGTCGATGCCGAGCGAGCGCAGCACCTGGGCGTACATCGCCCCGAAGTCCGTGAACCGGCCCTGCGTGCCCGACAGCAGCGTGGAGGCCGGTTCGATGTGATCGATGACGAGGCTGCCGCGGTGATACGGGGCCACCCGCCCGCCGAGCGAGCGCAGCACCGGCGTGAACCCGTGGGCGCGCGCGGCTTCGACCGCGGCGGGAAATCCGGGCAGGAACCGGTCGCGGGCACCGAAGGCGACGGTCGGCTCCGGCCGGTAGATCCGCAGCACACCCGGCCGCTTCCCGGCCCGCACCTCATCGAGCAGCACGCGGGCCAGGGAGAGCGCATCGACCGGGTCATCGGTCCCGCGCCCGAGGCGGTGCAGCCGGATGCGGGCAGGCGCAGGCTGGCCATCGGTCAGGGGAGAGGCTCCGGCCGGGTCGGCAGCCGGGGCAGAGGCATCAGCCGGCTGGGCGGAATCAGCGGCCCGGGCGGCTGCGTCACGGGAGTCGGTGTCGGTCACCTAGATAGGATAACCGCGGCCGCGCCCGCCCCGGCCCGCCGGATCCGCC
Source organism: Brevibacterium gallinarum (assembly GCF_014836885.1). Classification (GTDB taxonomy): domain Bacteria; phylum Actinomycetota; class Actinomycetes; order Actinomycetales; family Brevibacteriaceae; genus Brevibacterium; species Brevibacterium gallinarum. Next base: position 136,169 of record NZ_JACSPY010000005.1, read on the forward strand.
GCATCCGGCCCCGCCGCCGCGTCCAGCGCCGGCAGCCGCCGCCTGGCGCCTCGTCCAGCAAGCGGACAGGTGGGCCTCGTAGGCTGATATCGTCGATGTCCGAGCCGATGAGTATCGTGGAGATGTGATGACAACTCCGAATCCCCCGAGCGGCGCGTCCGCAGCCGCATCAGCGGCGCCCAGACGGCATCCGCTCGCCCCGCTCGTCCCGCTTGGACTCGAAGTCGGCGCCTGGCTGCTGCTGCTGACCACCGGTGCGATCGCCTTCGGTCTCGCCGGCATCATGGGATTCTTCGACACCGGCCTGCCCGCTGACCTGCACAGCGTCCAGCCGGTCTGGGAGGTCGGCGAATTCAGCGTCCGCCACGGCGCGATCGCCCTCACCGTCCTCCTCGTCGTCGCGGCAGCCGGCCTGTTCCTGCCGACTTCGCTGCTCGGCTCACGCCTGTCGACCACCGGCGGCCGGGTGCTGTCCTCCTCCGCCGCAGCTGCCGGAGTCTCGGGCCTGTTCCTCTTCTTCTTCCCCTCCGTCTGGCTCGCCTGGCTCACCGGCCTGCTGCTGGCGGTCATGGTCGCCCTGCTCGTCCGCCAGGCCCCGGGCGTGCACCGCAAACCGTGGCGCTCGGTCGGCGTCGCCGCGGGCCTCGGCCTGTTCGTCACCTACATCGCCCAGATCGCCTCGGGCGTCTCCGCCGGTGTGCCCGCCCAGCGCTGGCTGCTGCTGCTGGCCGCCCTCGTCATGCTCGCCGCGGCGATCGCCTCCTTCCTGCTGCCGGTCTCCGCTGATTCCGTCGACCAGACCACTGGTGCGTTCCCCGCTCAGCACCGCGGCCGCGGCGAGGCCGAGATCGCCCGCCCCTGGGCCTGCTACGTCCTCTTCGGGGCACTCGGCGTCATCGTCGCGCTGCCCCAGATCGTCGTCGCCGACCTCAGCTTCGGTCAGGCCGGCACCTACGCGATCCTGTGCGCCGCCCTCGTCGGTTGGGCCGCCGGCTTCGAAGCCGGCCCGACCTTCGCCCCGGGCATGACGCGCCCGCGCCTGACCTCCTTCGCCGTGCTCACCGCCGGCGTGCTGCTCGTCCTCATCGGCGCGCTCAAGGAGCTCTCGGGCATGGCGATCCTCTCCGGCGCCGCAGCGTTCGTCGTCGGCATCGGCGTGCGCGCCCAGCCGTATGCGTTCTCCCGCCGCATCGGCTTCGGCATCGGTGCCTTCGCCGCCCTGCTGCTCACCTGGCTCGGCACCGCGCTCAACGTCCCGGTGACCGACTTCATGGTCTGGGAGATCACCACCACGGAGGTCGCCTACATCATCCCCGGCCTGCTCACCATCGCCGCCGGCATCATCGCAATCACGACGTTCTCCCCGCTGGGCGTGCGCGGCCTCGGCGTCGACCTCGTCCACGCCTTCCGCGCACCCGCCGCCCGCACGACCGCTCCCGAGGCGCCGGTCGCCGCGCCCGAAGCGGTGGCCGGCTCCCAGCCGGGTGCCGTCGATGCTGCCCGCAGGCTCGCCGAGCGCGGCCTGTTCATCGCCTTCGAAGGCGGTGACGGGGTCGGCAAGACCACCCAGATCCGCAAGCTCGGTGAGCACTTGGCCGCCCGCGGCTTCACCGACATCCACACCACCCGCGAACCCGGCGGCACCGAGGCCGGACAGCGCATCCGCGAGGTCCTGCTGGGCGGCAGGGGAGTGGCCCAGCGTGCTGAGGCGCTGCTCTTCGCAGCTGACCGCGCCCACCACATCGCCGACCGCGTCGACCCGTGGCTCACCGCCGGCGGGGTCGTCATGACCGATCGCTACATCGACTCCTCGCTGGCCTATCAGTCAGCCGGCCGGCAGCTCTCGGTCGCTGAGATCGGGGCGATCTCCCGCTGGGCGACGACCGGGCTCATCCCGCACCTGACGATCATCCTCGACATGGATCCGGCGGCAGCGAACGCTCGCACCGAATCCCGCGGCGGGGCCAACCACCTCGACCAGGCCGGCCTCGAGTTCCATTCGCGGGTCCGGCAGGCGTTCCTCGACATGGCCGCGGCAGAACCGCAGCGCTACGTCGTCATCGACGCCGACCGCGACCCCGATGCTGTGGCCGCCGACATCGCCGCAGCCGTCGACCGGACGCTGACAGTCCAGGGCATCCGCCCCCAGCCGCCGGTCGTCGATCAGCCGGCGGCCGCCGGTGAGCAGCCAGCAGACGGACACCACCGGGCAGACGCTGCGAGGGAAGCCGGCCCTCAGCTGAAAGGCGACTCGTCAGCTGCTGAGGAGGACGCCACCACGGTCCTGCCCTCAGCCAGCAGCGGCACCGGCAGCCACGCGTCCGGCGAGGACGAGACCACAGTCATCAGCACTCCGGCAGTCGACGAAGCCGACGATGACTCGGCCACGACCGTGCTGCCGCACCGCGGCCGCGAACCCGGTTCCCAGGACGCCGTGCTGCTGCCCCAGCAGCACGACGCCGGCAACCGCGAGGACACGGTCCGCCACGAGAACGCGATCCACCAGGAGGATGCGAACTACCGGGAGGACGCGCTCCACGAGGAGGACGCGACCCGCCAGTTCGACGCGCCCCCGGCACCGCAGCAGCCGGAAGCCGAGCCGGATCCCGGTGACGCCGAGACGACGGTGATGCCGCGCCAGCAGCTGCACAACTCCTCGCGACAGAAGCTGCAGGCCCAAGCCGAGATCGAACGCCAGGCCCGTGAGCGGCTGCGCGAAGCCCGCATGCGCGGGATGCGCCGAGGAGACCAGCAGTGACCGGCGTGTGGAGCGAACTCGTCGGCCAGGACGCAGCGATCGAACAGCTGCGCCGCGCCGCCCATGCCGCTGGCCGCATCGCCGCCGGCGACACCTCGGGCACCGCCTCGATGACCCACGCCTGGCTCATCACCGGCCCACCCGGCTCGGGCCGGTCGAATGCCGCCCGCGCCTTCGCCGCCGCGCTCTTCAGCCCGTCCCACGGCGATGAGCTCGATGCCGAATCGCACCGGGCACTGGCCGGCACGCATGAGTCGATGACCGTCATGTCGACGCAGAAGTCGCTCATCTCCATCGACGAGGTCCGCGACCTCGTCTCCCAGGCCCACTCCGCCCCGGTCAACGCCCCCTGGCGGGTCATGATCATCGAAGACGCCGACCGGATGGCCGAACGCACCTCCAACGTCCTGCTCAAGGCGATCGAGGAACCGCCGCCTGCCACCGTGTGGATCCTGTGCGCGCCCAGCACCCAGGATGTGCTCACGACGATCCGCTCACGCTGCCGCAACGTCAACCTGCGCATCCCGCCGACCGAAGCGATCGCCGAGCTGCTCATCACCCGCGACGGCGTCGACCCGGACAAGGCCGCCTGGGCGGCGGCAGCCGCACAGAACCACATCGGCCGGGCCAAGCGCTTCGCCCTCAATGAGGCGGCCGCCGCCGAACGGCAGCGCACGCTGGACATCCCCTCCCGGCTGACGTCGCTGGGCACCACCGTCCGGCTGGCCGGCCGGGTCGTCGACAGTGCTGCTGAGCGGGCCAAGGAGCGCACCGCTGAACGCAATGCCGCCGAACGCGAGGAACTGCTCACCACCCTCGGCGTCGAACCCGGCAAGGCTCCGCCGCCGGCCGTGCGCGCCCAGGTGCGCCGGCTGGAAGAGGAGCAGAAGCGAAAGAACGTCCGCGCCCGCAACGACGAGATCGACTCGATGTTCCTAGAGCTGCTCTCGCTCTACCGCGATGTGCTGCTGTGCCAGCTGGGCATGAGCGAGGGCTACATCAACAAGGGTGAGGACGAGCGCATCCGCGCACTCGCCGAAGGCAACACGGCCACCACCACGCTGCGCCGCATCGACATCCTCACCCAGGCCCGTCAGCGGCTGGCGACGAACATGGCTCCGCTGCTCATTGTCGAAGCCGCGTTCATCGGGCTTGTGAACCCCTGGCTGCTCGACGAGTGAGCCTGCCAGCAGGCTGAGGGTGCTCAGTCGTCGAGCAGGCTGCCGACGAGGTCCCGGACGAGCTCGACCCGCCTGGGAATCCACGCCGCCACCGCATGCTCGCTGTCGGCGTGCGACCCGCCGCCGATTGTGCCGAGCCCATCGAGGGTCGGCACACCGATCCCGGCGGTGAAGTTCCCGTCCGAGCCGCCGCCCACACCGATCGAGCGCAGCGGCGGGTGCCCGAGCCTGCCGGCGATCCGCTGGGCACGGGCATAGAGGTTCATCGAATGCTTCGTCTCAAACGGCGGCCGGTTGATGCCCCCGCGCAGCAGCAGCTTCGCACCCGGATGCTTCGGCTTGAGCATGCGCAGCGCGGCATCGACCCGACGCTGCTCCTCAACCTGCACCGCCCGGGAGTCGATGCCGACCTTCGCGGCCGCCGGCACCGTGTTCGTCGTCGTACCCGAGGTCATGACCGTCGGCACCACGGAGGTACCAGCCGAGCGATCGCCGATCGTGAGGATATCGAGCACCTGGGCTGAGACCTCGGCGGTGGCATTGATGCCCTTCTCCGGCTCGACACCGGCATGCGAGGCACGGCCGCGCACCTCGAGCTCATAGATCGCCACACCCTTGCGCGCGATCTTGACCGCCCCATCGGAGCCGCCGGACTCGAACACGAGCGCAGCCTTCGCCCCACGCGCCTCCTCCTCGATGAGCGACCGGGAGGTGATCGAACCGAGCTCCTCATCACCGGTGATGAGCACTGAGACGCCGTCAAGGCTGCCGCGGCGGGCCAGCAGCTGGCCGAGGGCGTGGAAGATGATGAGATCCCCGCCCTTCATGTCATCGGCACCCGGACCGCGGATGATCCCGTCGATGAAGGAGAACGGCAGCCGGCGGATCGTACCCAGCGGCCACACCGTGTCATGGTGGCCGATGAGCACCACCTCACGCGGCCCGGAGCCGAAGCGCCAGAGTGCGTGGGTGGCCTTGTCGATGCGGATGAGCCGGGCGGCGCTGCCGAGGTGGGAGGCACCGATCTTCGAGACGAGACGGGCGCTGCGGGCGACCGCATCAGGATCCGAGGACGGGGACTCGCATTCGATGAGCTCCTCGAACTCGCGCAGGAAGCGATCCATATCCACGGCCACGTTCTCTCCAGGTCCTCTCGTCTCTCGCAGGGGCGATATGCGGCGGCAGGCGGGGCTGCCGGGCAGCGGTGCGAGCGCTGTGCTGCCAGCTTCACTGTATCGCGCCGGCTGGTGCAGGCGCGGGGATGTCCTTTTGACGCTCGGCTGAGCGAGCCGCTATCCTTGTCCAGGTTGCCTCCTTAGCTCAGTCGGCAGAGCGTCTTACTCGTAATAAGAAGGTCGCCGGTTCGATTCCGGCAGGAGGCTCTCTTCTTGCCCGGAAACGCGCGGATGTCACCAGATGACATCGGCGCGTTTCCGCGTCCGGGACTCTGCTACTCTCAGCAGAGTCCGCTGCCTGACGGGCGCTCGGCACCGCCGAGTGAGCACAACCGAAACAGCACACATCGAATGAAGGGAGAGTCAGCGCGATGTTCCGCCTGCACCTGTTCTCCCGCCGCGTCATCGACCTGATGTACGTGTGCACCTCGAGCTGTCGCGCCTGATCTCAACCCGCCGCCCCGGCATCAACCTCCGGCCCGGCACCACCAGCGCATGTGTTCCCTGCGTGGAACTTCCGCGGGGGGAACTTCCCTGCGTGGAATCTCCCTGGGGAACGTTCCTGAGCGGAATTCTCCGGAGCGCCGAGACCTGGAGCCATCGCCGCCTGCGGCCAGCCGTCGCCCACCCCTGACACCTGCCTGAACCAAGCCCGGTGCCAGGCCACCGCGACGCAACATCCCCCCGTTTCTCACTGCCGTACACCCGCCTGCCCGATTCAGGGCCGCGCGGCATGACGGCCATGGATCACAAAGGACTTCCATGATCATCACCGGACTTCTCATCGGCCTCGCCCTGGGCTTCGTCTTCCAGCGCGGTCGCTTCTGCGTCACCGGAGCCTTCCGCGACATCTTCATCGCCGGCAGCACCCGCTGGTTCTCCGCGTTCATCCTGCTCATCGCCGTCCACGCCGTCGGCCTCATGACGCTGGGCACCCTGGGCATCATCACCTTGGAGACCAGCCCATTCCCATGGCTGGCCTCGATCGTCGGCGGATTCGTCTTCGGGTTCGCCATCATCCTCGCCGGCGGCTGCGCCACCGGCACCTACTACCGCTCCGGCGAGGGACTCATCGGAAGCTGGTTCGCCCTCGTCTTCTACGCCCTCTTCTCCGCGATCATGAAGGCAGGACCAGCCGCCGGCTTCACCGAATGGATCCGCGGCATCACCCTCGAGCGCGGGTCCCTGCCGGCGACCTTCGGCGTCTCCCCATGGGTGTTCGCCGTCGTGCTCGCAGCCATCGCCGCAGCACTCGTCGTCCACCACCAGCGCAAGGCCAAGACCCCGCTGGCGGCCCTGCCGCCGCGCAGGACCGGCCTTGCCCACCTGCTGACCGAGAAGCGCTGGAACCCGTTCGCCACCGCTGCGGTCATCGGCATCATCGCCACGATCGCCTGGCCGCTGTCAGCGGCCACCGGCCGCAACGCAGGCCTCGGCGTCACCACCCCGTCATCGAACCTCGTGCAGTACCTCACCACCGGTGACGCCGACCTCATCGACTGGGGCGTCATGCTCATCCTCGGCATCCTCACCGGCTCGTTCATCGCCGCCAAAGCCGCAGGCGAGTTCCGGCTGCGGGTGCCCGACGCACCCACCGTGCTCAAGTCGATCGGCGGCGGTGCGCTCATGGGCGTCGGTGCAGCGATCGCCGGCGGCTGCACCGTCGGCAACGCGATGGTCGAAACCGCCCAGTTCAGCTACCAGGGATGGGTCTCACTCATCTTCATGATGCTCGGCACCGGGCTGGCATCCAAGCTCACGATCAGACCAGCCACCGCCTCGGCGCCGGCCGCCCGCGTCAGCGCCTGATAACCACCACACACCGAAAAGGAGACCACCATGCAGCATGTGCTCGAGACCAACGGACTCGTCTGCCCGTTCCCGCTCGTCGAGGCCAAGGACGCGATGAACGGCCTGCCGGCCGGCGACGAACTCGTCATCAACTTCGACTGCACCCAGGCCACCGAGTCGATCCCGCAGTGGGCGGCCGACAACGGCTACCCGGTCACCCACTTCGACCGGACCGGCGAGGCCTCCTGGACCATCACCGTGCAGAAGGCCTGACCGCCTCGGCAGCGGAACCGACGCTGGGCGCGCGAGAACCGCGCGCCCAGCGTGCGTCCCGCCTGTCGAACACGCAGTGAGACCCGGTAGGGTACGCAGTGAGGGTTTGAACCGAGGCAGGTGCGATGCAGATCAACGGCGACATCATTGTCGGAATCGACGGCTCCGAGGCGTCATGCGAAGCCGCAGCGTGGGCGCTGAAGGAATCCCGGCGCTCCGGCCAGCCGCTCAGGCTCGTCTCCGTCGCAGCCGCCGCCCACCCCAAGTTCGCCGACCTCACCGAAGCCCGGCAGGCCGCCGAGGCCGCACTCGCCGACGTCGGCCAGCGGCTCACCGAGCTCATGGAGGGCCAAGAGACCCCGGCGGTGTTCACCACCGAACTCCACGACGGCGACCCTGCTGAGGTGATGGCCGAACTGAGCGAGGACGCCGGCCTGCTCGTCATCGGCCACCACGGCTCCGACCAGCCGCCCACCGGCCGGATCGGCACCGTCAGCTCCGGACTGCCCGGCCACGCGCTCAGCCCCGTGCTCATCCACCGGGCCGTGCGCGGCAGCGAATTCGACTCCGTCGACGTGCACCCGCGCGGTGAGGCCGGCGTCGTCATCGGCCTCGACACCTCCGACTACTCCGGTGTCGCCGCCCTCAACGCCGCAGGCTACGCGGCCGCGACGAACGCGACCCTGCACATCGTCGTCGGCACCGCCCCGCTCGACGGCGACGAGATCGTGCGAGCCCAGACCGAACTCGACATGACCTGGCTGCGCTCGCACTTTCCCGGCCTGCGCGTCGATGCCGCCTACCACGACGCCGACCCCGTCGACCTGCTCATCGACCAGTCCCGCGAGGCCGACCTGCTCGTCATGGGCAAGCGCGGCATCGGCCGGTTCGCCAGCATGCTCGCCCAGCTCGGCCGCACCACCTCGCAGGTGATGCCGCGCGCCGAATGCTCCCTGCTCGTCGTGCCCTTCCGCGACGACCCGAAGCTCGAAGACCGCCGCCTGGCCGACTGAACGGGCTGACTGAACAGGCCGTCTGAACGGGCTGACTGAGCCGGCTGACGCCTGGCCGACTGAACGGGCTGGCTGAGCTTGCTGAACCGGCTGCGATTGCGCGGCACCACGGGCGGTTCCCGGTAACCTGATCCCATGCTCAGCCGCCTGCGTCTGCCCAGCTCACTGTCCCCTCGGCGCCGGGAACCGGCCCCCGGCCCACTCGCCGCGCGCCTGCGCGAGGCCTACGCTGCGCTTGCGGCCGACCTGCCGGCGGAGTACCCGGCAGCCGCACTGGCCGACGCCGAGGCGGCGGTCGCCGAACTCGGCAGCGACCCTTCTGCCGTCGGCCGGGACGGTATCGCGGCCGAGCGGGCCGACCTGCGTGAGATCCCGTTCGTCACCATCGACCCCGCCGGTGCCACCGACCTCGACCAGGCGATGCACCTCGAAGCCCTCGACGCGGCTGAAGACGGGGCAGCCTTCCGCGTCCGCTACGCGGTCGCCGACGTCGGCCGGTTCATCACCCCTGGCGGGCCGCTGGATGCCGAGACCCACGCCCGCGGGCAGACGATCTATCTGCCCGACCGGCGCATCCCACTGCACCCGGAGGTCATCTCCGAAGGCGCGGCCTCCCTGCTGCCGGGCGAGGACCGGGCCGCCTACGTCTTCACCGTCGAACTCGCCGCCGACGGCACGATCCTGAGCCAGGACCTGATGCGCGCGGTCGTGCGCTCCCGCGCGCAGCTCGACTACGACACCGTCCAAGCCGACGCCGATGCCGGCCGGCCGCTGCCCGAGGCGATGGCCGCGCTGCCGGCGATCGGCGCGGCCCTGCAGGCCGATGAGGTCGCCCGCGGCGGCATCGACTTGGCGATCCCGGACCAGGAGGTCACCGAGACCAACGGCGACTACACCCTGGCCTACCGGCCCAGGCAGGGCATCGAGGACGACAACGCGCAGATCAGCCTGCTCGCCGGCCGGGTCGCAGCCGCCCTCATGCTGCGCGCCGGCCACGGGGTGCTGCGCACGATGCCGCGCCCGGATGAGGAGACCATCAGCGCATTCCTCGCCATCGTCACAGGCCTCGGCTTCGATGCCGCGGCGCCCTACCAGGACGTCATCCGCAGCGTCGGCCACCAGGAGCGCGACCCGCGTGCGCTCGCCGTCCACTACGCCTCACCCTCGCTGTTCCGGGGTGCCGGCTACACGCTCATCGGCGCGGAGACCGGTGAGGATGAGCTGCTGCAGGCCGCCGTCGGCGCCCCCTATGCGCACACGACCGCTCCGCTGCGCCGGCTCGTCGACCGCTACGTGCTGCCGATCGCCGAAGCCGCATGCCGGGAGGCCGACGCCCCGGCGTGGGCGCTCGACGGGCTGACCGAACTGCCCGAGGTGATGAAGGAGACCGGCCGGCTGGCCGGCCAGATCGACAAGCAGGTCATCGAATACACCGAGGCCATCCTGCTCGCCGAGCGCACCGGCGAAGTCTTCGACGGGGTCGTCGTCGGCTCGCGGACAACGAAGGACGGCACCGCACTCGTCGAGGTGCACGTGCCCGAACCCGCCGTCGTCGTGTGGGCTGCCGGCAGAGCGCCGGTCGGCGAGCCGGTGCGGATCCGGCTGCGCTCAGCTGAACCGGAGACGGGCACGCTGCTCTTCGACGTCGTCGCCTGAGCCGCAGATCCCACCAGGGCGCAACGATTTCAGTCGCCGGTTCAGCCTCGGGCGGGCAGCCCGAGTGAGGCGCGCGCACCGGCGAGCAGCTGGGCGCGCACGATGTCGCGGTCGATGCGCCGGGCGACATAGGGTGTCGAGTTGATCATGCCGAACACGGCATGGACCCGCACGGTCGCCTCATCGAGGCTGAGTGCGGGGTCGAGGGCGGTGAGCTGCTCGGCCCACAGGGTCACGTACTGCCGCTGCAGCTGCCGCACCCGGCGGCGGGCCTCATCGGGCAGCGCGGTGAAGTCACGATCCTGAATCCGGATGAGCTCCGGCTCGCGGAGGGCGAAGTCGACATGGAAGTCGATGAGCCGGCCGATGAGCGCAGCCGCGCCCGAGGCGCCGGTCGCCTCGGCCAGCAGCTCGCGGCCGCCGGTGTGCAGGTACTCGGAGATCCCGACGAGCAGCTCGATGAGGATCGCTTCCTTCGACGCGAAGTGCCGGTAGACCGCTGGCCCGGAGATCCCGGCCCCGGTGCCGATGTCCTCGATGCCGACAGCGTGGAAGCCGCGTCGGGCGAACAGCCCCTTGGCCGCCTGCAGAATCGCCTCGCGGCGCTGCGCCTTCGCAGCCGCGCGGACACCACCGCTGGGGGAGTGGGTGGCAGCCGGGACAGCAGAGGCGTTCATGGCCGACAGCCTAGCTCAGTGAGTCGCCGCTAACCGAATCATCTCAGGGCCGCCGGAGCCGATGCCCACAGCGCGGCAGGAGTTCGCGTGCGGATCAGTGTGGGCGCTTCCAGTTGTGTGCGGTGGGCGGTGAGGCACCCCGGCTGGTGATGCCGGATGCGGCGGAGGGGAGGAAGCGCAGATCTCCCAGCGGCAGGCGCACCTCGGGGCTCGGATGGGACAGCGAGGCGATCATCTCGCAGGCACGGTCCTGCCTGCGCTTCATGAGGGTGAAGCTCAGCATGACGCCCACTCCGCAGGCGATGAGCGGAATGGTGACGACGACGATGCTGATGATGCCCCCTATGACCTGCCCGTTGCCGAAGAAGTACAGCGGCGCGAGGACGGCTGGGACGATGCACAGGATGCCGGCGGCGACGGGGATCCTCCAGTCACCGGGTTGGTATCCGCCGGGGAAGTTCGGCAGGCCGTCAACACCGCGGGCCAGCCGTCCAGGCTGGCTGCTGGCCCATTCGAGCACTGTTTCGATGACGCTCGCGCGGTATCGGTCAGCTGCCCGCACTTCGATGCCGAGACTGACGGCTGCCGCGATGAGGATGCAGAAGCTGGCGAGCACCGCCGCCCCCCCGATGGCGCTGCCGGAGCCGGGGGAGCGGTGATCGAGCCAGAACCCGAGCGCGATCACCGCCCAGGACGCGATCCACAGCCCGATCAGCGTCATCGTCACACGCCTGAGGAGCCGGCAGCGCCGCCAGGCGCGTCCGGCGACAGCAGTGAGCACAGCCTGCAGCTGGCGGGCCTCCGCCGTGCGCACGGCATCCGGGCTGGGTGCGGCAGCTTCGGCGCGACGCGCCCGCGCCAGCTCGGCGACAGCCCGGCCGCGGTCGGTGAGTCCGAGGGCGCGGGACAGCTGGGCGTCGCTGAGCGCGGCGACCATGAGCTGTGCATCGGCGTGGGAGGTGTCCATGACTTCACACTAAGTCCCGGCCGCCGTGTCAGCCGGTGCGCGCATGTGGCAGGGCTGCCACAGCCGGGGAGCCGGACCGCCGCAGACGCCAGTCGGCAGCAGGGCCGCCCGACGCCAGTGCCGGCCGGCAGCTGTGCTCGCCGCCAGAAGTGCCGGCCGGCAGCTGTGTTGTCCCTCACGTGAATCGTTCGCTACCATAAGACTCGGTTAACGATCATTAACTGAACTGTCGGGAGATCACATATGCCAGTCATCGGCTCACCGGTCGATCCCGCCACCGCAGAGGCCAACGCATCCGCCCACGCTGAGCTCATCGCCGAGCTGCGCCAGCGGATCGAAGCCACTGCCCACGGCGGCTCTGAGAAGTCACGCGAGAAGCACCTCGCGCGCGGCAAGCTGCTGCCGCGTGACCGCGTCGAGAACCTCCTCGACCCCGGCTCACCGTTCCTGGAGCTCTCCCCGCTGGCCGCCAATGGCATGTACGACGACGCCAGCCCGGGAGCCGGCATCATCACCGGCATCGGCCGGGTCGCCGGCCGCGAATGCGTCATCGTCGCCAACGACGCCACCGTCAAGGGCGGCACCTACTACCCGATGACGGTCAAGAAGCACCTGCGCGCCCAGGAAGTTGCCCGCGAGAACCGCCTGCCCTGCATCTACCTCGTCGACTCCGGCGGGGCGAACCTGCCCAACCAGGACGACGTGTTCCCCGACCGCGAGCACTTCGGCCGGATCTTCTACAACCAGGCGACCCTCTCTGCTGCCGGCATCCCGCAGCTGGCCGCCGTCATGGGCTCCTGCACCGCCGGCGGCGCCTACGTCCCGGCGATGGCCGATGAGTCGATCATCGTCCACGAGCAGGGCACGATCTTCCTCGGCGGCCCGCCCCTGGTCAAGGCCGCCACCGGCGAGGTCGTCACCGCCGAAGAGCTCGGCGGCGGGGCCCTGCACTCGCGCACCTCCGGTGTCACCGACCACCTGGCCGCCAACGACTCCCATGCCCTGGAGATCATGCGCGACATCGTCGCCACCCTCGGGCCCAAGGACGCCCCGGCCTGGCAGCGCACCGAACCCGAGGCGCCGGCCCACGACCCGGCCGAGCTCACCTCCATCGTCCCGACCGACTCGAAGGTCCCCTACGACGTCCACGAGGTCATCGCCCGGATCGTCGACGGCTCGAAGTTCCACGAGTTCAAAGCCGAATACGGCACCACGCTCATCACCGGCTTCGCCCGCATCGACGGCCATCCCGTCGGCATCATCGCCAACAACGGCGTGCTGTTCGGCGAATCGGCGATGAAGGGCGCCCACTTCATCGAACTGTGCGATCAGCGCGACACCCCGCTGCTGTTCCTGCAGAACATCTCCGGCTTCATGGTCGGCCGCGACTACGAAGCCGCCGGCATCGCCAAGCACGGCGCCAAGATGGTCAACGCTGTGGCCACCGCCCGGGTGCCCAAGTTCACCGTCGTCATCGGCGGCTCCTACGGCGCCGGCAACTACTCGATGTGCGGGCGCGCCTACAGCCCGCGCTTCCTCTGGATGTGGCCCAACGCCCGCATCTCCGTCATGGGCGGAGAACAGGCCGCCAGCGTGCTGGCCACCGTGCGCCGCGACGCCATCGAAGCCCGCGGCGAGGACTGGCCGGCCGAGGCCGAAGCCGAGTTCAAGGCCCCGATCCTCGATCAGTACGAAGCCCAGGGCAACCCGTACTACTCGACTGCCCGCCTGTGGGACGACGGCATCATCGAACCCGCCGACACCCGCCAGGTGCTCGCACTGGCCCTCGAGGCCTGCCGGTACGCGCCCCTTGCCCGCCCGCTCGACGCGCCAGGCTATGGCGTCTTCAGGATGTGATGACCGTGAAGCTCTTCGACACAATCCTCATCGCCAACCGCGGCGAGATCGCCCTGCGCGTCATCCGCACATGCCGGCGCCTGGGCATCCGCACCGTCGCCGTGTACTCTGATGCCGACGCCGAGGCCGCACACACCCTGGCAGCCGATGTCGCCGTGCACCTCGGCCCGGCTGCCGCCAGCGAGTCCTACCTCGTCATCGACAAGGTCATCGCCGCAGCCCAGGCCACCGGCGCGCAGGCGATTCACCCCGGCTACGGCTTCCTGTCTGAGAACCCCGCGTTCGCCCGCGCCTGCGAAGAGGCCGGCATCGTGTTCCTCGGCCCGACGGCCGATGCGATCGAGACGATGGGGGACAAGATCACCGCCAAGCAGGCGGTGGCCAGCCACAACGTGCCGCTCGTGCCCGGCGTGTCCGAAGGCGGGCTGAACAATGAGCAGCTCGCCGCCGAGGCGGTGAAGATCGGCTTCCCGGTCCTCATCAAGCCCTCGGCGGGAGGCGGCGGCAAGGGCATGCACGCCGTGTTCGAGGAATCCGAACTGGCCGACAGGCTCGCTGCCGCCCGCCGTGAGGCGGCCAGCTCGTTCGGCGATGACACCCTGTTCCTCGAGCGCCTCGTCGCCACTCCCCGCCACATCGAAGTGCAGGTGCTCGCCGATGAGCACGGCAACGTCATCCACTTAGGCGAACGCGAATGCTCCCTGCAGCGCCGCCACCAGAAGGTCATCGAAGAGGCCCCCTCGGCGCTGCTCGACGAAACCACCCGCGCCCGGATCGGTGAGGCCGCCTGCAACACCGCCCGCTCGGTCGGCTACCGCGGGGCCGGCACAGTCGAATTCATCGTCGCTGCCGATCAGCCCGATGAGTTCTTCTTCATGGAGATGAACACCCGCCTGCAGGTCGAGCATCCGGTGACCGAGGAGGTCACCGGCATCGACCTCGTCGAATGGCAGATCCGCATCGGCGCCGGTGAGGAGCTCAGCCTCACCCAGGACGACATCACTGTGAACGGCCACGCGATCGAGGCCCGCATCTACGCTGAGGATCCCTCCCGCGGCTTCCTGCCCACCGGCGGCCAGGCCATCGACGTCATCACCCCGGAGGGCGAGGGCATCCGCGTCGATGCCGGGCTGGCGGCCGGGCAGTTCATCGCCTCGGACTACGACCCGATGATCGCCAAGCTCATCGTCCACGCCCCCGACCGGGCCAGCGCCGTGCAGAAGCTCATCGCCGCGCTCGGCCGCACCGCAGTGCCGGGGATCGTGACGAACATCGATTTCCTGCGCACGCTCATGAGCCGTGACGACGTCAAGGCAGGCGAGCTCGACACCGGGCTGATCGACCGGATGAGCGAAGACGAACTCGCCCACACCCCAGCCGAGCTCGACCTGCTCTTCGCCGCCGCGGCGATCATTGAACGCGAGCAGCGAGCCGCGACCGCCGTCGGCGCGGTGACCGTCGACGGGGCCGACCCAGCCGGCGCCTCGGCGTGGGACCGGCCGACCGGCTGGCGCACCTCCCGCCCGGTCGAGGTCACGGTGCCGCTCGTGCACGCCGGAACCGCACACGAAGCGATCTGGCGCGGCGAGCAGGTGCGCTGGAGCGCCGACGGTGAGTGCCGGCTCGTCAGCGGCGGGCGCACCCACCGTGCGCGAGTCGCCACCGCCGGGGACACCGTATGGGTGATGAGCGAACGCGGCATCTTCGCCTTCACCCGCCCGCAGGCTGACACCGCCCTGGACCCCGGTGCCGCCGGGGCCGACATCACCGCCCCGATGCCCGGCGCGGTCATCGACGTGCGGGTCGACGACGGCGCCGAGGTGAGTGCCGGCACGCCGGTCGTCGTCGTCGAGGCGATGAAGATGGAGCACGTGCTCACCGCCCCCGCCGACGGGATCGTGCACCTCAGGACCCAAGTCGGCACCCAGGTCGCACTCGACGAGGTGCTCGCCACCATCGTCGACGCTGATGCAGAAGAAGACAGCCAGGCAGAGAAGTGAGGATTCACCATGACGACGACATTCACCCCGGGAATGCTGCCCGACGAGTACGAGGACCTGCGCCAGCAGGTCGCGAAGTTCACCGACACTGAGGTCGCGCCGGTCAGCGCCGAACTCGATGAGAAGCGCGAGTTCCCGTATGCGCTGGTGAAGAAGATGGGCCAGATGGGCCTGTTCGGACTGCCGTTCGACGAGGAATACGGCGGCATGGGTGGCGACTACTTCGCCCTGTGCCTGGCGATCGAGGAGATCGCCAGGGAGAACCAGTCGCTGGCCATCACGCTGGAAGCGGCCGTGTCGCTGGGTGCGATGCCGATCTACCGCTTCGGCACCGAGGAGCAGAAGCGCGAATGGCTCCCGCAGCTCACCGACGGCTCCGGCCTGGCCGCCTTCGGCCTGACCGAGCCCGAGGCCGGCTCCGATGCCGGTGGGACGAAGACGAAGGCGACGCTGACTGACGGTGAGTGGACGATCAACGGCGGCAAGTGCTTCATCACCAACTCCGGCACCGACATCACCCGGCTCGTCACCGCCACCGCGGTCACCGGCACCCGCACCGGCCGCGACGGTGCGCAGAAACCGGAGATCTCGACGATCATGATCCCGGCAGGCACCCCGGGCTTCACCGTCGAGCCGAAGTACGACAAGGTCGGCTGGAACTCCTCGGACACCCACCCGCTGACCTTCGAAGACGTCAAAGTCCCGGAGGAGAACCTGCTCGGTGAGCGCGGCCGCGGGTATGCGAACTTCCTGCGCATCCTCGATGAGGGCCGCATCGCTGTCGCCGCACTCTCAACCGGTGCCGCCCAGGGGTGTGTCGACGAGTCGGTCAAGTACGCCAAGGAGCGCACCTCCTTCGGCAAGCCGATCTCGGAATACCAGGGCATCTCGTTCAAGATCGCCCGCATGGAGGCCCGCGTCGTCGCTGCCCGTGCTGCCTACTACCTGGCGGCCTCGCGGATGATCGCAGGGCTTCCGTTCAAGAAGGAGGCGGCCGTGGCGAAGATGATCGCCGGTGACGCCGCGATGGACAATGCCCGCGATGCCACGCAGATCCACGGCGGCTACGGCTTCATGAACGAGTACCTCGTCGCCCGCCACTACCGCGACTCGAAGATCCTCGAGATCGGTGAGGGCACCACCGAGGTGCAGCTCATGCTCATCGCCCGCGACCTGGGGCTGTGAGGCTGAGGGGCCGCGGCTGAGGCTCAGCAGACAGCGGGGTCGCGACGAATCGTCGCGGCCCCGCTTCGTCGTGTCAGGGGGTTGTCCGTGCATCGTGCTAGGCTTGAGTAAGCAGAAAAGCTATGCTGCTGAAGGAGGCGGACATGGCTGTCCAATCACTCGCTCACCCGAACGGCACTCTCAGACAGCGGCTGGACGAGATCGACACCGCGGTGTCGATGGTGGTCGTCTACGACATCGTCAGAGAGGCAGGGAGCTCTCTGGCTGGTTACTGCTCTCGCCGATCTCTATGGCATACGGACGACGAGCGTGAGAAGGACTATTGGAGTACGCGCGCCCGGTTGGTGCGCTCGCAGATTCGCCGCCTCGATCCTAATGACCTCCTCGGTCTCATCGTTCAGGGCGACGCGTGGGTGGATGAGCTGGCGGAACTCGATCGTCAATATCCTGCGTAGTCATCTTCCAAGGACCCTGCGGCTTGATACCGGGTCTCCGGAACGACCGTTGTCAGTGCGTCGTGCGACTCTCGAAAAGACAAGGCCATCACATGGGTGATACCACTCGGAAAGGGGCCTTGTGGCCGTCCGAGTACCTCATATTCCCCACGCCACACTCAGGCAGCGGCTCGACGCCATCGACACCGCAGTGACGATGACGGTCGTCTATGACATCGTCAAAGACGCCGGCGAAAGCTTGGCCGGTTACTGTTCGCGCCGTGGACTCTGGCATACGGATGACGAGCGTGAGAAGGAATACTGGACTGCTTGGTATCTGCTTGTGTGTGCTCAGATTGACGGGCTCGACCCGGACGACCGCCTGGGCCTCATTGTTCAAGGCGATGTGTGGCTCGACGAGCTGGCGGAGCTGCGACGGCAGTCCGTAGCTGATTCTTACTCAGCAGCGTCAAAGTGAACCCGTGAGCGAAGAAGCCTGTGCAGCTCAGGGCTGTCCTGCCGATCTTGTTCCAATCTTGAGGAGATGAATATGAGTACCATGCCCGGATCGATCACGGCGATCACCGTCGGTTTGCTTGCAACAGTCGCGCTTCTGATAACCCTCTACGCGGCCGGAGCGCCGGTATGGGGACAGGTCGTGCTCCTGGTGTGTGCGGCAGTCCAAGCCATCGCATTGTTGCTGTGGATGAATGATCAACGACGGAGGCGGACACGATGACCGAGCGTTACCTGTCTCTCAGCGAAGTGGCGGAGCTGCTAGAGGTGCAGCCCGCGACTCTCTCTCGCGGTACAAACTGCCAGAACCTGATGCGCTGATCGGCCGCACTCGCGGCTGGCGACGAGAGGCGATCGTCGAATGGAATGCGTCCCGGCCCGGTCGAGGCTGGCGCAAGGGACAGTCCGGCACTCAATAACGGGGTATCCGGACGCCGCAGTCTTCGCGGTTAGGGGAGTGGCATCGTCCGGCGCTGGTGGCCCAGGGCCTGATATCTGAACTGCTGTTGGCCGGCATGCTCAACCCCAGAACGCGAAGGTCTCATCACGGTCGATGCAGCGCAGCGCCGCGTTGATGTCCGGGCTGGGCATGAAGAGGTCGTAGTACCGCCAGCGCAGGTTCCGGTTCATCCGATAGATCGACCATTCGCCGCGGCTGGCGGTGTACCGCAGGCGCGCAAAGGTCTCTTCTATCCAGTCGTGGTCCTCGCCTGATCTGCCGGGGCACAGATTCCACAGGCTGATGGTGACAAGGAGACGTGAAACAGTGCAGGTGACGTATGTCCGCTGCCGCAACTCCTCCGGAGAGTGTTCGAGACACCACTCTTCGATGCGGCGTATATCCCGTTCCGGTATCGCCATATCGAAACGGCAGCAGGTCCGTGGAAACGCGCGGTGGCGTCACGGAGCTCTGGAATCCTTGAGGTACCCGACCAGAAGCGCGGCGGTTCCGCGCGCGTGCTCGAGCGCCGCATGCTCAGCTTCCGTCGGACTTCCGCTCAGCACCGCTTCCAGAATCGCGCGGTGCTGTTCATTGGAGTGCGCCAGGTTCGTATTGATCATCGGGATGCGATCGAGCATCGCGTTGACCCGGTCGCGCACCTCCGCGGCCGCCTTGTGCAATGACGGGGTGCCCGTCAGTTCAGCGATTGCGAGGTGGAATCGAGAATCAAGCTGACGATACTGGCTCGGCTCGGCGGCATCACAGGCATCGCAAGCTTCGCGCAAGTGCCGACGCTGCTCGCCGGTCAGCGGCGCCTCCGCCGCGAGTCGAGCGGCTGCCGAATCCAGCACGGCTCGGAACTGCAGTGCATCGTTGAGCTCGGATTCGTCGATCGGACGATGCAGCTCATGGTCTGCTGGCAGCCCAATAACGAATGCTCCACCGTAGCGTCCGCGCTTGATGTCAAGGACGCCTGTCTCCTGCAGCTCGTGGAGGACGTCGCGAAGCGTAGCTCTTGAGACTCCAAGGCTTTCAGCGAGCTCCCGTTCGGCGGGGAGCTTTTCCCCCACCATGTACTGGCCGAGGCTGATGGCGCGCAGCAAGCGAGAAAGGGTCTCTTCAAAGACGTTTCCGGTGCGTACCGTGCGGATGTCGCTCACCTATGTCTACCCCTCTTCCGAAGTGTCTGCCTCACCGTAGAAGTATACGGAACCCTTGACACCGGCATGTGATCGGGGTTACATTCTCATCAGTTTAATGGTTTGTAAGCAGACCAATAAAAGCATTTTTGGGCAGGGGTCCTGATGAAGCAAAGAGTTGAGTACGGCAGCGTCGCCGACAACTACATGGAGAAGCGCCAGCTGCGCAGCGGAGCAGCCGGATGGATCCTGCTGGCAGGTCTGGGGGTCGCATATGTGATCTCCGGTGACTTCTCCGGCTGGAATCTCGGCCTGGCCGAAGGCGGCTGGGGCGGACTTGCCATCGCGTTCTGCCTGATGGGAATCATGTACGTGTGCATGACTCTTGGACTGGCAGAACTGTCTTCCACGCTGCCGACTGCGGGGGCAGGTTACGGCTTCGCGCGGAGGGCCCTTGGTCCACTTGGAGGTTTCGCAACCGGAACCGCGATCGTCATTGAGTACACGATGGCGCCTGCAGCGATCTCCACGTTCATCGCAGGCTACGTGCAAGCCCTTGGAATCCTCCCGGAAAGCGTCCCCAACTGGGTCATCTACCTCGTCGCCTATCTCATCTTCGTCGGCATCCACCTCTGGGGAGTGGGCGAAGCGCTGCGGCTGATGTTCCTCATCACCGCTATTGCGGTCATCGCCCTCCTCGCCTTCGTCTTCGGCATGATCTGGCACGTAGAACCGGCCAACATGTTCAACATCGCCCCTGACGGATCACTCGGATCAAGCGAGTTCCTGCCCTTCGGAGTCTCCGGGGTGCTGGCATCGCTGGTCTTCGGCATCTGGTTCTTCCTCGCCGTTGAAGGCGTACCTCTCGCCGCCGAAGAATCCGCCAACCCCAAGCGCGACATGCCGCGGGGCATCCTCACAGCGATGGGATTGCTCGTCGTCTTCGGTGCGCTCATGCTCATCATTGTCCCCGGCACGGCTGGCGCAGACGCGATGGGCGTATCCGACAACCCGCTGCCAGAAGCAGTGAGGACCGTGTACGGAGAGAACTCGATGCTGGCCACGTTCGTCAACTGGGCCGGCCTTGCGGGTCTGATCGCCAGCTTCTTCTCGATCATCTTCGCCTATTCGCGGCAGCTCTTCGCACTTTCGCGTGCTGGCTACCTGCCGAAGTTCCTGTCGCTAACTGGAAAGCGCAAGACGCCCTACATGGCGCTCATCATCCCGGGCATCATCGGGTTCGCCCTCGCGGTCGCGACCGGTGGCGATGGCGGAATCCTGCTGAATGTGGCGGTGTTCGGTGCCACGGTCTCCTACGTCCTGCTCAACCTCTCCCACGTCGTCCTGCGGTTCAAGGAACCGCATCTTGAGCGCGGGTACCGCACGCCCGGTGGAGCAGTCACCACGATCACCGCACTGGTGCTGGCCTCTGTCGCCGTCGTCGCAACCTTCTTCGTCGACATCGTCGCCGCTGGAATCGCTGCCGCTGTGTTCCTCGTCTTCCTCGCGTACTTCTGGTTCTACTCGCGCCACCACCTTGTGGCGAAAGCTCCCGAAGAGGAGTTCGCCCAGATTTCCGAAGCCGAATCGGGTCTGCACTGACGATCGGCACATCTCAACTCACTGACCATATCCACGGAAGGATCTCAATGACCGCGCCCACAGGATTCGGCGACCCGCAGCGGGTCACCACCGGTTCAAACCCAGCACCGGCCCTCACCCGTGAGGATCTCATCAGCCTCGTCGATGAAGGAACGATCGACACCGTCGTCGTCGCGTTCACCGACGTCCAGGGGCGGCTGCAGGGAAAGCGGCTCGGAGCGCGCTTCTTCGTCGACGATGCCATCGACCACGGCTCCGAGGGATGCAACTATCTGCTGGCCGTCGACGTCGACATGAACACTGTCGAGGGCTACGAGATGTCGTCGTGGAGCACCGGCTACGGAGACCTCGTCATGAAACCGGACCTCTCGACACTGCGGCTCATTCCGTGGCAGCCGGGAACCGCACTCGTCACCTGCGACATCGAATGGACCACCGGCGAGCCCGTCGTCGCCAGCCCGCGGCAGATCCTCGCAGCCCAGGTCAAGCGACTCGAAGAGCGCGGTCTCACGGCGTTCGCCGGTACTGAGCTGGAGTTCGTCACTTTCGACACCAGTTACGAGGAGTCCTACAACCGCGCCTACCACGACCTCACCCCGTCGAACCAATACAACGTCGACTACTCCCTGCTGGGCACCGCCCGCATCGAACCGCTGCTGCGTGACATCCGCAACTCGATGGCCGGGGCCGGAATGTACGTCGAAAGCGCCAAGGGCGAATGCAACCTCGGCCAGCACGAGATCACATTCAAGTACGACGAGGCGATCCGGTCGTGCGACAACCATGCCGTGTACAAGAACGGGGCGAAGGAGATCGCCTCCCAGCACGGCAAGGCCATTACTTTCATGGCGAAGTTCAACGAACTGGAAGGGTCCTCCTGCCATGTGCACCTGTCCTTCCGCGGACTCGACGGCGAGCTCGCCATGGCCGGTGACGACGAGCACGGGTTCTCTCCGCTCATGGGCCAGTTCATCGCCGGCCAGCTCGCCTGCATCGAGGACTTCACCTACTTCCATGCCCCCAATATCAACTCCTACAAGCGCTTCGTCGAAGGCTCCTTCGCCCCGACAGCAGTGGCCTGGGGCTTCGACAACCGGTCGTGCGCCTTCCGGGTCGTCGGCTCAGGCCCGTCGCTGCGCGTCGAGTGCCGCGTGGGCGGCGCTGACCTCAACCCGTACCTTGCCGTCGCCTCGCTCATCGCCGCCGGCATCTACGGCATCGACAACGAACTTGAACTGCCACCCATGACCGACGGCAATGCCTACGCTTCGGATGCCCGCCGGCTGCCGACGACGCTGCGCGATGCCCGCGACCGCCTCGCGGAATCCGACATCGCCCGCGAGGCCTTCGGTGAGGAGGTCGTCAAGCACTATGTCAACGCTGCGAATGTCGAGCTCATGCAGTTCGAGGCAGCCGTCACAGACTGGGAGCGCTTCCGTGGCTTCGAACGGCTCTGACGCGCCCGAGGCGGTCGTCCCGCCGCGGATCGGAATCACGACGTACATGCAGCCAGCTGACTGGAGTCACTGGCGCGGCGTCGAGGCAGCACTCATCCCGGCGGAGTACGTGCGCATGGTCACCGCTGCCGGGGGAGTGCCGATCCTGCTGCCGCCGCATGGCACCCACCCGACGATGCTCGACGCGGTCGACGGGCTGCTCATCTCCGGAGGAGCAGACGTCGGCCCGGAGACCTACGGTGCCCAGGCTCATCCAACGACTGCCGCACAGTCATGGCGGGACGAACATGAGTTCGCTCTGCTGGCCGAAGCCCGCGACCGGGGCATGCCGGTGCTCGGTATCTGCCGCGGGATGCAGGTCATCAACGCGGCATTCGGCGGCACACTGCACCAGCACCTGCCCGAGATTCTCGGCCACTCCGACTATCAGCCTGCCCCGGGCGTCTACGGCGAGGTAACCGTTCAGATCGAACCGGGCTCCACTGCTGCCGCGCTGCTCGGGGCTGAGACGACGGCACCATGCTTCCACCACCAAGCCGTCGACCGCCTCGCCCCCGGACTGCACGTCACCGGGCGGGCCGCCGACGGGACGATCGAGATCCTCGAGCCGGCCGCCGCCTCGGGAACGGAAGCGCTGAGCGCTGAAGCCGCGCTGCCCGGCAGCGGCTGGCTGCTCGCCGTGCAATGGCATCCCGAACACAACAGCGCTGATGCGCGCATCGTCACAGGACTCGTCGCCGCCACCCGCAGCTACCGCACCGACACGTCCGGAGGAGGACAATGAGCACCTATGAGGTCATCAACCCCGCCACAGCCGAAGCGATCCGCACCGTCGAGCTGGCCGATGTCGCAGCCGTCGATGATGCGATCGAACGCGCCCAGCGGGCGTTCGAGCAGTGGCGGGCCGTCGCGCCGAGCGACCGCGCCCGCCTTTTGCGCCGCTTCGCCGCCGTGGTCGACGAGCACATCGACGAACTCGCCGAACTCGAAGTGGCCAACTCTGGGCACACGATCTCCAACGCCACCTGGGAAGCCGGCAACGTACGCGACGTGCTGGAATACTCCGCCGCTGCTCCCGAACGCCTCTTCGGCCGGCAGATCCCGGTCGACGGAGGCATCAACATCACCTTCGCCGAGCCTCTCGGCGTCGTCGGCGTCATCGTGCCGTGGAACTTCCCGATGCCGATCGCCGCATGGGGATTCGGCCCAGCGCTGGCCGCCGGCAACACCGTCGTGCTCAAGCCTGCCGAGGTGACCCCGCTGACGGCTATGCGGATCGGTGAGCTCGCACGCGAAGCCGGCATCCCCGAGGGTGTGCTCACGATCCTGCCGGGCAAGGGCTCGGTCGTCGGCGAGCGATTCGTCACCCATCCCGGCGTGCGCAAGGTCGTCTTCACCGGGTCGACCGAAGTCGGCAAGCGGATCATGGCCGGCTGCGCCGACCAGGTGAAGAACCTCACCCTGGAACTCGGCGGCAAGAACGCCAATATCGTCTTCCCCGACGCCGACCTCTCAGCCGCAGCCGCCGCAGCACCCGGCGGTGTGTTCGACAACGCCGGCCAGGACTGCTGCTCCCGCTCCCGGCTGCTTGTCCACGCGGACGTGTTCGACGACTTCCTCAGCGAGCTCAAAGACGCCGTCAGCGGGTTCCGGTGCACTGACCCGACAGACCCGGACGCGGACATGGGGCCGCTTGTCACCGCCGCCCACCGCGATTCCGTCGCAGCCTATGTCGACGGTGCCGAGGTGGCGTTCCAGGGTGAGTGCCCGACCGGCCCGGGCTTCTGGTTCCCGCCGACGGTCATCACCCCCGATGACATCACCGCCCGTGACTTCAACGAGGAGATCTTCGGCCCCGTGCTGTCCGTCGTGCCGTTCCGCTCAGAGTTCGAGGCAGTCTCGATCGCGAACAACACCGAGTACGGACTCTCCGGTTCGATCTGGACCCGTGATCTCGACCGGGCGATCCGCGTCTCCCGGTCCGTCGAAGCCGGCAACCTGTCGGTCAACTCCCACTCATCGGTGCGGTACTGGACGCCGTTCGGCGGCTACAAGCAGTCCGGCCTTGGCCGGGAGCTCGGCCCCGATGCGGTCGCCGCCTTCACCGAGACGAAGAACGTCTTCATCGCAGTCGGCCCAGCCTCGGACTGACCGCGCTGACCTGATCCCAACAGCATTCCCTGACAGAAGGAGAACTCCGTGAACACACCAGTCGTCGCCGGCCGGATGGACGGCAAAGTCTGCGTCATCACCGGTGGGGCCTCGGGCATCGGCCTGGCGAGTGCCCGCCGCTTGGCATCCGAAGGCGCCACCGTCGTCATCGCCGACCTTGACGAGACCCGCGGCCCGGAGGTCGCCGAGGAGCTCGGCGGACTCTTCGTCCGCACGAATGTCGCCGACGAAGACAGTGTCAAGGCACTGTTCGAGCAGACAGTCGCCGCGTATGGACGCGTCGATGTGGCCTTCAACAACGCAGGCATCAACCCGACCGAGGACAACTCGATCCTCACCACCGGGATCGAGGCGTGGGCGAAGGTGCAGACCGTCAACCTCACATCGGTCTACCTGTGCTGCAAGTACGCCCTTGAGCACATGGTCAGGCAGAAGTCCGGCTCGATCATCAACACTGCCTCCTTCGTCGCCCTGCTCGGCGCGGCGACCTCGCAGATCTCGTACTCCGCCTCGAAGGGCGGAGTCCTGTCGATGAGCCGCGAACTCGGCGTGCAGTTCGCCAAGGAGGGCATCCGCGTCAACGCGCTCTGCCCCGGACCGGTCAACACGCCGCTGCTCGAAGAGCTCTTCGCCAAGGACCCGGAGCAGGCGCAGCGCCGCCTCGTCCACGTTCCGCGCGGACGCTTCGGCGAGCCCGAGGAGATCGCCGCCGCCGTGGCCTTCCTCGCCAGCGACGACGCCTCCTTCGTGAATGCCGCGACGTTCACCGTCGACGGCGGGATCTCAGCGGCATACGTCACCGCTGAGTGACACTCCCGCACACGCCCGCCGCCTGAGAGCACACCGCTCCCGAGGCGGCGGGCGTGTCTGCGTGTCGGGTCGCCTCTCGGCGGGCGACCGGCTCCTCGGGCCCGGCAGACGGTGCGTGGTTGAATGGCAGAGATGACTGCCACGCTGCTCCTCCTCGCCGGGCTCGCGCTGCTCGATGCCACGAGCATCGGCACACTCGGCATCCCGCTGTGGATGCTGCTTGCCCAGCGGGTGCGCATCAGTCTCGTCTTCGTCTACCTTGCGGTGCTCGCTGGGTTCTACTGGCTCGTCGGCGTCGCGCTGTACTATGGCGGGCTTGCTGCGTTCAGCTGGATCGGCGCGTGGTCGGGGATCCCGTGGATCGAGCTCGTGCTCGGCGTCATCTGCCTCGCCTCGGCATTCCTGCCCCGGCGCCTGTGGGAAGGGCAAGTGGGTTTCGCCAACCGGTTCCAGGACAAGGTGGCCGTCACCGGGACCTTCGCCACCGCCTCGGGCCTGGCGCTCATCGCTGGCCTCATCGAGATCACCGGCATGTACCCCTACCTGGCCGGCATCGGCGTCATCATCAACGAGGGCCTGCCCGGCGTCCTGACGCTGGCAGCCTACGCCGTCGTCATGGTGCTGCCGGCCCTCATCCTCGCGATCATCCGGCTGCTGGTCCATGAGCGGATCGAGCCTGCGCTCGCCGGTTTCCGCGCATGGGTCGAGCGCAACACCGGCACCGTCACGGCGGTGACCTTCTTGGTCATCGGCGTGCTGCTCATCTTCGACGCCGTGGTCAATCGGTTCGGGTGGATCGGGTGACTGGCAGATCGAACTGCGAGACGTTGCGTTCTGTATATTGACCCTTTTGTGATGGCATCCGTAGAGTGATGAGCACTCGCGAATATATTCCATCCCGCGATGCTGTGCCAGCAGACACAACGATGTGATCTGGAGTCGCGGAGCGACTCGGAACGGAGGCGACCGTGATCCACCTTGCCCAGTCGCGCGACATCGGCGCGATCGCGAATCTGCCGCTGCTGTGGGTTCTCGCGCTCTGCGTCTTCGGCGTCATCATCCTGCAGTCGATGATCTATATGCGTGCCGTCAAGCGAAACGCCGAGTCCGCGGACATGAGCAAGGCCGAGGTGCGAGCGGCATTCCGTGCGGGCGGAGTCGCATCCATCGGGCCGTCCTTGGCCGTGGCGCTGGTCGCCATTGCACTGCTGCCGCTGTTCGGCACTCCGCCGGTGCTCGTGCGCGTCGGTCTCATCGGATCTGCAGCCACCGAGGTGGCTTCGGCATCGCTGGCATCGGGGACCATGGGAGCCGACCTCGGCGGGCCGGAGTACAACCAGACGGTCTTCGTTGTGGCGCTGATGGCCATGAGCCTCTCGGGGGCTGGCTGGATGATCTCTGCGCTCATCCTCACGCCGATCTTCAAGCGCGGTTCGGTCAAACTGCAGCAGGTCAACCCGGCACTCATGTCCGTGGTACCCGGTGCCGCACTGCTGGCGGCGTTTGCCGCACTGACGATGACCGAGCTTCCCAAGTCGACAGGACACATCATCGCAGTCGCCGCCTCGGCGGTCGTCATGCTCATCTCACTGCTGGTCGCGCGTGCACTCAACCTCGCCTGGCTCAGGGAATGGGCGCTCGGCTTCGCGATCGCCGGTGGCCTGGTCGCTGCCTACTTCGCCCACTACGCCGGCCTCGGCCCGGCGGCATGACCGACTGCGACAACGAGAGGGACTGATCATGGCAACGGCAACCACCACCCCGTCGCATGAAGCATTCGAGCGGACCACGAGCACCTGGGGCACGATCACCTTGAGCATGGGCCTTGTCATCGCGACGTCCATGCCCTTTCTGCTGTGGATGTTCTCCGATCTCGACATCACCTGGGCGCAGATCGGCGTCGCCTTCCTTGCCGTCTTCGCTGTCTATGGCGCCTTCTACGTCATCGAACCGCTGACGTACTTTCCGATCCTCGGACCGGCAGGTATGTACCAGGCCTTCATGATCGGCAACGTGGCCAACAAGCTGCTCCCGGCCGCGATCGTGGCCCAATCGACGATCGGAGTGAAGCCCGGCACCCGCAAGTCAGAGTATGTCGCGACCGCTGCGATCTGCGGGGCAGCGGTCGTCCACGTCGTCTCGATGCTGCTCTTCGTCGGGCTGCTGGGCACCTGGCTGGTGTCGATCACGCCGGATTCCATCACCGAGGTTGCGCGCATCTACATCCTGCCGGCGATCCTCGGTGGGGTCACGGTTCAGCTCATCGGAACGCTCAAGCAGTTCAAAGGCACGATCATCGCGCTGGGTGTTGCTGCTGTCATCATCCTCGTTGCCGTACCGCTGCTCCCTGTCATCTCTCCGGGTGGCACGGCTATCGCCGTGCTGCTCACCATCGTCCTCACCTGGGTGCTGCGCGACCGGCACACCCGGCCAACCGATCCGCAGAACATGACGTCGATCAACTGACCGACCCGACTCACTGGAGGAACCTTGACGCCTGAATCCCGTGCGAGCCACACCGCTGGCAGTGGCCTGAGCAACGCAGCTGTGGCCGACCAGCTGGAAGCGATGATGCCGCAGCTCGAAGCCGACTACCGCGAGTTCCACGCGCATCCGGAACTGTCGATGCAGGAGACCTGGACTGCCGGCCGGATCGAAGAACACCTGCGCGAACTCGACCTGACTCCGCAGCGCTTCGGCGGCACCGGCGTCGTTGCCGTCGTGGAGAACGGAGACGGCCCAGTCGTCGCCTACCGCGCGGATACGGACGGCCTGCCGATCGATGAGGACACCGGTCTCGAGTACGCCTCCACGGTACGCGGGACGCTGGCCGACGGCACCGAGACGCCCGTGATGCACGGCTGCGGACACGACACCCACATCACAGTGGCACTCGGCATCGCCAGGCTGCTGACCAGCAACCGGGAGGCATGGTCGGGCACCGTCATCATGATCTTCCAGCCGGGAGAGGAAACCGGTGAAGGCGCGCTTGCCATGCTCGAAGACGGACTGTGGGAGAAGCTGCCGAAACCGCAGGCTGTCTACGGCCAGCACGTCTGGCCGAACTTCGCCGGCCAGGTGAGCCTGTCAGCAGGCACGGCGATGGCCATGTCGGACTGCCTGCGAGTGACGGTGCGCGGCAAGCAGGCGCACGGCTCCCAGCCCGAGGCTGCGATCGACCCGATTGTGCTCGCAGCCTTCATGGTCACGCGACTGCAGACCGTTGTCTCACGTGAGATCTCCGCCCGCGAGGCGGTGGTCGTGACGATCGCGACGATCCGCGGTGGTTTGAAGGAGAACATCATCCCGGACTCCGCAGAGTTCACGATGAATATCCGCACCTTCAGTGAGGAGGTGCGTGCAGACGTTCTCGCCGCGATCGAGCGGATCATCTACGCGGAAGCCGAGGCCTCAGGTGCTCCGAAGCCGAGCATCGAAGAGATGTACCGGTTCCCGCGCTGCTACAACAGCCCCCAGCATGCCGAGGAGCTGAAGAGCGTCTTCTCATCGGCGATCGGTGAGGACAATGTCGAACTCACCGAGCCGGTTACCGGCTCTGAGGATGTCGGTCGGTTCGGTGACTCCATCGGCGTGCCGTACGTGTACTGGTTCTTCGGTGCGTACTCGGAAGAGAAGATGGCGACCGAAGGCGGTCCTGCAGGCAACCATTCGCCGTTCTTCGCTCCTGATGAGGTCGCCAAGACCTTGAGCACGGGTGTGCGCACCGGGATCGCTGCGATCCTGCACGAGCTGCAGCGATGAGGGAATAGTTGGCTGCGCGGACTGCTGGCCGCGGTGGTTCAGATGTGCGATTCTTGCAGGTGAGACCGTTTGATCGAGTGTCGCGCTGAGGAGGCAACATGTATTTCATCGTCGTCAAGTTCCCCGTCAAGGATGAGAGCGTCGAGCAGTGGCCGGAGATCGTCCGCGAGTTCACCGAGGCGACCCGCGCTGAACCGGGCAACCTGTGGTTCGAGTGGTCGCGCAGCCTGGACAACCCCAACGAATTCATCCTGTGCGAGGCGTTCACCGACGAGGGCGCGGAACCGCATGTCACCAGCGACCACTTCGCCAAGGGACTCGAAGCGATGAAGCCGCACATCACGGCGACGCCAAAGATCCTGTCGCGTCAGGTCGACGGCGATGGCTGGGACGAGATGGGCGAACTGCAGGTGTGAGGAGCCACCTCACTGGCTTCACAGAGTCCAGCATCGTCTGAATCCCCAGAAGTGAATGCGATCTGACCATGCTCTGGGTATCGTTGCAGGTCAATTAGTATGCTCCCCGCGCACGCGGGGATGAGCCCCGGTGCTCCTTCTCAGCAAGCTGCCGGGCGGCATGCTCCCCGCGCACGCGGGGATGAGCCCTGAGGGCAGATGTGCTGATGGCGCGAGCCGGGATGCTCCCCGCGCACGCGGGGATGAGCCCTCTGGTCGGGATTGCGACGATCGACCTCACGAATGCTCCCCGCGCACGCGGGGATGAGCCGTAACGGAAGATGTCGAACTCGGCGGTGTAGTTATGCTCCCCGCGCACGCGGGGATGAGCCCTACACGCCAGCAGCCCAATACTCACGCGCATGATGCTCCCCGCGCACGCGGGGATGAGCCCAGACCGGCATACCGTTGCAGTGTCAACTCGGCATGCTCCCCGCGCACGCGGGGATGAGCCTGGTTGATGATCTCCAGCTGGTACTCGACGCTGATGCTCCCCGCGCACGCGGGGATGAGCCCTCTTCGAGACCGCCGACGCGCAGATCGGCATCATGCTCCCCGCGCACGCGGGGATGAGCCCCACGCCGTCAGAGGCTCGCGAGAAACGGTGCCATGCTCCCCGCGCACGCGGGGATGAGCCCCACGAGGAGACAACATGAACACAAGACCAGACATGCTCCCCGCGCACGCGGGGATGAGCCCCGTAGGAACCGACCTCAGCGATCTGCTGGCCCATGCTCCCCGCGCACGCGGGGATGAGCCGCCTGCGAGAGACTCCACTTTCGGCCCCATCGTATGCTCCCCGCGCACGCGGGGATGAGCCGTAGTCCCCGGCGCGGCGTCCTGCCTCAGTGAAATGCTCCCCGCGCACGCGGGGATGAGCCGCGCTGGGACTCCAACGGAAGCGCCCGGTGCTTATGCTCCCCGCGCACGCGGGGATGAGCCCAGCCCGGCCTCGATGTGCCGCTGGTAGGCGTGATGCTCCCCGCGCACGCGGGGATGAGCCCCCCCCCTCCCCGTCGACTACGCGGCCGACCGAGGCATGCTCCCCGCGCACGCGGGGATGAGCCCTCCCAGGGCCTCGATACGGCCCGCCCCGCCCGATGCTCCCCGCGCACGCGGGGATGAGCCCGGTCTCAACGATGACCGATGAGACGGCACCAGATGCTCCCCGCGCACGCGGGGATGAGCCCACCTCAGCGGGCAGCCGCAGCCGCAGCTTCACATGCTCCCCGCGCACGCGGGGATGAGCCCGTGCCATAAGTTCCCCTCCAGCGGGCACCCACATGCTCCCCGCGCACGCGGGGATGAGCCGTTGGTCAACGGCATCACGTATGTCAACAAGCCATGCTCCCCGCGCACGCGGGGATGAGCCCACTGGTTTCTGTGAGGTTGTTGCCGGGGTGTGATGCTCCCCGCGCACGCGGGGATGAGCCGAGTTTCGGCGCGTTGAACCCCGGATTCGATGCATGCTCCCCGCGCACGCGGGGATGAGCCCGGCGCGGTGGATGGTGACCGGATTCTGCGTAACATGCTCCCCGCGCACGCGGGGATGAGCCCCCTCGGATGTTCACGCCGTGCGCGAGGGCCGGATGCTCCCCGCGCACGCGGGGATGAGCCCAAGGACCTCGCGGGGCGGACAAGAACACCGCCATGCTCCCCGCGCACGCGGGGATGAGCCCCAGGCCCGGTTGCGGGTGCGCCCGGCGCTGGGATGCTCCCCGCGCACGCGGGGATGAGCCTGCATCAACCGCGGCGGCCTTGTCATCGACCATATGCTCCCCGCGCACGCGGGGATGAGCCACCGGCCGGTGAGCAGGAAGTCGGCGATGAACTTATGCTCCCCGCGCACGCGGGGATGAGCCGCGGTGCCGCAACGTGTGACCAGTCCAGGCGCCATGCTCCCCGCGCACGCGGGGATGAGCCCTCCAGATCGTCATACTCCGGGCCCTCGCTCATATGCTCCCCGCGCACGCGGGGATGAGCCCCCCGACGCGTAGACCAGAGCCCACAAGTAGAATGCTCCCCGCGCACGCGGGGATGAGCCTAAGCCGTCAGCCACTGGTCATATACGGCAGTCATGCTCCCCGCGCACGCGGGGATGAGCCGGGTGAGGGTTGTGGAGGAGGCAGCGATGGGAGATGCTCCCCGCGCACGCGGGGATGAGCCCGGCTGTGGCGAAGCCCGACCCCGCTTCATTGGATGCTCCCCGCGCACGCGGGGATGAGCCCGTGCGGAGGGCGCGCTCACCTGTCGCGGCCCAATGCTCCCCGCGCACGCGGGGATGAGCCCCGTTCCGCCTCACGACGGTACAGATCGAACTCATGCTCCCCGCGCACGCGGGGATGAGCCTCGTACCTGGCGTGTGAGTACCGCATCATGGCCGATGCTCCCCGCGCACGCGGGGATGAGCCCGCAAACGTCGCGAAGACGAAGCGAAACGCCGCATGCTCCCCGCGCACGCGGGGATGAGCCCGCCGAATACGAACACCCCGACTGCCTGACCTGATGCTCCCCGCGCACGCAGGGAGCGTTTCGGGTTCTGAGCGACAAACGGCTCATCTCCGGTGCAGCCAGAGCGCAGTGACACAGGTCTCAGTGTACAAGCGATGGGCCCGGGCGTGCGGCAGGGAGAGGATTGTTCTCGAGGAGCGATCTAGGAAGCTTCCTGCTGTTGGCTTCGCTCCTCCAGCAACGCAGACAATGCCGTTATGAAGAGGGGTAGAGCCGACTGCACACTGGCCTACTCCAGGTTCGGAATCAACAGCCTGCTCATCCACGCTGCTGTCTGGCGCAGACCCGAATCGCCTCGGAGACCGAGGTCCCGGGATGCTCCGAGCGGTAGTTCTTGATGTCCTCCGGCGTGACGCCTTCAGGGAGCTTCGAAACGCCGGCAGGGTTGCCCAGGATCGGCCTGCTGAAGGCAAAGGCCGCCGCCAGCGCCGCGAGCGCTGTGAGCATGGCGGCCGTTGCGTTCCCGGCGAAGTGGAAACCGAGAGCGCCCAGCGCTAAGAGGGTGACTGAGATCGCTCTGATCATGCTTCTCCTTCGCTGACGCACGGGTTCGTGATCGGGGTAAAGCCGGGGAGCCAGCCCATCTGCGCCGCGCTCCGCTTTCGGTCGCTCGGCGCACGCCCACCCTACTACTTCACCAGCTCCTCAGCCTTCGCCCGCAGCTCGACCTTGCGGATCTTGCCGGAGACGGTCATCGGGAACTCGTCGGTGATCTGCAGGTAGCGCGGGATCTTGTAATGCGCCAGCTGGCCGGAGCAGAACTCGCGCAGCCCCTCGATCGTCAGCTCCTGAGCACCGTCGCGCAGGATCACCCAGGCCATGAGCTCCTCGCCGTACTTCTCATCGGAGACCCCAACCACCTGCACATCGCGGATCGCCGGATGCTGATAGAGGAACTCCTCGATCTCACGCGGGTAGATGTTCTCGCCACCGCGGATCACCATGTCCTTGATCCGGCCGGTGATGTTGAGGTACCCGTCGTCGTCCATGATCGCCAGGTCCCCGGTGTGCATCCAGCGGGCGGCGTCGATCGCCTCGGCGGTCTTGTCCGGTTCCTTCCAGTACCCGAGCATGACGCAGTAGCCGCGCGTGCACAGCTCGCCCTTCTCACCGCGCGGCACCGTCAGCCCGGTGACCGGGTCGACGACCTTGACCTCGGTGTGCGGCATCACCCGGCCGACGGTCTCGGTGCGGCGCTCCAGGCTGTCGTCGGTGCGGGTCATCGTCGACACCGGCGCGGTCTCGGTCATGCCGTAGCAGATCGCCACCTCGGACATGTGCATGTCGCTGATGACCCGCTTCATCACCTCGACCGGGCAGGTCGAGCCGGCCATGACGCCGGTGCGCAGCGACGAGAGATCGAAGTCGGCGAAGTTCGCAAGCTCCAGTTCGGCGATGAACATCGTCGGCACCCCGTACAGGGAGGTGGCCTTCTCATCGGCGACCGCCTGCAGGGTCGCCTGCGGGTCGAAGCCGGGGGACGGGATGACCGCGCACGCCCCGTGGGAGTAGATGTCGAGGTTGCCGATGACCATCCCGAAGCAGTGGAAGAACGGCACCGGCAGGCACACGATGTCCTCTTCGGTGTAGCTGAGCAGCTCGCCGATGAAGTAGCCGTTGTTGAGGATGTTGTGGTGGCTTAGGGTCACGCCTTTGGGGAAGCCGGTGGTTCCCGAGGTGTACTGGATGTTGATCGGCTCGTCGGCTCCCAGCTCGGCTGCCAGCGTTGCGAGCCGGATGTCGGCCTTGACCGCCGGGCGGTCCATGAGCTCCCGGCCGCGGGCGAGGAGGTGACCGAACGACTCCGACTCATCCAGGCCGCCGGCAGGGGAGGTGACGACCGCCTCGGCGGCGGTGTCGATGAAGACCAGCCG
Source organism: Brevibacterium gallinarum (assembly GCF_014836885.1). Classification (GTDB taxonomy): domain Bacteria; phylum Actinomycetota; class Actinomycetes; order Actinomycetales; family Brevibacteriaceae; genus Brevibacterium; species Brevibacterium gallinarum. Next base: position 169,876 of record NZ_JACSPY010000005.1, read on the forward strand.
CAGGTTCGCCACCGCACCGGCCACCTCGCGGGCCAGTGCCACGAAGTCCGAGTGCAGGGCGGCCATCTGCGAGATGAGCAGCGTCGTGCCGGACTGGTTGATGACGTATTCGAGCTCGTGGGCCCGGTAGGCGGGGTTGATGTTGACCAGGATCGCGCCGATCTTCGCGGTCGCGTACTGCACGATCGTCCACTCCGGCAGGTTCTGCGCCCAGATCCCGACCCGGTCGCCCTTGGAGATCCCGCGGTCGATGAGCGCCATCGCCAGCGCGTCGGTGTCGGCATCGAGCTCGGCATAGGTCCAGCGCCGCCCGGTCGGGGCGTCGATGAGCGCCTCGCGGTCAGGGAACCGGGCGACGCTCTTCTTGAAGTTCGCGCCGATCGTGTCACCGAGCAGCGGCTGGGACGACGTGCCCGAGGTGTAGGAGAGTTCTCGTTGTGCGCTCACGTGATGGCTCCTCATCGAGATCGTGGTGTGACTGCCGTCACCGGATGTGGTGCCCATCATAAACGGCGGTGTCGCCGCCGTGCATGCCGGGTCCCGAGCTCGGCTGCAGCCCGCTGACAGGGGGCGCAGAAGCCTGAGCATGAGAGCTGCCCGAGTGCCCTGTGTCACCTCCGGCTTGTACGCTTGAGCCATGACTGAGAACACGCCTTCGCCCCAGCAGAACGGCGCCGCCGATGCCGCCCAGCCGGACGCTGCCGAGCCCACCCACGTCATCCAGCAGCGTGGACTGTGGTTCGAGGAGTTCGAGATCGGTGCGGTGTACAAGCACGCCCCCGGCCGCACCATCACCGAGGCCGACAACACCTGGTTCACCGCCGTGACGATGAACACCCAGGCACTCCACCTCGATGCCGCCTTCGCTGAGACCGAGCCGTTCGGACAGCGCCTGGTGAACTCGATGTTCACGCTGGCCACCCTCGTCGGGCTCTCGGTCTCGCAGCTGACCCAGGGCACGATCGTCGGCAACCTCGGCTTCTCCGAGGTCGCCTTCCCCAAGCCGCTGTTCCACGGCGACACCCTGTACGCGGAGACGAAGATCGTCGACAAGCGCCTGTCGAACTCCCGCCCCGGCCAGGGCATCGTGAGCCTGGAGCACATCGGCCGCAACCAGCACGGCGACATCGTCGCCAAGGCGGTGCGCAAGACGATGGTCTTCACCTCCGATCACGCCACCGCAGGCAAGGAGGCGTGATGTCCTTCGCGTTCGCTCCCGCCTGGCTGTTCGTCCCGGCCGATCGCCCGGACCGATACCGCAAGGCCGCTGACCGCTCCGATATCGTCATCGTCGACCTCGAAGACGCCGTCGCCGAGGCGGACAAGGCCGCTGCCCGGAAGGCGCTGGCTGAGCACACAGCTGGCGACGATGCCCTCGATCCGGCCCGCACCGTCATCCGGGTCAACGCCCCGGACACCGAGCACTTCGCCGCTGACCTCGAGCTGCTCGCCGGTCTGCCGTTCACCCACGTCATGCTGCCCAAGGCAGAGGGCGCTGCCGGGCCCGAGGCGCTGGCTGAGTATGAGGTCATCGCCCTCATCGAGACGGCCAAGGGCGGCATCAGCGCCGCAGAGGTCGCCGCCGCAGAGAACGTCACAGCCCTCATGTGGGGCGCCGAAGACCTGACCGCCGACCTGGGCGGCGGGTCCTCCCGCAAAGCCGATGGCACGTACCGGGACGTCTGCCGCACCGTGCGCTCGCTGACGCTGTTGGCGGCGAAGGCCCACGGCAAGCGCGCCCTCGATTCGATCTGGGCGGCCATCGACGATCTCGACGGCCTCGCTGTTGAGACCGAGGATGCCGTCGAATCCGGTTTCGACGGGAAGGTCTCGATCCATCCCAAGCACATCGCCGTCGTGCGTGAGGCGTTCGCCCCGACGGACGAGCAGCTGACCTGGGCGAGTGAGGTGCTCGCACTCGCTGAGACCTCCTCGGGTGCCTTCAGCTACGAGGGCAAGATGATCGACGCCCCGCTGCTCAAGCACGCCCAGACGATCGTGGCCCGCGCCCGATGACCGCACGGACGACCCGCGCCGCGCCGACCACGGACTTCGAACCGACCTACCGCGCCGAGCCTACCAGCCGCGTTGAGCCGACCACCGTCGCCGAACAGGTTGAGGCCGCGCTGGCCGCAGCAGCCGACAACGACGGGATCATCCCGATCGTTGAAGCCGGGCACCCGGTGCTGCGCCAGCCGACCGAGGAGGTCGACGGGCAGGTCGACGACGCGACCCTGCAGGAGCTCGCCGCAGCGATGCGCGCCACGATGCAGGCGGCACCCGGTGTCGGGCTCGCCGCCCCGCAGGTCGGCATCAGTCTGCGGATGTTCGTCATCGAAGACCCGGCGCCGGTGCTCGGCGAGGTCGCCCGCATCCGCGAGCGCACACCGACGCCGTTCGCAGCGATCGTCAACTCCCGTTACCGGGCCGTCGGTGACGAGCAGGTGGCCTTCTATGAGGGCTGCCTGTCGATTTCCGGCTACCAGGCCGTCGTCGCCCGCCCGCGCACGATCGCACTCACCGGCCACCACCTCGGCGGCGGCAGCATCGAACGCGAGATCACCGGCTGGGAGGCGCGCATCGTCGCCCATGAGACCGACCACCTCGACGGGGTGCTCTACACCGACCTGGCCGAGATGCGATCGCTGGCCACCTCAGCCCAGGTGGCGCGGTGGTGGAGCCAGCCCAGCGCCGCCGAGGCCGCCCGCGCGCTCGGCTTCGACCTGCCCGATTCCCCGATCCTGTGACCCCCGATTCCCTGCCCCCGACCTTCTGGTCCCGCGACCCCAGCCCAAGGAGCACACCATGCGTCTGAATCCCTTTGTAGCCGCCTCTGTCGACCTCGGCTTCGCTGCACTGTCCGCCTTCCGCCCGTGGTGGGTGCCGAAGAAGCACCAGCAGACCGCCCGTCTCGTCTACGCCGGCGCCACCGGTGTGCTGTCTGCCGCCTCGGGCGCGGAATCCTACACCGGCGTCAGCACGCCGCTGGATCCGAAGAAGGAGAACGCGGTCAATGCCGCGGTCGGGATCGGCAGCGCTGCGCTGACGTATGCGGGCTGGCCGCTGCTCACCCGCTTCAACCGGTGGGCCGATGACAAACTGGGCAGCTGGGGCGTGAAGAATCCGCCGCTCGTCAGCGCCGCGGTCTCCATCGGCGCGACGACCCTGGCCCACGTGGCCCTCCTCGCACTCGATGACATGATCTCGCGCGGAGCCGACGAGGACTGGGATGACGCCGCCGAGCAGAAGATCGTGCTGCCGGCCCATATCCTCGAGTCCGTTCTTGCACTGCTGGACGACAACCACGCCCTCGACGCGCACACCGCCCAGGTGCTGCGCGACCAGCTCGCTGCAGCCGAGTTCTGGGTCGCGCGCGACCATGAGGCCGGCAGCGACGAGCCTGGTGAGTGGCACGTCAGCACCATCACCGTGCAGGTGCCCGCCGACGCCGAGCACGTCGTGCCCTCCCGCCAGACCTACCCGGTGCGCGGGCACATCGTCGCCCCGGACGGCACTGACCTGTACCTCAGCATCGAGACCGCCGACGGCCGGATCGCGAGCATCGACCTGACCGAGGACTTCGACATCTACCCGGACCTCTCCGCCGAGGCAGACGGCGAGGCCTTCGGGATGATCGATGACGGCGACGCCGAGGACTGTGATGACGACGGTGACGCCGACTGGGAGGCCCGCGAGGCACTGTTCGTGCTGCGCAACTGGCCGCGCGCCGGCGAGTTCGAGATCGTCTCCGACGCCGACCGGATGCCGTTGGAGCCGTGAGCCGCCTCAGCGCTGTCAAAGCGCAGGGCATCCGCACCCCCGCCCGCGGGCTCATGTACAGTCCCGCACGAGGAGAATCACTTCCGTCATCTGTCCTGCTGTTGCGCGCGGGCGGCGGCAGCAGGGGTCGTTCAGTCCGGAACCTCACGCATTCGTCCACGCTGATGATGTGCAGGAGCCGATACGGGCTCCGGCGAGTCACCGGCGGAATCACAACGAGAAGGAGACGAGCCACCATGCGATTCGACATCTTCGCACTCATAGTCTGCATTGCAGGATTCCTCGGCACGTGCGCACTCATCGGCTCCGGCTCGATCAGCTCTGACCTCGCTGCACTGTCCATCATCCTCAATGCCGGTGGGGCGATCATCTCAGGCGCAGCGATCCGTCGCCGTCTCCGAGAAGAAGAATGACAGCACCGAAGCGCGGAGTCTCAGCTTGCCGCCTCCGCACCATCTCGAGCTTGCCTCACGCGACGATCAGGCGCTGATCGACAACCCCAGATCAGATGCACGCCGACGGCTCATTCATCGTGGGCGAGTACGCCTGCGCGTTGCCGGAATATCCCGCTGGGGATGATGGTTGCTGGCAGTATGCAGACTTTGACCCTGGCCGCAGGGTGCTTCTGGTGCTTGGAGGCCATCTACCGGCAGACCCGCGGCGTCGACTCCGTCATCAGCGGCTACACCGGCGGTCACACCCCCGACCCGGACTACTACTCCGTGTGCTCGGGCACCACCGGCCATGCCGAAGCCCTGCAGGTGACCTTCGACGAGAACGTCATCAGCGACGACGTCATCCTCTCGATGTTCTTCACCTCCCATGACCCGACGAGCCTCAACCGGCAGGGCAACGACGTCGGCACCCAGTACCGCTCGGCGATGTTCTACCGCAGCGAGGACGAACGGCAGCGCTTCGCCGCCGCCATCGAAGACGCCCAGGAGCTCTACGCGGAACCGATCGTCACCTCCCTCGAGCCGCTGGCCGACTTCCACATCGCCGAGGACATCCACCAGGACTTCTACCAGCGCAACCGGTTCAACGGATACTGCATGTTCATCGTCGACCCCAAGCTCGCCGCCGCCCGGCGCGCCTACGCAGAATGGATGCAGTGATGAGCCACCCGCAGCCTGCCGCCGCCCGCTTCGACGACCCCGTGCTGGCCGCGATGGCCGCCCGCCGCTCGATCTCGAAGGTCGGCCCGCAGACCCCGAGCGACAACGAACTCCTCGCCCTCCTCGACGCCGTCACCCCGGTCGCCGATCACAAGGCGCTCAAACCGTGGCGACTGCTGACGATCCGCGGCGACGACCGCCTTCGGCTCGGTGCGGCCCTCGACGCAGCCGCCGGACGCGAACCCGGTGACAAACCGAACCCCAAACCGCTGCGCGCCGAGCTGCTCATCGCCGTCATCGCCTCACCGACCGAGCACCCGAAGGTTCCCGAATGGGAGCAACACGCCACCGCCGCCGGCGCCGCCCACCTACTCGAACTCGCCCTCTGGCAGGCCGGGTGGGGTGTGATGTGGCGCACCGGACTCGACGCCAACGCCCCGGCCGTGCGCGCCCTGCACGGGCTGGACGAGAACGAGCTGCTCATGGGCTGGCTCTACGTCGGCGACATCGACCCCGCCTTCCGCAAGCGCCTGGAGACGTCCCGTCGCCCGCCGAAGGATCCCAGCCAGTTCCTCTCCACCCTGCCCGCACCCGAGGCGGTGACCGCGGAGAGCACCGACGCTGACGACCCAGCAGGGGAGCGCATCGGTCAGCGCGCCGATCAGCACACCGAAGAGAAGGCGGCCACGACGGCCGCGAAGAAGACTGCCGAGTCCACGAAAGCCAAGAAGTCCGACAAGAAGGCCGCCAAGAAGGCCGAAGAGCAGGCGAAGAAGGCTGCCCAGAAGGCGAAGAAGAAGGCCAAGAAGAAGGACCGGCGGTAAGTGAGCCACCCCGCACCCGCCACCTCCCGGCAGCCGCTGCCCGGGGAGATCACCGTCCTCGTTGCTGCGGCCTTCACCGTCGCGATCGGCTACGGCATCATCGCCCCGGTGCTGCCGCAGTTCGCCGAGAGCTTCGACCTCGGCGTGACCGCCGCGACCATCGTCGTGAGCTCATTCGCATTCTTCCGGTTCGTCTTCGCTCCTGCCGGCGGCAGCCTCGTCAACGCACTGGGCGAGCGCCGGGTCTACATCACCGGCCTGCTCATCGTCGCCGCCTCCACCTTCGCCGTCGCCCTGGCCCAGAACTACTGGCAGCTGCTGATCTTCCGCGGCCTCGGCGGGCTCGGCTCGACGATGTTCACCGTCTCGGCGATGGCCCTCATCGTCCGCATCGCCCCGGTCCGCCAGCGTGCCCGGGCGACCAGCGCCTACGCCACCGCGTTCCTCGTCGGCAACATCGCAGGCCCCGTCGTCGGCGGGCTCATGGCCGGGTGGGGAATGCGCGTGCCGTTCATCGTCTACGCCGTCGCCCTCGTCATCGCCGCCGCGATCGTGTGGCTGCGCCTTGATGCCACCCGCATCGACGCGCTGGCCACCAGCGCGCACCGCGACGAGGCGAGCACCGCCTCGGGCGCGGAGGCACCGGACACCTCGCGGATGGGCTTCCGCGAAGCCTGGCGCGACTCCGCCTACCGGGCAGCACTGCTGTCCGGATTCGTCCACGGCTGGGCGTCGATGGGCATCCGCGTGGCCCTCTACCCGCTCTTCGCCCTCCACGTGCTCAGCGCCGGACCCAAGACCGCCGGGCTGGCACTGACGTTCTTCGCCCTGGGCAACTTCGCCGCCGTGCGCGTCGTCAGCCGCTACTCCGACTTCCACGGCCGCAAGCCCTTCATCGTCACCGGCCTCATCATCATGGGCGCGGCCACGATCGTGCTCGGCCTCAGCCCGTCGGTGTGGGTGTTCTACGCCCTCTCCGTCATCGCCGGCATCGGTGCAGGGCTGCTCAACCCCGCTCAGCAGGCCGCGCTGTCCGACATCGTCGGCTCGACCCGCAAGTCCGGCACCGTGTTCTCCCGCTACCAGATGGCGATGGACGCCGGCGCCATCCTCGGCCCGATCCTGGCCGGCATGCTCGTCGACGCCAGCGGCTACGCCCTGGCCTTCGCGCTGACCGGAGTGCTCGCACTGCTCGCAGCCCTCGCGTGGGCTCCCGGCCGGGAGACCCTGCCCGCCGCCGAGGCGCCGGCCCGGTGAGCGACGGACGGCCAGCTGGCAGAATCTTCGGTTGAATGGTTTACTAGTGCAGTAACTAACCTGGGGTGGTCAGGTGGGGAAAACCCGACCCACCCGGCCGGACACCCGCAGTGCCGCTGTGGCAAGCTGTCCCTAGGCTGAAGACAACAGTCGCCGCCGCTGGAGGCCGGCCCTCAGGCAGCCGAACTCCAACGTCCACATGTGAAGGACACATATGAACCTGCTCACCCGTGTGAGTCTGCGCAACCGGGCGCTCATCGCGCTCATCTCCGTCATCGCGATCGGGTTCGGCCTCATCGCCACCGCCCAGATGAAGAAAGAGCTCTTCCCCGACCTGCAGATGCCGCAGGCCTTCGTCACCACCTCCTACGACGGTGCCAGCCCCGAGGCGGTCGAGAAGGAGGTCACCGAGCCCCTCGAAGCCGCGCTGAACAACGTCGCCGAGGTGGAGAAGGTCTCCTCGGTCTCGATGGCCGGGTCCTCCCAGGTCATCGTCGAGACGAAGTACGGCACCTCGTCTGATGAGATCGTCCGGCAGCTCCAGCGCGCCGTCTCGCAGGCCCAGCCGCAGCTGCCCGACGGCTCCGAGCCCGAGGTGTTCTCCGCCTCGACCGCCGACATCCCGATCGCGATGCTCACCGTCACCGGCTCCGATGACCCCGAGGCGCTCGCCCAGGAGCTCGACGACGTCGCCGTGCCTGAGCTCAAGCGCATCGACGGCGTGCGCGCCGTCGACGTCACCGGCGCACCGGTCAAGGAAGTCTCGATCGAAGCCGATGAGGACAAACTCGAAGACGAGGGCTTGAGCCCCGACGCACTCGCCGGCATCCTGCAGGCCAACGGCATCCCCACCTCGGCAGGCGACCTCGTCGATGAGGGCAAGACCACCCCGGTGTCCGTCGGCGCCCGGCTCACCAGCGTCGATGAGATCGCCAACCTCGCACTGCCCGGCAAGGACGAGCCGGTGCTGCTCAAGGACGTTGCGACAGTCGAGCTGCGGGAGGCCGACTCCCAGTCGATCTCGCGCACCAACGGCGAACCGGCGCTGTCGCTGACGGTGATGAAGAAGCCTGATGGCAACATCGTCGAGATCTCCGATGCCGTGGCGGAGAAGCTGCCGCAGCTCAAGGAGCGGATGAGCGAGAACGTCGAGTTCCACACCGTCTTCGACCAGGCGCCGTTCATCAAGCAGTCGATCGACGACCTCGTCAACGAGGGCATCTTCGGCCTCATCTTCGCCGTCATCGTCATCCTCGTGTTCCTGCTCTCGGTGCGCGCGACGATCATCACCGCGATCTCGATTCCGCTCTCACTGCTCGTCACCCTCTTAAGCCTGTGGCTGACCGGCTACAGCCTCAACATGCTCACCCTGGCCGCGCTGACGATCTCGATCGGCCGTGTCGTCGACGACTCGATCGTCGTCATCGAGGCGATCCGCAGACGCCACGCCCAGGGCGGGACGAAGTTCACCTCGATCATGGGAGCCGTCTCCGAGGTCGCCGGCGCCATCACCGCCTCGACCCTGACGACGATGGCCGTGTTCGTGCCGATGATCTTCGTCTCCGGTCAGACCGGTGAGATGTTCCGGCCCTTCGCCCTGACCGCAGCGATCGCGCTGGCCTCCTCGCTGCTGGTGGCACTCACCATCGTGCCGGTGCTCGCCTACTGGTTCCTGCGCGCCCGCGAAACCCGCGTCAAGCTCACCCGCGCGCAGAAGCAGCAGATCCGCGCCGACCGCAAGGCCAACCTGCGCCAGTGGAAGGACGAGCGCAGGGCCGCCCGCAAACGCCCGGTCTCCATCGAGGCCCCAGCCGGGAGGCGTGCGACAAGCGAACTGCCGATCGTCGGCGAATCCGCCTCAACCGCAGCCGGTGGCACCGCAGCCGCCTCAACCGCAGCCGGTGGCACCGCCGCGACCACCGCCTCGGGCACGGCGAACGGAACCGAGCCCGGCAGCGAGGTCGACGAGCTCGCCGCGCTGCGCTCGCCGGTGACCCGGCTGCAGAAGACCTACGTTCCGTTCATCTCCGCCTCGACGAAGCACCCGGTCATCACGCTCATCATCGCGGTGCTCGTGCTCGCCGGGACCGTGTTCATGATCCCGCAGCTGAAAACCGAGCTGTTCCCCGACACCGGGCAGGACTTCCTGCAGGTCGAGCAGAGCTTCGAAGCCGGCAGCTCACTGGAGGAGTCCGGCGAGCAGGCCGCGATCGTCGAGGACGTGTTCGAGAAGTACGACGAGATCGAGTCCTACCAGCTCTCGATCGGCGACAACTCGATGGGCGGCGACGCCGCGGCCGGCACCCACCTGCTCAACCTCAAGCCCGGCACGAGCATCAAGGACCTGTCGGCGAAGCTGGAGAAGGACTTCGAGGACCTCGACGGCGCCGGCGAGCTCGCCATCCAGAGCGAGGGCGGCGGCATGAGCAGCGACATCGAGGTCTCGGTCACCGGCTCGGACAACGACAAGCTCGCCACCGCCAGTGAGGACATCGCCGATGCGGTGCGCGACCTCGATGAGGTGCAGTCGGTGACCACCGACCTGGAGGCCACCCAGCCGACCCTCGAAGTCGACATCGACCGCAAGAAGGCCGCCGAAGAGGGCCTCGATGAGGCCACAGTCGGTCAGGTGGTGCAGCGGGCGATGAACGGCCAGCAGATCGGCAACGTCGTCATCGACAACCTCGGCCACCGCGTCGTGCTGCACGCCGACGACGTCTCGACGGTGGGCGAGCTCGAAGACCTCGAGATCCCCGTGGCGGCCCAGGCGGCCGGCGGTGCTGGTGCCGGAGGCGCCGGCCAGGACGGTGCCGGTGACATGGGCCAGGACACCGGCGCAGGCATGATGCCCGGCGCGCCGGACCCAGCCCCCGTGCCGGAACCGGAGACCGAGACGGTCAAGCTCTCAGAGATCGCCGAGGTCAACCGCACCGAGACGCCCGCTGAGATCCGCCACACGGAAGGCCAGCGCTCGGTCACGGTGACCATCACCCCGGCCGGCAATGACCTGGGTGCGGCCAGCCAGGCGGTGCAGAAGGCCGCTGCCGATGTCGACACCCCGCAGGGTGTGACCGTCGACTTCGGCGGTGCCACAGCCGAGCAGCAGGAGGCGTTCACGCAGATGGGACTCGCGCTGCTGGCGGCGATCCTCATCACCTTCGTCATCCTCGTCGCAACCTTCAAGTCGCTGCTGCAGCCGCTCATCCTGCTCGTGTCGATTCCATTCGCCGCGACCGGTTCGATCGGCCTGTCGCTGCTGACCGACACCCCTCTGGGCATGACGTCGATGGTCGGCCTGCTCATGCTCGTGGGCATCGTGGTGACGAACGCGATCGTGCTCATCGACCTCATCAACCACTTCCGCCGCCACGGCGTCGAGCTGCGGGCTGCGATCATCCACGGCGCGCGGCTGCGCTACCGGCCGATCCTCATGACCGCTGCGGCGACGATCTTCGCGCTCGTGCCGATGGCGCTGGGGATCTCCGGTGAGGGCATGCTCATCTCCAAGCCGCTGGCGATCGTCGTCATCGGCGGCCTGGTGAGCTCGACGCTGCTGACCCTCATCCTCGTGCCGGTGCTGTACCTGCTGCTCGAAAGCGTCAAGGAGCGCCGCAGCGAACGCCGGACCATCAAGGACATGACCCGTGCCGAGGTCATCGACCAGGCTGAGGCCGAAGCCGAGCAGAAGAAGGCAGGCAGCACCGCGGCAGGCAGCACCGCGGCAGGCGAGGCAGCAGGTGAGGCGCGAGCTGACACCCCGGTCGACGCCTCTGCCGATGCCCCAGCCGCGTCTGCGACGACCGACGCCGAGGTGACCCGCACCTCGGGCACGGACGGTTCAGTGAGCACGGACGACACCTCGGGCAGCGGCGAGACCGGCGCCTCGGGAGCGGGGGAGAAGCCGGAGTGATCCGTCCGCGCTTCGGCGTCGAGCTGCTCATCGTCGCTGCGCTGTCACTGGGAAAGTCGGCGGCGTATGCGGTGGTGAACCTGCTCGACACCGTCTCGCGGGGGCCGCTGGCTGAGGCGCAGGCGAAGCTCAACACCGAGGCCTCGCCGCGGCCGTGGTTCGACCTGACGTACCAGCTCATGGGCATCGGGTTCGCGCTCGTGCCGGTGCTGCTGGCGATCTGGCTGATGAACCGCGATGTGCTCTACAAGCAGACAGGCAGCCTCGATCCCGCCGCCGACACGCGCCCGGCGCTCACCCGCATGGGCTTGGACTTCCGCGCCCCGGGCCGGGATGCGGCGTGGGGGCTCGGGCTGTTCCTCATCATCGGCGTCGGCACGCTCGGGGTGTACTTCGCCGGGCGGCTGACCGGGGTCACCGCCGAGGTGCTGCCGAACAACCTCGGCGCCTACTGGTGGACGATCCCGGTGCTCATCCTGTCGGCGGCCAAGAACGGCATCCTCGAGGAGGTGCTGCTGCTCGGCTACGGCTTCGACCGGCTGACCAAGCTGCGGGTGAGCCCGTGGGTCATCATCATCGTGCTTGCGCTCATGCGCGGCAGCTACCACCTGTACCAGGGCATCGGCCCCTTCATCGGCAACGTCGTCATGGGCCTCATCTTCGGCGCGGCCTATCTGCGCACCCGCCGGGTCATGCCCTTCGTCGCAGCCCACACGGCCATCGACATCATCGGGTTCCTCGCTCCCGAGGTGCTCGCTATGGTCGACCCGCGAGGCTGACCGCGAGCACAGCATGAGCGGCCGGCGGCAGGGCGCTGCGCAATGCCGGACGCCCGGCCGGCAGGGTGATCCCTGCCGACCGGGCGCCTGTCTGCCGGTGCGCTCTCCGGCGCAGCTGATCAGATCGTGACGGTGCCGTTCGGGGTCTCGAAGGTCACCGACATGAGACCGGGCGTGCCGTGCGGGGAGTCCCAGTCGATGCCGATCTCGGAGATCGGCTTCTTGTCCTGGGTGCCGAGCCAGTCGCGCAGCCGGTCACGGTCACCGGCGATCTTGAGCGAGGTGATCGACACCCCGCAGCCAGCGCCGCGAGCAGACGGGTGCTCCTCTGCCGAGGAGACCCAGCGGATGAAGAAGGGCAGCTGCGGATCGGCGATGAGGCCCTTGACGCCGATCTGCTTCCACAAAAGCTCGACACCGGTGTCGGGCGTGCGGTTGCCGTCCACGGCCTTGCGCTCGAGGCGCTCCTCGACCGGGTCGAGGTCATCGACGGCCACGCACCAGCCCATCCAGCCGCCGCCGAGTTCGCTGCGGGCGCGCACAGCCTGACCGAACGGCGTCGACAGTGCTGCGGGATGTTCGAGGGCTTCGACGACCTCGACATAGTGCCCGTCGGCGAGCGGGAAGATGAGGTTGCGGGTGCCGAAGCGCGGATGCACGCCGCCGTCGTAGGCCTCGATGCCCAGCTTTTCGGCGATTCTGGCCGCGGTCTTCTCGTAGCCGTCGGGTTCGCTTGCGAAGGAGACGTGGTCAAGATGCATACGTGAAGAATCCCACACTGGCAATACCTGTGCTCCTTAGCCTTACCTAAGTCGTATGCCGGTGGCGGTATGCGTCGTCACGGCTCACCGGGCCCGAGGCGGTGAAGCCCCAGGTGGCACCGGCACCGTGACTGCCCACTGGGGCCTGCAGACGTGTCCGGCGGCCTGTCCACCTCGTGGAACAGGCCGCCGGAATCAGGTGCGTCTCAGCGCTGCAGCCGGCTCACTTCTGTCTGTCAGTGCCCTTCGGACTGGAAGCGCTTGATCGAGGCCTCGACCTCCGCCTCAGCTTCGGCGCGGCCGACCCACGAGGAGCCCTTGACGTACTTGCCCGGCTCCAGGTCCTTGTAGTGGACGAAGAAGTGCTCGATCGCATCGAGGGTGTACTTGTCGACATCGTCGATGTCGGTGTAGGAGTCCCAGCGCGGGTCGCCTGCGACCACGCCGAGGACCTTGTCATCGCCGCCGGCCTCGTCTTCCATCTTGAACATGCCGATCGGGCGCACATCGACCTGGCAGCCGGGGAACACCGACTCGGTCAGCAGCACAAGCACATCGAGCGGGTCGCCGTCCTCACCGAGGGTGTCCTCGAAGTAGCCGTAGTCGGCCGGGTACTCCATCGAGGTGTAGAGGTAGCGGTCGAGCTTGACCCGGCCGGTCTCGTGGTCGACTTCGTACTTGTTGCGCGACCCCTTGGGGATCTCGACAGTTGCGAGCAGTTCCATTGCGTCTCCTTGGTCAACTCTGAGGTGACATCGGTCGGATGGGCGGTCGGCGGCGCTTCGGCAATCGCACCGAACTCACTTAGCATAGTGAATGCGCTGCCGGCACACAGCACCGCCCCACAGGCCGCGCTCCCTGACCGCAATGCGAAAGAACCTGACAGTGGCCCACACCCGATCCACCCGGCGCGCAGCCCGCAGCCGTCGCCGGCTCACCGGCGGCCTCGCAGCCGGAGCCGCGCTGGCGCTGCTGGCCGGATACGGAGTCGCTGACGCCTACGACCGGGTGCCCGGCATCCTGACGGTGACCGAACCGATCCACATCGACCCCGTGCCCAAACCCGAGGCGAACGCCGGCCGGCAGCAGCTCGCCAGCCCGCTGGACACCTCGGCGCCGGTGCCGGCAGACCTGGCCAGCCGGCTCGATGAGCTGTTCGACGACGAGCGGATGACCGGCCAGCTCAGCATCGACATCCGCGATGCCGCCACGAATGACGTCCTCTACACCCGCGGGGAGGCCAGCGCGAAGACCCCGGCCTCGGTGACGAAGGTGCTCACCGGTGCGGCTGCGCTGCTGAGCCTCGGCGGCGAATCCCGGTTCTCCACCACGGCAGCGCTCACCAGCACAGACGGCGGGCCGGCCCAGCTGCACCTGATCGGCGGCGGCGACGTGCTGCTCGGGCCTGGGGAGTCCGATCCCATGCAGGTGATGGGACATGCCGGCCTGGCGACCCTGGCCGAGGAGACCGCCGAACAGCTCAAGCAGCGCGGCATCAGCTCCGTGCAGCTGTCAGCCGACGTCTCGCGCTACACCGGCCCGACCTACAACGACGGTTGGGAGCCGAACGACATCGGCCACGGCTTCATCACCAACATCAGCCCGCTCATGACCGATTCCGGCTGGACGAATCTGCGGCGCGGGGCACCCCGGCACGCCGACCCCGTGCAGGTGGCTGTCGACCAGTTCGCCGAGGCGCTCGCCGCCCACGGCATCGACGCCGAGGTGGGCGGTCCCGCCGCGGCCGGCGACGGTGCCGAACAGCTCGCCCAAGTCGAGTCCGCACCGGTCTCAGCGGTCGTGCAGAACATGATGCTCGCCAGCGACAATGTCTCCGCCGAGGTGCTCGGCCGGGAGGTCGCGCTCGCCGCCGGCAAGCCCGGCTCCGGTGCCGAGGCGCCGCTGGCGGTCATCGAGACGCTGCGCGGCGCTGGGCTCGATACCGGGTCGATCGCCTTGGAGGACGTCTCCGGGCTCAACTACGGCAACCGGATCTCCGCCCACGACCTCACCACCCTCATCCAGGCCGCGGCCGCCTCCGACGGCGACCTCTCCCGGCTCATCCCCGGCATGCCCGTCGGAGGGCTGTCGGGCACCCTGGCCGAACGCTACGAGGACCCGGAGACGACACCGGCCGCCGGGCGGGTCAACGCCAAGACCGGCACGCTGCGCACCGTCACGAGCCTGGCCGGCACCGTGCTCACCGCTGACGGCCGGCTGCTCGTCTTCTCCCTCATGGCCGACGACCTCACCCCGGGCACGGCCGGACGCGGACGCGAGGTCTTCGACGAAGCCGTCACCCTGCTCGCAGAATGCGGCTGCTCATGACCACCCCTGGCGCTCACGAACCGGCGGCCCGCGAACCGGCAGCCCGCGCTCCGGCGGCCGGCGAGCCGTCAGCCTTCGGCTGGGTCTCCGTTGACGCGGTCCGCCAGACCGCAGCCGAGCTCCTCGGTGCCGGCCGGCTGCCCGAACCGGCAGATGCGGCAGCGCTGGTCGAGGAGCTGCGCGAGGACGCTGAGACCGCCATCGACCTCGTGCTCACCGTCATGCGGATGGACACCGAGACCGACACCCGGGTCAGGCGCCGGCTGGCCGAAGGCCGCACACTCATCGTCGACCGGCTCAGCTGGGTCGAGGCCAACGCCCAGTCCTTCGGCCGCGTCCTCGCCGCTGCCGCAGCAGCCACCGGGACAGCCGATCCCAGCCGCACCCAGAGGTGGGCCAGTTCGGTGGAGATGGGCGCAGCTCTGGCGATCGTCGGTTCGCGGGTGCTCGGCCAGTTCGACCCCTTCACCGCAGACGGCCGGCTGCTGCTCGTAGCCCCGAACATCCTCACTGTCGAACGCGAACTCGACGTCCCTGCCCGGGACTTTCGGCTGTGGGTCGCCGTGCACGAACGCACCCACCATGTGCAGTTCGCCGCCGCCCCCTGGCTGCAGGCGCACCTGCAAGATCGAATGCAGGCCTTCCTCGCCCCTGTCATCGCCGGTAGCCTGCCCGGTGCGTCCCGTCAGCCCGACGGCATCGAGAATCCCGGGCTCGTCGAGACCCTCGCTGCGCTCGCCCGCGCCCTGAGGGACGACACAAGCATCATCGATACGCTCATCGGGCCCCGGCATGCCGAACTGCTCGATGAGGTCACCGCGCTCATGAGCCTGCTCGAAGGCCACGCCGATGTCGTCATGGACGCCGTCGGCCCCGGCGTCATCCCCAGTGTGCGCCGCATCCGCGCAGCCTTCGACATCCACCGGCACTCGGCCACCGGCATCAAGGCGATCATCAACCGGGTGCTCGGCATCGACGAGAAGCTCGCCCAGTACACCCGCGGTGCCGCGTTCGTCCGCGCCGTCGTGCGCACGCGCGGCCACGCCGGGCTCAACCGCGTGTGGGAATCGCCCGGCAACCTGCCGAGCCTGCATGAGATCGAACACCCCGCCGACTGGATCGCCCGCGTCCTCGACGCGCCGGACCGGCCAGACCAGCCAGACCAGCCAGACCAGCCAGACCAGCCGAACCCGCCGGAGCAGGCGTGACCGGCAGGCGCCCGCGGCTCGATGCGGCCACGGCCGCCATCCGGAATGCGCTGCAGGGCTTCCTTGACACCGCGGTTGCCGCACTGCCCGCCCCCAGACCTGACGCAGACACCGCTCCGGTCCGGCTCATCATCGCCGTCTCCGGGGGAGCCGACTCCCTCGCGCTTGCCGATGCCGCCGCCTTCCTCACCACCCGGCCCGCCGGCCTGACAGCCGCCGGCCGGACGGTCGAGATCACGGCAGCGACCGTCGACCACCGGCTGCAGCCGGCCACCGCCGAGGTGTGCGCCCAGGTCCGCGATCACCTCACCGACCGCGGCCTGCCGACGGCCGTCCTCACCCACCCGGTCACCGCCGGGCCAGAGGGCCTCGAAGCCGCCGCCCGCACCACCCGCTACGCCGCACTCGACGACCACCGTCGTCAGCTCGGCGCCACCGCCGTGCTCACCGCCCACACCCGCGATGACCAGGCCGAAACCGTCCTCCTCGGTCTGGCCCGCGGCTCCGGCGCCCGCTCCCTGGCCGGGATGCGGGCTGTCAGCACCGCCGCCGGCTGCCCGGTGTGGCGGCCGCTGCTGGACATCACCCGTGCGCAGACCACCACCTCGGCTGCGGCCCGGCACCTGCCGGTGTGGCACGACCCGATGAACGACGACCCGGCCTACGCCAGGGTGCGCGCCCGCCAGCAGGCGCTGCCTGCACTCGAGGCTGCGCTCGGCCCCGGTGTCGCCGACGCGCTCGCCCGCACCGGCAGGCAGCTGGCCGCCGACACCGATGCCCTCGACGACTGGGCGGCCGAGGCCGCCGCCACCCACACCTCGGGCACGGAGACGCATGCGAGCCTCGCCGATCTGCCCGGGGCGATCCGCACCCGCGTGGTGCGCGCCTGGCTGCATGAGTGCACCGGCCGCGCCCAGGAAGTCACCGCCGCCCACATCGCCGCCGTGGACGCGCTGGCCACCGGCCGCAGGCGAGGAGCCGTCTCGGTCCCAGCCGCTGCCGAGGTGGTGCGAACCGGGCGCGGACGGGGCCCGGCGGGCCTGCGGTTCCAGCCGGCCGGCCGCCGTGAGAACGATGCGCCACCGGCTGCCGATAGGCGCTAGGGTTGGTCACGAACGGCAACAGGCATCAGCGCAGGGCGAGGAGTCGCCGGCGGACAAGGAGCTGACCCACTGTGGATGAAAAGGACCTCGGCACCGACATCGAGCGGATTCTCGTCACCGAAGCACAAATCAAGCACCGGCTCGTCGAGCTGGCAGCCGACATCGACCGCGACTACGAAGGCAAGGACGTTCTGCTCGTCGGCGTGCTCAAGGGCGCGGTCATGGTGATGGCCGACCTCGCACGTGCGCTGCACTCGCCGCTGCGGATGGACTGGATGGCTGTCTCCTCCTACGGCTCGGGCACCAAGTCCTCCGGTGTCGTGCGGATCCTCAAGGACCTCGACACCGACCTCAAGGACCAGCATGTGCTCATCGTCGAGGACATCATCGACTCCGGCCTGACCCTGTCGTGGCTGCTGGCGAACCTGCGCTCGCGCGGGGCGGCCTCGGTCGAGATCTGCACGATGCTGCGCAAGCCCGAGGCCCTCAAGGTCGACATCGACGTCCGCTACGTCGGCTTCGATGTGCCCAACGAGTTCGTCATCGGCTACGGCCTCGACTACGCCGAGAAGTACCGCAACGTGCCCTTCGTCGCGACCCTGGCACCGCACGTCTACGCCTGAGCCGAGACGGCTGCCGGCCTGCCGGAGCAGGTGCGGGTGTGTTTCAGCTGCTTCCCGGAATATCCCACTAGGCTGAGCTCTTGTATCCTCAGGGGGTCACGCCTCAGCGGGCCCTGCATCCCGGCGCACCTGAGCCCTGAGCACATATGAGTCCTGGAAGGATCAATGGCAGAAACGAAGAAGAACCGCCCGACGATGAAGAAGCTGGCGCGCGGACCGCTCGTGTGGATCCTGCTGGCGATCATCATCGTCTCGATCGGCACGATGCTCATCGGCGGCGGCGGGTTCCAGCGCATCGACACCAACCAGGGCCTCAAGCTGCTCGCCGATGACAAGGTCGAGCAGGTCAAGATCATCGACAACGACCAGCGCGTCGACCTCGTGCTCACCGAGGATTTCAAGCACGAGGACAAGAACTACGGCAAGAACGTCCAGTTCTTCTATGTCGAACCCCGCGGCGACGACGTCGTCAAGGCCGTCAACGATGCCGCACCCGAAAAGGGCTACACCGATGAGGTGCCCAAGCAGGGCTGGTTCACCAGCCTGCTCATCAACCTGATCCCGTTCGTCATCATCTTCCTCGTCTTCTGGTTCCTGCTCTCCCAGATGTCAGGTGCCGGGCGCGGGATCATGAACTTCGGCAAGTCGAAGGCCAAGCTCGTCAACAAGGAGCACCCCGACGTCACCTTCGCTGACGTCGCCGGCGTCGATGAGGCGCTCGAGGAGCTTGAGGAGATCAAGGAGTTCCTCGCCGAGCCGAAGAAGTTCCAGGACGTCGGAGCGAAGATCCCCAAGGGCGTGCTGCTCTACGGCGCACCCGGCACCGGCAAGACCCTGCTGGCCAAGGCCGTGGCCGGTGAGGCCGGAGTGCCGTTCTACACGATCTCCGGTTCGGACTTCGTCGAAATGTATGTGGGTGTCGGCGCTTCGCGTGTGCGCGACCTGTTCGAGCAGGCGAAGAACAACTCACCGTGCATCATCTTCATCGACGAGATCGACGCCGTCGGCCGTCAGCGCGGCGCCGGCATGGGCGGCGGCCACGATGAGCGCGAGCAGACGCTCAACCAGCTGCTTGTCGAGATGGACGGCTTCGACGCCACCACCAATGTCATCCTCATCGCCGCGACCAACCGCCCCGATGTGCTCGATCCGGCGCTGCTGCGCCCGGGCCGCTTCGACCGGCAGGTCCAGGTCGAGGCCCCGGATATGAAGGGCCGCCAGCACATCCTGCAGGTCCACGCCCGCAACAAGCCCCTGGCACCGAATGTCGACCTCGCGATGGTCGCCAAGCGCACCCCGGGCTTCTCCGGTGCCGACCTGGCCAATGTGCTGAATGAGGCAGCCCTGCTCACCGCCCGTTCGTCGAAGACCGTCATCGATATGGAGATCATCGACGAGGCCATCGACCGGGTCATCGCAGGCCCGCAGAAGCGCACCCGCCTGATGAACGACAAGGAGCGGCTTGTCACCGCCTACCACGAGGGCGGTCACGCGCTCGTGGCGGCGGCGATGAACGACACCGATCCGGTGACGAAGGTGACGATCCTGCCGCGCGGCCGGGCGCTGGGCTACACGATGGTGCTGCCGAGCGAGGACCGCTACTCGACGACCCGCAATGAGCTGCTCGACCAGCTCGCCTACGCGATGGGCGGCCGGGTGGCTGAGGAGATCGTGTTCCACGACCCGACCACCGGTGCCTCGAACGACATCGAGAAGGCGACCTCGATCGCCCGCAAGATGGTCACCCAGTACGGCATGAGCGAGAAGCTCGGCATGGTCAAGATCGGCGATGAGTCCTCTGAGCCGTTCGCCGGCAAGGGCTACGGTCACGACGACGTCTACGCCGATCGCACGATGCAGACCATCGACGCCGAAGTCCGCACCCTCATCGACGATGCGCATGCCGACGCCTACTGGGCGCTGACGGCCAACCGCGACGTCCTCGACCGGCTCGCCTATGAGCTGCTCGACAAGGAGACCCTCGACCAGCACCAGCTGCAGGAGATCTTCGCCGAGGTGCGCAAGCGCGACAAGCGAGAGGTATGGCTCGCCCACGACGACCGGCCGGTCTCCGACCGCCCGCCGATCGAGGTGCCCCCGCGCCGCCAGACCGACGAGAGCACCCACACCGGCTCGCATGCCAGCGACCACGGCGTGCCCGGTACCCCCGGCGCGCCCGCCGGCCAGCCGGGACAGCCCGAGCAGCCGGGCGTCGGCCAGCCGCCGCAGCTGGGATACGGCCAGCCGGGCTACCCGCAGCCGGGTCACTCGCAGCCCCCGCACGACGGCCAGCCGGGCACCCCGGGACAGCCGGGACCGGCCCAGCCGCCGCAGCCCCCGCACCCCGGTCAGCCGGGCCAGCCCCCGCACGACGGCCAGCCGGGCGCCCCGGGACAGCCAGGCCAGCCGCCGCATCCGGGTGAACCCGGACAGCCCGGCTCGCAGGGCCCCTGGCAGGACGGGCGCTGAGATGGTCGACCAGCCGCGCATCGAGGCGGCGGTCCGGGAGATCCTCCTCGCGGTCGGGGAGGACCCTGACCGCGACGGCCTGCGCGACACCCCCGCCCGGGTGGCGCGCTCCTATGAAGAGGTCTTCTCCGGCCTGCACAAGGACGCCGCCGATGTCCTCAGCGTCGTCTTCGACGTCGGCTACGACGAGATGGTCCTCGTGCGCGACATCGAGATGTACTCGACCTGCGAACACCACCTCGTGCCCTTCCACGGCTCGGCCCACATCGGCTACATCCCCGGCCCAGAGGGCAAGGTGACCGGGCTGTCGAAGCTCGCCCGCCTCGTCGAGATCTACGCCCGCCGCCCGCAGGTCCAGGAACGGCTCACCAGCCAGATCGCCGATGCGATCGTCGAGCACCTCGAACCCCGCGGTGCGATCGTCGTCATCGAAGCCGAGCACCTGTGCATGTCGATGCGCGGGGTGCAGAAGCCCGGCGCGACGACGATCTCCTCAGCCGTGCGCGGCCAGCTGCGCGACGCCGCCTCCCGGGCCGAGGCGATGAGCCTCATCCTCGGCCGCTGAGCCCACCTCAAGCGAAGGAGCAGCTGATGCGCACCCAGATCATGGGCGTCCTCAACGTCACCCCCGACTCGTTCTCCGACGGCGGCCGGTGGTTCGACTTCAGCGCCGCCGTCGACCACGGCCTGCAGCTGCTCGCGAACGGCGCCGACATCATCGACATCGGCGGCGAATCGACCCGGCCCGGCAGCACCCGCGTCAGCGCCGAGGAGGAAGCCCGCCGCGTCATCCCCGTTATCAGGAAGCTCGCCGCCCAGGGCGCGGTCATCAGCATCGACACGATGCGCGCCGACATCGCCCGCCAGGCCATCGACGCCGGTGCCGCCATCATCAACGACGTCTCCGCCGGCCAAGCCGAAGCCGAGATGCTCACGGCCGCAGGCGAAGCCGGCGTGCCGATCATCCTCATGCACTGGCGCGGACTGCTCAGCGACGCGACCGCCCGCTACCACTACGACGACGTCGTCGCCGAAGTCCAAGCCGAGCTCACCGAACGCATCGACGCCGCCCGCGCCGCCGGTGTCGCCGATGAGGACATCATCATCGACCCCGGCATCGGGTTCTCGAAGAACGCCGAGCACAACTGGCAGCTGCTCGCCCAGATCGAACGCTTCACCGAACTCGGCCCCCGCCTGCTCGTAGCCGCCAGCCGCAAACGCTTCCTCTCCACCCTGCTCGGGGCCGACCAGCCTTCCGACATCCCGGTCGCCGACCGCGACGCCGCCACCGCGGCGATCACCGCGCTCTCCGCACACGCAGGCGCCTGGGCCGTGCGCGTGCACGAACCGCGCGCCTCCCTCATCGCCGCTCAGGTCGCCGAGGCGATCAGCGCCCACCGCCCCCGCACCCGCCCGCTGCCCCTCGACCTGCCGGAGACCCCAGCCACCGCCTCGGGCACGGGCAGCGAACACCGGCCCTCCTGGCCGACCTGAGCGCACAGCGCGAAACCGCCGGGCGCAGTACGGTAGAGACCAACGACGACACGACAGGGAGACACAGTGGCCGACCGCAGGCGCGCAGGCGACGCCATCACACTGACCGGGCTGACGGTCTACGGCTACCACGGCGTGTTCGACTTCGAGCGCCGCGAAGGCCAGAACTTCATCGTCGACGTCACCCTGCACACCGACACCCGGGCCGCAGCCGCCTCCGATGCGCTCATCGACACCGCCGACTACGGCACACTGGCCGAGGACATCGCCGCGATCATCGCAGGTGAGCCGCTCAACCTCATCGAAACTCTCGCCGAGCGCATCGCCGAGCACTGCCTCACCGTCGCCGCGCGCGCCACCGTCACCGTGCACAAACCCGCCGCCCCCGTGCCGGTCGCCTTCGACGACGTCAGCGTCACCATCACCCGTCCCGCATCCGAGGCACCGGCCGGCTGGCTGCCGGACACCGGCCCCGAGGCGCCGGGCGCCGGCGCAGAGACCGCCGGCTTACAGGCGGTGCTCGGGCTCGGCGCCAACCTCGGCCAGCCGCTCGAGGCGCTGCGCGCAGCGCTCAGCGCACTTGACGCCCACCCGGACATCAGCGTCGATGCCGCCTCGACGGCCTTCGCGACCAAGCCGGTCGGCGGGATCGACCAGCCCGACTTCACCAACGCGGTCGCGATCGTGACGACCGAGCTGAGCCCGCTGCAGCTGCTCGGCGTGTGCCAGGGCATCGAACTGGCCCACGGGCGGACCCGCGAGATCCGCTGGGGCCCGCGCACCCTCGACATCGACCTCATCCGCTGCAGCCGGCCCGGCGCCCTCGACGACGCGGCCGCCGAGATCACCTGCGAGACCGGCCAGCTCGTGCTGCCCCACCCCAGGGCAGCCGAACGCGCCTTCGTGCTCGCCCCCTGGGCGCAGCTGCGTCCCGCGGCCACGGTGACCACCGCCTCGGGCACGGTGCCGATCACCACCGCACTCACCCGCGCCGATGACGGCGGCGGACTGCGCGATACCGGCGAGGCGATCGGGCCATGACGCAGACGAAACCGGCTCAGCTGCTGACCTGGGGAGTGCTCGGCATCATCGCGGCACTGGGCTTCAACTACATCTGGGAGTCCCTCGGCCAAGCGCTGCCGGGGCTGCCGTGGCCGGCGATCCTCGGCATGCTCGCACTGTCGATCGTGCTGCTCATCCTCGGCTGGCCGATCAAGAAGTGGAACGACGGCGACCGCACCAAGGAACTCGACCACGTCAGGGCCGCCCGCGTGGCGATGATGGCCAAGGCCGCGGCACTGGCCGGGTCGCTGCTGACCGGCTGGTACCTCGGCGGCACCATGTACCTCGTCGTCAGCGCCGCCGGCGTGCGCGCCGAACAGGCCGGCGGGATGCTGCTGGCCGTCGCAGCCGCCGCCATCGTCATGGTCGTCGGACTCGTCGTCGAATCCTTCTGCCAACTCCCACCCGACGACACCGCAGGAGCAGATACCGCATGAGCACCCCCGCCCCGCCCCCGCAGCCACCCCGCCAGCCGGAGCCCCAGCCGCAGCGGGAACCCCAGCCACAGCAGCGCGCCGCGCAGCCAGGCCCCCTGCCCCCGCCCGAGGCCGGGGTCGCCTTCCAGCCGGTGGACCGCCGGTACGCCTACGCCCGGCTGCTGACCGAGAGCACCTTCCTGCTCGTCGCACTCATCGTCGTCCTCGTCGTCGGCATCCTGTTCTGGAAGCCGCTGCTGTGGATCGGACTGCCGGTCATCGCCGCCTGGGCGATCTTCGCCGTGTGGCTCATCTTCCGGCAGACCAGGGCCCTCGGCTACGCCGAACGCGCCTCCGACCTGCTCGTGCGCCACGGCATCATGTTCCACACCACCTCCGTGGTGCCCTACGGCCGACTGCAGTACGTCGAGGTGTCCTCCGGGCCGATCGAGCGGATGTTCGGTCTGGCCGGCGTCGAACTGCACACCGCCTCAGCCTCGACCGATGCGACGATCCCCGGCCTGCCGCGTGCCGAGGCCGAACGGCTGCGCGATGAGCTGGCCACCCGCGGTGAGTCCCAGCTGGCAGGACTGTGATGGACCAGCCCGCACCCGGCCAGCCTGAGGGCGCACAGCCCGAGAGCGCACAGTCCGAGAGCGCCCAGCCTGCCAGCGCACAGTCTGACAGCCCCCTGCCGCCGGCCGTCGACGCCGCGACCGGTGACGCCGGCTGGAAGCGCGTCCACCCGCTGACACCGGCGATCAACCTCATCGCCGTGTTCCTCGCGATGATCGCCGGCCTCATCGCCTTCGGCCAGTCCGTCATCGACGATGTCATCGCAGCGATCCGCGAGGGCCGCACCCCGGACATGGGCTTCTTCGCCTGGCTGGGGGAGAACCGGCTGCTGTGGGTCGCCGCGGCGGTCGTCGCGTTCTTCCTCATCGCCGGGCTCATCAACTACCTGCTGTGGCGGGCGATGAGCTACCGCGTCGACGACGAGGCCGTCTACCTGCGCGAAACCCTCATCAGCCGCAAGCTGCGCTCCGCCCGCCTCGACCGCGTCCAGTCCATCGACGTCTACCAGAAGATCGTCCCGCGCCTCTTCGGATTGGCCGGCCTCGTCTTCGACGTCGCCGGCGGCTCGGACTCGAAGATCGAGATCGCCTACCTGACCCGCAGCCAGGCCGAGACCCTGCGCGCTGACATGCTCACCCGCGTGCGGGCGGCAAAGCAGCGCACCGCGCCCGAGGCGCCGGGCACCCGCGCAGGCGAGCCCACCCCAGCTGAGGGGCCCGGTGACGGCCGGGCGAGCACCGCCTCGGGCACGGGCGAGGGGACCGCGATCGCCCAGCCCGGCGTCCACGCCCGCGAGCTGCGCACCGGCGACACGCTCGGCGCCCGCGTCATGCGCGCCGTCCACGGAGCCGCCGGCGAGGTCACCGCCGATGCCGAGCAGACCCTCGATGAGGTCCTGGCCCCCTACCGGGTGGCAGCTCGCACCGATGCCGAGGGGCGGATCCTCAGGATCCCCGCCCACATCGTCATCCTCTCCCAGCTGTTCACGCTCGGGATGATCGTCACGGTCGTGCTGCTGGCCGCAGCGGTGGGATTCTTCACGATCATGACGGTGTTCTTCCCCGGCCAAATCAGTCTGACGGTCGGGCTGAGCTTCCTGCCGGTGGTGTTCGGGCTGTTCGCCGCTGTGCGCAGCACGTTCACCAACGCGAACTTCTCCGCCAGCCTGTCCGAGGACGGACTGCAGGTGGCCCGCGGACTGCTCTCGACGTCTCGGCGCACGATCCGCCTCGAACGCATCCAGGCGGTGCGGATGAGCCAGCCGCTGCTGTGGCGGCTCACCGGCTGGTGGAAGGTCGAATTCAACATGGCCGGCGGGGAGACCGGCGACGGGGACGGCGACAATGTGCTGCTGCCGGTCGGCAGCCGTGAGCAGGCGCTCATGATGCTCGCCCTCGCCCTGCCCGACCCGCAGCCGGCCGAGGGCATCGATGCGCACACCCTTTTCGCCGCGGCGATGTACGCCGACCGGGCAGCAGACATCACCGACACCGACCCAGCCGCCCTCAGCGCCGTCGAGCAGCGCTTCGTCCGCCAGCCGGCCTCCAGCCGGTGGCTCGACCCGCTGACCTATCGGCGCAACGGGTGGACGGTGACCGGCTCGATGCTCATCATCCGCTCCGGCTGGTTCATCCGCCAGGTCACCTGCACCCCGCACGCCCGCGTGCAGTCGATGCGCTGGCACCAGGGACCCCTTCAGCGCCGCTTCGACCTCGCCAGCATCAACCTCGACTCCACCGCCGGGCCGATCGCCGCCTGCGTGCTGCACCAGTCGATCCCGGTCAGCTGGCAGTTCTTCTTCGACCATGCCGAGCGCACCCGGTCCGCTCGCGCGGTCCTCGACGGGCGGGCACCGGCAGCAGCACAGCAGCTGGTCGGACAGGAGCTGGTCGGACAGCGGCTGGGCGGACAGCAGCTGACCGGACAGCACACACCACCCCAGCACGAAGAAGGAGGAACGCGGTGAACCATGAGGACCAGACCCGGCTGGGCATCGGCATCGTTGGCTGCGGACGCGTCGGCGCGGTGATGGGCAACGCGCTGCGCGCCGCCGGCCACGCGATCATCGGCACCACCGCCTCCTCCCAGGCATCCCGCGACCGGGCCGAGGCGATGCTGCCTGAGGTGCCGATCCTCGAGGTCGAGACCCTCGTCGAACGCGCCGAACTCGTCCTGTTCACCGTCAGCGACGATGTGCTGCCCGAGCTCGTGGCCGGGCTGGCGAAGCTCGGCTGCTTCACACCCGGCCAGATCGTCATGCACTGCGCAGGCATGTACGGCACCGAGGTGCTCGGCCCGGCCGCTGCCTCCGGGGCCTTCGCGATCGCCCTGCACCCGTCCCTGTCGTTCACCGGCACCTCCGTCGACCTGCCCCGGCTGCGGGAGGCGACGATCGCAGTGACCGCGGCCAAGGCGGTGCTGCCGATCGGCCAGGCGCTCGTCGTCGAGATCGGCGCCGAACCGATCATCGTCGCCGAAGCCGACCGGGCGCTCTACCACGCCGCCATCGCCCATGCCGCCAACCACACCGTCGCCACCCTCAGCCAGTCACTCGACGTGCTCACCAGCCTCGGCATCGAGGACCCTGCCCGCGTGCTGCGCTCGCTGGTCGAGGCGAGCGTGTCGAACACCCTGCAGGCCGGGCCCTCGGCACTGACCGGGCCGGTCAGCCGCGGCGACACCGGCACGGTCGCCGCCCACCTCGACGCCTTAGCCGAATACAGCGTCGCTGCCGGCTCCCTCGACGTCGCCGACGCCTACACCGCGATGGCCAAGGCGACGATCGCGCGGGCGCTGACCAACGGCACCATCACCACCGAGCAGGCCCGGGCCATGCACGAGCTGCTGACCGAACGCGACTGACGCCTCGGCAGCGGAGCCGGCAGCCGGTCAGCCGAACCTGTGGATTCGTTGACAGGCGGGCGCACTTAGTACCCTGGATGCATGCCAGAGAACGTCACGGCACCGGCTGGTGCGCCCGAAGAGACCCCAGAACACCTCGACCCCGAACAGCAGCGCATCCGCAAGGAGAAGCGCGCCCGGCTGCTCGAGTCCGGTCAGCAGGCGTACCCGGTCACCGTCGAACGCACCCACACGCTTGCCGAGGTGCGCGCCGCCCACCCGAATCTCGAACCCGGCGAGGAGACCGAGGACGTCGTCGGCGTGGCCGGCCGCGTCGTGTTCGTGCGCAACACCGGCAAGCTGTGCTTCGTCACCCTGCAGTCCGGCGACGGGACCCGCCTGCAGGGGATGCTCTCGCAGAAGATCGTCGGCGCTGAGCGCCTGGAGGACTGGAAGTCCGACGTCGACCTGGGCGACCACGTGTTCCTGCACGGCCATGTCATCAAGTCCAAGCGCGGTGAGCTCTCCGTCATGGTCGACGAGTGGGCGATCGCAGCCAAGGCGCTGCGCCCGCTGCCGGCGCTGCACACCGAGCTGACCGACGAGACGCGGATCCGCCAGCGCTACCTCGACCTCATCACCCGCGAGCAGGCGCGCACCACCGTGCAGACCCGGTCGAACATCATGAAGTCGCTGCGCGCCACCTTCGACGACGCCGGCTTCACCGAAGTCGAGACGCCGATGCTGCAGACGCTGCACGGGGGAGCGGCGGCCCGGCCGTTCCGCACGCACATGAACGCCTACGACATCGACCTGTTCCTGCGCATCGCCCCGGAGCTGTACCTCAAGCGCGCTGTCGTCGGCGGGCTGGAGAACGTCTTCGAGATCAACCGCAATTTCCGGAACGAGGGTGCCGATTCCACTCATTCCCCGGAATTCGCCATGCTGGAGGCCTATCAGGCGTACGGCGATTACCATTCGATTGCCAAGCTCACCCAGGAGCTCATTCAGAATGCCGCCAAGGACGCTGTCGGATCGCTCACCGTCACCCTGTCCGACGGCACCGAATACGACTTCGGCGGCGACTGGGCTGTCGTGAGCATGTACGAATCGCTGTCCGAGGAAGTCGGGCGCGCGGTGACCCCGGACACGAGCATCGACGAGCTTGCCGCGATCGCCGATGAGCACAATGTCGATCTCGCAGGCGTATTCCGCTCGCACGGCAAATACGTCGAAGAGCTGTGGGAGCACTTCTATTCCGACCGCCTGTGGGCGCCGACATTCGTCGTCGATTTCCCCGTCGACACCTCACCGCTGGTGCGCGCCCACCGGGAGAAGCCCGGCGTGGTGGAGAAATGGGATCTCTATGTGCGCGGCTTCGAACTGGCCACCGGCTACTCCGAGCTCGTCGACCCGGTCGTGCAGCGCGAGCGCTTCGAAGCCCAGGCCAAGGACGCCGCCCGCGGCGACGATGAGGCGATGCGCCTGGACGAGGACTTCCTCATGGCCATGGAATACGGCATGCCGCCCAGCGGTGGAATGGGCATGGGAATCGACCGGCTCATCATGGCGCTCACCGGCCTGGGAATCCGCGAGACCATTCTCTTCCCATTCATCAAGCCGATTGAGAATTGAGCCCAGCCGGGCGGATGAAAAGCCAATGCACATTGACTTCGGCGACCGGGAGCTGAACGATATTCATGTGATTCACACGCGGACATTGTCGATAAAGATATGCAAAAGAGCCGTTAAGGGTTAGGATCAGTTGTGGAATACATCAAAGTCCTTCTGCCATCGCTGTGTGTGGCGCTGCTGTTCTGGTACGTTATCCGTGCCATCATCCGCGCCGACAGCATCGAACGGCGGGAAATGGACCGGTATTACGCCGATCTAGAAGATTCGGATAAACAGGGCGGCCACCGCCCGGGCGAATCCGCTGCTGCAGCGCCGAACACGGTGACAGAGACAGAACCTGCACCTGAATCCGGCCCCGCGAACCGGGATGCAGAGGGCACCTCGCCTCAGTGATCAGCATCGACGAAAGGCTCTTATGGCACGCGAAATGAAGCTTGTGCTCACCGACGACTTCGACGGCACGGACGCAGCCGAGACAGTCTCGTTCTCCATCGACCAGGGACACTACGAAATCGAGCTCTCGAGTGAGAACGCAGCCAAGCTGCGTGAGGCCCTCGCGCCGTTCATCGAGCGCGCCCGCCGGGTCGCCAACCCGGCCCGCGGCGCCCGCGGCGGCACCGGACGCAGCCGCCGCTCGGCAGGTTCGCGCGCAGACACCCCCCAGATCCGCAAGTGGGCCCAGGACAAGGGCTACGAGGTCTCCGACCGCGGCCGGATCCCCAGCGAGATCATCGAGGCCTACGACAACGCCCACTGACCCCAGGCCAGCCGCACCCGGCATGCCGACCTGAGCACCGCCTCGGGACCGGAGCCTGACACCAGCGGGCCCAGCCATTCCGGCTGGGCCCGCTGCGCTGTTCCCGGGGCAGATTCCCAGCCGAACCGCACTGAATTTCGCCATGAGCCGAATGGCGTTCGGCTGACGGCGAAACGGCAATAAATCCGGCGCCGCCTTGGTTAGAGTCAGAGGAATCGACAGACCGAGGAGGGCAAATGTTTGAGCGGTTTACGGATCGTGCCCGTCGCGTAGTGGTGCTTGCGCAGGAAGAGGCAAAGATCCTCAAGCACAACTACATCGGCACGGAGCACATCCTGCTCGGCCTCATCCACGAGGGTGAGGGCATCGCAGCAAAGGCTCTGGAAGGTATGGGCATCTCACTCGAGCAGGTGCGCGACCAGGTCACCGAGATCATCGGCCAGGGCCAGCAGGCCCCCAGCGGCCACATCCCATTCACCCCACGGGCCAAGAAGGTCCTGGAGCTCAGCCTGCGCGAAGCACTGCAGCTGGGCCACACCTACATCGGCACCGAGCACATCCTGCTCGGCCTCATCCGCGAAGGCGAAGGCGTAGCCGCCCAGGTGCTCGTCAAGCTCGGCGCGGACCTGGCGCGCGTGCGCCAGGAAGTCATCAAGCTCATCTCCGGCTACCAGGGCAAGGAACCGGTCGGCGCGACCAGCGGCGGCCGCGAAGAGGGAACCCCCTCCGGCTCGCTCGTGCTCGACCAGTTCGGCCGGAACCTCACCGCTGCCGCCCGTGAGGGCAAGCTCGACCCGGTCATCGGCCGCACCGAGCAGATGCAGCGGGTCATGCAGGTGCTCTCGCGCCGCACGAAGAACAACCCCGTCCTCATCGGTGAGCCCGGCGTCGGCAAGACCGCCGTCGTTGAGGGCCTGGCCCAGGCGATCGTGCGCGGCGACGTGCCTGAGATCCTCGAGGACAAGCAGCTCTACACGCTGGATCTCGGTTCGCTCGTGGCCGGCTCGCGCTACCG
Source organism: Brevibacterium gallinarum (assembly GCF_014836885.1). Lineage (GTDB taxonomy): Bacteria > Actinomycetota > Actinomycetes > Actinomycetales > Brevibacteriaceae > Brevibacterium > Brevibacterium gallinarum. Next base: position 199,829 of record NZ_JACSPY010000005.1, read on the forward strand.
CGGCGACTTCGAGGAACGGCTGAAGAAGGTGCTCAAGGAGATCCGCACGCGCGGCGACATCATCCTGTTCATCGACGAGATCCACACGCTCGTCGGCGCCGGCGCCGCTGAAGGCGCGATCGACGCCGCCTCGATCCTCAAGCCGATGCTCGCCCGCGGTGAGCTGCAGACGATCGGTGCGACGACCCTCGATGAGTACCGCAAGAACATCGAGAAGGACGCGGCTCTCGAACGCCGCTTCCAGCCGATCCAGGTCCCGGAGCCGACCCTGTCGGATGCCATCAAGATCCTCAAGGGTCTGCGGGACCGCTACGAGTCCCACCACAAGGTCACGATCACCGATGCCGCACTGGCCGCAGCGGTGAACCTCTCCGACCGCTACGTCAACGACCGGTTCCTGCCGGACAAGGCGATCGACCTCATCGACGAGGCCGGAGCGAAGCTGCGCATCTCGCGGCTCTCAGCCCCGCCGGAGCTCAAGGAGCTCGACGAGAAGATCGCTGAGGCCCGCCAGCGCAAGGAAGCTGCGATCGACAAGCAGAACTTCGAGCTGGCAGCCGACGAGCGCAACACCGAGATGCAGCTGCAGGCCGAGAAGGACAAGGCTGAGAAGGAATGGCGCTCGGGCAAGAAGGACCAGTCGGCGATCGTCGATGAGGAGCTCATCGCCGATGTGCTCGCTTCGGCGACCGGCATCCCGATCTTCAAGCTCACCGAGGAGGAGTCCTCCAGGCTGCTGCGGATGGAAGACGAGCTGCACAAGCGCATCATCGGGCAGAACGATGCGATCAAGTCGGTCTCGCGTGCGATCCGCCGCACCCGTGCCGGCCTGAAGGACCCGAAGCGCCCGTCCGGTTCGTTCATCTTCGCCGGCCCGACCGGCGTCGGCAAGACCGAGCTGGCCAAGGCGCTGGCGGAGTTCCTGTTCGGTGACGAGTCTGCGCTCATCTCGCTTGACATGAGTGAGTTCTCCGAGAAGCACACCGTTTCGCGGCTGTTCGGTTCGCCTCCGGGCTACGTCGGCTACGAAGAGGGTGGTCAGCTGACCGAGAAGGTCCGCCGCAAGCCGTTCTCCGTCGTGCTCTTCGATGAGGTCGAGAAGGCGCACAGCGACATCTTCAACTCGCTGCTGCAGATCCTCGAAGACGGCCGCCTGACCGACTCGCAGGGTCGTGAGGTCGACTTCAAGAACACGATCATCATCATGACGACGAACCTCGGCACCCGCGACATCGCCAAGGGCCAGCAGATGGGCTTCCAGGTCGAGGGCGACACGACGACGAACTACGAGCGCATGAAGCAGCGCGTGAACGAAGAGCTCAAGCAGCACTTCCGTCCGGAGTTCCTCAACCGTGTCGATGACACGATCGTGTTCCCGCAGCTGAAGAAGGAGGAGATCGTCCGGATCGTCGATCTGTTCCTCGCACGCCTCGACGAGCGGATGGCCGACCAGGGCATGCGCATCGAGCTGACCCAGAAGGCCAAGGACACGCTCGCCGACCGCGGCTACGATCCGGTGCTCGGTGCGCGTCCGCTGCGCCGCACCATCCAGCAGGAGATCGAGGACCAGCTCTCCGAGCGGATCCTGTTCGACGAGCTGCGTTCCGGTCAGACGGTCTACGTCGACGTCGAAGGCGAGGGCACCGATGCGGTGTTCACCTTCCGCGGCGTCGAGGAGGATCGCGCCCCGGTGAAGGTCGGTGCGGACTCGGCTGAGGACGAGGAGGGCACGGGAGCCATTCCCGAGGCGGACACCGCCAATGCCGCTGCCGCCCGGTCCGACGACACGCCCGATGAGGGAGGTCAGGCGCAGGCCGAATCGGCCGGCACTCAGGAGCTGTAAGCCGCAGGGTTGAGCTCTGCAGGCAGCGAGAAGGGGCTGGTGGATGATTCCACCAGCCCCTTTCGCCTACCCGCGCAGCTATCGTCCGTTGCGACTCTGCCGGTGGTGGGCGATCAGTACCCGCTGTCCTCCTCGACGCTGATGACCACCTTGCCATCGACGATCTCGGCGGTGCCGGAGACGTCGAAGCTCACGGTGTTGTCATAACTTTCCGAATCCCCGAACAGGCTGTACCTGCCGGTGATGAGCGCGGATCCGGTGGACTCCGAGGTGATGCGCCACTTCGAGCCGTCGCTCGGCTCGGAGTCGCCGTAGCCGAACCCGTAGCCGCCGCTGTCGCTCAGGCTGATGTCCGGGTACTCCTCAATCGACCACTTGACGTTCGTGACATCGGAGTAGCTTGCCGACCGGGAGCCGAACGGGCAGCCGGCCGGCTCGGTCTCCGCCTTCCCGGCACACGAGTCGAGCAGGCTGCGCACCTGCTTGTTGACCTCATCGGTGAACGCCTGCGTGGGAGCGGCCTCCAGGATCGGCAGCTCCCCGCCGGCTTCCTCTGCGGAGGTGCCTTCGAAGAATGCCCGCGTCTGCACCTCATCGGCGTCCAGATAGTCCGACGAGTCGGCGAGGCTGACAGTATAGAGCGCCGGGAAGGCCGGCAGACTGAGCATGCCGTCGGCTGTCGGGACGGTCACGCCGTTGACGTTGACCTGGTTGAGGTTCGGGGTCTCGACGACGACGCGGCCGAGGCTCGGCGAGGCCAGTCGCCAGTCGTTGAAGAAGATCCCGCGTTTGCCGACTTTGCGCACGTCGATCTTGACGTCGCTCTTCGAACCGCCGAGGTCGAACTCGGCGGTCACGACGGCGGTGTCGCCGTCGACCTCGGTGTCGGTGATCGAGATGCTGTCCGGGCGCGCGGCGGCGCTGCTGAGCACCTCGTTGGTCAGCAGCGTGCGCTCCTCGACCGGCACATCGACATCGGCCAGGGCGAGTGCCCCCTCGGCGTCGCCGCTGGAGAGCTTCGACAGGTAGGAGCGCACCACCCCGTCGGGGCCGTAGAACCGTGAGTTGATCTGCCCGACGGCGATGATGCTGGCGATGAGGGCGAGCACAAGCGCTCCGGCGGCGATGCCCCAGATCTTGGCTCTGCGCCGGTCGATCGGCTGCGGTGGGCCCATCGGCGCGGCCGCGTATCCCGGCGGCGGGGCCGCCCCGGGAGGCGGCATCGCCCCGACGGGCATGGCGTTCGGTGGCGGCGGGGTGGCCTGCACCGGACCCGAGGCGGTCGGCGGGGCGCTCGGCGGAGGCGGGGCGCTCGGCGGTGGTGGGGCTGCCGGCCCGCCGGGGGCTGCCGCTCCGCCTAGATGATTGATTCCAAGGGTTCAGTGGTCGTACGCGGTCAGTGACCGGAGTACCGGCTGTCCGGTCTTCTGGTT
>NZ_JACSPY010000006.1 GCF_014836885.1 Brevibacterium gallinarum
GGGTCAGGGTGCGTGTCGTTACCCACCTCGATACCGGGGGTCTTCTCTGACCTCAAATCCCGTTCACAACCTCCCGAGGAACTACACCTAGAGGCAGTCGTAGCCATGAGCCGTCTCGCGCAGTTGCGCGATGCAGTCGATCGACTGGAGTCGATCGGGGGTTGTGGACCGGCTCACACGCAGTCTATCGAGAGGCTGTGCCTAGTCTGCAGGAGAGAACAGCTCGCGGACATCGTCGGCAGTCAGCACCGTGCTGAAAGCGCGTCCGTCATCCATGAGGGTGTCGAAGAGCCGGGCCTTCTTCTGCTGCAGGGCCAGCACCTTCTCCTCGATAGTGCCGGCAGCGACGAGCCGGTAGACCATGACATTCTTCGTCTGCCCGATCCGGTGCGTGCGGTCGATCGCCTGCGCCTCGGCGGCGGGATTCCACCAGGGGTCGAGGAGGAAGACGTAGTCCGCTTCGGTCAGCGTGAGCCCGAACCCGCCGGCCTTGAGGCTGATGAGGAACACCGGGGCGGTGCCGGAGCGGAAACCGTCGATGACCTCGCTGCGGTTGCGTGTGCTGCCGTCGAGATAGGCGTAGTCGATGCCAGCGGTATCGAGGCGCTCGGCGACGAGTCGCAGACACGAGGTGAACTGGGAGAAGACGATGATCCGGTGCCCTTCGCTCAGCACCTCATCGAGGCCGGAGAACAGCGCTTCGAGCTTGCTGGAGGGCACATCGGCGTATTCATCACTGACGATCTGGGGTGACAGCGCGAGCATCCGCAGGAGGGTGAGCGACCGGAAAACCGTCATCCGGTGCTTGTCGAGATCGCCGACCATGCCGAGGACCTTCTTGCGTTCTCTCTGAAGCACCAGGTCATAGAGCTTCTTGTGCTTGGGTTCGAGAGGCACGTGCAGTTCGTGCTCCTGCTTCGCCGGCAGCTCTGCGGCGACGAGGTCCTTCGTGCGCCTGAGCATGAACGGCCGCACCCGCCGACGGAGCCGCTCCAGGCGAGCCTGCCGTCCGACATTGAGCCGCTCCTGCACCGCCGCATCGTCGTCCGCAGAAGTGAGGACGCCGGACTCTGCAGTAAGCGCAGCGCCCTTCTCAATCGGCTTGACGTACTCCTCTTTGAACTTCACCGGTGAGGCGAACAGGCCCGGTGCTGTCAGGGAGAGCAGCGACCACAGATCCGTCAGCGAATTCTCCATCGGCGTACCGGTGATCGCGAGCGTGAACGGGGAGCGGACTTCCCGGGCGACGCGGTAGGTCTTGGCGGTCTGGTTCTTGACGAACTGTGCCTCATCGAGGACGAAACCGCCCCACGGCAGTGCGGTGAATTCCTCGCCGTTGATGCGGAAGATCGTGTACGAGGTCAGCACGACATCGGCTTCGGCAATCGCCTCGGCGACCGGCTGCTTGCGTTTGTGCGTCGTCGTATCGAGCACTGCCACCTTCAGGTCCGGGGTGAAGCGGGCGGCCTCAGCCTGCCACACCGACACCACCGATGACGGGGCAACGACGAGGAACGGCGGCATCGTCTCACCGGCCTCCGCGGCTCGCGCGCGAGCGTGAGTGATGAGGGTCAGAGTCTGCAGCGTCTTGCCCAGGCCCATATCGTCGGCGAGGATCCCGCCGAGGCTGTGCTCCCACAGGAACGCCAGCCACCGGAACCCATCGAGCTGGTAGCCGCGCAGCTCGGCACGCACCCCAGCCGGCACCTCGGGCGCGGGAAGCTCCTCCAGCGAACCGAGCCGGCCGATCGACTCCCGCCACTCACGCGCGGGGACCGCCTCATCGGCGAGTTCGACGAGCTCATCCCAGATCGAGACCTGGTGGCGGCTGATCTTCGAGCGCTCAGGCTCCCACTCGCCGAGTGCCTCGGCCTCCTGCAGCAGTTCGCGCAGCCTGTCGAAGGCCGGATGGTCGAGGGAGAAGAACGTGTTGTCGACAAGCTGCAGATGCGACTTGTGCTGGGCGAGGGCGGCGAACAGGGGAGCGAATGGGATCCTCTTGCCCTCGATCGTGACTTCGAAGGCGAGGTTGAACCAGTCGCGGTCGTCGGTCGCCTCAGTCGTCACCCGCACCTGCGGGGGCGCGGTGAGCTCGGTGTAGTCGACGCGCTCGCCGCTGATCTCAACGACGACCTCGGGATGGTCCTCGAGTCGCGGCAGCGCCCGGACTGCGAACTGGGCAGCGTCGATTCCGATCAAATGTTCCTCATCGACGGTGGCGGCCGTCGGCCAGATCCGCCGGATCTCCTCGAGTACGGCGCGCTCGAGGTCCGGCTCCCGGTGGTGCCAGCGATTGTGCGCGAGCGGAAGGCGGCGTTTGGGGCCGTAGTACTCCCACGACCAGGTCAGCAGCAGGGATTGCTTGGGCTCGAACTCAACCTCCACGTGCAGGCGCGGGTCCCGGAACTCCGGCAGCTCGGCCGAGGCATCGTGGCTGGTGAGCGTGGCCAGCCCCCGCAGTTCGGGGAGGAACTCGGTGAAGAACACCTCGGCGTCGTGATCGGGGACGCTGAGCGTCGTGCGGGAGGCGAGCATCTCACCGAGCGGTTCGGAGACTGGGGTGGATGTTTCGGCCAGGGTCAGGCGGAGGGTGTTGCCCGGCAGTCGGTCGATGAAGGCGATGGCGTTCTCCCCAACGCGGAACACGTGGTCGGGGACGGTACCGGCGAAGTCGATGAGGGCGGTGAAGGCGTAGCCGCCGGGCTGGCGTACGACGTCGACGATGACGTCGGCGGTCTCGGTCGTCTTCTCCGTTCCCGAGGCGGTGGTGAGGGTGAGTGGGGAATGGGAGCTGACGACCCGCACTTCGGAGACGACGCCGTGGCCGGTCAGCTCGATGCCGGTGTCCTGAGCGCGGGCGAGCAGCAGCCAGACGAGGGAGGGGTCGAAGGCAGAGAATACGGCGGTGTCGGGGTCGCTGCCGTAGGTGTAGCTGCGGGTGGTGTTCTGAGCGTGCAGTTGGCTGAGTACCGCGGTGTGGTCGCGGCGGATACCGGGCGGATCGGCGAGGCCGCGGGTGAAGTTGCGCCAGCCGAGCCCGCCTTTGATCCAGTTGTTCCGAGCACCGCGGCGCAGCGGTCGCAGGGTGACGCTGAGGCTGCCGAGGTCGATACCGGAGAGGTTGACGACATCGGCGCTGGCGAGTGGGCTGCGGTGGCGACCGTGGAACCAGCGGCTGGTGGTGGTCCGCTCGATGTCGAAGCCGATCGCCAGCAGTGTGTCCTCGGGGCGTGCTGTGTGTGCGCGCCGGCGGACCTGCAGCTCTGTCAGCATGGCACGCCAGTCGTCGGGACGTTGTGGAGAGGCGGCGCGTGACGGCACTACATGTTCAAGGCCCGTGCGCGGGCTTGCGGTGTCGTCGCTGTCGCCGTAATCGGCGATGGAGTAAAGGACGGCGCCGACGTGCTTGCACTCGTAGCCGACAGGGCAGCTGCAGTCGCTGCTGGCCGGCTCGAAGCAGTTCGGCTCGCTCAGCGCAGCTTCGGTCAGCCAGATCCGGACCCGGTAGATGTTCGAACCGCTGCCGACGACCTCCCCGCTGAGAGTCGAATGCTCGGCATCCCAGCTCACACGGCGCACGCGCTGGTCTTCGGCATAGTCTCGACCGCGCTCAGCCATGACATCGGTGAGGTACTCATCGACATCAGGAGCGAGAATGCGCGGCAGCTTCGAGATCACGGAACCATCGTGCCACGAGGCGCAGACATCACCGTGCGACAGCAGTCGAACTGTGGACAGCCCTGTCGTTCGCACACGTGGTGTGGAACGACAGGGCTGTCGCGGTTGAGGTGATCAGATGATCGGGCGGTGGATCGACAGGGCTCGCAGCTGGGCGGCGTGGCGTTCGCGTTCCACCTGATCGCTGACCTTGCGTTGCAGGATTGCTGCGCGGTGCAGTTCGACGTGGCTGGGTGCTGGGCGGGGTTTCGGCTTGCGACGGGCCCACCGCAGCACCGAAACGGCAGCGAAGATGACCCACCGGCGGTGTATCGGATATGCATGAGCAAATGACATGAGAAAGTCCTTGGATGACCATTTCGGGCAGGGCGAATAGCCTGCCGTCGAAAACGGAAGTGATGAAAAGAAAGGGAGTCGGCGCGTTTCAGGAAGACAGCAGTGAATGGCAATTCATGGCATTCGATCATCCATTGATCTGTGTTCTCAATGGTGACGAAGTCGATGAATGACAGATCTGCGACGATGCGTGCGGAACGGTTTCCGCAGGTCGTCGGAAGGTGGTGCTCGCTGTGTGCCTGGCGCCGAGTTCTACGCGGAGAAGCGAGGCGGGACGCGGCGGCTGCCCGCCGGGTTGCCGCGATCGGCAGCTCCCGTGGCCGTGAGCGTGGTGAAGATCATCATCGTGCCCGCCTCCTTTCAATTCATTCAGGCGATGTCATAAGCGACAGCGAATGATGTGGAATCTGTCTGCCGGTCGCATCAGAATGATGTCAAAGAGCAGAAGAAGATTCTGCGACAACGGTAACACGGATCTCTGAGTTTGCACACCTGGATTCGAGATTTCTTGAATTGCTCGCCCATGCTCGGTTCAGCGTGATTGATCGCTTGCGGTTTCAGGCGGCTGAAGAAGCTGCCGTCTCTTCAGGTGAGAACACTCGCGGGGTTTACCGGAACTGCCGTACGGTGATCGAACAGTGATGCGCATCACAATAAGTGCCGAGTCAGGCGCACGAATCGGATGAGCACGGCAATGCGGTCGTGGGAAAGCAGCGGGATGTTCGACATCAGGATCGTAGGCGGCATGGTTGTCGACGGGACAGGAGCACCGGCCGAACCCGGTGACCTCGGTATCAAAGACGGAAAGATCGCCGCCGTAGCTGCACCCGGCGCCATCCCTGCAGAGAGCGCGGCCGAGACGGTGGATGCCTCCAACCGGATTGTCACACCTGGCTTCATCGACCTGCACAACCACGCGGACTTCACAATTCACGGTTGCCCGGAAGCGCCGTCGCAGATCAGCCAAGGCGTGACGACGCTGCTGCTGGGCAACTGCGGATCCTCCCCGTTCCCAGCTCCCAACCTCGATGAGGTGCGGCGCACGTGGGGTCACCTCAGCCCGGTCTTCGCGACTCAAGCGACCGATGCCGCCGGGTTCCTCGCCGCCACCGCTGCGCTTCCACTTGAGATCAACACCGCGTTCCAGGTCGGGTTCTCAGCTCTGCGTCGAATGGCGATGGGCAATGCCTCCAGACCTGCCTCTGCCGACGAGCGGCAGCACATGATCGATGGCGTCCGCACCGCCGCCGATGCCGGCGTCCGAGGATTCTCCACCGGCCTCATCTACGCCCCGGGTGCCTATGCGCAGCCTGACGAAGTAGCGGAGATTGTTGCAGCAGCAGCCGAATGCGACCTGCTGTACTCCACCCATATGCGGGACGAGGCCGACCGCGTGCTCGACTCTGTCCGCGAATCGATCACCGCCGTCGCCGACGCAGGCGGGCGGCTGCAGATCTCCCACCTCAAGGCCACCGACCGCCACAACTACGGCCTCGTGCCCGAAGCGCTGGCCCTCATCGAGCAGGCGCACGCCTCCGGCGTCGACGTGACCGCTGACGTCTACCCGTACACGGCCTCAAGCACGACCCTGACGTCGCTCCTGCCTGACTGGTCGCTCGAAGACGGGCGCAATGGTCTGCCGAACCGGTTGGCCGATCAGGAGCAGCGAGCCCGCATCCGCGCGGCTCTGGCAGGCACCATCGACGGACGCTCCGGCGCTGAAGCCGTCGTCATCGCCGCCGTCAGTCCCGACGGCCCCGGTGGATACGAGTGGGTCGTAGGCAAGAGCCTGGCCGAGATCGGCGAGCAGGACGGGTGCGATCCAGCCGAAGCCGCCCTGCGCATGCTCGCCGCCCACGCCGGAGCCGTCGGAATCATCCACCATTCGATGTCCGAAGACGACGTCCGCGCTGCCCTTGCCCACCCGCTGGTGGCCGTCGCCTCCGACGGCCACCAGCTCGCCGCGGAAGGGCCCGGCCGACCCCACCCGCGCAGCTTCGGAACGTTCACGCGAGTGCTCGGCCACTATGTGCGCGATATCGGTCTGCTCGGCATCGAAGAGGCGGTCCGCAAGATGACGTCCCTGCCGGCCTCCCGGATGAAGCTCGACGACCGAGGGGTCCTTGCACAGGGTAAGGCTGCCGACATCGCGGTCATCGACCTCGATGCCGTCGCTGACCGCTCCACCTTCGACGACCCATGGCAGCTCTCCACGGGTGTCGATGACGTCATCGTCGGCGGCAAGTTCGCTTCCCGGAATGGTCGACTCGTGCGCGGCCAGGGTGGGAGTGTGCTGTGATAACGACGCGGCAACGAAACCGCGCAGCGGTTGCCCCACCTGCGACGACAATGCCAGTATGTGATCTACTTCACTCGACTGATCCCCTCGGAGTCGCGACATGCTGAGCTATATCGTCAAGCGCATCCTCGCGCTCATCCCCGTGCTCGCCGTCGTTGCGATCGTCGTCTTCTCCCTCGTTCATCTCACCCCCGGTGACCCGGCCTCGGTGATGCTCGGACCCAACGCCACCTCCGACCAGGTCGAAGCGCTGCGCTCCGAGATGGGGCTCGACCGACCGCTCGTCGTGCAGTTCTTCGCGTGGCTCGGCGGCGCGCTGACCGGTGACCTCGGGTACTCCCACTTCATGGGAGCAGCCGTGACGTCAGTCCTGATGGAGCACCTCGGGCCGACGCTGTCGCTCGCGATCCTCGCCGAGGTCGTCGCGCTCATCATCGCCATTCCCGCCGGCATTATCGCCGCACGCCGACGCGGCACAGCTGTCGACCAGGGTTTCATGGCCTTCTCACTGCTCGGCATCTCCGTACCCAGCTTCCTGCTCGGCCTCTTCCTCATGCTCATCTTCGCCGGCTGGCTCGGCTGGCTGCCGGTCGCCGGTTACCGCGGCCTGGAAGAAGGGCTCGGCACCCATCTGCGCTATCTCATCCTCCCGGCGCTCGCCCTCGGAGCGATGCAGGCCGCACTGACAGCCCGCATGACGCGCTCATCGATGCTCGACGTGTTCCGCGCCGGATACATGAAGACGGCTCTGGCCAAAGGCGTGTCCGAACGCAGCCGCGTGTACAAACACGGGCTGAAGAACGCCTCGTTCCCCATCCTCACCGTCGTCGGCCAGTCGATCGGCACCCTCATCGCCGGTGCCGCCGTCGTCGAAACGGTCTTCAACATCCCGGGCATCGGACAGCTCATCGTCAATTCGGTCGAACGCCGAGACTTCATGGTCATCCAGGGAGTCGTACTCATGATCACGGTGTCCTACATGCTCATCAACCTGCTCGTAGACATCCTCTACGGCTTCCTCGACCCACGGGTGCGACTGTCATGACGAAACCAGCCCACACCACACCACAGCACCCCGAACCCGAGGCGGGCCTCACCCGCGAGACCACCGGCACCTCGGGACCGGCCGGAGGATCCTCCGCAGCGCAGCCCGGTTCGACCGTCGGCCTCGAGCGCTTGAGCATGCGGCAGCTGGTCTTCCGCAGGGTGACGAGCAACGGCCTCATCATGACCGGCGGCATCATCGTCGTCATCATCGTGCTGCTGACGACGTTCGGCCCGATGGTCATCTCCCGCGGTCCCCTGGAGCTCAACATCCAGGACCGACTGCAGGGCCCCAGCGGCGACTACCTTCTCGGCACCGACAACTACGGCCGGGATCTGCTCTCGCGCGTGCTGCACGGAGCGCGGGTCTCGCTGTTCGTCGGCTTCGCCGTCGCGATCCTCTCCACCGTCATCGGCTACATCATCGGCATGTACTCGGCCTACTTCCGGTGGGCCGACGCGATCCTCATGCGGATCTGCGACGGCTTCATGGCCTTCCCCGCCATCCTGCTGGCTATCGCGCTCATGGCCGTGCTCGGTGCGAAGACCTCGAATGTCGTCATCGCGCTGACAGTCGTCTTCACGCCCTACGTCGCGCGCGTCGTACGCTCGTCCGCTCTGGTGGTCAAGGAGCAGACCTTCGTCGAAGCGCTGCGCGCCCAGGGCGCCTCATCGAACCGCATCATCTGGCTCAACATGGCGCCCAATGTCGTCTCCCCGGCGATCATCCAGGCAACCTTCATCTTCGCTGACTCGATCATCACCGAGGCCGCTTTGTCCTTCCTCGGCGCCGGAGTGCCGCCACCAGCACCGTCGTGGGGCAACATCCTGCTCGACGGCAAGACCCTGATCTTCAACAACCCGTGGATGACGATCGTGCCCGGTGCGGCCATCATCCTCACCGTGCTCGGCATCAACCTCCTCGGCGACGGCCTGCGCGACCTCTTCGACCCGCACACCGGCAAAGCCGTGCGGAAAGGCGGTGGACGGAAATGACGACGACAGTCGAACCGAACGGTGCCCACGGCGCCACCGATCCCGAGGCGCCGGCCCGCGTGATCACGGTCAGCGGGCTGACGACACGGCTGGCGACCGAGCAGGGCGATGTGACTGCTGTCGAGGACATCGACTTCCACGTCGACGCCGGCGAGGTGCTCGGGATCGTCGGCGAGTCAGGCTGCGGGAAGTCCGTGACCGCAGAGTCCGTCATGCGTCTGCTCGATGAGAAGACCGCTGACTACTCCGGCACCGTCGAATTCGACGGCACAGATCTCCTGTCCGTCAGCGAGAGCCGGATGCGGCAGTACCGCGGCGGCCGCATCTCGATGATCTTCCAGGATCCGATGAGCTCGCTCAACCCCGTCTTCACCGTCGGCCAGCAGCTCATCGAGACGATCCTCATCCACCAGCCGATGTCGAAGGAGGCTGCGAAGCAGCATGCCATCGATGCCCTCGAACAGACCGGCATCGCCGACCCGCACGCACGGATCAACGACTACCCCCATCAGCTCTCCGGAGGCATGCGCCAGCGCGTCATGATCGCCATGGCGCTCATCTGCGAACCGGCGCTGCTCATCGCCGACGAGCCGACGACGGCCCTCGATGTCACCACTCAGGCTCAGATCCTGCGGCTCATCGACGATCTGCGCCGGGCGCACGACATGGCCACCATCCTCATCACCCACGACCTCGGAGTCGTGGCAGAGGTCTGCGACCGCGTGATGGTGATGTACCTGGGAGAAGCTGTGGAAGCCGGACCGGTCCGCGACATCCTCGACAACCCCCAGCACCCTTATACGCGCGGGCTGCTGGCTTCGACGCCGGGAGTGGACACCGATCGCACGCAGCCGCTGCCGACCATTCCCGGACGCGTGCCGACTCTCTACGACGTTCCAGCCGGATGCCGGTTCGCTGCACGCTGCCCTTTCGCGGAGGACGCCTGCCGGGAGAACCGACAGCAGCTGACGGAGATCGCCGCTGGCCGGTCGGTGCGCTGCTGGAAGGCAGTCGACGGTCTCATCGACGCCGAGGCGGGCGCGCCGAACGACGGTGAGAGCGCGCCGCCAACGGGAGACCACAGAGCAGAAGGAGGCGAACGATGACCGAGAACGCGCCAGTGCTCGAAGCGCGTGAGCTGACGAAGACCTTCACGCTGCGCAATGCGATCGGCTTCAAAACGTCAGAAGTCCATGCCGTCGACGGCGTCAGCTTCTCCATTCAGCCCGGAGAGACCTACGGCCTCGTGGGCGAATCCGGATGCGGCAAGTCCACAACGGGCCGGATGCTGCAGGCGCTCATCGAACCGACATCGGGGGACATCGTGTTCCACGGTCAGCCGATCAGCGAGTTCAGCCGCGCCGAACAGCAGTCCTACCGCTCGAAGGTCCAGATGATCTTCCAGGACCCGAACTCATCGCTCAACCCGCGCAAGCGCATCGGCTCGATCCTCAACGAGACGCTTGTCATCCAGGGGATCCGCGACAAGGCCGAACGCCGCAAGCGCATCGTCTCGGCAATCGAGGAGGTCGGCTTCGGTGAAGAGCACCTGGTGCGCTACCCGCATGAGTTCTCCGGCGGCCAGCGGCAGCGCATCGGCATCGCCCGCGCACTTGTGACGCACCCGGAGGTGATCCTCTGCGATGAAGCCGTCTCCGCTCTCGACGTGTCGATCCAGGCGCAGATCCTCAACCTGCTCAACCGGATCCAGGAGGAGCACGGCCTCAGCTACCTGTTCATCTCACACGACCTGTCCGTCGTCCGCTACGTCGCTGACCGGATCGGAGTGATGTGCAAGGGCAAACTCGTCGAAGAAGCCCCGGTCGACGAGCTCTTCGCACATCCGAAGGACGAATACACGAAGAAGCTGCTCGACTCGATCCCGCACGCCCATCCGCGCGCAGCAGCTGCGGCAGCAACCGCCTCGGGCGCGACCGCAGGCGAGGGAGGAACGCGATGAGCACGCACCGACCACGCCTCATGCGTGTTCTGGCGATAGCCGCCACCGCAGCTGTGCTGGCTGTCAGCGGCTGCGGAGCCAAACCGAGCGACCCGACGTCGGAATTCCACTACGCGCTCAACGCCCAGCCACCGCTGCTCGACCCGCTGCTGAGCACCGCGACGGCAACCGCAGAGGTGGCCCGCCTGATGTTCGAGCCGCTGCTGACGCAGGATGCCGACTTCCAGGTGCAGCCGCACATCGCCGAATCCTGGGAGGAATCCGGCGACGGGAAGACCACCACCTTCACCATTCGGGAGGGGCTCACGTTCCACAACGGCGATCCGGTGACGACCGAGGACGTCCAAGCAAGCCTCGACCGGTGGATGGAGATCTCAGGCGTCGGCCAGCAGTTCTTCGAAGGAGCCGACGTCGAAGTCGTCTCAGACCGCGAAGTTGCCGTGCACACGCCCGAGAAGATGTACACGCTGCTGTACTTCCTCTCCGACCCAGGCCAGATGACCGCGATCATGCCGAAGAAGATCCTCGACGAAACTCCGGCGGAGGGTCTGACCGAGTTCGTCGGAACCGGGCCATTCGTGTTCGACACATGGCGAACGGACCAGTACATCCAGCTGCACAAATTCGAGGACTATCAGTCCCCAGAAGGGGAGTCGAGCGGACTAGCGGGGCATCGAGAAGCCAAGACCGACACGCTCATCATCGATCTCGTGACTGACTCCTCCACCCGGTTGGCCGGCCTGCAGACCGGCGAATACGACGCTGCGGCCGGCATCCCGTTCGACAACTCCGGACTGCTCGAAAAGGACACGACCCTGCAGTCCATCATCGGTGAGAACGGCTTCAACGGCGTCGCCTTCAACAAGAAAGCCGGCATCATGGCCGACAACACGATGCGCAACGCTGTGGCGGCCGCTCTCAACCACGAGGACATCCAGCTCGCGGCATTCGCCGCCGAGGAGTTCTACGACGTCAACGGAGCCATCAGTCTGCCCGGACAGCAGTTCTACACCGAAGCAGGCCTCGAGCTCTTCAACCAGCAGGACCCGGACCTGGCGAAGAAGCTGATGGAGGAAGCCGGATACAACGGCGAGCCGGTTCGCATCCTCACGTCTCGTGAGTACGAAGACCACTACAACTCGGCCGTCGTCGTCGAAGAGAATCTCAAGAAGGCAGGCTTCAACACGCAGATGGTCGTCGTCGACTGGGCGACGCTGCTGAGCATGCGCGCTGACGAGAACGCCTTCGAGCTCTTCACCACCGGGTGGTCGGTCAACGCCGTACCGGTCACACAGGTGTTCCTGCTCGGATCGTGGCCCGGCTGGACTGATGACGATGAGCTGAGCGAAGCCATGAACGACCTGACGTTCGCCGCCGACGACGAGGCGGCAGCTGAAGCCAACGACCGGCTCCAGACCCGGGTCTACGAATACCGGCCGATCATCAAATACGGCAACAAGCGCACCATCGTCGGCGCCTCGGTCGATGCCGAAGGAGTGCAGTTCGTCCCCGGTGCCGGCATCGTGCTCTGGAACGCCCATATGACCAAATGACCTGACGCGCCGGTGAATCGCCGGCCGGCAGCCAGAGGAGGAACGGACAGGGAATGGCGCAGTCAACCGTGCTCAGCGGAGCCACCGTCTACGACGGCACAGGAGGCGCTGGCCAGCTGTTGGATCTGCTCATCACCGGTGACAAAATCACTGCGATCTCACCGTCTGGGCGCTTCCGTGGAATGACGCACTCTGCCCGCACGATCGACGTGACGGGGCTGTGCATTGCGCCGGGGTTCATCGATGTGCACAGCCATTCCGACAGCTCCCCGCTCATCGACCTGGACGACACCTCGAAGATCCTCCAGGGCGTCACCACCGAGGTCAACGGCAACTGCGGCTTCGGGCTCGCCCCGATCAACCCGGCCTTCGTCGATGACTTCACTACCCTGGCCCAGCGCATCTTCCCGCCGCTCGACTTCGACTGGCAGAGTCTCGATGAGCTCCACAAGCGGGCTGCAGACTCAGGATTCATCACCAACTTCGCCTTTCTCGCCGGTCACAACACGCTGCGGGTCGCCGCCATGGGATCCGACGAGCGCGCACCGACGCCAGCTGAGATGACGGTGATGAAAGACCAGCTCTACCGCGCGCTCGAAAGCGGTGCGGCCGGCCTCACGACTGGACTCATCTATCCACCGGGAATCTTCAGCACCACCGCAGAGATCACCGAACTCGCCTCCGTCATGCCATCAACAGCCGTATACGCCAGTCATATGCGCAACGAATCGTCCCGCGTCCGCGAGAGCATTGAGGAGACGGTGAGCGTCGCCTCGCAAGCCGGTGTGCGCTGCCACGTCTCCCACCTCAAGGTTGCCGGCCGACGCCTGTGGGGGCAGATGGGCGACATCATCGAAACCCTCGACAGCCATCGCGCCACAGGACTCAATGTCACCCACGATGTCTACCCCTACACCGCCTCCTCGACGATGCTGACAGCTGTGCTTCCGCCATGGGCCCACGACGGCGGGGCGCCCGCCCTGCTACAACGGCTTGCCTCACCGAGTGAGCGTACCCGGATGGCACACGATATCGCCGAACCATCCGGAAGCTTCGAAAGCCATGTGCGCTCGACGGGCTGGGAGCACATCGTCATCGCCAGCACTGGCAGCCACCGATATGAGGGCCTGTCGTTAGCGGCGCTCGCAGCCCAACAGGACAAACATCCTCTCGATGCTGTCGCCGACCTGCTCATCGACGAACAGCTCAAGGCGACGATGATCATCCACGGCATCGGCGAGGAAGACGTGCAGACAGCGCTGCGCAGCCCGTACACCGCCATCGGCTCCGACGGCCTGCCGGTGGGAACAGGTGGCAAACCGCATCCGCGAGGCTATGGAACCTTCGCGCGCATGCTCGACGTCTACGTGCGCCGCGAGAAGCTGATGAGCATCGAAGAGGCGATCCGGCGGATGACCTCGCTGGCCGCAGACATCTTCTCCCTGCCTGACCGCGGCCGAATCACAGCGGGCAGCTGTGCCGACCTCGTCATCTTCGACGCCGAGGGCCTCAAGGACCACGCGACCTTCGACGACCCGATGCGCTCGCCGTCGGGAATCCATTCTGTATGGGTCAGCGGCGAACAGGTGGTGAGAGATGGCACCTACCTCGGACGGCGGAATGGAACCATGCTCAGAGCCCGACACTGAGGCCGGGAGAACATGATCTCAAAATCCAGATCGAACTCAGCTGATCTGAATTTCTCGATCATGCTGGTATGATCTGGTTTATCTGATCAATTCGCTGCGACAGCCGGAGGTGCCCATGGACCGCTGGTCGAGGATCATCGCCCCAGAGGACCTGGGGGAGACGATCCAAGCTGCGCGGATGGACCGCGGCTGGTCCCAGCGAGACCTCGCCCGGATCTCAGGTATCGCGCAGAGTGCCATCTCCGATATGGAATCCGGAAAGCACACCCTCTACGCCGAACGGCTATTCACCCTGCTGGAGGAGTGCGGCGTCACCCTGCGTGCAGAATGGACGATCGACGATGCGCCTGGCAGTTGAGCTCTACGGTCTCATCGTCGGCCACATCGATGCGCAGGGGCCGCAGGACTTCGACTTCACGGCCAGTGCAGAAGCCATCAGCCGCTTCGGCATCAACAGCGATGTGCTCTCAGTCGCCGTCCCGCTGACTGATCGACCACCGCGCCACCACGCCGCCAGGCGACGGAACTTCTTCAACGAGCTGCTGCCCGAGGGGGACATCCTGACCTGGATGCTTGAGCGCAGCGGTCTCCGCAGAGGCGATACGCCGGCATTCCTCGCCCGCTACGGACGAGACATCGCAGGAGCCGTGCAGATCTGGGACGTCGACGACCCGAGTGAACCGCCGACGCCCGAAAACACTCCGGTCAGCGACCGCGAGATCCGGTCGCTGCTCGAGAGCCCGATGTCCGACCCGCTGGCGAACAGCCGGCGGTCGGGCAGAACCTCCTTGGCCGGGGTGCAGCCGAAGATCGTCCTGGCGCAGCGAGACGGCCGGTGGCATCGCGTCGCAGGCGGTTATCCCTCAACGCACATCATCAAGCCGAGCCTCTCGGCGCATCCGACGGTCATCGGCGATGAGGAATACGGCTGGCGCCTGGCCCGCGCCATCGGGTTGGCGGACTACCGAGTCGAGTTGACGGCGTTCGCAGAGCTGCCAGCGCTCGTCATCGAGCGCTTCGACCGGGACACTCGCGGTGAGCGGCTCCACCAGGAGGACTTCAACCAGGCGCTGGGTGCCGCCGGCGATGAGAAATACCAGGAGGTCGGCGGAGCGGTGACGCTGAAACGGATCGCCGAAACCGTCCGCCGTCGCTGCCCGAGGCCAGAACTCATCCGGCTGGCCCGCCAGGTGGTCCTGTGCTGCGCGATCGGGAACCTCGACATGCACGCGAAGAACCTCGGTCTCATGCATCTGCCAGACCAGAAGACGACGCTGGCTCCCGCCTACGACATGGTGCCGATGGCTCAGCATCGCGATTCCGACGGCCGGCTGGCGCTGACGGTCGACCGGCACTACCGGCTGGCCGACGTCACGCACAGCAGCCTCGTCAGCGAACTCTCCTCGTGGAAGCTCAGCGATGCCGAACGCATCGTCACCGAGGCACTCGAGGAGATCCGCACAGCTGTCGAGGCGGAGACGCCCGATCTCTCAGCCTCGCCTGATCTGCAGGAGCTGATCGGGCAGCGCACTCAGCGGCTGCTTGAGCGCTGACCCTCGGCTCGCCTCAGTGCTCGCCGACGAGCGGATCGCGCAGCACCGGCTCCTGGAAGGCCGCCGTCGCGGCAGGGGACTCGCCACCGCCGCCGAAGGTCGGCTCGCGCATCGCCATCTGGCGGCGCAGCTCCTTGGCCTTGATGCGCTGCTCGGCTGACTCGACGTCATCCGAGGTGGGCCGCTGCGGCACCCTGGCCGCCGCCTCGGCGCCGGCCGCAGCCCAGGCATCTGCCTCACGCGTGGCGATCTCGCGCAGCTCACCGAGCGTCAGCGTCCCGCTCGTGCGGCCGCCGACAGCCAGCCGGCCGAGCTCGACGAGCTTGGTGGCCGGCAGGCGCATGTAGTGGTCGATGATCGCCTCGAACTCCAGCTGCTCGCGCAGGTCGAGGTCGGGACGCCTGGGCATCGCCTGCGGAAATCCGTCATGGGCAGCGGCCACATAGGGTCCGTATTCGCCGATCGCCGTCTCATCTTCGAACAGCGGCTCCTCATGCCACGCCAGCCACCAGGCCTGCGCGCACACGAGCAGCAGATCGGCTTGAGTCTTGGTCACACCCGGCTGCAAGAACTTCAGCCAGGCGAGCACTTCACGTGCGGTGCGCATGGCACAGCTCCTCTCGCCGGCGAGCTCTCCATTGATGTCTCGCCTGGTACCAGCTTAACCGCCCTGACCAGCCCGTTGATCACCGGAGCCGCATTGTGGGCTGTGACTTTCGTCCAAGGTGACCTGCCGAACGGTGAGCACATCACCGTCATTCAGCGGCTGAGGCTCACTGCAACCTTCGTGCAGGCCTACCCCAAAGGTCCAGTGCCGAATCCATTGACGCCGGCATCGGGTCTTGCTTCGATGAATATGTGAGCTGTTCGGCCATCCCCTCCACCCCAGCTGAACACAGCACACCCAGCCCACCCCTCGAATGCCCCACCCAAGGAGAGATCCCCATGCGTCACGCACGCACCATCCCCACCCTCGTCGTCGCCGGCACCCTGGCCGTCGGCAGCCTGCTCGGCACCTCAGCCGCCGTGCTCCCGGCCGCCAGCTCAGCCCCCGCCTCGGCGGCGGTCGCCACCCAGGCCGAGACCCAGGCCGGTGAGAAGGTCCTCGACTACCGCTGGGAGCAGCAGGACGACTACTACAACTGCGGGCCGTTTGCCATGCGGATCGCGCTCTCGGCCTTCGGCCACGACGTCTCGGCCAACGACCTGGCCGCCCAGGCCGGCACGACGACCGCCGGCACGAACTTCGGCGCCATCGAGCAGGTGATGAACGCCCGGCTCAACACGACGTTCTACGAGACAAAGTGGATCAGCGAGGAGCCCACCCAGGAGCAGAAGGACCTGTTCTGGCATGACGTGCAGTATGACATCGACCGCGGCCACCCGGTCATCGTCGACATCATGGCCGGCCCCGGCGCCTCCCCGGACTGGTACCCCAAGGACCAGGGCCTCATCTACCACTTCTTCACCGTCGTCGGATACAACGCCGACACCCGCGAAGTGAAGATCGCCGACCCGGCGAACTTCGGCGGCGTCGGCGAGTACTGGCTGCCGGCCGACCAGGTCGCGCTCATGGCAGGCGGCCGCGGCTACACCGGCTGACCCCTCTGACACCGCGCCCGAGGCGGTGGCTGGCACCTGTGCCGGCCACCGCCTTTCGCTATGGTCGGCACATGGACATCCGGCGCGCGCTCGCACACAGGTGGCGAACCTGGGTGCTGCTCGGCTGCGCTGCCTGCGTCTACGCGCTGTTCGTCATCCGCCCGTGGACCGAGGAGCCAGCGGCCGGCTGGGAGCTACTCGTGCAGATCGCCGCGGTGCTCACCGCTGGGCTGGCGCTCTTCGCGCTGTTCGTGCCCGCCGCGCCTCGAGGTATGGCCCGCCGCGAGGAATCCGACCGCGAGCGGTGAGTGTTCAGCTGAGGACGCGTGCTGCTGTCGTATCGATGGCGGTGAGGACGTAGGACCACTCGATCCGCTCCTGCTCTAAACGCGGGAAGCCGCTGGCGTGCAGCTGCGCCGCCATCTCGCGCTCACCAGCTGTGAGGGTCTCCAGATGTTCGGGGGCAACACGCAGCGGAGCTGGCTCTGTTCCGGCCAGATGCTGGAAATCGATGAGCGTGCGGCTGTCCATGAGCACCGATTCGGTGTGCGGGCAATGGGTGCGGAAGCGATTGAGGATCCCGAAGCCGTGTGTGTCGATGTCTCCCCAGTAGAGGACACGCGAACCGGACAGCCACGGCAGCCGGGCAGCCACTGATGCGGAGTAGCCGGGGTTGAACACGGCTACTGCATCTCCCCACCGGCCGTCTGCTGGCAGCGCGAGGAACGATGCGAGGTTCTCGGTCACAATGACGAGCTTCGGTCGTACCGGCATCTGGGCGATCTCAGACGCTGGAGCTTCGACATCGCGCAGACCCGCGAACAGTTGCGGTCGGCCATCGGTGCTGAGGAGCCGCACGCGTATGCGCGGTTCGGCTGTGCGGAAACCGAGATTGCTCTCACTGGTGAGCGAGGTGATGATCGGGGAGACGATGCCCCGATGCGTCTCCAGCCATTTCGTGTCGATGCCGACGATCGGCAGCTCGCGGATGAACAGTCCCGAGCGGGGATTCTCCCGCAGCCAGGTGAGAACAGCCAGCAGCCGCTGACGGTCGTCGGCGCTGAGTTCGGCAGCGGCGCCGAGGACGCGGCGCAGCACAGGAAGAGGAACCGCGTCCTGAGCCCACTTCGCGAGCATGTCGGCGGCACTGGTGAGCTGGCACCATTCCGGCAGCTTATCTGCCCAGGCGGCGACCGCCTTGGGTGTGGTGAACCGCAGGCGCACCGGCAGCCGCTGCCGTCCCCAGGTGCGCCACCGCCGGCGCACCCAGTCGAGGTGCGCATGCTCCGGTAGCTGCGCGCCAGCAGTCTCCCACGCTCGGATCCACGACATCACCGCATCGAGTTTCGCGCTGGTGTGCGGCTCTGCTGGCGGCTTGAGCGGCAGGGAGACGTCGGCTTCTGCCATACCGAGCGCCCACGCCCGCTTGTGCAGCCGGAACTTCGCAGCCACTGCCTCGCGCGCCTGGTCGGGTGAGACCATGCTGTGCGGCGCGCTGGATCGGCGGCGCGCACTCACGCCGGTTCCCCGCTCTGCTCCCACTGAAGAGCGGCCAGACGCGAGTCACGGTTGTCGCTGATGTCGATCTTGACGGCCGCGCCCACGTAGTCTTCGAGGATCGGCAGCAGTTTTTTGGGTGTGGCGAGGATGAGCTGGAAACCGAAGTCTACGAAGGTCTCCAGTGCCATTCGGGCGAAGGTCTCATCGGCCTTGTCGAATGCTTCATCGAGCATGACGGTGCTGAATTCCGGCAGCTCCTCGGCGGAATCGGTCAGCTGATAGCGCAGGGCAGCGGCCAGGCAGAACACGACGAGCTTTTGACGCTGTCCGCCGGATAGTCCGGTGGAGGATTCGTAGGCCCGGATCGGCTCGCCGCCCGCATCAGTCTCCACGCCGAGGAAGCTGACGTGCCGACGAGTGTCGAGGCAGGCGGTGCGCCACCTCCGGTCAGCTGGTTCAGCTGAGCCGAGGCGGCCGATGACCTTCTTGATGAGCGCGAACTTCTCTTCTGCGGCTTCCGGTGTCAGGGATGTCATCGCATCGGTGGTGATCTCGCGCAGCTCTGTGAGGAATGTCTGGACTTCCGCGCTGCGGCGCTCCTTCGGTTTGATCGTCAGGTACCTTCCGCGGTCGAATTGGCTGCCGCTCAGCGACTGGTTCACCTGGTGGATGCGCTCCTTGATTTCGTTGAAGGCGCGGCTGATCTGCGCATTCAGCGTGCCGATATTGCGGGTGGACTGGGTGCGCAGCATCTCCAGGAAGCGCTTCTCATGTGCGGGCAGCCCGTCGCTGTGCAGAGTAGTGCGCCGCCGACGGTATTCGTCCCGGTCGCGGATCGAGCGCTCGACGTCAGCGCTGAATGCCGGCCACTGGCTGAGAAAGGAGTGGGCGCGGCGTTCGAAGTCGGCCTCTGCGCGGTGCTGCTGCTTCTGGACCTCATCACGGACTTCGCGCAGCTGCCGTTCGATGGTGTTCTTCACTGTGGCGATGTCATCGACGCTCAGCCGACGCCGGCGTTCGTAGAACCGGGAGCGCAGGGTGTCTGTCACAGCCGCGTTGGGTTCGGGCCCACCACCGGCATCCGCTGCCCGGGCAACGGCCTCATCGAGGCGCGTTAGCACGCTTTTGAGCTCGATCACGTCGGTCTGCGCAGCGTTTTCAGCTTCCCGGGCCGTTTCGCGGGCGGCGGTCGCGGTGCTGACGAGCTCCTGCGCTGCCTGCAGATCGGTGTTGCCGCGGGTCACCTGCTCGAGGCGCCGTTCGGCGGCAGCGACTGCAGCCTGTGCTGCCCGTGCGTCGAGCTCCGACCACGGCGTATCAGCGAGCTCGTCGAGGATGCTGCGCCTGGTGGCATCGGCATTGCGCTGGTCGATGGCCCGGATGAGCCGGTCCTTGGTCTCCGCGACTTTCTTCTGCTCGGCGCTGATGGCTTCGAGCAGCTCCGTGACCTTCTCGACGGTGCTGAAGCCCATCACCCATCGGCTGCGGTCGTCGACCCGTGTGCGGTCGTCCTTTTCGAACCGGTCTCCCGGCCGTCTCACCTGTCCGGCCCGAGTGAGTCCGCGTTCCGCTTCCGCCAATTCGGCAGACTCATCGACACAGGTGTAGTCGAATCGGGTGGACAGCGTGTGATGCATCCACGCAGCGAACGGCGAATCACTGCGGACGTCAACCTTGTGCACTAGGGACCGGGAATCGCTGATGGGTGGGGGAGTAGGACTGGAGCTGTGGACGGCCTGCACGACGATCCGCACTCCGAAATGCATGGAGTCGAGTGTCTGGGCAACCTGCTTGGCGTAACGGAAGTCGACGAGCATCGTGCGTGAGAGTGAACCGAGCAGCCGTTCGATCGCACCTCGCCAGGTGGCTTCTTCCCCGCGCACTTCCATTAGCTCACCGCAGAACGGCAGTGCCTGATAGCTGAGATTCAGCTGTTGAGCCAAGAGCTTCCGGGCGTTCAGCAGCGGTCTGTCGAGGTTGGACTTCTCTGCTCTGGCGGCCTCGAGGTCGCTTCTGAGCGCCGCCAGCCGCTCCGTTGCCTGCCGGTGCCGTTCGGCCGCTTCGTGCTCGGCGGTCTGGATACGGGTGCGCTGAGCTTCCTCAGCTGGGTCGGACCGCTGTTCGAGCAGTTCGTCGAACTCTTCGGCCGTCTGCGGCAGGGTGGTGACTCCGGCGCGCTGGAGTCGCTGGGCCAGCGAGTTGCGGCGCCGGTCTACGTGGTCCTGGCGTTGTCTGGCCGCCGTCAGCTGGTCGTCGAGCCGGGCGAGTTCACCGCCGCCGGCCTCCAGCAGCGCAGCATGGGCGAGATCCGCATCGCGGGTTGCCTCCTCGACATCCGCGCGTGCCTTCCCGAGGGCGGCTTCGGCTGCCGACAGGCGCCGGCGCGCCCTCCTGCGCTCCTGTTCGGCGAGTTCACGTGTCAGAGCACTGGCCACCTGGTCGAGCCCGGCGAGCAGGGAGCTGATCTCCGTGTTTCGGGCCGTCGCCTCGTCATAGGCGTCTGCGTCAGCGCAGATCTCTTCCAGCGCCTGCAGCTGCAGGCGTGCGGTGACGACGCTTTCGTGCGCGTCGGACAGCTGCGTGAACTGTTCGATGGCGCGATCGGCGATCGCGAAGGTCGAGGGCTCACCGAGCATGTACATCCGGAACAGGTCGTCAAGGCTGCCGAGGTTCTTCGCTGCGACCGTGCGGTGGAGCAGGTTCATCGCTGCGTCCGAGGCGATGCCGAGCGCAGCGCGGTACCGCGACTGGAATACGGAGTGCTTGTCGGTGACGAATGCGGACGTGAAGTCCTTCTTCAGCTTTCGCACCGCCACCGCACCGGTCAGGTAGCTGCTGAAGTCCGGCAGCACGGCATCGGAGCGGGTGAGGATGCAGATCTCCTTGACGTCACTGGCCGTCATCTGCCCGGCGTTGAGTTTGAAGAGCTTGATAAGCAGGACCGGTTCCTCTCCCGGCCGGTCGAAGCGCAGCAGAACGCCGGAGAAGGTCGCGCCGGTGCGCAGGTAGGTGGTGCGGATCTCATCGACGTCATCAGCCTCGGCTGCACCGTAGGCGCCCCGCATATAGCTGACAATCGTGCGGTCGGAGGAGCGCACGGACTGGTCCTGCGCGGCGGCATTGTAGCGGAGCTTCACCCGAGGTGTGAGTACAGTGGAGATCGCATCGAGAAGCGAGGACTTGCCGGAGCCCGAATCGCCGGTGAAGACGAGGCCCGAGGGCGGAACATCGACGGCATGGTGGCCGGAGAAGGTGCCCCAGTTGATCACCTCCAGCCGGCTGAGACGCCATTGGCGGCGTGCCGTCGCTGCCACCGCCGGCACCGGGGCCGGCGGCTGCTCCGGCATATCGAAGAGCGCATCGCTGCTCATGACTCATCACCGTCCTCAGCTGCGGCGCCGTCCGGCTGTGACGTGTTTTCGCCGAGGATCCGCTGGTACTCTGCGGTCAGGGCATGGATCTGCTCGGAACCGAAGACCAGACGCAGCACCGGTGAGATCTCATAGCGTCCTTCGGTGTGCGTGCCCTGCAGAATGCCGTACTGGATGAGCTTCTTGAACGAAGCGTTGAAGCGCTTGGCGAACATGACGTCGTCGAGGTCCTGTTTGGCTGCGAACACGCTGAGCGCGTCTCGCACCTCTTCTTCGCCGATGATTGCCCGCATTCCGCGGTCCACGCGCAGCAGCTCATGACGCAACTGCAGCACGAGAGCGGAGTCCAGCAGCGTCAGCTGGTGAGTGCGCACTACTGCCGGCGCTTCTGCTTCCGGTGCGCTGACATTGCGCACGAACGCGATCCCGCTCTCCTCATCGACGATGAGGTCTAAGAACATATCAGCCAGTCGCGAGCGCAGCACCGTCTCACCGTTGAGGGTCGCCCGCCACAGCGCCGGGTGGGATTGGCTGGAGACGTAGGGTCCCTGCACGAGCCGGACGAGTGCGCGCCGGGCATCGGCGCTCAGAGTTCCAGAGTCGTACTCCCATAGCTGGTCCGGGTTCACTTCCGGCTCCCGTGCCGGCGCCTCGGGAACGGCAGGTGCGTCACGACTGATATCAGAGCTGGGCATGCGTTCCTTCAGGTTTGCGACGGATGCGTCTGAGGGCCGGGATCGGCTCGGTGAAGCGGTAGCAGAGCGCCTCGGCGCTGCGTTCGGCACCGGAGACCGACACCCAGCGCAGCATCTCATGCTCATCGGGTTCGCTGCTGCCGTAGCGCAGCGCGAGATCCATGAGTCCGATGACGCTGCCGAGCCCCTGCGTGGCCGGACGGAATCCGAGCACATCGCCGATTCCGATTCCCGGCAGATCCTCCTGGGCAGAAGGCAGCTGACCCGCCCGGTGAGCGGACAGCGTGGCGTTGACGTTCTCAGCAAGCTCCTTCATATCGATATCGGCTTCCCTCGCGAGGGAGCGCAGTGCGGCTGCATCGAGGGTTCCCGTGTTGTGTGACTCGACTTCATCCTCGACGCGAGCCAGAGCCGGATCATGCAGGCGCAAGGAGCCGACGGAGCGCAGCTCGACAGACGGCCGGGCAATCGCGACGCTCAGTCGTTCGTACACCGGCACCTCGGCGGCGACCTGCACCGCCAAGGACCGTGCGGATCGGATGGCCGCTGCAACACTGCGGTCTTCGGCGAATTCGCTCGATTGCACGAAACGGCGCAGCGACCGCGTCAGGTTCGTCATGACATCATCGACCTCTGCAGCACGGTCCTGGAGCATCGGGACGAGCTGGCGCAGGAACGTCACTGTCGCGGGGTCGAGGTGATCGACGAAGTCCCGGCCCAGCAGCTCCGTGATATTCGTTTCGAACTCCAAACCCGCCTCGGTATCGACAAGCATCGAAGCGAAGCCGTCGAACGACCGGCCTGCCTCGGATTCAGCGAGATGGTCGACACCGCGCCACACGTCGGACAGCACCGTTCCTCGGTGGCCGGCTTCCTCCACGAGTTGGGTGCGCAGCGAACGATTGATGCTTTCCAGTTCGGAGCGCACGCGAGCGAAGTCAGTCGGCAGCTCGGAAGCCAGCTGGGAGATGTCGCGTGCCGATTCGGAAGCAGCCGCCGCGCCAGCCGGCAGCGCCTCTCCTGATCGGACGGCGTCAATCTCAGCGTCGATGCGCTCACGCTCAGCTTCGAGTGCAGCGACGCGCCGTTCGACATCGGGGTCGGTGTCGCGCACGAGTTGGCGGAGCCGATTCTGGATCGTCGCCAGCCGGGACTGCGTTACCGAGGTGCGGTCCGAATCGAGCCGGTCGACGAACTGCAGGGCGATGTGCCCAGCTGGAGACAGCTCGAAGGTCTCCTCGCGACTGGTCTCGACGCTGCGGCGGATGAGGATTCCGTCGCGCCGCCACTGCTCGCAGTAGCTGCGGGCCGTGCCCATCACGGTATGACCCTGATATCTCAGGGCATCGAGGTCGGCATCGATGAGGTCGAACAGGTCACTGGCAGCCATCCGGATCGTGCTGCCGGTCAGGTGCGTGCGCAGAATCGGAGCGGCGAACCAGACATTGTCGCTGCGTAGGAAAGACCAGGTGGGGTCCTCTGCTATCAGGCGGCGGTTCGCCTGCGCCTCTGCCAGCACGCTCATGGCATCCATCGTAAAGCGATGTCAATCGTGCTGACGGCGGGAGTGGATTGCCGGTCTTCAGCGCCCGGGCGCATCACCCCTCCAGGTGCTCGAAGGCCCTCCGGTAGAACCACTCGACGTGCGCGGTGACCGCGTCCGCGGCAGCCTGCGGGTCGCTGCCGGCCACAGCAGCGAGGATCTGCCGGTGCTGTTCCTGCAGGCGCAGCCTGACCTGCGGCCAGTCGGCCAGCAGCCGCACCCCTTCCTGCACATAGCCGACGGTCGCCTGGCGCAGCGAGCCGAGAATCGTCGTCGTCACCTCATTGCCGCCCAGCGAGGTGATCGTCAGGTGGAACTGCGCATCGAGTTCGTGGAACGTCTCATCGGGCAGATCGGGGTCATCGAGCGCATCGAGGATCTCAGCGGCACGGGCAAGAGTCTGTCCCGCCTCGGGATCGGAGGCGACGTCACGCCGGGCGGCAGCGGCAGCGGCGTCGGCTTCGAGCAGCCGGCGCACCGCGACGATGTCGACGACGGGCAGGAAGCTCGACGCCAGGTGCATCCGCAGCCCCCAGCCGAGAGCGGCCGAGGGTTCGGAGATGACGATCGCCCCAGCACTCGGGCCTGAACCGACCCCCGAACGCACGAGCCCGAGGGCGTCGAGGATGCGGATCGCCTCGCGCACGGAGTTGCGGGAGATGCCGAACTCCTCGGCCAGCGCCCGCTCCGAGGGCAACCGGTCGCCGATGCGCAGCTGCCCTGAGCGCAGCCGGTCTTCGACAGCGTCGAGGATGGCGGCATAGGACTTCGCGGGCGCACGGCGTTCGGGGCTCATCTGATGAATTCTACGGAAGCATCCACGCGAGCACATTCGACTGCAGGAAGACGAGCGCGCAGATGACGAACAGCAGCCCGATGCTCCACGGGATGACCTTCTTGAAGATCTCGGACTCCTTGCCCTCCATCTGCACCGCCGTCGCTGCGATCGCCAGGGACTGCGGGGAGATCATCTTGCCCACGACCCCGCCCGAGGTGTTGGCCGCCAGCAGCAGCTTCGGGTCGATCCCGGCATTGGTCGCCGCAGTGTGCTGCAGGTTGGAGAACAGCGCGTTGGCCGAGGTGTCGGAGCCGGTGACGGCGGTGCCGAGCCAGCCGAGGATCGGGGAGAGGAAGGCGAAGATCGCGCCGAGGGAGGCGAGGTAGGCGCCGATCGAGACGGTCTGGCCGGAGAAGTTCATGACATAGGCCAGCGCCAGCACGGCCGCGATCGTCAGTGCCGCCCACCGCATCCGCCAGGCGCAGGTGCCGATGAGTCCGAGTGCGGCACCCATCCCGAGGCGGTAGCGGTCGTGTTCGCTGAAGATCGTGTAGATCGCGGCGACGACGAGTCCGGTGATGAGCAGGATGGTGCCCGGTGAGGACAGCCAGGCGAGCTTGTAGGTGGTGGCCGCGACGACCGAGCCGTCGGCGGTGAGCAGGTGCTCGGACAGTTCCGGCCACGGGATCTCGACGGTGGTGGACGCCAGGGCGGCAGGGACGTCGATGCCGAGCTTCCACATGTTCGCCACGGCGAAGAAGGCGACGACGAGCAGGTAGGGCAGCAGGGCCATCCACACGCGCACCGGCTTGAGCTCGGCGGCGCTCGCCGGTGCGGTGACGCCGAGGCGCTCGCGCACCTCGGCGTCATCGCGCGGGGTCCAGACCTTGAGGAACAGCACGGCTGCGCCGAGGGAGGCGAGGCAGGCGACGATGTCGGTCATCTCGTAGGAGAAGTGGGTCGCCGACCACCACTGGGCGATGCCGAAGGACAGGCCGATGACGAGCGCTGCCGGCCAGGCGTCCTTGATGCCGCGCAGTCCGTCGAGGACGAAGAGCAGCACGAAGGGCACGATCCAGGCGACGAACGGGGCCTGCACACCGACGATCGCACCGATCGCCGCCGGGTCCTCACCGGTCAGCGAGCCTGCGGTGGTGATCGGGATTGCGAGTGCCCCGAAGGCCACCGGTGCGGTGTTGGCGAGCAGGACGGCGATGGCCGCGCGCAGCGGTGCCACTCCGAGGGCCATGACCATGGTCGCGGTGATGGCGACCGGGGCGCCGAAACCGGCGAGGGCTTCGAGCAGGCCGCCGAAGCAGAAGGCGATGAGGATCGCCTGGATGCGCAGGTCGCCGCCGCCGATCCGGTCGAAGAGCAGACGCAGGTCCTCGAAGCGGCCGGACGTGACGGTCAGCTCGTAGAACCACAGCGCCATGACGATGATCCACACGATCGGGAACAGCCCGAAGGCGGCGCCCTGCGTTGCGGACAGGGCCGCCAGTCCGAGCGGCATGTCGAAGCCGAGCCAGGCTACGAGCAGTGCTGCGGTCAGGGCGGCCAGCGCCGAGGTGTGGGCGCGGGCTCTGACGCCGAGCAGCATGGCGAAGAAGGTCGCAAGGGGGATGAGGGCGACGAGGGCGGACAGGCCCAGCGACCCGCCGACGGCGTCGGTGGCTGCGGTGAAGTTCTCCACGGGGACTCCTTGAGAGGGGAGGGCGCGCGGTTGCAGGCGCGTGCAGTGAGGTGCGTTCAGCAGTGAACGTGGTCCATGCCGGTGCTGTGTGCTAGATTACAGCATGTGGTAGGACCACAGCTTACACACGTTCGGGACGAGCACAAATCCGTGTCAGATCCGAGGCGTACGATGACACACAGCAGCACCTCACCAGAGCCGCTCCGGGCACCGACCTCGCTCCGGAACCGTGCGTGTGCTGCAGCCGAGCTCCCGCCGGCAGGCGGGACGCCAGAGGGGAGTAGACAATGACATCGGCCACCCGGCCCAGCCCGCCCGGTGCTGCACCGTCAGCCCAGACCCCGACACGGGCGCAGACCCCAGCACCTGCGCAGGCCGCAACACGGGCGCCGGCCGCAGCACCGGCGCCGGCCGCGCTGCGGATCGCGATCTTCCCCACCTGCATCGTCGACGCGATGTATCCGCGGGTCGCCGAGGCAACGGTGCGGATCCTCGAGCGCCTCGGCCACGAGGTCGTATTCCCGCCCCAGCAGACTTGCTGCTCGCAGATGCACGTCAACTCCGGCTACTTCGCAGATGCCTACGACATCGTGCGCAACCACGTCGAGGCCTTCTCCGACTACGACTACGACATCGCCGTCGCCCCCTCCGCCTCGTGTGTCGTGTCCCTGCAGCACCAGCAGCCCGACATCGCCCGCCGCGCCGGCGACCCAGCCTGCGCTGCGGTGGCGGAGGCCATCGCCGGGCGGACGTTCGAGCTTTCGAAGCTGCTCATCGACGTCCTCGGCATCACCGATGCCGCCAGCCAGCTCGGCTCCTACTTCCCGCACCGGGTGACCTTCCACTCCAGCTGCCACGGGCTGCGGCACATGAAGCTCGGCACCCGGCAGTCCGATCTGCTGCGCACCGTCGCCGGCATCGACTACGCCGAACTGCCCGGCCTGGAGGAATGTTGCGGCTTCGGCGGCACCTTCTCCTTCAAGAACGCCGGCACCTCCGGGGCGATGGTCGCCGACAAGGTCGCAGCGATCCAGTCCACCGGCGCCTCGATCTGCGCCGGCGGTGACGTGTCGTGCCTGATGAACATCGGCGGCGCCGCCCAGAAGCAGAAGACCGGCATCACCACCGTCCACTTCGCCGAGATCCTCGCGAGCACCCGCGAGAACCCCCTGCAGGTCTCCGGCGACGTCGCCGTCTCCGGTGGCGGAAGGAGCTGCCCATGACCACCACTCGCCCCACCACCGTCAGCCTCGGCATGCCCACCGTCCGCCACGGCCGCGGCAACCTCTTCGCAGAGGAACCCTTCACCTCGGGCGCGGCCCGCGACCTGGAGAACGCGACCCTGCGCGGCAACCTCAACTTCGCGATGCACAAGATCCGCGGCAAGCGCGCCGCCGTGGTCAGCGAAATGCCCGACTGGCAGCAGCTGCGCGCCGCCGGATCGGCGATCAAGCAGAACGTGCTGGCCAACCTGCCGGAACTCCTCGAGCAGTTCGAGGCCTCTTTCACCGCTGCCGGCGGCCACGTCCACTGGGCCCGCGACGCCGATGAGGCCAATGCGATCGCCCTGCGCCTCATTCAGGAGCAGGGGGTCAGCGAGGTCAACAAGATCAAGTCGATGGCCACCCAGGAGACCGGCCTCAACGAATTCCTCGAAGACCACGGCATCACCGCCGTTGAGACCGACCTGGCCGAGGAGATCGTCCAGCTCGGCGGCGACAAACCCTCCCACATCGTCGTGCCGGCCATCCACCGCAACCGCGACGAGGTCCGCGACATCTTCCTGCGCGAGATCGACGGCGTGCGCCCGGACCTGACATCCGAACCCGCCGATCTGGCCGAAGCCTCCCGCCAGCGGCTGCGCGCGAAGTTCTTCGACAACCGGGTCGCCGTCTCCGGGGCGAACTTCGGGATCGCTGAGACCGGCACGCTCACGATCGTCGAATCCGAAGGCAACGGCCGCATGTGCCTGACCCTGCCGGAGACCCTCATCACCTTCATGGGAATTGAGAAGGTGCTGCCGCGCTTCGCCGACCTGGAGGTCTTCCTCCAGCTGCTGCCGCGCTCCTCGACCGGTGAGCGGATGAACCCCTACACCTCTCTGTGGACCGGCGTCACCCCCGGCGACGGCCCGCAGAACCTCCACGTCATCCTCATCGACAACGGCCGCACCGCCACACTGGCCGATGAGGTCGGACGCCAGGCCCTGCACTGCATCCGCTGCTCGGCCTGCCTCAATGTCTGCCCCGTCTTCGAACGAGCCGGCGGCCACGCCTACGGCTCGGTCTACCCGGGACCGATCGGCGCGATCCTGTCCCCGCAGATGACCGGCATCGAGGCCGCGGCGAACAACTCGCTGCCCTACGCCTCGTCCCTGTGCGGGGCCTGCTACGAGGTCTGCCCGGTCAAGATCAACATCCCCGACGTGCTCATCCACCTGCGCGGCGCTGACGTCGAGGCCCGCCACAGCGCACGCAGCACCGCGCCCGAGGCGGTGGACGAGACACCTGCCACCGGCACCTCTGCTTCCGGCGCCTCCCGGCGCGCCCGCCTGAGCGCGGCCGCCCGCACCGGGGCTGCGCGCATCGTCGGTGCGGTGACGCGCCGGGTGCCCGATCAGATGGATGCGCTCATGGCTGCCGCCAAGACCGCCTTCGCCAAGCCCAGGCTGCTGAGCATCGGTGAACGGGGCTTGCCGCTGGGCAGGATCCTCGGCGGCAGGGACGGGAAGATCTCCTTACTGCCCGGCCTCATCGGCGGCTGGACCCAACACCGGATCATCGACGCGCCCCCGGCGCAGTCCTTCCGCCACTGGTGGAAGCGCAACCGCCCGAGCACACCGGTGCGCCGCACCCCTGAACAGCGGGCCAATATCGCAGCCCTCATCGAAGCCAACCGCGGAAGGGCCGCCGAACTGCATGAGCGCTTCGCCGCCCCAGCCGATGACTACACCTGGCTCATGGCCGCCGAACGGGCGGCCATCCAGCAGCACGACGCGACCGGCGATACTGTGGCCGACTATGCCCGCGGCACCGAGACCTCGGCGACCACCGCCTCGGGCGCGGCCGACGAACCGATGAAAGGCGAGAGAGCATGAGTGAGCAGACCACCTCGGCGAAGGCCGAGATCCTCGCCCGCATCCGTTCGGCGCTGACCGACAACCCGCAGCCGGCCACGCCCGTGCGCGACTACCGGCAGCACAGCAGCGCCGATGCGCAGACGGTGCGCGAGATGTTCATCGACCGGATCGTCGACTACAAGGCCCGCGCCTTCACCGAGACCAGCGAGACGGTCGCCGGGCGGATCGCCGAACTCCTCGGCGAAAGCGGCCGTTTCGTCGTGCCCGAGGGCTTCCCGGCCGACTGGCTGCCCCGCGACGGCTCTGCCGGCGAGCGGATCGTCGACACAGCCGAGGCGCCGCTCAGTCACGCCGAGCTCGACCAACTTGATGCGGTCGTGACCTCCTCGACCGTCTCGTGCGCGGAGACCGGAACCGTGTTCCTCAACGCCGGCCCCGCCGAGGGCAGGCGCGCGATCAGCCTCATCCCCGACCACCACATCTGCGTGGTGCCGGCCGAGTCGATCGTCGAGCTCGTTCCCGAGGCGCTCGCTCGCGTCGATCACGGGCAACCTGTGACGATGTTCTCCGGGCCGTCGGCGACCTCGGATATCGAACTTCAGCGCGTCGAGGGCGTCCACGGCCCGCGGAACGTCGACATCATCATCCTCGACTGAGGCCTATGCGATACAACTCGGATGGGGCCCTGCCGGGACGCAGTCGACGCCGGGTCTGCAGGCGTGACGGATGCGGCGGTGACGAGAAGTCTGCTGACCGGGAGGCATGAGCTTTGCGACTCGAAGGTATGAGTTCTCCGGAAAGTCGGAAAAGATGCGCTGGCGTCATCGGATCGCGTGGCGTGATTGAGGGGAGGCGCATGCAGTTTGTCGGGCCGTAGCTGTTCGGGCTGCTCTCCGTTAACCGCCCACGCATTCTTAGAGGAGGCGCAGCATTGAAGCGGGTTGCCAGTGGTGGTACGCTCGGACACTGAGTGTCAGGCGAGCGTTGACTTTGCGCCGCCTTAGAGCTTCTACAGTGAGGGATGTCCAATGTCTCGTCTCAAGTTGAGTATCCGGCGGGCTGGTGCCGTGTTGCTGTCCGTTGGGTTGATTTCCGGAGTTTCGGCAGCCCCTGCGACGGCAGCCTCTGTGATCTCCGATCCGCAACTTCAAGCTTGTATCAATAAAACACTCGGCGGGAACCGCGAGCCTGACGCTGAGATCACGTCAGAAGATCTGGCGAAGGTGACGAAACTCGATTGCCAAAAAATGGGCATTCAGTCACTTGACGGAATGGACCACGCCACTAACCTGCGGCAGGCAACCTTCACTGACAACGACATCACACACTTTGATCAGCTGACCTCACTCGCATCGCTTCAGTTGCTGAACCTTGACGGCAACCGGATTTCAGCCATCCCGTCGGACGTCTCTGGAATGACCGGTCTGACGTTTCTGGGTCTGCACCGGGAACCGAAAAAGGGGCCAGAGACGATCACGACACTTGAGCCACTCCGAAAGCTCAATAAGCTATCCTTCCTCAACATCGAGTTTCAGCAGGTGAAGGACTTGTCGCCATTGCTGAGCTCGAAGGATACGATGACGACCATCTATGCCAGCAGTGTTCCACTGCAGTCCTTCGAACCAGTGGCGCAGATGCCGAATCTGCAACGGTTGTGGGCGTCCGGACCAGCCGGCACGAGCGAAGCGCTAGACCTGACCCCGATCGACGGCTTGCAGAATCTCGACCAGTTGTTTCTCAACAATCGTGCGCTGACAGCAGACGACATCGCGAAGCTCACTGACCTGCCCAAGCTTTCGTACCTGCGCCTCTACGACAATCACATCAGTGACATCACGCCCATCGAACAGTTCAACAGCCAGGATCCCTACAAGCTTCAGGCCCATCGCCAAACTTTGACGCACGCACCTGGAGTTGTTGGAACCCCGGTGAACTTTGAGACCGTCGATTTTGAGAAGAAGATTCTCGATGTCACAAAAGTGACGGACACGAGCGGCAGCGACGCGGGAGCTGTAGCGACGGTCGATGGATCTACTGTTACTTTCAGCGAGCCGGGCACATACCGCGTGCATTTCGATGCCGGACGCTCGCCATGGGCACCCAAGGCGCGGGCCTTCAGCGGCTTCTGGACGATTGATATCTCTGCGAAGCCTGAGCCGAGCCCGACACCGACCGAAGAGCCGAGCCCGACACCGACCGACGAGCCAAGCCCGACACCGACCGATGAGCCGAGCCCGACACCGACCGACGAGCCAAGCCCGACACCGACCGACGAGCCAAGCCCGACACCGACCGACGAGCCAAGCCCGACACCGACCGACGAGCCGACCGAGCGTCCAGGCGACGACGGCGGCAAGAAGCGTAGGCTGCCTAGGACTGGTCTTGACGCATGGCAGACAGTCGGTCTCGCCGCAGTGTTCATCATCGTAGGTGCCGCTGGAGTGACAATCGCTCGGCGACGAAGCTGACCCATCGTAGTCTTTCGATGCTGAGATCCTGCGCATGACCACCGCCCGATTGAGCTAGCGCAGTTGCATGGCCAGCGCAGTGCACGCATCTGGAATCGTGACGCGTGCACTGCGTTGGACTGTCATTACCGCGCCAGCGCGCGAGAGTATCTGCATCGTCCCGGCGGATTCGATCGTTGAGATCGTTCCCGAGGCTCTGGCTCGGGTCGATCATGCGCGGCCGGTGACGATGTTCTCTGGGCCGTCGGCGACCTCGGATATCGAACTCCAGCGCGTCGAAGGCGTCTACGGCCTGCGGCAGGTCGACATCATCATCCTCGACTGAGTCTCAGGACTCAGAGCCGGTGTTCGTCTCCGGTTGAGATGAACCAGATGAACGCGGCGATGATGAGCATGACGCCGCAGTTGAACGCCCACGCCTTCACATGCTTCGTGCGCAGCGCCTCAGTTGCCGTACCCGAGGTGCGGGCCGCGTGAGCGATTCGGTCGCGCTGGTGGCTGCGAGCGGTATCATCGGGGTCTCTGTGCTCCGCAGCGATCTGATCCCATTGCCGGGTCGTCTCACTGTGGCGGGTGAGTCGATCTGCGTCGGTCTTTTCGGTAAGCGAGGTACGAGAAGACCCCCTGGATGGGCACGGCGAATGCGAGGAAGATCAGTGCATTGAGCACTGCGGGCCTGTCGCCGCCGAGCGAGACGAACCAGATGCCTGCTGCGGCGATGATCATGGTGCCGCAGTTGAATGCCCACTCCCTGAGATGCTTGGACTGTGCCTGCCGGACAGCCTGTGGTTCAGGTCCTTTTTCCGCAGAGGGTCTTGCTTCTGCAGAGCTGTCTACACGCACGTGATCTTCTCAATGGCGTCGGCGCCAGCGGTGCCGGTGGTCCTCAATGTCCTCTTCTTCGAAGAGCACACGCCCGTACCGCTGTCAGAGCAGGACACGATGGTGCTCAGCGCCGCTGCTCGAAAGACGTCGTGAGAGGTGTTCCCTGGCGGTTGGAGGGTGAGCTTCATCGCCCCACCTTTCGCTGGTGGAGCTGGCACGGGAGTGGTGTGAGACACGTTACTGGACAGTTGAAATGTCAGCGTCTTGGCAGTTGCATTCGGAGAATACTCTCGGGTTGTGTTGAGATTTGACTAGGAGGAAGGGTGCCGCTGCTCGGTCGGCGGGCAGGGCGCGCGGGTGTGTGGTTCGCTTGCATATGATGTCTCCCTGTCCGAGATTCCGGACAGATCGTGCTTCGGCTCACTTTCGGCTGCGCACGCCTGCGCGCAGACTGGGAGCAGAACCATTCCCATCCCACGTGCCTGATCGCAGGCGCAGCCGAGAGCCGAAGGAAGACGCATGACGACGTCACACGCATCCGAAACCCCAGACACCGCAGCTGCGAAGGAAGCAGCCGCGAAGCAGACGTTCACCCGCCATGACCCCGAACGCGTCGTGCGCGCTCCGCGCGGCACCGAGATCACCGCCAAGACCTGGTCGACCGAAGCCGCCAAGCGGATGCTGATGAACAACCTCGACCCCGAGGTCGCCGAACGTCCCGAAGACCTCGTCGTCTACGGCGGCACCGGCCGTGCCGCCCGCTCATGGGAGGCCTTCGACGCGATCGTCAAGACTCTCGACGACCTCGAAGCCGATGAGACCCTCCTCGTCCAGTCCGGCAAGCCGGTCGGTGTGCTGCGCACCCACGAATGGGCCCCGCGGGTGCTCATCGCCAACTCCAACCTCGTCGGCGACTGGGCCAACTGGGAGCACTTCCGCCACCTCGAAGCTGAAGGCCTCATGATGTACGGCCAGATGACTGCCGGCTCCTGGATCTACATCGCCACCCAGGGCATCCTGCAGGGTACCTACGAGACCTTCGCCGCCGTCGCCCGCAAGCGCTTCAACGGAACCCTGGCCGGCACGCTGACCCTCACCGCCGGCTGCGGCGGCATGGGCGGTGCCCAGCCGCTGTCGGTCACCCTCAACGGCGGCGCCTGCCTCATCATCGACGTCGACAAGTCCCGCCTCGACCGCCGCCAGTCCAAGCGCTACCTCGACGAGGTCGAGACAGACCTCGAGGTCGCTCT
The DNA here is from genome assembly GCF_014836885.1 of Brevibacterium gallinarum. Lineage (GTDB taxonomy): Bacteria > Actinomycetota > Actinomycetes > Actinomycetales > Brevibacteriaceae > Brevibacterium > Brevibacterium gallinarum. The sequence goes on from NZ_JACSPY010000006.1 coordinate 33,873, forward strand.
CGAGAAGGTGCTCAAGGCGAAAGAAGAGAAGCGCGCGCTGTCCGTCGGCCTCGTCGGCAATGCCGCAGACATCGTCCCCGAGCTGCTCGCTCGCGACGTGCCCGTCGACATCGTCACCGACCAGACCTCGGCTCACGATCCGCTGTCCTACCTGCCGCTGGGTGTCAGCCTCGAGGACTGGCAGGCCGAAGCTGATGAGGATCCGGAGAAGTTCACGCTGCGGGCTGAGGAGTCGATGGCCAAGCACGTCGCTGCGATGGTCGGCTTCCAGGACAAGGGCGCTGAGGTCTTCGACTACGGCAACTCGATCCGCGACGAGGCCCGCAAGGCCGGCTACGATCGCGCCTTTGAGTTCCCCGGCTTCGTCCCGGCCTACATCCGCCCGCTGTTCTGCGAGGGCATGGGGCCCTTCCGCTGGGTCGCGCTCTCCGGTGACCCGCAGGACATCAAGGTCACCGACCAGGCGCTCAAGGAGCTTTTCCCCGAGAACGAGTCGCTGCATCGCTGGCTCGACGCTGCCGAGGAGTACGTCGAGTTCGAGGGCCTGCCCGCCCGCATCTGCTGGCTGGGCTACAAGGAGCGCCACCAGGCCGGTGTGCTCTTCAACAAGCTCGTTGCCGAGGGCAAGGTCTCCGCCCCGATCGTCATCGGCCGAGACCACCTCGACTCCGGCTCCGTCGCCTCGCCCTACCGCGAGACCGAGGGCATGCTCGACGGCACCGATGCGGTCGCCGACTGGCCGCTGCTCAACGCCCTGGTCAACACCTCCTCGGGCGCGACCTGGGTGTCGCTGCATCACGGCGGCGGTGTGGGCATGGGCCGTTCGATCCACGCCGGTCAGGTCTCGGTCGCCGATGGCACCGAGCTGGCGGAGCAGAAGCTCACCCGCCTGCTCACCAACGACCCGGGCATGGGCGTCATCCGCCATGTCGACGCCGGCTACGACCGCGCCGTCGAGGTCGCCAAGGAGCGCCACATGCGCATCCCGATGAACCCGGAGCTCGACAAGCGCGACGAGGAGTCCGCTTCGAACTGACACCGCCGAGGCGCACACCGACGCCTCTGGAGAGAAGTTTGTAGAGCCATTCATATTCTGCGGACCTGCAGATATGAATGGCTCTACACATTTTTCAGCATACTTTTTCAGCATGCCGCTCATCCGGCGCCGGCCGGATGGAGCTCGCGCGGCGGGCGGCATCACTCTAGGTTCAGTGTAGAAACTGATGTCGTCACTGTATGTAAGTGACGCCGTCAGTGTAGATTTATCTCTCGTCACTCTATAAAGTGAGGCGATCAGTGTAGAAAAGTGACGACAACTCACCTACACTGATGCTGTGAGTGATGAAGAGGTTGCGGCGATCGTCGAACGACTCCGCCAGCAGGGGTCGGACGATGGTCGTGTTGAGGTGAAGGCGGCGAGTGGTGGTCTGCCGAAATCGCTGTGGCAGTCGGTATCTGCATTCGCCAATACTCGGGGTGGCGTCGTGATCCTGGGGCTTAGCGAAGCTGACAACTTCACGCCCGCAGAGGGCTTTGAAGCTCAGAAGATCCTTGATGCGGTCGAATCGGGCTTGGGCACCAGCGCAGGGCAGCAGCCTCAAGTCGAGCCGGTGCCTCGCTACGACGTCGACATCTGCACAGTTGACGGGGCGGCGGTGGTGCTGCTCGAGATTGCATCGCTTGACCCGCAGCTCGACGCTAAGGGCCCATGTTTCGAGACGCGCAAGAGCATCTCCGCTGGCAGCTACAAGCGCGTAGCCGATAAGGACAAACACTTGTCGGCATACGAGATTCATGAGCTGCAGCAGAAATGGACGCGTCGCGGTATCGACCACCAGCCTGTGCCCGGAACCGCGATAGATGATCTCAACCCCGAGATCATTCAGTCGACCTTTCGGTCTCTGGAGCGAAGCCGATCACGGGCGTTGGACGGTGTGGAGGACCTGCGCAGCCGGCTGCGGCGAATCAAAGCTGTAACCTCGGACGGCACGCCTACGTTTGCGGGTTACCTCACTTTCGGTTTCTTCCCGCAAGAGGAGTTCCCGCAGCTGACTATCGATGTCGCCGTACATCCAACGAGGGAGAAGGGGAGTTCGACTGCCCTCCGATTCCTTGACAGACACGTGTGTGACGGGCCCATTCCCTACGCTGTCGGTGACGCTGTGGCTCGGGTGCTGGCGAATCTTCGGACTATGCGGGTGGTGTCCGGCGTGGGTGCCGACGACGTGCCCGAGATCCCCGAAGAGGTTCTGCGCGAAGCAATAACCAATGCGGTCATGCACCGCGACTACAGCGAGTACGTCACCGGACGGCAGGTTGCCGTCGACATCTTCCCGGATCGAGTTGAGATCACCAATCCTGGAGGTCTGTGGGGTGATCGTACTGAGTTGAATCTGGGTGACGGTCAGTCAGCGTCGCGAAATGAAGTGCTCAGCCAGCTGCTGCGGGTCACTCCTCGTGGAGAAGGCGAAGGACCCATCGCCGAGAACCAGGGAAGCGGAATCCCCCGTATGCGTTTTGAAATGCTGCAGAACGGGCTCCCTGTGCCGGTGTACGAGGCGACCCTCGACTCGGTGAAAGTGACGTTGCAGCGGCATGGTCTGCTCTCGCCGGAGACGCGGGACTGGCTCGATTCGATTCCTGGCGCAGATCGCACCAAAGAGGAGAACCTTGTGCTTGCTCTCATCCGCCACTCCGACGCAATCTCGGTTGACGGAATTCGGCAAGTGCTCGATATCGATTCTGACCGAGCGCGGTCAATCCTCGGTACTCTGCAAGGCGATGGGCTCATCACAGGGTTGGGTGATGGCCCCTACGAGCTGGCTGAACTGTCTCCCGAACACAGGCATGCGCGCAGGCAACTGAGCACCGCGGAGCAGGAGATCATCGATGTGCTCGACACGTCGACCTCAAAGTCGATTCGTGAAATCTCGGCTGAGTTGGAGAAACCGGTGAACTCGCTCCGACCGTTGCTGCGCACACTATCTGAAGAAGGAGTCATTGTGCCGACGGCGCCGCCCACCTCAAAGCTGCGTGCCTACCTGCTCCCTGCTGAACCCGACAGCTGAGCCGCTTCCTCAGGCGCCAGATGCCCGCACATAGTGGATGCCATTGATGAGGAGGTCTTCCGCGATTCCGTCATCGAGGTCGATGATGACATGACCGAACTCCGCTGCTTCCTCCCGGTGCCCGAACGTTATCTTCACGCGGGCCGGTGACAGCCGCTCAGTCGCCAGCGGCTGATAGAAGCTCGTCTCCCCGCCCCAGATGGGCAGATCGAGAGGAGAGAGCAGACCGAGGATCGGCGGGCTGGCAGGAAACGGCCGGTCCTCCTCGTGATGCTCTTCGCCGTCGCTGCGGAGAGTGAAGCAGCGACGCGACCGGGCTGTGCCGCGCGTACTTCGCGTACAGCGGCGCGGCCTCGTCGGCGCGCTGCAGTGAGGCGAGGATATCGAGAAGATCGCGAGCATGAACGGGCATCCGGGATGCTCCGCAGCGGGGACGACGCACCGTAACTCGGCGGCGCTCACAGCAGACTCACCGGAGCAGAGCCGACGATCCGAAAAGTTACTAAAGCTGTTCATGGTTTCAGACGCGCGAACCATGAACAGCTTTGCTAACTTTCCCCGCACGCCCGCGCCCCCCCACCTGCGGAAAGCCGACGTGCCGGTACGGAGCGCACCTGCAGGTCGAGCGCGTACATTGGGACCATGGCCTGGGAATTCTGGATCGAAGAGGCACGCTGCGGCCGCTGGCGCGAGGTCGAGGAACCGCACGCCGCCGGTAATCAGCTGCGGGTGCGCACCACCGCCTCGGCGATCTCCCGCGGCACCGAACGCCTCGTGTGGGAAGGCCGGGTCCCCGACTCCGTCGCGGGCCTCATGGCCGCCCCCGCCCAGCGCGGCACCTTCCCCTTCCCCGTCTCCTACGGGTATCTGGCCGTCGGCACCATCGACGAGGGCTCAGCCGACCAGCTCGGCCAGCGCGTCTTCGGGCTGCTGCCGCACCACACCCACCACATTGTCGGCCCGGCTGACATCCACCCCGTGCCCGAGGCGGTGCCCACCTCGCGTGCGCTGCTCGCCGGGGCGGCCGAGACCGGAATCAATATCCTGTGGCAGGCCCCGCCGCGCTTCGGCGACCGCGTGGCCATCATCGGCGCCGGCATGATCGGGACCTCCACCGCGCTGCTGGCCGACCGGATGGGACTTGACCGCCTGGAGGTCATCGACACCGACGCCGCACGCCGTGACATGCTCACCAGTCTCGGCCTGACCACCGCGACCCCAGATGAGGCCAGCGGCGACTGCGACATCGTCATCCACACCTCGGGAGCGGAAGCCGGCCTGACCACCGCGCTGGCCCTCACCGGCGACGACGGCACCGTCGTCGAAGCCTCCTGGTACGGCACCGACGCCCCGCGCGTGCCGCTGGGCGCGGACTTCCATGCCCGCCGCCTGTCGATCATCGCCAGTCAGGTCGGGCAGGTCGCCGCCGGCCAGCGCGCCCGCCGCACCCGCGCACAGCGGCTCGCCCAGGCGCTTGAGGCCCTGCATGACGAGCGCTTCGATTCCCTCATCACCGGTTCCACCGACTGGTCCGAGCTGCCGGTCGTCATGGACCGCGTGCTCACCGACCCCGCCAGCCTGTGCCACATCGTCGACTACCGAAGCCTGCCCGGCTGAGAGGAGAGCCATGTTCCGCCTGAGCATCAACGACCACATCATGATCGCCCACAGCCTGCCCGACCCGTTCTTCGGCCCGGCGCAGCACATGCACGGTGCCACACTCGGCGTCGAGGCGCACTTCGAGACCGCCGAACTCGACTCCCACGGCGTCGTGCTCGACATCGGCCGGGCCGGTGAGATCCTGTCTGCAGCCCTCGACCCGCTGCGGTACGCCAACCTCGACGAGCACCCCGACTTCGCGGGCAGGATCTCGACGACCGAGGTCATCGCCGCCCACATCGGTTCCCGCCTGCGCGCAGCACTCGCCGACCGGCCCGACATCAGCATCGCCGTGACCCTGGACGAGAACCCCAACGCGCGGGTCACCTACACCGTCCCGCCGGCACCCACCCTGCATCCGGCCGATCCCGGGCCCCGGCAGGTATGAGCTCCCGGCCGGTCCACCTCGTCGAACCGGCTCTCGGCCGGGCCTCCGGCGGGGCCCGCTACAACCGTGCTGTCACCGATGCCGCCGCCGGGCAGATCGCCCTGCACGCGGTGCCCGGGTCCTGGCCCGCACCGACGGCTCATGATGAGGCCCGTGTGCACGCGCTGCTGACCGAGTTGGAGGGCCCGGTGGTCCTCGACGGGCTGCTCGGCTGCGCCCTCAGCACCCCGCCCGAGCATGACGGCCCGCTGCTGCAGCTCGTCCATCTGCCCCGGGGACGAGGCGGCGGCGAGGCTTTCGCACGTGAGCGCGCCTGCCTGCATGCCGCCGATGGCATCATCGTCACCAGTCAGCATGCCGCCGGCGAGATCGCCGAGCTCTACGGGCTCGGTGCTGCCGTCGCCCGGCCGGGCACCGTGCCGCGTCCGTTCACCGTTCCCGAGGCGGCGGGCACCCGCCTGCTGTGCCTCGCCTCGGTCGAGGAGCGCAAGAACCAGCTGCTGCTCGCCCGAGCACTGGCCGACGTTACGGAAGTGATGCCGGATGCCGGTCTGCGCTGCGTGTTCGCCGGCCCGATCACCGAACCGGACTACGCCGAGCAGCTGCGCGAAGCACTCGCGGGTCTGCCGGCCGGAAGTTGGGAGATCACCGGCGAACTCGACGCATCCGGCGTCGACGCCGCCCTCGCGGCAGCCGATCTGCTCGTGCTGCCCTCGGTCCATGAGACCTACGGGATGGTCATCACCGAAGCGGCGGCTGCCGGCATTCCCGCCTTCGTCACCGCCGGCACCGGGGCAGAGGAGGCCCTGCAGGCAGGCCGGGCACTGCCATCGGACCCGGCCGCCTGGGCCGAAGCGCTCAAGAGGTGGCTCGGCGACGAGAACGAGCGCGCCCGACTGCGGGCGGAAGCACAGCAGGCCCGTGCGGATCTGCCCGGCTGGGAGACGACAGCGGCCGCGCTGCTGGCCGCCGTCGACGCCGCGGCAGAGCGACACAGTGCCGGCCCATCCTCGCCGGAGCGCGGCGACTGGCTCGACATGCGCATCGCCTATGACAACACCGCCCGCACCGCCTCACTGCCGCTCATCGACGCCGCCCTCGCCGCCCTGCCCGACGGCGGCCCGGGCCTGCGGATCTGCGACATCGGCGCGGGCACCGGCAACTCGGCGCTGTGGTTCGATGCAGCTTTCGGCGACCGCGGGGTCACCGAACGCGACTGGCTGCTCATCGACGACAACCCGACCGCTCTCGCCCAGGCCGCCGCCCGCATCGCTGAGGCCCCCGAACGCCGCGCCGAGACCTGCCGTGCCCCGATCGCCGAGCTGCCCCGCCTGCTCGGCGTCGGCCGGCCCGTCGATCTCATCACCGGCAGCGCCGTCCTCGACGTGCTGCGCCCGGCCGATGCCACCGCCCTCATCGACACCCTGGCCGCCACCGGGGCACCGGGCCTGTTCCTGCTCACCATCACCGGCGACTGGCACCTCGACCCCGTCCACCCGGCCGATGCGCACATCGCCGCCGCCTTCGCCGCCCACCAGCAGCGCGAGGGACGCCTCGGCGCCGACGCGGCCGGCCACCTGCAGACAGCCGCTGAAGCCGCCGGCATGACAGTCCAGACGACAGCGAGCCCGTGGCAGCTGAACGCCGCCGACGACCACGCCTTCCTCACCCGGTTCCTCACCGACCGGATCACCGCCGCCACCGAATACGAACCCGCCAGCGCAGATCTCTTCGCCGACTGGCTCAACGATCGCCTGGCAGATGCGAGCCTCACCGTCACCGTCGACCACCGCGACCTGCTCATCCTGCCCACCACACCAGGGGAGGAGCGATGACCCAGGTGCCCGACACCTCGGCGGCGGCCCACGAGACTCGGCAGACCGCGCCACGGCGCGCCCGCAGCTGGGCCAGGCCGTGGATGCGGGTGCTCGCCGTCGTCGCCAGCGTCGTGCTTCTCGTCATCACCGCCCGGCTCATCGGCACGCAGGCGCTCGCCGCAGGTTTCACCGCGCTCGGACCGGTGAGCATCCTCGCTGCGCTCGGCCTCGGGGCCATCTCCACCGGCGCGCAGGCGATGCGCTGGCACCTGCTCGCCGGCTCCCGCGGCATCGAACTCGGCTACCGGCGGGCGCTGGCCGACTGCTACGCCTCCAGTCTTGCGAACATGGTGCTTCCCGGCGGGCTGGCCGGGGACGCCGTGCGGGCAGCGGTCTACCGCGACCGCGGCAGCCGCCGCTGGCTCTCACCGCTCATCGCGATCGGGGCCGAACGACTGAGCGCGACGACGCTGCTCTTCGCTGCCGCCGCGGCCATCCTCTTCCAGCACTCGGCATCCGCATTCGCCGCCGGTGCTGCGGCTGCGGCCGTGTCGCTCGCGTGTCTCATCGCCGCGTTCGTGTGCATGCGCGGCATGCCGGTCCGTCGGCAGCTCATCGTGTGGGCGACCTCTGCGGCCAGCGTGGCGGCACTCGTCGCACTCTTCCTCGTGGCCATGCGCGCGCTGGGCGGCGGGATCGAACCGATCGTGGCGATCATCGGGCTGGCGGCGATGAGCCTGCCGGTCGGCGTCGGCGGGTGGGGTGCCCGCGAACTGTCCGTCGGACTGCTCGCCGGGCCCCTGGCCCTGCAGGCCGAAGCCGCGGTCAGCGCGGCCACCGCCTACGGGCTGCTCGCCACCGTCTCCACCCTGCCGGGGCTGGCCGTGCTGCTGTGGCACTGGCTGCGCCGGCCGCGCTGAATCAGCTCTCCAGCAGCCCCGAGGTGTTCTGCTGGGCGGTGTGGCTGAGGACGAACTCGGTGCACACATCGGCATCGAAGAGGTGCCTGCGGAACGGCACCCGCAGCGCCTCGGCCATGACCGGCGAACCGGCAAACCGCAGTCCCGGCACCCCATCGCCGATGAGCACCGGCGCCAGCGTCAGGAACAGCCGATCGAGGACACCGGCGGCCAGGAAGTCCGAGACCGTCCGGCCGCCGCCTTCGATGAGCACCGCACCCGGGACATGCTCGCGCACGACCGCCAGCACCTGAGCAGGTGAGACCGGTTCGTCACCGGTTTCCGGCAGCCGGGCGACGGTGACATGATCTGCCAGGTCAGCCGGCACCTCGGCGGCGGGACCGACGAGCCACAGCGTCTCCGCTGCCCCATCGGTGAGCACCCGCCGGTCGGCTGGGATCCGGGCGTGCGGGTCGAGCAGCACGCGCACCGGGTTCTCACCTGCGACCGCGCGCACGGTCAGCTGCGGGTCATCGGCGACGACGGTCTGCGCGCCGACGACGACTGCGGCGACAGCCGCGCGCAGCCGGTGCAGATGCGCCCGGTCGGCCTCCCCGGAGACGAATGCGGCATCCCCGCTCCGGGCGGCGATGAACCCGTCGGCGCTCTGTGCGAGCTGGGCGACCACCTCGGCGCCGGCGGTGATCGCAGCGTAGTCCGGGCCCGAGGTGCCGGTCGCCTGGGCGGCCGCCACCGGCGCCTCGGGCACGGCGCGCGGGCGGTCGTGGTGCATGCGGCGGCGCTTCGTGTCGAGGTAACCGGCGTTCTCCGGCCGGTCGGCGACCGGCAGCATGCGCCGCTCGGTCACCTCGATGCCGAGATCCTCCAGTGCGGCGGCTTTCGTCGGATTGCTCGACAGCAGCCGGACGCGGGTGATGCCGAGAGCTTCGAGCATCTGGGCGGCGGCGGTGTAGTCGCGGGCGTCATCGGGCAGCCCGAGGCGCCGGTTGGCATCGACGGTGTCGAGGCCGGCGTCCTGCAGCTCATAGGCCTCCAGCTTGGGCCCGAGTCCGATGCCGCGGCCCTCATGGCCGCGCAGGTAGAGCAGCACACCGCAGCCGGCGTCGGCGATCGCGGCCAGCGCCGCCTGCAGCTGGTCGCCGCAGTCGCAGCGATGCGAACCGAGCGCATCGCCGGTGAGGCACTCGCTGTGCATCCGCACGAGCGGGGCGGTTGCGGCAGACGGGTCGCCGGCGACCATCGCGACGTGCGTGGTGCCGCCGGCGTCGAAGGCGTAGGTGGTGAACACACCGTGATCGGTGGGCAGCATCGTGCGTGCCCGCTGGTGAAGCGTGGTGCCGGATTCGGAGATGGCCATGGATGACAGTCTAGGCCGGGTTGCCGTCAGCCGGGTCAGCGGCATGGCCGCGTTCGAGGGCGATGATGTCGAGGGCGAAGGAGACAAGGAGGCTTGCCACGGCCGCGATCGCGCACGCCCACCCGAACGCCGGGACCGCCAGACCCGGTGGGGAGCCGGCGGCCAGCAGCAGCGGGCCCTGGAACGCCGCGACCGTCTTGCGCCGCCACGACGGCGGCAGCTCGGTATTCCAGGCCGGCCGGATCGCCGCACCTGCCCGGAAAGCGAAGTGCGCCAGCCCGCTGATGAGACACCAGGCGCCGTAGAGCGGCACAAGCCCGACCGACAACACAAGCACGACGGTCGCGTCGACCCGCTCATCGAATCGAGCGCCGGCTGCGGTCGTCGCGGTCGCCCGGGCGATGAGCCCGTCGACGAGGTCGAGAGCGAGCATCGGGATCGCGATCGCGACCGCCAGCCACCCGAAACCCGGTCCCGGGTGGACGGCGATGGCGGCGATGACGATGAGCAGCATGGCCAGCCGCACGCAGGTGACGCAGTCGGCCCAATGCCAGCTGGTGGCCGTTCCCGAGGCGGTGGTCGCCTCACGGCAGGCGAGCACCGGCCAGGCGCCGAGGATCCCGGCACCAGCGGCCAGGATGATCGGCACCGGTGAGGCCGCCAGCCACCCGGCCACAGCGAGGCCGGCTGCGAGGATGATGATGACGATGAACCGCTGCATCAGCACCCGCCTGAGCCTGTACGAGGGGACAGGAGTTCGCGCAGCCCGCGCTCGCCTGCGGCCATGACATGCCGGTGCGCCCACCCGGCGAGCGGGCTGCAGGCGTTGACGGCGACCCGGCGCGAGGCCACCGCCCACTCGAAGGTCATCCGGGTGCCCGACACCTCGGGCACGGCACGCCACGTCCCGGTGCCGCACAGGTCCCCGCTGACGGCCAGCTCAGCGGCGTGCGGGGCAGCGACGGTCGTGAGGCTCAGCAGGAAGTCGAGGTGGAAGCCCAGCGGGCTGCCGACGATGATCCGGGCGCGGGTGCCCGGGGCGATCGTGCCGGTGGCGGCGAAGAGCTGCGCCTCGCGCACGCCGGGCCACCAGCCCGGCCAGCCGTCGACAGCGCACAGCGCCTGCCAGCACCGATCCGTCTCAGCTGGGATGTGCCACTGTGAGACGAAGCGGTACCGGCGCGGCGCTGTGAGGGTCATCGTCCCAGCCTATGCCGGGACGCGGGGGCTTCTCAGCCGCGGTCGGCGCGGCGGCGCATCGTCACCGCGACGGCAGCCCCGCCGATGACGAGGAGGGCGGCGCCACCGGCTGCCAGTGCGGTGGTCTCGCTGCCGGTGCGCGGCAGAGTGCCGCTGGCCCGCTTGGCATCATCGGGCTTGTTCGCGCCATCGGAACCGGCCTTGGCGTCATTGGACTTCTCGTCCTCATCCGCGGCGTCGTCGGCCTGCTTGTCCTCATCGGCCTTCTTGTCGCCAGCGCCGTCGTCGTCCGTGGCGTCGTCTTCGGGTGCCGGGGTCTCCTCCGGTGCGTCGGTCTCATCCTCACCCGGTGCGTCCTCGTCCTTCTCGGAGTCATCGCCCTCGTCCTCGGACAGGAACTCCTCTGGGATCGGCAGCGACTCGGTGGTGAAGCCGGTGAAGGCCTCCTCCTGGCCCTTGAAGCCGCGGAAGTGCACCTGCTGCGGATCGGTCTTGCCGGCGGCGAGCTCGGAATCGACGATGCGCACCTGCATCGTGCACGTGATCGTGCGGCCGGGTTCCAGGCCGGGGAAGATCCAATCGCAGGCCAGCCACATCTCCTGGCCCTCGTCGTCGATGTAGCTCTCGTCCTTGTCGTTGAAGGCGCGCAGCGTGCCGTCGGCGGGCACGTCGCCGGAGTTCGTCACGTCGAAGCGGTACTCCTCGACCAGACCGTAGGTCGAGTCGTCCTTGATGGTCTGGGACTTCAGCTTGAACGTCAGCTCGCGCTTCTGCTCCTGCTCCGGGCCCGAGGTGTCGACCGGGGTGGCGGCGTGGGCTGCGGCGGTGCCGACGAACGGGGCTGCGGTGACGGCGCCGGCCACCAGCAGTGCGGGGATCTTCTTCATGATGATGTGGGTGTGTCCTTACTGTTGTGTTCCCGAGGCGGCGGTCGCCTCTGCGGGTGTGGTGATGGGTGGGCGCTACGCCCGATACCACATCTTTCTCCGCATCTGATCAGTAGACAAAGTCATATGGATGCATGTGCGCGAATTTCCGGCTGTTTATGTGAATTGGCATGGAATCGGTGCTAGCGTCGCACGTGACCGGCGTCACGCTGGTGCACCTGTTTCGGGCGTGGCGCTCCTCATCTGAGTCGCGCGACGATCGGAGACTGCGGTGACGACGCTGAAATCCTCATTCACAACCCTTGGTGCAGTGCTCCTGGCTGTGCTCATGGCGATGATGCCCAGTCCCGCACTGGCAGAGCCGGGTGTCGCCAACTCCGAGGTCACCTACTCCGCCGACGGTCAGACGTTCACAGAGGTCGAGCCCGACGGGCCCGTGCCGCGCAGCAATGACGGCGTCATCGTCAGGCCGGGCGGCAGGCCCAACACAAAGATCACATTCATCCGGCACTCGACGACGAACGTGCAGAATCTCGATGTCGTCATCGCCGTGCGCGATCTCGCTGAACTCACGGCCTCGCGTGGGAACCCGAGCGATTTCCTCATCACGATCGTCGTCGACGGTGTCGAATCCGAGGAGTACCGGTTCGGCGACCTCTTCGCTGACGGTGAGCCGTACGACGGCGATCCGAAGGTGCGCCGCGTCGGTCCGGCGATCGAGCTGACTGGTGACGTCGGCGAGGTCCACGAGGTGAAGATTCTGCATCGCCTGCCCTTTGAGAGCGGCAACGAGTCGCAGCGAGCAGTGTTCCTGCACAACCTCGCAGTCATCCCGGAGGCGCCGAGTCCGTCGCCGACCCCGACTGAGACGGAAACGCCTTCGCCCACTCCGACCGCAACGGACACTCCGTCACCCGCGCCCACTGACACGGAAACGCCGTCGCCGAGCCCGACGGCAACTGAAACCGAGACCCCGTCCCCATCGCCAACGGCAACAGAGACTGAGACGCCGTCCCCGTCACCGACCGCAACTGAAACTGAAACTCCGTCACCGTCACCGACTGTGACGGAGACTCCATCACCGACTCCGACAGACACCGAGACTCCATCACCGTCGCCGACGGACACTGATACTCCTTCGCCATCACCGACCGAAACGGAGACCCCGTCGCCGAGCCCGTCGGTGACAGAGACTGATACTCCGTCACCATCCCCCACGGACACGGAGACTCCTTCGCCGACGCCGACGCAGACCGAGGTTCCGACTCCGACGGCCACTGCCACGGAGTCCGATGTGCCCCGGCCGACCGGCGAGCCGACGGATCAGCCGGGCCCGCCGCGCGATGACGACCGGCCCGGCCCACCGCGCGACGATGACCGGAAGCCACTGCCGCGCACCGGTTCCGATGTCGCCCTCGGTTTGGGTCTCGGGATCGCGCTCGTCGGCATCGGCACCGCCGCAGCACTGGCCGGGCGCCGCCGCCGAGCCTGAACCGCCAGACCCTGACGTGGCCCTGAAGCGCTGGGCCCCGGAGATCCACCGGGGCCCAGCGCCTGGTTCCCGAATCCGAAATACCGGACGATAATGGAGTGAGTCCGGTGCCTGGAAACCTCTCGCGGTGGCACTCTGGAGACGACTGCCGTGTGCGCGCCATCCACGCGGCCAGACGCCGAACGACCACGGCGATGACGCCGCCGGCCAGCGCAGAAGGGAAACCATGGGCACCATCCTCGTGACCGACATTTCGGAGCTCGTGACCAACGACCCGTCAGCCGCCACCGCAGACCCAGCCACCACCTCGGCGCCGGAGGGCTACGAACGCCTCGGCGTCATCACCGACGCCGCGATGCTCATCGACGGCGACACCGTCAGCTGGGTCGGCCCAGCTGCTGACGCCCCTGCCGGTGACACGACGATCTCCGCCAAGGGCGGCGCGGTCATCCCCGGCTTCGTCGACAGCCACAACCACCTCGTCTTCGCCGGTGACCGCTCCGCTGAGTTCGCCGCCCGGATGGCCGGCCAGAAGTACTCCGCCGGCGGCATCGCCACCACGGTCGCCGCAACCCGCGCGGCCAGCGACGCCGAACTCGAAGACAACCTCACGATGCTCATGCGCCAGGCCGAGCACTCCGGGACCACGACCTTCGAGATCAAGACCGGCTACGGGCTCACGCTTGACGACGAGATCCGCCAGCTCGACATCATCAACCGCCACACCGATGAGTCCACCCTCATCGCCGCCCACGTCGTCCCGCCGGAGTACAAGGACGACCCCGAGGGCTACGTCGATCTCGTCATCGATGAGATCATCCCGGCCGCCGCCGGCAAAGCGAAGTGGATCGACGTGTTCTGCGAAGAGGGCGCCTTCACCGAAGACCAGACCGCCCGCATCCTCGACGCCGGCGTCGCCGCCGGCATGCGCCCGCGCCTGCACGCCAACCAGCTCACCGCAGGCGGGGCGCTGCAACTGGCCGCCGCACACAGCTGCGCCTCGGCCGATCACGCGACCTTCGCCTCGGACGCGGACCTTGCCGCCCTCGCTGAGGCCGGCACCGTGGCCACCCTGCTGCCCGGCGTCGAGTTCTCCACCCGCCAGCCCTACCCCGACGCCCGCCGCTTCCACGCCGCCGGCGTCACCGTCGCCATCGCCAGTGACTGCAACCCCGGCTCGTGCTTCACCAGCTCGATCCCCTTCTGCATCGCCCTGGCCGTGCGCGACATGCACTTCACCGTCGAACAGGCCGTCTGGTCGGCCACCGCCGGCGGCGCCGCCGCACTCGAACGCTCCGACATCGGCCGGCTGAGCCCCGGCGCCCGCGCCGACTTCTCCATCCTCACCGCCCCCAGCTACCGGCACCTGGCCTACCGGCCCGGCGTCAACCTCATCGCCGAAGTCCACCGCGCCGGCCGCCCGATCGCCGTCAACCCATCCTGAAAGGCACCCACATGACTGCTTCTGTCGCCCTCGAACCCAATGCGCTGACCTTCGCCGACGTCGTCGCTGTCGCCCGCCATGACGCGCAGGTCACCGTGCCCGAGGCGGTGGCTGAGACCGTGGCCGCCAACCGTGCCGCAGTCGAGGCGCTGGCCGAGGCGCCGCGCCCGGTCTACGGTGTCTCCACCGGTTTCGGTGCGCTCGCCCAGCGCCACATCGCCCACGATCTGCGCGCGCAGCTGCAGAAGTCCCTCATCCGCTCGCACGCCGCTGGCGTCGGCACCCCGGTCGAACGCGAGGTCGTGCGCGCGCTCATGCTGCTGCGTGCCCGCACCCTGGCCACCGGTCGCACCGGTGTGCGCCTGGAGACCCTCCAGACCTACGTCGCGATCCTCAACGCCGGCATCACCCCGGTCGTCTACGAATACGGGTCGCTGGGCTGCTCGGGTGACCTCGCGCCCCTGTCGGCCTGCGCACTGGTGGCAATGGGTGAAGGCGAGGTCCACGGACCCGACGGCACCACCGCCTCGGCCGCGGACGCCCTCGCCGAAGCCGGCATCGAACCGCTCGAACTCGCCGAGAAGGAGGGCCTGGCGCTCGTCAACGGCACCGACGGGATGCTCGGCATGCTCATCCTCGCCCTGCACGACATCGAGAACCTGCTCACGACCGCAGACCTGACCGCCGCGATGAGCGTTGAAGCGCAGCTGGGCACCGACCGGGTGTTCATGCCCGATCTGCACGAGCCGCTGCGCCCCCACCCCGGCCAGGCCGCCTCGGCAGCGAACATGCTCACTGCGCTTGAGGGCTCGCCGATCGTCGCCAGCCACCGCGACTCGACCCACCTCGTCCAGGACGCCTACTCGCTGCGCTGCACCCCGCAGGTCACCGGTGCCGCTCGCGATGCCGCCGCCTACGCCGCCCAGGTCGCCGCCCGTGAACTGCGCTCAGCCATCGACAACCCCGTCGTGCTGCCTGACGGTTCGGTGTCCTCGAACGGCAACTTCCACGGCGCACCGCTGGCCCACGCGCTCGACTTCCTCGCCATCGCCGTCGCCGATGCCGCCAACATCGCCGAACGCCGCACCGACCGGATGATGGACGTCGCCCGCAACGAGGGCCTGCCGCCCTTCCTCGCCGACGACGCCGGTGTCGACTCCGGGCTCATGATCGCCCACTACACGCAGGCCGCCCTCGTCTCCGAGCTCAAGCGCCTGGCCACCCCTGCCAGCGTCGACTCGATCCCCTCATCTGCCATGCAGGAGGATCACGTCTCGATGGGCTGGTCGGCCGCCCGGAAGCTGCGCACCGCGGTGACGAACTTCGCCTCCGTGCTCGGCATCGAACTCTACGCCGCCGCCCGTGCCACCGACCTGCGCGAGGCCGACCCGGCCGCCGTCACCGGCGCGGTCATCAGCCTGCTGCGCCAGACCGTCCCCGGCCCCGGCCCGGACCGGTTCCTCTCACCGGAGCTCGCCGATGCGATCGAGCTCGTCGCCTCCGGCCAGGTCAGCGCCGCCGCCGAGGCGGTGGCCGGCCTGACGCATACCCTCACCGACACCGATGGCACCGTGCTGAATGGACGGAGTGAACAGTCATGACCGACGTCACCGGCCTCATGGGCCAGATCGAATCGATCGGCACCGACCCGCGGGGGCCCGGTTACCTGCGGCCGGGCTACTCGCCGATCGAACGCGAGCTGCGCGACTGGTTCACAGCCGAAGCCGAGCGCCGCAGCCTCGATGTCGAGATCGACGCCAACGGCATCGTCTGGGCCTGGGCGACCGCCCCGGGTGAGAACGCCGTCGTCACCGGCTCGCATCTGGATTCGGTGCCCGGCGGCGGCCAGTTCGACGGCCCGCTCGGCGTCGCCTCGGCGCTGGCCGCCTACGACGAACTCAAGGCCCGCGGCACCTTCGACCGGCCCACCCGGCCGTTCGCCCTCGCGGTGTTCCCCGAAGAGGAGGGCTCCCGCTTCGGGCTCGCCTGCCTCGGATCCCGGCTGCTGACCGGCGCCGTCGCCGCCGATGATGCCCTGGCGCTGACCGACCAGAACGGCGACACGCTGGCTGACATCGTCACCCGCTACGACCTCGACCCGCAGCGCATGGGCGCCGACCGGGACCGCGTCGCCCAGATCGGCTCGTTCATCGAACTGCACGTCGAACAGGGCGTCGGCCTCATCAACACCGACCAGCCGGTGGCGATCGGCTCCTCGATCGTCGGCCACGGCCGCTGGCACTTCCGCTTCACCGGCCAGGGCAACCACGCCGGCACCACCCCGATGGCCCACCGCGCCGACCCCGTCGCCGCCGCCAGCCGCCTCATCGGCGACATCCCGGCACTGGCCGACGGCTTCGACGAGGCCGTCGCAACCGTCGGACGCACCTCCATCCACCCCGGCGGCACGAACGTCATCGCCTCGGCGATGGACTTCTGGCTCGACATCCGCCATGACTCCGACGACGTCGTCTCCGAAGTCCTCGACGCCATCACCACCCGCGGCAAGGAGCGTGCCGCCGAGGCCGCCGGCCCCGGTGCGCGGGAGAACGGCGTCGAGGTCGGCCTCGACGTCAGCCGCGAATCCTACTCACCGACGACGTACTTCCACCGCGAACTCAACGACCGGCTGCGCGCCGTCCTGCCAGATGCGCCGCTGCTGCCGACCGGCGCCGGCCACGACGCCGGCATCCTCGCCGCACACGTGCCCTCGGCGATGCTGTTCGTGCGCAACCCCACCGGCGTCTCCCACGCCCCGGAGGAAGCCTGCGAAGACGACGATGCCCGCGCCGGTGCCCAGGCACTGGCCGATGTGCTCGCCGCCGAACTCCTCCACGGCCTCGACACCGGCACGGCGTCATGACCCGCTCGCTGCACTTCGAAGCCGCCTGGCTGGCACCTGGCCGGTACGCCCGCGACGTGCGGGTCAGCATCGACGACACCGGCATCATCACCGCCATCGAGGAGGGTGCCGACCCTGGCGCGGCTGCCGGACCCGAGGTGAACCAGAAGCTGGCAGGGTTCGCGATCCCCGGCGCCGTCAACGCCCATTCGCATGCCTTCCACCGGCTGCTGCGCGGCCGCACCCACGGCGACGGTGGAACCTTCTGGACGTGGCGCGAGGTGATGTACCGGGTGGCCGGCCAGCTCGACCCGGAGAACTACTACCGGGCCGCGCGTGCCATCTACGCCGAGATGGTCACCGCCGGCTATACGGCAGTCGGCGAGTTCCACTACGTCCACTACGCCCCCGGCGGCACACCCTATGCCGAGCCGCACGCCATGGAGCGCGCACTCGCCCAGGCCGCCTGTGATGCCGGGATCCGGCTCGTCCTCCTCGACACCTGCTACCTCACCGGTGCGATCGGCGAGGAGCTCGGTGCCGAGCAGCA
Organism: Brevibacterium gallinarum; assembly: GCF_014836885.1. Lineage (GTDB taxonomy): Bacteria > Actinomycetota > Actinomycetes > Actinomycetales > Brevibacteriaceae > Brevibacterium > Brevibacterium gallinarum. Next base: position 51,497 of record NZ_JACSPY010000006.1, read on the forward strand.
GCGCTTCGGCGACGGCACGATCGACGGCTACCTGCAGCGCCACACCGCCCTGGCTGAGACCCTGGCCGCCGACTTCCCCGCCCATGTCACCGGCGGGGTGACCCTCGGTGCTGCGATCCACTCGGTGCGCGCTGTGCCCGCCGCAGCCCTGCCGGCCTTCACCGCACTCGACGGCCCGCTGCACGTCCACCTGTCCGAACAGCCGGCCGAGAACGACGCCTGCCGGATGGCCTACGGGAAGACCCCCACGCAGCTGCTCGCCGACGCCGGGGTTGTGACCGACCGGCTCTCAGCCGTTCACGCCACCCACCTGACCGATGCGGACATCGAGCTGCTCGGCCAGGCCGCCTCCACGATCGTCATGTGTCCGACAACCGAAGCCGATCTGGCAGACGGCATCGGCCCAGCCCGCGCACTCGCCGACGCCGGCGCGGTCATCAGCCTCGGCTCCGACCAGCACGTCACCCTCGATCCGCTGCTGGAACTGCGCGGCCTCGAAGCCGGTGAACGGCTCGGCTCCGGTCAGCGCGGCCGCTTCAGCCCCGCCGAACTGCTCGCCGCACTCACCTCCGGCGGCAGCCGGTCCCTGCACTTAGGCGACTCGAACGCCGCGGCCACCACCGCCTCGGGCGCGGGCCTGGCCACAGGCCAGCCGGCCGACATCGCCGTCATCGCCGCCGACACCCCGCGCACCTACGGATCCGCAGGCGAGCAGATCATGCTCGCAGGCACCGCCGCCGATGTCACCCACGTGTTCTCCGCCGGCCGGCTCGTCGCAGAGCACGGCGTGCACGCAAGCCTCGGGCCGGTCGGTGAGCTCTACCGGGAGGCCTACCGGGCCTTCGACTTCGGGGACTGAGATGGCCGAAGTCCCAGCCCTGCGCCGCGCGGTCGCAATCCTGCGCGCGCTGGCCGGATCGAACCGGCCGGTCACCGCAGGTGCGATGGCGCGCTCGCTGTCGATCCCGCGCTCGTCGATCTACGAGATCCTCTCGGTGCTCGAAGAGCTCGGGCTGGTGACGAAGACCGGCGGCGGGTACATGCTCGGCGCCGGCGTGTCCGAACTCGGCAGCGCCTATGTGCGGGCCAATCCGCTGCAGCGGCTGTCGGCCCCGATCGTGCGCCAGCTGGCCGAGGCGACCCGCGGGACTGCGCAGCTGGCGGTGCTGCGCGGCTGGGAGACCGTCTACGTGCTCAAGGAGCAGTCGGTCGAATCCGTGGCCGTCATCACCGCCACCGGCGTGCGGATGCCGGCCTACCTGACCGCCACCGGCCGGGCGATCATGTCCGCGCTGCCCAAACGCGATGTGCTCGCGCTGCTGAGCGGCGAGGACGTCTTCGTCTCCCGCACCGGTGCCGGGCCCACCTCGATGCGGCAGCTGCTCGGCCAGCTCGCCCAGACCCGCCAGCAGGGCTTTGCGCTCGAACGCGGGGAGATCACCCCGGGCGTGTGCACGATCGCCGCGCCGGTATTCGATGTGCTCGACCGGCCGGTCGCCGGCGTCGGGGTCAGCATCCCGGATGATGAGCAGAGCGATGCGCGGTTACGCGAGGTCACCGACCGTGTCAAGGCCGCAGCCGATACGATCACCTCACGGCTGCGCTGACACGCCGACTGCAGGGCCGGCGTCACCTGCTGACCAGGGCGGACGCGTGTTCATTCCGATTCTCGGTTGGCCTAAGGTGGCGTTGGCGAACCGTGTGAAGACGCTCAGAGACCCCGCTTCCGGGTGGAGCTGACAGCAGGCGCGTGCTTAGCGTGTGAGACGTCGGACACCCCGGGCCGCGAACCCGGGTTCCCCAGTTCGGCGCGCACAGCTGATCCCCCACCCCTCAAGGAGCTGTTTCCCGATGCGAGCTCATGCAGCACGCACCCACCGCACACCCATCGCCGCTGCAGCTGGCACCGCCGCAGCCGTGCTCCTCGGAGCCGGACTCGCCGCGACCGCCTCGCAGCCGGCAACGGCCGCCACCACCGTCGACATGGAGAAGGTCGTGCTGGCAGCCCAGCTCGACCCCGCCAAGAACGGCACCGACCCGACCGACGGGGCCGCCGCCTCGGTCAAGGCCGTCGAACAGGCGCTCGCCGATGCCAAGCACCTCGACGCCAAGCACGTCGACGGGCACTTCGGCTCGGCGACCGTCACCGCCTACTCCGCCTGGCAGAAGTCCCAGGGCGCCTCCGGGGAGGCCGCCAACGGGCTGCCCGGCACCGGCACTATGAAGAAGCTCGGTGAGAAGGGCGGATTCGCCGTCACGAACACCATCGACCTCGGCAAGCGCACCACCGTCGACGGGCAGACGCTCAACCAGCGCACCGCCGACATGCTGGCCGAAGCCGAGAAGATCTCCGGCGTCGACCTGCACCTGACCCAGGGCTCCTACGAGGCCGACGGCGCCGACGCGTCCGCCGGCACGCATGACGGCGGGGGTGCGCTCGACGCCGCGACGAAGAACCTGTCGACAGACGACCGCGCCAAGGCCGTCACGGCGCTGCGCCAGGTCGGCTTCGCCGCCTGGGACCGCACCGGCGTCGGCACCTTCGACCCGCACATCCACGCCGTCGCGATCTCCGACACCGACCTCGACTCCTCGGTGTGGAAGAAGGACCGCAACCGGCAGATCTTCGACTACTACAACGGTATGGACGGGCTGACCAAGCACGGCCCGGACAACGGACCGAACGTCGCCAAGCAGACCTGGGAGGAGTACCAGCGCAGCAGCTGACCAGCACGCACCCCGACACCGAACTCTGATCTCGAAGGAGACACCTGATGAATCCCCGCACCCAGCACACCCGCATCCCGCTGACCCGCCGCCTCGCGCTCGGCACCGGCGCACTCGCCGCTGCCGCCGCCATGTTCGGCGGCTTGGCCCCAGCCGCGCAGGCAGCCCCGGACGCCGCGCCCGAGGCGGTGGCCGCCGGACCGAGCTTCCAGGTCCCGTTCCCCTGCGGCGAGTCGTGGACGGCCGCGACGTGGAAGGGACACAACCCGGCCAAGTCGGTCGACTTCCAGCACAGCCCGGCCGAGGGCTGGAAGGTGTTCGCCTCCGCCAAGGGCACCGTGAGCAAGGTCCGCGATCTGGGCAACACCTCGTACGGCAAGTACATCGAGATCGACCACGGCAACGGCTGGAAGACCCTGTACGCGCACCTGAAGTCCTTCGAGGTCTCCGAAGGCGACACCGTCGATGCGAAGACGTTCATCGGCCGCGTTGGCAACACCGGCGGCTCGCAGGGCGCCCACCTGCACTACGAGCAGAAGCACAACGGCGCTGTGCAGGAGTCGAACTTCGCCAGCGGCAAGCCGATCTACCCATACGGCAAGAAGAGCCTCGAGCGCACCGACCAGTGCCCCTCGGACCCCGGCCAGCAGTGACCGCTGCTGAATCCGCGTCAGCGCCCCGGCTGCGAAGCCGGGGCGCTGTCCGCTGTGCGGGCGCAGAAGTATCGCCCCGGCCTGCGCGCATTGCCGGACAGGTGCCGGCTCGATAGCGTGACAGATACCACCCCCACCAGCTCACAAGGAGAGCCATGAGCACGCAGCGCACCGTCGTCATCACCGGATCAGCCTCAGGAATCGGAGCCGCGACAGCGCAGCTGGCGCGCGAGCAGGGGGACCGGGTCATCGGCGTCGATCTGCGCGATGCCGATGTCATCGCGGATCTCAGCACGCCGGAGGGCCGGACCCAGGCTGCCGAACAGGCGGTCGCGGCAGCTGACGGACGCATCGACGCCGTCATCGCCTGCGCCGGCATCGCCGCACCGATTCCCAAGACGCTGTCGATCAACTACTTCGGCGTCGTCGAACTCCTCCAAGCCCTCCGCCCGACCCTGGCGGAATCCGCAGCGCCGCGCGTCGTCGCGGTCAGCTCGATGGCCTCGCTGCAGCCAGCGCCTGCCGAGCTCGTCGAGGCGCTGCTCGCCGGCGACGAGGCGCTCGCCCTCGAACGGGCCGAGGCCTACACCAGCCAGGATCAGCAGACCGCCTACGCCGTCTACCCGGCATCGAAGCGCGCCCTGTCGCGGTGGCTGCGCCGCGCCTCTGTCACCGACGAGTGGGCAGGGGCCGGGATCCCGCTCAACGCGGTGGCGCCCGGAACCGTGCTCACCCCGATGACGAAGGAGCTGCTGGCCACCGAGGAGAGCCGCGCGTTCGTCGACCAGTCTGTGCCGATGCCGCTGAACTACCATCAGCCGCCGGAGTCGGTGGCCACCCTGCTGCTGTTCCTCGCCAGCCCCGCGACGACCCACACGACCGGGCAGACGGTCTACTGCGACGGCGGTGCCGATGCGGTGCTGCGCGGTGATGACATCTGGTCGTGGAACGACCCGCAGTCCCAGCGCTGAGGGCAGCGAAGCCGAACCCTCACCGCTGCGGCCACGGCAGGTCGAGCACCTGAGCCTGCTCGCCGGCGCACAGACCCGCAGTCGGCACGGTGAGGAACCCGTCAGCCTCGGTGAGTCCGCGCAGCATGTTCGACCCGCGGGCATCGCAGGGCTCCCAACGGCCGCCGTCACGCTGGCGGGCCGGCATGAGTGTGCTCACGCGCACCGGCCGCACCTCGACGGCAGCCTCCACCGAACGCGCCGGGCGCAGCGGGCTGCCGAGCATCCCGCACAGCAGCGGTTCGACGACGACGCGCATCGCCGTCATCGCCGCCAGCGGATTGCCCGGCAGCCCGACATGCCAGGCCCCCGGGTGCCCACCGAGCTGCGCGAACGTCGTCGGATGTCCTGGCCGCATCGCCAGCTCCGGGAACAGCAGCTCACTGGCCAAGCGTGCTGACTCCCGCCTGACGTGGTCGGCATCCGAATGTCCGGTCCCGCCGGTGGTGAGCACGACATCCGCGGCCGCCAGCGCCTCGCGGAGGGCGACCCGGGTCGCCTGCGCATCGTCAGCGATCCGCCGCACGTCGATCACGTCTCCGCCCAGGCCTGCCACGAGTCCCGGCAGCGCCGGTCCGAAGGTGTCGCGCACCTGCCCGGGTGCTGGCTGACCTGCGGTGATGACCTCGTCTCCGGTCATCAGCAGCGCCACCCGCGGCCGCCTGCGCACCGGCAGCGCATCGAGTCCGGCAACGGCCGCATAGGCCAGATCGGCCGGTGAGAGCACCCGCCCGCCTTCCAGCAGCACCTCACCGGCGCGGGTCTCCCGGCCGGCTCGCCGGATGTTGCGCGCCGGCGCCAGATCCGTTGCCGGGGCATCAGCGCGCAGCCGCAGCCCGGTCTGTCCGGCCGCGTCGGCTCCCATCGCCTCGGCGTGTTCGCAGCGCACGATGCTCGTGGTGCCTGCCGGCACCGCGCCGCCGGTGAGGATCGGCCGCGCCCACCCAGCCGTCAGCGGACGGGCGCCGGATGCGGCGTGGGCATCCGCTCCCGAGGCGGTGCTCGCCTCGAGCTGCCAAGGAGGTGGGCCGGACACGGCGAAACCGTCCATCGCCGAGGAGTCGAAATGCGGGATCGCGCGGCCGGCTGTCAGCGTGTGAGCGAGCACCCGGCCCAGGCACGCAGGCAGCGGCTGCGCTGCGGTCGGCTGGAGTGTCGAGGCACCGGCACTGGCGGCGATGGTGATCGCCTCGGCCCAGTCGGGGTGGGTCATGGTGTCATTCTCACATGACCCCGGCCGGCCGCACATGATCCCGGCCAGCGCCTCAGCCGGGCAGCCCCCATTGTGCCGCCTGCTGCTGCCACTGCTCGACGGTGCCGCCGTCGGCGTAGAAGTTCAGCTCGTAGGCGATCCTGCCGTCGATCGCCTCACGGATGAGATCGGCGTGCCCGGCGTGCCGGGCGATCTCGGTGATGATGTGGTGGATCACCCAGCGGTTGCTGAATGAGTCGACGTCAGGCAGATAGGCCGGGTGCGGATTCGGCACGCGGGCGTCGAGATCGAGCTCGGAGACGACCTCGGCGATCTCATCGATGCGCCCGTCGACGATGCCCAGCAGCCGCTGCAGATCCGGCTCAGCCGGCACCTCGGCTCCGGTGTGCATCATCGACAGGCCGATCTGCGCGCCGATCTGCGGGTACTCGCTGTCGGCGATGAGCGCTGGGGCGCGTCGTGCGGCGGTCAGCCAGCCGTGGATGACCTGCGCGCCGTGGGCGAGCAGTCCTGCGATCGACAGGCGGCTCGGCAGCGGGGTCGCGCATGCCTGCTCCCAGCTGAGGTTCCATGCGGTGCTGCGCAGCTGGCGTGTCTGCTGCTGGGCGACGGTGATGAGGGCGTCGCGTTCGTCGGTGACGGAGGGCGTGAAGAAGGGCATGAGAACTCCTTGTCTCTGACCTGGCCGGAGGGCCGTGCGCCCCAGGGCTGCGCTGCGGTTGCGGCGGGCCCTGCCGGTCAGGTGGTGCCAGCATGACGCTGGATCCGGACATTTTCTGACCGCATCAGCATTAGGCTTGCTGGTATGTCCCGGCGGACGGATGAGCACACGCTCGAGCTGCTCGGCCTGCTGGCCAGCGGCCGGGCGCTCACGAGTGCCGAATTGGCCGCTCGGCTACACACGTCTGAGCGTTCGGTCCGCCGTGATATCGCCTATCTGCGCGAGCACGGCTATCGCATCGACGCCGCACGTGGGCCCGGTGGCGGGTACGTCAGTCCTGGGGGAGTGGTGCTCCCGCCGCTGCAGTACACCGCCGATGAGGCCTTCGCTCTGGCACTGGCGCTGCGCTCACTCACCAGCCTCGGCGTGCACGAACAGGCCGGGGCTGTCGGCACGGCAGCGGCCAAACTCGCAGCAGTGCTGCCCGGCCCGCTGGCCGCCGAAGTCGACCGGGCCGCAACCGCGATCCACGCGGCTGCCGGCAATGAGCCTCAGGTGCCGCTGGCCAGGATCGCCGGGCTCGCCCGCGCCATCGCCGCCGGATGCCTCGCCGACATCCGCCACGCCCGAGGCGAGACCACCGTGATGCGCCGCGTCGAACCCTATGCACTCGTCGTCTTCGGCAGCCACTGGTACCTCGTCGCCCACCGGCACGACACCGCCCCGGCTGACACCGGGCAGCCGGTCGACGGCTGGCGGACCTACCGGCTCGACCGCATCACCGAGGTCCATCAGACGACCTTCGGCTTCACTCCGCGCAGCAGTGCACCAGCGGCGACCGACCCGGTCGCGTTCGTCCGCCAGCAGGTGACGGCCGCGGTCTACGCGGTCATGGTCACCGCAGTCGTCGAGGCGCCTGCTGCCGAGATCTCCGAGAGGTTTCCGGGCCGGTCCGGCACCGTCGAACCGATCGATGATGCCCGCTGCCGCGTGAGCATCGGCGCCGGCACCGGGAGTCTGCGGTGGCTGCTGCTCCACCTGCTCAGCCTCGACGTGCCCTTCACCATCACCGACCCGCCGGAAGCCCGCACTGAACTCGCGCAGCTGTCCGATCTGGCCGCAGCCGCAGCCAGAGCTACCGCCCCACGCTGAAACTCCGCATAGACTCGGCGCATGCTCGGCACCTTCGACTCTCCATCCCCACTCGGCATCGGCCTCGCCATCGTCGTGGGCGTTGGTGCGGTCGTCATCCACGTCTGTCTCACGCGCCGCAACCCCTGGTGGCTCGGCGCGATCATGCCCGTCGCCTGGGTTCTCGGGGCAGCCGCCATCGCAGCGACCCGGAGCACAGCGCTGGCCGACCTGCGCGATGACGCGATCATCGTGGTCATGCTTCTGTTCCTCTGGTGGGTGAACGGCGATGCGCGAGCGCGCCGGCGCCGGTCTCCGGCAGACTGAGACCCGCGTCGGAGCGACGTCAGTGCTGGCAGCGGGTATCCTCATCAGGGCGAACCTCACGACTGGTGGGTGGGACGAACATCGGGGCGGGCTTCCTCTATCCTGCAGGTTCAGGAATGTGCGCCGTGGCCGTCCTGGTCGCCGCGATCGCCCGCGCCCAGATGGTTCTCCGCCGCCGCAGGCAACATCCGTGACCCCTCACCCGCCAGCGAACGGCGGCAGCACATCGACGCGCGGCCCCATCATGCAGGCGCGTGCAGCTGGAGGGATCTGTCCTACTGTGAGGGAGACGAAAAACTGGAGCGGAAAATGAACGTGCATTCCCCCATCGCGGCATTCAGTTCCGCCCTCGCAGGTGTGTTCTTCGCCGTGGTCGCAGTCTCCGCCTGGTGTGATCTCCTGTACGGGAACCCGCTGATTCTCGTGCAGCTGTCTGCGGCGAGTGCCGCCTGGCTGTGCGGCATGATCGCTGTGGTTCGGGCGCCGATCTCGAAAGAGGGACGGTGGCTGACCGCCATCCTCTTCACACTGGCTGCAGGCCTTCAGTGCACAGCCGGAGCCATCTTCCTCAAACAGAACCTGACTGGCGGCGGGCCGAATATCGGCGCTGGTGGAGCCGATCTCATCGGCTCGGTCCTGTGCACTCTCTCCTGTGCTGTTGCGTGGCTGATTTCCTTCCGTTCAGCAGTCACCCGCCGGCAAACGGCGGCAACACATCGACCCGCTGACCAGGGTTGATGAGCGTTCCCTCGAGCACGACGAACCCGTCGACGAAGCTCGAGCTCTCCGCCAGCACCGTCTTGAGTGCCGGCTCCCCAGCCGGCGGATCCGGGTGCCGTTCGGCCAGCAGCTCGAAGAGCTGCGCCTCGCTCACCGGCTCAGCCAGCGGCACCTGCTCCTCGGCGATCCCACCGGCGGCAGCCCGGGCGGCGGCGAAGTACCGGACGGTGACCTCCCAGCCGTCCCCCGCCTCGGGCGCGGTGTGCTGCTGATCCATCCTCACCCTCCGATCGCGCTCATCGAGCGCTCCGGCTGCACGTACTCATCGCTGTCGAGGCCCGGCCGGCCCATCCCGTGGGCGCGCGGCTTGAGCCACATCGCCTGCCGCCACGCCTGCCCGACGGCGGCGTCATCGGCATCCGAGCGCAGCAGCAGCGAGAGGTCGAACTCCTCATGCGAGAACAGGCACGAGCGGATCTTGCCCTCGGCGGTGATGCGGGTGCGCGTGCAGTCACTGCAGAACGGCTCGGTCACCGAGGCGATGATCCCCACCCGGCCCAGTGGTTCCCCAACCGTGCCCGAGGCGGTGGTTGCGTGCGGGTAGACCCGCCACCGCTGCGCTGGGGCGCCGGCGCGCGGGATGTCGTCGGCGATGAGATCCCAGTGTGCGCTCAGCTGGGTGCGGATCTCCTCGGCGGTGACCATGTTCGCCCGCGTCCAGCCGTGGTCGCCGTCGAGCGGCATCTGCTCGATGAACCGCAGCTCCAGCCCGCGGGCGAGTGCGAAGTCGAGCAGCTCTGCGGCCTGGTCGTCGTTGACCCCGCGCATGAGCACCGCGTTGATCTTCGCCGGTGACAGCCCGGCGGCCTGGGCCGCATCGATGCCGTCGAGCACCTGGGTGAGCCGGTCACGGCGGGCCAGCTTCGCGTAGGTGTCTGCGTCGATCGTGTCGAGGGAGATGTTGAGCCGCGACAGCCCGGCTTCGGCGAGCTTCGCTGCGCGGGCGGCTAAGCCGATGCCGTTGGTGGTGATGGCGATCGGCAGCGCGGCGTGTTCGGCGCGGATGCCGGCGATGATCGCCTCCAGGTCGGGCCGGATGAGCGGTTCGCCGCCGGTCAGCCGCAGCTGGGTGACCCCGAGGTCGCGCACGGCGATGCGCACAAGACGCACCACCTCGGCGGCGGTGAGCAGGCTCTCCTGCGGCATCCAGTTCATGCCCTCAGCAGGCATGCAGTAGGTGCAGCGCAGATTGCATTTGTCTGTCAGGGACACGCGCAGGTCGGTGCCGGCCCGGCCGAACTGATCGAGCAGCGGCCCGGAGGCAGGGGCATCGGCGGCCCGGCGGGCCAGCGACGCGGCGACGCTGCCGGCAGTGGGCCTGACGGTGGGAAGTCCCAGCTCAACAGACATGCATCGAGTCTAGCAACGGCGCGTGTGTCTCAGCTGGGAAGGCCCACGGCATCCACCGGGCGTGGAGCTTCGGGCACTAGGCTTGAGTCCATGACCACGAGTGCAGACGGCTGGCCGGCGACGGGCGCACGCTCGATCACCGCCCACATCCGTGCCGTCGCCGAGGCGGTGGCCGCCCAGGCCAGCGCGCGCACCGACGGTGGGGAGCGCGTGCGCACCGAAACCCTGCCGCTGGCGGCAGCCGCCGGCCGGGTGCTCGCCGCTGATGTCACCGCCAACCGCGACCTGCCCGGTTTCGATAACTCCCAGATGGACGGCTTCGCCGTCTGCGCAGCCGACACGCCTGCCACCCTGCCGCTGGCTCCGATGATCCCGGCCGGCCACTGGCCCGACCCGCTGCCGGAAGCTCAGGCCGCCCCGATCATGACCGGCGCCCCGATCCCCGCCGGGGCCGATGCGATCATCCCGATCGAAGACACCGACGCGACGAGCTTCGACGCCGCCGTGAGGGCCGGTCAGATCACCGTGCCCGAGGTGTCAGCTGGGACATTCGTGCGTCCCATCGGCTCCGACGCCCGCACCGGGGACCTGCTGCTGGCCGCCGGCACGCGGCTGACCGTCCCAGGGCTCGGCACCATCGCCGCACTCGGGCAGACCGAGGTGGCAGTCCACGCCAGGCCGCGGGCCGTCATCTACACCGGCGGTGACGAAGTGACAGCCCCGGGCACCACCCCGCTGCCCCCGGGCGCACTGTACGACGCGAACCTCACGATGCTCGCCGCCTGGCTGGACCGCAACGGTGTGGCCGTGGCCGCCTCCCGGCTCATCTCCGACACCGTCGCCGACTTCGCCGCCGTCCTCGAAGCCGACCTCGCCGCCCACGCCCCCGACCTCATCATCACCTCCGGCGGGATCAGCGCCGGCCGCTACGAAGTCATCCGCCAGGCACTCGAAGGCTGCGCCGCCTTCGGCTCGGTGACCATGCAGCCCGGCGGCCCGCAGGGACTCGGAACCCACACCTCGGGCGCGGTCATCATCTGCTTCCCCGGCAACCCCGTGAGCACCTGGGTGTCAGCCGAGATGTTCCTGCGGCCAGCGCTCGCCGAAGCATACCGGTGCACGTCGGCCCACCGCTGGCAGCCGGCCGCACTGAGCGAGGACGTCACCCCCTTGGCCCGCCGCGAGCAGATCCGGCGCGGCACCTGGCACACCGACGACACCGGCCACGTCACCGCGGCCGCCTTCTCCGGCACCAGCTCCCACCTGCTCGCCGCGGCCGCACAGGCCACCGCACTCATCCGCATCCCCGCTGGTGACGAGGTCGTCCCAGCCGGATCCACCGTCCAGATTCTGCCGCTTGAGGAGGCCCACGGTGAGTGAGCTCAGCCATGTCCGCGCCGACGGCACCGCCCATATGGTCGACGTGTCGGCTAAGCCGGTGACCGCCCGCAGCGCCACCGCCGAGGCGGTCGTCACCACCACCGCCGACGTCGTCGAGCAGATCTTCGCCGGCACCGCCCCGAAGGGCGATGTGCTCGCCGTCGCGAGGGTCGCCGGGATCATGGCGGCGAAGAAGACCCCCGAGCTCGTGCCGCTGTGCCACCCGCTGCCCATCAGCGGGGTCACCGTCGACTTCACCCGGCTGCCGGCCGGCGTCCACATCCGCACCCGCGTCAAGACCACTGCTGTGACCGGGGTGGAGATGGAGGCGCTGACCGCCGCCTCGGTCGCGGCACTGACCGTCTACGACATGATCAAGGCCCTCGACAAGGCCGCCGAGATCACCATCACGCGCGTCGTGACCAAGACCGGCGGCAAGAGCGGCGACTACCACCGCGCAGCTGATGAGGAGGGGACAGCGTATGAGCAGGGCTGATGCGTTCGCCTTCCAGCCCGGCCGCCGCGTCAAGCGCAAGCCGGACTTCGGGGCCGGTGACTGGGCTGCCGTCATCGTCGTCTCGACCGCCGCCGCCGAGGGCAGGGCTGCCGATACGACCGGGCCGCTGCTGACCGACTGGCTCACCGGCCACGGCTACCGGGTGCCCGAGCCGATCGTCGTCGCCGACGGCGACCCGGTGCGCACCGCACTGCAGCGCCTGCTCGCCGACCTGCCGGCAGGCGAGCGCCCGCGGTTCATCTTCACCACCGGCGGGACCGGCACCAACAGCGACGACACCACCCCCGAGGCGACGGCTGAGTTCATCGACCGACCGACCCCTGGCATCATGCACGCGCTGTGGGCCTACGGTCTGCAGAAGCTCGACGAGGCGATGATGAGCCGCGGGAGGGCGGGGCTGTGCGGGCAGACCTTCATCTGCAATCTGCCCGGCTCACCCGGCGGGGTGCGCGACGGCATCACCGTCCTCGACTCCGTCCTCCACCACCTGCAGGCACAGCTCGCAGACGTCCGCGACCACGACGACTCCCACCGCCACCCACGCCAGCCGGCCCCCGCCTCGGGACCGGCAACCGGCGTCATCCAGACCTCCATCACCGAGGACCCGCTCGACCCCGACGCCGCCGCGGCGGTGCTGAGCCCGCAGATGGGTGCGGTCGCGAGCTTCCGCGGGGTCATCCGCAACCACGACTCCGGCCGCGACGACGTCACCGGCCTCGACTACACCGCCCACCCGCAGGCCGGCGAGATCCTCGCCGCCACCTGCGCGGCCGTCGCCGAGGAGTTCGCCGCTGAGTCCGGTGGGGTGCGGATCTGGGCCGCCCACCGGATCGGCAGCCTCGCCGTCGGCGAGGACGCGCTCGTCGTCGCGGTCGCCGCTGCTCACCGGCGCGAGGCGTTCGCCTGCTGCGCCGAGCTCGTCGACCGGATCAAGGCCGAGGTGCCGATCTGGAAGCAGCAGCACTACGCGACCGGCGACCACGATTGGGTGGGGATCGGCTCATGAGCCACCCCCGCTATGCGCGGCAGATCACCGTTCCCGGCGTCGGGGTCGCCGGCCAGCATGCGCTCGGCCGGGCGCGCGTGCTCATCATCGGTGCCGGTGGGCTCGGCTCGCCGGCAGCCCTGTATCTCGCTGCCGCCGGGGTCGGCACGATCGGCATCGTCGATGACGATGAGGTGGAGCTGTCGAACCTGCACCGGCAGATCCTCCACACCACCGCCGACGTCGGCGTCGAGAAGACCGTCTCGGCTGCCGCGACCGTCAATGCGCTCAATCCCAATGTCACCGTCGAGATGCACCCGATCCGCCTCGACGCCGGCAACGCGTACGAGATCATCGGCGGCTACGACATCGTCATCGACGGGGCGGACAACTTCGACACCCGCTACCTCGTCTCCGATGCCGCCACGGTCGCCGACATCCCGCACGTGTGGGCCTCGGTGCTGACGACCGGCGGGCAGTTGAGCGTCTTCCATGCCTCCCGCGGTCCCGTCTACCGCGACCTGCTGCCGAGCCAGCCGGCACCTGGGGCGATCCCCAGCTGCGCGGAGGCCGGGGTGCTCGGCGTGGTCCCCGGCATCCTCGGCGTCGCCCAGGCCGGTGAGGCGCTCAAGCTCATCCTCGACTTCGGTCAGCCGCTCATCGGCACCGTGCTCATCTACGACATGCGCACTGCCGGCTGGGAGCGGCTGCCGCTGCGCGCCAACCCGGCCGTGCGCCGCCCGGCCACCGCCGCCGAGGTGGGTTTCGACCTCGTGCCCGCGCTCAACTGCGCCCAGCTGCAGGAGGAGGTCGATGCGCTCGAAGTGCAGGGACGTCCGCTCGTGCTCGTCGATGTGCGCGAACCCTATGAGACCGAGACCGGGATCATCCCCGGTGCCCGCCTCATCCCGGTCGGCGAGTTCACCCAGAAGCCTCCCGCCGGCAGCGAGGCGGTCGCTGAACTCATCGACGAGGCGAAGTCCTCTGACGCCGAGGTGGTGCTGTACTGCAAGTCCGGCGCCCGCTCCCAGGCCGCCGCCCGCGTCCTTCTGCACTCCGGCGCCCAGGTCAAGCACCTCATCGGCGGGATCGACGCCTGGTACAAGCACCTCGACGAGGGGCTGTGATGCGCCGGGTCGTCCGCTCTCGCGTCCACCGCTTCAACGCCTCCGGTGAGGTCCGCGCCCGCGCCGACGCACTCGCCGGTGAGGAGCCGCTGGAAGTCCGCCTCGACGGCGAGCAGTTCACCGTCACCATGCGCACCCCCGGCGACGACGTCGAGCTCGTCGCCGGCTTCCTGCTGAGCGAGGGCGTCATCACGTCGATGGCCGACATCGTCGAGATCGACTTCGCCTCCGGACTCGACCCCGATGGCAGCCGCAACTACAACGTCGCCGCCGTCCGCCTGCAGTCCGGCGTGTGGGACCGCGAGAACTACGGCGCCCGCCAGGTCTACACGTCGAGCGCGTGCGGCATCTGCGGCACCGCCTCGATCGAAGCCGTCCGCAAGGAATCCGCCTACCCTGTCACCGCCCCCGAACCCGGGTTCATCAGCCCAACCGCAGTGCTCGCCCTGCCCGAGCTCCTGCGGTCGCACCAGTGTCTGTTCGATGCCACCGGCGGAGTGCATGCGGCCGGGCTGTTCACGGCTGGCAGGGAACCGGAGCTGCTGGTCCTGCGGGAGGACGTCGGCCGGCACAACGCCGTCGACAAGGTCCTCGGCTGGGCACTTGAGCAGAAGCTGATGCCGGCTGACCGGGCTGTCCTGCAGGTCTCGGGCCGGGCCTCCTTCGAACTCGTGCAGAAGGCCGCAATGGCTGGGATCCCGATGCTCTCGGCAGTCTCGGCCCCGTCAGCACTCGCCGTCGACCTCGGGCGAGAACTCGGCGTCACCGTCATCGGCTTCAACCGCGGCACCACCTTCAACGCCTACTCCCACGAGCTGCGACTGAAGGACGGGCGGCGGTGATGTCCTCGCCCGCCGGCAGCATCCACCACATCGAGCTGTGGGTTCCCGATTTGGAACGTGCCGCCCGGCAATGGGGATGGCTGCTCACGCAGCTGGGATATCGCGACTACCAGCAGTGGGAATACGGCCGGAGCTGGCAGTGCCGAGACGTGTACATCGTCATCGAACAGTCACCAGCCATGCGTGGGCTCTCCCACGACCGGCTGCGGCCGGGCCTCAACCACCTTGCCTTCCACGCAGGCGCCCCGACCGCTGTCGACGCGATCACCACATCAGCTGCCGAACACGGGTGGACGCTCATGTTCGCTGAAGAGCACCCGCACGCCGGTGGTGAGCACACCTACGCTGCCTACCTCATCAACGACGACGGTTTCGAGGTCGAACTGCAAGCACACCACCGCTGACTGCACTATCGAGGACGCTCGATGTGGTACTCAACGTCGATAGCGCCTCACACCTGAATGTCGAGCCCGATGTCGAGCACGGCCGCCGAGTGGGTCAGCCATCCGGCGGAGATGAGATCGACGCCGGTCTCAGCGATCGCCGGTGCCGTCTCGACAGTGATCCTCCCCGAGGCCTCGGCCGTCAGACGACCGTCGATGAGTGCGACCGCCTCACGCAGCGTGGGCGGATCCATATTGTCCAGCAGCACCGCGTCAACCCCAGCGGAAATCTCCAGCAGCTCACGCAGCTGATCGAGGGTGTCGACTTCGACCTCAATGGCGACGAGATGACCGACCTGGGCGAGCACCTGCTCGACCGCGGCCGTCACGCCGCCGGCCAAGGCGATGTGGTTGTCCTTGATGAGGACCGCATCGTCGAGCCCGGTGCGGTGGTTCACTCCGCCGCCGCAGCGCACCGCGTACTTCTCAACCGCCCGCAGTCCCGGCGTCGTCTTCCGCGTGCAGGTGACAGCACACCTCCCGGCGACCGCATCGACGAGCGTCGCCGTGGCAGTGGCGATCCCCGACAGATGCCCGAGGAAGTTCAGCGCCACCCGTTCACCGCTCAGCAGCGCGCGGGCATCGGCGGTGATCGTGGCGATCTCCTCGCCAGCAGCCACCCGGCAGCCGTCGCCTTTCGAGACCACCACCTCGGCGGTGGGGTCGAGCAGTTCGAAGGCGAGGCCGGCCAGGTCGAGACCGGCGACCGTCCCAGGCTGGCGGGCGGCAAGGACAGCGCTCGCCCGCATCCCGGCAGGCACCGTCGCCATCGTCGTCAGGTCGCCTGCGCGGCCGAAGTCCTCTGACAGCGCCTGACGGACGAGGTCTTCGAACATGATCTTCGGCAGCGCGGCCAGCTCACCGGTCATGAGATCGCCAGCATCCGGTCGACGGCGGCGCGGGCGCGGTCTGCGACGTCGGGGTCGATCGTCACCTCGTGCTGCATGCCCTCGAGCGCGGCCCGGATGTTGGCCAGCGAGTTGCGCTTCATGTGCGGGCACAGATTGCACGGCCGGATCATCTCGACGTCGCGGATCTCAGCGGCGATGTTGTCGCTCATCGAGCATTCGGTGATGAGCGCGACCCGCTTCGGCCGCTGATGCGCGACGTGGGCGAGCATCTGCGCGGTCGAACCGGCCATGTCGCTGGCGGCCACGACGTCGGGCGGGCACTCCGGATGGGCCATGACGAGCACGCCCTCGTGGTCGCGCCGGACCTGTTCGATGTCGGCTGCGGTGAACCGGTCGTGGACCTCGCAGCGGCCCGGCCACGTGATGACCTCGACGCCTGCGTCGCGGGCGATGTTCGCCGCCAGATGCTCATCCGGGATCATGATGACCCGGTCGGTGCCCAGGGACTCGATGACCGCTTTCGCATTGCCCGAGGTGCAGCAGATGTCCGATTCTGCCTTCACCGCCGCCGAGGTGTTGACATAGGTGACGACCGGAACGCCGGGATTGTCCGCCTTGAGCTGGCGGACGTCGGCTGCCGTGATCGATTCGGCCAGCGAGCAGCCGGCGCGCAGGTCGGGGACGAGAACGGTCTTCTCCGGATTCAGCAGCTTGGCGGTCTCGGCCATGAAGTGCACGCCGGCGAGCACGATGACATCGGCATCGACTCTCACGGCCTCGCGGGCCAGCGCCAGGGAGTCGCCGACGATATCGGCAACCCCGTGGAAGATCTCCGGGGTCTGGTAGTTGTGGGCGAGGATGACGGCGTTGCGTTCGGCTTTGAGCCGCCAGATGGCGGCGATGTCGTCCTCCATCGTCGCCCACTCGATGCGGGGGATGACGGAGTCGACGCGCTGGTACAGGGCTTCGGTGTCAATCGTCACGGTCGGCATGCGGCTCCTTCACTCGGGCTGCCGGATACTATTATGCTCAGTATGAGCATAAAGGGGCGGGGGAGCAAACCGGCTGGTGAGAGCAGGTGTCACTTCGCGCGGGGGATCGGCAGCTTGGTGCCGGCCGCGGCGCGCTCATCGAGGACGCTGCGGCGGAACCGGACGAGCTTGGCCGGCCGGCCGCCCGTGCTGGAGGCGACCTGGCCGGAGTCCTCGACGAGCTGCTGCTGGGCGACGAGCCTGCGGAAGTTCTGCGTGTGCAGCTCCTGGCCGGCGATCGCCTCGACAGCGGTCTGCAGCCCGGTGAGCGTGAAGGTCTCCGGGAGGAGTTCGAAGATCACCGGCTGATACTGGATCTTCGAGCGCAGCCGGGCGATTCCGCTGGCGAGGATCCGCCGATGATGCGGGGTCATCGCCCGGCCCGGCACCCTATCCTCGGCGCCAGCCTCGGGAACGAGACCGGCTTCGTAGAGCAGCTCATAGCGGGCCAGCGCCATATCCGGATGCCACGGCCGGCCAGCCAGCCCGAAGGCCGCCTCACAGCGGACCCGGCGACCCTCCCGGCCCGCATCCTCGTCAGTCGCCTCCGCGGCCCAGCGGGTGAGCGCAGGCGCGATGATCTCGTCGACGACCTCCGTGCCGTCCCGGCGGTCTTCCCAGGGGAAGAACTCATACCAGCTGCGCCACGCCTCGGCGCCGGGCTCCATCGTCGTGAGCCCCAGGTAGGAGACCTCGAGGGCGGGACCGGAGCCGCGATTGCGGTCGGCGAAGGTGTAGAGC
The DNA here is from genome assembly GCF_014836885.1 of Brevibacterium gallinarum. Taxonomy (GTDB): domain Bacteria; phylum Actinomycetota; class Actinomycetes; order Actinomycetales; family Brevibacteriaceae; genus Brevibacterium; species Brevibacterium gallinarum. Next base: position 69,266 of record NZ_JACSPY010000006.1, read on the forward strand.
TGTTCGATGTAGCCGAGCGCGCAGCCGGTCTGGCGCAGCACCCACGCGCGCATCCCCTCCTGCATCGAGCGGTGGCTGCGCTGCAGGGGGCCGGCCGGCAGGGTGGTGCCGCCGCCGGTGGTGAGGACGAAGGGGACGCCGTCGCGCACGGCGGTGATGACAGCGACGAGATTGCCGCTGACGAGGTAGGACTGGCCTGCGCTCATCGTGTCATCTCCTCCACGGGGTGCTGCCGGCCGGGTTCGGCAGGCGTTCACCAGTGATTCTACGGGCGGACGGCCGACGTCCCTAGACTGAGGGTGACAGCTGCTGGATCACCCTGAGATGAGGACCCGGGATGAGCCGAGGAATCGTCGTCTACCGCTCGAAGTACGGAGCCACGGCACGCTACGCCGGTTGGCTGGCCGAGACCGTCGGCTTCGAGCTGGCCGATGTGCAGCAGGCGGATCCCCGCAGGCTCTCCGAATACGGCACGATCGTGCACTGCGGTGCCGTCTACGCCACCGGCATCGCAGGCGTGCGCTTTCTGCGCACCGCACTCCGGCAGGCGCCCGGCACTCGCACGGCGATCCTCGCCGTCGGTGCCTCCCCGCCCACCGATGAGGGGCTCGCCGCCCTGCGCAGGCGCAATCTGGGCGGCCCGCTGGCCGAGCTGCCGCTGTTCTACGCCCGCGGAGCCTGGGACCTCAGCCGCATGTCGCCAGTCGACCGGCTGCTGTGCCGAACCCTGCTGCGCTCGGTGGCGAAGAAGGATCCGGCCGCCTACGAGCCGTGGGAGGCCGCGCTCGTCGAAGCCGGTGAACAGCCCGGCGACTGGACCGACCGAAGCGCGCTGACTCCCCTCATCGACTGGGTGCGCGCCGGCCGGGCCTGATCAGAACAGCGCGGCGGCCTTGATGACTGTCTGCACGAGCCCGTAGAGCAGGCCTGCGCACACGACACCGGCGAGCACCACCGCGATGGTGGCGTGGAAGCCGCCGTCCTGCGCGTCCTCATCGCGCATATGCGCCCGCGCCTCTTCGGCTGCCACCGCGTCCGGATCCGGCCGGTCCTGCGCAGCAGCGACGACATCCTCGGACTCGTGGTGCTTCGCATCGACCGGGCGGACGAGGGCGTTGGCGATGAAGCCGATGGCCAGCACGCCGACCATGATGTACAGCGACAGGCTGTAGAGATCCTGCCCGGACTTGCCGGCTGCGGCCTGGGACTCGACGACGAGGTTGACGATGAGCGGACCGGCAACGCCGGCTGCCGCCCACGCGGTCAGCAGCCGGCCGTGGATCGCGCCGACCTGGTAGACGCCGAACAGGTCGCGCAGGTACGCCGGGACGGTGGCGAAGCCGCCGCCGTAGAACGACAGGATGATGAGGGTGGCGATGAGGAACAGGAACAGCGAACCGCCGCCGACGACCGCGACCGCCAGGTACAGCAGCAGCCCGAGGCCGAGGTAGAGGATGTAGATGTTCTTGCGCCCGATGTAGTCCGACAGGCTCGACCACACGAACCGGCCGGCCATGTTCGTCAGCGACAGCATGCCGACGAATCCGGCTGCGGCGGCCGCGGTGATCTGCGGGAAGTAGTCCTGGATCATCGGCGCGGCGTTCTCCAGGATGCCGATGCCGGCGGTGACGTTGGTGAACAGCACGATCCACAGCAGCCAGAACTGCGGAGTCCTGATCGCGGAGTTCGCCGAGACGTTCTTCGTCGTCTGCATCGGCTTCTCCTTCACCTGGGAGGGGTCCCAGCCGGCCGGCTTCCAGTCCGGGTGCGGGACGCGGATGCAGTAGGCACCGCCGGTGATGACGAGCGCGTAGACGATCGCCAGGGCGATGAACGTCGGGATGATGCCGTTGACGAGCTGCTCGGGCTCGGGCCCGCCGCCGAAGTGCGCCATGAGCGCGTTTGAGGCCGGGCTGGCGATGAGCGCACCGCCGCCGAAGCCCATGATCGCCAGGCCGGTCGCCAGGCCCGGACGGTCGGGGAACCATTTGATGAGCGTCGACACCGGGGAGATGTAGCCGATGCCCAGGCCGATCCCGCCGATGAATCCGTAGCCGAGGTAGACGAGCCACAGCTGTCCGGTCGAGATCCCGAAGGTCGCGATGATGAAGCCGGTGACCCAGCACAGCCCGGCCAGCGCCATCGACTTGCGCGGCCCCGCCTTCTCCACCCAGGTGCCGCCGAAGGCGGCGGAGAGCCCGAGCATGAGGATCGCCAGTGAGAAGATCCAGCCGACGGCCACCTCCTGCACGGCGAAGTGGTCCATGAGCGGAGACTTGAAGACGGAGAAGGCGTACACCTGGCCGATGCACAGGTGGATGGCGAGGGCCGCGGCGGGGATGAGCCACCGATTGAACTTGGGGGAAGCGACGATGGCTTCGCGGTCGAGAACACCCACTGAGGAGGCCTTTCAAAGCGGTGGGACGCGCACTCGCCGCCCGGCTGCCACTGCGGTGTGGGAATGTCGCCGGCGCGTGCGCTGGAGCAGTGTTTCGACGTTATCCAGCTGGTCGGACACCGGTCAACAGCGTTCGGTCTCAATCCGGTGACGATGCTCACCTGCGCAACGGCTCAGTTCTCTATGGCGCGCAGCCGCACTCCCGCCGGGTAGGCGTCCAAGGTGTCGGGCAGCCCGGCGCGCCGGCCGGACATGTAGGTCGCGAGCACCCGCCCGGTCTCGGTGGCCTCCGGCGCCGAGGCGTCGGTCACTGGGGCGAGCCCGAGGCGATTGAGGGTCTGGCGGGCGACGGCGTGCGGGGAGTCGAACAGGGCGCTGGTGCCCGGCCGCTGCTGCAGGATCCGGTCGGCGACGAGCCCGAAGTGCGTGCAGCCGAGCACGATTCCCGAGGCGGTCGGGGGAGTGGCGGCCACCGCGGCGGCGATCGCCTCGTCGATGCGGGCCTCATCGGCGGCGTCGATGGCGTCGGCTAAGCCGTAGCAGGGCACCTGGTGGACGGTGACGCCGGAGGCGAACTCGGCGATGAGCCCCTCCTGGTAGGCCGAGCGGGTCGTCGCGCGTGTCGCCCAGACGGCGAAGTCCTCTCCGGTGGCTGCGGCGGACTTGATCGCCGGCACCGTGCCGATGATCGGGGTGCCGGGCTCGTAGACTTCGCGCAGCCGCTCCAGGGCGTGGACGGAGGCGGTGTTGCAGGCGACGACGATCGCATCGGGCTGCCAGGGGCTGAGCGCATTGGCCGACTGCAGCGCCCGCTCAGCCACCACCTCGGGTTCGAGCGCCCCGTAGGGCATCCAGTCCGGGTCCATTGCGAGCACGAGATCGGCGGCCGGGTACTGGTGGTGGAGTGCGTCGGCGTAGCTGACGAGCCCGAGCCCGGAGTCGATGATCCCGATCACCGGGCGGGTGCGCGTTCCGGAGCTGGGCGTCATGTCAGGCCTTTCCGTGGTAGGTCGTGCCGATGCCGGCGGGGAAGTCGTTGGCGACCGAGGCGCTGTCGCCGGCGAGGCTGTCGGTGCTCGTCAGGCCGGGTGCCGGCACCTGGACGGCAGCGAGCTCGCCGGTCGGCTCCGAGGTCAGGAGGGTGCGGCGTGCCGGTGCGGGCACCGCGCGGCGGTAGGTGAAGTCGCGGATGAGGGAGAAGTGGTCCTCGTGGAGCCCCTGGGCGAACTCGGGGGCGATCATGAGCAGCCGTGAACCGTACTTCTGCTCGAAGTGCGCGCGGGTCTCAGGGGCGGTGAGGTCGTCGTCGATCCAGATCGCGCGACCCTCCTCGTTGGCGGCGAACCACTCCTCGACGGCGCGGGCCTTCCACCATTCGTGCGGGTCGTTGGCGAACCGGTTGTAGGTGTCATCGGGCATCGGGATGACCTCGAAGCTGGAGCGGAATCCGAGCTTCGGCTCGATCTCGGTGCGGCAGCGCTGCGACCACGTCGACAGCCACACGATGTCGACGAGCCGGCGGCGGGTGAGCCGGTCGAGGAAGCGCACGACCCGCGGCCGGAAGTGCAGTTCGTAATGCCAGGCGCGGACCTTCCGGCGGCGCTCGCGCAGGAACCGCAGCCCGGTGACGGGGTAGGAGTTGAGCACCCCGTCGACGTCGAGGAACAGGGTGACATGACGGGCGGCACGGCGCGCTGAAGCGCCGGCGTCTGACAGGTCTGTGATCGTCACGCCATCTCCCTCCTCACCTATAGCCTAGTCCGGGCCCGGCTGCGACCGAAGCCCCCGGGGTCACAGGCCGACTGTGCCATCATTCGGATATGACGATCAACGACGCTCGCCTGCACACACTCACCATCGCCGAGGCGGTGGCCGCCTTCCGCACCCACGACCTCACCCCCACCACGTACCTGGAGGCGTGCATCCGGCGCATCGAGGCCTTCGATGACACCTTCAACGCCGTCATGGACATCATGGCCGAACCTGCCCGCCAGGCCGCAGCGGCCGCCACCGAGGCCTACCGCGCCGGCGGGCGCGGCCTGCCGCCGCTGCTGGGGGTCCCGCTGCTCGTCAAGGAGCAGCACGACGTCGCCGGCTGTTCGGCGACCCGCGGGTCGCAGGCGCTGGCCGGGCGCATCGCGGCCGCCGACCATCCGATCGTCGCCCGGCTGCGGGCGGCCGGGGCGATCCCGTTCGCCCGCACGACCACGCCCGAGGTGTCGTGTGCGACCTTCACGCAGACCCGCGAGTGGGGCACCACCCGCAACCCCTTCAACCTCGAGCGCACCCCCGGCGGGTCCTCCGGCGGCTCCGGTGCAGCGGTCGCGCTCGGCTACGCGCCGCTGGCCACCGCCAGCGACATCGCCGGCTCGACCCGCATCCCAGCGGCATTCTGCGGGCTGCCGGGCTTCAAGACCCCCTTCGGCCGCACCCCGGCGGCCCCACCGCTCAACCAGGACTGGTACCGCGGTGATCACATCCTCGCCCGCACCGTCGCTGACACCGCCCTGGCCACCGGCATCATCTGCGGTCTCGACCCCGACGACCACGGCACCGTCCCGACGCCGCAGCCCTATCCGGGCCCAGACGACCTCCTCTCAGGCGACCTCACCGGTCTGCGGATCGGCATCAGCCCGGATCTCGGCTGCTACGACGTCGACCCGGATGTCGCCGCCGGCCTGCAGCGCGCCGCCGATGCGCTGTCGGCAGCGGGTGCACAGGTCGCCGACGTCGACCTCAGCCTCAGCCTCGCCGACATCACCGATGCGTCGATGGCCCACTACGGGCACTTCCTGGCGGGCAACATCCGCCGCATGACCGGCGGCCGCACCGAGCTGCTCGAACCCTATACGCAGCGCTTCCTCGAACTCACCGAACGCTGGGCCAGCCGGTTCTCCGTCGTCGACTCCCTCGTTCTCGAGCGCCGCATCCAGACCCAGATCGCTGCCGCACTGTCCGGCGTCGATGCGTTCGTAACCCCCACCTCGGCGGTGGCGAGCCTGGCGGCGGACGCGTTCTTCCTCGACGGGCTCGACGGGTGCGAGTTCTACTGGCAGCGGCATATGACGGTGCCGTTCAACATCGCCAACCGGCTGCCGGTCATGGCGATGCCGACCGGGGTCGCCGCCGACGGCGTGCCGACGAGCGCGCAGGTCGTCGGCCGCGCCTATGACGACGCCACCGTCTTCCGGATCGCCGCCGCGCTCGAAGCCCGGCTGCCGGCCCTCACTCCGGAGGTGTCACCGCGGTGACGTCGGTGACGACCATGTCGTCGCCGTCCTCGAACTCGCTGATCTCCGGCACCGGGATCGGGTCGATGACGCGGCTGCCGGTGCGGGTGTCGTACATCCGCAGCTCCGGGCCGACCCCGGCCTCGGTGTCAGCGGCGACGTGCGTGATGTGATCGGCGGTGATGTGCACGGCGCCGCCGAGCTGGCCCGGTTCGACATCGGGCAGCACATGCAGCTTGGTCGGCTCGCCGGTGCGCAGATCGACCTGCCACACATGCCCGCTGCTGTTGACGGTCAGCAGGTCATCGTCGTCGACGACGGCCGCCGAGGTGACCGGGGCGATGAGATCGGTGCGCTCGAGTTCGCTTCCGACCTCGGCGTGCGGCCTGCCCTCGACCCGATGGTCGGTCACCTGACGGGTGCCGGCGTCGAGGATGCGCACGTTGATCGCCTCGGTGAACTCCATCTCCGGGTACGCCTCGGTCTCGTCGAGATGCGCCATCACCAGCGGTGATCCCCGGTAGCAGGGCTGGGCGGTCTGCTGGATCGTCGAGATCCGCTCGCTGGGCCGCGCATCGGTCTGCTGGCCGTAGTCGTGCAGCTGCTCGGCGGCGACCCCGGAGCCGTCGGGTGTGAAGGTGAGGTAGGTGTCGCGCGGGATGTCACGCTCGATCGAGCTCTCGGACACGACGACGCTGAGGGTCCCGTCGCAGTTCGACAGGCTGGTGAACTCTCCGCGCAGCACATGCCGCTTGAGCTCACCGGGGGCGTTCGTCGTCACCGCGTACTCGAAGCCGTGATCGCCGGCCCCGACGTTGAAGGCGGTGGCGAACCGGTCCCCGCCCAGCGGGATCGTCGCCATCGCCATGGACTCCGGTTCGGGGTGGTCGTAGGTGACGAGCTCGTCGGAGAGCACATAGTCGTGCTCGGCGTCGGAGTAGAAGATGTGCCCGTCAGCAGACGCGACCGTGCCGGTCTCGATGCCGCCGGTCCGGTGCACCGAACGGGTGCCGTCGGCATGGACGAGGACGAGCGCCCCGGCCTGGCCGCCGAGCTTCTGCCCGAGCTGCGGGATCGAGAGCATGATCGCCGCCCGGGTGTCGTCGATGAGCCCCGGTCGCGGCTGGAAGCCGTCGCTGCCGGTGCAGCCGGCCGCCGAGGCGGTGAGCACGATCGCAGCCGCGCTCGCTCGCGCGACCCGGCCACCGCCTCGGGCCCGGTTCACCAGGCGGGACCGTCGGTGCCGCGGCGGGCCCGGATCTTCTCCAGCAGCCGGTCCTCAGCATCGGGGCCTGCGTGGATGCCGCCGGGCACGCGGAGCATCAGCACGACGCCTACGAGCATCCAGATGCCGAACATGAGGTAGGACTGCCAGTCGAGGGTGACCGAAAGCGGGGTGAGCTCCGGGATGTACATGACGAACAGCAGTGCGGTGAGCACGACGGCGATGACGCCGATGACCATGCCGCCGTTGCCGGTGCCGCCGATGCGCATCGGGCGTTCCATGTCCGGTTCGCGGCGGCGCAGGATGAGGAAGGTGATCGAGACCATGCAGTAGGTCAGCACGATCATCGGCGAGCCGGCGTCGACGGCCCAGCCGAGCATCGCGGTGCCGAGGAACGGCGCGGCAGCCGAGAGCACGCCGATGAACAGCAGCGCATTGACCGGGGTGCCGTACTTCGGGTGGAGGACGGCGAACCACTGCGGGATCATGCCCGAACGGGCCATCGCCCACATGAGGCGGGAGGAGCCGATGAGGAAGGCGATCCACGAGGTGATGATGCCGGCCAGGCCGCCGGCGATGACGATCTTGCCCATGAGGTCCGAGCCGAACATCGCCGCGACCGCGTCGGCGGTGGCGAGATCGAGGCCGACGAGCTGATCGGCCGGCAGGGCGAGTGAGGTCGTGAAGATGACGACGAGGTAGAAGATGACGGCCATGACGACGGAGAAGACGACGAGGCGGGCGATCTTGCGCGGCGGGATGCGGATCTCCTCAGCCGACTGCGGGATGACGTCGAAGCCGACGAACAGGAACGGCACAACGGCGAGGACCATCATGAACCCGCCGACGCCGCCGTGGAAGAGCGGTTCGGTGTTGGCGGCGTCGCCGCCGACGAACGCGCCGGCGATGAGCACGAGGGCCACGAGCAGCAGGAACGACACGACGAAGGTCTGCACCAGCGAGGTCATCTTGATGCCGCGGATGTTGAGCCAGGTGAGCAGCACTGCGGTGATCGAGCCGATGAGCGCCCAGGTCAGGTGGACGTCGAAGCCGGCGACCGTCCACAGGTGGATGTGCTCGATGTTGGGCACCAGGTAGGTCATGGTGCGCGGCACGGCGACGGCCTCGAACATGACGACGCCGATGTATCCGCCGGTGATGCCCCAGGAGCCGAGCATCGCCAGGCGCGGGCCCATGCCGCGCATGAGGTAGTTGTGCTCTCCGCCGGCGTGCGGCATCGCGGCGACGAGCTCGGAGTAGACGACGCCGACGAAGCCCATGATGACACCGCCGGCGGCGAAGGCGAGCAGCGCACCGAGCGTTCCGGCGTCGTTGAGCCAGCCGCCGGTCAGCACGATCCAGCCGAAGCCGATCATCGCGCCGAAGCCGATGAAGAGGACGTCGACGGTGCCGAGCGCCTTGACGAATCCGTGGCCCCGATCCTCGGGTGCAGAGTGTTCGTGACTCATGAATCCAACTTCCTGCTCGTCTCTCCCGTACGGCAGCTGATGAGCCGCTGAGAGAATCCCTGTTCTGCTGCGCACATCGACGTCGATGTGACTAGGATTACGCTGTGCTGAGAGAAACCATAACGCATGACATATTCCGGTCGGCACCCTGATGTCCCCTCCGGGACGGATCATCATCGGATTCGCGGTGGTGATCGGCGTCGGCACCATCCTCCTCATGCTTCCTGCCGCCACTACGGCCCCGGGCGGCATCGACGCGCTCTCCGCTCTCTTCACCACCACCTCGGCGTTCTCCGTCACCGGTCTCGTCGTGCTCGACACCGGCCGGGACTTCACGCTCTTCGGCCAGCTCGTCATCCTCGCGCTCATCCAGATCGGCGGGCTCGGCGTGATGGTCTTCACGATGCTGCTCGGGATGCTCGTCGCCCGCCGCACCGGCCTGCAGCTGCGCCAGACGGTCGCGGCGGAGACGAAGAGCGAGGACTTCGGCGGACTGCGCGCCGTGGTGCTGCGGATCCTGGCGTTCTCCCTGACGACCGAGGCGGTGGTCGCCTGCCTTCTGAGCGTCCGGTTCGCCACCCGCTACAGCGACACCACCGGTGAGGGCGTCTACGCCGGGATCTTCCACGCAGTCTCCGCCTTCAACAACGCCGGCTTCGGCCTGCAGTCCGATTCGATTATGCCCTACGCCAGCGACCCCTGGATCAATCTGCCGATCTGCGCGGCCGTCATCATCGGCGGGATGGGCTTCCCGGTGCTGACCGAGCTCGTCCGCCGCTACCGGCTGCCGATGCGCTGGTCGATGACGACGCGCATCGTCGTGTGCCTGACACCGCTGCTGCTGCTCGCCGGCACCGCGTTCATCCTCGTGCAGGAGTGGAGCAACGCGGCGACGATGGGCGAGCTGACCGGCGGGCAGAAGGTGCTGGCGGCGTTCTTCCAGTCGACGATCGCGCGCACCGCCGGGTTCAACTCCATCGACATCGCACAGATGCACCCGGTGTCGTGGTTCGGACTCGACATCCTCATGTTCATCGGCGGCGGACCTGCCGGGACCGCCGGCGGGGTCAAACTCACCACCGTCGCGGTGCTGGCGGCGATGACCTGTGCGGAGATCACCGGCCGTCGCACTGTGGCGCTGTTCGGCAGGCGCGTCTCCCGGTTCGTCCACCGGCAGGCCACCACCGTCATCGTGCTCGCCCTGACGCTCATCGTCTCGGCGACGATGGCGATCATGCTGATGGAGCCGAGCTTCGCCTTCGACCAGGTGCTCTTCGAAGTCGTCTCCGCCTTCGCGACCGTCGGGCTGTCCACCGGCATCACCGCCGATCTGCCCGGCGGGGCGCAGGGGGTGCTCATCTTCGTCATGGCCACCGGACGGATCGGCCCGGTCATGCTCGCCTCGGCGCTGGCGCTGCGACAGCACCGCGAGCACCACGAACTGCCCAAGGAACGCCCGCTCATCGGCTGAGCCTCCCCGCCTGCCGACCGCCTCCTGAAAGGAACCGCCCATGAATGACACCCACGTCCCGTGGCGTTCGAAGGCCCGCACGTTCTTCACCGGCGACCCGACGCCGATGGCCGAGCACGGTGCTGTCGTCGTCATCGGGCTCGGCCGCTTCGGCGCCTCGCTGGCCCGTGAGCTCACCTCGCTCGGCGTCGATGTCGTCGGTATCGACCGGTCCGAAGCCGTCGTCGAGGCGCTGCGCGATGAGCTGCCGTTCATCACCTGCGCTGATGCCACCCAGGACGCCGCCCTGGCCGAACTCGGCGTCGCTGAAGCCAGCAGGGTCGTCGTCGCCATCGGCTCGGACCTGGCAGCGAGCATCCTGACGACCTCGCGGATCATGCGCAGCGGTCACCGGCGGATCTGGGCCAAAGCCATCACCGAAGCGCATGCGGAGATCCTCGCGCAGCTGGGCGTCAAGCAGATCGTCAACCCAGAAGACGATATGGGCCGCCGGCTGGCGCATCTCATCCGCGGGCACATGTCCGATTTCCTGCGCATCGACAGCGACTATGCGATCGTGCGCACCCAGCCGCCGGTGCGGGTGCTCGGCCAGCCGCTGAGCGCGCTCGGGCTGCGCGGGACGCATGGGGTCACCGTCATCGCCGTCAAGCATCCCGGTGCCGGGTGGGCGAACACGGACGGTGGGACCGTGCTGGAGGCTGATGATGAGATCATCATCGCCGGTGCCCCCGATGCCGTCGAGCGCTTCAGCGCCCTGGACAAACACGTCTGAGCCTGCGGTACAGCTGAGCCCGCCGCTACCTCGGCGGCGGGCTCAGCGCAGGTGGACTCGGCGAACGAGTGCTCAGGACAGCGCGACCTCGACGGGGGTGGAGAAGAACCCGCCTTCGAAGATCAGCCGATCGGGCGTCACATCGGCGGGGACGTCGAAGACGATCGTGCCCGAGGCGGTGTTGCCCGGGTTGATCTCCTCGAGCAGCAGCGAACCCTCCCCGGCGTAGATCCCGGCCTCGGAATCCGAGGAGTAGGTGTTGCCGGCGTCGTCTGCGAGCTTGATGCTGTCCTCGAAGAAGTACTCCGGTGAGCTGGAGGTGTTCTTCACCGACATCTTCACGGTGACGAACTGTCCCTGCGCCTGCGCGTTGAGGAACTCGTCACCGACTGTCGAGATGCCGTCCTCGACGCTGCTGACGGTGATCTCCCAGCCGTCGGCTTCAACGGTGTCGCCGATGCCGTACGTCGCTGCCGCCGGCTCCTCGTCGGCAGCGTCGGCCTCACCGGCTCCGGATTCCTCGGCCGAGGTGTCGGCTTCCTCCGCAGCGCCCTGCTCGTCGGCTGGTCCGGAGGTGTCATCGCCGCCGGCGATCGAGCTGATGATCGCGATGAGGACGAAGCCGATGATGAGCCAGAACCACCAGCGCTTGAACAGCGGCTTCTTCTGCTTCACCGGCGGCTGCGCGCCCCACTGCTGCTGGGTGCCCACGGGCGCGGTCTGCCCATCGACCTGGCCGTACGGGCCCTGCTGAACATACGGTCCGGTCTGCGCGTGCTGAGGGTGCTGTGTGCCCGGCTGGCCCGGCTGGGAATCCGGCTGCGGCTGTGCGGGGTCGTAGGGGTTGGACATGACGCTCCTTGATCGAGTCGAGCCCGTGCCGCCGAGTGGCCGCGCTGCGGGCGCTGGTGGCAGCTGGAGTCCAGCTGCCGGGGTGATGATTCTGACCTCTCCAGCCTCATCGAGCGCCGGGTGCTGCGCGTCCGCCGATCGGCTCGACTGCGCGAGCTCATCGGTGGACACAGCACGAGCCGGTTGGCCGACTGGCAGGTGAGTGCCGGCGGATACGATGCAGTTGTGTCAGGTCATCCACCCCAGCCGCCAAGCCGCAGGCCAGCAGCCCCGCGGTATGCGCCTCCAGCTCACGGTCCGGAGGCGCCTGCCGGCGTGCCAGGATCACCTGCGCAGGGCAGCGGTGGGCACGCGGGCAGCGCACCGCACGCAGCCACCGCCTCGGGCCCGGCTGCCGCGCCAGCACCTCCGGCCCGGACGGCGGACCGGCAGCTGCCGGGCAGCCGGTTTCCGCGCTGGCTGCGCATCGCCACGAGCATCGTCGTCGGCATCGTCACCTACCTCATCGGCCTCATCATCTCGATGATGGCGCTCATCGCTGCGCCCTGGGCCTTCGATGACGGGCAGCTCGGCAACCTCGGCGTGATGACCGTGCTCGTCCTCGTGCCGCTGTGGGCAACCGTCTTCGTCCGGCATCGGTGGCCGTGGGCGCCGTTCATCGTCGGTGCGATGCTCGCCGCCGGCTGGGGCGACTGCCTGCTCATGCTCATCGGCATGTTCCATCTGCTCATCCGCAGCCCCCGTCGGCAGGCTCTCATCGCCGCCATCGCAGGCGGTCTGCTCACGACGGTCTCCACGCTCCGGCTGTGCCTGAACCGCACTGAGCTCAACCCGTACTCCATCCTGTTCATCGACCCCAGCATCCAGCCCACCGGGCTCGCCACCGCCGCGCCGCCCCCGGAGTCCGCCACTGCCGTCAACGGGCTGACGATCGCCGTTGCGGTGGTGGCGTTCGGGCTCAGCCTGGGATTCGGTCTGCTGCTGCGCCGCACCCGCCGGATGCAGGCCGTCGAGGCCTTCGCCTCCCACGAAGTCGAGCTCAACGCGGCACTGACAGCCGAACTCGCCCGGCAGTCCGAACGCGAACTGCTCGCTCGCGAACTCCACGACACGCTCTCCCACCGGCTGTCGATCATCTCGCTGCACAGCGGCGCATTGGAAGTCGGCTCAGACTCCGCAGCCGATGTCACCTCCACCGCCTCAGCGCTGCGCCGGGAGGCGCACGCCTCGCTTGAGGAGCTGCGCCACCTCGTCGGCGGGGTGCGGGCTGGGACGCTTGCCGGCGTGCAGGCCCGGCGCCACGCCTCGACCCCGCCCAACCTCGCCTCGATGCGGTCCCTGCCTCAGCTCATCGCCTCCGTGCAGGCGACCGGCACCGTCATCCGGCAGACGATCATCATCGAAGACCTCGACAGCGCCCCGACTCCCGTCGACCGCGCCGCCTATCGGATCGTGCAGGAGGCGCTGACCAACGCGATGAAGCACGCGCCCGGTGCGCCGGTCGAGCTGAGTGTGACCGCCTCGGCGGCTGCCGGGGTGCGGATCCGGGTGTCGAATCCGGTTCCCGCGGCCGAGGCGGCAGGCACCTCGGATCTCTCGCACACCGGTTCAGGTGCGGGGCTGGAGACGATCCGCGAGCGTGCGGTCGCGTTCGGCGGGCACGCCCAGCTCGGAGTGCACGGCGGTGAGTTCGTCGTCGATGTCGTCTTCCCGCCGTTCAACCGGCCGGCACCTCCGCTCGCCCCGGCCGACCCTTCAGGCCCCTGACCTGTCTCCACCCAGTCCTCGCACCTCCCGTGCTGCTCCGGAGTGGACCGGGTCCTCCGGTAATGTTGCAGTCATGACCGACACCGATGCCCCGATCCGTGTCGTCGTTGTCGACGACGATCCGATGGTCGTCACCGGCATCAAAGGCATCCTGGCCGCCGCTGCCGGCATTGATGTCGTCGGCTCGGCGCCCAGCGGCGAGGAGTCTCTCGAACAGGTCGCCCTGCACTTTCCCGATGTGGTGCTCATGGACATCCGGATGCCGGGCATCGGCGGCATCGAGGCGATCGAGCGCCTCGTCAACGGAGTCCGCCCGCCCACTGTTGTGGCACTGACGAGCTTCGACAGCGACGACTACCTCTTCCGCGCGCTCGAGGCAGGGGCCGCGGGCTATCTGCTCAAGGACATCGGCCCGGCCGACCTCGCCGAGGCGATCCGCACCGTCCATCGGGGCGATCCGATCCTCTCACCGCATTCGCTGCGGCAGGTGCTCAACACCGTCGTGGCGAACCGCGATCAGCAGCTGCAGCGCGACGCCGTCGAGCTGCTGGCCGAACTGACGGACCGGGAGCTGGAGATCGCCGCGCGGGTGGCCGAAGGGCTGTCGAATCAGGAGATCGCTGAGGCCACCTTCATGAGCCCGGCGACGGTCAAAACCCACCTCAACCGGATCAACGCCAAGCTCGACACGAGCAACCGCGTCCACATCGCCGTCATGGTTGAGCGGGCGCGGATGTCCGGGGCTGCCCCGCCGCGGCTGCGCACTGCGCCTCGCCGGCAGCCCTGAGGCTCGCAGCATCCAGGTCGCAACCGGCCACCGCGTCTCCGGCAGCGTCAGCCTCACTCTCAGCGCGGCCCTCAGCCTCGCCAGCCGTCACGGTCAGCGCGATGAAGTCTCCGCCGGCCCGCTTCACCCGCTCGGCCATGAATGCGCTGATCGTAGGGAACTGCGCGACCGCCTCGGCATCGGCGTGTGCGCCCACCCGGGCGCCGCCGGCGGCCCGGATGGGCTCGGGCTGCTGGATGAGCACGAATCGGCGCGAGCCGCCGTCACGTCTGTTGAGCTCGATGACGGCCTGCGCGGTCGTGCCGGAGCCGGCGAAGAAGTCGAGCACGATCGCCTCGGGGTCGAACATCGTCTGGGAGGCGATGAGAGCGGTGAGCAGCTCGACGGGTTTGGGGTAAGCGAAGATCCCGCCGAGACTGAGGTCGATGAGGTCCTGCCGGCCGGTCTCGCCGAGTGCGCGGATGATCGAGTACATCTTCGAACTCGCCAGATGCGCTGGCGTCAGCCGCACCACCGCGTGCTTGCCTTCGCCCCATGGCCGCAGCTGGTAGCGCCCGGCGGCGATCCCGGCATCGACCTCGTCCTTCTTCGCCTGTCCGCGCACTGCGACGATGTCCTCATACATCAGCCGTCGCTCGGTTCCGCGCGTGTACTTGCCGAAGCTGACCCTGAGCACATCGTCTTCGACGAACATGAGCTGTCCGTCGATGCGCTCGTACTTGGCCGGAGGTCGCTTCTCGGTGGTGAAGCCGCTGGCCTGTGCAGCGTCCTTGGCCCAGACGTGGACGTAGTCGTGGCCGCGGACGAAGAACTTCGCGTTCCCACCGCCCTTGGCGCGCTGGTGGACGAACGTGCCGAGGAAGTTCTCCTCGCCGAAGATCTCATGGCACAGCAGCTGCACGGCTGCCGATTCCCGGTCGTCGATCGAAACGAAGATGACCCCGTCGGCGCGCATGAGGGCACGGGCATGGACGAGCCTGGGATACATCATCGTCAGCCACGCATCCCTGCTGGTGACAGCGGCATCTGCACGTGCGCGATCGGCGTAGCTCAGACTGCTGCCGGTGTTGTACGGCGGGTCGATGTAGACGACCTTGACCCGCCCGGCAAGCGCGGGCTGCAGCAGTTTGAGGGCCGGCAGATTGTCGCCTTCGACGAGCAGGTTCGCATCCGCACCCACCCGGGTCTCCACCTCGGGCTCCATGGCCGTTTCCGAGGCCCCAGGCACCTTCCAGCCGGTGAGCCGGGCGCCGGCTGGGGAGTGCACCTCGGCTGCGGCCTGCTCACGCAGCGGCCACAGCAGCTGCGGGCGGCCGATCGGTGTCAGCTCCTCGTCAGTCATCTGGTTCATGATACGGCGACGTGCATTGCTCGGATTTACGCTGGGGTGCATCTGACTGTCGGGGTGTGGTCGGGCGGCGCCCTCAGCTGGGCGGCGCCCGACCGTTGCCTCATCTCTATGGAGTTGCTGAAGAACCATCTGTCACTGCCGGTTGTGGGCAGGCAGAAGCGTGGGGTGTGGAAGGGGTGATGGAGGTGACGGTTACGCCCGGCTGAGCTCCTCGGCATGCGCCTGATTGATGGGGTTGCTGGGTGGCTCCGACGTGGTGGTGACACCTCCGGGCAGCTGCCAGCTCAACAATCCAGTCAGAGAGTCACGGGTGACAGAGATCTTCCGCTCGGTCTTCATCTGGTGGTGCTGGCGGCAGAGCGGGTGGAGATTCTGCATCGTCGTCAGCCCGCCTTCCCTCGGGCTGCTGTGGTTGAACGGGATGATGTGGTCGAGTTCGGCCTTGACGGCGGAACGGTCGCACCCCGGAAGAGTGCAGAACTGCCACTTCTCAACGAGCGCGGTTCTGAGCGGATCGGGAATCGTGTACTTTTCCGCTGCGTGGTCCAGCACGACTCCAGTCACTGGGTCGGTGAGGAGCCGGTACACGGTTGAGTGGCCGCTTCCCACCAATTGCCGGGCGACGTCCGGTGCCACAGGGGCGCCGTTGACGGTGCCCGGCACCCCGACTGCGGATCGGTCTCCTGTGCAGCGTTCGGTGCTGGGGTTGCCACTGAGGAGTGTGAGCGCCGGTACGGTGATCGTGACGCGCGCCTGGCGCTTGAGCCAGTCGGATTCCGTCGGGCAGCTGATGCCGACTTCGCGGTAGTGCCTGCTGTAGTTCTCAGCCGTGGCATCGATGTCGATGCCGGCCGGATTCGCTGCCGGCACCGTCAGCCTGTCTGCCGTCGGTGGATCACCCGTGGCACCCGCACGAGCGGAGCCATTCGGGCTGAAGGATGCAGCGTCGTCGGTGGCAACAGTGACGGTTCCGGCCGGCAGGGAGTTGGCGAGGAAGTCGAAGATGAGCTCGCGCAGGGAACGATCGTCAGCGAGTTCGCCCCTGTCGATGATGCCGAGACTTGACGTGTTGCCGGTGATGATCGCCCGGGCGACACCGGTGAGGCGCGCTTCGAGGAGGGCGATGGCAGGTGAGGGCCCGCGGGCCACCATGGTGGCTTCACCGTGTGGGTCGTAATGGAAGCTGACGCCGCGGCGCTGCCGGATGTGCTTGGTTTGGGATTCGCGCGTTGAGAGTCGCGCGACGAGCTGGCTCACAGCACGCTTGAACGCCGCCATGTCAGAAGCGCGGATGCGCACGAGCCCGTCGTCATACTCCGGCAGCACTGACGTATCGAGACTGCGCGCTCGCCGGGTGGCATGGACGTAACGCTCGAAGGAGAGCAGGTGCTTGGCAGCCAGCCCGGTCGTCTGGGGCAGACAGATCATCCCGAGCGCTGCCGACCGAACCCGGTTGCCGATCTCGATCGGCGTTACGTCAAGCAGCTGAGCTGCATGGATGAGGCTGGTGGCAGGAATGAGGGACTCAATCCATTCGTAGGCGGCGCGGCGCCGGGCGTCGATGGCCTCGCGTTCGGTCGGTGCCGCACTGAGGGAGGGTGTCATGAGTTCGCGCACAGCGGCCAGCTGTTCGGCATGACTGTCAGGTCTGTCAGCGCTGATGCGGCTGAGGAAGAGCTCAAAGAGGTTCTTCAGCTGCGCGAGGAGGTGGCTGTCAATGCTCCTATGCGTGAGCTCAACCGTCGTCAGTGCGGCGCTGAAGTCCGAAAGCTCGTCAAAGGCGGGGTCATCGCGGTGGGTTCTGCGGGTGAGTGTCGGCACGTCCATCAACTCCATCGTTCGGCTCGTGCGTTCGATAACAACAATAGTACAGAGATGCCATCGTAGTGTCTATATCTATCGCTGAATCTCTCTGACTCTCATCAAACTCACATACTGCAATTTGAGTGAACTAGGTGTTGTGGATACGGAATCTCTGAGTGACCGGAACGCCGCAGGGTTCCGCCGACTGATGCGAAGCGAGGTCATTGCCGCAGGTGAGCGAACTGCTGCGGAAGGGCCACCGGGGCGCGGCCTGCACGCTGGCGCAGCCCGTTTCCGGTCCGCGCATCGGGCCTTCCATCCACACCCACGAACCGCTGCATCCACACCCACGAACCGCTGCATCCACACCCACGAACCGCTGCATCCACACCCGCTAATCGCCGCATCCACACCCCTCACCTCCCGCGCGATGCCGACCACCACCTCGGGCGCGGTCGGATCCACGGCGCGGGGAGACGGTTCTGGACAGGTGGGATGACCCTGGCAGGGGAGGAGGGCGGGTGACATGATGGCGTCATGAAGATCTCACGCATCGCCGTGGTCGGCGGCGGCATCATCGGCACCGCTGTCGCCCGCGAGCTCGCCCACCGCTTCGACGACGCCACCGTCACCCTGTTCGAGAAGGAGCCGCACCTGGCCGCCCACCAGACCGGCCACAACTCCGGGGTCGTCCACGCCGGCCTGTACTACGAACCCGGCAGCCTCAAGGCCAGGCTGTGCCGGGTTGGGGTCGAGAAGCTCGTGCGCTACGTCCACGAGCGGGGTGTGCCGTACCAGGAGTGCGGCAAGCTCGTCGTCGCCCACGACACGATGGAGGTCGAGCGGCTGGAGAAGATCCATGAGCGCGCCACCGCCAACGGGGTGCCGCACGTCAAGCTGCTCGATCGGCACGAGATGCGCGAGGTCGAACCGAATGTGCGCGGCGTGCTTGCGCTGCACTCGCCGCACACTGCGATCGTCGACTTCGCTGCGCTGACCGAGGCGTTCGGCGCCGATGTGGAGGCCGCTGGCGGGCAGCTGCGCTTCAACTCCGAGGTCGCCCAGCTCGACACACTCGGCAGCGAGGTCCGCATCCGGCTGGCGATGCCCGGGGCGAGCGAGTCGATGGTGACCGAGGACGCCGGATCCTTCGACCTCGTCGTCACATGCGCGGGCCTGCAGTCGGACCGGCTGGCGGTGAACTCCGGCCTCGATCCGGTGCCGAAGATCGTGCCCTTCTACGGCGACTACTTCATCATCGATCGTCCCGCCGCCGAGGTGGTGCGCGGGCTGATCTACCCGGTCCCGGATCCGAAGTACCCGTTCCTCGGCGTGCACCTGACTCGCCGCGTCGACGGGGCGCTCATGCTCGGGCCCAACGCCTTCCTCTCGCTGGGCCGGGAGTCGTACTCCAGGGGCGGTTTCGACCTGTCCGACATCGGCTCGACGCTAGGCTTCAAGGGGTTCTGGAAGTTCGCCTCGCAGAACCTCGGTGCCGCCGCGCGTGAGGTGCGCACCGCGCTCAGCCCCAAGGCCTTCATCGAGGAGGCCCGCAGGTTCGTGCCCGAGATCGACCCGATGACCGTGCGAAAGGGTCCGCGCGGTGTGCGCGCCCAGGCGATGGACGCCCAGGGCACGCTCGTCGACGACTTCGTCATCACCACCCGCGGCAGGCTCACCCAGGTGCGCAATGCCCCCTCGCCTGGAGCGACGAGTTCGATGGCGATCGCCGAGCACATCGTCGACCAGGCCGTCGCGGCCCTGCGCTGAACCGCCGGTGGGTCAGCAGTCAGGTGCCGGTCGCCCTGCGCCCAGCAGTCCCCGCTAGAGTGATCGACGACACCCACAGCGACCGTCAGCAGCCACAGTGATCGAAACACCCTACTGTGGTCGAAACAGCACCGTCAGCCCCAGGAGCGAAGCGATGGCAGGAACCCGACAGCATTACCCCGCCGAGTTCAAGGCCGAAGCGGTCCGGCAGGTGCAGACCTCCGAACGACCGGTCGCTGAGATCGCCCGCGACCTCGGCGTCAATCCCCGCACTCTGCGCGGCTGGGTAGCCGGTGCCGAACGGAGGGCCGCCGGCACCCCAACTGCGGCCGGCGGAGCCGCCCCTGAGGCGATGCGGGAGGAGCTTGCTGAGCTGCGCGCCGAGCTGGAGGCGCTGCGGGCTGAGAACGCCGACCTGCGCCAGCGCGCGGATGCGCATGCGCGCCGGACCGCGACCGATGCCTACCGGCTGCGCCGCCGCTGAACGCCATCGACGCACACGACAGCGGCCGCAGCGCCATGACTGTCATGGTGCTGCGGCCGTCGGAGTCCTGACTCAGAAGTCGACCCCGGGGAACTCCAGGTCGTAGGTCACGTGGTTGCCTTCGATCTTGGTGACCTTGGCGAGTGGGAAGTACTTCTTGTCACCGGGCACATCCATCGTGCATGTCGTCGTGGACCCGACCGAGCGGGCATGGAGGTCGTTGCAGTCGACGGTGATGCCGCTGACGCCCAAGTCCGCTTCGGCCACCTGCTTGATGTCAGCTGCGAGCACGTGGCCGGGTACGCGGTGCGAGCCACCGGAGTAGGAACCGCTGCCGGAACCGCCCGAGCCGGAACCGCCCGAGCCGGAACCGCCTGAGCCGGAACCACCCGAGCCGGTGCCGCTGCCGGAGTCGCCTGCACCGGTGCCGGTGCCGGAACCAGAGCCCGAGCCGCCGCTCGCACCCGATCCGCCGCTGGTGTCGGAGTCGCGGTTCTGGTCGTGGGTCTCGGGTGTGCCGGTGTCCTGTCGCGTGTTCTCGTCGTCGCGGCGGTCGGTGTCGGTCGAGCTGTCGTCGCTGCCTCCGGTCTCCCCGAAGCTGATCTGAAGTCCGCAGGCTGACATGCTCAGAACGGTGATGCCGCCGGCTAGCACGGTCGCGGTCTTCGTGATGATGCTGCGTGTGGTGCCCATGATCGTCTCCTCCTGGCGGCGGAGAGCGGTGTGCGGCTCCCCGCAGTGGTTGCGTTCGGTGTCGGTATCCACGCTAGGAGCGAGTGCCGCATCATCTGCGGTTATGAGGTGACTGTTCGGAGGCGCGTGTGTCAGGCCTGTGACATCACCGGTCACAGGTCGGCTGAGCCGGCGTCATCCCTGCCGGACGGCGGTGAGGATCGTGTCGCTGAAGCGCTCGTCGCGCACGACGGTCTCGACGCGCACATCGGTGAGGTAGTCCAGCGCCGAGGCCTCGGCGAAGACCTCTTCTGCGCTCGGCCGGTGGATCTGCGGAGGCGGGCCGTGCGGCGAGTCCGGGGCGTGGAGGATCCACAGCAGGTGTCCGCCGGGTGACAGCAGCCCGGCGGCGCTGGTGATCGCCGCATCGATGCCGTGCATATAGCAGCCGAGCACGAGGTCGTATCGCTCCTGCGTCGTGGCCATCCACGGCACGAGGTCGGTGGTGATGCCGACGAGGCCGTCGTCCCAGCCCTCTGCTGCTGCATGTTCGCACAGCGCGGCGATCGCCACCGGTGAGAAGTCCACGGCCGTCGTCTGCAGGCCGGCGCGGGCGAGGACTCTGGTGTTGCGGCCGAGGCCGGCGCCGAGGTCGACTGCCCGCAGCGCACTGAGCGCGTTGCCGCGCTCTTCGCCGCCCGGTCGGGCCGAGGCGTCGGGCAGGAGGCCGGCGATCGCCTCCTCCACCTCGGGGTTGGGTTCGCTGCCCTCAACGGCAGCGCCCTCCTCAGCCCAGCGGTCATTCCACAGCGTGCGCATATCTGGTTCCATGCCGCAGAGTCTAACGCATGATACCCGTAGGGGTATGTCATGCCTCTGATGTCATTTGCCGGAAGGGCCCTCGGCGGGGCCCTGCGGCGGTGGCCCGGGCCGCGAGCTCAGGCACGCTCGACCGGCAGCTCAGCTGGGCGGCCCAGCGGGGCAGGTCACTCGCCGGACCGGCGCTCGAGGAACTCGTAGACCTCGGTCGTGTCGACGCCGGGGAACACGCCGGGCGGCAGAGCGGCCAGCAGGGAGGCATGCATCCGGGCAGACGGCCATGAGGCATCGGCCCACTTCTCCTCCAGCTCATCGGGTGCCTCCCGGCAGCAGCTGGGGTCAGGGCAGCGTGACTGCGAGCGCTTCGTCGTCTCGCGGCCGTCGAACCAGCGCACATGCTGGAACGGCACCCCGAGGCTGACGGAGAAGTCGCCGGCGCCGGGCAGCACCCGGGCGGTGCACCAGTATGTGCCCTTGGGGGTGTCGGTGTACTGGAAGTACGGGCTGAACCGGTCGGAGACGGTGAACACCTGCCTGGAGGTGAACCGCTTGCACCCGTACTGGCCCTCGATCGCCCCGAGCGGGTCGGTGGGGAACGGCAGCCCGTCGTTCGAGTAGGCCTTGTGGATGGTGCCTGAGGAGTGGACCTTCATGAAGTGCACGGGCAGGCTCAGGTGCTCGGTCGCGAGGTTGGTGAACCGGTGGGCGGCGGTCTCATAGCTGACGCCGAAGAAGTCGCGCAGCTCCTCCAGAGAAATCCGGCGGTTCTTCTTCGCCTCGGTGAGGAACGGCACAGCGGCTGATTCCGGCAGCAGCAGCGCTGCCGAGAGGTAGTTCGCCTCGACCCGCTGGGACAGGAACTCGCCGTAGTCGTGCGGGGGCTGGTGGCCGAGGATGTGCGAGGCGAGTGCGGTGAGCAGGTAGGAGCGCGGGTCGTGCTCGGCCAGGTCCTGATTCGACAGGTACAGCCGCTTGTTCTTCGTGTCCGTCACCGAGCGCGTCGACTTCGGCAGATCGGAGACATAGTGCAGGCTGAAGCCGAGGTGCTCGGCCAGCCGCGCGGCCTGCGCCTGCCGCAGCGGCCCGTCGTCGTAGTCGATGACGTCGAGCAGCTCGGCAGCCGTCTGCTCCAGGCTTGCGAAGTAGTTGTGCCGGGCGCGCATGTCCTCGCGCAGCCGCTTGTTCGCCCGCCTCGCCTCCTCCGGTGTGGCCGCGCGCCGGCGCACCAGCTGGCTCAGCTGCCGCTGCAGCCCGACGATCGCCTCCAGGGCATCCTGCGGCAGCGATTTCGCCCGCACCTGCGGCAGCTGCAGGGACGTGTACAGCGGTGAGGACTGCGCGCGCTCCAGCTCCAGCTCCAGGGCGCTGCGTTCATCGACCGGCTCCGGGTCGAGCAGCGCATCGGTCGTCGTATCGAGCGCCTTGGCCAGCGCGGCGAGCATCGACAGCGAGGGCTCGCGCTTGCCGTTCTCGATCGTCGAGATCTGCGAGGCCGCCCGGTCGACCCGCCGGCCGAGCTCGTCGAGGGTGAGCTTCTTGCGCCGCCGGTAGTGCCGGACCTTCTGTCCGATGCTCAGCGCATCGGCCCCGGCCGGCTGCTCACCCCAAGTTCCCGCGCTCGAGGCGGTGGCTCCCGCGCCCGAGGCGGTGGCTGGCGTGCGCAAGGAGGCGGCACCTGGGGCGCGCGAGGAGGCGGCGCCTGGGGTGCGCGACGCGGTGGTCGCCTCGCTCCGGATGATGTTGCTCATGCCCTTCATTGTGACACACGGCACGAAAAGCGCGCAGAACACCGAAATTTCTATCCCGCAGAAGAATGCAGAATCTTCTACCCAGTTTCGATGGAAATCATGTGGCACGGGGCACAAGACTGGGGAACACAACAGAAGAACCGGCCACCGCCTCGGCGGCGGCCACGATGACAGAGAACCTCAGCGCCGGAGATCCGGCGCAGCTCGCAACAGGAGGACACCATGGCACAGGACACCCAGCAGAATCTGCACGACGTCGACGCGCTGCGCCGCGAATGGGCATCGAGCCCGCGCTGGCAGGGCATCGCCCGCGACTACAGCCCCGAGGACGTCGTCACGCTGCGCGGCTCGGTCATCGAAGAGCACACGCTCGCCCGCCGCGGTGCTGAGCGCCTGTGGGACCTGCTCCACAGCGAGGACTTCGTCAACGCCCTCGGCGCGCTGACCGGCAACCAGGCAGTCCAGCAGGTCAAAGCCGGCCTCAAGGCCATCTACCTCTCCGGCTGGCAGGTCGCCGCCGACGCCAACCTCGCCTCGCAGACCTACCCGGACCAGTCGATCTACCCGGCCAACTCGGTGCCGGCCGTCGTGCGCCGCATCAACAATGCGCTCATGCGCGCCGACCAGATCGAGCGCTCCGAAGGCATCTCCAGCGTCGAGGACTGGCTCGCCCCGATCGTCGCCGACGCCGAGGCAGGCTTCGGCGGTGCCCTCAACGTCTACGAGCTCATGCGCGGCATGATCGCAGCCGGCGCCTCGGGCGTGCACTTCGAGGACCAGCTCGGCTCCGAGAAGAAGTGCGGCCACCTCGGCGGCAAGGTCCTCGTGCCGACCGCCCAGCACATCCGCACCCTCAACGCCGCCCGCCTGGCCGCCGACGTCGAGAACGTCCCGAGCCTCATCATCGCCCGCACCGATGCCGAGGCCGCCACCCTCATGACGACCGACATCGACGAGCGCGACCAGAAGTACCTCACCGGTGAGCGCTCGGCCGAGGGCTACTACAAGGTCACCAACGGCATCGAGCCCTGCATCGACCGCGGCCTGGCCTTCGCCCCGTACTCCGACCTGCTGTGGATGGAGACCTCCACCCCGGACCTCGAGGTCGCCAAGCGCTTCGCCGAGGCGATCAAGAGCGAGTACCCGGACCAGATGCTGGCCTACAACTGCTCGCCGTCCTTCAACTGGAAGGCACACCTCGACGAGGACACGATCGCGAAGTTCCAGCGCGAGCTCGGCGCGATGGGCTACAAGTTCCAGTTCATCACCCTGGCCGGCTTCCACGCCCTGAACTACTCGATGTTCGATCTGGCCCACGGCTACGCCCGCGAGCAGATGAAGGCCTACGTCGAGCTGCAGGAGCGCGAGTTCGGCAGCGAGGACCGCGGCTACACCGCCACCAAGCACCAGCGCGAGGTGGGCACCGGCTACTTCGACCTCGTCTCAACCGCCATCAACCCGGAGTCCTCGACCACCGCCCTGAAGGACTCCACCGAAGCCGCGCAGTTCTGATGCACATCAGACGGTTCTGACCCCGCCAGAACTGCCGCGCCGCCGGCCGGGCCTTCCCGGCCGGCGCACCCCACACTCGTTCGACCTCGGCCCTGACGTTATTAGGGGTTCCGTCAGGGCCGGGGTCGATCGGACCTAGGAGAGATTTCCCATGTCACACATGATGATCACCGGCCCCATGCAGCGCGGCTACGAAACTGTGCTGACCCGTGAGGCTCTCGACTTCGTCGCCGCGCTGCACGCGAACTTCTTCGCCCGCCGCCGTGAGATCCTCGCCGCCCGCGATGTGCGCCGGGCCGCGATCGACCACGGCCGGCTGCCGGACTTCAAGGACGAGACCCGCGAGATCCGCGAGGATCCCAGCTGGCAGGTCGCAGGCCACCGCGGCGCGCCCGGCCTCGAAGACCGCCGCGTCGAGATCACCGGACCGGTCTCGGCACCGATGGCGATCAACGCGCTGAATTCCGATGCCAAGGTGTGGCTGGCCGATCTCGAAGACGCCACCAGCCCGACCTGGGACAACATCGTCACCGGCATCGGCAACCTCAGCCAGGCAGTCCGCGGCACCCTCGCCTTCACCGATGAGGCCAAGGGCAAGCACTACGAAATGACCAACCCGACCCCGCCGACGATGGTCGTGCGCCCCCGCGGCTGGCACCTGCCGGAGAAGCACCTGCGCTACGTCGACGACCACGGCACCGACACCTCGGCATCGGCCTCACTGGTCGACTTCGGCCTGTTCTTCTTCCACAACGCCCAGGCGCTCATCGACGCCGGACGCGGACCCTACTTCTACCTCGCCAAGCTCGAGGCCGCCCGCGAGGCGAAGCTGTGGGACGACGTGTTCAGCTTCGCTGAGGACTACCTCGGGCTCAGCCACGGCACGATCCGAGCGACCGTGCTCATCGAGACGATCACGGCTGCCTTCCAGATGGAGGAGATCCTCTACGAGCTGCGCGACCACTGCGCCGGACTCAACGCCGGCCGCTGGGACTACATCTTCTCGATGATCAAGAACTTCCGCAGCCACCGCGAGTTCGTGCTGCCGGACCGGTCGCAGGTGTCGATGACGGTGCCGTTCATGCGCGCCTACACCGAGCATCTCGTCAAGGTCTGCCACAAGCGCGGGGCGCATGCGATCGGCGGAATGAGCGCGTTCATCCCCAACCGCCGCCAGCCGGAGGTCACGGAGAACGCCTTCGCCCAGGTGAAAGCCGACAAGGACCGCGAGGCCGCTGACGGATTCGACGGCTCGTGGGTCGCCCACCCCGACCTCATCCCGATCGCCCGGGAGTCCTTCGACGCGGTGCTCGGCGACAAGCCCAACCAGCTCGACCGGCAGCGCGACGATGTCGAGACCACCGCAGCAGACCTGCTGTCGATGGAGGGCCTCGACGCCCAGCCGACTGAGGCCGGCGTGCGCGCCAACATCCGGGTCGGGCTCGGCTACCTCAACGCCTGGCTCTCAGGCACCGGGGCGGCAGCGCTGAACAATCTCATGGAGGATGCCGCGACCGCTGAGATCTCCCGCTCGCAGATCTGGCAGTGGATCCACCACGGCGTCATCCTCGAAGACGGCCGCCCGGTCACCCGCCGGCTCGTCGAGCGGATCATGGCCGAGGAGCTCGCAACGATCCGCCGCCACCCGGCTGACCACTACTGCGATGCCGTGCAGATCCTCCGCGAGACCGCACTCGACGACGACCTGCCCGACTTCCTCACGACACCGGCCTACAAGCAGTTCCTCGTCCACCGCCACGCCCGGGAGTACGGGGCGCTGGCCGCATAACTGAGATGAACCGCCGGAGGATCTGACCCTCCGGCCCTGCAGACAACAGCTGCCGCACCGTGCGAGCCGGTGCGGCAGCTGTTCTGCGTCCAGGGGCTGATGAGTGCGCGCCGGCAGCGCGTGCCAGGTCGTTCAGTTGCCGGAGACTCCCGGCTTCCAATAGCCCATGAACGAGCACTGCCGCTTGTCGAAGCCGTGGTCGTTGAGCAGGATCCGCCGCACCTGCTTGACCGTCGGCGCGTCGGCGGCCACCCACGTATACAGCGCGCCGGCAGCCTCGGCCTCCTCCCACAGCAGCGCCTCCCCGCTGTCAGGTTCGGTCTCGCCCGTTCCCGAGGCGGGAGTCGCCATCCGTGCATCCCCAGCCCCCGCCTCGGCGCCGGTTGCGGCGTGTGCTGCGGCCCAGGCGGCGACGGCTGCGCACAGCTGCTCCCCGCGCGCGGCGGTCGGCGCGCCGGATTCCGCGAAGCGCGGCAGCCAGGTGAAGACATCGTCAGCCCGGCAGTCGAGGTCGAGGATGTCGGCTGAGGTGGGCACCTCGATGAAGGCCCGCAGGCGGGCCGGGCTGCCGTCGCGCTGCTCGCAGGCGTTGGCGATCGCCGGGACGGCGGTCTCATCGCCGATGAGCACGACCTGCTCGGCGGCACCGGGCCGATAGGCCACGCCGCTCGTGTCATGGCCGGGCACCCGCGCATCGGGGCCGACGAGGATGACCTCCTGCCCCAACGCCGCGGTGAGGGCGAAGCGGCTGGCGGGACTGGAGGTGCCGTGGGTGACGAAGTCGACGACGACCCGGCCGGCGGCCTGGTCGACCGCCCGCACCGTATAGGTGCGCATCTGCGGCCGGGCCTCTGCCGGCTGCTCACGCCACCAGGTCAGCCAGTCGGGCGCGGCCAGCGCGGCGGCACGCTGGCGGTCATCGGCGAGAACGAGCTTCATCCGCTGGTCGAGGCGGGTGCCGCCGAAGGCCCGGAGCGCATCCCCGGCGAAGGTCAGCCGGGTGAAGTGCGGGCTGAGCCGAGTGCGTTCGACGAGTGCGGCAGGGAACGCGGTGTAGGGGTTCTGAGAACGGATGGTAGTGGTCATGAGCGGCGCATCCTCCACAGGAGCCAGATGAAATAGGGACAGCCGATGACGGCGGTGATGAGGCCGGCCGGGATCTGCGACGGGGCGATGACGGTCCGGCCGATGGCATCGGCGATGGTGAGCAGCAGCGCGCCGAGCAGTCCGGTCAGCGGCAGCAGGTGACGGTGGGTGCGCCCGATGAGCAGGCGCGCAGCGTGCGGGGCGACGAGGCCGAGGAAGGCGATCGTGCCGACGCTGATCGTGGCCGCGGCGACGAGGACGAGGGCGCAGGCGACGAGGACGCTGCGGGTGCGTCCGACGTGGACGCCGAGCACCTGCGGGGTGGTGTCGTCTATCTGCACGAGGTCGAGGTCGCGGGATACGGCGCTGAGCACGGCGCCGGTGACGACGATGGCGATGATCATCGGCAGGCACTCGACGGCGGTGGCGCCGTAGGTCGAGCCGGCCAGCCACGTCATCGCCTTCGTCTGATTCCACGGATCGGTGTGCACGAGCATGAGGGTGGTGAGCGCGGCTGCGGCGGCGGAGATGCTGATCCCGGCGAGCACCATGCGGGCATGGTCGAGGCCGGTGCGCGCTGAGATGCCGAAGAGCACGAGGCCCACCGCCGAGGCGCCGGTGAGCGCCGCGCACAGGATCGCCCAGAAGCTGGTGGTCCCGGTGATGACGATGGCAGCAACCGCGCCGGTGGCCGCGGCGGCGGAGATGCCGAGCACACCGGGGTCGGCGAGCGGATTGCGGGTGACGCCCTGCAGGATCGCACCGGCCAGTGCGAGGCTGAGCCCGCCGAGCACGGCAGCGAAGACGCGCGGCACTCGGGTCTCCAGGATGATCTCGATGCGCACGCTGGCCTGGTGGGTCAGCCAGTTGACGACATCGCCGCCGAGCAGCATCGCATCGCCGACGAGCACCGAGCCGGCGATCGCCGCCATCAGCAGGCCGGCGCAGATGGTGATGAGCAGGATGGGGTGGTGCAGGCCGAATCCGGTGCCGGCGCGCATGGTGACAAGGGAATCGGAGTCGAAGCCGGAGCGGGCGGTGCAGGCGAGAGTCGCGAGGAAGACCGCGCCGATGATCGAGGTCACGACACCGGTGGGGACCGACACGCCGTTCTGGGAGCCGAGCAGCGCCCGCATGAGCACATCGGCACCGATGACGAGGAAGGCACCGAGCAGCGCGGAGACGACGATGAGGCTGCGCTGGCGGGTCAGGCCGGGGAAGAACCCCACGAGCAGGCGGGTCAGAGCCGGCGCGCACAGCCCGACGAAGCCCACCGGCCCGGCGATCGTCACCGCCACAGCCGTGCACACGACGGCGATGACGAGGAACACCGCCTGCCAGGCCCGCACCCGCACGCCGAGACTGATCGCCGCGTCGTCGCCGAGCTGCAGCGCATCGAGGCGCCGGCCGAACAGCAGCAGCGCCGCAGCCGCGCAGGCCAGGACCGGCAACAGGGTGATGACACCCTGGATGCCGGCCTGGCTGAGGCTGCCGGCACCCCAGGCGAAGAGGCCCTGCGTCTGCCAAGGGAAGAACAGCAGCAGCATCGAGGTCAGGGCCGCAAGGCCCAGGGCGATGACCGAGCCGGCCAGCACCATCCGGATCGGTGAGCTGTGCGGTCCGGTGGAGAGGCCGATGACGAGCCCGGCGGCGAGCAGCCCGCCGGCGAAAGCCACTCCGGCACTGGAGAAGAACTGCAGGCTGACGCCGAAGGCAGCGACCGCGGTGAGGGCGAAGTAGGCTCCGGCGTTGACACCGAGCGTGTCGGGTGAGGCCAGGGAGTTGCGGGTGATCGACTGCAGGATCCCGCCGGAGAGCCCGAGGGCGGCACCGACGGCCAACCCGGCGAACAGCCGGGGCAGACGCGCATCGATGATGACCGCGCTCGCCTCAGCCGTGGAGCCGGTGAGAGTGCCGGTGAGCGTCTGCCACACCTCGGCCG
Source organism: Brevibacterium gallinarum (assembly GCF_014836885.1). Lineage (GTDB taxonomy): Bacteria > Actinomycetota > Actinomycetes > Actinomycetales > Brevibacteriaceae > Brevibacterium > Brevibacterium gallinarum. The sequence continues at coordinate 98,213 of NZ_JACSPY010000006.1, forward strand.
GACTCAGCTCCGATGTGCCCTGCAGGAGATGGAGCAGGCTCAGCAGCGCCAGCAGCACCGCGACCGGCGCGGTCAGCAGCCCGAGGCGCAGCGCGCCCCGCGACCGGACTGCCCTCGGCGCTCCAGCCGCAGCCCCGGCCGCAGCCCCCGCCGGAGTCCCAGACGAAGCCCCCGCCGGAGTCCCAGACGAAGCCCCCGCCGGAGTCCCAGCCGAAGCCCCCGCCGGAGTCCCAGCCGCAGCTCCCGCCGGCGCGGTCGTCCGGCCTGCTGTCGTTGTGTGAATCGTCATGATCGTGTGATGCCTGTCGTGCGTCAGCTCTGCGTTTCAGCCCTCGGTTGCCCGCCGCGTCACTGCTTGGCGACGATGCCGGCGACCTCGTCGGCGAAGGCTCCGAGCGAGGCGGTGCCGCCGTAGAGCCAGATGCCGGACCCAGCCGGTGCGACGCGATCTGCGGTGACGAACGGCAGTCCGGTCCACACCGCGTTCTTCTTCAGGGTCTCCATCGGGTCGCCTTCGTCTTCGTCGACCCAGTACAGGAAGTGCGTGTCGTCCGGCAGCGTGCGCAGGCCCTCGACGTCGGTGGTCGTCAGTCCGTAGGCCTCATCGCCCTTCTCTGTCGAGGCATCTGTCAGGCCGATCGCCCGGCCCACCTCCGAGGGCGCCGATCCGGGGCCGTGGAGCCGGAAGGTCATCGAGTTCGCCTCGTTGTACGGGTAGGCGAAGACCATCGGGTGGCCGGTCTTGCCGGCCTTCTCGACACTCTCCTTCGCCTTCTGCAGGGCGGCGTCGAAGTCCTGATCGAGCTCATCCGCCTCGGCCTCCTTGCCCAGCAGTGTGGCGACATCGTGCTGGTTCTTCTTGACGAGGTCGAACAGGCCATCGGCGGTCGCGGAGTTGAACACGGCGACCGGCGCGATGCGCTCCATCTGCTTCATCGCATCCTCGGGGATCGAGGAGGTGTCGGCGAGGATGAGATCGGGTGCGAGGTCGGCGATCGCGTCGATGCTCGGCTCGGTGCGCATCCCGACGTCGACCGGGTCCCCGGACAGCGGCACGCGCGCGGACCACACCCCGTAGCCCTTCGGGTCGGCCACGCCGACCGGGTCGACGCCGAGGGACACGGCGTATTCGGTGACGGACCATTCGAGGGTGACGACCTTCTGCGCGGGTGCGTCGAGGGAGACGGTGGTGCCGCGGGCGTCGGTGATCGAGACCGGATCGCCGGTGGCGGCAGTCGGATCGCCGGCCGGCGCGTCGGTCGTGCCGCAGCCGGTGAGGGCGAGGGCGCTGATGAGGGCCGCAAGCCCGAGTGTGCGCAGTTTCATGCTGTTCCTTCTGATGAGGGTTCCCGCCAGCGGAGCTGCCGGCAGGTGGGTGTGGTGGTGGAGTGAGGGTGCCGGTTCCGGCGCCGCGGTCGTGGCGCCGGTGGCGTGCGGGCCGGCACCGAGGTGGTGCTGCCTGGGCATGGTCGCGTCCGCCGGTGCCCGGTCAGGGCACAGGCGCAGGTGGCGCTTCGGTGTCAGGCCGGGGTGGCGATGGGCAGGCCGGCAACTGAATCTGCGGTGCCGCTGCGCCGGGGTGGCCGGGCGTGGACCTCGATGCGCTCGGATGCGCGGCTGTAGCCGGTGGTGATGTCGATGCCGTAGACGGTGCTGAGCACCTGGCCGTCGAGCACCTCGGCCGGGGTGCCGGCGGCGGCGATGCGCCCGCCGGAGAGCAGCACGATGCGGTCGGCGATGGCGGCGGCGTGGTTGAGGTCGTGCAGCACCACGCCGATGCACACGCCGTGGTCGTGGGCGAGGGTGTGGAGGAGTTCGAGGAGTTCGACCTGATACTTCAGGTCGAGGTGGTTGGTCGGTTCGTCCAGGAGCAGCACCTCGGTGTCCTGCGCCAGGCAGGAGGCGAGCCACACGCGCTGGAGCTGGCCGCCGGAGAGCTCGTCGACGGGGGAGTCGGCGACGGCGGTGACGCCGGTGAGCGCCATGGCGCGCTCGACGACGGCGGCGCCATCGGGGTCACCGGTGCGGATCCGGCCCTGGTACGGGTGCCGGCCGAGGGCGACGGCCGCGCGCACCGGCAGTCCCTGGGGGACCGGCCGGGACTGCGCAAGCATCGTGAGCCGGCGGGCGAGCTGGCGGGAGGGAAGAGCGGCAGCATCGGTGCCGTCGGAGAACGTCACGCTGCCTGCCGACAGCGGCTGCAGCCGGGCCAGTCCGCGCATGAGCGTGGACTTCCCGGAGCCGTTGGGTCCGACGAGGGCGGTGACCCGGCCCGGCTGCAGTTCGAGGCTGACATCGGTGACGACGTCGCCGCGGGAGTAGCCGATCCGCAGCTGTGTGCCGTGCAGACCGGAATGCGTCGAAGATAGTTTCACGTTAGTAAGTTAGGCCTTACTAACGAAGGCTGTCAACTGCTGTTCATGCGCTGTCCCGCCCTGTGGACGACTGCGCCCCGACGGCGCTCAGGCGCGGGCGACCTCGTGGGCGGCTTCGAGGCGCGAGTTCTCCAGCACCGGGATCCGCGCACGGATCTCAGCGACGGAGTCGATGTCGAGTTCGGCGACGAGCAGCTCGGTGTCCTTGCCGGCGGCAGCGAGCACGCTGCCATCCGGTGCGCTGATGAAGGAGTGGCCGACGCCGGTCGGAGCCTTCGGGTGCACCTCGACGCCGGTGACCTGCGGATCTGCCTGATCGCAGGCGAGGACGAAGCTCGTCGAGTCGAGCGCCCGCGCCCGCCCGAGCAGCTGCCACTGCTCGACCTTGCCCTCACCGGCACCCCACGACGCCGAGGCGACGATCACCTCGGCCCCGGAGCGCGCCAGGGCGGTGAAGAGGGCTGGGAAGCGGATGTCGTAGCAGATCGTCAGCCCGACGGTGGTGCCGTCGATCGTCACTGTCTGCAGGGCATCGCCGGCGGTGACGTCATCGGATTCGCGGTGCCCGAAGGCGTCGAAGAGGTGGATCTTGTCATAGTGCGCCTCGATGCGGCTGCCGGTGGAGTCGACGCCGGTGAGGAAGAGGGTGTTGATGACGCGCTCGCCGGTGCCGGGCCGGAACATGCCGACCGCAGCCACCAGCCCGGCCTCGGCGGTGAGCTCGCGCAGGCGGGTGGCGAAGGGCCCGTCGAGCTCCTCGGCGTTGGCCTCGAGGTCCGCACCGAAGGGCACCATCGTCGCCTCGGGGAACACGACGAGCCGCACGTCCTGAGCCGCAGCCTGCTGCAGCTTCTCGGCGATGAGTGCGAGGTTGGCGTCCTTGTCCGGTGTGGTGTTGATCTGGGCGATGGCAACCTTCATTGCGGCTCCTCTTCGGTGGTTCTGGGTGCAGATGTGGGGCAAAGCTCATTAGAGCATGCATGATTGTCAGGCTAGGCTGAAGATTATGGTGAATCCAGTGGGGCCCGCTGGGCGGTCGGCGGCATACGAGCGACTGCGGGAGATCGTGCTCGCAGACCCGAGCATGCAGGGCGCCTTTCTCACGGAGTCCTCGCTGGTCAAGCAGATCGGGCTGTCGCGCACACCGATCCGCGAAGCGCTCATCATGCTCGCCGCCGATGGGCTGGTCGAGCTCATCCCGCATCGCGGCGCCTATGTGCCGCCCTCGAGTGCGAAGTCGATCCGCGACACCTTCGAGATGCGCCGGCTGCTGGAGCAGTACTGCGCGCGGGTGACGATGGCCGCAGGCTGCGCCCCGGTCGCGGCGATGCGCCGGCTGCTGGCCGAGCAGCAGGCGATGGACTTCGAGAGCACCCAGGCGCGGGATTTCATCTCGATCGACCAGGCCTTCCATGCCGCACTCGTCAATGCGGCCGACAACGCCGTCATCGCCCAGGCCTATCGGAAGCTGCGCGTTCAGCATGTGCGCTTCGGCATCTCCGCGGCGACGAATGAGGGACGGCGCAACGAGGTGCTCGGAGAGCACCAGGCGATCGTCGAAGCGCTGAACTCCGGTGATGTCGATGCGGCCGTGCGGGCGATCGGCGAGCACATCGACATCACCCGCGACATCCTCCTCTCCCAGATCGATCTGCACACCGCCAGCCAGCCCTGAGCGGCGCGGGAGCACACCTGAGCACTCAGGCTCCGGTCTCCAGCAGTCCGCGCTGCCGGGCGGTGGCGAGATACTCATGATCCTCATCGACGTTGTTGTCCCGGCCCATGACGAGCCCGATGATCGTGAGCGCACATGCGACGGTGAGGTAGACGGCGACGAAGATCCACGTGCCGGTCCTGTCGAGCAGCAGCGTGAACATCGCCGGTGCGATGGCGCCGCCGAGCACGCCGGCGATCGTGTAGGCCAGTGAAGCACCGGTGTAGCGCAGCCGCGGATGGAACTGCTCGATGACATAGGCCGCCTGCGGGCCGTACATGAAGGAGTGGAACACCAGTCCGATCGGGATGCCGATGAACATCCACATCACCGGGTTCGTGTGCAGCAGCAGGAAGAACGCGAACGCCCAGACGGCAGCGCACACGGCGGCCGCGCCGTAGAGGCCGCGGCGGTTGATCTTGTCCGACAGGTGCCCGGCCAGCGGGATGAGCGCGAGCTGGAAGGCCGAGCCGAGCATGACCGCCGAGAGCACCGTGGTCCGCTCCAGGTCCAGGACGAGCGTGCCGTAGGCCAGCGTGAAGACGGTGAAGAGCGCATACGTGACGTCGGGGCCGATGCGCGAGAGGATCGCGGCGATGAGCGGCTTCATCTCGGTCTGCAGAAGCTCGGTGATCGGCTTCTCCGGGCGCTCGCCGCTGTCTGCGACGGCACGGAAGACGGGAGTGTCCTCCAGCTTCAGGCGGATCCACAGGCCGAAGGCCACGAGCAGGGCGGAGACGAGGAAGGCCACCCGCCAGCCCCAGGACATGAAGCTCTCGTCGGTGAGCAGCAGCGAGAGCAGCGCGAATGCGCCGTTGGCCAGCAGGTTGCCCGCCGGCGGGCCGACCTGGGCAGCAGAGGACCAGAAGCCGCGGCGCTCAGGTTCGCCGTACTCGCCGGAGAGCAGCACAGCGCCGCCCCATTCGCCGCCGACGCCCACGCCCTGAGCGAAGCGCAGCAGCACGAGGATGATCGGGGCAGCCACACCGATCGAGGTGTAACTCGGCAGGACGCCGATGAGGAAGGTGGCGATGCCGATGAGCACGAGCGTCCACACGAGCACCTGCTTGCGCCCGATGCGGTCGCCGAGCCGGCCGAAGACGACGCCGCCGACCGGGCGCGAGACGTAGCCGACTGCGTAGGTGGAGAACGCCAGCAGCACGCCGGTCATCGGGTCGCTGTCGGGGAAGAACAGGACCGGGAAGACGATCGCGGCAGCAGCCGAGTAGATCGCGAAGTCGTACCACTCCAGGGTCGTGCCGCTGAGGCTGGCGGTGAAGGCCTTGAACAGGTCCTTGCGGGAGACCGGCGGGTGTGCGGCAGTGTCGGCGGAGGTTGAGGACACAGTCAGTGTCTCCTTGGTCGTGGGATGGGTCACAGGTGTATTTTGGCACTGTATACCAATTGCATACAATCGTGCACCTGTGCTGATCTTCAGCACTCCCGACTGAAAGGACCTCCGCATGTCAGAGCTGACGTTCGAGCTGCCCGATGGATCGACGGCGAGCGTTGCCGTCACAACCCTGCTCAACGCCGGATACGCCGGGCGCAACCAGTCAGATGTGCAGGCGCACATCGACGAACTCGCCGAACTCGGCATTCCGGGCCCGGAGACCATCCCGTCCCTGTACCCGGTCTCGCCCTATCTCGCCCAGCAGACCGATCACGTCGACGTCCAGCACGCCAAGACCTCCGGCGAGGCCGAGTGGGCGCTTGTGTTCACTGCCGACGATGTGCTGCTCACCGTGGCCTGCGACCACACCGACCGTGCCCTCGAAGTCCACGGCGTGGCCTGGAGCAAGAACGCCTCGCCCGATGTCCTCGGTGCGCAGGCCTGGCGGCTCTCCGACGTCGAGGCCGACCTCGACGCCATCACCCTCGAGGCATTCGTCACCGATGCCGAGGGCGAAGAGCGGCAGATCCAGAACGGCACGCTGGCCGAGCTGCTGCCCCCGCGCTACTGGATCGACAGGCTCACCGAGCGCGGCGAGGCCCGCGAAGGCACCGTGCTCATCTCCGGCACCATCCCGATGGACGGCTCCGTCGACCAGTTCGCCCGGGCCTGGCGGGTCGTCATGACGAACCCGGCCACCGGCGACAGGATCGAGGCCGGGTACGAGGTCGAGCTCATGCCCGAGCCGATCGGCTGACCCGTGTCGCCGATCGGCTGACCCGTGTCACGGACGGGGCCGTCTGCCCCTGTGGGCAGGCGGCCCCGACCCATATACTGAGGCTATGACGATTCTCATCGGTTACCTGCCCGCGCCGGAAGGCGAAGCCGCCCTCGAAACCGCCTTCGCAGAAGCGAAGCTGCGCAACACTGACGTCGTCGTCCTCAACTCGCCGCGCCGCGGCACCGCCGACAGCATCACCCAGATCCAGCAGGAGGATGCCGAGCGCATCCTCGCCCAGGCCGCCGAGCACGGCGTCACCGCCCGCGTCGAACAGCCTGCCCACGAAGACGATCTCGTCCAGACCCTGAATGAATGGGCCGAACAGGAAGACGCCGACCTCATCGTCATCGGCCTGCGCAAGCGCAGCGCGATCGGCAAGTTCATCCTCGGCTCGCAGGCTCAGCGGATCCTGCTCGAAGCCGATGTCCCGGTGCTGACCGTCAAGGCCTGATCCTCAGAGCGGGACTCTCAGAGCCTCGCCCCAGAGCCTGACCTTCAGAGCCGGACCACCGGCCACAGCCTGTGGCGCACCACTCGACCGTTCACCCTGCACGGACCTCAGCCGCCGCTGGGCTGCCAGCCGCTGCCCGCTGACGACGGCGCCGGTGTCACCGGATCACCGACATCAGCGCCCGGGCGGTCGGCGAACAGGAGAGCCGCGAGAATGAGGCCGAGGACGAGGAGCGCCAGGACGGCTGCGACGAGACCGATGAGACAGCCGCAGCCGCGGTTGCCGAGACGCCGGTGACGAGAGGGGCCGTAGCCGCCCCGGGGGTAGAAGCTCATGAACCCAGTGTGCCCAACTCAGTCCCGGTCTGCGGCACACCGCGTGTGTCAGTCCTGCGACAGTCGTGAGGCCAGCAGTTCAGCCAGATGCACGCCTCTGCGGTCGCTCAGATCACTGATCTGGGTGCGGCAGGAGTAGCCGTCGGCCAGCACCACGGTGTCTGGTCCGGCTGCCCGCACGGCTGGCAGCAGGGCGACGTCGCCGACGGCTTCGGAGACCTCGTAGTGGCCTTCGGTGACTCCGAAGTTCCCGGCCAGCCCGCAGCAGCCGCCGAGCACCTGGACCTCCATGCCGGCCCGGCGCATGAGCTCCCGGTCGGCGGCGAAGCCCATGACCGCACTGTGGTGGCAGTGCGGCTGCACGACCGCTGAGACCCCGGTCAGGTCGGGCAGTTCGGCGCCGGAGTCGAGCAGGAACTCCGCGAGCGTGCGCACCCGGCCGGCCACCCGTGTGGCGGCCTCGGTGCCGAGCAGCCGGGCGGCGTCCTCGCGCAGGGTGGCCGCGCAGGACGGTTCGACGACGATGATCGGCGCGCCTGCCGCGTCTGCGTCCGTGCCCGAGGCGGTGGCCGCCGTGGCATCGAGCGCCGTGATCGCCGATGACAGGCTGGCGCGAGCGGTGTCGAGCTGGCCGGTGGAGATCCACGTCAGCCCGCAGCATTCGGTGCTCGGGATGACGTGCACGTCGACGCCTGTGCGGCGCAGCACCTCGACGGCGGCCGCCAGCACCCGGGGGGCGAAGAAGTTCGACCACGTATCGGCGAACAGCACCACCTGCTGCGCTTTCGCAGGCGTGGGCGCAGGCTGCCGGCGGTGGCCCGGCAGCGTCCGGTCGTCACCGGCGCGCTGGGTGAACCAGCGTGTGAACGGCAGTGAGGTGAACGTCGGGATCTGCCGGCGCACATCGATGTTCGCCGCTCTCTTCGCCCACCGGCCGAGCACCGGCAGCCGCTGCGGCAGATTCGCCAGACCCGCGACCGGCGCGGCCAGGCGGGCGAGCTTCGGAAGCCACCCGAGCACATAGTGATCCATCGGCCGCAGCCTGCCGCGATAGCTCTGGTAGAGGACTTCGGCCTTGTAGGTGGCCATGTCGGTGCCCGTCGGGCACTCCGAACCGCAGGCCTTGCACGACAGGCACAGGTCGAGTGCCTCATGCACCTCCGGGGACCGCCAGCCGCCGTCGACGAGCCGGCCGTCGACCATCTCCTGCAGCACGCGGGCCCGTCCGCGAGTCGAGTGCTTCTCGTCCTTCGTCGCCTGATACGACGGGCACATCACCGCTCCCGAGGCGGCGGCATCGGCCCGGCATTTGCCCACCCCGGTGCAGCGGTGGACGGCAGTGGCGAAGTCGCCGGAGTCCGAGGCGAAGGAGAAGCCGAGCTGCCGGCGGGCCGGTGGCATGTCCCCGGGCCTGATCGATGCCAGGCGGATGCGCTCATCGAGTGGATCGGGGTCGACGATGATCCCGGGATTCAGCAGCCCCCGCGGGTCGAAGAGGTGCTTGACGGCGGCGAACAGGCGCATCGCCTCAGGCGAGTACATGCTCGCCAGGAGCTCTCCGCGGGCACGGCCGTCACCGTGCTCACCGGAGACCGAACCGCCGTAGGCGGCCACGAGCTCGGCAGCAGCGAACATGAAGTCGCGCATCACCTGCCGCCCACCATCGGCATCCAGCGGGAAGTCCACGCGCATGTGCAGGCAGCCATCACCGAAGTGCCCGTAGGGCAGCGCCCACAGGCCGTGCTCCTCCAGCAGGCTCATGAGATCGCGCAGATAGTCACCCAGCTTCTCCGGCGGGACCGCGGAGTCCTCCCACCCGGCATGGCAGTCCCGCCCATCCGGGGTGCGCGAGACCAGGCCCGCGCCATCAGCGCGGATCTTCCAGATCGGCCCGGACTCCTCCCCGGGCAGCACCATCGCATCCTCAGCATGGGAGGCCTCGATGAGCTCAGCGGCCTGCCGCTCCAGTGCTGCGGGATCGTCACCGGCGAGCTCGACGAGCATCCAGCCCCCGCCGGCGGGCATCGGCGGGACGGCTCCCGGGCCCTTCTCCTCGATGAGCCGGTCGACCATCCGCCGGTCCATCCCCTCGCAGGCGGTGACCGGGAACTGCGAGAGCACCGGCACATCATCAGCAGCGGTGGGCATATCCGCATAGCCGAGCACCACCGCAGTGACATGCGCCGGATCGGCCACCAGCCGCATCTTCGCCGCCAGCACCACACCCCAGGTGCCCTCGGAGCCGGCGAAAGCACGCCGGGCATCACAGCCGTTCTCCGGCAGCAGGTGCTCAAGCCCGTACCCGGAGACCTGCCGGGAGAAGGTCCCCAGCTGCGTGCGGATGAGCCCGAGGTGGTTGTTCACCAGCTCCTGCAGTCGCGGGAAGACATCGCCGTCATCACCGGTGAGCGTGACGACCGAACCATCGATGAGCATGACACGCAGCGCAAGGATGTTGTCGACGGTGCGCCCATAGCCCATCGCCCGCGGCCCGCAGGCGTTGTTGCCGATCATCCCGCCGATCGTGCACCGCGAATGCGTCGAGGGATCCGGGCCGAACCGCAGCCCGTAGGGCTTGACCGCCGCCTGCAGTTGGGCATGCACCACCCCCGGCTCCACCCAGGCCGCACGCTGCCCGGCATCGATGTCGAGGATCCGATTCATATGCACAGAGAAGTCCAGCACGATGCCCGGCCCGATCGCATTGCCCGCCAGCGTCGTCCCGGCCCCACGCGAGGTGACCGGCACCCCGAAGCGTCGTGCGACACTCAGCGCATCACCCACCTCGGCGGCGGTGCGCGGGAACACGACAGCAGCCGGAACCACACGGAAGAGCGAACCGTCAGAGGAGTACGCGGCCCGCTCGACGGCCGCGGTGCGCACATCGGCGATGCCCGCCTCGCGCAGGGCGGCGCCGACCTCGCTCACGCGCGCGGCAGACGGCTCGGAATCAGCGGTCTCGCGGGGGAGTGCAGCGGCAGGTGCGTCGGCGTCCATGGCCTCATTGTGCCAGGCGGCAGCGGGAGTGGATTGAAATCTATATCATGCATGTGTCTCACCCGTCGAATCCGGGTGGCACCGAACCCCCAGTCTGGCTATACTCCTTGTTCAACAATATTTCGATGTTCTCTCGGGTCGCAGTCGGGCCGGGCGAACACACAGCAACACGCGCGCGGGTCCCCTCCCGCAGGCCGGTCTCTGCGCCCCGACGGGCAGCTGGCGGTCACTGATGCAGCACTGAAGTGGGTAGAATAGAACCATGTCACGCCGACCTCGGGCACTGACGGCCGAACAGAAAGCCGTCGTTCAGGCGGTACGCCGGATTGCGAAACAGCGCCAACGCGTGAATTCCAACTACGTATCGGCGATCCTCAGAGCCCGGGAAGAGGGCGTCACCTACGCGGCGATCGCCGCGGCGGCCGGCACCTCCTCCCAGGCAGTCCAGGAGATCATCCGCCGGCACTCGCCCCGCCAGGCCGAACACCCCTCCAGCCTCTCTTCCGCCGGTGACATCGCAGCCGTCGCCAGCCCCAAAGTGGAAGACGACAAGGACAACCTCAACGGTCCGACCCTGCTGTGAGGCAGTGCGGTGCTGTGAGGCAGTACGGTGGAGGCGTGGACTCCGCCGATATCCTCGCCGACCCCCTGCTCGCCCTCTGCCGCGACGCCGCCCACATCGCCACCGCCCGGATGCGGCACTGGCGCCGGCAGCTCAGCGCCGCCGACGTCGAGGCCAAGGGCGAGCGCAACAACCTCGTCACCGCCGCCGACGCTGAGATCGAGGCGCTCGTGCGCTGGTACCTGGCCACTCGGCGTCCCGGTGACGCGATGATCGGGGAGGAGGATGCCGCAGCCCTGCCCGTGACCGAGGTGGCAGGCGGTGAGCAGATCGCCGCCGGCCTGTGCGTCCCACCGGCGGACGGTGCGGCTGCCGGGCCGCAGCCTTTGGACTGGCATGTCGACCCGATCGACGGGACTGTGAACTTCGTGCGCGGCATCGAGGACTACTCCTTCTCCATCGGGGTCCGGGCCCCAGACCCAGGTGACCCCGATGCTGCTGATCCGGACACGTGGCTCGCCGGGCTCGTCGCCGCCCCGGAGCTCGGGAAGGTGTTCCTCGCCCGCCGCGGCCTGGGTGCCTGGATGTTCGCAGGACAGGTCAGCGATCTGCAGGCGATCAGCGGCGACGCCGGTGGGCAGGCCGCTCCCGAGGTGCCGCTCACCCGCCTGCGGGGCCGCAGGTCCGGCCAGCGCGGCCGGCTGGTGGCCACCGGATTCGGCTACGGACGCGCCCAGCGCGATCAGCAGTTCGCGGTGCTGCCTGAGATCATGGAGCACTTCGATGACATGCGCCGGGCCGGCTCTGCTGCGATCGACCTGTGCCAGGCCGCCGCGGGCCGGGTCGATGTCTACTATGAGCGCCGGCTGGGCCTGTACGACTATGCCGCCGGTGCCCTCATCGCCGAGGAGGCCGGCCTGCACGTGTGCCGCCCCTCCCACCACCACGGCACCGGTGACGGCAGTGATCTGTGCATCGCCGCCGGCAGCCTGGAGGACCTCGAGCGCATCGCGGCCATCCACCGCCGGCAGTGCGCTGCCCAGCACTGAGAACACTGCCCAGCCCCGAGAACCGGTGCGTCCTCACCGACCGGCGGCGGGCCTGGAGTACCGTGAGCAGTGACGGCCGGCAGGCCCGCCTGCCCGGCCAGCCCTGACCGACGGACTCTGGAGACCCGTGCCCACACTCCTCACCGGTGCCAATGTGCACACGCTCGACCCGGCCCATCCCCATGCCACCGGCATCCTCATCGATGCAGGCCGCATCGCCGCGGTCGGTGACGCTGCGCAGCTGCGCGCCACCACCTCGGGCGCGGACATCATCGACTGCCGCGGCCAGACCGTGCTGCCCGGCCTCGTCGACGCCCACATCCACGCCACGATGTACGCCGACTCGCTGGCCGAGGTCGACCTGCGCCAGGTGCGCAGCCTGCCCGACGCGGTCGAGGCGGTGCGCGCCCACGCCGCATCCCTGCCGCCGGGCGTGTGGGTCACCGGTGGACGCTGGGACTGCAACACATGGCAGACGCCGGGCCAGCCCGACCGGGAGCTGCTCGATGCCGCCCTGCCGGACCGGCCGGTGGCGCTGTGGTCGATCGACTACCACACGCTGTGGTGCAACGGCGCGGCTCTGCGCGCGGCCGGGATCGACGAGCATACGCCCAGCCCGCGCGGCGGCGAGATCGTCCGCGACGCCGACGGGCAGGCGACCGGCATCCTGCGCGAGGACGCCGCGACCATCGTCGAACGCCTCGTGCCCGCCCCGCCGATCGAGATGCGCATGCAGCGCATGCGCGCCGCCCAGCAGCAGTGGCTGTCCGAGGGCCTGACTGGCATCCACGACATCGATGGGCAGGTCTCGTCGGGCACCTGGGCGGCCCTGCGCGAACAGGGGATCGGTGCCGGCGGCGGGCAGCTCATGCGGGTGGTGAAGTACCTGCGCCTCGACGAGCTCGACTGGGCCAAGGGGATCGCCTGGCGCACCGGCGACGGAGATGCGTGGTTCACCCGCGGTGGGCTCAAGCTGTTCTCCGACGGGGCGCTGGGATCCCAGACCTCGTACATGTCGAGCCCGTATCCGGGCACCTGCGATCACTACGGGATGGAGATCGCCAGCGAAGACGTGCTGTGCGAGCAGATCACCGATGCGCTCATGTCCGGGCTGTCGCTGGCCATCCACGCGATCGGCGACCAGGCCAACCACCACGTGCTCTCCGCCTTCGCCCGCACCCGTTCGATCTCCCGCGAGGCCGAGCGGATCTACTCGCGGCGCCTGCGCCACCGCATCGAGCACGTGCAGTTCGTCCAGCCCGATGACATCGCCCGCTACGCCGAGCTCGGCATCGTCGCCTCGATGCAGCCGCGGCACTGCATCTCCGACCTGCATCTGCTGGAGGCGCTCAGACCGGATCCGCAGCTGGCCGCCTACGCCTGGGGCGAGATGGCTGCTGCCGGTGTGCCGGTGGCCTTCGGCTCCGATGGGCCGGTCGAGCCCTCCAACCCCTGGGCGGCGATCTACGCGGCGATGACCCGGGCCGACATCAGCGGCGACCCGTCCACCGCCTTTCAGTCGCACCGGCGGATCAGCGCCTATGCCGCCATCGAAGCCCATACCGCCGGTGCCGCGTACGCGGCCGGGCGGGAGAAGCAGTCCGGGCGGATCATGCCGGGCATGGACGCCGACCTCATCGTCGTCGACACCGACCCGATCACCGGGCACGCCGGCTCCGACGGGGTGACCGGGACGTACGAGTCCGAGGAGGCGCTGTTCGAGCACGCCTGCGCGGTGCGCGATCTGCAGGTCGACCTCAGCATCGTCGCCGGCGAGGTCGCCTTCGCACGGTGACGCAGAGCCGCGCCTGGCCAGGTCGATGACAATAGCTCCTGGTGTGGGGGCGGAGATGCCCCACGCGTCAGCCACGGCGGTCATCGAGTCTGGTCGGAGGCTTCCGCTTCAGTCTGGCTGGAGGATAGCACGAAGGGAGATGCGGAAACAGTAGGAGACCCGCTGTTTCTGTGCTACGGTTTTGCGAACCAATACCGCGCAGTAGGAAGTATCATGAGAGTAAGCAGAATCCGTGGAGCCCTTGCCTCGGCATCGATGATCGCAGCAATGCTCTCTGGGATCGGAATAGCAGTTCCCGCGCAAGCGCAGATCCCAGTAGTAGAGGTGGGGTCTGCAACGGTGGATGAGAGTGACCTATCTGAAGCCGAGGCCCTTATTCTTTTGCAGAAGGCGCTTCGTGAACAAGGGTATGAGGGCGACGTGACAGAAGAGGCGCTTCGCCGTGAATCTGAAACTGCTGGAATCGATTCCGCGAAAGTGAATGGGTGTTCGACTCCAAAGGTGACTAAGCGTCTAACAAAGAAATGGGATCGAGTCTTCCGGCCGGCGTGTAACAAACACGATGTCTGTTATTCGAAGAATTCGCGCACCCCGCGGAAAACATGTGATTGGCGTTTCCGGGAAGATATGTACAAGATCTGCAAGGGGCGCTCTAAAGACGGGAATGCGTGCCGTCGAGCAGCCAGTACGTATTACTATGCCGTTCGGGCGTTTGGAAAGAACTATTACAAAGGGAAAGGAAGCAACGCGTGATGCCGAAAAGTAGGGGGGCGCGAATCGCCTTTTCCATCGTTCTTGCAGCAGCTGGAGTTCTCTTGCTCACGAGCATCGGAGTGACGATCTGGTCGCAGTCCGGTGAGGAGGGCTGGGTAGCTAAGGCAGTTATCGCCTTCATGTCCTGGGTCGTTTCTGTGCCCGTGGTGCTCGCTGCCTGCATTTGGACACTTGTGTTGTGGTTCCGGGACCGGGACAGCGGCCACCGGGAAACGCCAGCTGTTGAGCCTGAGGGTTCAGCTCACCGGAATTAGGCACTGTCCTCTATCGGGACATAGTTGACAGATGTCTTGGGACATCGTTGACAACGAGGAAGGCTCTCAGGTCGCGGTGCGCGATCTGCAGGTCGACCTCAGCCTCGTCGCCGGTGAGGTCGCCTTCTCCCGCTGAGGGCTGCGCTCAGTCGAGGACGGGCACGCCGTCGGCTGCGAGCTCCTGCCGGGCGGCGGGGGAGAAGAACCAGTCCCGGTAGTCGTCATCCGGCACGATCCGCTGCCGATGCTCCAGCATCCCAGCGCGGACGAGATAGAACTGATAGCCGTGCGGGGCCAGCAGCGCTTCGAGCTCGCGCGGCTGCGCGCGGGCGGGCAGCACCTCGCACAGGATCTCCGGTCGGTGGGCGGCCAGCAGCTGCTGGCCGAAGCCGAACACGGTGTTCTCCGCACCCTCGACATCGACCTTGAGCAGCACCCGATCGTCTGGTTCGAACTGCTCGCTGAACCCATCGAGGCTGCGGCAGGACACCTCGGTCCCGGCGGAGAACTCCATGTCGACCGAATAGAACGACGGCAGCGCCGAACCGCCGTCCCCGCATGGCACGCTGAGCACGACATCCGGGTCGCCGACCCCGATCCGGTGCAGCGTGATCTGCTCGCCGGCATCATTGCGCTCGATGTTCGCCGCACACGCATCGGCGACCGCGGGCACCATCTCGAAGGCGTGGATCCGCAGGCCGGGGTGTGCCGCTGCCAGGGCGAGGGAGAAGATGCCGGTGTAGGCGCCGATGTCGAGTAACACGTCGGCGCCAGCGGCGCGGGTGGCCATCAGGTCGAGGGCGAAGGCATCGGAAGCCGAGGGGCGGCGGCCCTTGCCCCAGTACATCTCCTTGGCGATCTCGCAGCGGTCCGGGCGCAGCAGCACGAACTCTGCGCCAGCGTCCTGGTCAGGTGAGCCGATCACCTGGACGCGTCCGGTCACCTCGGCGAGGTGGGCCGGGGCCGGCAGGCGGCCGACGGTGATGCCCGGCAGGCGGGTGGCGGGTCGCAGCAGCGGGTGGATGAGGGGGCTGGCGAGCGCGCGCTTGGCCGCAGGCTTGAGACCGAACCACTGCTGGCGTCGGCCGAGGTAGGTGCGCCGGTAGTCACCCATGGGTGTCAGCTCCTGGTGCTGGATCCTGGTCCCGCCAGTCTATCGACTCCCCGGTCCTGGCGACAGGTGCTCGCCGGTCCCGGTGACAGATGCGCCACCGCGCCCGAGGCGGAGACGGCGACAGCCTCCCGGCGCACCGTGGGTGCGGGGAGGCTGTCGTTGTCGTGGCCTCACCTGAGCTGCTCAGGTGACGGCGGGCCGATCAGGCAGTGGCCGAGCGTCAGGCGGTGGCCGAGCGCTTCCAGTTCGACCAGCCTTCGAAGCTGCCGTCGATCTCGATGACCTCGTAGCCGGCGCGGCGCAGCGCCTGCGCGGCGACGGAGTTGCGCATCCCGGTCTGGCAGTAGGTCACGATCGTGCCGTCCGCGGGCAGCTCGTCGAGGTTCCACAGCAGGCGACCGACGTTGAGCTGCGCGGAGCCGGGGATGTGGCCCTCGGCGTGCTCGGTCTTGTTGCGCACATCGAGCAGCAGGTCGTAGTCGGTGTGGTCGAGCTCGGCGGGGGAGATGACCTCTGGCTTGTAGTCGGCGAGGGTGTCGAGCGAGGTGATGTAGCCGGAGACGTCGTCGATGCCGACGCGCACGAGGTGATCCCAGATGCGCTGAGCTTCAGCGGCGTCAGGTGCCAGCAGCACGATCGGGGTCGACTCCGCCTCGGGGTTGTATGACCAGGCGCCGTAGGTCGCCGGCTTGTTCGCCGGGATGCTGAGCGCGCCCTTGACGGTGCCCTCGCGGACCTCATCGGGTGAGCGGGTGTCGGCGATGACGATCCTGCCGGCCTCGAAGTCCTTGCTGACCTGTGCGAGGTCGAGCTCGGTCAGCGGCTGGCGTCCGCCCATCACCTTCGGGCCGTCGCGGTTCTCCCGCTTCATCCGTCCGAAGTAGGCGTGCGCGTCCGGCTGGCCGTCGAGCAGCTCATCGACGAAGCCCTGCTCGTCATCGTTCTTCAGATGCTTGGCCCACCAGGCGAAGGCCTTCTCGTAGCCGACCGTCGACGTCGGCACGGCGCCGAGCGCCTTGCCGCAGGCCGAGCCGGAGCCGTGCGCCGGCAGCACCTGGACGTAGTCCGGCAGCGGCATGAACTTCTCCTTCAGGCTGCGGAAGAGGTCCTTCGCGCCCTGGAAGCGGGTGTCGACGCCGCCGGCTGCCTCGTCGAGCAGGTCGGGCCGGCCGAGGTCGCCGACGAAGACGAAGTCGCCGGAGAGCAGGAAGCCGGGCTCATCGGTGAAGCCGCCGTCGGTGAGCAGGAAGCTCAGGTGCTCCGGGGTGTGGCCGGGGGTGTGGACGGCCTGCAGGGTGAGGTTGCCGACGGTGATGGTGTCGCCGTCCATGAGGCGCTCGGCCTCGAAGCCGTACTGCCAGTCCTGGCCGCCTTCGCCGGAGACGTACATCTTCGCGCCGGTGGCCTCGGCCAGTTCGCGGGTGCCGGAGAGGTAGTCGGCGTGGATGTGGGTTTCGGTCACGGCCTTGATCGTCATGTTGTTCTTCTCGGCGTAGTCCTGGAAGAACTCGACGTCGCGGCGGCTGTCGACGACGATCGCCTCGCCGGTGGCCTGGCAGCCGATGAAGTAGGCGGCCTGCGCCAGGTCCTCGTCGTAGATCCGTTCGATGAGCATGTGTCCTCCTCGTCCGTCCCGCTGCACGGGCCGGAGGTTGATCACGGTTTCGCTTTCCTGTGCCACAACAATGATACCCCAAGGGGTATTCCCAGATGTGCTGCGGGAACCGTTCCCGAGGCGGTGGCACCGTTGGCCGACTGTCCTCAGTGTATCGACACCGGCCGCGTAATGACCAGACATTTTGTGCGGGTGGGTGAATGCACCTCGGCCGGCAGAAGCTTGAGCTCCTGCCGGCCGAGATTCCGGTCATGCCGCGGCGATCAGCTCCGCCGCATCACCGCCTGCGGCGCCGGGCAGCGAGAAGGAGGGCGCCGCCGGCGCCGAGCAGCGGAAGGGCCAGCCCGAGGGCCATGAGGCTGCCGCCGGTGCGCGGCAGCGCACCGAGCGCGTCACCGTCAGCCGAACCGCCGGCCTTCGCCTCGCCGTCGGAACCGGATCCGCCGGATCCTGCGCGGTCGCTGTCTTCGCGATCCGAGCCGTCGCCACCCGGGCCCGAGGTCTCGGTCGCCGTGCCGGAGGCGTCAGCAGTCGGCTCGTCGGTCGCCTTCGGAGAGTCCGACGGGTCTGCGGTGTTCGTCGGCTTCCCGGTCGGTTCGTCGGTCGGCTCTCCGGTCGGTTCTTCGGTCGGCTTCGGCGACGGTGTCTCCGTCTCGCTGCCGGTGCCGAGGCATGAGTCGATCGCGGCCTTGCCGACGTGCACGTGCAGCGTCTGCTTCTCACTGGTCAGTGTGCTGCCGTTCGTTCCGGTCGCCGAGGCCTGGAAGGTCAGCTCGTAGTGACCGGGCTTGGTGAACACCCACATCGGGTGAGCGTGGGTGGCGAAATCGATCGGGAACGAGGTCTTGTCTGTGCCCGACTGCAGGCGCACTTCCGGCTTGCCGCCGAAGCCCGACCCCTGCTCTGCGAGTGCGAAGTGCGCACCCTTGGGTGTCTTCGCATCCGTCAGCGACAGCGACACCGGGCCCTTGAGCTTGGAGTAGTCGATCTCCTGGGTGTTGTATCCGGGCCACAGCAGTCCGCGCTTCTGCACGAAGGGCAGCGCGTAGTAGGTGTCGCCCTGGTTGCCGAGGAAGTCGAAGGCCGGATCGGCCTGATCGGGTCCGCGCTTGCCCATACCGGAGTCGCGCACGCCGAAGGCGATGTCGGAAATCGGGTGCTCGGTCGGCTTGCCCGATGTGTGGATGCCGGTGTCGTCGTGCAGCTTCATCTCGATGCCGGTATCAGCCTGGCGCATCTTCAGATCGACGTGACCGTCATCGAGCAGCTTCCGGCCGTCGGTGCACACCGGCGGGGTCGTCGGATCCTCAGTCGGCGTGGCAGTCGGCGATCCGGTCGGGCTGGCCGTCGGCGAGGCGGTCGGCGACGCCGTGGGCTCGTCGGTCGGGCTCGGCGAGGGGGAGAGATGCTTGTCCGGTGTCAGCTCACCGGTGTGCTTGATCCCCTTCTCCTTCGTGTACGCCGTGTCGAGCTTCATCGTCGCGCCTTCGGAGCGGACCTGCGGGTGCGGGATGATCGTGACGTTCGGGGTGTAGCCGGCGTCGGGCTTGTCGATGAGCCAGTCGTCCTCGTCCTGCTCCCACACACCGTTGACGAAGGTGCCCTCGAACGGCTCGATGGCGTATTCGTCGTCGGGCTTCTCCAGCATGCCGCCGGTGACGAAGCCGCGGAAGCTCTTGTCGTGCATCTCGATGCGGGCCTTGTAGGTGCCGTTGCCGTTGTCGGTCAGCGAGAAGTCGTAGCCGAGGTCGCTCAGCCGGATGTCGTCGGTGTTCAGTCGCGTATTGGCCGGGTCGTTGACCTTGCCCATGAGCTCAGCCGAACCCTGCGCCGAGTCCACCTTCGTGCTCGGCTTGCCGGGTCCGTACTCGAGCTTCGGCGAGATCCACTTGCCCGGCTTGTCGCCATCGGGGGTGAAGACGACCTGGAAGTCCGAGGTGCGTGGGCCGATGTGCTCATCCCAGCTGGCCACGCCCTTCTCCACGCGCATATCGGTGAGATGGTAGCCGTTGATGAGCACCGTCGCGGTGCCCGTGACCGAGGTGTCCCCGGCATCGAAGGTCAGCGTCGTGAGCTTGTCGTCGCCGTCCTTGGCCTTGTCTGCCTTGGGTGCGGCGCTGAAGGTGTAGGTTCCCGGCACCGGTCCCTCCGGAGCCGAGGCGTAGCGCTCCTCCAGGCTCGGAGTCGCCTTGGCGGCCGGTTCCTGCCCGCCGACCTGCCAGCGGAACTTCGTGTCCTTCGAAGCGATGATCTTTCCGGACGTGTCATCGCGGGCCACGGCCCGGTAGGTGATGTCGTAGGTGCCCGGGCGCGAGAATGTCGTCGTGTTGTGGGTGTGATCGCCGCCGCTGAGGGGAGCTGAGCGCAGCCCGTTCTCCGTCGAGGACATCAGCCGGCTGGCTCTGACCCTGTCCTTCTCCTCATATGAGGTGAAGAGCTCGAAGGTGCCCGGGCCATCGACGTCGAGGACGTCAAGGCTGAACGAGGCGTTGCGGAACTGCTTCACGGGGATGCCGGCTTCGGCGCCGAAGCCGATCCACGTCGGCAGATGGTTGCCCTCCGGTAGGACGGGGGCCTGATAATAGGTCTCGCCGGGCTTGCCGACGAACTCCAGGCCGGGCTTGTTCGGCACCGTGAACTGGTACTGGGACTTGCCGCTGCGGGCACTCCAGCCCTTGCCGACCCAGTTGACGGTCGTTGCCGCCTCATGCGCCGTCGAGCCGACCTTCGTCTTGAGGTCGAAGCCATTCGCTCCGGAATCCCAGTACACCTGGGGGCTGTCGATATGGGCGCGAGCGGCGACCTTCATGCCGTCGCTGGGCCCCGCGTGGGCCGGATCAGCCGTTGACGGCAGGGTGGCTGCCGCCGGACTGATGAGGGCTGCTGCGACGAGCGCCGCCGCGGCGACTCGCAGCCGTCTGGAAGGCGCACTGCTGGTGCGCATCAAAGGAAATCGCATCGTCTGCTTTCTAGCTCGAAGCCCGGCCCGATGCCGGGCACAGCATGGTCGCGCCGGCATGGCGCGGCCACGGTATGAGGGGAAACGTATCGCTCAAGGCCGCCTATGGTCATGTCGTCATGTGCCGATGCGTTCATGTAGGCGAGGGGTCGGCGCCTCTGCAGGCACCGGCTGCTCAGCCGGGTGTCGGGCTCGTCGCGCGGGAGGTGCCCGGTTCTCTGCGCCGGAGGTGTCGGCTCTTCGCACGGGATCTGTGTTGCATCGTCTCATCCGTGTAGACTCGTGACAGCCGCGATGACATGTTCTGGGAGAGCCGCCGCCGGCGGCGCCGTAGGTGCAATTCCCTCCCCGGGAAACTCTCAGGCCCAGTACCGGAGCATGCAGGCACCTCTGGAGGAGTACCAGCTGGCGGGCAACCGCCGCCTCGGCGCAGGGACGCACCCCGCGCTGGTCTGACAGAGCGGGGAGGAACACCCGGCACTCGTGTGTTCGTCACCGCGACGGACCAAGCAGCGTGAGGATAAGCATGACGACTGGTTCCCTTGCCCATACGACTCCCGCCGCCGGAGACGCGCCCCGGCCGTTCTCCGACCGGCACATCGGCCCCCGCGCCGCACAGGTCGAGCAGATGCTCGCCGCCCTCGGCTACGACTCCCTCGAGGCGCTCGCCGCAGCCGCGCTGCCGCAGAACATCGCCCAGGATCAGGCGCTCAGCCTCGACCCGGCACTGACCGAGACCCAGGTGCTCGACCGGCTCAAGGAGCTCGCCGGCAAGAACGTCATGCGCACGCAGATGATCGGCCAGGGCTACTACGACACGATCATGCCCGCCGTCATCCGCCGCAACGTCGTCGAGAACCCCGCCTGGTACACCGCCTACACCCCGTACCAGCCGGAGATCTCCCAGGGCCGCCTCGAAGCGCTGCTGAACTTCCAGAATGTCGTCCAGGACCTCACCGGCCTCGACATCGCCAACGCCTCCCTGCTCGACGAGGCCACCGCCGTCGCCGAGGCGGTGCTGCTCATGCGCCGGGCGAACAGGAAGGGCTCGGTCGTCGTCCTCGACTCCGAGACCCACCCGCAGACGATCGCCGTCGTGCGCGCCCGGGCCCGGGCGATGGACTTCGAAGTCCAGGTCGCCGATCTGTCCCAGGGCCTCGTCGGCGAAGACGTGTTCGGCATCGTGTGCTCCCAGCCGGGCACCTCCGGTGCGATCCGCAGCTTCGACGCCGCCGTCGCCGCTGCCAAGGAGCGCAGCGCACTCGTCACCTTCGTCTCCGACCCGCTGGCCCTGACGATGCTGAAGGAACCGGCCGCGCAGGGCGCTGACATCGCCGTCGGCTCCGCCCAGCGCTTCGGTGTGCCGCTGTTCTTCGGCGGCCCGCACGCCGGCTTCATGGCCGTGACCGAGAAGCTCAAGCGGATGCTGCCTGGCCGGCTCGTCGGCGTGTCCGTCGACGCCGACGGCAAACCCGCCTACCGGCTGGCCCTGCAGACCCGCGAACAGCACATCCGCCGCCAGAAGGCCACCTCGAACATCTGCACCGCCCAGGCGCTGCTCGCCGTGTGCGCCGGCATGTACGCCGTCTACCACGGCCCCGTCGGGCTGGCGAAGATCGCCTCGCGCATCCACCGCCTCGCCTCCGCCTTCGCCGAGGCGGTCGGCACCTCAGGTGCCGGCACCGGCGCGGCAACCGGCGCCTCGGGTGCGGTCAGCGTCATCACCGCGGACTTCTTCGACACCGTGACCGTGCGCGTGCCCGATGCCGATGCCGCGATCGCGGCTGCCGATGCCGCCGGAGTCAACCTCGGCCGCTTCGACGACACGCATGTCACCGTCTCCTTCGGCGAACCCCACACCCCCGCCGACGCCAACGCCGTACTCGCAGCCCTCGGGCTCGAAGCGCGCGTCGACGAGAACGTGCTCGGCACCTCGGGCGCGGGCACCACCGGGGCAGGCGGAGCCGGCCACGGCGGCTTCGGGCCCGCCCAGGTGCCGGCCCCGCAGTTCGCCGCCAGCCTGCACCGTAAGAGCGACTACCTCACCCACCCGGTGTTCAACACCTACGGATCCGAGACGCTCATGATGCGCTACCTGCGCACACTCGCTGACCGCGACCTCGCCCTCGACCGGACGATGATCCCGCTGGGCTCCTGCACGATGAAGCTCAATGCCGCCGTCGAGATGGAGGCCATCACCTGGCCGGAGTTCGCCAGCATCCATCCGTTCGCACCCGAGTCGCAGACCGCCGGGTGGCGCGAGCTCATCGGCGAACTCAACGACATGCTCGTCGACATCACCGGCTACGATCAGGTCTCCATCCAGCCCAACGCCGGCTCCCAGGGCGAACTCGCAGGCCTGCTCGCGATCCGCGGCTACCACCTGTCCAACGGCCAGCCGGAGCGCCGCGTGTGCATCATCCCGCAGTCCGCCCACGGCACGAACGCCGCCTCGGCCGTGCTCGCCGGGCTGAGCGTCGTCGTCGTCGGCACGGCAGCCGACGGCTCGATCGACCTCGACGACCTCGATGCGAAGATCGACCAGCACCGCGACACCCTCGCCGGCATCATGATCACCTACCCGTCGACCCACGGCGTGTACGAATCCGATGTGCGGCTGGTGTGCCAGAAGATCCACGACGCCGGCGGCCAGGTCTACGTCGACGGCGCCAACCTCAACGCGCTGTGCGGCCTCGCCCAGCCCGGCGAGTTCGGCGGAGATGTCTCCCACCTCAACCTGCACAAGACATTCTGCATCCCGCACGGCGGCGGCGGACCCGGCGTCGGCCCGGTGGCGGTGCGCGAGCACCTCGCCCCGTTCCTGCCCGGCGACCCGCGCTCGGCTGAGCTTGTCGGCGGCGCGCGTGAGCGCCTCGACCTGCCGGTCAGTGCCTCGCTGTACGGTTCGGCCGGCGTGCTGCCGATCACCTGGGCCTACCTCAGGCTCATGGGCCCCGACGGGCTCGTCGAGGCGACGAAGACCGCGCTCTTGAGCGCCAACTACGTCGCCCACGCCCTGTCCGAGGAGTTCCCGACGCTGTACACCGGTGAGAGCGGGCTCGTGGCCCATGAGTGCATCCTCGACCTGCGCGAGATCACCGCGAAGACCGGGGTGACCGCCGAGGACGTCGCCAAGCGGCTCATCGACTACGGCTTCCACGCCCCGACCCTGGCCTTCCCGGTCGCCGGCACCCTCATGGTCGAACCGACCGAGAGCGAGGACCTCGGCGAGCTCGAGCGCTTCATCACCGCGATGAAGTCGATCCGCGCTGAGATCGACGCGATCGGCGACCAGTACTCCTACGAGGCCTCGCCGCTGGCCGCCGCCCCGCACACCGCCACCTGCGTGATGGACGACTGGGACGCCGCCTACAGCCGCGAGACCGCCGTGTTCCCGGTGCCGGGTCTGAAGCTGACGAAGTACTTCCCGCCGGTGCGCCGCATCGACGGCGCCTACGGCGACCGCAACCTCGTCTGCTCCTGCCCGCCGCCCGAAGCCTTCGAAACCGATACCGACACCGAGGCGGAGCTTGCCGACGCCGCCGATGCGAAAGGTGACAACGCATGACCAAGCACACCCCCCTGCATGATGTCCACGCCCGCCTCGGCGCCTCGTTCACCGATTTCGGCGGCTGGGACATGCCGCTGAAGTACGGCTCCGAACTCGCCGAGCACCGCGCGGTGCGCGAGGCCGCCGGCATCTTCGACCTCTCCCATATGGGTGAGGTGCGGGTGACCGGTAGCGATGCCGGCGCGCTGCTCGACTACGCGCTCGTGGCGAAGTACTCGTCGATGGCCGTCGGCAAGGCGAAGTACGGTGTCCTCGTCGACGCCGCCGGCGGGCTCGTCGACGACCTCATCACCTACCGGATCGCCGACGACGAGTTCCTCGTCGTGCCCAACGCCTCGAACACCCCCGCCGTCGTCGAAGCGCTCGAGGCCCGGGCCGAGGAGTTCCGCACCGAGATCGTCCCCGACGCCGCCGCCGAGGTGGCCGACGAGTCCGCAGACACCGCCCTCATCGCCGTGCAGGGACCGCAGTCCCAGGCGATCCTCGAAGCCGCCGGCGCGACCGAGGGCGGCGAACCGCTCGACGAGCTCGGCTACTACGCCTGGCAGCCGCTGACCCTCGACGGGGTTGAGATCATGCTCGCCCGCACCGGCTACACCGGTGAGGACGGATTCGAGCTCTACCTGCCCAACGCCTCGGCCGAGGCGATCTGGGAGCTGCTCTTCTCCGCTGCCGAGAAGGTCGACGGGGAGGTGCTGCCGTGCGGTCTGGCCGCACGCGACTCGCTGCGCCTGGAAGCCGGCATGCCGCTGTACGGCAACGAGCTCAGCCTCGAGCACAGCCCGCTCGATGCCGGACTGGCGCGGATGGTCGAACTCAATGTCAGGAACAAGGAGCATCTGTTCGCCCGCGAGGCGCTCGAAGGACTGCTGGCCCAGCAGCCCGCACGCGTGCTCGCAGGCCTGACCTCACAGGGCCGGCGTGCCGCCCGCCAGGGCGCGACCGTGCTGCTGGACGGTGAGCAGATCGGTGAGATCACCTCCGGTCAGCCCTCGCCGACGCTCGGCCACCCGATCGCACTGGCCTACCTCGACCGCGAACACACCGAACCCGGCACTGCCGTCAGCGTCGACATCCGCGGGAAGTCCTACGACTTCACCGTCGCCGAACTGCCGTTCTACCGCCGCGAGAAGTGACAACCTCACCCATCTGAAAGGAACCCGTCATGGCTGAACTGCCCCCGCTGCCACAGGACTTCACCTATTCGAAGGAACACGAATGGGTCAACGCCAAGGCTGATGCGATCGTCGGCAACACCGTGCGCATCGGCATCACCGCCGTCGCCGCCGATGCCCTCGGCGAGGTCGTGTTCGTCGACCTGCCCGCCGTCGGCGACACCGTCACCGCCGGTGAGACCTGCGGCGAGGTCGAGTCGACGAAGTCGGTCTCGGATCTCTACTGCCCGGTCACCGGCACCGTCACCGCCGTCAACGACAACGTCGATGACAACCCGGGACTGCTCAACTCCGATCCCTACGGCGAGGGCTGGCTGTTCGAAGTCGACGCCACTGAGCTCGGCGAGGTCATGGACGCGGCCGGCTACGCCGAGGCCAACCACATCTGATCGGCTGGGTGCCGCCGCTCCACCTCGGCGGCGGCACCTATCCCGGCCCGGTGCGCACTCTGCGCTCGGCCGGCCCGGCGACCGGCCGGGACCCCACTCCTGGGCAGCGCTGCCCACCCTGAGCGAAAGTTGGTGTCACCATGGCGATCAGCGTATTTGACCTGTTCACCGTCGGAATCGGCCCCTCCAGCTCCCACACCGTCGGGCCGATGCGAGCCGCGGCGACCTTCGTCGAGCTCATCGGTGAGCGCATCGACGACGTCGCCTCCCTCGACGTCGACGTCTACGGCTCCCTGGCTGCCACCGGCGCCGGCCACGGAACCTTCGATGCGATCCTGCTCGGCCTGGAGGGCTGCCAGCCCGAAGCCGTCGAACCCAATGAGGTCGACGAGCGCACCGCCCGGATGCATGAGACCGGCACGCTGCAGCTCGGCGACCGCAAGGAGATCGCCTTCAGCGTCGACGACATGCGCCAGCGCCCGCTGACCGTGCTCGAACGCCACACCAATGGCCTCACACTCGCCGCCCGCG
The DNA here is from genome assembly GCF_014836885.1 of Brevibacterium gallinarum. Lineage (GTDB taxonomy): Bacteria > Actinomycetota > Actinomycetes > Actinomycetales > Brevibacteriaceae > Brevibacterium > Brevibacterium gallinarum. The sequence goes on from NZ_JACSPY010000006.1 coordinate 124,047, forward strand.
ACGCCGCCGGCGAGGTCATCGCCGAGGAGACGTACTTCTCGATCGGCGGCGGCTTCGTCGTCAGCCAGTCCGAGGAGGAGGCGCTCATCGCCGAGGCGCGTGAGCAGCACCCGGAAGACGACAACGTCTCCGCCGATGAGCTCGCCGCGGTGGCCGCCGCCCATGATGAGGGACCGCAGATCCCCTACCCGTTCTCCACCGGTGCTGACTTGCTGCGCATCAGCAAGGAGACCGGGCTGGCGATCTGGGAGATCATGCTGGAGAACGAGAAGGTCCACCGGTCGGTGCCCGACATCCGCCGCGGCCTGCTGCACATCTACGGGGTGATGGACCAGTGCGTCATGAACTCCCTCGACCGCTCCGGCAATCTGCCCGGCGGGCTCAAAGTGCGCCGGCGCGCACACGACTGGTACCTCAAACTCAAAGAGGAGGACCCGAGCGGCGACCCGCGCTTCTACCAGGAGTGGGTCAACCTCATCGCCCTGGCCGTCAATGAGGAGAACGCCTCCGGCGGGCGGATCGTCACCGCCCCGACCAACGGCGCGGCCGGGATCGTGCCGGCGGTGCTGTACTACGCGCTCAACTACGTTCCCGAGGTGGCAGACGCCCCCTCGTCGTCGAACGCCCGTGAGCATGCGATCGTGAAGTTCCTGCTCACTGCTGGGGCGATCGGCGTGCTGTACAAGGAGAACGCCTCGATCTCCGGTGCTGAGGTCGGCTGCCAGGGCGAGGTCGGATCGGCCTCATCGATGGCCGCCGGTGCGCTGGCTCAGGTGATGGGCGGGACGACCGAGCAGGTCGAGAACGCCGCCGAGATCGCGATGGAGCACAACCTCGGTCTCACCTGCGACCCGATCGCCGGGCTCGTTCAGGTGCCGTGCATCGAACGCAATGCGATCGCTGCCGGCAAGGCGATCAATGCGGCGAAGATGGCGATGTTCGGCGATGGTGAGCACCGGGTGAGCCTCGATGAGGTCATCGCGACGATGAAGGCCACCGGTGAGGACATGAGCCACAAGTACAAGGAGACGGCGCTCGGCGGACTGGCCGTCAACGTCGTCGAATGCTGAGGCGCGGCTGCTCGGTGCAGCGCTGAGGCCGGGCTTTCTGGTGGAGCGCTGAGGCCCAGCTGAGAGCCGAGCCTCAGCGATAGAACTGCAGGCCCGCCGGGAGCTCCTCGATGAGGGTTCCCGGCGGCTGCTGCAGCGCCGCCCCGGCCAGGACCACATCGCCGACGCAGCCAGCCAGATGCACGGCCGCCGGCACCACCAGCCAGCCGCCGAACGGGACAATGGCGATGATGAGCGCGCACCCGCCGCCGTTGACGACGAGCGGTGCCAGCGCGATGGCAAGATACTGGAGTCTGGCGAACCGGGCGCCGGGGGCGATGCAGTAGACAGCCGGGATCTTCCCGCCGATCCGCGTGAGCCCGACCTGTGGCCGCGCGCCGAAGACCCGCATCGACACGGCGTGCATCGCCTCATGGACGACGAGCAGCACCGCGATGAGCGCGAGGGTCACAGCGATCCCGAGCAGCAGCTGGGCTATGCCGAAGCTCCCACCGCCGGCAGCCCGGCCGCGCGCCCACAGGAAGAAGTAGAGCACGAAGCCGGCAGGCACCACGAACACGCCGATGATGTTGACGAGGGCCGCAGCCGTGCGTCCGGGGATCCACTGCCGGGCGGCGGCATCGGGTGGCTCGTGATCGGGTGCGCTCAGATATCTCATCTCCTCCACCATCACGATAACGCCGGGAGCCTACCGCGGCCTCGGCAGCGGTGAGAACCGCCTCGGGAACGGCACCTGACCAGGGCAGACGCGGAAGCGAGCGGCTAAGCCGACTGGGCCAGCGTGCTCTCGGTGCCGAGCACTGCAGCGAGCCGGCGGACCCCCTCGCGGGTGCGCTCGACGCCGTTGGAGACGAACGAGAAGCGCAGCGTGCGCGGGTCCGGGTCAGCGACGTAGAACGGCGGGCCGGGCACATAGAGGACCCCGGCCTGGGCCGCTTCGAAGACGAGGGCCTGCGTGTCGAAGCCCACCGGCAGGCGCGCCCACACGAACATCCCGCCGGCCGGCTGATTCATCACCGATCCTGCAGGCAGCACCTGTGAGAGCTCCTCGACGAGCGTGAGCATGCGCGCCTGGTACTCCGCGCGCACGGGTGCGAGCACCTCTTCCATATTGTGGGTCGCAAGGTAGTGGGCTGCGGCGAGCTGGTCGACCGTCGAGGTCTGCAGTGCGGTCGCCTGCTTCGTCACGCCGATCCGCTCACGGGCCTCCTCATCAGGGCAGCGGATCCAGCCGACGCGCACACCGGGGGAGAGGACCTTCGAGAGGCTGCCGAGCAGCAGCGAACGGTCATCCAGCCGCGGGTCGGCGCTGATCGGGGTGAGCACATCGTCGGTGAAGCGCAGCTCCGCGTACGGGTCGTCTTCGATGAGCCAGACATCGGAGTCGGCGAGCACATCGGCGATCTGCTGCCGGCGCGAGGCCGGCATCGAGATCCCGGTCGGGTTCTGGAAGGTCGGGATGAGGTAGACGGCCTTCGGGTTCCACATCTCGATCGCCGCCGCCAGCGCCTCAGGCACGAGCCCGGCCTCATCGCCGTCGAGTGCCTTGAGCTCGACGCCCTGGACGGCGAAGGCCTGCAGTGCGGACATGTACGTCGGGTTCTCCACGAGCACGACGTCACCGGGATTGAACAGGGCCTGGGCCACGAGCCCGAGCCCCTGTTGTGAGCCCGAGGTGACCATCACCTCGGCGGCGGAAGCCGGCACATTCGCCTCCTGCAGGCGACGGGCGGCAGCCTCGCGCATCTCCGGCTCACCGTCGGTCGAGCCGTACTGCATGGCGCGCGGGCCGTCGGTGGCGAAGACATGGGCGTAGGCCGCAGCGAGCCCGTCGACGTCGAAGAGCTCAGGTGCCGGATGCCCGCCGGCGAAGCTGATGATGGATGGGTCGGCGGCGATCTCGAACAGCCGCCGGATCGGGGATTCGCCCACCGCCATGACATGGTGGTTGAGCGTGTGGCGCAGTGGTGTCATGAGGTCATCGTAGAGCCGGAACCGCACCGCAGACGACACCGCAGGGCGGGATTCTTTCGACCTGTCGGACAGCGCCAAAGAGGGGGTGGTGAATCTGTGGCTCAACGCATGTGCTAGAGGCCCGTCCGGTGGGCGTCTTGTTCCTGGTCGCAGGGCTGCCGATGCCGATGTCTGTGACGTGTGGCACGATAGGCGGCAGGCGTGCTGGGCGGGTGCGCTGGGCACGTGCGAGACAGCCGGCGATGCCGGAACGCGACAGTGGAGAGTGAGGATGCGATGGCTGAACTGAAGAAGTCACTGGGCATGCTGCAGCTGCTCGCCTTCGGCGTAGCAGGTGTGGTCGGCACGAGCTGGATCTACACGAACTCCACCCTGTTCGGCGAATACGGTGCCGGCGGAGTCGTCTTCGGCCTGGCGGCCGGCGTGCTGCTCGCCGCATGCGTGGCGCTGGCGTACTCGGAGCTGACGACGACATTCCCGCGCGCCGGCGGCGAGGTGGTCTACTCCTACACCTCGATGGGCCGCGGGGCGGCGTTCTTCACCGGCTGGATGTTGTTGGGCGCCTACGTCTCCTCGCTCGCCTTCTACGTCACCGCCTTCGGGTTCCTGCTCGGCAACTTCTTCCCCGTCTTCAACACCATCCCGCTCTACACCATCAACGACGAGACCGTGTACCTGCCGGTGCTGCTCGTCGGAATCGCACTGACCGCCCTCTTCTTCCTGCTCAACTGGTTCGGCATCGAGATCGGCGCCCAGGTGCAGCTGGCGATGTTCGCCGCCATCGTCATCATCGGCGCAGCCCTCGTCGTCGTCGGCTTCTCCACCGGCTCGCCGCAGAACTTCCTCCCCGCCTACTACCCCGAGTCGATCCCGGTCTCCGACACGCTGCGGTTCATCATCCCCGGCATGACCTTCCTCGCCGGCTTCGGACTCGTCGCCGTGCTCGCCGAGGACGCCAAGATCTCCGCCCGCAAGGTCGGGCGCACCGTCGTGCTCACCGTGCTGGCCGCCGGCACCTTCTACTGCCTCGTGCTTGCCGCCACCGCCTGGGTGCTGCCATGGGAGGACGTCGCCCAGATGGACCTCGGCACCGTCTCGGCGTTCCGCGAAGCCGGCTTCCCGCTGCTCGGCGCAGGCGCCTACCTCATCGCCTTCCTCGGGCTGCTCACCAGCTTCCTCGGCCTCTTCGTCGCCTCCTCCCGGATCATGGTCGCGATGGGCCGCGCGCACCTGCTGCCCCCGCAGCTGGCCGATATCCACGACCGCCGCGGCACCCCGCACAAGGCGCTCATCGCCACCGCGGCGGTGACGCTGGCCCTCGGCTGGCTGGGACCCGGAGCGGTCGTGTGGTTCCTCGACACCGGTGGGGTGTACCTGGGAATCGTGTGGTTCATGGTCGTGCTCGCCAAGTACCTCACCCCGCGCCGCTACCCGGAGCTCGAGCGCCCCTACCGCACCCGGCTCGGCTTCCTGCCGGCGATCGGCGGCGTCGGCGCGCTGCTCGTCATCATCTGGGCGATCGTGCCTGGGACCAGCTCGTCGCTCGTCTGGCCGGCGGAGTACATCATCCTCGGCGTCTGGTTCGCGATCGGTGCTGTGCTGTACGTCGTCGCCCGCGCCAAGCAGATCGACCGCACCGAGGGGCTGCACGCCATCCTCGGCGACTCCTACGCCCATCTGCACCGCCATGAGATCGCCGCCCAGCAGCGCCGCAGCGAGGACACATGAGACTGACCGACGACGCACTCGCCGCCGCGCGCGAGGTGGTGCTCACCGAGGCTGCCGCCGCGTCCGTTCCCGAGGTGGCCTTCGGGATCATCTCCGACGGCCAGGTGGTCGCCGGGCAGGGATGCGATCGGATCTACCGGATCGCGTCGATGACGAAATCCTTCACCGCCGCGACGGTGCTCGGACTGTGCCGGGGCCTCATCCCGGCGGTCGGCCGCAGGCCCGACCTCGATGACCTCCTCGCCGACTGGCTGCCGGCGCTGAGCACCGGGCAGTGGGCTGAGGAGATCACGGTGCGCGATGCGCTGACGATGGCCACCGGCCTGCCGAAGGACGATCCGTGGGCCGATCGGCTGGAGTCGATGCCGATCTCCCAGCTGCAGCGACTCATGCAGTCCCCGGCGCTGACGAACTTCCCCGCCGGCGGAGGCTTCGAGTACGCCAACTACGGCTATGCGATGCTCGGCGCGTTCGTCGAAGCGGTCACCGGCCGCGCATTCACCGATGTCGTCCACCTGCACCTCATCGCCCCGCTCGGGCTGGAGTCGACCGGCTTCGATGTCCGGCGGCTCGACGCAGACCGGCTCGTCACCGGCTACCGGCGCACCCACGACGGAGATCTCGAACCCCAGCCGATCTCCCTGCCCGGGGCGTTCTCCGCGATCGGCGGGCTCGCCTCAACAGTGGAGGACATCGCCGTCTGGGTGGCAGCACTCATCGAGTCCGCCCAGCGGCGTGAACCCGGTGATGCCTGCCGTGCTCTGGGGCGCGGTGACGCTGAGGCGCGCGCCTGGCGGCGGGTGCTCGCCGATCTGCAGCAGGCACAGCGGCCCATCAGCATCGCGCATGCCCGCGACCATGCGGTGTCGGTCGGCTACGGGTATGGTCTGCGCTGCGCCTTCGACACCCGCTACGGGCACACCGCCGGGCACTCCGGCGGCTACCCGGGCTTCAGCCTGCACATGCGCTGGCACGCCGCCACCGGCGCCGGGATCATCGTACTCGCCAATCTGACGGGTTTCCCCGCCGAGGAGGTCGCCACCCGGGCTCTGCACGCTGCCCTGGCCGAGCTGCAGGCAACAGCACCCGACGCCGGTCTGCGGCCGGCCAGCCGCCCGGCCACACAGACCCCGGTGCAGAAGGCAGCCGCTGCCTCGGAAGCCGTCGCCACGGCGGAAGCGGAAGCAGTCTCGGCGGCGGCCACTGCCTCGGACGCGGAGACAACCTCGAAGGCGGCCTCCGCCTCGGAAACGGCCACTGCGGGCCGGCCGGTGATCTATCCGGTCGCCCCGATCGCCGGCTTCGAACCGACCGAGCTGGCCCGCACCCGCCAGCAGCAGGCCGAGGCGATGATCGCCAGCGGCGATGACCGCGGCGCCGCGGCCGTCTTCTCCGCCAATATGGATCTCGACATACCCCGGTCAGAACGGCTTGCAGCATGGGCCCGCATACGCGACCACCTCGGCGCCCGCACCTCCGAGAATCAGGGGGCAGAGGGCCGAGGTGAACCTGTCGTCGAATGGCTCACTGCGCTCTCAGCCCGCTGGACGGTCTGGGCTGCCGATGGAGCCGAACCCCGGCGCGGCCGCCGCGTTGAGATGATGCTCAACCCCGCCGGTGAGATCCAGCAGCTCACCGTCACCGCACTGCCGGAGGACACTGCGCCGGCCGGCCGCGCGGAGAGCTCGAACGCATGACCGAACCGCTGTGGCCGACACTGACCGCTGTCGTCGTGCTCCTGGCCATCGCAGTCACCGTGCTGTCGCTGGCCGGCGTGCGCCACCGCTGGGCCGCCGGAGTCGCTGTGTTCCGCAGCGCCATCCAGCTTGCTGCCATCAGCCTCATCCTCGCCGGCGTCATCACCGACCCGCGCTGGGTCGCCCTCGCCCTGACAGTGATGTTCACCGTCGCCGCCGTGACCGCCACCCGGCGGACCGGCTGGACGCTGCCCCGGTTCGGCATCGTCTCCGGTGCCATGGCCGCCGGCGTCGGAATCACACTGGCCGTCATCTTCCTCACCGGTGCCCTCGAACCCACCGCCCGCTATGCACTGGCGATCGGCGGCATCATCATCGGCAACGCGATGTCAGCAGTGACGCTCGCCGGCCGGCGCACCGCACAGGGCACCGTCGAGCGCTTCGCCGAGGTCGAAGGATGGCTCGCCCTCGGCGCCACCCCGCGCCAGGCCACTCTCGACATCGCCCGGGAGGCGATCCGCGAAGCGCTCATCCCACCGACCGACCAGACGAAGACCACCGGACTCGTCACCCTGCCCGGCGCGTTCGTCGGCGCGATCTTCGGCGGTGTCAGCCCGCTGGAGGCCGGCCGCTTCCAGATCGTCGTCCTGGCCGGCATCATGGCCGCCGGAACCATCGCAGCGACCATCGTCGCGCTGACCCTCGCCCCCACCCTCATGCGCCCAGACCAGGAGTCTGCGCGCATTTAATATATAAAGACGCAGATATGTCTGCATCTGCGTCTTTCAGGTTTCTGTCGATCTCCACTCGGCGTTCACTCAGCGTTCGTGCTCGCTGACAAGGCTCAGAGCGGTGCCCGCCAGCACCTCCGCACGTAGCACCCCATGCACACCCTTGAGTCGAAAGCAGAGACATGGCACAACTGACGTCCTTTCGCGCCGCGTGCGCCGGACTGCTCTCCGCTGCTCTGGCCACGGCCGGTATGGCCGCCGCCGGGCTCGCGACGGCAGCCCCGGCACACGCAGCGCCCACCACCGAACTCATCAGCAGCGGCAGCACCGAATGGCGCTACCTCGATGACGGCACCGATCCCGCCGACGGGCTGACCGAACGCACCGGCTGGACCGCCGCTGACTTCGACGACTCCGCCTGGCCCACCGCCGCCGGCAGCTTCGGCGCCCTCCACGGCGAACTCCAGCCGCTCTCCGGTGGTCATACGCCTGACAATCTGCTCACCCAGCACAAAGACGGCAGCACGGAGAACCACGAAGCGTTCTTCTTCCGCACCACCGTCGACGTCACCGCTGCCGACCTCGACAGCCAGAAGCGCCTGACCGGCTCCATCCTCTACGACGATGCCGCAGCGGTGTACGTCAACGGTGAGAAGATCGCCGGCTTCGACGACGCCGGCATCTCCTACCCGTCCGAGGGCGAAGGACGCAACCTCGTCTACGGCGGCTCCAACGCCTCGGCGCCCAAGACCGGCACCATCGACGTCGCCGCCGATGTGCTCACCGCCGGTGAGAACACGATCGCCGTGCAGCTCCAGCAGGGCCGGGCCACCAGCTCCGACATCTACCTCGACGTCGCCGACCTGACCCTGAGTGCTCCGGAGGAGAAGCCGGTGCACCACTCGCTGCTGCTGGGCATCGGCGCTGACCCGAGCGAACGCTACATCTCCTGGTTCACCAGCTCAGGTGTCGATGAGTCCGTGCAGATCGCAGCCGGTGCCCACACCGACATGCCCGCAGACGCACAGACCGTCGCTCCCATCACCCGCGGCACCAGCGCAGTCGCCGGTGAGGAGTACGTCCACGCCACCGTGACCGGACTCAAACCGGGCACCTACTCCTACCGCGTCGGCTCCGAGGCCGGCGGCTGGACGGACATCGAACAGTTCCGCGTCTACGAGAACACGCTCGAGCACCAGTTCACGTTCATGGGCGACGCACAGATCGGCGCCTCGGGCAACGTCGAGAAGGACGCCGCCGGCTGGCAGGCCACCCTCGATGCGGCCAACACCATGTACCCGGATGCGCAGTTCATGTACTCGGCAGGCGACCAGGTGCAGACCTACGCCGGTGACGCCGGAGAGTACCGCGGCTACCTCGCCCCCGAGCAGATGCGCACCCAGGCCTCCGCGCAGACACTCGGCAACCACGACTACAACCGCACGAAGATCCAGGAACTCTACGGCCAGCACTTCCACCAGCCGAACATGTGGGACGGCGACCCGAGCAAGGGCACCTACTGGTTCAAGTACAACGGCGTCCTGCACCTCAACATCAGCACCGAGGACCGCGGCCGCTACGACGACTACCGCGCCTACCTCGAACAGATCATCGCCGAGCAGTCCCACGACACCCACTGGACGGTGCTGACCTTCCACCGCTCGATCTACTCCTCGGGAACCACGCACTCCCAGTCGCTGACGACCAAGGGCCTGCGGGACGGCATCGCCCCGATCGTCAAGGACCTCGACATCGACCTCGTGCTCGCCGGTCACGACCACAGCTACACCCGCACCCACCTCATGGACGGCACCGAACCAGTGCTGCCCGAAGGCGCCGGGGCAGGTGCTGAGGGCGCCGGCTACGCGGCTACCCCGGACACCAACCCGGACGACGGCCACGACGTCGTCTATCCGAAGGACGGGCAGGTCATCTACATCACCGCCAACTCCTCCTCCGGGTCGAAGTACTACGACCTCGTCCCCGATGCGATGGTGCCGTGGAAGCACCTGAACAATCAGAACTACACCCCGCAGTTCACCAACGTCGACGTCAAGGAATGCTCGATCACCTCGACGACGATGACGCACACCGGCGACCAGGTCGACAAGGTCGAGCTCGTCAAGGACGGTGAGGCCCCGACGATCACCCACCCGGGTGACACGACCGTCCGCCTCGGTGCCGACTTCGATCCGATGGCCGGTGTCGAGGTCTCCGACGCCTGCAGCGATGTCACCGTCGGCGACATCACCGTCACCGGTGACGTCGACACCGCAACCCCGGGCGACTACGAGCTGACCTACACGGTCACCGACTCCTCGGGCAATGAGGCCACCGCCACCCGCACGATCACTGTGGCCGCCGGCGACGAGCCCACCGAAGACCCCACTGAGAAGCCGACGGACGATCCCACCGGTGAGCCGACGGACGACCCGACGGACCCCTCGGATGACCCGAGCGAGCCGAGCGAGGATCCCACCGACCCGAGTGAGGACCCGTCTGACAGCGTGCGCGAACTGACCGTCACCCCTGAGACGATCACCGCCGCCGACTTCGTCACCGATGGCGCCGTCGAGATCGTCGCCCGCGGCTGCACACCGGGCAGCACCGCAACCGTCACCGTCGAACCGGAGGGCTCGGGCGTCACCGCGTTCACCGACACCGCAACCGCCGACGAGACCGGCGCTGCAGCGTTCACCGTCTACGGCGAGAACGCCGAGGCCCCGGAAGCCTACATCGGCAGCTACGACGTCACCGTCCGCTGCGCAGGCGGAGACGATCTGACCGGCCGGTTCAGCGTCGTCGCAGAAGATGACGGCGATGACGAGGGATCAGACGACGGCCGCGACGATGACGGCCGCGACGATGACGGCCAGGGCGGCGGTGACCGGGACGACGACGGCACGCGCGAGGACCGCAACCGCGACTCCGACGGCCGTGAGCTGCCGCGCACCGGCAGCGACATCACCTGGGCGCTCGCCGCCGGCGGCGGACTCGTCGCGCTCGGCGCCGGAGTCTTCGTCCTCGCCCGGCGCAGGACGAACCTGACCTGATGATCAGCGAACCTGACCTGATGACCAGGCAGACGCCAGCCTGAGCCACCACCTCGGCCACGGCAGACAGGGACGCGGCCGCACGGGCCGGGGGGGCCGCGTTCTGCTGTCAGGACACGCACCCGGCCGGCTGCCGCCTCGGAACCGGAGCTCACACCTCGGGTGTGGGACGCTGCCGGCCGATCCGGATGAGCATGAGTGCGTAGTGGATGCCGGCGGCGAGGTGGAGGATGACGCCGATGCTCAGCAGCCCGAGCGCGATCGCCTCGATCGGGGTGGTCGCCAGCGTCGGGGCGCTGCCGAGCAGCAGCAACGGCAGCCCGGTCATGATGAGCGCGGTGCGGATCTTGCCCAGCCAGGTGACGTGCGAGTCCTGCGTGGCGTGCATGCGGGTCGCGCCGACGATGCCGAGTGCGAGGTCGGTGAGCACGATGACGAGCAGCATCCACACCGGCAGGATCCCGAAGAGCGTCATCGCCGCGCAGATGAGCGCGATGCCCAGGCGGTCGGCGACCGGGTCGAGGACCGCGCCGACGCGGGAGGCCATGTTCCAGCGGCGGGCGATGAATCCGTCGATCCAGTCGGTTGCCCCGAACATCGCCAGCGCAGCGGTGGCCAGGATCCGGTCGCCGGGTTCGCGCATGAGCCAGATGACGATCGGTACAAGCACCACCAGCCGGATGACCGAGATGACGTTGGGCAGCGTGAGCACCTCGCGGCGGGCCGGTCTCATGAGGCCAGGTCCTTCTCCGCCAGCCAGTCGCGGGCGATCGGCGCAGCCTCGCGGGTGCCGTAGTGGCTGCGCCGATTGAGCTGCTGGAGTTCGGCGATGTCGAGGCGCAGCGCCGCTCGGGCCAGCGCCTCGGTGAAGAACGGGTGCAGACTCGGCACCACCAGCGGAGTGACGAGCTGGGCGAGGACGAGTTTGCGCGGATCGCCCAGCACCTGCAGCTCGTCGCTCTCAAGCGCAGGATCGGCCGCCGGGATGAGCGCCACCAGCACCTCGCCGGCGGTGAGCATATCGCGGGCGGCCAGCGTGTCACCGGGAATCGTGTCGATGTACTCAGCCGTGACCCCGTAGGCATCCTCCAGCCCGCGCGGGCCGTACGGGCGGTGGCGCACATGTGCTCCAGCCGCGATCGTCACCGGCTCATCGGCCCCGCGCAGCTCGCCGATGTCGACGAGCCGATGCTCCTGACCGTAGTCGCGGCGGATGACGAAGCACTCATGGTCAGCCGCCTCGGCAGGAGCGAGCACACGCATGTTCGTCGGCAGCGCCGACTGCAGGGCCAGCTGGATCTGGGCGGTGTCGACCTCGCGGATGTCGGGTTTGAAGTACTGCAGCAGGTGCCCGCCGTACTCCGGGAACACCTCGAGCCCACCGGCCATGAACTGCGGCAGATAGTCCTCCCGCTGACCCAGCTCGAACTTCCGCTCCACCTCCGCGCCGGCGTCCTCGAGCACCTGGGCGAAGATCTCGGCGATGAGGATGTTCGAGTAGTACGACTGCGAACCCACCCGCACGCGCGTGCCCGGCTCAGGCTTCTCCTCCTGCGGGGCCCGGATGATCGGCTCGGTGAGCCCGCACCCGGACAGCAGAGCCCCAGCCGCCGCCGAGGCGGTGAGTCCGGCTGCGGTGAGGAACCGCCGCCGAGGCAGTGGGGCCATGGTCTGGGCACCTGTCCTTTCGTGCCGGGAGGGTGGGGCGGGTGGCTGCCGGGAGGGCTTCGGCATCGAGTGTAGCGAGGGGAGATGGACGGGCGCTGGCCGCAACCCGGCAGGGGGCCGACGCTAGACTGGCGGCATGCGACGCATCGACTTCCGCCGTCTGCTCGCACCTGCCGCCTGGAAGATGACAGCCGCTGTGATCGGGGTGCTGAGCCTGACGGCGCTGGCCGCCTGCGGGGATGGCGAGACGACCGGGCAGACCGGGAATACCGGGCAGCCGGCAGAGACCGCCGGGCAGACGAGCGCTGCCGATGCGGGTGACGACGCCGAGGCGGAAGACGATGCCGAGGCGGAAGACGATGCCGAGGCGGGTGACGATGCCGAGGCGATCGATGTCGCCCAGTCGGTCTCCGGGCTCAGCGCAGCCGGATACACCTGCAGCAGCGAGACGTGCACGCGCACCGAAGCCGGTGTCGACTACACGGTGAGCCTGAGCGAGGACGAGCTGGAGGCCGAGGTGCGTGAGACCGGATCGCAGACCGCCCTGCACCCGCACTACGACACCCTGCTGCGCGAACTCGGCCAGGCAATCGAACCCGGCCGGTACGCCGGCATGGACTGGGATGCGATCCGCGAATGGGCCAATGCGCATGCCGACTCCGATGACCACGGCACCGCAGCCGGTGACTGGACCGTCTCCGCCCGCTTCGACGACACCAGCGGACAGCGCGCCCGCCAGCTCGTCATCACCCGCTCCTGAACCGGCCGCGCGGACACGGCTGCGGGCGCATGGCGGCCCGAGGGGCCGCCGCACTGCAGCTGAGACGCACCCTTGACCAGGCTCGACGCCCGCTGGAACGATGAGCCTATGGACGCCTCCCAGCCCTTCACCGAACCCCTGACTCCACCCGGCGACGTCGAGCCTGCCACGCTCATGATCACCGGAGACACGCCTCGGGACCGGGGCTATGCGCGCGGGCAGGCCGCCGCCGGGGACATCGCCCGGGCCGCGGCCGGGTATTCGGCCCTCTTCACCGCAGGGCAGATCCCGCCCCAGTCCCAGCGCGATGCCGCCGAGGCCTCGCTCACCGCGCTCGAAGCGTGGGATCCCCGTCAGGTCGAGGAGCTGCTCGGGGTGGCCGCCGGCGCCGCCGCGGCCGGCGCGACGTTCGACGGTCAGCCGCTGGAGCTGTGGCATGTGGGCCTGGTCGCCGCCCGGACCGAGATCCTCACCCTGGCCGTCGAACCGGCCCCGGAGTGCTCGACGATCGCCTACGCCGCACCCGGCCGCACCGTCGGTGTGCAGACCTGGGACTGGCACGCCGAGTTCGCCGGATACTGGCACTACCAGCAGGTCAGCCCTTGCGGGGAGCCGGGCCTGTCGCACGCGGGATTCGCCGAGTACGGGATGCTCGGCAAGATCGGGCTCAACTCCGCCGGCGTCGGGGTGATGCTCAACATCCTCAAGAACCGCGACGACGCAGCCGGCGGGGTGCCCGTCCACGCGCTGCTCGCCGGGGTGCTCGACCGGGCGCGCAGCGTCGAGGAGGCCCTCGACATCATCGACTCCGCCCACACCACCTCGTCCTCGGTCATCACCGTCGTCGGCTGCGATGACGCCGTCATGGTCGAGATCAGCCCGCACGGCACGTCCCGGCTGCGCCACGACAGCGACGTCGTCGCCCTCGACGGCGAGCCGATCGGCCCCCGCACCCCTGCCCCGAACTCCGGACGGTTCCCGCACGGGCCCGGCGGCGGGGACCGGGGGATCGCCGCCAGTGGAGGATTCCTCATCCACACCAACCACTTCATCGCACCTGACCAGCAGGACGGCGCCCTGCCGCTGTCGGCGACGAGCCGCTCCGAGGAGCGCATCAGCCTGCTCGACGAGAGACTGCGCGGCTTCGCCGTCACCACCTCAGCTGCCGGCGGACCGCACCCGGGTGCCGACGATCTGCTCGCCCTCATGTGCACCGGCGACGGCGACGCCCCAGTGTGCACGAGCGCGGATGCGCACGCGCCGTTCGGGCGGCGCACCGCCACTCTCGTCACCGTTGCCATCGACCCGAACGTCGGCACGATCCGGATGTCCCCGGGCAGCCCCCGCGAGCTGTTCGGCACCGACGCGCCCGGCGCCTCGGGACCGGCCCAAACCGCACGCCGGGAGACCTTCGAGGTCAGGTGAGCGGCAGACCGCCGTGAGACACTGAAGCTCCGGGACGCCGCAGTCCCGGCGACCGGCCGTGACCGGCCGGAGAAGGGAAGGACGCCTGCTGTGGCCAACAGACTTCGCGACGCCAGCAGCCCGTACCTGCGCCAGCACGCCGACAATCCCGTCGACTGGTGGCCGTGGTGTGCCGAGGCCTTCGACGAGGCCCGGTCCCGCGATGTGCCGGTGCTCGTCTCGATCGGCTACTCGACCTGCCACTGGTGCCACGTCATGGCCGCCGAATCCTTCGCCGACCCGGAGACCGCAGCCCAGCTCAACGCAGGCTACGTCAGCATCAAGGTCGACCGCGAGGAGCTGCCGACCGTCGACGCCTACTATATGGACGCCCTGCAGGCGATGCGCGGGGCCGGCGGCTGGCCGATGACCGTCATCGTCGACCACGACGGCCGGCCCTTCTTCACCGGCACCTACTTCCCGCCTCGGCCCCGGCCCGGCCAGCCGGCCTTCCGGCAGGTGCTCTCGGCGGTGACTGAGACGTGGCGGACCGAGCGCGAGCGCGTCGACGGGATCGCCTCCCACCTGACCGATGCGCTGGCCGCGGTGCATGAGAAGGTCGCCGCGAGCCTGCCTGCCGGCACCGCCGCCGAGGTGCCCGGCGCCGAGGAGCTCACCGCCGCCGTCGAGATGCTCGAAGGGTCCTTCGACGCGCGCACCGGCGGATTCGGACCCGCCCCGAAGTTCCCGCCGCTCATGACGGTCATCCAGCTCATCACCCACATCGCGCGGGTCGGGGTTGGGGACGCTGGCGGCGGTGGCGATTCCGGCAGCCGAGCCGATGCAGGAAGCCGAGCCGATGCTGGGAGCGGGGCTGATGCAGGAAGCGGGGCTGATGCTGGGAGTGGGGCGCGGGCGCTGCGCATGGTGCGCACGACCATGTCCCACATCGCCGCCGGCGGGATGCGCGATCAGGTCGAAGGCGGCATCGCCCGCTACAGTGTCGACGGCCAGTGGCATGTGCCGCACTTCGAGAAGATGCTCTACGACAACGCCCTCTACATCCGCGCGACCACCGCCTGGTTCCGGCTCGAGCAGTGGCTGGCCGACGGGGGAGGCGCCGGTGCTCAGCTCGCCTCCCGGTACGCGGCCCTGGCTGCCCGCGAAGCCCGCGAGACCATCGCCTATCTGCGCACCACACTGACACCTGAGGGCACCTTCGCCGCAGCCATCGACGCCGATTCGCTCGACGACCACGGCCGGTCAGTCGAAGGCGCCTACTACACCGTCGCCGCTGCCGACATGCAGGACGCCTTCCCCACCGGCAGCTTCTTCACCGCCGCCGGCAGCGTCGAGGGCCGCAGCGTCATCACAGCCCCGGTGATCCTCGACTGGCTCACCGACGACCAGACTGGTCAGACCCCACCGTGGGAGGGTGAGCAGGTCGCTGCCGACCGGCGGCTGCTCCTCGATATGCGCGCCGAACGCGCCTTCCCCCACGTCGATGACAAGACCGTCACCGAGTGGAACGCGCTCGCCGTCACGGCCATGGCCGAAGCCTCGCTCGTCTTCGCTGAACCCGACTATGCTGACACCGCGCGCGAGGTGTTCACCGCCCTGCTGGCTACCGCCGACCTGCCGGCCGGCCGGCTGCCGCGCAGCTCTGCGGCAGGGAAACCGGGGGACAATGCCGGCGGGCTGGCCGACTGGGCAGGTGTGGGCCGGGCCGCGATCGCACTCGAGCTCCTCGATGCCGGTCGCCGCCATGCCGTCGGCGACAACCTCGGCATCGCCGTCGCTGCCGCCCGGCACATCCGCTCCCACTTCATCGACACGAACAGCGAGCCGATGCGCTGCACCGACGGCACCGATCCGGTCATCGGCATCAGCACCTCCGACCCGGTCGACAACGTCACCCCGGCAGGCCGCACCGCAGCAGCGGAGCTGTTCCTGCTGCTGGCAGAGCTCATCGTCCCGGCCATCGGCTGGCGGGAACCCGGCGCCGGAGAGGCCGGTGACGCCAGCGAGCGCAACGGTGAAGGGGACCACTCCGGCGACGGCGACCGGTTCAACGACGGCGACCGCTACAGTGACGTCGGCCGCTCCGGCGACCGGTTCAACGACGGCGAGCACTCCGTGGGCGGCACGCGCGGCGACCAGGCCGAGACCGGTGTGAAGTTGCGGCCGCGCAGCGCCGCAGAGCTCGGCGCTGAGGCCAGCGACATCGTCTACGGGCTGCTGAGCGTCTACCGTCCGCTCATCCAGGAGGCCCCGCGCGGCTGTGGCTGGGCGCTGTACCTGTCCGAACTCCTCGAATCCCGGATGGTGCACGTCACGACCGCCAGCCGCACGCTCGCCGAACGCGCTGCCCGCTATCCGCTCGTCGCCGTCGTCGAGATCGCAGCAGAAGGTCCCGGCGGATCCGTGCCCGAATCAGGAGCGACCGTCTGCCGGGACGCGATCTGCCTGCCGCCGCTGGTAGACGAGCAGACACTCGCCCGGCAGCTCGACCGGCTCTCCCCGCCGCGCAGCTGAGCTGAGCGGGGAGGTCACCGCCGCCTCGGGAACGGTACCGAAGCCGAGGCGGCCGGTCACTGCCCGTTGAGTACGAACTCCGCCCCACACGGGTCGGTGACATGGGCGAACGTCCCGAACGGGGTGCTCCCGGTCGCCCCGATCGCGGCGCCGAGGCGCTCGGCTGCCTCGCAGCCGGCGGCGACCTCCGGGGTGTGGAAGTAGATGAGCCAGCGGGAGGACTGCTCCGGGCCCGGCATCGTCGCGGCATCGGCGAGCCCGCACACCACCGGACAGGGCGTGCCGTCGTCCAAGGTTCCGGTCGGGGAGCCGTTGGTGACATACCGGGTACCGTCATGGACGGCGCCGGTGCGATCGACGAGCGCCCAGTCGAAGACGTCGCAGTAGAACTTCGCGGCGGCGTCGAAGCCGGTGCTGCGGCACTCGAACCACGCCGGGGTGCCGGGCGCATGCGGCAGGTCGAAGCCGGCGATGGTGCCCGGCTGCCACACGTTGACTGTCGCGCCACCGGGATCGTCGACGAAGATGAGCGCGCCGGTCTTGCCTGGGCTTGGAGCCTCGTGCGGCTGTGCGCCGGCAGCCCGGGCGCGCTCGGCGGTGCGCGTGAGGTCGTCGGAGCGCAGGTACACCCCGAAGCTGCTCGGCCACGGCTGGCCGGCTGGATCGGTCATCCCGCGGGTGTCGACGAAACCGCCGACAGTGTGGCCAGCAGAGGTGATGATGGAGAACTCATCCGGCCCGGCTGGAGCCGCGAACTCCCAGCCGAAGAGACGGTGGTAGAAGTCCTGCGAGCGGTCGGGGTCCGGTGAGCCGAGATCGAGCCAGCACGGCGCACCGGGCCGGAAATCAGCAATCATGGACAGTCCTTTCACGCACCCCGGCCAGCGGCTTCGAGAGCGCTGATGTCGAGCTTGTGCATCTGCATCATCGCCTGGATCTGCTCATCGGTC
Source organism: Brevibacterium gallinarum (assembly GCF_014836885.1). Lineage (GTDB taxonomy): Bacteria > Actinomycetota > Actinomycetes > Actinomycetales > Brevibacteriaceae > Brevibacterium > Brevibacterium gallinarum. Next base: position 141,617 of record NZ_JACSPY010000006.1, read on the forward strand.
TGGAGGAGATCGGACATGTTCGCCGGCACGATCTGCCAGCTGAGCCCGAACCTGTCTTTGCACCAGCCGCACTGTTCGGATTCGGGCACGTGCGACAGTGCCTTCCAGTAGTAGTCGATTTCGTCCTGGTCTTTGCACTGGACAGTGAAGGAGATCGCCTCGGAGAACGTGAACAGCGGGCCGCCGTCGAGGCAGATGAACGAGACCCCGTTGAGGATGAACTCCCCGGTGAGCACTTTGCCCTGCTTGCCGACGAAGTGCTCGCTGAGCGACTCGTCGGGGTATTCGGCGATGGAGACGATGCGCGAGTTGGGGAAGACGCTGACGTAGTAGTCCATCGCCTCCCGCGCATTCGAGTCGAACCACAGACACGGACTGATCGGCAGAATGGTTGACATGATGTTTCCCTATTGTGTTGGGCTGGATGCGACCGGGCTGGTCACAGTTCGTTGAGCATGAAGGCGGCACCCTGCGGGTCGGTGACCTGGCAGAAGCGGCCGAACGGCGACTGGCCGATCTCGCCGGTGGTGGCGCCGAGGCGGTTGGCGGTCTCCAGCGTCGCGTCGAGATCCTTCGTGCCGAAGAAGATCGACCACGTCGACTCCTGGAATTCCGGTGGCATGGCGGCGGCGTCGACGAGTCCGCAGACGGCTTCGCACTGGGTGCCGTCGGGCAGCGTCCCGGTGACCGAGCCGTTGGTGGCATAGCGCGGGGTGCTGCCCTCCGGCATGCGGTCCATCTCCACGACGGACCAGTCGAAGACCTCGCGGTAGAAGTCGGCCGAGGCATCGAAATCGGTGCTGCGGCATTCGAACCACACCGGCGTGCCGTGTGTGAGCGGCAGCTCGAAGCCGGTCATCTGGTTCGGCTGCCAGGCACTCAGACTCGCGCCGGAGGGGTCGGCCATGACGGACATCGAGCCGGCATCGCCGATCTGATCATTGTCGATGTACACGGTGCCGCGCTCGCGGGCCTTCGCGACTGTCGCGGCGAGGTCGTCGGTGTGGAGGTAGACGTCGAATCGTGTGGGGATCTCGCCGCCTTCGGGGCAGGTCATACCGGAGACATCCATCAGCCCGCCGACGGTGCTGCCGTCTGAAGTGATGAGGTGGTAGTGGTTCATCTCGGCGCCGAGGTCGTTGAACTCCCAGCCGAAGAGCTCGCGGTAGAAGTCGAGGGAGCCGTCGAGGTCATGGGTTCCGAGGTCGAGCCAGCAGGGAGCGCCGGTGCGGTACTGAGGTGACATGGTGCAGTCCAATCGCAGAGGGCCATCGGTCACGGCCGGGTGATGCCAATCTATAGCGGTGCAGTGTGGTGATGTGTGTCCGTTTTTGCGGTCTTGCCGGTCAGATACTGGCGGTCGTGGCGGATCGGATTCTTGCGGTCGTGGCGGATCGGATTCTTGCGGTCGTGCCGGTCAGAGGAGGATCAGTGCGGCGGAGCCAGTGCCGGCAGGGCCGCCAGCATGGGAACCGACGGCTGCGGGGCCGGGCCGAAGGTCAGCGTGATGTGCTGGGCTGTGGTCACCGGTGTGCTGTGGCTGGCGACGACGGGGGCCGATGGTGCCAGGTGATCGACCACCTCGGCGGCGGCATCGACGCTGAAGCCGAGCAGCCACGGGGCGCCGGCGCACAGGGGGAGGCAGATGCGCTGCTTGCCGCGGCACAGCACACCGGCCCGCGGCAGCCCGATGGGTGCTGGTGTCGGGAACCAGCCGATCCACATGAGCGGCGGCAGGCGCAGCCCAGCAGGCGGGCTCTCGATGTCGATGGTGGCGTGCGCGGCCTTCGGATTGCCGATCGAGAACGGGGCCGGTGAGCAGTCGGCGACCTGGTCGGCGAGCGTGCGGAGGGCAGCCGGGCTGGTGCCGACGGCCTCGCGGAACCGGCGGCTGAAGGAGGACACGGAGGTGAAGCCGACCTGCGTGCACACATCGACAACGGCGTCATTGCCGGTCAGCAGCAGGTTCTTGGCGGCATGGAAGCGCAGCGCAGCGAGGAACCGGCCAGGCGGGGTGTGCATGGCGGCGGCGAACGTGCGGTTGAAGTGGAAGGGACTGTAGCCGAGGTGGTCGGCGATGTCGGCGACGCTGATGTCCTCCGCAAGGTGCTCCATGGCGAAGGCTGCGGCGCGCACTGCCATGTCGGTGCTCACATCTGTGACAGTACTCTCCGGGCGGGCGCTTGTCACCGGTGGATTCTGATGGCGAGGTGGGGCAAGCCGCGGATGCAGATGGTTGGGGTGCGCCATGGGTGGTCAGCTGGCGGCTGGTGTGCACGATGCTGGCAGCCGGTGGGCGGCTGTGGGCAGTCAGCTGGCGCGCGGGGTGGGGTGGGCGGTCAGCTAACGCGGTCAGCCTGGGCGGGGCCGGCAGGAGACTTCTGGCGCCGGCGGATGAGTGCGGCGCGCACGTCGTGGACGACCCGGCTCATGTCGCTGCGGCGAGTGACCCGGATGACCGTCCAGCCGAGCTGCTCCAGTGTCTGCAGGCGGGTGATGTCGCGGTTGTACTGGTCTTCATCACCGCGGTGGTGATCGCCGTCGTATTCGACTGCGACCTTCTCTCGCCGGTAGGCCATGTCGAGCAGGTAGTAGTAGCCGGTGGCGGGATTGTCGACGCTGACAGAGACCTCGGGTTCGGGCAGGCCGGCGTCGATGAGGTTGAGGCGCACGCGGGTCTCCTGCGGCGAGTCGACTCCGGGGCGGGCGCGGTGGAGCGCGGCGATGGCGAGCCTGCGACCGGGATAGCGCGGGGTGTCGACGATGAGCCTCGACAGCTCGACTGGGGTGAGCTGGGGCGGGCCGTGCCAGCGGCCGAGCACAGCGTCGAAGCACTGGACGAGTTCAAGGAAGCCGAGCTGACCGGCGAGGTCGAGAAGGGTCTGTCTGATGGTGGTCAACCGGAAAGTCGCAACTGTGAGGTGGTTGACGGTCTCGGCTTGACGACAGTTGACCCAGGGGCGCTTGATGACCGTTGCTGACCGTTCGACGGTCACTTCCAGCTTGTCGGGCCGTCCTCGGAGCGGGAGGCCGTGAAGATCCGCGGCAGAACGGTGAGAGACAGCCGCGTGTGGTGCCACGACAGCCAGTGCCGTTGCCATCTCGAATGTGCGTAGCCAGTTCTCACCGGCCCAGACCGGGATGCCGAGCACCGATGGCCCATCCGGGTGGTCGTAGATGCCCCTCCCGTAGCGAGACAGGAGTTGGCGCCGTCGATACCCGGTGAGGTTTCGCTGGACGAGGAAGTCGTAGTTGGCGAACTGTGGGAGGGTCGCTCTCTTCATACGTTGCGAGCGGTTTCGCGTGCTCATGAGGACAGCTTCATCGGTTCCCATCGCGATTGGAACGGGAAAGCCAAATCTGTGGATGACGGCGCCTGAGGCTCCTCGTTCAGTCTTGACGTTGAGTACCACATCGAGTCCACTCGATGTGGTACTCAACGACTATGTTTCGCCGGATTCATGGGCATTGAGTGCCACTTCGACGAACGTTGATGTGGTACTCAATGCCCATCGCCGAAATCTACTCCGGCCGGTGCCCGATTCCGACGAGTGTGCTCGTGTTGAGCGAGGTGAATCCATCGAGGTGGAGGCCCGCGAGCAAGTCTGCCCGGACCTCCTCGATCTGCTCATCGCTCATCCCGGAGAGCATGCTGCGGAACCCGGACCCGGTGATGACCAGCCAGGCGAGCTCGTCATCGAGCTCCAGGTTCCGTTCCTGCACGGTGACGGTCACGTCGATCAGGCCGAGGTCTTCCATCCACGGGCCGAAGGCGTCCTGGGTGTCGATCTGGTCGAAGCTGAGTCCGGCCTTGTCGCCGGCAACCGTATCACCATCAGTCTCACCGGCCGCAGTGTCGCTGGCGTCATCCGCGCGGGCATCGGCATCCGCTCCATCAGGCTCGTCATTCTCTCGGGCAGACTTCGCATAGGCAGGGTCGGGCAGCTTCTCTCCCCTCACCCGTTGGATTGAGTGGAACGCCCGCATGCCGATGTCGGCCATCACCCCGTGGTCCCACACTGCCAGCATCAGCCGCCCACCGGGCCGCAGCCGGGTCACCAGCTGACGCGACCCCGCCGTGAAATTCGGGAAGAACATGATTCCGAGCACGCACTGCACAAGGTCGTACTCACCGGGCTGGCCGAACTCCAGCACATCCGCCTGGTGTGTACGCACCTGGTCCAGCCTGCGCTTGCTCACCCGCTGACGCAGCGCATCGAGCAGACCGCCCGCGAGGTCGACGGCGTCGACGCGTCCATCGGCTCCGACTGCGGCAGCTGCCGGCAGTGCAGAGGAGCCGATCCCGGAGCACGCGTCGAGAACCCGCTCACCGGGTTGGGGACCTGCCGCCGCGACGGCATCTGCGCCGATGCGATCCCACAGGTGCGGGGCGAGGCGGGAGTAGTCAGCGGCGGCGTCGGTGAAGTGCTGCGAGTCGACCATGGTCGCACTGTAGGAGCACGCCGCCTCCGGCGCTAATGCGCCGACCGGCATATGTGGCGCCGGTGCGCTGCCCTGTCAGGCGCCGGTGTGCTGCCGTGTCAGGCGCCGGAGCACCGTCAGGGCCGACACCGGAGCGTCAGGCTCCGCGCAGGTAGGCGTGTGCGACGTGGAACATGTCGTGCACGTCGGTGATCGCGCACATCTCCCTGGCCGAGTGCATGCTCCACAGCCCGATGCCGATGTCGACAGTCGTCATGCCCAGCCGGGTCGCCGTCAGCGGCCCGATCGTCGAACCGCACGGCATCGAGTTGTTCGACACGAACTCCTGGTAGGCGACGTCGGCGGCAGCACAGGCGGCGGCGAACCGGCCAGTGCCGATCGCATCGGTGGCATAGCGCTGCTGGGCGTTGATCTTCAGTAGCGGCCCGGCCCCCAGTCGCGGCCGGCTGACCGGGTCGTGGCGCTCAGGGAAGTTCGGGTGCACACCGTGCCCGGTGTCGGCGGAGAAGCAGATGGAGGACGCCATTGAGCGCAGGTACGCCTCCCGGCCGGCCGCGGCAGCGCCGCCGGCTTCATCGCCATCCCCGGCGGCTGCGGCGACGATCCGTTCGGTGATGTCGGCGAGGAACGGCCCGCAGGCACCGGAGCGGGTGTTGGAGCCGACCTCTTCATGGTCGAAGGCGGCCAGCAGCGGGATCTCGCTGATCTCAGCCGGGTCTATGAGTGCCAGCGCGCTCATTCCGGCATGGACGGAGGACAGGTTGTCGAGCCGGGGGCTGGCGAGGAACTCGTCATGCAGACCGAAGGTCGCCGGCTCCTGCGCGGCGATCGTGACGACATCGAATCCGGCGACATCCGCGGCCTTGACCCCGGCCGAGGCGGCGAGCACCTCAAGCACGTCAGTGCTCTGCAGTCCGTCGGCGGCCTGCAGCAGCCCGGTGAGATCCTCCAAGCCGATGACCGGCTGCAGGTGACGCTGCTTGTCGAGCGTGAGCTTCTGGTTGACCTCACGGTCGAGGTGGATCGCCAGTTGCGGGATCCGGGCGATCGGCTTCGTGCGCGCTAGCACCGTCTGCCCATCACGGGTCACGAGCCGTCCGGCGAGGCTGAGCTCCCGGTCAAGCCACGAGTTCAGCAGCGGCCCGCCGTAGATCTCGACGCCGATCTGCAGCGCACCCTCGGTGGCAAACCCCGGGTTGGGCTTGAGTTTGAAGGCAGGCGAGTCGGTGTGCGTGCCGAAGACCCGGAACACCGGGGCCGAGGCGCCGCTCACCTTGCCAGCGCCGCCTGCCTTGCCAGTGCCGCCCGCCTTGCCAGCGCCGCTCGCCTTCCCAGCACCACCACCGGCACCGCCTTCGGGCATCACCCAGGCGATCGCCGCGCCGTCGCGCACCACGACGTACTTCCCGCCTGCGTGCAGCTGCCAGGCATCGGCTTCGTGCAGCTCGCTGAACCCGGCCGACACAAGCCGCTCGCGCACATTGGCCGCCGCGTGGAACGACGACGGTGAGGCGTAGACGAAGGAGGACAGGTCGGCAGCAACGGTGCTCGGCGCAGATTCAGTCGTGATGCTCATACGTAGTAGCGTAGTCAATCGTGCTCTCGGTTCTCATGCGCCTGTTCGGCTGGACCTACATCCCGATCTCCGTCATCGCCAAGCTGCCCTTCGCGATGTCGGTCGTCGCCGTGCTCACAGCCGTCGCCGCCACCCGCGAGAGCTATACCCTGGCCGGTTCGACCGCCGCGCTCGTCGGCCTCGGCACTGCGATCTCCGGCCCGCTCATCGGCGCGGCCGCCGACCGTTGGGGCCAGCGCATCGTCCTCATCATCACCGCGCTCGCCAACACCGCCGCACTCTTCGGCCTCGCCGTCGCCCTCCGCCTCGAGGTCACCACCCCGGTTGTGCTCGCCGCCGGCATGGCGATCGGCCTCACCAGCCCGCAGGCCTCCTCGATGGTGCGCACCCGCTGGCTCTACGCCATCCGCGCAACCCTCACCGGCACCGATGCCCGCAAGGTCACCTCGAAGGTGCTGTCCTATGAGTCGATGACCGATGAGCTCGTCTTCGTCTTCGGCCCGGTCATCGTCGGCATCGTCGCCGTCGCCCTGGGCGTGCTCGTGCCGCTCGACTTCGCCGCCGTGCTCACCGGCCTCGGCGTGCTCGCCTTCGCCGTGCACCCCTCGGTGCGCTTCACCACCGGGCACGTCCGCCGGCCGACCTCCGCTCCCGAGGCGGCGGGCACCTCCCAGCCGGAAGACGCCTCCCAGCCGGAAGACGCCTCCCCGACGTGTGCCGCAGCCGGCCCGCTGCCCGAAACCGCCCAGCCCACACCCGCCGCTCAGACCGCACCCGCCGCCCAGCCTGCACCCGCCGCCCAGCCTGCACCCGCCGAGCCGACACGCCCGGCCCCGGTGCGCGAGATCTACCGCCTCATCGTCCTCGTCCCGGTGCTCGGCATGACGAGCATCGGCGTGTTCTTCGGTGCCTCGCTCACCTCGCTGAGCAACTTCATGGAGCGCTTCGGCCAGGCCGATGCCGCCGGCATCTACTACGGCATCATGGGGGTGGGCTCGGCGATCCTCGCACTGTCGGTCGTCCTGCTGCCCGAGCGCTTCACCTTCACCGCCCGCTGGCTGGTCTTCGGCTCCCTCGCACTCGCCGGCTCGATCGTCATGCACCTCGTCTCCGACCCGCTCGATGTCGTGCTGCCGCTGGTCATCATGGGCTGCGGCATCGGCCCTGCGCTTGTGACCCTGTACTCGATCGCCTCGGATGTCGCCCCGTTCGGGCGCACCACCACTGTGATGGCGATGATGTCGACCGGGGTGGTCGTCGGCCAGTCGGGTTCCTCGGCACTCACCGGTGTCATCATCGACCGGTTCAGCTACGTGGAGGGCTTCCACATGATCACCGTCGCCACCGCGCTGCTCGTCTGTCTGGGCGGTGTGCAGCTGCTGGCAAACCGATCCGAGCACCGCCGCCGCAGCACCCGCATCGCCTAGGATAGGACTAGTCGCCAGCCCGATCGGCTGACGGCCGCTGTCCGCGCACCCCCTATGCGAGTTCGAGGAGCCCTGTGGAACAGTACAGTGCCGAGTGGCAGGCGTGGCATGACGCCCGCATCTCCGATCTCGCCACCCCGTTCGGGTGGCTGAGTGTCACTGGGCTCACGTGGCTGACGTCGTCGCAGCCGGTCACCTGGCCCGAGGCGCCGGGCACTTTCACCGTGGACGGCGACTGGGTGCACTTCACCTTGGCTGACGGGGTGTCGGCCGGGCCGAGCAAGGCCGCCCTCGAGGTCATGAGCCGTCCGGTCGGACAGCGCTGCGGGGGAGATGCCGCCCATGATTCGATCCCGGCGCGCGCCTCCCATCCCGCCGCCGAGGTGCGGGTCGACTCCTCGGAGTCGATGTCGGCCAGGCTCGATGATGGGGAGTCGCTCAACTGGTTCGTCGTCGACCACGTCACCTATGAGCTCATCCGCCGCGACGGTAACTACGGAATCCGCCGGCGGGATTCGAAGGCCCCGCTGCTGCAGCGCTTCATCGATATCCCGGCTTTCCCGCTGAGCCAGGAATGGATCGTCTCCGGTGCTTTCACCCCGTATCCCGAACCGGAGCAGCGCCGCATCGCCACCGCCTGCCCGGGCTTGGAGCTCGATGAGCTGCTCACGGGCGAAGTCCGGTTCACGCTGTGCGATGTCGAGTATGTGCTCAAGACCTCCGGCAGCCCAGAGCACGGCCTGCACATCAACTTCCACGACTACACCAACGGGCGCACGACGGCGACCTGGCGGCGCATCAACCTCGGTCTGCCTGATGCCCAGGGTCATGTCATCATCGACTTCAATCGCACGATCAACTACCCGTTCGCCTTCATCCCGCACGCCACCTGCCCGGCGCCGGTGCCGGAGAACGTGCTGCCGGTCGAGCTGCAGGCAGGCGAGCGTCTGCCGACACAGACGCTGTCGGAGTCCGGGATCAACACGCCGGTGCTGTTCATCGACCTGTCCCCGGAGATCGAGATCGGCGGGGTCATCGACCTGTGGACCGAACTCGGTCTCGATGTCACGCTCGTCAACCGTGACGAGCCGCTGCCGCCGCTGCCCGGCTTCGCCGCCCTCGTCGTCTTCTGCTGGGGATGCACAAGCGAGGTCCGCACTGAGCTCATCACCGAGATCGTCGAGATGGTCTCCGATGCGATGGCCACCCGGATCCCGGTCGTCGCCGTCGGCACCGCCACCACGATGCTCGCCGCCGCTTCGCTCGACGGTTCGCTGACAGCCGGGCGGATCACCTTCGAGAAGACCGCCGACAGCCTCGGGCCGATCCCGCTGGCTGTCACCGACACCGTCGCTGAGGACCGGCTGTTCCGCAACAACATCTCCCGCCTCGACCCTGACGGGGTCGGCTACATCGTCATCGACCGGGCCGAGGGCGAAGAGCTGCCGGCCGGGCTCAACGGCGACGCGGACCGTGACGAGGCCCGCCGCGAGGCGCAGCGGACCTTCGGCGCTCATGAGGTCGCCTGGCGCGATCTGGCTGAGCGCTTCGCGCGTCTCCTGCACACCACCATGTGACAGCTCCTGCCAGTACCATCTGCCAGTGCTGACGGACCCCGGCGTCAGCGGTTGACCAACAGGTGGAATCGCAGTGGATCGCTGGGCCGGGCCCTGAGATGCCGTCAGGGGTCTGGTTCTACTCCTGCACAAGAACGGTTCTGCTCCTGCACAGGAACGGGTGTCTGCTGGTAGAGCGCGAGTCGCCACGCGCCGTCGCATCGGGTGTAGACACTGGACATCAGCGCGATGAAGCCGGGCTCGTCCTGAGCGCGGTAGGCGCAGCCGGTGTAGACGAGGATCGCGTGATCGTCGCTGAGTGAGAGGAGTCTCGCGTCGGTGATGTCGTAGGTTCGCCACGGCGGCGCATCGTTCAGGGAGTCGATGACCGCCTGCCGGTCGAGGATCTGGCCGTGGGCGAGGACCATGACGCCGTCGCTGGTCATGATCTGTCCGTAGAAGTCCGCGCCATTGCTCTCGCAGAGGGACTTCCATCCCTGGTGCTCGAGTTCGAGCAGTTCGCTGAGCATGACGGCAGGCTCCTTCGCTTCGCGGAGTTCCAGCCTACCGCCGGATGGTGCGACAGAACGATGTCGTGACAGACCGATGGTGCGACAGAACGATGACGCGACAGAACCCGGCCCGCGAATCGCGGATCGGGTTCTGTCGGGTTCGAGGTCAGCAGCCTGCGGCCGCCTGACGCGCAGCTTCTGGCAGCCTGACGCACAACCTGCGGCCGCCTGGCGCGCAGCCTCCGGCAGCCTGCGGCAGCCTTCGGGAGCCTGCGGCGCCGGCGCAGCCGCAGGCACAGACTCACACCCAGATGTGGACGCGCTCCTCCGGCGGCAGGTACATCGGGTCGCCATCGCTGACGTCGAAGGCCTCGGCGAAGGCGTCGATGTTCTTGACCACCTGGTTGCAGCGGAACTCCTCGGGCGAGTGCGGGTCGACGCTGAGCCGGCGCAGCCGCTCCTCCTTGCGCATCTTGATCCGCCAGGCCTTCGCCCAGGCGTAGAAGAACTGCTGCTTCTCCTCAGTCGTGACCTCGCGGCCCTCGTCGGCTGCGGCGATCGTCAGTGCCTTGTACGCGATCGACAGCCCGCCGACGTCGCCGATGTTCTCACCGATCGTCAGCGCTCCGTTGACGGTGTGCTTGGATTCGAAGCCGGCCGGGACGAGCACATCGAACTGGTCGATGAGGGAGCGGGTGCGCTCGTCGAAGCGCTGCCGGTCTTCAGCGGTCCACCAGTCGACGAGGTTGCCGGTGCCGTCGTAGCGGGAGCCCTGGTCGTCGAAGCCGTGGCCGATCTCGTGGCCGATGACCGCGCCGATCGCTCCGAAGTTCACAGCATCCGGGGCGTCGACGTCGAAGAACGGCGGCTGCAGGATCGCAGCAGGGAAGACGATTTCGTTCATCACCGGGTGGTAGTAGGCGTTGACCGTCTGCGGAGTCATGAGCCACTCATTGCGGTCGATCTCCTCACCGATCCGTCCGACGTGCCGGTCGTGCTCAGCCTCGGCGGAACGGCGGATGTTGCCGAACAGGTCATCGGCGCGGATCTCAGCCGGGTACTCCCGCCACACATCCGGGTAGCCGACCTTCGGCGTGAATTGCGAGAGCTTCGTCAGCGCCCGCCCCTTCGTCTCCTCACCCATCCAGTCGAGGCTCGTGATCGAGGACTCGTAAGCGCGGATGAGCTTGTCGACCAGTTCGCCGATCGCCTCCTTCGCCTCCGGTGGGAACTCCTGGGCGACGTAGAGCTTGCCGACAGCCTCACCGAGCAGCCCCTCCACGAGGCTGACGGCGCGCTTCCAGCGCTCGCGCAGCTGCGGGGTGCCCGAGAGCGTCCGGCCGAAGAAGTCGAAGTTCTCCTCGACGATCTCATCGCCCAGCACACTGGCTGAGGCGTTGAGCAGGGCGAACATCATCCAGCCGCGCAGCACCCCGACGGGCGTGTCGGCCCACACCTGGCCGGCGCCGGTGAGGAAGGAGGGCTGGCTGACGATGAGGTAGTCGGCGTGCTCGATGCCGGCTCCAGCCCGCCATGCGTCGAGGTCGAAGCCGCGGACGAGGTCGGCGACCTCGGGCACGGTGAACCGGTTGTAGGTCTTCTCCGCATCACGGCTGGTGACCCGGTCCCAATGGTGTTCGGCGATGGCGGTCTCGAAGGCGAGGATCTTCTCGGCCAGTTCCTCACCGGTCATCCCGGTGTGCTCCTGGAGGCCTGCCAGCTGCGACATCTTCGCGATGTGGGCGCGGAACTTCTCACGCAGCTCTGCGTTGTCCTCACCGCGGTAGTAGGACTCATCGGGCAGGTGCAGGCCCGACTGCACGATGTACATCGCGTAGACGTCGGAGTCCTTGGCATCGGCGCTGACGAACCCGCCGAGCAGTCCGCCGCAGCCCTCGCGGTCGAGTTCGCCCATGAGGCGGGCGAGCTCGCTATGATCGGCTGCGGCCTTGACCCGCTCGAATCCCTCGGCAAGCGGGGTCACGCCGAGCTCGTTGATCCGCTCGGTGTCCATGAACGACGTGAACAGGTCGGCGATCTTCGCCTCTTCGCTGCCCGGAGCGGGAGAGGCGTCGGCGAGCCCGGTGATGAGGTCGCGGACCTTCTCCTCGGCGGCGTCGTAGAGTTCGCGCATCGCTCCGTCGCCGGCGCGGTCGTCGGGAATCTCGAACGAGTCGATCCAGGCGCCGTTGACATGGCGGAAGAGGTCGTGTGATGCAGCGACATCCGGGTCGCCGTGGGGCAGGGAGATCTCAGTCATAGTTCCAACCTATCGCCTGTGCGCCCGGTTGCGGTCGGCTGGGACTGGATTTCCCGCTCCCGAGGCGCCGGCTGGCTCATGGACGTGGGGCATCCCAGCCGCGTGCGCCCCGGATGAACGCCGCCTGCCCGGCGTGCTGGGCGGCATCGTCGATGATCGACACGAGCCGGACTCCGCGGGTGACCGGCTGGCCGTCGTAGCGGTCGATGACGTCGTCGAGGTCAGCGGGAGCGAGCCCGCGCAGATAGGCGGCCATCTCGTTCTCGACAGCTGCCAGGTACTCGCCCAGCGCCTCCGGGTCGTCGATGCGGATTCCGGCGGCCTCGTCAGCGCTCTGCCCGAACCCGAACCCCTCGGCCGGCAGCCCGAGGCGAGCGTGGAAGGACTGCTCGGTCCACACCTCGGGCGCGGACGTCAGCGCTGCCAGCTGGACGTCGGCCTCGCGGCCGGTGTGCCACAGCAGCCAGGCGATCGAGTTCGTGCCGGGCACGAGGTGGGTGTTGAGGTCCTCGGTGCTGATCCCATCGAAGACCCGCCGGCAGACCTCGAAGGGGCGGGTGAGCATATCGGCGAGCACGGACACGGCATCCATCGGATCCTCCTTCGACCAGGGGCTGGCACCAGTTCTTCTGAGTCTATGCGCCGGGGCGGACAACCGGCAGGGGACAGGTCGCTAGAGTGGAGGCGATGACCGAGACGGGAGGATCCATGAGCGCACAGGCAGACAGCACGCAGGACAGGCAGGGCAGCCAGACCGGTGAGGTGAGCATCGTGTTCGTGTGCACCGGCAACATCTGCCGCTCGGCGATGGCCGAGCGGATCGCAGCCGCCGAGCTGTCCGATCTGCCGCTGCACATCGACTCGGCTGGGATCAGCGACGAGGAGCACGGCAACCCGATCGACCCGCGGGCCGTCCGCGTGCTGAGCGAGCGCGGCTACGACACGGCAGGCCACGCCGCCCGCCAGCTCACCGCCGACTGGCTGGCCTCCCGCGACATCGCGATCGTCATGACCGAACGCCACCGGCAGGCCACCGAACGGCTGCTGGAATCCGTGCCCGAGGCCGACCGCCCCGAGGTGCGGATGCTCAGGTCCTATGACCCGGCCTGCGCCGGCCGGACCGGCGACGACCTCGACGTGTTCGACCCGTGGTACGGCGACCAGGACGGGTTCTACGAGACCTTCGACATGATCACCGCCGCCCTTCCGGGCATCCGCGAGGCCGTCGCATCACGCCGCTGATCGTAGCCAAGTCGTAATGGACCCCGCCCCCATATGCAGGCAGCGGCCAGGTCGATGGTGGATAATGAGGGCGCGAGTCCGCCCTGATTGGAGTATCCCTTTGACTATCCGCACCTTCTCGACTTCCCTGCTGGCGATCGTCGCGGCTGTGGCCCTGGGCTTCACGCTGCTCTGGTCAGCCCCCGCCAGCGCCCACGACCGCCTCGTCAGCTCGAACCCGGAGCATGGTGAGGAACTCGACGAGCAGCCGGACTGGCTGGAGATGGAGTTCTCCGGCCAGCTGCAGCAGGTCGGCGCTGAGATCAAGGTGATGCACGACGGAACCGACGTCTCCGCCGGTGAGATCACCATCGAGAACCGCACCCTGAAGTCGGCGCTGCCCGATGACCTCAAGCCCGGTGCGTACACCGTCAACTGGCGCGTCGTCTCCGAAGACGGCCACCCCATCAGCGGCTCCTTCGACTTCACCCTCAAGGACGACGGCTCCGGCGGCGGCGAGGCCCAGTCCGGTGAGGCGACCGAGGGCGCCGGTGCCGGTGAGGAATCCGCTGGACTCGGCGGCTCAGCCGTCGACGCCCCGGACCGTGAGTCCCAGGACCGCGGCGAGCTCACCAGCGATGAGGCCGGCGGCATGTCCATGCCGATGATGATCCTGCTCGGCATCGGCGGCCTGGCTGTCCTCGCCCTCGTGGTGCTGCTGCTCATGCGCAAGCGCCAGGGCCTGCCCGGCACCGAAGGCGACGACCCGAAGGGTCCTGCCCCGCGCAGCTGATCGCCTGACCTGGCATCGGATCCCCGGTCGAGGGGTGCGCCCGCACCCGCCTCGGCCGGGGATCTGTTCTCGAGAGGTCGGTCATGTGGGGCCGCGCCCGAGGTGCAGGTCGGCTCTGCGGGGCCGTGCCCGAGGTGCAGGTCGGCTCTGCTGGGCCATGCCCGAGGCGGGGGCCGCGTGAGGGCGGTGCGCGTCAGGCTGGGGGCTGCCAGTCCTGCAGTGCGTCCAGCTGCCGGCGCAGGACGGATGCGGGAATGAGGTGCATGAGCCGATCGCGCAGTCGGCTCAGCTGTGGGCCGGGGCGGTGGGCGATCTGACCGACCAGCCGCGAACGGGCGGCGACCTGCTGAGTGCGCGGGCGGCGCAGCGCGTCATAGCGGTCGAGGGCGACGATGAGCCGGCCGGTGTCGTGCGCGTCGGCTGCGGTGAGCGGGGCGAGCAGCCGGGTGAGTGTTGCGGCGTCTTCGAGAGCCTGGTTGCCGCCCTGCCCGAGGTTGGGTGTCATCGCGTGGGCAGCATCGCCGAGGAGGACGATCCGGCCGCGCACAAAGGACGGCAGTCGCCCGGCGAGCTCCTCGATCGGCAGGTAGCTGATGGCGGCAGGGTTCGTGGCGGCGATGAGTCCGGGGATCGGAGCGTGCCAGTCGGCGAAGACCGCAGCGACCGCCTGACGGTCTGCCGAAAACCGCCGGCCGGCCGGGGCGCCGATGACGCCGAACCAGTACACGCGGCCATCACCGAGCGGGGCGAGCCCGAAGCGTGTGTCCACACCCCAGGTCTCACCGGCCTCGCCGTGCAGCTCAACGGGCTGCTGCGTGATCCCGCGCCAGGACCCATATCCGGCGTAGCGGATGCCGGGATCGGCAGGCCAGGCGGTGCGCACGGTGCTGCGCAGGCCGTCGGCGCCGATGATGACATCGAAGCGCTCATCCTCCCGGCCTGCAACACTGAGCGTCCCGTCGGGGGAGCAGCCGGTGACCGGGGCGCCGGAGCGAACCGTGCCCGGTGCCAGCGCGGCGGTGAGCATCGCATGCAGGTCCGCGCGGTCGACGATGCGCAGCTGGGCGACGGCATCCATCGGGTAGACGCTCACCCAGCTGCCGTCGGGGCGACGCTGCTCGCCGGTCAGCTCGGCGGCCTGCGCGGTGCTGACCGCCCGGAAGTCCGCACCGAGGCCGAGCGCATCGAGGGCGCGCAGCCCATTGCCGAAGATCGACAGGCCCGACCCATGCGGACGCAGGTCGGCGGACTGTTCGACGACCGTCACCTCGGCGCCGGCACGCTGCAGTCCGACCGCGGCGGCCAGTCCGCCGATCCCCGACCCGACGACGGCGACCTTCATGGCGAGATCAGCTCAGACAGGTCCCGGGCGGCGGATCCGGCAGGACGAAGGCAGCGGGGGCGGGAGTCGATGCGGCACGCCTGTGAGCAGGCGGCGCGGGCGAGGGCGCGGACCGGCAGAGGGCGCATGCTGATACGCTACCCGCCCAGCACTGGTTACTGAGAGGTAATGCGAATCTGGTGGACTCCGCCGTCCCAGTTCCCCGAGCCCGGCGACCCGGCCACCGCCTCGGGAGCGGTCATCGTCACCAGGCCAGCGCCATACGCTGGCGGAAAGTGAAATGCCATGGCAGCCACGCACTCTTTCAGCCTGGCCACCACGGCTGATCTACTATAACTGCCCAGTAATCATTTATGCCAATCATTGAACGTCGAACCGGCAAGGGCCCGCACCTGCGTTTTCAGCTCTGAGCGGAAGCCGCATCGTCGTCGGTGATGGTGTTGATGACTGTGCGGTTCTGGCGCGCGGCATGGCTGCGCGTGGCCGGATCCATCTGCCGGTTGAACGCGATCGCGAGGACTGCGGCCAGGGTCGCGCAGACGGCCGGGAGGATGAGGGCGTTGCGTGCGCCGAGGGTGTCGATGATGACGCCGGAGACCGCCGATCCGATCGAGACGCCGAAGCCGAGCGCTGTGCCGATCCAGGCCAGCGCCTCGGTCAGCCGGTGCGGCGGGGCGAGCTCCTGGATGACGGAGGCGGCGGCGATGAGCGAGGGAGCCAGCGCCAGGCCGACGGCGAAGATCGTGAGCCCGAAGGTCAGCATCGAGCCTGCCAGCAGCATCGGCCAGGTGAGTGCGGCCAGGCATGTCAGTGCGATCGCCAGGCGGTGCTGGACGGGGGACTTCCAGGTGCGCACGCCGTAGAGGATGCCGGCCAGCAGCGAGCCGAGCGCCATGGCGCTCACGAGCACGCCGGCCATCGGCTTGTGCCCGGATTCCTCTGCGAAGGCCACGGCGATGATGTCGAGGGCGCCGAAGTTCACGCCGAGCACGGCATGGGCGACGATGACCATGAAGATGCCGAGATTGGACAGCACCCTGCCCTTCGCCGCACCGCGCTGGCGGGGCTGCGGGACCGGTTCGGTGGACTTCTGGCTGTAGAACAGCGCTGAGCCGATGATCGTCGTGAGCATCGAGGCGATGATGCCGGCGGCTGGGTAGATGATGGTCGCCAGGAAGGTGACGATCATCGGGCCGGTGACGAAGAGCATCTCGTCGGCCACCGATTCCCAGCTGAAGGCGGTGTCGAGCTGTTTGCGGCTGGTCACGATCGCGTTCCAGCGGGCGCGCACGAGCGAGCCGAGCGAACCGACCGTCGCGCCGGAGATGCCGGCGAAGACGAAGACGAGGCCCATCCACCAGCTCTGATAGACGGCGATGAGCAGCATGATGAGCCCGATGACGTGGATGACGACGACGGGCAGCATGATGCGCGCCTGGCCGTGGGCGTCGACGAGGCGGGCGATGATCGGGTTCGAGACTGCCTGGACGAGCATGAAGACCGCTGCGACCAGACCGGCGAGCGCGTACGATCCGAGCACACCCTGGATGAAGAGGACGATGCCGAGTCCGAGGATGGCGATGGGGAAGCGCGCGATGAGTCCCGCCAGCGAGAACTTCAATGCTCCGGGCAGGGAGAAGATCTCCTGATAGTTGCGGAACATCAGGACAGTCTATCCCGCACCCGCCTGCCGGCAGGCTCGATTCCGTGGTGTGATTGGTCACCGCGGCACCGATCCCGAGGCGGTGGATGCACGGGAGCGGGCGCCTCGGTATCCGAATGCGGCGAGCAGTCCTTCCTGCAGTGTGAGCATGAAGCCGGGTCTGACTGCTCCGACGGGCCGGTCGTCGACGAGATCTTCGTCCCAGAGTTCGGTCAGGGAGTCGCACGTGACCCATCCGCGCACACATTCACCGTCCGGTACAGATATCACGGTCAGTGCTGCAGACAAGGCGGACGTCTGCGCTGTGCACGGGCGATCTCAGGGCTGTGATCCGATGACCCCGTCGACGACAGCCTTCGCCTCAGCCTGGACCTCGGCGAGGTGCTCGGTGCCCCTGAACGACTCGGCGTAGATCTTGTAGACATCCTCGGTGCCTGATGGGCGCGCGGCGAACCAGGCGCTCTCGGTTGTCACCTTGAGCCCGCCGAGTGCCTCGCCATCACCGGGAGCCTCGGTGAGCTTGGCGGTGATCGGCTCACCGGCGAGCGTATCGGCACTGACCTGCGCGGGGCTGAGCTGCTTGAGCGCGGCCTTCTGCTCGCGGGTGGCCGCAGCGTCGATGCGGGCGTAGGCGCTCTCACCGTGCTCGGCGGCCAGCCCGGCATACAGCTGCGAGGGCGTCTTGCCGGTCACTGCGGTCATCTCAGCAGCCAGCAGGCACAGCAGCATCCCGTCCTTGTCGGTCGTCCAGGCGCTGCCGTCGAAGGCGAGGAACGAGGCGCCTGCCGACTCCTCTCCGCCGAAGCCCACACTGCCGTCGAGCAGTCCGGACACGAAGTACTTGAAGCCCACCGGCACCTCATACAGCTCCCGGCCGCGGGCAGCGGCGATCCGGTCGATGATGCCGCTGGTCACCGCGGTCTTGCCGATCTTCGCGTCCTTCGGCCAGTCCGGCCGGTGGGTGAAGAGGTAGTCGACGGCGGCGGCGAGGTAGTGGTTGGGGTTCATGAGTCCGGCATCCGGGGTCACGATGCCGTGCCGGTCGGCGTCGGCGTCATTGCCGGTGGCGATGTCGAACCGGTTCCGGTTGGCGATGAGCGAGGCCATCGCGTGCGGCGAGGAGCAGTCCATCCGGATCTTGCCGTCCCAGTCCAGCGTCATGAACGACCACGTCGGGTCGACCTCGGCGTTGACGACGTCGATGTTGAGGTCGAGGCGCTCGGCGATGATCGGCCAGTAGTCCGCGGCCGCTCCGCCCATCGGGTCGGCGCCGATGTGCAGCCCGGAGCCGCGGATCGCAGCGACGTCGATGACCTTCTCCAGGTCGTCGACATAGCTGGAGGTGAAGTCGAAGTTCATCGTCTCATCGAGGTGGAAGGCCCGCTGGAACGCCTGCCGGGGGATCTTCTCCCAGCCGGCTTCGAGCAGTTCGTTCGCCCGGTTCTCGATCCAGGTGGTCACCGATGAGCCGGCCGGCCCGCCGTGCGGCGGGTTGTACTTGAAGCCGCCGTCCGAGGGTGGGTTGTGCGAAGGCGTGATGACGATGCCGTCGGCCAGGCCCTGCGCGCTGCCGCGCGAGGCGTTGTGCTTGAGGATCGCGTGCGAGAGCACCGGGGTGGGGGTGTAGCCGTCGCGCTCATCGATCATCGTCGGCACCTCGGCGGCCGAGAGCACCTCCAGGGTCGTCAGCAGCGCCGGCTCCGACAGCGCATGGGTGTCCCGGGCCAGGTAGAGCGGACCGGTGTAGCCCTGCTCCCGACGGTACTCGACGATCGCAGCCGTGATCGCGGCGATGTGCGCTTCGTTGAACGACCCGGCACTCGAGCTGCCCCGATGCCCCGACGTCCCGAAGCTCACCCGCTGGGCGGGATCACTCGGATCAGGGACGATGTCGTGGTAGTCATCGAGCAGATCGGGGATCGAGACCAGATCCGACTCAGCTGCGGGTTCTCCTGCACGAACATTCATAGACACACTTTCTCAGAGCCCCGCGCCGAAACGTAGTCGAAAGCTGAATCATCTCGCCATGCGGCCAGCTGGCCGAGACAGCGCGGGCGCGGCGTCCCAGTTGGTGAGAACGCCGCGCCCGAGGCGGTGATTGGGCGGCAAGTCGGCTTGCCGCCGCGGGTGGTCACTTGACGTGCGGTTCTGCGTCGGTGTCGCCGACGATCGGACGGCCGTTGTCGAGGTGCCAGGCCCCCATGCCGCCGTTGACGTTGATGGCGTCGAAGCCGTTCTTGTTCAGCCACTCCGTCGCGGTGCGCGAGCGTCCGCCGGAGCGGCAGATGACGTAGACGTCCTCGTCCATCGGCACCTCGCCATAGCGCACCGGCAGGTCGGAGAGCCTGATGTGCTGGGCGCCGTCGATATGGCCGGCGGCGAACTCATCGTCTTCGCGGACATCGAGGATGTTGGCACCCTCGGGGATCTCGGTGATGCTGCAGCTTGGAATACTCATGCCGGTCATTCTAATCGCCGCACCTGGCGGCGGACAGGGGCTGAAGCGCACGGCGGACAGGGGGGACGAAGCGCACTGCGGACAGGGGCGAAGCGCACTGCGGCCGGGACGGGAATTGCACCCGCCCGGCCGCAGTGCGCTGCGGTGGCTGCGGTGAGGGGCTCACTGCAGCCGGGTGATCAGCTGTTGTACATGGCCGGCGCTGATGCTGCCGCAGCGATGACGATGATGATCCAGGCGATCGTCGACAGCACGCCGAGTGCGATGAGGATGATCGAGACGATCATCGTGACCTTCCGGTGCTCTTCGTAGCCTTCGAGCGGCCGGCCCTCGGAGTCGGTGCGCTTGCCGAAGATCGTGAGGAAGACGTCGATGATCGCCCAGATGCCCAGGCCGCCGCCGGTCAGCAGCTTGGCCACGCCGGTGCCGATCCTGCCGAGGTAGAAGTGGTCGACGCCCCAGCCGCCGAGGAACTGGGCGAAGACCCATGTGAGGATGTAGGACTTCTGCGGTGTGCCGCCGTAGCCGGCGCCGGGCTGCGGGCCGCCGTAGGACTGGGCGCCGTAGGCGGAGCTGGGACCCTGGCCGGGCTGCTGGGCGACCGGGCCGCCGGGCTGAGAGCCGTAACCGGACTGCGGCTGCGCGCCGGCCTGCGGCTGCGCGCCGGGCTGGGAGCCGTAACCGGGCTGGGCGGAGTGGGAGCCGCCGGGCTGGCTGCCGGCGGGCTGGCCGTACGGCTGGGGTGAGCCGCCGGGCTGGGACGGGGTGTCGGCCATGGATGGTCCTCCTGTTGGTGCGCTGGGGACTCGGCCCCCATGGTGCGGTGGGGTTGCCGCGCTGAAACCAGGATGCGGCGGAGTGCTGACCCCGCTGGAGGGCACCTGCGCGCCGACGATCGGCGGCGGCGGGCGACGCCCGTCGCGCATCGGCTGATCGTGCTGACTCATGGTCCCTCCCTGCGAAATCGGCGGGGATGAGCCGGATGGCTCACTGTCGCTTCGATCGTATCCGAGCCGTGGCCCGATTCCGCGCTGCTGTCCAGCTGTGTGTCGAGACTGGCACAACCGCTCCCGAGGCGCCGGTCACCGCTCCCGAGGTGCCGCTCACCGGTTCGAAGGCGGTTCCCGCCTCACATGCGGCCGGTGTCGCGCAGATTGCGGTGCCAGCTCAGCGCCTCATCGAGCAGGTGCGGAGTGTGGCGTGCGCCCTCGGAGGCGGCCCAGGCCCGGTCGAAGTAGTCGTGCAGGCGCTCGCGGTAGTCCGGGTGGGCGCAGTTGTCGATGATCCTCTTCGCGCGCCGGCGCGGAGCGGCCCCGCGCAGATCGGCGATGCCGTTCTCGGTGATGACGACGTGGACGTCGTGTTCGGTGTGGTCGACATGCGAGGCCATCGGCACGATCGACGAGATCGCTCCGTCCTTGGCGGTCGAGGGTGAGACGAAGAAGTTGAGGAAGGCGTTGCGGGCGAAGTCGCCGGAGCCGCCGATGCCGTTGATCATCTTCGCGCCGAGCACATGGGTGGAGTTGACGTTGCCGTAGATATCGGCCTCGACCATCCCGTTGATCGCGATGACCCCGAGCCGGCGGATGATCTCCGGATGGTTCGACATCTCCTGGGTGCGCAGCAGGATCTTGCCCTTGTACGACTCAGCGTTGGCGTTGAACTTCTCGGCCACCTCGCGTGAGAGGCTGAACGCGGTCGCCGAGACCGAATCCATCTTCCCGGTGTCGATGAGCTTGAGCAGGTTGTCCTGCATCACCTCGGTGTAGGAGTGCAGATGCTCGAACTCGGAGTCGGCCAGGCCTTCGAGCACGGCATTGGCGACGTTGCCGACGCCGGACTGGATCGGCAGCAGGTTCTTCGGCATCCGCCCGGCCTTGACCTCATGGCGCAGGAAGTCGATGAGATACCCTGCCATCGCCTCGGACTTGGCATCGACCGGGGCGAAGGTGTTGTCGCGGTCCGGGGCGTCGGTCTCGACGACGGCGACGACCTTGTCCGGGTCGACGCGCAGGTACGGATCGCCGATCCGCTGGGTGGGCTCCAGGATCTGGATGGGGTTGCGGTGCGGGGGCAGCTTGGTGCCGTAGTAGACGTCGTGGAAGCCCTCGAAGGCCCGCGGGTGCCAGGAGTTGACTTCGATGATGACCTTGTCGGCCAGGTCGAGCCAGGTCTTGTCATTGCCGATCGAGGAGGACGGCACGAGCAGCCCGTTGGACAGCACCGCCGCGACCTCGACAACGGCGACATCGAGGTTGCCGTAGAAGCCGAACCACACCTGCTGGGCCAGGTGGCTCAGGTGGGTGTCGACGTATTCGACCTCTCCGGAGTTGATGCCCGCGCGCATGTCCGGGTCCGTGTTGAACGGCGCTCGCAGGTGCACGCCCTTGGATTCGGCGAGCACACCGTCGAGCTCATGTGAGGTCGAGGCGCCGGTGAGCAGTCCGATGCTGAACTCGTCGCCGGCGGCGTGGGCCTTCTCGATCTGCTCGGCGAGTGCACCGGGGACGGCTTTGGGATAGCCGGAGCCGGTGAAGCCGCTCATGGCGACGTTGTCGCCGTTGCTGATGTGGGCCGCGGCCTCGGCAGCGCTCGTCACTCGCTGGGCCAGAATGGGGCATGTGATCCGGGACATGTTCCCATTATCTACATGTCGGCACTCATGTTTCACTCAGGTCAGCCTGAGTGCCCCAACGCAGGGAAAACGGCCCGGTCGGGTGGCCGATCCGGCAGTCCATATGCGGACAGGCGGCCGGTTCAGTCGGCGGGCTGGGCGATGAAGTCGAGCTCCTCGGCCACAGCCAGGGGATGTTCCATCAGCCGGTCGAGCTCGGCCTCATCGGGGGAGTGGCCGAGCAGCCGCAGGCAGTACAGCAGGTAGCTGCGCTCGAGATCGGCCACACTGATCGGCCCGTCCGCGCGGTACCACAGGGCGATCGAGTTGCAGATCGAGAGCACCGCGCGGCCGGCCAGCTCAGCATCGTCGACGTCGAACACCCCGGCTGCCTGGCCGGCTGCGATCCGGTCGTTGAGCACCGCGCGGGAGGCGCGCTGCTGTTCGTGGATGACCTCGAACTTCTCCGCGTCCAGGCGTTCGGCATCGCGGACGACGACCCGGGAGATGAGCTGGTTGTGCGCCCGGTAGCGCACGAGCAGCCGGATGACAGCGGCGGTCTGGTCGATCGGATCGTCCCCGGCGTCGGCGATGACGCGGGTGGCGGTCTCGATGTAGCCGGCGAACGCCGAGCGGATGAGCTCGAAGAGGGCGTCCTGCTTCGAGGGGAAGTAGTAGTACAGTGCCGACAGGCTCAGATCCGCCTCCTGGGCGATGTCGCGGATCGAGGCGCCGTCGAAGCCCTTCTTGGCGAAGGTGTTGCGGGCGGCGGTGAGGATGACGGACCTGCCGTTGGACGATCGCATGCTGGCTCCTGACGTGTCTCGATTCGCGGGGGCCAGGCGGCGCAGGCGGCAGCCGGGGCGGCGCACCTCGTCGTGGCCCGCTTTCAGTCTAGCGGGCATTCTATCGAGCAATCGCTCAATTCCGTCATCCGTGCCCGAGGCGACAGCTGGCTCCCGTGCCCGAGGCGACAGCCGGCTGCCGCGCCGAGGCGGCGGTCACCGGCCGTTGCCGGCGTGCGGGAGGGCGTCTTGACAGCGGCGACCCGGCCTCCATATTTTGAATGCAGACGAACGTTTGTTCACAAGGAGGTTTAGGGTGGTCGACACGGAACAGCAGCCGGCGGCGCGCAGCGGAGTCCCGGCAGGCATCGACGCCGAGCGAGTCGGTGCGTGGATCGCCGAGCACCACGGTGCTGACCCCGGCAGGCTCAGCTATGAGGTCATGTCGGTCGGCCGGTCGAACCTCACCTACACGGTCCGGTGCGACGGCGAGCCCCGCTGGGTGCTGCGCCGCCCGCCGCTGGGCCACACCGGCGGCAGCGCCCACAACGTCGCCCGCGAAGGCCGCATCATGGCCGCCCTGAAGGACACCGACGTGCCGGTCGTCAACGTCTTGGACATCGTCGACGACGCCAACGTCCTCGACGTCCCCTTCGTCTTCATGGACCACTGCCCCGGCTTCCCCCTCAACACGCCTGCCGACCTCGCCCGCATCCCCGCTGGCCAGCGCCGGCAGACCGCCTTCAACCTCGTCGACTCACTCGCGGCCATCCACCGCGTCGACATCGACGCCGTCGGATTGGGCGATCTGCGCCGGCCCGGCGGGTTCGTCGAACGCCAGCTGCGCCGCTGGCTGGGCCAGTACGAGGCGATCACCACCCGCGACCTGCCGGCCATCCGCGAAGTCCACGCCGAACTCGTCGCCCGCATGCCCGATGACTCCCAGGCTGCCGTCGGCCTCGTCCACGGCGACTTCAAGCCCAACAACGCGATCTTCACTCCTGCCGGTGAGATCGCTGCGGTCGTCGACTGGGAGCTCTCGGCCATCGGCGAAGTCGTCACCGACCTCGGCTACCTGGTGGCGATGCTGTACTCAGACCCGAACCTCACCCACATCTGGGTCCCGAGCGTCGCCGAGGGCTTCCCGGAGAAGTCCGCGCTCATCGCCCGCTACGAGGAAACCGCCGGCCGGGAAGCCGCCCACGTCGACTACTACGCCGGGTTCGCGCTGTGGAAGCTCGCCTGCATCTCCGAAGGCGTCTACACCCGCATCCTCAAGGGCCAGATGGGCGACACCGGATTCGATCCCGAGCAGGCCGGGCAGGGCGTCGAGGAGCTCGCCCTCGCCGGCCTCGACCTCATCACCGGCAGCCGATGAGCAGCTTCCTCGGCCGCACGCTTGGTGCCGCACTGCTGACCCGCGGCACCGACTGCCTCGACGTGTTCCTCATCCGCCACGGCCAGCAGACCCGGCCCGGACCCGACGCCCCGGAAGCCGCCTCCTACGACCCGCCGCTGTCGGCCACCGGCCGCGCCCAGGCAGAGGCCGCCGCGGACGCCCTGGCCACCCGCCCGATCACGGCGGTCTACGCCTCCCAGCTCGCCCGCGCCCATGACACGGCGGCGGCGATCGCAGCCCGCCACCGCCTCGGCGTCGGCACCGACGAGCGGCTGGCCGAGGTGGGGATCTTCCAGCAGGTGCCCGCCCACCTCAGCTTCGAACAGGCCGTCGGGCAGCAGGCCGCGGCCGAGGCGGCGGAGACGATGGCGCGCACGCGCAAGTGGGATGCCCTGCCGCTGGGCGAGGGCTCGCAGGCGTTCCGCACCCGGGTGCACACGGCGATCTGGGAGCTGGCGCGCCAGCACCTGCCCGAGCCGGGCAGCGCGGTACGGGCGCGGGAGGCAGCCGAGCGCAGCGGCGAGCCGGTGCCGCACCCGCAGGCGATCGCCATCGCCTGCCACGGCGGGGTCATCAATGCCTTCCTCGCTGAGGAATACGGACTCGAAGCCGACTTCCTCTTCCGTCCCGCCCATGCCGGGATCACCCGGGTGCGCTTCGCCACCGACCGGGCGGTCATGCTCACCGGAAACGAACTCGGCCACCTCGAAGACCGGCAGCTGCTGACCTTCTGAGGGCTGACCGCCCTTCTCAGGGCGTGCCGCCCTATTGAGGGTCTGCCGGTGGACGCGGTGGATGCCGGCGGGAGAACCGTGCCGGGACCGCCGTACAGGACGCCGCCAGGTGGTCGGTATAGTGCTCAGCGTGCCCCGTGAGTGAAAGGAATCACACCGCAATGGAACTCAACAACGCCGTCGCCCTCGTCACCGGAGGTGTCTCCGGTCTCGGCCGCGCGACTGCCGAGCGCCTGCTCGGCGCAGGCGCCACCGTCGTCCTGCTCGACCTCAACGCCGAGGCAGGTGAGGCCGCCGCGCAGGAGCTCGGCGACAGGGCCCACTTCGTCGCAGCCGATGTCACCAGCGAAGACGATGTCCAGCAGGCCGTCGACCTGGCCACCTCGCTCGGGAACCTGCGCATCGTCGTCAACTGCGCCGGCGTGGCCACCCCCGGCAAGCTCGTGAGCAAGCGCGGCCCGCTGGGTCTCGACGACTTCGCCAAGGTCATCAACATCAACCTCGTCGGCACCGTCAACGTCTGCCGGCTCGCCGCTGCGGCCATGCAGCAGCAGGAGCCCGACGGTGAGGAGCGCGGCGTCATCATCAACACCGCCTCAGTCGCAGCCTTCGACGGCCAGATCGGCCAGATCGCCTACTCCGCCTCCAAGGGCGGCGTGCACGCCGTCACCCTGCCGATGGCGCGTGAGCTGGCCAGCTCGCTCATCCGCGTGGTCACCATCGCCCCGGGCATCTTCATGACCCCGATGATGGCCGGGCTGCCGCAGGCCGCGCAGGACTCGCTGGCCGCCTCGGTCCCGCACCCGGCGCGCCTCGGCCAGCCGGCCGAGTACGCCCAGCTCGTCGAATCGATCGTCGCCAACCCGATGCTCAACGGCGAGACGATCCGCCTCGACGGTGCCATCCGCATGGCCCCGAAATGATCGAGATCCTCTGACACGGCGACATCACCGCGGGGGCGCCCCTGCAGTGGAGGTCCCCGCGGGGACCTCCTCTTGGCGGCCTTCCCGTAGTGACGTGACTGCCCCGGAGTTCAGGCGCCGGCTGACCGCGCGGTCGGCC
This sequence comes from Brevibacterium gallinarum, assembly GCF_014836885.1. Classification (GTDB taxonomy): domain Bacteria; phylum Actinomycetota; class Actinomycetes; order Actinomycetales; family Brevibacteriaceae; genus Brevibacterium; species Brevibacterium gallinarum. The sequence continues at coordinate 167,462 of NZ_JACSPY010000006.1, forward strand.
GGCGCCTGTCGCATTCCCGGACGGCCAGCGGGGGCACAAGGGCACTTGCGCTCATGGCGGCGGTGGTCGCGGTGCGAAGGGGCTATCTATCGGCAGTCCCGCGCGATAGGCTGTTCACAGGGAACACTCAGCTCTCCTGGTGGGCTGGATCGATCGGGGTGGGCCGGGGTTCCCGGCACCCGGGTCGAGAGCGCCTCGCCCCGGCAGCGACGCACACGGCCAGGAGGACCCTGATGGAGTACACCCCCTACACCCTGATCGTGGACATCGGCCTCATCTCGGCGCTGCTGCTCATCGGCAAGATCATCCGCGCCTACACCCGCCCGGTGCAGAGCCTGCTCATCCCCTCGGCGATCACCGCCGGCATCCTCGGCCTCATCTTCGGGCCCGCGGTGCTCGGCTGGCTGCCCTTCAGCGACCAGCTCGGCACCTACTCGACGATCCTCATCGCCGTCGTCTTCGGTGCGATGCCCTACAGCATGGAGTTCTCCGGCCGGGTGCTCAAGGGAGCCCGGGCGATGTGGTCCTTCTCCACCGGCATGTACGTCCTGCAGTGGGGTGCGGCAGTGCTCTTCGGCCTCATCGTGCTCGCCTTTCTCTTCGACACCCCCGACTGGTTCGGGCTCATGCTGCCCGTCGGCTGGGTCGGCGGCTTCGGCACGGCTGCCGCGATCGGCGGCAGCCTGGAGGACAGCGGCCAGGAAGCGGCGATGACACTCGGCTTCACGTCCGCGACGATCGGCACACTCGTGGCGATCATCGGCGGGATCATCATGGCCAAATGGGGTGCCAAGACCGGGCGCACCGCCGAGATCGGCGACACCTCCGAACTGCCCGAGGAGCTGCGCACCGGCCTCATCTCGATCATCGGCCAGCGCCCGGCCATCGGGCACGCCACCTCCTCACCGTCGTCACTCGAGCCGCTGGCCATGCACGTCTCCGTCATCGGCATGACGGTGCTCGGCGCCTACGGTCTGCAGCAGGGCGTGACCGCACTGTTCCCCGAGGTCAGCATCCCGCTGTTCGCGCTCGCCTTCGTCGTCGGCATGGCCGGCCGCGGGATCCTGGAGGTGACCAACGGCAAGAAGTACGTCGATCAGGACACCGTATCGGCTGTCTCCGGCTCCGCCACCGACTTCCTCGTGGCCTTCGGCGTCGCCTCGATCGTCCCGGCGATCGTCGCCGACTACGCAATCCCGCTCATCATCCTCATGGTCTTCGGGTTCGTGTACTGCTTCATCATCTTCCGCTTCGTCAGCCCGGCGATGTTCGGCGAACAGTGGATCGAGCGCGGCATCTTCGGCTGGGGCTGGTCGACCGCCTCGGTCGCCACTGCGATCGCGCTGCTCAAGATCGTCGACCCGGAGATGAAGTCGAAGACGATCGAGGAGTTCGGCGTCGCCTACGTCGGCTACTCGCCGTTCGAGATCGGCATGACGATTGCGGCACCGCTGCTCATCATCGCCGGATTCACCTGGCCCTACGCCATCGTCGTCACCCTCGGCGGCATCGCGATCTTCGTACTCGCTTTCATCCTCGGCTGGACGAAGAACGGCGATGAGGACGACGAGGGTGAGGAAGCCGAGGCCGCGTCAGAAGAACCGGCAGGCGGCTCGCACGCCAGCGGGCTGCCGGACAAACCCACCGGCTGACCGTGCGAAAGCCCCGGAGCCAGAAAGTTAGAAAAGTTATTCACGGTAAAACGGTCGTGAACCATGAATAACTTTTCTAACTTTTCCGCTGGGCGGACCGAGCAGGCAGTGACGCGCCTTTTATGACTGACGCTGCAGCTCGGCGCGCTCCTGGCGGCGCAGCACGACACCGCGGATGCTGCCCATGGCGATGAGGGTGATCGTCAGCAGCACTGCCCCGAGGGCGAAGAGCGGGGAGGCATCGGCCTGGGCGAGGGCGAGCTGGAAGACGATGATCGACAGCAGTGAGGCGCAGAAGGCCGGGATCGTCCAGTTCGCCGACAGGCGCGCCGCGATCGAGATGAGCACCACCGCACCGGCCGGGGCGGCAAGCACCGAGACCATCCAGACGCACAGCACCACCAGACCGGCCACGAGTGCCGAGGGCGGTCCGACATAGGACTCCTCGCGCTCCATCGGGTCGTGCTGGATGGCGGCCGGCAGCATCGCGAGGGCGAGCGTGCCGAGACTGACGTCGACGATGAGGTGCACGCTCGGGATGCCCGGCTGGATGGCCCGGCCGAGCGCGGCACCGGAATTCAGCTGCAGCCAGTGATAGGCCGCGCACATCATGACCCCGGAGACTGCCGCCAGCCAGAACAGCACCATGGTCCGGGTGCGCGAGCGCAGCGGCTGGGGCGCCCGGACGGCAGGGCGGGAGCCGGTGGCTGCCGGGTGGCGGGGCGAGTCCGCAGAACGGCTACTATTCATATGAGGAACTCTACGAGCCCGACCCGAGAACTCGCCGTGCCACGCCTCGGTGCCGGCTGTCCGTGTCTGTGTCGAGTGACCACCTGCCAGAAGGGAGAGGCGACGGGCCGCATGCGCAAGATCCATCAGCCTCCCTACTACGATCCGGCCAAAGCGCCGGTGTTCCGCTACTTCCGGATGGCCGAGACGTATCCGCACATCCGCTGGTGGCGCCCGCTGCTCGTCGGGGTGCTGACGATCGTGTACTTCCTGCTCTTCTCCAGCCTCATCATCACCCCGGTGATCCTGCTTTCGGAGCACTTCGCCCCGAGCCTCTTCGATCCGGCTCGCCGGGAGGGCGCCCCGCTCTTGGCCAGCCCGGTCTCGCTGTTCTTCACCGTGCTCGTCACCATCGCTCTCATCCCCGCGTGCCTGCTGGCGATGAACGTCTCCGGCCGTCCGCTGGGCACCCTGTATTCGGTCGAGGGCCGGTTCAGGTGGCGGCTGTTCGGCCGCAGCTTCTTGCTCGCGGTGCTCATCACGGTGCCGATCACCTCACTGCTCATGATTTTCGACCCGGTCGCCCACGACCACTTCCGGTGGCCGGATCACAACGGCTTCATCCTCATCGTCATCACCCTGCTGCTCGTGCCGATGCAGGCCGCAGGCGAGGAGCTCGTCTTCCGCGGAATCCTCGGGCAGATGATCGGCTCGTGGCTGGCGCACCCGGTCTGGCCGATCCTGCTGCCGCTGCCGCTGCTCATCGTCGGGCAGAACTACGGGATCGTCAGCCAGGTCGACATTGCGATCTTCGCCCTCGGTGCCGGGTTCGTCACCTGGGCGACCGGCGGGCTGGAGGCCGCGATCGCCCTGCACATCGTCGGCAACGTCGTGTTCTACGCTCTGGCCGCCTTCAATCTGCTGCTGCCCAACAGCCTCGACGGCGGGTCGATGGTCCAGCTGCTCGTCTCCACCCTCATCGTCGTCATCTACTCGACCCTCGTCGTCACCCACCACGACGCCGTCAAGTACCCCAATCACGCCCGTGCCCAGCCCGGTGCGCTCGAGGGCCGGGTCATCAGTCCCGGCGGCATCTGACATGGCCGGTGGGCCGGCGCCGAGGTGGGGGAGACCGAGTGGGGAAAACCCGACTTGGGAGGATGGTTGGCTCCATGTCCGGCAGGGTCGCAGCGACAATACAGTGAAGCTATGAACACCACACCCGGCCCAGACAAGGCAGAGGAAGACGCTGTGCGTCCGACCATTCCCCTGCCGCAGGGCACATCGAGCACACCCTCTGAACCCGGCGCTCCCGCCCCCACTGCGGTCATTCCGCCTGAGGGGTCCGACGGGGCCGACCGGGCTGACCAGGCTGACACAGTCAGCCAGGCTGGTCGAGCCGACGCAGCCAGCCAGGCTGACTACGTCGACGCAGCCAGCCAGGCTGACCCCGCTGATGCGTCCGAGGCGGCCACCGCCTCGGGCACGGCAGCAGGCGCAGGAAGCACCCCGCCGGCACCCCCGGCACCTGTCCCGGGTGCGGCAGAGACCCCGGCCCCGGCACCGACGGCTGCCGAGCTGACCGAGCGGAAGTGGCGCAAGGGCTACCCCGGCTTCTTCGGCATCGCCAACGTCGTCGTCTCCGGCGTGCTCGCGGTCGCATGGCTGTGGCTGCCGATCGCCGTGCTCTTCGTCGGTCTCAGCGGCCTGTTCGCACTCGGGCTCGGACTCATCGCCCTGTTCCTGTGGTTCCTGCTGCAGCGCGGGATCAACCGCGTCGAACGCTTCCGCGCCGAGGCGATCTACGGTGACGGCATCGCCTCAGCCCCGACACCCGAGTCGGCCTATGCGCCGGGCTTCAGCCGGTTCATGCACAACCAGTGGCTGGTGTTCAAGTCCCCCAGCTTCTGGCGCTCGACCGCCCACCACTACATCAAGGTGATCTACGGCGGTTTCGTCTGCGGGCTCGCCGCGGTCGGCCTGACCTTCGCCGGACTGCTCGCCGCTGCGGCGCTCAACCCTGAGTTCCTCGCCGGGCAGGTGGGCGAGTTCTCCCGCCTCGGCAGCGGCCTCATCGCCCTGGCTGCCGTCATCTCCACCGTCCTCATCCTGCTGCTGAGCCCCTACCCGGACCGTGCGCTCGACCGTGCTCTGCTGCCTCCGACGCGCACCGAGGCGCTGCGCGCTGAGGTCAAGACCCTCGACCGGGCGCGCGCCGGAGCCGTCGACGCCGCGACGAGCGAGCGGCTGCGCATCGAACGCGACCTCCACGACGGCGTGCAGCCGATGCTCGTGGCGACGTCGATGAAGCTTGGGATGGCCAAGGCCAAGATGGACACCGATCCCGAGGCGGCCAAGGCGCTGCTGACCGAGGCGCACGCTGAGTCGAAGGCGGCGATCACCGAGCTGCGCCAGCTCGCCCGCGGCATCCACCCGGCCGTGCTCAGCGACCGCGGCCTCGACGCAGCCGTCTCGGCCCTGGCCGCCCGCTGCGCCGTCCCGGTCCGTGTCACCGTCGACCTCGTCGATCACTCTGCCGTCCAGCTCGCCGGTGCCACCGGTCCGGTGCCCCCGACGAGGGTGAGCAGCGAAGCAGAGGCGGTGGCCTACTTCGTCGTCGCTGAGGCGCTGACGAACGTGAGCAAGCACTCGCTGGCCACTGAGGCTCGCGTCGGCATCCACGTGCGCGACGGCCGGCTGCACATCAGCGTCAGCGACAACGGCCGCGGCGGCGCCCGCGTCGACCCGGCGGTCGGGTCGGGGCTGGCCGGGTTGGCCGACCGTGTGACCGCAGCACGCGGCACATGGGCCCTGACCAGCCCGGTCGGCGGCCCGACGACCCTTGTTGTGGAGGTGCCATGCGCATAATCATCGCCGAAGACGCCGTGCTGCTGCGGGAGGGCCTCGTCAGGCTGCTGACGGATGCCGGACACGAGATCGTGGCAGCCGTCGGGGACGCCAACGAGTTCCTCGCTGCGATCAACACTGCCGCCCTGTCCCCGGACGGGCCGCCGGATCTGGCGATCGTCGATGTGCGGATGCCGCCGACCTTCACCGATGAGGGGATCCGGGCTGCCGTGCTCGTGCGCTCGCAGAACCCCGAGGTCGGTGTCATCGTCCTCTCCCAGTACGTCGAGGAGCGCTACGCCCGCGACCTCATCGCCGATAACTCCGGCGGGTTCGGCTATCTGCTCAAGGACCGCGTGGCCGATGTCGAGGACTTCCTCGCGGCCGTCTCAGAAGTCGCAGGCGGAGGCACCGTGCTCGACCCCGAGGTCGTCAGCCAGATCCTCGTGCGCACCCGCAAGCAGGACGGTCTGTCCGACCTCACCGCCCGGGAGCGCGAGGTCCTCCAGCTCATGGCCGAGGGCAAGTCGAACTCCGCGATCGCCGGCAGTCTCTACCTCAGCGCTGGTGCTGTCGAGAAGCACATCAGCTCGATCTTCACGAAATTCGGTCTCATGGCCGACACATCAGAGAACCGCCGCGTCCTTGCCGTGCTGCGGTTCCTCGGGGCCTAGGAGGTACCCGCCATGTCATTCCCGCAGAACCCACACCACAACTCCAACCAGAACCCGCACCAGAGCTCCAACCAGCCGGGCGGCCCGCACGCGCAGCCGGGACCCCAGCAGCCCTACCAGCAGCCGGGACCCCACCAGATGGGACCCCAGCAGGCAGGGCCGCACCAGGCAGGGCCGCAGCAGACAGGGCCCTACCAGCCAGGACAGCCCGGCGCCAGGCAGGTGCGTTCGAACCCGGAGACCGCCTTCCGGCCCGAGCGCGTGACCTCCGGTACCCGCACCGGGATCCGCGCAGTCATCGCGATCGTCGCGGCCCTGGCCGTCCTGCTGCCGCTGTCAGTCGGCGGGACGATGTTCGCCCAGGCCCTGCAGATCCGCCACTACGAAACGAGCGAGTCCTTCACTCCGAGTGCCGCCGGCCTGGTCGTCGACGTCCCCACCGGCGTCGTCGACATCAGCACGACCGTCGCCACCGAGGCCAAGGTGGACCTGGAGTACAACGGCACCAAGCGTCATCCCGGTCTCACGATCGAAGAGGACGCCGATGGCCGCACGGTGCTCTCCGTCTCCCGCGTGGCCGGAGGCACTTTCGGGCCGGCCGGTGACCTGCGTGTCGACGTAGAGGTGCCCGAGGAGGTAGCCGCGCAGATGCAGCTCGAAGCCCGCTCGCAGGTGTCGGCGGTGTACATCGCCGGACGGTTCGATCAGGTGCGCGCCTTCAGCGACCTCGGCGCGATCGAAACCGAGAACCTCACCACCCGTGAGCTGACGGTGGAGACGAAGACCGGAGCTGTCGATCTCAGCGGCCGCCACGAGATCGTCAACGCCACCGCTGAGCTCGGCGTCATCAACGGGGAGGGCCTCACCGTCACCGATCAGCTCACTGCCCTCACCGATGCCGGCAGCATCGACATCGCACTCAGCACCGAGGGCGTGCCGGCCAACGGCATCGACCTGGCCACCAGCTTCGGCTCGATCGACCTGCACGTGCCGCGCCTGGCCGACGTCGCCGGCGTTGAGGCAGATGGCTACATGGTCAACACCGCAGGCAACGGCACGGCAAGTGTCAGCATCGACACCATCCGCGATGACCACGGCAAGAAGGTCGTGCCGATCAGCATCCGCAGCACCAGCGGTGCGATCTCCGTCGACTACCTGCGGAGGAGCACCTCCGGTGATCTCAGCGACCGTGGGGACGCCGACGGCCAGGACCCCGACGATCAGGATCCCGACGACCAGGACATCGACAACCAGAATCCCGGCGAACAGGACCCCGGCTCCACCGGGGGCGGTTCCTGACGCACAGCACTGCTGCCCGGCCCCGCCTCCGATGCGGTCGTGCAGACAACAGCGGCGGCGCCTGCAGAAGCCAGTAAGATGACTTCAGACAGGCGCCGCCGTGGCGTTGGGAGGAGGACACGATGCAGGTCAACACTGAGACGCTCAAGCCGGCGATCAACCGGCTCAAGCGGGCCAACGGTCAGCTCGCGGCCGTCATCCGGATGGTCGAAGAGGGCAACGAATGCCAGGATGTCATCAACCAGCTCGCCGCCGTCTCCTCAGCAGTCGACCGCGCCGGATTCGCGATCATCGCCGACACGCTCCACCACTGCATCGCCGAAGGCGGAGCCGATGTCGACGTGCGCGAACTGGAGAAGATGTTCCTCTCCCTGGCCTGAGCCCGGTCGCGCTCAGCTGCTGCGGCTCAGCGGCCGAACTCCTGCGGCTCAGCGGCCGAAGAGGCGGGCGAAGAACCCGCCGCCGCTCTTGGCGCTCGCGGCCTCCTTCTCGGCCTGGGTGTGCTTGCCGTTGCACCACTGCCCGGACGGCACCTGGGCCTTGACCTGGGAGATGTGCTGGCCGCAGCCGGCCCACGTCGTCTTCTCGCACACTTTGCAGCGCACTGGTCGGCACATGGTGTGCCTCCTTCCTGTGCTGCCGCTGAGGCAGCCTCGGGGTCTCGTACACGGAAAATAATACCCTAGGGGGTATAAAGCATGTCAAGCGGCGCATACTCCCCACCGGATGAGCGCCCACTCAGGCTGCAGATGCTGTACGAATGGACTATGGACAACCCCCGTGGCACCACCGCCGGCCAGCCCATCCGCGCCCTCACCGTCGCTCAGGCGCTGGCGGCGTGCGAGACGATCGGCCGCGACCTCAACGCCATCGTCGAGACCCTCCCGGTCGACCCGCGCGCTGCCGGCATGCCGATCGCGGTCAAGGACGTCATCGACATCGCCGGCTCCCTCACCACGATGGGCTCCCACGTCCGACCCGAGGAGCCGGCCACCGCCTCGGCGGCGGTCATCGAACTGTGCGAGCGCCTCGGCATGGTGCCGGTGGCCAAGACGACCTGCCAGGAGCACTCCTACGGCATCATGGGTGAGGAGAGCACGCACGGCCGCGGCGTCAACCCGATCTGGCCCGGCTATACCACCGGGGGCTCCAGCTACGGCTCCGCGCTCGCCGTCGCCGCCGGCATCGTGCCCACAGCCCTCGGCACCGACACGGCCGGATCCGTGCGCGTGCCGGCCGCGTGTGCGGGCATCGTCGGCTTCAAACCGACGCTCGGCCGGCTCCCGACCGCCGGCGTCGCCCCGCTGTCAGACAGCTTCGACACCATCGGCCTCTTCACCCGCACCCCGGCTGAGCTTGCCACCCTGTGGCCCCGGTTCGCCGCAGCCTGCCCCGGCCCGGTGCCCGGGCAGGCCACGGTGCCCGCCGCCGAGGTGGGGGACCAGCGACTGCAGGGCCTCGCCTCCGATGAGGGGCGCCGCGTGCTGCGGATCGGCGTCTTCGCCGCCGACGACCTAGGTGCCGGGGCGCACCCCGGCGACGGCATCGCCCATGACCGCACATGGTTCGAGGCCCGCGTGCGGCCGTGGCTGGAGCAGCGCTGCGCGGCCGCAGCCGCCGAGGGGTGGCAGATCGAGCTCGTCGACCTCACCGGCGTCTTCGACCTCCCCGCGATGGCCCAGAGCTACTCGACCGTGCGCGCCCGGGAGAGCTGGCTCATCCACCGCCCGGCCTGGGAGGCCGGCCGCCGCGACTATCAGCCGCAGGTGCGGGCGAACATCGAACACGATCAGACGGTCAGCGCTGCTGACTATGAGCGCGCGAAGGCCGACTGTGCGGAGCTGCGCGCTGCCGCAGCCGAGGTGTTCGCCCGGGTCGATGTCATCCTCACCCCGACGATGGGCTGCCAGCCGGTGCCGTGGGAGGCTGCCGACCAGGGCGTGCGCTGGGCGTTCCGGGCCTACACGCAGCTGTTCAACGTGCTCGGCTGGCCGGCGATGAGCGTGCCCATCGATGCGCTTCCGCGGCTGCTGCCCGGTGCTGACGGGCAGGTCACGGCGCAGTTCCCTGCCAGTGTGCAGATCGCCGCAGCCCCGTGGCGGGACAGTGCGCTCGTCGACATCGTCGCCCGGATTGTCGCCGCCGGCGCAGATGAGGCGCGGGGCGATGGAGCGAACGGGGATCATCCGAGTGCCGCTGGAACACGCGGCGATGAAGCGAACGGCGACGGAGCGAACGGCGGAGAGGGCGCTGCCGGTGCGGAAGCCGGGCAGGGCCCGGTCGAGCAGGTGGTGCTCGTCTCTGATGACGGTGCCGCACTCGGCGCCGCAGACAAAGCCACTGTGCACACCGCTGACACGCCGCTGCACCAGGCGTTCTCCTGCTTCGTCTTCGACACCGCCGGCCGGGTGCTGCTGACCCGCCGCGCCCTGAGCAAGAAGACCTGGCCGGGCGTGTGGACCAACGCCCTCTGCGGGCACCCCGGGCCTGGCGAACCGCTCGCTGCCGCCGTGCACCGGCGTGCCGCCGAAGAGCTCGGCTGCCGGCTGGGTGACCTCACCACAGTGCTGCCGGCCTACCGCTACCGGGCGACCGACGCCTCGGGCATGGTGGAGAACGAGATCTGCCCGGTCTTCACCGCCGTGCTCACCGGCGACCTCGACCCGGCCGCTGACGAAGTCGCCGAATACGACTGGGTCGAACCCGAAGATCTCGACGCCGCTGTGGCCGGCGTGCCGTTCATGTTCAGCCCGTGGATGCAGGAGGAATGGCAGCTGCTGCGCGCCGCCACCGGCCCACAGCAGGCATAACCGCGTTCACGGGCGGGTCTGTGTGCGGGCCGGCAGGCCGAGCAGGCGGGCGCCGTTGTCCCACAGCACCGTGCGCAGCCACTCCTCCCCAAGGCCCAGCCGCACGAGAGCCTCGAGCTGATGGGCATACGGATACGGGATGTTCGGGAAGTCCGAACCGAGCACAACCCGCTCACGCAGCTCCGCCAGCCGTCCGACGTAGCGGTCGTCGAAGGGTGCGAGCCGGTTGGCGAAGTCGGTGGCGAACATCGTCGTATCGAGATGGACGTTGTCGAACTCCTCTGCCAGGTCGGCGAACTCGTGATACTCCGGCATCCCCATATGCGCGATGACCGCCGTGAGCTGCGGGAAGTTGCGCAGCACCTGCCGCATATGCTCCGGGCCCGTATAGGTGCCCGGCCGCGGGCCGGAGCCCACATGGATGACGACCGGCACCCTGGCTGCGGCCAGTGCCTCCCAGGCCGGGTCCAGCAGCGCGGAGTCCGGGGCGTAGTCACCGACCTGCACATGCATCTTGAACAGCCTGGCCCCAGCATCGAGGGCGGCCTGGACGTAGTCGCCGACACCGGGCTCCGGGTAGAGGGTGCCGCAGTGGATGACATCGTCATGAGCGGCAGCGAAGTCGGTGTTCCAGCCGTTGAGCCAGGCGGCCATCCCCGGCTTGTGCGGGTACGTCAGCGCCGGGATCGCCGGGATCCCGAAGCTGCGCGCGATCGAAAGCCGGGTGGCGGCGTCGAAGCGGTAGGTGATCGGCCAGTCCTGGCCGTAGACCTCGCCGGCGTTGTCGAAGACCGCCCACACCTTCTCCAGCATCCGCTCGGGCAGGAAGTGGATGTGGATGTCAGCCAGACCGGGCAGACCGAGGCCGCCGATGAAGGCTGGGATCTCGGCATCAGTGCGCGGGGCGGCAGGACTCGTCATGATCTCGACGCTAGCAGGTCAGACGTCACGCCCTGGCCTCTCGACGCCGGCCGGAACGCCCGTTAGAGTGTTGAACAGACGTTCGATAGCTAAATTTCCGCGAGTGCAGGACAGCCGAGCGCAGCAAAGGAGAACCCATGACCGTCAACCGCAGCATCCGCCTAGCCCGCCGCCCGCACGGCGAGCCCGTCGCAGACGACTTCCAGTTCGCCGAGGGCGAAGTCCCGACCCCCGGTGAGGGGCAGGCGCTCGTGCGCACCCGCTACCTCTCACTCGACCCGTACATGCGCGGGCGGATGTCCGATGCCAAGTCCTACGCCGCCCCGCTGGAGATCGGCGACGTCATCATCGGCGGCACCGTCGGCGAGGTCGTCGAATCCCATGACCCGAACCTCAAGGTCGGTGACCTGGTGCAGAACTACGGCGGCTGGCAGGAGTACAGCCTCACGACCGCCAAGGAGGCCTTCGCCGTCGACGAGTCCGTCGCCCCGGCCAGCGCCTACCTCGGGATCCTCGGCATGACCGGCTTCACCGCCTACTCCGGCCTGCTGGCCATCGGCAAACCCACGGAAGGTGAGACCGTGGCCGTCGCCGCAGCCAGCGGCCCGGTCGGCTCGGCGGTCGGGCAGATCGCCAAGATCAAGGGCTGCCGCGCCGTCGGCATCGCCGGCGGGCCGCAGAAGGTCGAATACCTCAAGGAGCTCGGCTTCGACGTGGCACTCGATCACAAGGAGCCGGATCTGCGCGGCCGGCTGAAGGAAGCCGTCCCCGAGGGCATCGACGTGTACTTCGAAAACGTCGGCGGACATGTGTGGGATGCCGTGCTGCCGCGGCTGAACACCTACGCCCGCGTGCCGGTGTGCGGCCTCATCGCCAACTACAACCTCACCGAAGCCCCCGAGGGCCCGGACCGCTCGGCTGCGCTCATGGCAAATGTGCTCACCAAGAGCCTGACGCTGCGCGGCTTCATCCAGCTGGAGTTCGTGCGTGACATGTACAGCGACTTCCTGCGCGAGATGGGCCAGTGGGTCTCCGAGGGCAGGATCAGCTACCGCGAGGACGTCACCGAGGGCCTGGAGAACGCCCCGGAGACCTTCATCGGGATGCTCAACGGCAAGAACTTCGGCAAGACCATCATCAAGGTCGCCGACTGAACCAGCTGAATCCCAGCTGCACGGGACTGCCCGGGGTCAGCCGCGGAACGCGGCGAAGACCTCGGGCAGCTTCTCTGCCGGCACTCCGGCGCGCAGCGCGAGGATGAGCAGCAGCCGAGCCCGGTCGGCGTCCAGCGTCCCGGCCGGGATGAGGCCGCGGGAGAGCAGGTCGATCTCGGCTCCCGGGTAGCCGTAGGTGCGCTCGAGCACCGCCCCGGCTCCGGTGCGGCTGGCCAGCACCACCGGCATCTGCCCGGCCAGCTGCGCGACTGCCTCGACGGCACGGGTCGAGACGTGCCCGCCGCCGAGCCCGGCGATGACCGCACCGGCATATCCGGCCGCCGGCAGCCCTGCGAGGTAGGCGAGGTCGTCGTCGAAGCCGACGCCGACCAGCGCGACCCGCGGGACGTGCGGGACGCGCGGACCGGTACCCTCCGGCCCGGTACCCTCCGGACTGGTACCCTCCGGCTGATAACCCGGCGTCTCGGGCGTCTCCCGGTCAGCATCGGTGCCGCCTGCCTCGGGCACGGTGAGCGTGCCGGGCAGGGTGGCGGGCATCTGCTGGAGGACGACGCGGTCCTCGCTCACCCAGCCCAGCGGCCCGGTCGACGGTGAGGCGAAGGCCGCGACCGAGGTGGTGTGCGTCTTCGCAACGGTCAGCGGGCTGTGGATCTCATCGGCGAAGACGAGCAGGCTCGGCAGGCCGGTCAGCCGCGGGTCGAGGGCGGTCAGCGCTGCGGCGCGGACGTTGGCTGGGCCGTCGGCGCCGGGCAGGGTCGGGTTGCGCATCGCGCCGGTGGCGATGATCGGCAGGCCGGAGTCGTTGATGAGGGCGAGGACGAACGCGGAGTCGGCCAGCGTGTCGGTGCCCTGGGTGAGGACGACCCCGCGGGCTCCCTCGGCGCGGGCCTGCCGGGCGGATGCGACGACCGCATCGAGCATGCCCAGCGTGATGCTGCCCGAGCCGACCTGCGCGACCTGATCGAAGGTCACCTCCGGTGCCCCGCCGGGCAGCGTGTCGAGTCCGGCGGCAGCGGCGATCTCGCTTGCGCTCACCGATGGGCTGACCCCTGCCGAGGCATCAGCACCGGAGTTCGTTGCGGCGATCGTGCCGCCGAGGGCGATGACATGCAGACGGGACATGGGACTCCTGGGAAAGAGGGCGGTCAGCGGTTCTTCGGGCGCGCGTAGAGCTGCTTGCGCACGGTCGCGACCACCGTGCCGGAGGCGTCGACGATGTCGTTCTCGAACCACATGAGCGACTTGCCCTCAGCGTCGGCTTCGGCGCGCATCGCCTCGACGGCGGCGTCGTCGAGGCGGATCTCGGTGGTGACGGTGCCGCGGCCGGGGCTCTTGAAGTCGATCTCGCCGGCTTTGTCCCACACGATGTAGTCCGGGCCGAGACGGCGGAGCATGAGGATCATCCAGAACGGGTCGCTCATGGCAAACAGCGTCCCGCCGAAGTGCGTGCCGACGTAGTTCATGTTCAGCTTGCCCTGATGCAGCTCGACGCGGGCCGATGACCAGTCCGGGGCGATGTGACGCACCCGCACACCTGAGCCGCGGAACACCGGCCACACGTTCATCGCCGCAGCGAGCGTCTTGGGGTTCTCCTTCGCCTCCCGCACGAGATGCTGGGTGCGGGACCGGGCGGAGCGAAATGCCTGCTGGGCGCGATGCACAAGAACCATGCGGCTCAGTATAGGGCCCAGGCGGCACCAGACGCCCAGCGCCGCATCAGCCGAACATGACCGCTGTGATCATGAGCATGGTGACGCAGAAGCCGACCGCATAATTCAGCCACAGGAACACCTGCCAGCCGGCCCGGGCGCATTCGGCTGCCGCATCCGTCAGCGACCAGAACCGGCCGGTGTTGAGCGCATACGGCACCGCCAGCACGGCGGCCAGCTGCACGAAGAGCGACCCGGCGCCGACCAGCAGCGCCCCGGCTGCCAGGTAGGCGATCGTCGCCAGGCGCACGGTTGCCGCCGCACCGATGACGGTGGCGATGGACTGCAACCCGCCGGCCCGGTCCGGTCCGATGTCCTGCACGGCGCCGAAGGCCTGGCTGGCGACACCCCAGATGAAGAAGGCCGCACAGATGAGTGCCGTGTCCCGGTTCAGGGGCGCGCCGGTCAGCGCCAGACCGTACCAGGCAGGGGAGGAGAAGTGCGTCGAGGAGGTCACGGCGTCGAGGAACGGGATCTCCTTGAACCGCAGCCCGCGCACACTGTAGGCAGCCACCGCGAACATGCTGATGGCCAGCACGAGGTCCGCCCGCCAGTCGCCGAGGATCACAAGCGCTGCGAGGAACGGCAGGCAGGACACGGCCGCGGCAGTGAGGATCGTGCGGTGGTGCCTGGGCGCGGTGACGTGGCCTTCGATGCCGCCCTTGCGCGGGTTGCGGATATCGGATGCGTAGTCGAAGACGTCGTTGATCCCGTACATCGCCAGGTTGTACGGGATGAGGAAGAACAGACAGCCGAGCAGGAACGCTGCGTCGACACCGCCGCCGGTGAGCAGGTAGGCCGCCCCGAACGGGAAGGCGGTGTTGACCCAGGAGACCGGGCGGGAGGTGCGGGTCAGCAGACCGAGTGTGCTCACGACCCGCCCCGCCTGTCGGCATCATCGGGTCGGCTCGGTCGGTTCGCATCATCGGGCCGGCGCGGTGTCCGGCGGTGACCGAGCAGCAGCCACAGGCTCGGCAGCGCGGCAACGGCGACGATCGTATACGCCAGGTCCTCGATCGGCATGAGCCCGATGCTGATGCCCAGGTGGTTGTCGTAGGTGAACAGGCCGGCGGCGATCATGAGGTTGTCGAAGATCATCGTCAGCCCGATGAGCAGCGCCGCGGTGATCGCCAGGGCCCGCTGGTGGATGCGGGACCGGGAGGCGGTCATCGAGTCGTCGGCCGGCGCCGAGGCGGCGGGCCGGTGGACGGGATCGGTCGGGCTGCCGAGCCGGGCTGAGGAGGGATCGGAGTCACGCAGCCGCAGCAGTGCAGCGAACAGCAGCCCGAGGGCGGGGATGAGGAAGACGAGGTTGATGAGCGTATAGGTCACGGCCGCTCACCGCCGGTCACCGGCGCCTCGGGTCCGGGGTCATCGGTGCTGCGCAGGTACGTGAGGATGCGCATCGACCCGGTGAAGACGACCATCGTGACCCAGCAGAGGAAGAAGAGGAAGAAGACCTCCTCGACCGGCATCTCGGGGGCGAGCTCGAGACCGGTCATGTACGGGCTGTCACCGCGGTGGAACACCCCGAAGGCGATCCCGGCGGCATCCCAGAGGAGGAACACCGTCAGCCCCGCACCGTGGACGATCGCAGCCCGCTTCCAGTCGGCGAACCAGAACAGCCGGTGGCGCCAGTCGAGCAGCGCCATCCCGGCGATCGAGAACAGCAGGCAGCCGAGGTAGACGACGCTCACCGGCCCACCGCCTCGGCGACGGGCAGGGGACCGGAGGTGCGGTCGTCGCGGAAGGCCTTGAGGACGTTCTCGGCGCTGATGACGCACATCGGCAGCCCGACACCCGGTGCCGTGAACGCCCCGGCGTAGAAGAGATTGGCGACCTTGGCGGAGCGCACGCGCCCGCGCAGGAAGATCGACTGCATGAGCGTGTTCGCAGGCCCGAGTGCGGTGCCGGACCAGGCGTGGAAGTCACGGACGTAGTCAGCTGGGGCGATGACGCGGCGCACCCGCAGCCGGCCGGCCAAGTCCGGGTGGCCGGTCCACTGCGCGATCTGTTCGATGGCCGCCTGGGCGCCCGCCTGCACGTCCGGGCTGTGAGCGTGAAGCGAAGCGTCGGCGGGCCAGGGGACGAGGACGAAGAGGTTCTCGCAGCCTGCCGGTGCCAGCGTCGGGTCGGTGCGTGAGGGCGCGCAGACGTAGAGCGAGGCCGGGTCCGGGATCCGGCGGTCGCGGTAGATCGCGTCGAAGTTCTTCTCCCAGTTGGAGGTGAAGAGCAGGTTGTGATGCGCCAGCTTGTCGAGCCGGCCCTCGACGCCGAGCAGCAGGACGAGGGCGCCCATCCCCGGGTCGGCGCGGCGCCAGCTGGAAGCCGGGCGGGTCTGGAGCTTCCGGGGCAGCAGCCGGGTCTCCAGATGATGCAGATCGCAGGCGGCGACGACGGCATCGGCGGCGAAGGCCTCGAGCCCGTGCCGGGTGCGGGCGAGCACCTCGGTCAGCTGCGGCTTCCGGGCCGGCAGGCGGCCGGGCTCGTGGGTGAGGGAGACGACCTCGGCTTCGGTGCGGATGGTGACCCCGAGGTCGCGGGCGCGCGCAGCGATCGCGGTGATGAGCGTGTGCATGCCGCCGGCCGGGTAGCGGACCCCGTCGACGAGGTCGAGGTGGCTCATGAGGTGGTACATCGCCGGGGCGGTCTCGGGGCGGGTGCCGAGGAACACGGCCGGGTAGCCGAGGATCTGCCGGGCGACCGGATGGTCCACGGTGCGGTTGATCCGCTCCTGCATCGAGGTGCTCAGCAGCTCCATGAGCTCGCCGAGCCCGGAGAGCACCTGCGGGTGGGTGAACCCGGCGGGGGTGGAGAAGGTGGTGTAGAGGAAGTGGTCGAGCGCCAGCCGGTAGGTTCGCGAGGCGGAGTCGAGGTAGGCGGCGACCCGGTCGCGGCTGCCGGGCTCGAGGCGGTCGAAGAGGTCGAGGACCCGCGTGCGCCCGGCGGGCACGTCGAGCGGGGTGGAAGCTGCCGAAGCACCGGCCGGCTGCGGGAAGATCCGGTAGGCCGGGTCGAGGTCGATGAGCTCCAGCGGGTTCGGGGCACCGGTGAGGTCGAAGAGGTGGTCGAACACCTCGGGCATGAGGTACCAGCTCGGGCCGGTGTCGAAGGTGAACCCGGCTTCCCGGTGGATGCCGGCGCGCCCGCCGAGGGAGGCGTTCTGCTCCAGCAGCGTGACCGCGTGGCCCTCCTGTGCGAGCAGCGCGGCGGAGGCGAGTCCGGCGATGCCCCCGCCGATGACGATGGTGCGCCTCACCGGCTCTCACCGCCGGCTGCCGGGCGGCTGAGCGCACAGGCGGTGATGGCGAGCTTGCGCGGGTTGCTCACCCGCATCCGCTGGGTGCGGATCCGCGCGGCAGGTGCTGCGGCCAGTCTCCGGTTGAGCTCGGCGAACAGGCGGTGGGCGATCCGCACGGCCGGGCGCACGCGGGCCGGCAGCAGCCCGATGACCTCATCGGCTGCGGCGAGGTCGGCGGCGATGTCGGTCACGATCCGGTCCCGGTCGGCATCGGACATGCCGGCTGCGCTGACCCCGGGCAGGTAGCTGCGGCCCAGTGCGGCGTCCTCTGCGAGGTCGCGCAGGAAGTTGACCTTCTGGAAGCCGGCCCCGAGCGCCATCGCCCCGCGTCGCAGGCGCTCGCCGTCGGCCTCGGGGACGGCGCCGAGGAAGAACGCCTTGAGGCACATGAGCCCGATGACCTCTGCGGAGCCGTGGATGTAGTCGGCGATCGACGTCTCGGTGTGGGCCTGCGGGCTGATATCGGCGCGCATCGAGGAGAAGAACGGTTCCCATTCGGCCGGGCCGATGCCGACCTCGCGAGCAGTCGCGGCGTAGGCGTGGGCGATGACATCGGCCGAGGCGCCGGTCGCCGCCGCAGAGGCGATGCGGTGTTCGAAGGCGTTGAGCTCGGCCAGCCGCTGGGCGGCCGGCAGCTGGTGCATGCTGCCGTCGACGATCTCATCGGCGACCCGGGCCATCGCGTAGATCGCGGTGATGTGGATGCGGATGACCTGCGGCAGGGTGCGCACGGCCAGGGAGAACGACGTCGAATACCGGGCCAGCACCTCGGCGGCGGCAGCCCGGCAGGTGCGGGTGTAGGCCACCGCGGCAGGCGGGAGCTGGGCGCTGGCGGCAGCCGGCCGGGTTCTGCGTGTCATCACCGCCCCACTCCTCAGTGCCGGCCGGTGCGGCGGGTGGCGGCGAGCGCTTCGTGTTTGTTCTGCCAGATGAGCAGGCCCTCGCAGGCGAGCAGCAGGACGCCGAGGGCGATGCCGACCCAGGCCGGGCCGACGATGATGAGCCCGACGACAGCGGCGAGGTAGACGACCGCGCGCACGGCGATGACCGAGGCGCGCGATGCCAGGAAGCCCTTCGGGGAGGCGAACAGCGCCCACACGATGATGACGACGACGAGCGCGCCGATGCCGGCCAGCCAGGCCAGCGCACCGCCGCCGATGAGCATGAAGGCGACGTAGGCGATCGCCAGCCAGGCCAGCGTCTCGAGGAAGAACAGCGTCGCCTCGGCGATCTTCACCAGTGTCGACATCGCTGGGTTCCTCTCGTGGGCAGGGGCTGGGCGTGTGGTTCCACGATACCGTCTCAGGTTCCATCGGCCCGGCAGGCCGGCCGTGTGCGCGCAGACTGAGCTGGGTGGAAGCTCAGTGCCGGGAGCATGGTCGTGAGTAGACTGAACGGTGCCCGTCTGACCGGCAACCCGAAAGGACGCCTCATGACCCGTCGGATCCTGACCGCGACTGCAGCCGTGTGCGCTGCTGCGCTGGCGCTGTCCGGCTGCTCGCAGGACGACGCTGAGCCCAAGCAGGGCCCGGCAATGCAGACCGCAGCGGACCCGCGCGGTACAGAGGGCCCGCCGAACTCCGGTGAGGAGGACGACCTGGCGAACTTCAAGCCGGCGCTGAGCTGGGAGGACGCGCAGAAGCAGGCGCAGGAGGACTTCGACGGGGACTTCCGGGCCATCCAGATCGCGCTCGCCGACGGCGGGGAGATCCGCTACGACATCGAGATGGCCTCTGATGAGCGGACGTTCACGGCTGCTTACGACGCCAAGAGCGGGGATGTCATCTCCACTGATGAGGAGAAGCACGACAGTAAGGGCCAGGTGCTCTCCCTCGATGACTATGTCGGCCTCGATGAGGCGAAGTCTTCGGCGCTCGATGTGCTGCCGGGCCGGATGACGAAGATCCGCCTCGCCACCGGCAGCGACGGCACAGCCGCCTACACGATCGACATCTCACCTGAGCAGGATGGCGAGACCTTCGAGGTCGTCGTCGACGCCGAGTCCGGCAAGGCCCACCGCTCCGACGACTGAGGCACAGGCCCGCTTACAGCAGATCGCCGCCGCACCTCCTGTAGGTACGGCGGCGATCGGCATTCACGGCGAGGGCGTCAGATGTTCCGCAGCGAGAGCCTGTCGGCCTTCTTCGCCAGTGCGATGATCGCCAGCAGGCTGACGACGAGCACCGCAGTGCCGATGAGGTCGAGCACGAGGTTCGGGGTGAGGAACAGCACCGAGCCGATGATGAGCGAGATCCGCAGCACCCACGGCACCCGCACCATGAGGAAGCCCTCGGCGGCGACGGCGAGCAGGATGACGCCGATCGAGGCGGTGGCGATGACGCGGATGGCGGTCATGACATCGGCGTCCTGCATGATGAGCACCGGGTTGTACACGAACACAAACGGCACGATGTAACCGGCCAGGGCCAGTCTCATCGCGGTGAATCCGGTCTGCATCGGGGTGCCGCCGGACAGGCCGGCTGCCGCGAACGCAGCCAGCGCGACCGGCGGGGTGATGTTGGCGAACAGGCCGAAGTAGAACACGAACAGGTGGGCGGCCAGCGGCTCGACGCCGAGCTGGGCGAGCGCTGGGGCGGCCATCGTCGCGGTGACGATGTAGGCCGGGATCGACGGCAGGCCCATGCCGAGGATGATGCAGGCGAGCGCCGTCATGATGAGCGTCGGCAGCAGGTAGCCGCCGCCGATCGTCACGATCGCGTTGGCGAGCTTGACACCGAATCCGGTCTGGCTGGCGACACCGACGATGACGCCGACTGCCGCACAGGCCACGGCGACCGAGACGGCGGTGATCGCACCGTCGCGCAGCGCCAGGATGATGTCCTTGAAGCTCATCCGGGTGGTCTTGCGCAGCATCGCCACGAGCACGGTGACGAAGATCGTCGTGACAGCTGAGAACAGGATCGTGCGCCCGGAGAAGAACAGCATGTACAGCAGGTAGGCGAGCGGGATGAGCAGGTGGCCGCGCTCGCGCATGACGTCCATGACCGCCGGCAGGTTCTTCCGCGAGATGCCTTCGAGTCCGCGGCGGGTGGCGCGCAGGTGCACCTGCATGATGATGCCGAGGTAGTACAGCAGTGCCGGCACGATCGCGACGAGGGCGATCTCCCGGTACGGGATGCCGAGGGTTTCGGCCATGATGAAGGCCGCCGCGCCCATGATCGGCGGCAGGATCTGCCCGCCGACCGAGGCGGCGGATTCGACGGCGCCGGCGAAGTTGCGCTGGTAGCCGATCTTCTTCATCAGC
This sequence comes from Brevibacterium gallinarum, assembly GCF_014836885.1. Lineage (GTDB taxonomy): Bacteria > Actinomycetota > Actinomycetes > Actinomycetales > Brevibacteriaceae > Brevibacterium > Brevibacterium gallinarum. The sequence goes on from NZ_JACSPY010000006.1 coordinate 187,844, forward strand.
GGGATCGTGAACGCGCCGGTGGTCACAACGTTGGCGATCGCCGAGCCGTTGATCGAACCGAGGAAGCCTGAGGCGATGACCGAGACCTTCGCCGGCCCGCCGCGGGTCTGCCCGGCGAGGGCGAGGGCGATGTCGTTGAAGAACTGGCCCATCCCCGAGCGCTGCAGGAACGCGCCGAAGAGGATGAACAGGATGATGTAGGTCGATGACACCCCGATCGCGGTGGAGAAGATCCCCTCGGTCGAGGTGAGCATGTAGTTGAGGATCCGGTCGAGGTCGTAGCCGCGGTGGCGCATGAGCCCGGGCATCGACCGGCCGTAGATGTCGTAGATGATGAACAGCACCGCCAGTGCCGGCAGGAACCAGCCGGTCACGCGGCGGGCGGCCTCCAGGGTGGCGAAGACGAGGAGGCCGCCGATGATGACATCGGTCATCGTGAACCGTGAGCCGCGGGTGACGAGCTCGGCGTACTGGGTGGCCAGATAGATCGCCACCGAGGCGGAGGCGGCGATGAGGATGTAGTCGAACCACGGTGTCGTCGCCCGCTTCTCCTTGGCGTAGGGCCGGTAGAGCGCGAAGGCGAGGACGAGGATCGCCGAGACGTGGATCGCGCGGTGCACGAGTGTCGGCGGCCCGCCGAACAGCGCCGTCCAGATGTGGTAGACCGACAGCGATACGGCGACGATGCCGACCGGCCAGGCCAGCCACGTGCCGAAGACGTCGCGCGTGCGCGATTCGCGGTCGTACTTCTCCAGCGTCTCCAGGTCGGCGTCGGAGGCCTCGGCGTTCAGCACGCTGGTGCCGGTGTCAGTGCTGACGTCGGTGCCGTTGCTGACGTCGGTGTCAGCCGGCGCGCCGGCCTTCCCGGTGCTCGCCTGCTTGCGGGCGTGCGCCTGACCGGCGGCGGTCGAGCCGGTGCCCGGACGCGGGTCGTCGGCGGCTGCGTCGCGGGCGTTGCCGGTCGGAGGAGTGTGTGGTGTGCTCATCGTGTGTGCTTTCTTCCTTGTCAGGCCAGGACCATCTCCACCGGGCTGCGGTGGGGGATGCCGGCCGGTGCCAGGAGGCGGTGGCCGTCGATGCTGAGGGTGTGCTCGACGTCGTGGGAGTGGATCCAGCGCACGGCATCGAAGTGCCGGTCGAGTCCGCAGTAGCGGAGCATGTCCCCGACCTTCTCGACGTGCGGGGCCTCAGACGGTGCGCCGGCGCCGGTGAGGGCGATGTCGGTGCAGTCGAGGAGGAACCCGCCGCGGCTGAGTGTGTAGTACTCGATCCAGGGTGTGTGATCGACGGAGTGGATCCATGCCAGGGCGATCGTCGCCTGGCGGCTGACCGTCACGTGTCGGTAGACCTCGTGGGGCCGGCGCTGGTGGCGGATGAGGACGGTGGCCTGCTCCGCGGCCGAGGCGGTCATCGCCACGGCCGCGAGCGTCGCCGCCCAGCCGGCGAACCGGCCGAGCGCCGCCCGTCGCGTGTGCCGCACCGGCCTGTCAGCAGGCTGCGGCGGGCGGGCACGCGACGGGCTCAGGCTCAGGACGTGCCGGCTTCGTCGAAGTAGCGCTTGGCACCGGGGTGCAGCTCGGTGACGACGACGTGGGGAGCGTTCTCGAGCGTGATGTCCTTGGCGGCGTTGTGCGTCGCGTGGACCTGGTCGAGGTTGTCGAAGATCGTCTTCGTGATGTCGTAGACGGCGTCTTCGCTCAGCTCGGGGCTGGCCAGCAGCAGGTTCGGGATGGTCACGGTCGCGGCATCCTCCTTGCTGTCGTAGGTGTCCTTAGGCACGGTGCCCTCGCCGAAGAACTCGTATTCGAGCAGCGTGTTCAGTCCGTCGCCTTCGAACGGCACGACCTTGACGTCGTGGGTGGTCGCCAGGTCGGTGACAGCGGAGTTCGGCAGGCCGGAGGTGACGAATGCGGCGTCGACCTGGCCGTTCTTCATCTGGTCGATCGCCTCGGCGTACGGCAGGTAGTCGGCGGTGAAGTCGTCGTAGGTCATGCCGTAGGCATCGATGACGGTGCGGGCGTTGAGCTCGACACCGGAGTTGACGTCGCCGACGGACACGCGCTTGCCCTTGAGATCCTCGATCGAGTCGATGCCCTTGTCTTCGAGGGTGATGACCTGCAGGTACTGCTCGTACAGGTTCGCGATCGCCGGCAGGCTCTCGACCTTCTCCTCGAACGGCCCTTCGCCCTTGAGAGCCTGGTCGGTGGCATCGGCCATCGCGAAGGCGATCTCGGCGTCACCGTCATTGAGCAGGGTGACGTTCTCGACCGAGGCGCCGGTTGCCTGGACGGTCGAGTCCGAGCCGAGCTCGTCGGAGAGCAGCTGGGACATGCCGGCGCCGACCTGGTAGTAGACGCCGGAGTTGCCGCCGGTGGCCATGGTGATGAACTCGGTGCCGGCATCGCCGCCGCCCTCACCTGAGTCACCCCCGCCGCCGGCACAGCCGGAGAGCACGAGCGCGGCGGCTGCCGCGCCGGCCAGAACAGTGGGAAGAGTACGTGTGCGCATAGAAAGTGGATCTCCTCGTGGTGGGTGGCGCAGCTGCGCGCGGTGTGCACAGATGCCGCACCCCGTGTGGTGCGGATTACCACCTTACTGTTGTGAAACTCACAGATTCAATTGCAGAATCGGCTCCCTGACGTCTGCCGGGCCGCTGTTATGGAATCGTTGTCGCTCATGCTCTGCACGCCGCGCCAGCATGCCGATCGCCCGCGCCCGAGGCGGTCCTTCCCCGCTGCCCGCAACCCCCGCCTCGGCGACGGTGGCCGGTTGCTTGCGCGGCGGGACCCGCCGGCCATGGCAGGGAGCCCTGTCTGTGGGGTGGGGAATAATCGCAGGTGGGAGGATGTTGTTCCCATGGTTAGCGAAAGCTCTCGATCGTGGAGGTATAGCAGTGACGAAGCGCCCGTACACCGTTCCCGGACTGACGAACGAAGATGCCAAGAAGGTCTGCGAGATCCTGCAGGACCGGCTCAACTCGATGAACGACCTGCACCTGACCCTCAAGCACGCCCACTGGAATGTGGTCGGCCCCAACTTCATCGGCGTCCACGAGATGCTCGACCCGCAGGTCGAGACCGTGCGCGGCTTCGCCGATGCCATCGCTGAGCGGATCGCCGCGCTCGGCTCCAGCCCGGTCGGTGTGCCCGGCCGCCTGACCTACCAGCGGCCATGGGAGGACTACGACGTCGACCGCGCCGGCACCATCGAGCACATCAAGGCGCTCAACCGCGTCTACGACGGTGTCGTGAAGTCCCACCGCGACGCCATCGAGGAGACCGGCGAGATCGACCCGGTCACCGAGGACATGCTCACCGGGCAGTCCTTCGAGCTCGAGCAGTTCCAGTGGTTCCTGCGCGCCCACCTCGAAGACGGCAGCGGCAAGATCGACCAGTGAACGGCTGCTGAACCTGTTGCGGGCCCTGCTTCTTCCAGAAGCGGGGCCCGCCGTCATTCACAGGGGCTGGAGAACCGGTTCAGAACCGGTGGGTGATGCTCAGCTCGGTGCCGAGCAGCACCCCGGTGCGGAACTCGACCGGCTGTCCGCCGGAGGTGCCGACGCGTTCGAAGCGCAGCAGCGCCTCACCGGTCGCGCACCCGAGCAGATGGGCCTCATCGGGGCCGGCGAGCACCGCGGAGACATCCTCGAAACCGCCGTCGATGCGCACGTTCGCGGTCTCGGCGAGCACATGGTAGACCGCCTCGCGGGTGAAGTCGGCGCTCATGAGCGGGCCCCCGAGGGCCGCTGGCAGCCACACATGGTCGACGGCCACCGGCGTGTCACCGGCCCGGCGGATGCGCGCCAGGTGGAACAGCTGCGCATCGGCCGGCAGGGCGAGCCGGTCAGCGGCCTGCGCATCGGCGATGATCTCCTGGGCGAGGATGTCCGAAAGCGGTTCGAGACCGGAGCGGGAGATGACCTCGAACAGCGAGTAGATCGCCCCATAGGCAGACGGGCTGGTGGTGAGCAGGTGCGGACGCTTGCCGCGGTTGGCCGTGAGCACACCGCTTTCGCGCAGCGGGCGCAGCGCCTGACGCATCGTGCCGCGGGAGACCTCGTATTCGGCGGCGAGCTGCAGCTCACCGGGGAACCCGGCATGGAACTCGCCGGCGGCGATGCGGGCGCGCAGATCGTCGTGGATCTGCTTCCACCGCGGAGCCTTGGCTGCCATTGCGTCCCCTTCCCACAGAGTTCCTGCATCTCTTCTGTGCTCCTGCGTCTCTTCTGGCTACCGCTCACCGGAGCCGCGTATGGTGGCAGGCGGACAGCGGAAACGTCTGACTCGATATCAGCATAGGAGAGAGCACGCATGAACCGGCCCCGAGCCACACGATCCCAGGGATTCCTGGCCCGGAACTGGCCGTGGACGATCGCGGCCGGCCTGCTCGTCATCATCCTCGTCATCAGCATCATCGCTGGTTCGGGCTTCGGCGCGAACTCCGGCACGCAGGCAGAGGGCGAGTCCGGTGGGGAGGGCGAGTCCGGCGGCGAGGGCGCAGCCGTCGGTGCCCAGCAGCAGGAGTTCGACCTCTCTCGCCGCATCGACGGCGACCCGACTGCAATGGGCGAGGTCGATGCACCGGTGGTGCTCATCGAGTTCGCCGACTACCGCTGCCCGTTCTGCGGCAAGTTCCACCGCGATACGCTCGGCGAGCTTGTCGATGAGTACGTCGAGGACGGCCGGATGCGCGTCGAGTGGCGTGATGCGCCGGTGTTCGGAGACGAGTCCGTCGACGCCGCGGTCGCCGCCCGCGCCGCAGCTGAGCAGGGCCCGTTCTGGGAATACCAGCATGCCGTGTTCGGCGAGGCGCCGGACAGCGGCCACCCGGACCTGCCTCGCGAGGTGCTCATCGAGCATGCGAAGACCGCCGGGGTTACGGACCTGGAGAAGTTCGAAGCCGACCTCGACAGCGAGGACCTCCTGGGCCAGGTGCAGGCGGACTTCGAAGAGGCCCAGCGCCTCGGCGTCACGAGCGTGCCGACCTTTGCGATCAACGACTCGGTCGTCTCCGGCGCCCAGCCGGCCGAGGTGTTCCGCGAGACGATCGACAAGGAACTGGCCGAAGCCGGCCGGTGACCCGCACAGCTGTCTGACACCCGGCTGCCCGCAGCTCAGCGGCGGGCGCTCTCAGACCGCAGGTAGTCGCGCAGGTACGGGATCGCGAACTCGACCTTCCCACGACCGGACTCCATGATGACCCCATCGATGATGAGCCGGCTGCGATACACCCCGGCATGCTGGATGCTGACCCCGAGCCGCCGGGCGACCTCACGGGTCAGTGAGGGCCCGTCATCGGCGCTCATCGCGAAGATGTAGTCCTTGTCCCGATCCGACAGGCCCGCCAGTGTGGGCTCATGGATCTGCCGGAACAGCGCAGGCCTGGCCTGCTCGACAGCCCAGGCGACATGCTCTGCGGTGATGACCGGCGCCTCGGCGGCGGCCTCCCATGCGAAATCCCCGATGAGCTGCACGAGATACGGATAGTTCTCCGAGGCCGCGACGGCGATGTGCAGGGCATCGCAGTCGATCGACTTGCCGGCATTCTCGATCGGATGGCGCAGGGCGACAGCGGTGTCATCGGCGGTGAAGTTCTTCAGCTCGATCCGCTCAGCCCGGCGCAGGAACGTCGAGACGTCGTCGTTGACGAGCCTGTTCATCGTCGCCGGCAGCCCGGCGGCGACGAACGCCAGCGGCGCCCCCTGGGCCACCGCATGCGCCACCGCATCGGTGATGGCCCGCAGCTCACCGATGTTCGTCCGGTGCACCTCATCGAGCGTCAGCAGCAGCCCGGTGCCGTGAGCAGACAGAATGTCAAGCGCCTGCATGAGCCGGTGGCGCAGATCCGGGGTCAGCGGATTCGCCGAATCTGTCCTGGCCGTCAGCCCGCCGCCGATGACCGGCAGCGTGAACCCGACAGTGGAGGACGTCGAGGTCTGGGCGGCATCGAGGTCCTCGAGCAGCTGCGGCAGCCTGGCCTCGGTCAGCCGCTGCACGACACCTGGGGAGGCCTGTTCGCGCACCGTCACCCACTGGCGGGAGTCAGCGACCTCACCGAAGGTGTTGAGCAGCACCGTCTTGCCGACCCCGCGCGGGCCGGTCACGAGCATCGCCCGGCCGCGGATCGCGCCGTCGAGGGCGCGGGCGAAGAGGTTGACCTCCTGCTGGATGCCGACGACGGCAGCCGGAGTGGTCCCGAAGCTCGGGCTGAACGGCGAGGGGTGCCGGCGCGGATTCGGCGGCGGGATGGTGACGGTCACAGCTGCCCTCCGATCGGAACGACACCAGGGTGGATGAGGCACAGCAGGTGGAACTGGTGCTGCAATGCACTCAGGTTCTGTTATGGAGCTTACGGTATCGTCACCAGCGGACACGACAGCAGCGGCCCGGACCGGGCCACGGCACACACGAGGGAAAGGGCGACGAACGATGCTGGCCGAACTGGCGACCTGGCAGCCGCGCCGCTGGCTGTTCGCACTCGGCACCGCGCTCGCCACCGTCATCCTCGTGGCTATCCCCACCGACCTCATCGACACACCGCTGTTCACTCGCGCCGTCCCGCCGACCTGGTGGGCCTGGCCGGTGCTCATCGGCAACGCCGTGCTCGCAGGCCTCGTCGCCGCCACCTACGTCGCCCGCCGCGACACCGGTGAAGACGCCGAGGAGCGCGGCGGCCGGCTCGGAGCCGCCGGGGCGATCATCACATTCTTCGCCGTCGGCTGCCCGGTGTGCAACAAGCTCGTGCTGCTGGCCCTCGGCTACGCCGGGGCGATGCAGTACTTCGAGCCCGCCCAGCCGGTCCTCGCCCTCGGCTCGATCGCGCTGCTGGCTTGGGCGTTCGTCGCTCGCGTCCGTAAGGAGCGCAGCTGCCCGCTGCCCTCAGCAGGCAAGGCGGCCACCACCTCGGGCGCGGAAACCGCACCGGCTGATGCCGCGTCCGGCAAGACGCACTGAGGCTCTCTGCCGACAGTTTCGGCTCGAGCCACCACATGGTTGCCGATCAAGCCTCGGCCTGCCCGACATGCCCGGCTCGGGAGGCCGGAGCAGCCGAACGGGTCAGTCCGGCCGCTCCGGTCTCCCGTGCCGGGTGGGCGCCTTATTCGCTATGCAATTGCCAGACAACAATCGCTCAGCCCCTGTCCTGCGCTGCTGCGGTGAGAGCTGACACTGGCTGTGCCGACGTATCGTTGCAGGCCCAGGCGTGGGGGCGGCGAGGTTCTCATGACGGGTGTGCCTCTTCAGGGGAGAAGAGCCCGTCGTTCACGTCGTCGTGTGAGCCGGGGGAGCCCGGCTGGGACTGGGCGCTGCCTGGCGCGGTGCTGGCGATGAGTTCGGCATGCCGTCGGTGCAGCACAGACCCCGGTGGATGGGTCCTTGCTGTTGTGCCTC
>NZ_JACSPY010000007.1:0-89561 GCF_014836885.1 Brevibacterium gallinarum
TACGCGAGACCGTATGCCAGTGAGAGTGCTCGCGAAAACTCGTACGCAGCGTTCTTGCATGACTACAATCACCATCGAGCCCACACCGCGATCGGGGGACTCTCACCAGCAGACCGCGTTCACAACCTCACCGGGAAGTACACCTAGAGCACGGTCGGCAGACCAGCTCAGAAGCCCTGCTCATCGAGCAGCGCGTCCTCAGCATCCTCTGCCGAGCTCTGCTTGCGGCGCGCTGAGACAGCCGCGGCACCGGCTGGCGTGCTGGCTGCCGCTGCGCTGCGACGGCCGGCAGCCCTGCGCGGACCGGCACTGCCGTAGCGCGAGGCGCGACCCGCCGGGGTGCCGGCACGCCCGCGGGACCGGCCGGCGGCGAGCGCGTCCTTGTCGACGACGACGTAATCGGTGCGCGGCACCCGGCCTGCCTGTTCAGCGGCTTCGAGATCGCGGCTGATGCGCTCCCGGCGGGCTGCGTAGATGACCCCGCCGAGGATCATGATCCCGAACACGATCCACTGGAACGTATACGACAGGTGCGAGCCGGGATCGGTGCTCGGCGGCGGCAGCGCAGTCAGGCGCTCAGCCGGGGCCGGGTCTTCGGCTTCGAGCTGCGCGTAGGCGCCGGTGTACGGTGCGCTCATGCCGGGCACGATCACCGGGTCGATGCTGCGGATGGTGTTCTCAGAAGCCGTCTCTCCCGAGGCGTCCTGGGGTGTGCGCAGCCAGCCGGTGATGGTCACCTCACCGGCTGGGGGAGCAGGCAGGGCTGAGATGTCCGGGGCCTCACCGGTCTGGCCGGTGGGCACCCAGCCGCGCACGACGGCAAGCTCGCCCCCAGCCTCGGTGATCAGCGGAACGAGCACATAGAAGCCAGCCTGACCGTCCAAGCTGCGGTTGCGCACGAGGATCGCCGAGTCGGCATCATAGGTCCCGCGGGCCTCGAAGCGCTTCCAGTCAAGCTCATCGGGCAACGCGGCATCACGCTGCGGCAGGATCGCTGACAGCGGTTCGGCGTCACCGTGGTAGTTCGCATTGATGTGGGCGATCTCGGCGTCGCGGGCCTCACGGCGGTTGTTCTGCCAGTTGGCGAGGAACCCGCAGGCGATCGCGGCGACAACCGCCAAAGCGATGTAGCGCAGCCAGCGGGAGGAGAGGATGAAACGGTAGGACTCAGCAGCCATCAGCCAGCCCCTGCCGGGATCTCATCGACCGGCACATCGTCCTTGAGCAGGCCGCGCAGCTGCAGGTATTCGTGCAGGTAGGTCCGGTGATCATCACAGGCCAACCATACTTTTCGCCGCTCCGGGGTGTGAATCCGGGGGTTGTTCCACAGCATCGCGTAGGCCGCCGGGCGACTGCAGGCCCGGGCAGAGCAGCGCAGCTCACTCACGAGTCCCACCGTCCTCCTCATCCCTGACCGGCGGCTGCGTGCCGTCCGGATCGGGGTCGACCACTGTGCCCTCCACGACGTCGGGCGGCACCTCGTCGCCGGCCTCCCCGTCGTCAGGGGCCGATGCGGAGGCGGTGCCGGGGGAGACCGTGTATCCGCCGATCACCTCCGCGTCGACGACGTCGGACTCGGCACGCCAGGCGCCTGCCGCCTCGGGACCGGAACCAGCGGCAGCGTCGCTGCGTCCTGCCTGCAGCTCCGGCAGCGGCGGCGCGTCGATCTGCGCCGTCTTCGTCCGGGTGATGTTCTCCTTGCCGGCATTGGCGATCTGCACCGCCACCCAGGGCAGGAACACAGCGCCGGCCACACAGGTCCAGCGCAGCCAGCCGGTCGTGACGATCGCGAGCACGAAGCAGGTGATGCGGATGGCCATGGACAGCAGATAGCGGCGGGAGCGGGCGCGGGTGTCGGCTTCGTGAGACTCGTCGGCATCCGTGATGTGCGTGCGTGGTCTCTTCTGTGCCATAGCCTTCCATGACTCGTGCTCTCAGATACAAAAGCCTACCGCCCTATTGTCTCCCAGATACTTAAGGACTGCATCTGTGCGTTAGGTTGGAGGCATCACACTGCCCGCGCCGTTCCCACGCGGCGATCGCACGAAGAAGGAGCCCCCACACGTGTCTGAATCACGCGTCGTCCTCGTCACCGGCGGCAACCGCGGCATCGGCCGCACCATCGCCGAGGAATTCATCGCCGCAGGCCACAAGGTCGCTGTGACCTCCCGCAACGGCGAAGCCCCGGAGGGCGCGCTGGCCGTCAGCGCCGATGTCACCGACACTGCCTCGATCGACGCGGCCTTCACGCAGGTCGAAGACGAGCTCGGCCCGGTCGAGATCGTCGTCGCCAACGCCGGCATCACCAAGGACAACCTGCTCATGCGCATGGACGACGAGGAGTTCGGCGCCGTCATCGACACCAACCTCACCGGCGCCTTCCGCACCGTCAAGCGCGGCATCACCTCGATGATCCGGGCGAAGTACGGCCGCATCGTGCTCATCTCCTCGGTCTCCGGCCTCCTCGGCGTGGCCGGGCAGGCGAACTACTCGTCCTCGAAGGCCGGCCTGGTCGGCCTGGCCCGCTCGATCACCCGCGAGCTCGGCTCCCGCGGCATCACCGCCAACGTCGTCGCGCCGGGCTTCATCCGCACCGACATGACCGATGAGCTGCCGGAGAAGCAGCAGAAGGAATACCTCGCGCAGATCCCGGCCAAGCGGTTCGCCGAAGCCGAGGAGGTCGCTCGCGTGGTGCGCTGGGTCGCCTCCGATGAGGCCGCCTACATCTCTGGGGCCGTCATTCCGGTTGACGGCGGCCTGGGTATGGGACACTGAACAACGGACTGACCACGGCAGCCTGGCGGCAGGACGCCGGCTGCGAGATCTTGAGAAGGATTGGGGAACATGGGAATTCTTGACGGCAAGCGCATTCTCGTCACCGGCGTGCTGACGGAGGCGTCGATCGCCTTCGCCGCTGCCCGCCTGGCACAGGAGCAGGGCGCAGAGGTCATCCTGTCGTCGTTCGGACGGCAGATGAAGATCACCTCGATCATCGCCGAACGGCTGCCGAAGCCGGCCGAGGTCATCGAACTCGACGCCACCAACGACGAGGACCTGGCCGCACTGCCCGAGCGCCTCGGCGGCAACATCGACGGCATCGTCCACGCGATCGCCTTCGCTCCGAAGGACGCCCTCGGCGGTGTCTTCCTCGACACCCCGTTCGAGTCGGTCGCCAACGCCATGCAGGTCTCGGCGTTCTCGCTCAAGTCGATCGTCATGGCCGCCAAGCCGGTCATGAACCCCGGTGCCGGCGTCGTCGGCCTGACCTTCGACGCGACCGTCGCCTGGCCGGCCTACGACTGGATGGGCGTGTGCAAGGCTGCGCTCGAGTCGACCAACCGCTACCTGGCCAAGTACCTCGGTGCGGACCAGATCCGCTGCAACCTCGTCTCGGCAGGCCCGCTCAAGACGACGGCTGCCAAGTCGATCCCCGGCTTCGACGCCTTCGAAGATGTCTGGGGCGACCGGGCACCGCTCGGCTGGGACCAGACCGACACCGAACCGGCCGGCAAGGCGATCGTCGCCCTCATGTCGGACTGGTTCCCGGCGACAACCGGTGAGATGGTTCACGTCGACGGCGGTCTCCACTCGACCGGCGCCTGATAGGCCAACCGCCCGCCGGTCGGCGCTCGTCGACCCGCCGGGATCACACGCGCCCGGAAAGCTCGTGCTTTCCGGGCGCTTCTGCGTGCATGGGCGAGGAGAACTCGCGTACCGTAGGAGTCACCTGTTCGTCTGTGAAAGGACACCATGCCGTATCTGGTGATCGGCCGACATGCCAAGGCCGACCGGCCGCCGGTGGACGACTTCGACCGCCCGCTGACCGACGGAGGCTTCGCCGAAGCCGCCCGACTCGGTGAGTTCCTCACCGACTACCCGCTCGACTGCCTCATCAGCTCCGCTGCTCTGCGCACCATGCAGACTGCTCAGGGCGTCGCCGATGCCTTCGCGAAGGCCGGCACCGAGCTGGAGGTGCGTGCCGACGGGGCGCTGTACGACTCCGACGTCGATGACTGGGTGGAGGTCATCAGCACGATTCCGGCTGATTCGACCGGTGCCTACATCGTCGGGCATGAGCCGACGGTCTCGGAGGTCATCACCGAGCTGTGCGCCGACTTCGAACTGAACACGAAGTTCCGGCCGTCGTCGATCGCGGTCTTCGATCTTCCGGCCTGGGGAGTGGCCGCCGGCGGCTTCCCGCAGCCGGAGATCCACTGCTTCCGCGACTGAGCGGGGCCTCGCTCAGTTCATCCGGCCGGTGACCGCTGCCCAGACGGCGTCGAGCCGGCGCACGGACACGGTCGCATCGGCCACCTCGGCCAGGGCCGGTTTGGGGCAGAACGCGATGCCGAGGCCGGCCTGCTGAACCATGAGGGCATCGTTGGCGCCGTCGCCGATCGCCACCGACGCCTCGACCGGCACTCCGGTCTCCTCGCAGAGCTGCCGGAGGAAGCGGCGCTTGAACTTCGCGTCGACGATGCGGCCGTCGACCCTGCCGGTGAGCTTTCCGTTGGAGATCTCCAAGGTGTTGGCGGCATAGTCGGTGATCCCGAACTGCTCGGCCAGCGGGGCCAGGATCTGGGTGAAGCCGCCGGAGACCAACCCGACCCGGCCGCCGCCCGACTGCACGAGGCTGATGAGCTCGGCCGCCCCGCCGGTCGGGGTGATGGCTGCTCGGACGTCGTCGAGGACCTTCTCCGGCAGGCCCTTGAGCGTCTTGACGCGGGCGCGCAGGCTGTCCTCGAAGTCGAGTTCGCCGCGCATCGCCTTCTCGGTGACCTTGGCGACTTTCTTCGCCGCCCCGGCCTCGGCGGCCAGCAGATCGATGACCTCGTCTTCGATGAATGTCGAGTCGACATCCATGACGACGACCTTGGGTGTGGTGCGCGCCAGGGGAGCCGGGACGACAACGACATCAGCGCCGTCGGCGATCTCATGTGCGCGGCTGAGCTGGGCGGGCAGCTGGTCGTCGGTCACAAGCTTGGAGGCAACGGAGAAGGCCGGCTGTGAGCCGCCTGCGACCGTGCGCACGATGCTGATCCTGTGCATGCGCACCAGTCTACGCACGTCACCAGCTCCGCTGTCAGGGAGCCGACCCTTGCCTGGGGGCAGCAGGCTCGGCCGTCACCGCAGTCACGACGTCGACAGCGGCGGCGTGGACGCCGGCCAGTGCGGCACCGAGCTGCGGAGGCTGCACGGCAGCCGGGACGAGGACACTGCGCATCGCCTCATGGATCTCCAGGGCGGTGATGAGCTGCTGGGCATCGGCCGGGTCGGGTACGAACGTCGCCACCGCCTCGGCGGCGGCCGGTGGGCCGGTGAGCTCGGCCTGCCAGTCCCGCCACTGCCAGTCACCGATCCCAGCCGGCACCTCAGGCAGGGACTCGACAGTCGCCAGCGCCTCCATCGTCGCCTGCCGCAGCTGCCGGGATGCTTCGGCGGCGCTGACCGCCCCGAGGCCGGCGGCGCGCACCGGGGCGCACGGGATCACGCGCATCGCCGCCTCGGCGTCGATGACGATGAGCGCGCGTGCCTGACCGCCTGCTTCGGCCACCGCCACCGACTGCGCACCGGCCAGCAGCCGGCGGTGGGACCGGTCGACCTTCGGCACGGTGATCGGCAGGCTCGGGTGGAGGAGCACACAGCGGATCCGGTCGATGCCAGCCGCGCGCAGCCGCGGCAGGGTCAGCAGCATCCCAGCCGGCACCTCGGCGCCGGGATCGAGGGCGTCATCGGCGATCAGCAGCGGCACCGGGTGCCCAGATGTGAGGAACGCCTCAGCACAGTCATCAGGGCTCGCCCGCCCGGCCAGCCACGCGCTGGCCGTGAGCGCGAACAGCAGGCTCGGCAGGGTCGCATCGAGTGCGGTGCGGGGGTGAGCGGACATTGTGCACACTGTAGAACATGCCCCTGCAGAGGCGAGGAACGGCAGTGTGTTCTGTACTAAGGTTTGGTCTATGAGCGATGTTCTGGTCCTTGACGATGTCCGTGTCCGCCGTGGGGAGAACCTCCTTCTCGACGGTCTGTCCCTGCACGTGAGCGAAGGGCAGCATTGGACGATCCTCGGCCCCAACGGAGCCGGCAAGACCACCCTGCTCGAACTGGCCTCCGGGCGCATGCACCCCAGCTCGGGCTCTGTCGACATCCTCAGCCACCGCCTCGGGCGCGTCGACGTCTTCGAACTGCGTCCGCGCATCGGGTACGCCTCCCAGCATCTGGCGGCGCGCATGCCCAACTCGGAGAAGGTCATCGACATCATCCTCACCGCCGCCTACGGCGTCCTCGGCCGCTGGACCGAGGCCTACGACGAGGTCGACACCTCCCGGGCCGAGGACCTGCTCGCAGCCTTCGGGATGGAGCGGATGAGCGAGCGCCGCTTCGGCAGCCTGTCCGAAGGTGAGCGCAAGCGCGTGCAGATCGCCCGGGCGCTCATGACCGACCCTGAGCTGCTGCTGCTCGACGAGCCGGCCAGCGGCCTCGACCTGGGCGGGCGCGAGGAGCTGCTCCAGGCGCTGACCGAGATCCTCTCCGCCCGCTACGCCCCGACGACTCTCATGGTCACCCACCATGTCGAGGAGATCCCGCAGGGCATCACGCATGCCCTCCTGCTCAAGGACGGTGACGCGGTGGCCGCCGGGCCGATCGAGGAGACGCTGACGGCGGAGAACCTCTCCGAGACGTTCTCGGTCCCTGTGCGCATCGGAGTGGAGGACGGCCGCTACCACGCCCAGGCACGGTACTGAGCCCCGGCATGGAACTGCATCACATCCTGCTGACGCTGCTCGCCGGCGTCGGCGCCGGAGGGATCAATGCGATCGTCGGCTCCGGCACCCTCATCACCTTCCCGGCCCTCGTCGCCTTCGGCGTGCCGCCGGTGACAGCCACGATGAGCAATGCCGTGGGCCTCATCCCCGGCAACATCGCCTCCTCGTTCGGCTATCGCACGGAGCTGGCCGGGCAAAAGAAGCGGATGCTCCAGCTCATCCCCGCCAGCCTGCTCGGCGCGCTCACCGGCGCCTACCTGCTGCTGCACCTGCCGGAGGATGCGTTCATCACGATCGTGCCGGTGCTGCTCGTGCTTGCACTGCTGCTCGTGATCTTCCAGCCGATGCTCCAACGACTGCTGCGCGACCGGGCGATGCGCTCTGCCGAGGAAGCCGCACCGGCATCAGCTGCTGGGCCAGCCGGACCGCCGTCGATGTCGATCGGCCGGCACATCACCGTGTTCATTGTCGTCTATGCCACGGCCGTCTACGGCGGGTACTTCGCCGCCGCCCAGGGGATCATCCTCATCGCGCTGCTCGGTATGCTGCTGCCGGAGACCCTGCAGCGCATCAACGGCGCGAAGAACGTCCTCGTCCTCGTCGTCAACACGGTCGCGGCCAGCATCTACGTCATCGTCGGCTTCGACCGCATCAACTGGATGGCCGCCGGCCTCATTGCCGCAGGCTCGCTCATCGGCGGCTACCTCGGAGCGCGGGTGGGCCGGAAGTTCTCACCAGTGCTGCTGCGCAGCGTCATCGTCGTCCTCGGCCTGGTGGCGCTGTGGAACATCCTGCAGATGTGAGCCAGAAGCGAGGAACCCCGTCATGAACACCCCGCGTAAGGCCGAACCCACCGAAGCTGAGATCCGCGCGCTGGCAGCCGCATGCGGCATCGATGCTGGCCGCCTGCGGTTCTTCGACGATCTCGACGCCCCGGAGCTGGCCGCGTACACGCAGCTGACCGATGTGCGGCTGCGGGCAGCCGCCGAACCCGAATGGGGCATCTATCTGGCCGAGAGCACGAAGATCATCCGCCGTGCCCTGGCCGCCGGGCATCAGCCGCAGTCCTTCCTCATGAGCCGCAAGTGGTTCGCCGGCATGACCGACATCCTCACCACCACGGACGGGCCGATCTGCATCGGCACCGAAGCACGGATCGAAGAACTCACCGGCTTCCACCTGCACCGTGGGGCGCTGGCGGCGATGGCCCGGCCGGCACCGCGCACCGCCGCCGAGGCGGTCGCTGAGGTGCTCGACGCCGGTGCGCCCAAGTGCCGGATCGCGGTGTTTGAAGGATTGGTCGATCACACGAACGTCGGGGCCGCGTTCCGGTCAGCTGCGGCGCTCGGCGTGGATGCCGTGCTGGTGACGCCGGAGTGTGCTGATCCGCTGTACCGCCGGTCGATCCGCGTGTCGATGGGCACGGTCTTCCAGATCCCGTGGACGCGCATCGACCCGTGGCCGGCCGGCATCGACCTGCTCAAGGACGCCGGCTTCTACGTCGCCGGGATGTCGCTGGGCGAGGGTGCCATCACCCTCGATGAGCTCGTGGCTGCCGAGCATGAACGGCTCGTGCTTGTCTTCGGCACCGAAGGCGATGGCCTCAAGCGCGGCACCGACCGCCGCCTCGACGCACGGGTGACGATCCCGATGATGCACGGCGTGGACTCGCTCAATGTCGCGGCCAGTTCAGCGGTGGCGTTCTACGCGACGAAGTGACATCCGGTTCACTGCCGTCGGTCGGTGAACGCACGCTGCTCTGCGCTGTCGCTGCTCTCATGGCGGCGGTGTCTGCGGCGAGTCCACAGTGAGTTGGTCACCAGCACACCCACGGCGAGCCCAACGGAGATGAGGACATCCCAGGGTGCGTCGAAGAAGTGGAAGATGATCCTGACGATGACGAATGCCGCAGCAGCGAGGATCAGGGTGTTCAGCCATGGTGGTCGGCGCATGTCGAATCACTCCTCTTCTCCGCACGCTAACGAAGAATCACCGGCGGTGCTATTGACCCAAAGCGGTAGGGAAGGGCGGTCTCAGCGGTACCGTCCGCGGTCTGCCCCAACAGCGCAGTGTTTCGGTAGGCTGAACGCTGGCATTGCTGACAGAGAAGGAGAGACGTCTGTGACCGAGGAGCAGAGTGTGCCTGCAGCCACCGGCAACGTACCGGGACCGCTGTGCGAAGAGCACCCGGAGCTGGCTGCCGCACTGGAGGCCGGTCGGATCACCGGCGAGGTCGGCACCCCACGGGAGAACAACCTCTCCCACATCCACCGGTTCCTCGATCAGGAGCGGCAGTTCGACTTCGGTGTCGCACTGACTCAGGAGTGGGACTACGCGAAGGTCTTCGCTCTCATGGTGGAGAAGGTCGGGCTGCGCCCGGATCCGGCGTTCACGGAAGGCGTCGACACGATCTCGACCGAACGCTGCATCGCAGCGCTGGCCCGCTTCGGCGATGTCCTCGGTTCGGCAGTCGCTGCTCAGGCGCGGATCCTGTTCGCCACCGGACACCCCGGCGGGATGCTGCCGGTGCACATGGCCTTCGCCGAGTGGGCCGCCGCGCACGGCGCCGAGGTGATCTCACCTGACGGGTACATCGCGGTCCCGGAGATCGGCGGGGACCTGCGGCGCATCAGCGGTGTGTGGGTGTGGCACCAGCACGGCGGTGTGCCGCATACGCACCTGGCTGAGCCGATGGCCGCGCTGCTCGATGAACTGACCACCAGGGGAGAAGAGGCACCGGACCTCGTCGTCGCCGATCACGGCTGGGCCGGCTGCGCCGGCACCCGCGGGATCCGTTCGATCGGGTTCGCCGACTGCAACGACCCTGCCCTCTTCGTCGCTGAGGCGCAGGGCCAGGTCGAGGTCAGCGTCCCGCTCGATGACGATGTCGTCCCGCAGCTGTACCAGCCGCTCATCGACTTCGTCCTCGACACCGCCGCCGGGCACCTCGACAACTGAGCTGCCGCAGAGCCCAGTCTGCCGCGGAGCACGGCCTGCCGCGGACGGTCAGACTTCGATTGCGAGGTCCTCGACCACCTCGGCGCCGGGCAGGGCCGCCAGCGCCTGACCGGACAGGATGATCTTCGAACCCCGGATACCCGAGCCGATCACCACCTCGGGTTCGGCGACGATGCGTGAGTCGATGAGGATCCGGTAACCATCCGGCAGACCGAAGGGACCGATCCCGCCGTACTCCATACCCGATTCGGCACACGCCCGCTCCTGGTCCATGAACGACGCCTTGCGCACATCGAGCAGCTTGCGCACCCGCTTGTTGACATCAGCGCGGGTATGGGCGAGCACCATGCAGGCGGCGATGCGCTCCTCACCGGCCCGGGAGCCGGCGACGATGACGCAGTTGGCCGAATGCCCGTCCTTGAGCCCATACGCTTCGGTCAGCGCGGCGGTGTCAGCCAGGTCCGGGTCGATGGCGAACACGTCGACCGGATGCTCAGCCGGGAACCCGGCCACCGCCTCGGCGGTGGGAGCGGCGAGCAGCTCGGGGTGCTCGCGGGCCGGAACCGTCTCGACAGGGGCAGGGGCATGGGTGAGGATCGTCCACTGTGACATAGCCGCCATTACAGCACAGGCACCGGGAGGCGCCAGGCGACCGGTCGCAGTGCGGACGCCGCCAGCGACAGGGGATGGTGGCCGGTGAGCGCCGAATCGCGTCCGCTGGCCGCGACCTGTATAGTTGGCTGGTGGCTCATTTCGGAGTCGCACGTGAATTTGGGCACTGGCAGGCGGGGGAGGCTTCCGCATCAGGCGCCCTGACGAATTCAAACAAAGGACATTTCATGAAGAAGGACATCCACCCGGAGTACCGCACGGTCGTCTTCAACGACCTTGCCTCGGGCACCAAGTTCGTCACCCGCTCCACCGTTGAGAGCGAGAAGACCATCGAGTGGGAAGACGGCAACACCTACCCGCTCATCGACGTCGAGATCTCCTCGGCCTCGCACCCGTTCTACACCGGCAAGCAGCGCATCCTCGACTCCGCCGGCCGCGTGGAGAAGTTCAAGGACCGCTACAAGGGCTTCGGCAAGCGCCGCTGAGTGCGCGATGCGCTCCAGGGCGCATCCTGCAGCACCGTCGGCGATTGCGCCGCGACTTCTGGCCCGTGACACGCTGTCACGGGCCAGAAGTGTCTGCACAGCCCGTTGTGTCTGTGTCAGCCGGCATCCGACAGGCGGGCCGTCAGACATCTGACGGCCCGCCTTGCAGTGCTTTATAGAGTTCATACTGTCTCAGTGCTGTTCGACGACGATGCCCTCATGCGGGCAGCAGCGGGCGGCCGGGTGCAGCAGTGAGCCGACGCCGGTGGCGTTCGCAACAGCGGCAGCGATGCCGTGGGCGACGGTCTCCTTAGACTTGCGCACTGCCTCAGGCACGGACAGGCCGGTGGCTAGGCCGGCGGCGATCGCTGCGGCGAAGGAACAGCCGGCGCCGTTGACGAGGTCGTTGGTGATCTTCTGGCTGCTGAAAGTCGTCAGGGTCTCGCCGTCGTAGAGGACGTCGATGGCCTCATCGCTGTGGAGACGCGCCCCGCCCTTGACGACGACGTTGTCAGCGCCCATCGCGTGGATCGCCTTGGCCGCCTCTGCCATCTCATCGACGTTCGTGAGCTCGGCAGCCCCGACGAGGGTCGCGGCCTCTTCGAGATTCGGGGTGATGACGGTGGCCAGCGGCACGAGGTTCTCGATGAACAGGTCCTTCAGGTCGACCATCGAACCCGTTCCCTTGCACACGAGCACCGGATCGAAGACGTAGGGCAGGTGGTTGTTCTTCAGCCGGTCGGCAAGCACGAGGGCGGAGTCGACGGAGCCGACCATGCCGGACTTGATGACGTCGTAGTCGTGGATCGCCAGGGTCGAGTCGAGCTGCTGGCGGATGAAGTCGGCGTCCTGGAACTCAGCGGAGTGGTAGAAGCCGTTGTCTGGGTCGAAGGTCACCACGCAGGTGATGACCGCTGCGCTGAAGACGCCGTACTCCTCGAACATCTTCATATCGGCGCCGAGACCGGCGCCGCCGGAGACATCGAGTCCGGCCACCGTCAGGCCGCGAGGTGCTGTCATTGGGGTTCCTTTCCATCGGCCGCAGCCCCTGTCATGGCGGCTCCGGCGTATCCGTGCTGTCTCCATGCCTCGTACATCGCAATCGAAGCCGAGTTCGCCAGGTTGAGCGACCGGCGGGCCGGCAGCATCGGGATTCTGACCTGCTGTGCGATATGCGGATCGGCCAGCACCTCGTCATCGAGGCCGGTCGACTCCTTGCCGAACAGGAGCACATCGCCGTCAGTGTAGGCGATCTCACCGAAACCGGTCTGTGCGTGCGTGGTGAATGCGATGACCCGGCGATCGCCGAGGTGCTCCCACAGGTGCGCGAGATCCGGGTGCACGGTCACGTGCGCGAGGTCGTGGTAGT
Organism: Brevibacterium gallinarum; assembly: GCF_014836885.1. GTDB lineage: Bacteria > Actinomycetota > Actinomycetes > Actinomycetales > Brevibacteriaceae > Brevibacterium > Brevibacterium gallinarum. The sequence continues at coordinate 12,189 of NZ_JACSPY010000007.1, forward strand.
CGAGTCCGGCCCGGCGCAGCTTGGCATCGGAGAGGTCGAATCCGAGGGGTTCGACCAGGTGCAGATGCGCTCCGGTGACCGCTGCCAGGCGGATGGCGTTTCCCGTGTTTCCCGGGATCTCCGGGGTGTGGAAGACGATGTCGATGTTCATGGCGTTCCAAGCTTAGCGGCTCAGCAGACCGGCGCTGTGCACCCGTTCGAACAGCATTGCTCGCATTCGAATAGGTGTTCTATAGTTATGGATATGTCCGTCCACCATGCCGTCGCCGCCGACCCGCAGACGCTGAGAAAGCAGCTCAGCCGTCTGCCGGGTGTCACGACTGCGCGCGAACTCTTCACCGGTCCCGAACCGCTGCCGGTGGACGGCATGCTGGCCCCGGTCTTCGCCCGCGGTGGACTGCCGCGCGGAGAGATCCTCAGCGTCACCGGCACGCTCGCGCTGTCCTTCGCGTGTGCGGCTGCAGCGAAGTCCACCCGCGAACAGCACTGGTGCGCAGCCGTCGACACCCCGGAGCTGGCGGTCGCCGGACTGGCTGAGCTCGGCATCGACCTGGAGCACTTCGTGCATGTGCGCACCCCGCCGGCGGACTGGCAGCGGGTCGTCTCCATCCTGCTGGAGACCTTCGATCTGCTCATCATCGCCCCGCCGGCTGCCCCGAGTCCACAGGAGCGCCAGCGCCTGACCGCCAAGGTCCGCGAACGCCGCGCCAGCCTCATCGCCCTCGGCCCGATGCCCGGCAGCAGCGAAAGCTGCGAAGTCTCCGTCGCCGGCTGGGACGGCCTGCACGCCGGCACCGGACGGCTGCGGGCCTGCACCGTACGGGTGCGGCATCCGCGCACCGGCGAGCATCTGCTCACCTGGCCGCTGACCCCCGGTGCCACCAGCGTGCAGCAGCTGCCCACCGCCTCGGGCGCGGAGGCTGCGACCTGCCGGCCGGCACATCCGCAGATCCAGGTGATCGACGGTGCCGGCTGAGACCCAGCGGACCCTCGTGCTCACGGTCCCGGACTGGTCGGCGACCGCTGCAGCCGAGACGCACGGCTGGGCGGCCCACGAACCGGTCGCAGTGCTGCGCGGCGGGCGGATCGTCTCGTGCAATGCCGCCGCCCGGGCCGCCGGCATCACCACCGGGATCAACAAGCGCGCCGCCCAGCTGCGCTGCCCGCAGGTGCGCATCACCGGCTGGGACGAGGACCTCGACCAGCGGATCTTCGCCACCGGCCTCGATGTGCTCGAAACCAGCCTCGCCCGCTTCACCGTGCTCGCCCCGGGGGAGGTGAGCATCCCGCTGAGCGCACTCGCGCGCACCTACCCCAGTGAGGACGCCGCGGTCGAGGAGCTGCTCACCACCGTCACCGACGCCACCGGCTGGGAGTTCTTCGCCGGCATCGCCGATTCGGTCTTCGCTGCGATGCTCGCCGCCCGCACCGCCACCCGGGTGCTGCCCGGGCAGACGCCGGACTTCCTCGCCGCCCAGCCGACGACCGCGCTGGCCTATGCCGATGCCCACACCTACGGCGAGCTCGTCACCGTCTTCGAACGCCTCGGACTCGACACCCTCGGGGCGCTGGCGCAGCTGAGCGAAGGGCAGATGCGCACCCGCTTCGGCACCCTCGGCGTGCAGGCCCACCGACTGGCCCGCGGGCTGCCGGTCCACCAGCCGGTCGACCATGTCCGCCAGCGCGAGCACCTCATCGAGGTGCCGATCAGCCCGCCGAGCACACGCGGCGACGAGCTGTCCTTCCACGCCCGTGCGGCCGCCGCCGAGCTGTTCGCCGGGATCCGGGCGGCCGGGCTCGTGTGCCCGAGCCTGTCGATCGAGCTGGTCGCCGCCGGCGGGCAGCGCAGCCAGCGGACCTGGCGGCTGGAGCTCATGGACGAGAACCTCGTCGCCGACCGGGTGCGCTGGCAGTCCGAAGGCTGGCTGGCCGGGCAGTCAGCCGCTGCCGCCGAACCGGTCGATGAGGGGCTGGCCGAGGCCGATGGCGTGTGCGCGCTGACGCTGGCCGCCGCTGAGCTGCTCGCCCCGCTGGAGGCCCACACCTCGCTGTTCGCCCAGCGCTCGGGCTATGTCACCCACACCCTGGAACGGCTGCAGGGCCTCTACGGGCCCGAGGCGGTGCGCGTGCCCCAGCTGCAGGGCGGCCGGGAGCCGGCGGAGACGAACCTGTGGACGCCCTGGCAGCAGCAGCCCCGCCCCGAACGCAGTGCGGCTGCCCCGTGGCCGGGCCGGCTGCCGGCCCCGCATCCGATGATCGTCGACCGCGCCCCGGTCGAGCTGCTCGACCGGCAGGGGATGAGCGTCATCGCCCGGCCCAGCGGACTCGACAGCACCCCGGTGCTCCTACGGCTGGAGTCCGGTGCCGAGTTCGGCATCGTCGATCACTCCTCGGCCTGGCCGGTCGAGGCCGGCTGGTGGGATCCGGCACGCGCCCAGTACCGGGTGCGGCTGCAGGTGCTCACCGCCTGCGGGCAGGCCTTCCTGCTGTGCAAGGAGCACGGCCGCTGGCACATCACCGGACGCTACGCCTAGGAGGACCCGATGGGATACTGCAATCCGCCGAGCCCGTGGTCGGAGCTCGAACGCCGGCTGTCCTCCCGCATCGCCGCCGAGGCGGTTGCTGAGCCGCTGCAGCGGCGTCCCCCTGACCTGCGGTCCGGTGGGACAGGTTCCGGTCGCGCTGGGACGGAAGCACCGCCTCGGCGGCGGGGCCGGCCATGGGCGGAACTGCACGTGCATTCGACCATGAGCTTCCTCGACGGGGCCTCAGAACCCGAAGAGCTCATCGATGCCGCCGTCGACGCCGGGCTCGAGGCGATCGCGCTGACCGATCACAACGGACTCTACGGTGCCGCCCGCTTCGCCCAGGCAGCCGCCGGACGGGGGATCGGCACCGTCTACGGCGCGGAGATCTCGCTGGGGCTCAGAGCGAAGATCCCCGGCCAGATCGACCCGGAGGCCGCCCACGCCCTCGTCCTCGCCCGCGGGGTGCCCGGCTACCGGAAGCTCTCGGCTGCGCTGACGCGGGCGCATATGGCCGGGACGAAGAATCGACCGGTCATCGAGCTCGAGGACCTGGCCGCGGCTGCCGAGCAGGGTAGCGGGGACTGGTATGTGCTCACCGGCTGCCGCAAGGGGCTGCTCATCCCGCATCTGGGCGATCCTGACGGCGGGCTGGACAGGCTGCGCCGGCTGGTGTCGATGTTCGGCCGCGACCGCCTCGTCGTCGAGCTCACCCGCACCGGGCTGCCCGAAGACGATGAGCGCATCCGCCACCTGTGCGAGCTCGCAGCCCGGGCAGGGGTGCGCGCGGCGGCGACGAACCAGGTCCACTACGCCAGTCGGGAGCAGTTCCGCGATGCGCAGGTGCGGGCAGCCGTGCGCGCGAACTCAAGCCTCGATGAGGTCGCCGGCTGGCTGCCGCCGGCGGCCCTGCAGCGCATCCACACCGGGGCGGAGATGGCCGGCCGGTTCCCAGCTGAGACACTCGATGCGGCCGTCGAGATCGCCGCCGACTGCGCCTTCGAGCTGCGTGCCGCCCGGGCCGGCCTGCCGCAGGCGCCGGTGCCAGACGGGATGAGCGATGCCGCCTTCCTGCGCGAGCTCGTCACCGCCGGCGGACTCAGGCTCTACGGCACCCGCGAGCAGCGCCCGGATGCCTGGGCGCTGCTGGACCAGGAGCTGTCCACCATCGAGCAGATGGGCTTCTGCGGGTACTTCCTCATCGTCTACGACATCGCCCGCTTCTGCCGGGAGCACGACATCTTCTGCCAGGGCCGGGGGTCGGCGGCGAACTCCGCGGTCTGCTACGTCCTCGGCATCACCGCCGTCGACGCGGTGCGCTTCGGGCTGCTGTTCGACCGGTTCCTCGCCCCCGAGCGCGAGGGTTATCCCGATATCGACGTCGACATCGAATCCGGCCGCCGCGAGGAGGTCATCCAGTACGTCTACGACCACTACGGCCGCGACCGGGCCGCGCAGGTCGCCAATGTCATCACCTACCGGGCCAAGTCCGCCGTCCGCGATGCCGCAGCCGCCCTCGGCTACGATCCCGGCCAGCAGGACGCCTTCTCCAAAGGCCTCGAGCGCTGGTCGCGGCTGCCTGAAGACGACGATGACGACGACAGCGCCGGGGGAGCAGGCGGTCAGCAGGGGGTGCCCGGCCCGGTCATCGCCGCCGCCCGCGGGCTGCTCGGCACACCCCGCCATCTGGGCATCCACTCCGGGGGCATGATCTTAGCCGACCGGCCGATCGGGGAGGTCGTGCCGATCGAACCGGCGACGATGGAGCGGCGCACCGTCGTGCAGTGGGACAAGGACGACTGCGCGCATATGGACCTGGTGAAGTTCGATCTGCTCGGCCTGGGCATGCTCACCGCCCTGCACGAGATGGTCGACCTCATCGCCGCCCACACCGGTGAGCGCATCGAGCGGGCGCGGCTGCCGCAGGAGGACCCAGAGGTCTTCGACATGCTGTGCGCCGGCGATGCCATCGGCGTCTTCCAGGTCGAGTCGCGCGCCCAGATGGCCACCCTGCCGCGGATGCTGCCGCGCTGCTTCTACGACCTGGCCGTGCAGGTCGCCCTCATCCGGCCGGGGCCCATCCAGGGCGGGTCGGTCCATCCCTACATCCGGCGCCGGCAGGGACTTGAGAACCCCGACTACCTGCACCCGCTGACCCGCTCGGCGCTGGAGAAGACCCTGGGGGTGCCGCTGTTCCAGGAGCAGCTCATGCAGCTGGCCATCGACGTCGCCGGGTTCACCGGCGGCGATGCCGACCAGCTGCGCCGGGCGATGGGGGCCAAGCGGTCGAAGGAGCGGATGCGCCAGCTGGCCGACCGGTTCCATGCCGGGGCGGCGGCCCGCGGGGTCGATGCGCAGACCTCGCAGGTGATCTTCGACAAGATCGCCGCCTTCGCCAACTACGGGTTTCCCGAAAGCCATGCCATCAGCTTCGCCAACCTCGTCTACGACTCCGCCTGGTTCAAGCGCTACCACCATGCCGCGTTCACCGCCGGGCTGCTGCGCGCCCAGCCGATGGGCTTCTACTCCGCCCAGTCGCTCATCGCCGATGCCCGCCGCCACGGGGTGCGGATCCTGCCGGTCGATGTGCAGGCCTCCAGCGCGCAGGCCGATCTGGAGGCCGATGCGGATTCGACCGGCGGGTTCGCCATCCGCATCGGGCTCTCAGCGGTCCGGGGTGCCGATTCCGCTGCCGAGGTGATCGTCGCCGCGCGCGAGGCCGCCGGCCCCTTCGCCTCGGTCGGGGACCTCGCCCAGCGCACCGGTGTCGATGTCACCGTGCTCGAAAGCCTCGCCACTGCTGGGGCGTTCTCCTGCTTCGGCCTCGATCGCAGGCAGGCGCTGTGGGTGGCCGGCTCCCAGGGCGGGTCGGGTCCGGGCATGCTGCCGGGCACCGCCCCGGTCGCCGAGGCTCCCGCGCTGCCGCTGATGAGCAGCTTCGACATCACCCTTGCCGAGCTGTTCTCCACCGGCCTGACCGTCGACGGCTACCCGACCGAGCAGCTGCGCGCGAGGCTGTGCGAACGCGGGTACGCCTCGACCGCTGATGCCCAGCAGGCTGTCGACGGGCAGACGATCACCGTCGCCGGGCTGGTGACGCACCGGCAGCGGCCCGGCACCGCCTCAGGGGTGACGTTCATGAACCTCGAAGACGAGTTCGGGATGCTCAACATCGCCTGCTCGCCGGGTCTCATGCGCCGCTACCGGCCGATCTCCTACAGCCATAATGTGCTCATCATCCGCGGGCGGGTGCAGCGGGCCGGCACGGTGGTCAGCGTCACGGCCGACAAGCTCATCCCACTCGACGTCACGATGCCGGTGAAGTCACGGAACTTCCAGTGAGACCACCGGCTCGTCCGGTCTCCCGCGCTGCGGTTCTGCAGCCGCCCCACATCCTTGTATGACGTCATATGACGGCACATGACAGACAGATGACGAAAGCGGCCCACCCGGTGAGGCCGGCTCCCTAGCGTGGTGGACATCACGACCGACCTGCACCCGCTTGAAGGAGCACCCATGAGCGAACTGAGCTTCGAGACCCGCCAGATCCACGCCGGCCAGTCACCGGATTCCGCCACCGGCGCCCGCGCCCTGCCGATCTACCAGACCACCTCGTACGTCTTCGACAGCGCCGAGACCGCCGCCAACCGCTTCGCGCTGGCCGACCTCGGCCCGATCTACACCCGCATCGGCAACCCGACCGTCGCCGCCGTCGAAGACCGCATCGCCGACCTCGAAGGCGGCGTGCAGGGTCTGCTCGTCGCCTCCGGCCAGTCCGCGGAGTTCCTCGCCATCATCAACATCGCCGAAGCCGGCGACCACGTCGTCGCCAGCCCCAGCCTGTACGGCGGCACCTACAACCTCCTCGGCGTCACCCTGCGCAAGCTCGGCATCGAGACGACCTTCGTCTCCGATCCCGGCGACGTCGAGGCATGGAAGGCAGCCGTGAGGCCCAACACCAAGCTGTTCTTCGCCGAATCCGTGGCCAACCCCCGCTCCGATGTCCTCGACATCGCCGCCGTGGCCACGACCGCGCATGCCGCCGGGGTGCCGCTCATCATCGACAACACCCTCGCGACCCCGTACCTCGTCCGCCCGATCGAGCACGGCGCCGATGTCGTCATCCACTCGGCCACGAAGTACCTCGGCGGCCACGGCACCTCGATCGCCGGGATCATCGTCGACAGCGGCAACTTCGACTACGGTGCCGAGCCGGAGCGCTTCCCCGGCTTCAACCAGCCCGACGAGTCCTACAACGGTCTCGTCTACGCCCGCGACCTCGGCCCGGATTCGCCGTTCGGCGCCAACGTCTCCTATGGCATCAAGGCCCGCGTGCAGCTGCTGCGCGATCTCGGCCCGGCCGTCTCGCCGTTCAACGCCTTCCTCATCGCCCAGGGCCTGGAGACCCTGAGCCTGCGCATCGAACGCCATGTCGCCAACGCCCAGCGGGTCGCTGAGTTCCTGGAGAGCCACGACCAGGTCGACAGGGTCCACTTCGCCGGGCTGCCGTCGAGCCCGTGGTACGAGCTCGGCCGGAAGTACCTGCCCAAGGGCGTCGGCTCGGTGCTCGGCTTCGAGATCGCCGACGGCTACGACGCCGCCGTGACGTTCGTCGACGCCCTCGAACTGCACTCGCATGTCGCCAACATCGGCGATGTCCGCTCGCTGGTCATCCACCCGGCCTCGACGACGCACAGCCAGCTCGACGAGGACGCCCAGCGCGCCGCCGGTGTCAGCCCGGCCTTCGTCCGCCTGGCTGTGGGCATCGAGGGCATCGATGACATCATCGCCGACCTGGAGAAGGGGTTCGCCGCCGCCCGCGGCTGATGCACGATGCAGGTCGCCAGCCGCACCGCCGTCGCCGAGTTCCACGATGTCGTGCTCGAATCCGGGTACGTCTTCGAGCAGCTGCACATCGCCTATGAGACCTACGGGCAGCTGAACGCAGAGAAGTCGAACGCAGTGCTCATCGAGCATGCGCTCACCGGGGACCCGCACGTCAGCTCCGGGGTGGCGAACCCGGCGGCGGCTGAGTCGCCGCGGTCGTTCGCCCCCGGCTGGTGGGAAGAGGTCGTCGGGCCGGGCCGGGCGATCGACACGAACGAGTTCTTCGTCGTGTGCGCCAACGCGCTTGGAGGATGCAACGGCTCGACCGGCCCGACCTCACCTTCGGCCGACGGGCTGGCGCACGGCTCCCGGTTCCCAGACGTGTCGATCCGCGATATGGCCGCAGCCGAGGTGCTGCTGAGCGACCGGCTCGGCATCCCGGCCTGGCATGCGGTCATCGGCGGGTCGATGGGCGGGGCCCGGGCACTGGAGTTCGCGCTGGTGGCCCCTGAGCGGGTCAAGCGCGCCACGATCCTTGCCGCACCGGCGTTCTCGGATGCCGACCAGATCGCGTGGGCGCACACGCAGATCCAGGCGATCGAACTCGATCCGGACTTCTGCGGCGGGGACTATGCGGTCATCGGCCGGTTCCCGCGCCGCGGCCTCGGCCTGGCCCGGCAGATCGCCCACCTGACCTACCGGGCGGACTCCGAGCTCAATGAGCGATTCGCCAACACCCGCCAGGAGCAGTGGCCGGATCTCGCCCACCGGCCGCGCCCGGCCTCGGCGGGGGATGCCTACTACGCCATCCAGAGCTATCTCGACCACCAGGCGACCAAGCTCGTCGACCGATTCGATGCGCAGTCCTACCGGATCCTCACGCAGGCGCTGCGCGATCACGACGTGCGCCGCGGCCGCTCGACGAACCTCGCGGAGGCCCTGTCGGCAGCGCAGGCGAAGTTCCAGGTCATCAGCGTCTCCAGCGACCGCCTCTACCCGCCGGCCCAGGTGGCCCGGCTTGCAGCCGCGCTGCCGGGTGATGTCGAGACCCAGGTGCTCGACTCGTGGGCAGGTCATGACGGGTTCCTCACCGAAGGCGTCCAGCTCTCACCGCACCTGCGCCGGTTCCTCACATGATCAGCCTTCCTCACACGATCAGCCGGCCACCCCAGACGGGGCGGCCGGCTGATCCATAGCACTCACCGGGCCCGAGGCAGTGGCCCGGTCGGCATCAGCTGCGCTTGGCCTTCTTCCCCTCGGCCCTGCGCTGCCTGTACAGGTGGCGCTCATCGACGGGGAAGTCGCGCTGGGCGCGCGCGTTCCGGTAGTAGTCCATCGCCTCCTGCTGGCGTTCGGCCTCGATGCCCTCGGCGATCGTGGCCCGGCGGTGCTTGGGCCCGTAGCCGAAGGACTCGCAGATGTCGCCGGCGTTGGCGGCCAGCTTCGCGCACAGGCTGTCGATCGTCGGGCCGATCTGGCGGGCTCGCGACATCGACAGCCGGCCGTACATGATGTGCCAGCCGATGTGGTCTTCGATGAGGCTCAGGCCGTAGAGGTCGCGGATGCGGCGCAGCAGCTTGGCCTCCTCCTCATGGCCGGTGCGCTTCTGCGCCTCATGCATCGCATCGTTGAGCGATTCCCACTTCAGCGCTTCGATGTAGGCGCGGGCGGCCTCGATGAGCTGATGCTGCACGCTGTTGAACACCTCGGCCGCCTTCGCCGGGGGCATCGAGGCGGCAGGGCGCAGCGTGCCGGCGAGGTCGGCGACCATGACCTCGACCCGGTTGTGCAGCATCGCCTGCTGCACATGACCGGAGCGCACCCGCTTGTTATTCAGTGCAGGGGTGAAGATGTCGCCGATGGTGCGCCCGACATTGGCCAAACCGGACCGGTACAGCGAATGCTCGGCGGCCTGGGTGCCGATGTAGCGGGCCACACCGCCGAGGTCGATGTCCTTGAGTTCGGCGGCGTAGTCGCTCAGCAGGCGCTTGGCGACCAGCTGCAGCAGAACGGTGTTGTCGCCTTCGAAGGTGACGTAGACGTCGAGGTCTCCGTAGAGACCCACGAGCCGGTTCTCCCACATGTAGCCGGCGCCGCCGCAGGCTTCGCGGCATTCCTGGATCGTGCGCAGCGCATCCCAGGTGGTGATCGCTTTGAAGCCGGCGGCCTGGGTTTCGAGCCGCTGACGGGCCTCATCGGAATCGTCCTCACCGCCGAAGACCAGCTGGAAGGACTCCAGCAGCTGGTCGTGGGCCACCGCATTGGCGAACACCCGGGCCACCAGCGGCATGAGCCGGCGCTGGTGCTGCTGGTAGTCCATCAGCACCTCCTCGACGGCGTCGTCGCCACCGGTGAACTGGCGGCGCTCGAGCCCGTAGCGCATGGCGATGTCAAGGGCGAGCTTCGCTGCGGTTACGCCCGAGCCGTCGAGTGACACGCGGCCCTGGACGAGGGTGCCGAGCATCGTGAAGAAGCGCCGGCCAGGCGATTCGATGTCCGAGGAGTAGGTGCCGTCGGCCGCGACGTCGCCGTAGCGGTTGAGCAGGTTGGTGCGCGGCACGCGGACGTTGTCGAAGGACAGGCGGCCGTTGTCGATGCCGAGCAGGCCGCCCTTGCGGCCGTCGTCCTCAGGTGTGATGCCGGGCAGCGGTTCGCCTGCAGCGCCGTCGCGGATCGGGACGAAGAAGCAGTGCACGCCGTGGTTGACGCCGTTGGTGATGAGCTGGGCGAAGACGACGGCGGCCTCACCGTGGACGGCGGCGTTGCCGAGGTACTCCTTCGTCGCCGCCCGGAAGGGGGTGTTGATGACGAAGGTCTCGTCGGACGGATCGTAGGTGGCGGTGGTGCCGATCGAGGCGACGTCGGAACCGTGGCCGATCTCCGTCATCGCGAAGGCGCCGAGGAGCTCGCCGCGGATGGCGGGTTTGAGCCACCTGTCATGCTGTTCGGCATTGCCCAGATGCTGGATCGCCCCGGCGAAGAGGCCGAATTGCACACCTGCTTTGATCTGGATGCTCGGCTCAGCGGTGACAAGCTCCTCGAAAGCGGCGACGTAGCCGGCATGATCGTTCTGGCCGCCTTCGGATTCCGGCAGCGGCAGACCGGAGATCCCGGTGTCGATGAGCGCCTTGACGCCGGCGAGGGTCTCCTCACGCAGCTGGTCGAGGTCGCCGGTCTCGCTGAGCACGGCGTGTTCGCTGTCGATGAAGCTGCGGCCGATGTAGCGCTGCTCAGCCCATCGTCCGTCGAGCACGGCACCGATGCGGGCGGGATCGACGGACAGCTGGTGCTTCTTGCTCATGGTCACTCCTTGGTCTCGGAATTCGGTGCCGGTGCAGTCGTGCGGGCAGACGCGCCCGAGGTGGTGTGGGGTCGGTCGGCGATGTCGGTCAGGTCGGTGCTGCGGGAGCTCCACAGCCAGGTGGTGAGCTGGTCGACGAATCCCTCCTGGTCGGTGGGGCGCAGTAGCCAGCGTTCGGTGCTCGCGCGAACGAACCCGATGGCACCGTAGGCCCACTGCACTTCCGCGTCGCCGGAGAGCTGGAGTCTGCGGCACAGCAGTGCGGTGATGCCCTGGAAGAAGGTGTCGTAGTCGTTGTCGGCCTTCGGATCTGCCGCGCTGGTCACTGCTGCGTCGCAGAAGCGGTAGACGTTCGGGGCGCCGGCGGCGAGATCGACGAACGCTGAGATCATCGCGCGCAGAGACTCACGCGGGGTGTGCGGGCTGTAGTCAGCCTGGTCGAGGGAGCGGGTGATGACCTTCATCGCCCATTCGCCCATGGCCCGCTGCAGCCCGCCGCGGTCGCCGAAGTAGCGGTAGAGCACTGTCTTCGTCGTCTGCGCCTGCACGGAGAGCTGCTCCATGGAGATCCCGGGGCCGTGGTCGGCGACGGCATGGCGCACCGTGCGCAGGAGCATCTTGCGACGCTCGCGGCGATGGGCATCCCAGCGTAGGCGCCGGCCATCCTGAGTGACGGGTTTCATATGACGAACAGTATCAGGTACTGTCGGTTACAGGTACTCATGGTGCGCCCGCATCGATCTGACAACCACGACCCCCGGAGGAATCACATGACGCAGCGCAGAGCCGCAGTCCTGGGAGGCAACCGCATCCCGTTCGCACGCAGCAACAAGCAGTACGCCCACACTTCGAACCAGGACATGCTCACCAGCGCACTCGACGGCCTCGTCGCTCGCTACGGCATGGCCGGCGAACGCCTCGGAGAGGTCGCAGGCGGAGCCGTGCTCAAGCACAGCAAGGACATCAACCTCACCCGTGAGGCCGTCCTCGGCTCCGCACTCGACCCCCACACCCCGGCTTTCGACATCGGCCAGGCCTGCGCCACCGGCCTGGAGACCGTGGTCTCGATCAGCCACAAGGTCATGCACGGTCAGATCGAATCCGGCATCGCGTGCGGTGTCGACTCGGCATCCGATGCCCCGATCGTCGTGACCGAAGAGCTGCGGTCGATCCTGCTCGATCTCTCGCGCGCGAAGTCCAACGGCCAGCGCCTCAAGGCCCTGACTCGGCTGCGTCCGCAGCACCTGGCACCACAGGCGCCGAGCACCGGCGAGGCGCGCACCGGCATGTCGATGGGCGAGCACCAGGCGATCAGCACCGCAGCCTGGGGCATCAGCCGCGAAGACCAGGATGCTCTGGCTGTCGAGTCGCACCGCAACCTCGCCGCTGCGTGGGACCGCGGATTCTTCGACGACCTCGTCACCTCCTACCAGGGCGTGAGCGTCGATACGAATCTGCGCCCGGACTCGACGATGGAGAAGCTCGCCGAACTCAAGCCCGTCTTCGGCCGCAACCTGCCGGAGCCTGCGACCATGACGGCAGGCAACTCGACTCCGCTGACCGACGGCGCCTCTGCCGTGCTCATCGGCAGCGACGAATACGCTGCCGCCCACGGCCTGGAGCCGCTGGCATACTTCCGTGACGCCGAGGCGGCCGCCGTCGACTTCGTCCACGGGGGAGAGGGCCTGCTCATGGCTCCCACCTATGCCGTTCCGCGGCTGCTGGCCCGCAACGGCCTGACATTCGCCGACTTCGACTTCTTCGAGATCCACGAGGCCTTCGCCTCGACCGTGCTGTGCCACCTCGCGGCATGGGAATCCGAGGAGTTCTGCCGTGAACGCCTCGGCCTCGACGGCGCCCTCGGCTCGATCGACCGGACCAAGCTCAATCCCAACGGCTCGTCGCTGGCAGCCGGGCACCCGTTCGCCGCCACCGGCGGGCGCATCATCGCCACCGCAGCCAAGCACCTGAAGGAGACCGGCGGAACGCGCGCACTCGTCTCGATCTGCGCCGCCGGCGGTCAGGGACTCACCGCCATCCTGGAGGCATGACCATGAACGACAAGTACATCTCGCTGGCCAACGGGCCGCTCAAGAAGATCGTCAAGACCCTCGGCCTGCCCGCACCTGTGCCGCTGCGCCGCTTCGACCCGGCCGACAGCGCTCACGGCTACCTCAGTGAGCCGATCCTCGTGCTCGGAGAGACCGCCGGGGCCGACGCGCTGAGCCAGCTGCTGCTCGACAACGACTTCAGCGTGCACCGCACCCCGAATCCGGGTCTGCGCTACCAGGCGATCATCGCCGCCTACGACGGGCTGACCCATCCCGACCAGTTGCAGGACACGACACTGGCCATCGGTGCGGCACTGCGCCAGCTGACCAGGTGCGGCCGCGTCATCACCGTCGCCGACGCCGGCGTCGTCTTCCCGCACACCACGGATGCCGACCCGGCACTCAACGCCGTCCGCAACGCCGTCACAGGCATCACCCGTTCGCTCGCACACGAGATGCGCGCCGGCTCGACCGCAAACGGCATCGTCCTCGACGGCGTACAGCCCACAGCGCCGTCGGCCGTGGCTGCCCTGTGGTTCCTGCTCTCGGCGAAGTCCGCCTACGTCTCCGGGCAGTTCCTCACGGTCTCCAGCGACCGCGGAACCACCACCTCGGCCGCGGAGTTCGCCGCCACCGGCCAGACCGGACCGCTCAACGGCGCAGTCGCTGTCGTCACCGGTGCCGCCCGCGGCATCGGCGCAGAGATCGCCCGTGTGCTCCACCGGGACGGGGCACAGGTCTACGGCGTCGACGTTCCGCAGGCCGGGCAGGCCCTGGCGCAGACGATGAACAGCATCGGCGGAGTCGCCATCCAGCTCGACATCACTGCTGAGCACGCGGGTCAGCAGATCATGGAGCGCGTCGGCGCCCCGATCGACATCCTCATCCACAATGCCGGCATCACACGTGACAAACTGCTGGCGAACATGGACGAATCCCGCTGGGCGTCCGCGATCGCCGTCAACATCTCCTCCCAGCTGCGCATCAACGAGTCGATCACAGCGGCCACCGGCTGGGGCCAGGCTCCGCGGGTGGTGTCGCTGGCCTCGATCGCCGGCCTGGCAGGCAACCGCGGGCAGACGAACTACTCCGCTTCGAAGGCCGGTGTGGTGGGAATGGTGGCAGCTGCTGCAGAGGACTTCGCTGCCCGCAGCGGCACCATCAATGCCGTGGCTCCGGGCTTCATTGAGACCGATATGACCGCGGCGATGCCGATGGTTCCGCGCGAGCTCGGCCGCCGGCTGTCGAGCCTGCAGCAGGGCGGCAAGCCGCGCGACGTCGCCGAGGCCATCGCGTTCTTCGTCCAGCCCGCCGCCGGCGGCATCAACGGCAAGACGCTGCGTGTGTGCGGCCAGAGTCTGCTGGGGGCGTGATGACGAGATTCACTCGAGGCGTACCGCGGCCCATCAACTCCGGCGCAGTGCTCGCCAAAGCCGTCCTGCGCCAGTTCAAGAAGCGCCCGCACAGCTCTGCCCATATGCCGACCCGCTCCGTGGAGTCGACCACCACGCTCGATCCCGTCGAGGTGGCGGCATTCCACCGCGTCGTCGAGGCACCGGTGACGGACTCCGTGCATCCGGGGTATCTGCACAAACTCGGCTTCCCGCTGGCAATGCAGCTCATGACCGACCCCGGCTTCCCGCTGCCGCTGCTGGGCCTGGTGCACATCGTCAACCGGTTCCGCCTGCACCGGCCGGTCCTCATCGGCGAAACCGTGACGACATCGGTGCGGATCGGGCAGGCCCGCAAGCACCGCAAGGGCACTGAGTTCGACGTACTCGTCACGGGAGTCGTCGACGGTGAGACGGTCTTCGAGGAGACCGCCACCTATCTGGCAGTCGGCAAGCACCTCAGCAGCGCCGAGTCCGAACGCGAGGAGGAGCGCAGCGAGTTCGAGGCCCCGGGAGTGCCGTCAGCCATCTGGAAGCTGCCGCGCTCGATCGGCCCAACGTATGCGAAGGTCTCAGGGGACTACAACCCGATCCACCTGAATCCGCTGGCCGCCAAGGCCTTCGGGTTCCCGGCCTCGATCGCCCACGGCATGTACACCGCCTCACGTGCGCTGTCCGAGTCCCAGGTCCCGGCCGGCGGCTACGTGTGGGAAGCGCAGTTCGCCAAGCCCGTCATCCTGCCGGCGCGGGTGGGCTTCGGAGTCTTCGACGATCACGAGGGCGCCACTCGCCGCTATGCGGTGTGGAGCGTCAAGAACGGCAAGCCGCACGTGCTCGGAAGCGTCGCTCCGCTGTCGTGAATAGTGTGTCGGAACCCCGCCTGACCTGCGCGGATGCACGCATCCATGTATGTTTGTGCGGTGTTCGTCACAGAGGGCGAAACCGATTTTGCAATCGGGTTCAGAGCATGTAATGTGTTCTCTGTTGCCCGCGCGGGTGGCGGAATTGGTAGACGCGCTAGCTTGAGGTGCTAGTGCCCACTATATCGGGCGTGGGGGTTCAAGTCCCCCCTCGCGCACAACCGGCTCAGGCCGCTGAAAGCCCCGGAACCATTGAGGTTCCGGGGCTTTCTGCATGTCGGCGACCCCTCCGTCTGCACGGGATTCTGTGACATACTCGCCGGTGAGGATGCAGCCCATCCGAACCGTGTTCCCGGCAAGACAAGGAAGTCATCAGTGCCCTCTACGCGAAGTGAGCTCGTCACTGCCGCCGTCCACTATCTGTACGCGCTGTCACAGAACCTGACACCGGCAGCGGAGATCAGCGGTGCAGTCGAATTCGAGACCGCTGCGGCACTCGAGGAAATCCTGCACGGGCAGGGCAGGACACGTGCGGAAGTGATCAACGTCTTCGCATTGATCGCCGCCACCCGAACCGAGCTCACCACCGGATCAGCTGTGCCGTTCTCGAAGGACGCCTACGATGCCGCGCGAGCGCGTGCCGTGCGCGGACTGGAGTTCGCCGGCCGGGCCGGTCACCAGATCTGGCCGCCGACGAGCCAGACCGTGCGCAAGCGCCTGGGCACGAACTTCTGGAACGATGCGCTGAGCTCACTGGGCTTCCCCACCTCGGGCGGCGGCCGCAAGAGAGGTGCCTTCCACTACTCTCCTGAAGCATTCCGCAGCGCTGTCATCGATTTCCTCACCGATGCGCGCGCAGCTGGGGGAGCTGAGAGCTTCAGCCGCTATGAGGCATGGGCCAAGGACGAGCGCGCCGCCGGCCGGACCAGGCCCTCAGGTGCCTCGGTGCGCAACCACTTCGGCAGCTGGAACGACGCCAAGGCCGCAGCGGAACAGGCCTGATCTCGGCTCGGTCACGTTGCGCGCGGCATCGGCCGCCCGAACGTCTTGATCCGCCAACGCGGTGGCACATAGTCCGACCAGTGCCGTTCGATTGCCAGCTCGTAGCTCTCGACGAGCTTCTCCGTCGCTGCCCGCCAGCTGTGCTGCTCCATCTCGGCCTTGCCTCCGGCGGCCAATGCCGAGCGCAGGCTCTCATCTGCCAGCAGACGATTGACCTGAGCTGACATGTCCTCACTCGAATGGGGTTTGCACAGCAGCCCACCGACACCATCGGGCACGGCGAACGGGATGCCACCAGCCCGGGCAGCGACGACCGGCACTCCCGAGGCCATCGACTCCAGTGCCACCAGCCCCAGCGTCTCGGTCGTCGAGGGGAAGACGAACACATCGGCTGAGGCGTAGGCCTCGGCCAGCTCCTGACCGCTCATGTACCCGGTGAAGACCGTCGGCGTGCCGGCGAACTCGGCCTCCAGCTGGCCCAGGTGCGGGCCGGATCCGACCATTGCCAACCGGGTGCCCTCCGGAGCGCGGTCGATGACGCCGCGCAGCACATCGAGGTCCTTCTCCTTCGACATCCGCCCGACATAGACGAGCAGCCGATCCTCTGGATGCCCGTCGGTGAGTCGCTCACGCATCCGCTGCGAGTAGTTGCCCGGATGGTAGGTCTGCGTGTCGACCGCCCGCGGCCAGAGGTCGAGGTTCTTGATCCCGGCAGCCGCAGCCTGCTCGATCATCGGCTGCGAGGTGCACAGATTGACCTCTGCGAGGTTGTGGATCCACGTGATCCACCGTTCGGTCGTGTCGGTGATCCACTCAAGCCCGAGCCGCTGCGTGTACTCAGGCACATTCGTATGGAAGGACGCGAGCATCGGCAGGTCGCGCCGCTTCGAGGACATCGTGCCGTAGGCAGCCAGCCAGATCGGATTGACGGCATGGACGATATGCGGGTGGAAGCGCTCCATCGTCTTGGCGATGTTCGAAGTCGGCAGGCCGACGCGCAGCTCGGGATACCACGGCTTGAAGGACACCGAGCGCACCGGAACCACCCGGAACCCCGCATAGCGGGCCGGCGGATGGCCCGGCGCGAACACGACGACCTCATGACCCATTTCGGCCAGGTGGTCGAGGGTGCCCATGAGCCGGGTGACGACCCCGTCGATTTTCGGAAGGAAGACTTCCGTGAAGAGGGCGACGCGCATCAGCTGCCGGAGACCGCCGCCGTCTCGTCGTGGTCACCGCTGGCCTGCGCATCTGCCAGGCCCGAGGTGTCGGTCGGGACGGTCGGCACACCCGGCTGCTGGTGCTTGGTCCAGACAGAGGACGCGGGGATCTTCGACAGGTCCGCCCGGTGGGCATAGCGCTTGGCGGTCTCATTGACCTCCATGAGCAGCCCGTCGGACAGCGTCGTCGGCTTGAGTCCGAGTGCCAGGAACGTCGCATTCGAGGCGTGGAGGTCGTTCTCGGCCGACTCGTGCCGCGGATTGGGCACGTTCTCCAGGCGGGCACCGGTGATCGAGCAGATGAGTTCGGCGAGTTCGCGCACCCGATGGGTCTCGGTCAGCTGATTGAAGATCTTGACCCGCTCACCGGCCGCAGGCGGATTGTCCACCGCGATCTCGACGCAGCGGACCATGTCCTGGATGTGGATGAACGCGCGCGTCTGACCGCCGGTGCCGTGGACGGTCAGCGGGTAGCCGACCGCCGACTGCATGAGGAACCGGTTGAGCACGGTGCCGTAGTCGCCGTCGTAGTCGAAGCGGTTGACCAGCCGTTCGTCGAGCTTGGTCTCTGCGGTGTTCGTACCCCAGATGATGCCCTGGTGCAGGTCGGTGATGCGCAGCGCGTCGTTCTTGGCGTAGTAGGCGAACAGGTGCTGGTCGAGCACCTTCGTCATGTGGTAGATCGAACCCGGGTTGGTCGGGTACAGGATCTGCTGTTCGACCTGGTACGGCTCGCATGGCCGTCCCTCGGCGTCCTTGTCGGCAGTGACCTGCACGTCGAGGTAGCCCTCGGGGATCTCCATCCCGGCGGTGCCGTATCCGTAGACGCCCATGGTGCCCAGGTGCACAAGGTGGATGTCCGAACCGTTCTCGACGATTGCGGCGAGCAGGTTGTGGGTGGCGTTGACGTTGTTGTCGACGGTGTAGCGCTTGTGTGCCGGGGACTTCATCGAGTACGGCGCAGCGCGCTGTTCGGCGAAGTGGATGACGGTGTCAGGTGCGTACTCGCCGAGCAGGCGCAGCACCGCCTCGTAGTCCTGAGCCAGGTCGATCTGGGCGAAGCCGATCCGCTTGCCGGTCAGCTCCTCCCAGGCGTCGAGCCGTTCTTCGATCGAGGCGATCGGGGTCAGCGACTCCGCACCGAGCTCCTCGTCGATCTCCCGGCGAGAAAGATTGTCGAGGATGACAACGTCGTGGCCTCGCGCTGAGAGATGCAGGGCTGTCGGCCAGCCGCAGAACCCGTCTCCACCGCAGACAACAGTCTTCATCTTGCTCCTCCTCGATCGACGACGGCGCGCTCGCGCCGGGACACTTAGTCGTAGTCTGTCATATGCACACGCCGCCCACGCACGCGGCGACGCGCCGGAGGGCCCCGGCTTCGAAGGCGTCACGGGGTATTCATCTGCGGTTCGCCGATTTCCGGATGACGAACGCTCGCGAACGTGCTTGCGCTTCCGGTGTACGCTCGGCTCAGGCCGGCCCGGCCGCACCGCCGCGAGTGAGAATGGAGAGTGTCGATGAGTCATCAGTTCGCCAGCGCCGAGGCAGAGGTCACCCGCCTGTGCCAGGAGCTCATCCGCATCGACACGCAGAACTGGGGCAACAACAAGTGCAACCCTGAGCGTCCGGCCGCTGACCAGATCGCCGCCTGGTTCGCCGAGGTCGGCCTTGAGTCCCAGATCTACGAGTCCGCCCCCGGACGCGCGACGCTCGTGACCCGGGTGCCGGGCACCGATCCCGAGGCGCCGGCGCTCGTCGTGCACGGCCACACCGACGTCGTGCCCGCCGACGCCTCCGAATGGTCTGTCGACCCGTTCGCCGGGGAGATCCGCGACGGCCTCGTCTGGGGTCGTGGGGCTGTTGACATGAAGGACATGGACGCGATGATCATCGCGGTCGTGCGCACGATGATGCGCGAGAACCTGCGTCCGCGCCGCGATCTCATCATCGTCTTCTTCGCCGATGAGGAAGCCGGCGGGCTCTACGGTTCGCAGTGGATGGCCAAGAACCATCCCGAGGTGTTCGACGGCGCCACCGAGGCGATCTCCGAGGTCGGCGGCTACTCCGTCGACATCCGCGGCCAGCGCGTGTACCTTGTCCAGACCGCGGAGAAGGGCATCGCCTGGCTCAAGCTCATCGCCCGCGGCACCGCCGGGCACGGTTCCCAGATCAACCGCGACAACCCGGTCACCAAGCTCGCCGAGGCGGTCGCACGGATCGGCGCGTATGAATGGCCCGAGCAGATGCCGCAGGCCACCCGCGACCTGCTCGTCGGCGTCTCCGAACTCACCGGGATCCCATTCAGCGCAGAGACCTACGGCGAGCTGCTCGACGAACTCGGATCGGTGGCCAAGTTCGTCGGTGCGACGTTCGCCAACACCTCGAACCCGTCGATGCTCGAAGCCGGCTACAAGCACAACGTCATCCCCTCGACAGCCTCGGCCTACATCGACTGCCGGCACCTGCCCGGCCAGTACGAGGACCTCAAACTCAAGCTCAAGGAGCTCGCCGGGGAAGGTGTCGACATCGAAGAGGAGATCGTGGCCACTGCTCTCGAATCACCCTTCGGCGGTCGGCTCGTCGACACGATGGTCGCCTCCCTGCAGGAGGAGGATCCGGACGCCACGGTGCTGCCGTACACGCTTTCGGGCGGCACCGACAACAAGGCGCTCTCGCTGCTGGGGATCACCGGCTACGGCTTCGCACCGCTGCGCCTGACCCCGGACCTCGACTTCCCTGCGATGTTCCACGGGGTCGACGAACGGGTGCCGGTCTCGGCTCTCGAGTTCGGTGCCCGGGTGCTCGGCCGGTTCCTCATGGAAGCCTGAGCCAGCCGCACCTGTTCTCACTGCGGCCACCGTCTCGGTGTCAGTCGTCGTCCTCCAGCCAGCGCTGACGGCGCTGGACCGAGGCGACGACGACGCCGAGGAGCACGAGCCCGATGGCGATGAACGTCTGCGGGCCGATCGGGGCAGCTCCGACAGGGAAGAGCAGGTCGATGACGAGTGAGCCGAGCAGGTTGCCGAACAGCGCCAGCAGACTGATGAGCAGCACTCCCAGACGGCCGACCGCCACGGTGGAGAAGCCGATGTACATGACGCCGAGCACACCGCCGATGAGCATCCACCACTGACCCGGCATCTCCGGGAACCCGCTGATCGGCACGCCGGACAGGCGCACGATGACTGCCGCGGCAAAGAGGAACAGTGAGCCGACGAGGAAGTTCGTGAACGTCGCCGCGTAGGCCGAGCGGGAGGCGGTGTTGAGGTTGCCGTTGAAGGCCTGCTGGAACGCCGTGAGCGCACCGGAGGTCAGCGGCAGCAGCGGCGCCCACAGGGGTACGCCGTGGGACAGCGCACCGGATGAGGACACGACGACGCCGAGCAGGACGATGATGACGCCGGCGACACGGGGGACGCTGGGAGCCCGGCGCCCGCCTGGGCTCAGCCGGGTGTTGTCGACGATGAGCCCGCCGAGCAGCTGACCGCACACGAAGGACATGATGAACGTCGCCACGCCGAACAGCGGGACGGTCAGCGACTGCGCGATGACGACAGAGGCGCCGCCGATGCCGCCGGTGAGCATCCACCACGGGAACTCGCCGCGGCGCACCAGCTGCCAGGCGCGTCCGAGTCCGCGGCGGGCGCCGGGTTCGAAGGGGATGGCAAGGCAGAGGACGACGAAGCCGCCGGTGAAGGACAGGAATGCGGCATACAGGCCGTGGCCGAGGGCGGCGGCGAGGTGACCGTTGGCGGTGCCCTGGATGGACATCGCGATGCCCGCGGCGATCATCGCCGCGGCTGACAGCAGCGCCGGCCCGCGTGATGCGGTGGCCGTCATGCGGAGTACTTGATGCGGATGATGCGGCGACGCAGCCACACCGTCTTCGATCCGCCCATCCCGATCCGGGTGCGTGCCAGCTCCCAGCGGCCGTATTCGGCTTCTTCGGTCAGCAGGCGGGCGGCTTCTGATCGGGTCATCTCCCGATGCAGGCTCACGGTCCGGAATTCGTACTCCACAGGTGTACGACGTCGCTTCACATTCCCTCCTTCGCTTCGATGAGATTATCACCAGGCGGGCCTGTTTCCCGGGCTGCTCGCAGGGCGGACACGCCGCACCCGGCGTGCATTATCCTGAGGCGTATGGTCCATCTGGTTCTCATCCGGCATGGGGAGAGCGATGCCAACGCCGCCGGCCTGCTCGCCGGCCGGACGCCCGGGGTCGCTCTCACTGCGGCTGGCCGCGCCCAGATCCGCAGTCTGGCCGGCGTCCTGCCGTTCGCCTCGATCACCGCGCTGCGGCACTCTCCGCTCATGCGCTGTGTGCAGACGACCGAAGAGCTGCTCGGCATCGTCACCGTCGCTCAGACCCGGGAGGACCCGGACCTGGCAGAAGTCGACTACGGGCAGTGGAGCGGCCAGCCGCTCACCTCGCTCAAGGCACAGCCTGAGTGGACACGCGTCGCCGAGTGCCCCTCGTCGATGGTCTTCCCCGGCGGAGAATCGCTCAAGGCGGCTGCCGCCCGGGGGATCGCTGCAGCCCAGGCGCTGGTCGCCGAGCTGCGCCAGCTCACCGCAGGCAGCGGTCAGGACGAGAACAGCTGTGAGGACGGCGTGGGGATCATCGTCAGCCACGGTGACATCATCAAGGCGATCCTCGCCGATGCCCTCGGCATCCCGCTCGACCGGTTCCAGCGCATCGCGGTGGCTCCCGGATCCTTCAGCGTCATCTCCTACCCGGCCACCGGGCATCCGGTCGTGACCGCCATGTCGGTCACCGCCGGCGGACGCCAGGCCAGCCCCGACCTCGGCGGCGGCCGGTAGCCGACCCCGCACTGGGCCGAACCCGCACTGGGACGAACCCGCGCCGCGATGGGCCGAACCGGCACTGGCGCGCAGCGCTCCGGTCAGATCGCTGAGATGACCCCGGCGCCCAACAGGGCGTAGATGACCAGGCCGATGATGACGCGGTACCAGACGAAGACGGCGAAGGAGCGGGTCGAGATGAACTTGAGGAACCCGACGATGACGATGTAGCCGACGACGAAGCTCACCAGTGTGGCCAGTGCGGTCGGCCCCCAGCCGAGCACCATCGGCTCGCCGATGCTCTTGAACAGGCCGTAGAAGCCCGAGGCCATCACCGCCGGGACAGCGAGCAGGAACGAATAGCGGGCGGCGGCTTCGCGCTTGAAGCCCATCAGCCGGCCGGCGATGATCGTGCCGCCGGAGCGCGACACACCGGGGATGAGCGCCATCGCCTGTGCCAGGCCGTAGAGGATGCCCTGACCCCAGGTCATGTCCTTGAGCTCATAGGTCCGCGAACCGTACTTGTCGGCCACGCCGAGGATGATGCCGAAGACGATGAGCATCGTCGCAGTGATCCACAAGCTGCGCAGCACCGTCTCGATCTGGCTTTCGAACATCAGCCCGAGCACCGCGATGGGAATCGAGCCGAGGATGATGAGCCAGCCGAGCCGGACCTTCGGGTCGTCCTTGGGTCCGCGGCCCACGAGCGCCTTGCACCAGGCGGCGATGATGCTGGTGATGTCCTTCCAGAAGTACACGAGCACCGCGGTTTCGGTGCCGATCTGCACGATGGCGGTGAAGAACGCTCCCGGGTCCTCGCCCGGCAGCAGGAACTCGCCGACGATCCGCAGATGTGCTGATGAGGAGATCGGCAGGAACTCCGTGAGTCCCTGCACGACTCCGAGGATCGCGGCGATGAGCCAATCCATGCACTTACTCCTAGCTGTAGGCACCCGCCAGCGGCGGTGTGGACAGACTCCCGCGCCGGGGATCTGGCGGCGGGATGGGGCTGGCTCCGAGGGCTTCGTCACATGACAGCGGCGACGCACCGGCGGGCAGACCCACATCAGGGTAGACCCACTGATCAGGTAACCTCAAGGACTATGCACGTTCACCGCGTCGGAACATCAGGTCTGGAGCTCTCCGAGCTCGGACTCGGCACCTTCGACTGGGGCAGTCGCGTTGAGGCGGACACCGCCCAGCAGCTCCTCGATTCCTACAGCGAGGCCGGAGGCACGACTCTTGAGCTGCCGTCGTTCGCCTCACCTGCGGCCGACCTGCTCGGGAAGCTGACAGTCAGCCCCGAAGTCACTGTGTGCGCCCGTGTCGGTGTCGCCCAGCGCGGTGATGAACCGGTCCTCAGCCTGTCCCGGCAACAGGTGCTCAGACAGACCCGCGAGCTCCTACAGCGGATGCGCCGGGACCACATCGAGGTCCTCGTCCTCGACGGCTTCGACGTCACCACTCCGCTGGAGGAGACCGCCTCAGCGCTCGAGACGCTGCTGAGCGCCGGGGACATCGGCTATGTCGCCTGCGCTTATCATTCCGGCTGGCAGCTGGCCGCTGTCGCCGGAGCCGGCATCCCGGTCGTCGCTGCGTTCAACGAGCATTCGCTGCTCGAGCGCTCGGCGGAGTCCGATGTCGCACCGGCCGCCGACTATCTGGGCATCGGGATGGTCGCCGGTGCCGCACTCGGCCGCGGTGCGCTCTCGGGCCAGTACCTCAAGGCTGTGCCGGCGGACTCACGGGCTGCGGTCCACCGCGATGGCTACATGCAGCGGTATCTGACCGATGACGCGCAGCGGATCGTGGCCGGCGTGAGCAAGGCCGCTTCGAGCCTGGAGATCGCCCCGGTCGATGTCGCGCTGGCCTGGATGCGCTCACAGGCACCGGCCTGCAGCCTCATCAGCCCGCGCACGACCGATCAGCTCACACAGCTGGTCAACAGCGATGCCGAACTGCAGCCGGAGATCCTCCAGGTCCTCGACCAGATCTCCGAACCCAGCTGACACCTCGGGCACGGCAACAGGCGCTGTTCAGGTGAGGGTGGGGCAGCAGCGCTCAGCGCTCACTGCTTGACGGTGACCTCATCGTCGTAGTCGTCGTCGAAGTCGTCATCATCGTCTTCGTCGTAGTCATCGTCATCATCGTCGAAATCATCATCGAAGTCGTCATCATCGTCATCGTCGCCGAGGTCGGCCTTGGCGTCTTCCTGATCATCGAAGAGCTCAAAGGGCGTGACCTCCTCGAATGCGCGATAGAGGGCGTCCTCGTAGATGTCGAAAGCCTCGGCCAGGGCCATGTAGGTGGCTTCGACTCGCGGGTCCTCATCGGAGGAACGGTGGGCCGCTGCAGCGTAGTGCTCGCGGATTGCCGAAAGGAACTCTTCCAGGGCCACATCGGGTTCAAGGCTCATGCCTCCAATGTACCCCCCTTCTGCAGGCCGCGTCACCAGTTCGAGCCGATGACGAGGGGAATCGAATGCCATAGGGTAAGGACTATGGCCGCCCCGATCTTCGAACACTCGTCGCCCGACCGGTTCATCGCCGGGACCGTCGGCCTGCCGGGCGAGCGCACGTTCTTCCTGCAGGCCGCCTCCGAGGGCGTCGTCACCTCGGTGACGCTGGAGAAGGAGCAGGTCGAGATGCTCGGGGAGCGGATGGACGAGCTGCTCGACATGGTCAGGGCCAAGGGCGCCAGCACTGTGCCGATCCCGGTCGGCCCGCTCGAGGAGCTCATCGACAACGCCGGCCTGGCGATGCCCGTCGACGCCGAGTTCATCGTCGGCACCATGAGTCTGGGCTGGGACACCCAGGCCGGTCTGCTCATCGTCGAATGCTTCGAACTCACCCAGCAGGACGCCGAGTCGGGCACCAGCGGCGACCCGGATGACGACACGCAGGAGCGACGCTCACTCAAGGTCACCCTCACCGCCGGCCAGGCCCGCGAGTTCGCCCGCCGCGCCGACCAGGTCGTCAATGCCGGACGCTCGGACTGCCCGTTCTGCGCGCTGCCGCTCGATCCGGCCGGTCACATGTGCCCGCGCGCCAACGGAATCGCCCGCTGATGCCGGATATGACGACCCGCAGCGGACACAGCGACTCCAGCCCCGACTGGCCGGAGATCTCCGTGCGCATCGACACACCGACGCACCTGTCAGCGGCAGACGACACCGCCAGCATCGTCGACGTGCTCACCGCCGGTGAGGTCCACCAGCTCGGGCGCATCCCGCACGCCTCGAATGACACGCGGCTCATCACGGTGACAGCAGGTGAGACTGTGCTGCGCGCGGTCTACAAGCCCGCCGCGGGGGAGCGGCCGCTGCATGACTTCCCCCACCAGTCGCTGGCCGGCCGGGAGGTCGCCTGCTTCGAACTCGGGCAGGCCATCGGGCTGCCGGTGGCCCCGCCGACGGTCATGCGCACTGACATGCCGGCCGGACCGGGCTCAGTGCAGGCGTATGTCGAGACGCTCAGCCCCGGCGATGCGCTCGTCGACATCTTCGAACCCGACGAGGTGCCTGAAGGCTGGGCTGCGATCTTCGCCGCCGTGTCCGAAGACGGTGAGGACCTCGTCGTCGCCCACGCGCTCGCACCGGCACTGCGGCAGATCGCACTGTTCGACCTCATCGTCAACAACGCCGACCGCAAAGCCTCACACATCCTCAGCGGGCACTACCGCTTCGACGGCACCGCACCCGGCGTGTTCGGCATCGACCACGGACTGACCTTCCACGCCGAACCGAAGCTGCGCACCGTGCTGTGGGGCTTCTGCGGCGAACCCTTCACACCTGCTGAGAACCGGCTTTTGGCCGAGGTCGCCGAGAGCACCGAACTGCGGCACCGCCTCGGGACCTGGCTCACCGATGCCGAGGCAGACGCCACCGCGGCACGCGCAGCGGCCCTGAGCGAGCTCGGGGCCTTCCCGCTGCCGCCGGCGACCCGGACGCCGATTCCGTGGCCGCCGCTGTGACCGCGGCACGCTGAGACATCCCGTTCCGGTGCGCCGGCACGTCCCGATCCGGCATGTGGGCACATGCTCTTCCGCTGCGCCGGGACATCAGCCGTGTTGAGGTCGCTGATTGCTCACTCGTATGCTGGGGACGTGAAACCATGGCAATCTCCTGATGTTCCCAGGCTCTCCAGCTCCGGCCGCGGCCCCGACGTCTACTGCACTGCAGAGCAGGGACCTGTACAGGCGCCGGGCAAGGAGAAGGTCGCGCGACTCTACGTCTGCGGGATCACCCCCTACGACTCAACCCACCTCGGTCACGCCGCCACCTATGTGGCCTTCGACGTGCTGCAGCGGGTGTGGCGCGATGCCGGTGTGGAGGTGTCCTACGTCCAGAACATCACCGACATCGACGACCCGCTCCTCGCACGGGCCGACGCCACCGGCGTCGACTGGCGGGATCTGGCCGACGGTGAGATCGAACGATTTCGCAGCGACATGGAGGCGCTGCGCGTCATCGCCCCCGACCACTACATCGGTGCCGTCGAGAGCATCGATCTCGTCGTCTCCGCGGTCACCGAACTGCTGCACAACGGTTACGCCTACCGTCTCGACAACGGCGATGTGTACTACCGCGTCAACGCCGCGATCAAACCGGCTTTCGGTTCGGAGTCACATTACGACCGCGACACGATGCTGCGCCTGTTCGGCGAACGCGGCGGCGACCCCGGCACACCGGGCAAGGAAGATCCGCTCGACGCGCTGCTGTGGCGTGCCGAACGCGAAGGCGAGCCGTCCTGGGACGGCGGCGAGCTCGGCCCGGGCCGGCCCGGCTGGCACATCGAATGCGCGGCCATCGCCAACGAGTACCTCGGCTTCCCGCTCACCATCCAGGGTGGCGGCTCAGACCTGATCTTCCCGCACCACGAGATGTGCGCAGCGCACGCGACCGCACTGACCGGCGAGCCGTTCGCCCAGGTGTTCATGCATACCGGCATGGTCGGCTACGAGGGCGAGAAGATGAGCAAGTCTCGCGGGAATCTCGTCTTCGTCTCCGCGCTGCGCGAATCCGGTGTCGACCCGATGGCGGTGCGGCTGACCCTGCTGGCGCACCACTACCGCTGCGACTGGAGCTATTCCGATGAGGTGCTCGAGCAGGCCCAGCAGCGCCTGGCCACCTGGCGCAGGGCCGCCGGCCTCGGATCGACGGTCAGCGCCGAAGACGTCATCGACGATCTGCGCCACGACCTCAGCGACGACCTTGACACGCCCTCAGCGCTCTCAACGCTCGACCGCTGGGCTGCCACCACGAGCAGCGAGGGGTCGCGCGCCGACACCGAGGAGATCGTCGAGGCGATCGACGCCCTCCTCGGCGTCAGGCTCTGACGACTGCTGTCGCACACTGACGGCCGGCCCCGCACCACGAGGTGTGGGGCCGGCGGTGTTTCAGCCTCCGTCGCGGCGCCGGTGCTGCAGGTAGCGCTCGAACTCGCGGGCGATCGCCTCGCCCTTGGCTTCGGGCAGCTCGGAGGTCTCCGCGACCGATTCGAGGTGCTCGACGTGATCCTGCAGGTCGGGGTTGGCTTCGACGAACTCCTCGACGCCGAACTCCCAGGCACGGGCATCTTCGACGAGGTCGTGCTGGGGCACGACCAACCCGGTCAGGTCCTCGAAGGCGCCGAGCAGCGACAGGATCGCCTTCGGCGAGGTGGTGCCGGCGACATACCCGGGCACGGACACTGTCAGGGTGACCGCCGTGATGCGCTGCGCGGCGAGCATCACCGCGAAGACCTCCAGCAGACCGGCAGTGCCCTCACCGTAGGCCGATTCGACGCCGTCATAGGCGGAGACCACGTCGGACTGTTCGCTTGTGATCGCGACCGGCAGCGGACGCCGATGGGACACCGCTGCGGCAGCACCGCTGATGAGCACCACACGATCACCGGAATGAGCACCGTCCAGCAGCACTTCGAAGGCCTCAGCCCAGTAGAAGGTCGGCTCCGGCCCGATCATGACGATCACGCTGATCGGCGTGCCCGGCACCGTTCCGAGATAGGTCTCGACGCACGGCCACTCGACTTCAGCGTTCATTCCGGAGCGGCGCAGCCGCGGACGCACCAGCGTGTAGTCGTAGTAGCCATCGGTCAGCAGGTCCTCAGCCGGGCGCAGATCCCACGCCTCGACCAGGTGATGCGCGGCGTCGACGGCGCTCTGACCTGCGTCATCCATACCTTCGACGGCGATGATCCGCAGCCAGCGATCGGAGGGAGGCAGAAAGTCCATGGGCACAGACTACGCTAGGAGTCATGCGATTCTACTCGGCAGTCCTGTGGGACATGGACGGCACTCTCGTCGACACCGAACCGTACTGGATCACCGCCGAAACAGAGCTCATGCGCACTCACGGTCTCGACTGGGACGAGGAGAAGGGCATGCTCATGGTCGGCAACGAGCTGCTGACCTCGGCCCACATCCTCATCGCCCACGGCCTGACGCTGCCAGCTGAGGAGATCGTCGAACTGCTCCTCGACCGCGTCATCGAGCTCATCGGCGAGCATGTGCCGTTCCGGCCCGGGGCACGTGAGCTGCTGGCAGACCTGCAGGCCAACAGCGTGCCGTGTGCGCTGGTGACGATGTCGTATCGCCGGCTCACCGAGGCGGTCGTCGCCGCCTGCCCGGACGGAGCATTCGCAGCGCTTGTCACCGGCGACGAGGTGCCGGCCGGCAAGCCGGATCCAGCGCCCTATCTCATCGGCGCCGAGCAGATCGGCGTACCACCCGAAGCATGTGTGGCATTCGAGGACTCCGTGCCCGGACTCACCAGCGCCGAATCCGCAGGGACGATAGCGTTCGGGGTGCCGCATCTGGTGCCGATTCCCGAACAGCCGGGCCGACGGCTCGTGCCGACCCTGGAGGGGATGAGTGCCCAGTCCCTCGACGGCCTGATCGGCTCGGCCGTCCCGCACGGGCCCGGCGTCGCCGATGCCCAGCAGTCCAGCGACGGCGAGTGAAGGAGCAGGCCCCTGCAGGCTGGCTCAGTCGGTGCCGCCTGAGAGCAGGTCGGCACCGGCGATCTCAGTGATCGGCGGTGCCTCCGGGGGCGTATTGCCCCATGCCGGGCACATCGGCTTGAACGAACACCAATTGCACAGCGGGGAACGGCGCGGACGCCAGCGCCCGGCCTGTGCGGCATCGGTGATCTCGTTCCAGATGCCGCGGACTTCGAATTCGGTGCGCTCGATATCACCCATCGTCGGCTGCATGTCGATCGAGCTGCGCGAGCCGAGGTAGAGCAGCTTGAGGGTGTGCACGAGCTGGCCCTCAGCCAGGTAGTGCATGAGGGCATAGAAGCGCATCTGGAAATCGGCTTCGCGGCCGTACTGCGGTTTGGGCTGCTTGCCGGTCTTGTAGTCGACCAGCCGCACCGCCCCACCCGGGGTGGCGTCGACGCGGTCGATGAATCCGCGCAGCACCGGACCGCCCTCGAGCGGCACCTGCACGAACTCCTCCCGCCGGTCCGGTTCGAGCATCTGCGGAATCTCAAGCGCGAAGTACGAACGGCACAGCTCGGCTGACTCGTTGAGCAGCCGGCGGCGATCCTCCTCAGCGGGGAAGAGCTCAGCGACACGCCCGTCCTCGTCGGTCAGCCGGGTCAGCTCGATGGGCAGCAGCTCGATCGTCTTCTCCCACGTCCGCTCGGGGGCGACCGCGTCGAAGAGACGCTCGAGCACGGCATGGACGAGGGTGCCGCGGAACGCAACGGGCGACAGCGGCTCAGGGATCTTGTCGACGGTGCGGAAGCGGAACTTCAGCGGGCACTGGACGAAGTCATTGGCCCGGGACGGAGAGAGCGCGACGAGTTTGGCCATAACCGAAACCCTACCGGCCGCCGCTGACATCACTGACCGTTCCCTCCTCGGCCTGGGCAGACTCTCCTCGGCATGGGCGCGCAGAGACAGCAGGGCATCCCCTTTAGGATGGTGGACATGACTGAGGCGAGCGCGAAGGCAAACCCCCCGGCCAAACGGACCGGGGCGTCGAACGGGCTCATCATCGGCTGGGTCTTCGGTGCTCCCGTCGTCCTCGCCTGGTCCTGGTTCATCGCCGCGGTCATCATCACAGTGCTCTTCGCCCCATGGGTCTCCAGCGTTCGGCCCGACCTCGGGTTTCTCTCCTGGGTCGTCGCCTTCGCCTATGCGGTGTTCCTCTTCGTCTCCGTCTTCCTCCACGAACTCGCCCACGCGATCGCAGGGGCTGCCGTCGGGCAGAAGGTCGCTGCGATCGAGCTCAACATCTGGGGCGGCTTCACCCGGTTCGAACCCAAGATCGAGGAGGACCCGAAGCGAGCGGCATCGACGAGCTTCATCATCTCCGTCGTCGGTCCGGTCATCAACCTCGTCCTCGCCGGTCTCGGCTGGCTGTCCATGGGGGCCTTCGAACAGTCCTCGGTGCCATGGCTGCTGCTCATCGCCGTGACGTTCGCCAACGCCGCATTGGGCATCATCAACCTGCTGCCGGGCATCCCGCTCGACGGCGGCTGGGCGATCCAGGCCCTCATCTGGCGTGGCACCAGCAGTCAGTACCTCGGGACCGTCATCGCCGCCTGGATCGGGCGGATCATTGCCGCCGGTTTCGTCTTCTGGGCTGTGGTCACCCCGCTGCTGCGCGGCGAGCGTCCCGACCTCATCACCGTGCTGTGGATGTCGGCGATCGCCTTCATGCTGTGGTTCTCCGCCAGCGATGCCGTCACCCATGCCAAACGCGCCCGCCGCATGGAGACCTACGATCTGCACGCGGTCATCCAGCCGGCGATCGCGGCCACCCACGACTCGACCATCGAGCAGACCCTCGGCTTCGCCGACTCCCTCGGCAAAGGACCCTCGGTCATCATCGTCGTGCTCAACGAGCGCGGTCTGCCGTATGCGTTCCTCGACCGGCACGCCGCCTCCCAGGTGCCGATCGGTGCGCAGCGGTCTGAGACGATCGCCGACTACGCCCGGCCCTTCGGCGGCTGGATCGGGGTGCCCGAGGACATCACGGCCCCGCACCTGCTCGAGTCGCTGACCCACCGGCCGAAGGCCGCCTACTGCATGGTGATGCGCGGCTCCACACTCACCGGTGTCATCGACCTGCAGGAGTTCTTCGACGAACTCCTCGCCGACTGAACCGCCGGTGACCGTGTGCCGCCTGCGTTCACGCAGTGAGAGGCCTGACCAGCCGGCCGGGCCAGGGACTAGAGTGGGGAGCATATGAATGCACAGCAGGCTTCCGGCGCGCCCGTGCGGCGCGGACCCTTCCGGATCGGCGACAAGGTCCAGCTGACCGACCCGAAGGGTCGACTGCAGACGATCGTGCTGACTCCAGACGGCACCTTCCACGCCCACACCGGCACGCTTGACCACGCCCAGCTCATCGGCCAGCCCGAGGGCGTCGTCGTGCGCAACTCCAGCGGCACCGCCTACCAGGCGCTGCGCCCGCTGCTGGAGGATTTCGTGCTGTCGATGCCGCGCGGAGCGGCCGTCATCTACCCGAAGGACGCCGCGCTCATCACCACGCTCGGTGACATCTTCCCCGGCGCTGTCGTCGTCGAAGCCGGTGTCGGCTCCGGTGCGCTGACCCTGTCGCTGCTGCGCGCGGTCGGCGATCAGGGCAGCGTCCACTCCTTTGAGATGCGCCCGGACTTCGCCGAGATCGCCGCCGGCAACATCGCCGACTTCTTCGGCGGGGAGCACCCGGCATGGTCGTGCACCACCGGCGATCTCGCAGAGGAGCTGCCGAAGGCCTTCGAACCCGGAGAGGTCGACCGAGTCGTCCTCGACATGCTCGCCCCATGGGAATGCCTGCCGGCCGTCACCGAGGCCCTCATTCCCGGGGGAGTGCTGACCGTCTACGTCGCCACCGCCACCCAGCTCTCGCGCACCGCCGAGGCGATCCGCGCCACTCGCATGTACACCGAACCGCACGCCATGGAATCGATGATCCGCGACTGGCACCTCGAAGGACTGGCGGTGCGCCCAGTCCACCGGATGATCGGCCACACCGGGTTCCTGCTCTTCGCCCGCCGGCTCGCTCCGGGCGTCGACCCGCTCGAGCGCAAGAAGCGTCCGCAGGGCTCCGAACCCAGTGCTGAGGACCGCGCCCACTGGGAAGGCGGAGAGTTCACCGACGAGACCATCGGCCACCGCTATGCGACCGGCAAGAAGATGCGCCGGCTCAAGCGCGAGGTCGGCTCCCGGCGCAAAGCCGAGGACGCCGCCCAGCAGACTGCGGCAGCCGCCAGCGACGACCCCACCGCGAAGGAGGACCAGTGAGCCCCACCACCCCGGATCCCACCGCGGATCTTGCCAAGCTGCGCAAGGACTCAGCCCAGCTGCGCCAGCAGCTGTTCAACGCCTCGAAGCGCAACGAGGCACTGACGAAGACGCTGCGCCAGGCGCGCGACGAACTCGCCCGCATCCGCACCGAAGCCGAGCGGATGTCCGATCCGCCGAACTCCTTCGGCACCGTCCTGGAAGTCGTCACCGACGCTGAAGGCGTGCCCGAACTCGACGTCCACGTCTCCGGGCGCCGGATGCGCGTGGCGATCTCGACCGAGCTCGACACCGCCGAGCTGCGACCGGGCATCCAGGTCCGCCTGTCCGAAGGCCTCGTCGCCCTCGAAGCCTGCGACTACACCCGGGTCGGCGACGTCGTCACCGTCCGCGAGGTGATGAGCGAGGACCGGATCCTCATCGGCACGCCCGGCGACGACGAGCAGGTCTACATCCTCTCTGCTGTGCTGCAGGAGGAGGGCGTGCGTCCCGGTGACGCCGTGCTCGTCGACACCCGCACCCGGTTCGCCTACGAGAAGATCGCCAAGCCCGAGGTGTCCTCGCTGCTGCTCGAGGCCGTCCCGGACATCTCGTACAACGACATCGGCGGTCTGGAAGCCCAGATCGACATGATCCAGGACGCCGTCGAGATGCCCTTCGAGCACCCGGAGCTCTACACCGAGCACGGCCTCAAACCGCCCAAGGGCATCCTGCTCTACGGCCCGCCCGGCTGCGGCAAGACGCTCATCGCCAAGGCTGTTGCCCACTCCCTGGCCCAGCGCCGCGGAGACGCGACGACGCGTTCGTACTTCCTCAACATCAAGGGCCCCGAGCTGCTCGACAAGTACGTCGGCGAGACCGAGCGCCAGCTGCGGCTCATCTTCGCCCGGGCACGGGAGAAGGCCACAGCCGGCTCACCGGTCGTGGTGTTCTTCGATGAGATGGAGTCGCTGTTCCGCACCCGCGGCACCGGCAAGTCCTCCGATGTCGAGACGACGATCGTTCCGCAGCTGCTGGCCGAGATCGACGGTGTCGAGCAGCTGGAGAATGTCATCGTCATCGGTGCCTCGAACCGCGAGGACCTCATCGATCCGGCGATCCTGCGCCCGGGCCGGCTCGACGTCAAGATCCGCATCCAGCGTCCGGACCGCTCCGGGGCAGCCGAGATCTTCTCGAAGTACCTCGTGCCCGAGCTGCCGCTGCACGAGTCGGTGCTCGACGCGGTCGAGGGCTCACGCGTGCAGGCCGTCGAGGCGCTCATCTGGCGCTGTGTTGAGCGGATGTACGCCCACAGTGAGGACAACGAGTTCGTCGAGGTCACCTACGCTGATGGCAGCGCCGAGGTGCTGTACTACTCGGACTTCGCCTCCGGTGCGATGATCTCCAACATCGTCGACCGTGCGAAGAAGCATGCGATCAAGGCGCTGCTGGCCGACGGGCAGCGCGGCATCAGCTGGGAACACCTCGAGCAGGCGATCGTCGAGGAGTTCTCCGAACACGAGGACCTGCCCAACACCTCGAACCCGGATGAGTGGTCGCGGATCTCCGGCCGCAAGGGCGAACGCGTCACCCACCTGCGGATGCTCGGCCAGCAGCGCTCACAGGCTGCTGAGGCCGATGCGCGTGCCGAACGCGACCGGCAGCTCGACGCCGAGGTGCGCGCCGCCTCGGGCACGGTGGGCGAACCGGAGACCGCGACCCCGGACCCGGACCTGCTGTGAGCCGGGGCTGGCCGCCGTCAGCTCAGCGTGCCGAGCGCCCGGCCACGGCGGTGGCGATGACCCGCCAGCCGACGAGGGTGACGAGGTTGAGGCTGGCGGCCACGACGATGAACGGACCCTCGGTGCCCTCGCCGGTCAGCGCCCGGATGACGAGGCCCACGAGCACTGTCGTGGCCCACAGGCCGGTGCCGGTGCGCAGCGGCGCGAGTGGGGCGGCCCACACGGCGTTGAGCAGCCAGGCGATGACGAGCCCGGCGAGGAACGGCCAGGCGGTGCCGAGGATCTGCTCGGGCACCAGCGACTGGTGGTGCGTGTAATGGCCGACGACCGTGAACAGCGCGACCAGGCACGCGTCGACGACGACGGCGATGAACAGGTGAGATGATTTCTTTGCAGCCACGCAACGATTCTACGTCCGCGCCGGCGGCAGACAGGAGGAGGACATGCTGAGTGTCAGACGCGTGATGGGAGCAGAGACCGAGTTCGGGATCTCCCAGCCCGGCCGCCCGCACGCCAACCCGATGCGCGATTCCGCCCGCGTCATCGACGCCTACGCAGGTCCACGGGGCCTAAAGTCCTCGCAGAGCTTCTGGGACTTCGACACCGAATCCCCGCTGGCCGATGCCCGCGGCTTCATCATGAACGAAGCCCAGGCCCACATCTCGCAGCTGACCCACCTGCCCCAGGCGCAGCCGGACGCCCAGTACCTGGCCAACGTGGTGCTGGAGAACGGCGCCCGCTACTACGTCGACCACGCCCACCCCGAATACTCCTCACCGGAGACGCTGACCCCGCGCGATGTCGTGCTGTGGGACCGGGCCGGCGATGTCGTGGCGCTGCGCTCGGTCGAGACGCTGGCCGGTGGCGAGGAGCCGGTCAACCTGTACAAGAACAACACCGACTCCAAGGGCGCCAGCTACGGCGCGCACGAGAACTACCTGGTCGACCGCAGCGTCGACTTCGACGAGCTGGCCGCCTGCCTCATCCCGTTCTTCACCACCCGCCAGATCCTGTGCGGTGCCGGCCGGGTCGGGATCGGCGCCTCAGGGGAGGAGCCGGGCTATCAGATCTCCTCCCGGGCGGACTTCTTCGAAGCCGAGATCGGGCTGGAGACGACCCTGCGCCGCCCGATCGTCAACACCCGCGACGAACCGCATGCCGATCCGCTGCTCTACCGGCGACTGCACGTCATCATAGGCGATGCGACGATGGCCGAGCCGGCCACCCTTGTGCGCTTCGGTTCGACCTCGCTCGTCCTCGGGCTCATCGAGTCCGGCCGGTGCCCGCGCATCGAACTCGCCGACCCGGTCGCAGCCCTGCAGCAGGTCTCGCATGATCTGAGCCTCTCGGCCCCGCTGGAGCTGGTCGACGGATCGTCCATGACCGCGATTGAGATCCAGCGGATGTACTGGCAGGCCGCCGCCGAGGCGGTGGGCGCCTCTGCAGATGAGGACACTGCCGAGGTGGTCGAGATGTGGGATCGGTTCCTCACCGACCTGGCCGAGGACCCGATGCGCCTGGCCGGCGAGATCGACTGGGTCGCCAAGCTGCAGCTGCTGACCGGTTATCAGCAGCGCGAATCGCTGCCCTGGAACCACCCGAAGCTCGCCCTCATCGACGTGCAGTACCACGATGTGCGCCCCTCCAAAGGGCTGTTCTACAAGCTCGAGGCCGCCGGGCGGATCCGGCGGTTCACCACCGATGAGCAGGTCGCCCACGCGGTGGAGAACCCGCCGGAGGACACGCGCGCCTACCTGCGCGGGCGGGTCGTCGAGAAGTTCACCGACTCCCTCATCTCCGCCAGCTGGGACTCCCTGGTCTTCACCACCGGTGGCGAACGGCTGGTCCGCGTGCCGATGAAGTACCCGCTCAAGGGCACGAAGGAGCTCGTCGGCGAGATCGTCGAATCCGCCGGCAGCGTGGATGAGCTGTTGAAATCATTGGGCATCACTACACTTGAGGACAGCAGTCCAGCAGTCCACCGCGACAGGAATGAGGTGTGAGATGAGCGGCCAGGAGCAGATCCGCCACAATCGCAAGGACGGAGCCGAACCGCCGGAGGAGGCACCGGTCGCCCCGCAGGCGCAGACCCAGATCAGCACGGAGGCCGTCGACTCGATCCTCGACGACATCGACTCGGTGCTGGAGACGAACGCCGAGGAGTTCGTCCGCAACTTCGTGCAGAAGGGCGGCCAGTGAACACCGGCTTCGATCCCGCCTTCCTGTCAGCGACGACGAACTCGTTCACCGACTTCGCCCGCACCGTCGCCCCCGATGTGCTGCCGCACATCTCACCTGAGCAGCTCGTCTCCGCCTCCGGTGAGCGGGCCGGGGTGCCCGACGGCACGACGATCATCGCGTTCAAGACCGCCCACGGCGTGCTCATGGCCGGTGACCGGCGGGCCACCGTCGGCAACCTCATCGCCAGCCACATCATCGAGAAGGTCCACGCCGCCGATTCCGCCTCGGTCATCGGCATCGCCGGCACCGCCGGCCTGGCCCTCGAGCTCATCCGGCTCTTCCAGCTCGAACTCGAGCACTACGAGAAGATCGAGGGCACCCCGCTGTCCCTGGAGGGCAAGGCCAACCGGCTGGCTTCGATGCTGCGCGCCGGCCTCGGCCTTGCGATGCAGGGCCTGGCAGTCGTGCCGCTGTTCGCCGGTGTCGAACCCGGCCGGGACTCCGGACGGATCTTCAGCTTCGACGTCACCGGCGGCAAATACGAGGAAGTGAACTTCCATTCGATCGGCTCCGGCTCCGGGTTCGCCCGCGGTGCGCTGAAGAAGCTGTGGTCGCCCGGCCTGTCCGAGGCCGGGGGAGTGCGGGTCGCCGTTGAGGCGCTCATCGATGCCGCCGACGACGACTCGGCCACCGGCGGACCGGACTTCGTCCGCCAGGTCGCCCCGGTCGTGCGCGTCGTCGACGCCGACGGGGTGCGCCGGATCCCCGAATCCGAGGTGCTGCAGTACGCCACTGCGGTCGTCGCCTCCCGTGCAGAAGGAGACCGCCCATGAGCGCACCGTTCTATGTCTCTCCCGAACAGCTGATGAAGGACCGGGCGGAGTTCGCCCGCAAGGGAATCGCCCGCGGCCGCTCGGTCGTCGTGCTGCGCTACGACGACGGGATCCTGCTGCTGGCCGAGAACCCATCGGCGACGCTGCACAAGATCGCCGAGATCTACGACCGGATCGCCTTCGCAGCCGTCGGCAAGTACAACGAGTTCGAGACCCTCAGGCAGGCAGGCGTGCGCTACGCCGATCTGCGCGGCTACTCCTACGACCGCGCCGATGTCACCGCCCGCGGGCTGACGAACGCCTATGCCCAGACGCTGGCGAGTGTCTTCACCACCGAGTCGAAGCCCTTCGAAGTCGAACTCGTCGTCGCCGAGATCGGCGAGCATCCCGCCAGCGACCGGCTCTTCCGCCTGTCCTATGACGGTTCGGTCGCCGACGAGAACGAGCATGTCGCCATCGGCGGGCAGGCCGAGGAGATCGGCAAGCGGCTGTCGGGGCTGCGCACGGCCGGCAAGCCGCTGGCCGAGGTGCTCGCCATCGGCCACACGGTGCTGGGCACCGGACGCGACGACGACGTCGACCTCGACGACCTCGAAGCCGCCGTGCTCGAACGCTCCGCCTCCTCGCACCGCACATTCCGCCGCCTGCAGCCCGATGACCTGCGCTCCCTGCTCGCAGCCCCAGCCACCGGTGAGGACACCGGCCGCGAGGAGGCGCCCACCGCCTCGGGCACGGAGACCCGACCCCAGGAGGACGAGGGCCAGTGAAGCGGATCTTCGGACTCGAAACCGAGTACGGGCTGGCATACACGCAGGGGGAGTCCCGGCGCGTCGGGCCCGAGGAGATCGCCCGGTACCTGTTCCGCCCGGTCGTCGAATGGGGCCGGTCGTCGAACGTGTTCCTGCCCAACGGCGCGAGGCTGTACCTCGATGTCGGCTCTCACCCGGAATACGCGACGGCCGAATGCGACCGGCTGCCCGATCTGCTCGCCCAGGACGCCGCCGGCGACCAGATCATGGTCGAGCTGCTGGAGCAGGCGCAGCAGGCGCTGACCGCCGACGGCATCGACGGGCGCGCCCATCTGGTGAAGAACAACGTCGACTCCGCCGGCAACTCCTACGGCAGCCACGAGAACTTCCTCATCCGCCGGTCGATGGACTTCTCCCATCTCACCACTGTGCTGCTGCCCTTCCTTGTCACCCGCCAGCTGCTCGTCGGTGCCGGGGCGATCATCCCGGCGAAGGTCACGACCGAGCTCAAGCCGGCAGATTCGAACCGCGCGAACCCGCACGCCCCGGCCCGCACCCCGCAGCTGGACCCTGGACTGCTGCAGTTCGGGCTTTCGGCCCGCTCCGATGTCATGTGGGAGGGCGTGTCGTCGGCGACGACCCGGTCGCGGCCGATCATCAACGCCCGTGACGAACCGCACGCCGATGCCGAGAAGTACCGGCGGCTGCATGTCATCGTCGGGGACTCGTCGATGTCGCAGACGACGACCGAACTCAAGGTCGGCTCCGCTGCCCTCGTCCTCGACCTCATCGAAACCGGCGTGCCGATCGAGGACCTGAGCCTGCGCAACCCGATCCGCGACATCCGCCGCGTCGCCCGAGATCTCACCGGCCGCACCGAACTCGAACTGGCCTCCGGGCGGACGATGACGGCCCTGGAGCTGCTCGGCATCTACCTGCGCCGGGCGCAGAAGCTCGTCGCGAAAGGCGACCACAGCCTCGGCGATGATGCGACCGCCGCCCGGGTGATCGACCGGTGGCAGCGGATGCTCACCGCCGTGGACACCGGTGACTTCGCGCCCGTGGCAGCTGAGATCGACTGGGTCATCAAACGCCGGCTCTTCGACCGCTACATCGCCCGCGGGGACATCGAACTGTCAGATCCGCGGATCGCCCGGCTCGACTTCGCCTACCACGACCTGACCCCGCAGACCTCGATCTTCAAGCAGTTCGAGGCCAAAGGCGCAGCCGCACGCGCCGTCACTGCCGAGGCCGTCGAACAGGCACGCCGCCGCCCGCCGTCGACCACCCGGGCGCATCTGCGCGGCCAGTTCGTCGCCGCAGCCCAGGGCGCGGGCAAGGACTACACCGTCGACTGGGTGCACCTGAGGCTCAACGACCAGCTGCAGCGGGCGATCGTGCTCAAGGACCCGTTCTCCGCAGCGCACGAGCAGGCCGAGAAGCTCATCGCCGGGCTCGACGGAGAGCCTGCCGCGTTCGACGTCTGAGCGCGTCTGCCGGTCAGCCGAGAGCATCAAGGCCGCGTGCGTGTGACACACAGTGCCATGCCAGTAAGATTCTGTACGTTTGTGGAGATCACTCCGACCTGAGAGGAATGCCCGTGCGAAAGACCCTCATCGGCGCGCTCGCCGTGTCCGCGCTGCTGCTCACCGGCTGCGGTGCCGACGACAGCGCCGACGGCAATCCGGCTGAGAGCCCGGCCGTCGACGCTTCGAATGCGAAGTCCACCTCGCTTGACGACGTCGAGGTCACCGGCGAACCCGACCAGAAGCCGGAGGTCTCCTTCGAGGCCCCGCTGGTCATCGAGAAGCCGGAGAGCACCGTCGTCTCCGAAGGCGACGGACCCAAGGTCGAAGAGGGCCAGCAGGTCACAGCGAATATGACGCTCGTGTCGGGCAACTCCGGCGAGATCGTCGAATCCGGTTACGACACCGAGCAGCCCTCCGGCTTCCCGGTCGACAAGGCGCAGATCAACGAGGCGCTCTACGACGCCGTCATCGACGTGCCGGTCGGTTCGCGGGTGCTCATGAGCCTCAACGGCGCAGCGAAGTCCGGTGATGACCCGGAGACCCTCGTCTATGTCATCGACATCGTCAAGGCGGAGAAGCTGCCCGAGCCGCTGGAGAGGGCCGAGGGCACCGAGAAGGAGCCGCCGGCCGGGCTGCCGAAGGTCACCCGTGACGACACCGGCAAGCCCAGCGTCGAAGCCCCTGAGGGCGAGGCGCCGCAGGACCTCGTCGTCGAGCCGACGATCGAAGGCGATGGACCGGTGGTCGAAGAGGGCCAGACCGTCCAGGCCCACTACTCCGGCTGGCTGTACGACGATGTGACGAAGACCTTCGACTCCAGCTGGGACCGCGGCGAGCCCTTCTCGTTCACCGTCGGTGCCGGTGAGGTCATCAAGGGCTGGGACGAGGCGGTGGCCGGTCAGAAGGTCGGCTCGCAGCTGCTCGTCATCGTGCCCCCGGACAAGGGCTACGGTGAGCAGGGCTCGCCGCCGAACATCCCCGGCAACGCCACGCTCATCTTCGTCGTCGACATCCTGTCCGCCACCGGCGGCAAGTGACCCCCGCCCACCTGCAAGCTACGAGAAGAGGAACCATGGCCAAGACGAAACCCGAAGTCGACTTCCCCGGCGAGAACCCGCCGAGTCAGCTCGAGATCATCGACGACATCGTCGGTGACGGCCCCGAGGCGAAGGCCGGCGACACCGTGTCCGTCCACTACGTCGGCGTGGCTCATTCCACCGGCGAGCAGTTCGACGCCTCCTGGGACCGCGGCCAGCCGCTGCAGTTCAAGCTCGGCGTCGGCATGGTCATCCAGGGCTGGGACGAAGGTGTGCAGGGCATGAAGGTCGGCGGACGCCGCACCCTGCGCATCCCGCCGCACATGGCCTACGGCCCCTCGGGAGTCCCCGGGGCGATCGCACCGAACGAGAGCCTCATCTTCGTGTGCGACCTCGAAGGCGTCAGCTGAGCCGCTGAACCTGCCTCAGCGGCTGGCCTGGGCTCAGGCCAGCCGCCCAGCTGCACAGGTGCCCGCCGCGGCAGCGGCGATGAAGGACACCGGGTCCTCAGACAGACCCCGTCCCATCGTCGACAGCCGCACGGGCACCTGCTGCAATTCACCCAGCAGACCCCGCGGGTCGACCCATGCGACGTCATGGCGGGCAAGCTCGGGCAGCTGGGAATCGACCGTTTCGATGACCGCACGCGGATCGGCACCATCAGCGCCGATCGCCGCTGTCACCTCCTCATCGCTCAGCTGTGTGAGATCCGGCAGCGGGACGAGGCAGCCGGGATTGGCGGCCTTGCCGACAGCGGTGAGCGTGTGATGGGAGATGCCGTAGTGGCGGCCGCGGGCATCGGCATTCGACATCCTCGCCACCGCGATCGGCAGCCCGCCGAGGAACGCCGCGGCATTCAGGTGATCGGCGACCATCATGCCGGTGAACCCGTACGGAGTGCCGGTGCCGAGGTTGCCCGGACCCTGGGAGACGATGACGACATCGGCGCGGGCTACCTCGGCGGCGGCCAGCAGCGCTGAGTGGATCGTCACCGCCTCATAGTCGCCTCCGTAGGCCTGCCCGACGCTGATCGTCGCGGCCAGCCAGCCGCGCTCACGCAGCTCAGCGACCGAGCGGGAGAACGGCAGCGGCAGGGCAGCCCCGTCGGTCATGACATAGGCGACCCGCGCCTCGGGAGCGGTGACCCGGATGCCGGCCAGGATCGCCGGCAGGGCGGAGTGCAGATCGGCGACGACGACGGGCAGGCCGGACAGCGAGGCGGTGTCGCGGATCGCGGCGTGGTGCTCGGATTCCTGGTCGTCGACGCCGAGGACCATCGTCTGCAGCGGCGCATAGCGGTCCTTGACCATGTGGCCTGGCTGCGGCGGGGGATCGGCCGGCAGGTTCTCCGGCAGGGCGACGATGAGCCCGAAGCCGCCGGTGCCCAGCCTGCGGGCCAGCGCCGAGACGTTGACGAGCACCCGGTTCCCGGCCGCCGGGGTGCCGACGATGTCGGTGTAGGCGATCGCGCTGATGACCCGGTCGCCATCCTCGCGGCCGGGCAGCGGTGCGGTGAGTTCGACACGGGTCTGGTGGACGCCCGGCCAGGTCGTGGTGACCTCGCAGACGGTTCCTTCACGCCAATGGATCATGTGCTTAACCGTACCGGGCAAACGTAGTAGCTTAGAAGCGTGAACCAGATACGCCAGGCCACCGAGCGGCTGCTCAACCTGCTCATCGCCCTGCGTGCCGCCTCCGGCTGGGTCGACCGCGACACGCTCAGGCGCAAGATCAGCGGCTATCACGACCTGAGCGACGAAGCCTTCGACCGGATGTTCTCCCGCGACAAGGACGCGCTGCGCGAGCTGGGGATCGAGATCTCGACGACGAACTGGACCGACATCGGCTCGACCGATACCGTCTACGGCTACCGGATCACCAACGAGGACTACGAGCTGCCGGCCATCGACTTCACCCCCGCCGAAGCCGCTGCGCTTTCGGTCGCCGCCGACTGGTGGCGCTCCTCACCAGCGGCCGGGCAGGCCGAGCGCGCCCGCTACAAGCTCACCGGCCTCGGCACCGAGCTCAGTCAGCCGGCCACCGGCCCCGAGGCGGCGGTCACCCCGTCCCCGGAGTTCTGGCCCGGCGACGTCGCCACCGCGATCAGCGTCACGAGCGAACGCCTGCCGGTGCGGTTCTCCTACCGCAAGACCAGCGGTGAGACCGCCACTCGCACCCTTGAGCCCTATGCGCTGCTGACCCGCGGCAACCGCGTCTACCTCATGGGCCGCGATGTCGACCGCGAGGCGGTGCGCACCTTCCGGCTCTCACGCATCATGGGCCGGATCCGCAAGGCGCCCAGGCGCAGCGCTGGTGACTACGAGATCCCGGCCGGCTTCGAGGCCGCCGCCCACTTCGACCCCGGCCCGGAGGCCGGCACCCGCAAACAGGCGGTCATCGCCATCGCCCCGGGACGGGCCGAACCATTGCGCCGCGAGGGCACCCACACCGGCACGACCGCCCGCGGCTGGGACACCTTCAGCCTCGAATACGAAGATGAAGAGCTGTGCGCGACGACGCTGGCCGAGTTCGGCCCCAGCGTGCGGGTCATGAGCCCGCGCGAGCTCGCCGCAGCACACCGCGTGCATGTGCAGGCGACGATCTCGGCACTCACCGGGCTGCTGTCCGGTGAGGCTGGCGCGGGTTCGGCCGCCGGAGCAGGGCAGGAGGATGACGATGGCGCAGACGACACCTGAGCGGCTCAGCCGGCTGCTCGGCCTGGTCCCGTATCTGACGGCGAATCCGGGTGCTGAGCTTCACGAGGTGGCCGAGGCATTCGGCTGCACCCGTGAGGAGCTCATCGACGATCTGGAGCTGCTCTTCGTCTCCGGCCGGCCCGGGCACATGCCCGATGACCTCATCGAGGCCAGCTGGGAGGACGACCGCATCTACGTCTCCAACGCCGAGGAGGTGTCCGTGCCGGTGCGCCTGTCGCGCGCCGAGGCCGGCACCCTGACCTTGGCGCTCGAGACGATCCTCGCCCTCGACCCACCCGACGCCGAGGCGGTGCGCAGCGCCAAGGACAAGCTCGCCGCCGCCGCCAGCCTGGAGGAGACCGGGCAGCGCTTCGACATCGTGCTCCCACCGGTCGACCCGCAGGTCAGGCGTGTCGTCGAGGAAGCCTTGGCCAGCAGCGATGACCTGCAGCTGTCCTACTATGTGCCCAGCCGCGATGAGCTCACCGAGCGGGTCGTCGACCCGCTGACGCTCCGGCTCTCCGGCCGCTGGTATCTCGAAGCCCACTGCCACACCGCCGGCGGGCTGCGCAGCTTCGCCCTCGACAACATCCGCCGCATCCGCCCGGTGCCCGCCCAGGAGCACGCGTCTCCGGCAGACCCTGCCGATGCCACCGCCCCCGAGGCGGAGGGAACCTCGCGCACACAGCCGGCCGGCGCCTCGGGCACGGTGACGATGACGCTGACGAGCACCGGCGCCCGGCTCGTGGAGGACCTGCCGGTCCAGACACGGTATGACACCCACGGTCCCGGGACGGTGACGATCACCCTGCCGGTGTACGACCAGGCGTGGCTGGTGCGCTGGCTGCTCGCCCACGGCAGGCACGTCATCGCCCTCGACCCGGTCGATGCCGCCCATGAGGCGCTGCGGCAGTCGGAGGCCGCCCGCGAGGAGATCAGCTCACCGCCGCACCGCGCCGCCGGGTAGCGCACAGTCCGGCGGTGTGAAGCACACGGCCGGAAGGACTACAATTGAGGCAGTCATTGCAAAGGAGACTCCATGCGCCCGAGCCCTGTTCACTTTCTCATCCTCGTGCTTGTCATCATCGTCATCTTCGGTGCGGCCAAGCTGCCGATGGTGGCCAAGAACCTCGGCAAGTCGATGAAGGTGTTCAAATCCGAGGTCAAGGACCTCCGCGACGATGAGAGCGCCGATGACGAGGCCAAGGAGATCACCGACGCGCAGCGCCGCGCCGACACCGGTGGCTCCCACCGGGCTGAGAGGACCGCAGAGGAGCGCATCGGCGAACCCCGCACCGAAGGTGAGCCGCGGCACGACGACCGCCTCTGAGGCCGTCGGTGGCGAAACTTCCCAGACGTCTGCCCCGACGTCAGAACCCTGAGAAGCGGATGTCCCTGGGCGGGCATCTGCTCGAGCTCCGCAACCGGGTCATCATCTGCCTCATCGGGTTGCTGCTCGGGGGGATCGTCGGCTGGATCCTCTACGACCCGGTGCTGGAGATTCTGCAGACCCCGATCCGGCAGGTTGCCGAACAGGACGGCCGTGACGCGACCCTGAACTTCGCCGGTATCGCCTCCCCGTTCGACCTCAAGATCAAGGTCTCGCTGTTCCTCGGCATCATCCTCACCACCCCGCTGTGGCTC
Organism: Brevibacterium gallinarum; assembly: GCF_014836885.1. Classification (GTDB taxonomy): domain Bacteria; phylum Actinomycetota; class Actinomycetes; order Actinomycetales; family Brevibacteriaceae; genus Brevibacterium; species Brevibacterium gallinarum. The sequence goes on from NZ_JACSPY010000007.1 coordinate 56,823, forward strand.
TACCAGCTGTGGGCTTTCATCATGCCCGGGCTGACGAAGAAGGAGAAGCTCTACGCCCTCGGGTTCCTCGCCGCTGCCGTCCCCCTGTTCTTCATCGGCGCAGCACTGGCGTTCTTCGCGCTGCCCAATGCGGTGCGCGCGCTCATGACGTTCACGCCGATGGGGGCGTCGAACTTCGTGCCGGCGCAGGACTACTTCTCCTTCGTCATGCTCATCATCGTCGTCTTCGGCATCGCTTTCGTGCTGCCGGTGCTCATGGTCGGGCTCAACCTCGTCGGCATCCTCTCAGCTGACACGATCCGCCGCTCCTGGCGCTGGATCGTCGTGCTCGTCTTCGCGTTCGCTGCGATCGCGACCCCGTCACCGGATGCGCTGTCGATGTTCTTCCTCGTCGTCCCGATGATGCTGATGTTCTTCCTCGCCTGGGTCATCTGCCTGCTCAACGACCGCAAACGCAAGAAGCGGATGATCGCCGAGGGCACCTGGGTCGACCCGGCAGAGCTCGACGAGGACTGAGACCGCTGAGCTGACTGCCCGGCACCGTCCTGAGCCCACAGATTCCGGGCGAGCCTGCACCAGCCGGGCCGCTTCCGAGGCGGTAGACTGGTGCGATATGGAGCTCTCACCTGCCGAAGCCTATGCCGCTCACCAGCGACGCGTGAAAGAGGCAGGCTCACCGCTTGGCCGCTATGCCGCTGAACTCGACTACGAGCTCGATGACTTCCAGAAGACCGCCTGCCTGTCGCTGCAGGCCGGCAAGTCCGTGCTCGTGGCAGCCCCGACCGGGGCCGGCAAGACCGTCGTCGCCCAGTTCGCCGTGCGGCTGGCCTTCGAACGCGGTGTGCGCGCCTTCTACACCACCCCGATCAAAGCGCTGAGCAACCAGAAGTTCCAGGAGCTGTGCGAGGAGTACGGCGAGGACAACGTCGGACTGCTCACCGGAGACACGACGATCCGCCGCGACGCCCAGGTCATCGTCATGACCACCGAGGTGCTGCGCAACATGATCTACTCCGGCACCGACCTGTCGAAGCTCGGCTTCGTCGTCCTCGACGAGGTCCACTACCTCGGCGACAAGTTCCGCGGGCCGGTGTGGGAAGAGGTCATCATCCACCTGCCGGTGCACGTCGCACTCGTGAGCCTGTCGGCGACGGTGTCGAACGCCGAGGAGTTCGGCGACTGGCTGGCCGAGGTGCGCGGCGACACCGACGTCATCGTCTCCGAGCACCGGCCGGTGCCGCTGTACAACCACGTCGCCGTCGGCACGAACCTCTACCCGCTCTTCGCCCCGGGCAAGAAGAACGCACACAAGCTCAACCGCGACCTGACGTATGCGACCCAGAAGTTCACCCGCCGGCCGACCAGCCGCCGGGATCGCCGCAATCCTCGGCAGATGCGCTTCCGCCGACCGTCGCGCACCTCGCTCATCAGCGAACTGCTGCATGAGCGGCTCCTGCCGGCGATCTACTTCATCTTCTCCCGCAGCGCCTGTGATGACGCTGTCGAACAGTGCCTGGCCGCCGGTCTCGATCTCACCACCTCGATGCAGAAGCGCCACATCCGCGCCCGGCTCGAAGACCTGCAGGACGAACTGGCCCAAGAGGATCTCGGCGTGCTCGGCTTCCACAGCTTCGCCACCGGGATGGTCCACGGGTTCGCCGCCCACCATGCCGGGCTCATCCCGCAGTTCAAGGAGCTCGTCGAGGAGCTCTTCGCCGCCGGGCACCTGCACGTCGTCTTCGCCACCGAAACGCTGGCACTCGGCATCAACATGCCCGCCCGCACCGTGGTGCTGGAGAAGCTGACGAAGTTCAACGGCGAGTCCCATGTCCAGATCACACCGGGGGAGTACACCCAGCTGACCGGCCGGGCCGGGCGGCGCGGCATCGACATCGAAGGCCATGCCGTGGTCGTGTGGCATCCGACGATCGAGCCCGAGGAGATCCAGTCGCTGGCCTCGAAGCGCACCTATGCGCTGCGTAGCCAGTTCACCCCGACGTACAACATGGCCGCCAACCTGCTGGCCCGCATGACCAAGGACGATGCCGCGAAGGTGCTCGAGACCTCGTTCGCGCAGTTCCAAGCCGACCGCGGTGTGGTGGGCCTGGCGAAGAAGCTGCGCCGCAATGAAGAGGCCATGGCCGGCTACGAACGGTCGATGGAGTGCGAGGCTGGGGACTTCATGTCCTATGCGCAGCTGCGCCGGACCCTGTCGACGATGGAGAAGAAGGCCAGCCGGTACCGTTCGAAGGTCAAGCAGCGCGACGTCGTCGAATCGCTGGCCGGTCTGCAGCCCGGTGATGTCATCGTGCTGCCGTCTCACAAGTTCTCCGAACCGGCTGTTGTCATCCAGGAGATGCAGAGCCAGGACGGCACGTCCCGGCTGCCGACGATCCTCACAAGCTTCGGCAAGGTCTGGCATCTGCGCCCCCACGAGGTGACCGAACCGGCCCAGCTGCTCGGCCACATCCGCATGCCGCGGAAGTTCAACCACCGGCAGGTCGCCGCCCGCCGGCAGGTCATCGAGACGATGGAAGCGGCTTTCGACCGCGGCCAGCTGACCTCCCCGAAGGGCAAGCACAAGACCAAGCACCGTCCGCAGCGCAGCGGTGAGGCCGAGATCGACGAGGTCCGCCAGCAGCTGCGCGCCCATCCCTGCCACGCGTGCCCGGAGCGGGAGAACCATGCCCGCTGGGCCGAACGGCTGTTCAAGCTGCAGCAGGAGACCGCTCAGCTGCGCAAGCAGATCTCCGGGCGCACCTCATCGATCGCCCACGTCTTCGACCGGGTCTGCTCGGTGCTCACCGCGCTGCACTTCCTGCCCGATGACTCGCGGATCCTGCGCCGCATCTACGGTGAACGCGACCTGCTCGCGGCGATGAGCGTGCGCGCAGGCCTGTGGGATGAGCTGACCGAACCCGAGGCGGCAGGCCTGGCCTCAGCACTGTGCTACCAGTCCCGGCGCGAAGGCGGCTGGGGAATGCCCCCGATGCCGACGGCCGGTCTGCAGGATGCTGCCGGGGAGCTGCGCGGACTGTGGGCTGACCTGTTCCGGCTTGAGACTGACTTCCGGCTGCCGCCGACGCCCGAACCTGACTTCGGGCTCGTGCAGGCGATCTTCCGCTGGACGGAGGGCAAGAACCTCAGCGGCGCGCTGGCCGGCAGTGACGTCGCCGCTGGTGACTTTGTGCGCTGGGCCAAGCAGACCCTCGACATGCTCGGCCAGATCGCCGATGTCTGCCCACCGTCGGTCGAACCGACCGTGCGCCGGGCTGCCGATGCGATCCGCCGCGGCGTCGTCGCCGACTCCTGATACTACAGCGCCGCCTCACCCATCGGCGAGGCGGCGCTGTGCTGTCAGGCTGCGGTTCAGCGTCCCCGTGCGCGCTTGACGACGGTTTCGATGTCCGAGCCGAACGTCGACTCTGTCGTGAGATACGTCCAGGTCGATGATGGGCGCTTCATGCCGTGAGAGGGCAGGTCGATGCCGTCTGCGGTGATCTCAGCATCTTCGAGCGCCTCGGTCGCCGCATCCAGGACATCGGGCCAGAAGGTGTCGAAGGCCTGGATCGATTCGGTGTTGAACGCCTCGTGCGGGCGCTCCTTGGCCAGGGTGCGCAGGTGGATGCCCTCGCGCAGGTCGTTGAGGTAGGCCAGGTGCTCGACCCACCGCTGGTCGAGCTGGAAGAGCAGCACATCGCGCAGGGCGTCGTCGACGACCTCGCTGCCGAGCTTCTCATCCCAGGCCTCGGTCTGCTCCGGCAGCCGCTCACGCAGCTCATCGGCACCCGAATGCTCCTTGCGGATCCGGTCGCGCTTGCCGAGCACGATCTCGCGCTGCTGCTTCATCAGCTGGTTGAACCGCCACGTATCGCGGTGCACAGCTGTGTTGTGGCCTTCTGACATGCGCTGGGCGTGCTCGACGAGCTGGGCTGCGCGCCGGTTGGCGATGTGGCCGGTCTCATCGCCTTCCTCGACGAAGCGCTTGGCCTCGGGCACCCGGCTCATGAGCTCGTCTTCAAGGCTGGTGAAGAACACCGAGGAGCCCGGGTCGCCCTGCCGGCCGGCGCGTCCGCGCAGCTGGTCGTCCAGTCGCGAGGACGGGTAGCGTCCGGCGCCGATGACGAGCAGTCCGCCGGCTTCGACGGCCTTCTCATCGGCCAGCCGGATATCGGTGCCGCGCCCGGCCATCTGGGTGGACACGGTCACCGCTCCGCTGCGGCCGGCTTCGGCGATGATCTCGGCTTCCCGGGAGTCGTCCTTGGCGTTGAGCACCTGGCAGGAGATCCCGCGTTCGCGCAGCCGTTCGGCCAGGCTCTCGGATTCGGCGACCGAGCGGGTGCCGATGAGGATCGGCCGGCCGTTGGCGTGCTGTTCGTCGACTTCCTCGACGATCGCACGCTCCTTGGATTCCTGGAAGGTGTAGAGCCGGTCGGGTTCGTCTTCGCGGATGACCTTCTCATGCGGTTCGACCGGGACGATCTCCAGGTCGTAGAACTCCCGCAGGTCATCTCCGACCGCCAGGGCCGTGCCGGTCATGCCGCAGACAGTCTCGTAGCCGCGGATGAACTCCTCGACGGTCATCTGGTCGAGGATCTCACCGGATTCGGTGGTCTTGAGCTTCTCCTTGGCCTCGACTGCCGCCTGCAGTCCGTCGGGCCAGCGCTGCAGATCGGCCACGCGTCCGCGGGAGCCGGAGATGAGCTTCACCTGCCCGTCGACGATGAGGTAGTCGACGTCGCGCTTGACGAGCGCCTCGGCGTACAGGGCGATGTTGATGGCGGCCAGCGTCTGCGCGTCCTCGCCGAAGAGGTCGGCATCGAGGAGCTCTTCGATGTGGTCGACGCCGGCATCGGTGAGGGAGACGGCCTGCTTGTCGTCGCTGACCTCGTAGTGGAGGCCGGGTTCGAGGTTCGTCACGAGGGCGGCGATCTTCTCATCAGCATCCTGCACCTCGGTCGAGCCGGCGAGCACGAGCGGCACGCGGGCTTCGTCGATGAGCACTGAGTCGGCTTCATCGACGATGACGACGTCGCGGCTGGGCACGCGGATCTCATCGTCATCGACGATGAACCGGTCGCGCAGGACGTCGAATCCGATCTCCGTGACCGCCCCGTAGACGACTTCGGCGCGGTAGGACCGGCGGCGGGTGCCATCGCTGTCAGCTTCTGAGATGCTGGCCGATTCGACGCCGAGGAGGTCGAACAGCGGCTTCATCCAGTTGCGGTCGCGGACAGCAAGGTAGTCGTTGACGGACACGACGTGCACGGTGCGGCCCTGCAGCGCGTAGCCGGCAGCGGCCATCGCCCCCACGAGCGTCTTGCCCTCACCGGTGAGCATCTGCACGATCGAGCCGTCGAGCAGGCCGATGAGTCCCTGGATCTGGGAATTGTAGGGCCGCTCGTCAAGTGCCCGGTCGGCGGCTTCGCGCACGAGGGCTGCGTACTGGCGCAGCTGCTCCTGCCGCGATCCGGAGGTGAAGATGTCAGCGGCCTTCACCGCGATGTCCTCGTCGCTGAGTTCGGCGTACTCCTCGGCCAGGGTGTCGATCTGCGGCCAGGCCTTCTCGAGCCAGCCGATGCTCTTGTCTGCTTGGGCACCGGGTCGGTTGAGCAGGCGGGAGAGGAATCCCATGTGTCACGTCCTCAGAGTCGTCTCGGGGAGGGGCGCCGCTGCCGGCGCCGCGGGTTCGTGCTGTGGAAAGTCTACGTGCTCAGTTCCCGAACACGGCTCAGCTGTGCAGCTGTGGTGTTTCGAACGGCCATTCGCGGCTGACGGTGATGCTCTGATCGCCGCGTTTGCGGCGCAGGTAGCTTTCGAAGCTCGCCGCCTGATCCCGCTTCCAGGCGATCTGGGCGGCGTGGATCTCCGCGGCACTGAGCGTGCCGATCGTCTCCGGGTGGGCTGCGGCGATCCGCAGCGCGATCTCGACGGCGGCCAGCGCATCGGCGGTCGCGTCGTGGGCGTTGTCGAGCTCGACGTTCCAGTGCTCGGCCAGGGCTGTGAGGACGCGCGAGCCGCGCCGGTAGGGGTCGACCTGTTTGTCGATGACGAAGGTGTCGATGACCGGCGGGCACGCCTGGGAGGCACGCTGCCGGCTGCCCAGCCGGATCGTCTCGGCTTCGAGGATCGTGAGGTCGTAGACGATGTTGTGCCCGACGAGGATCCCGCCGTCATCGCGGATGCGTGAGAACCATTCGAGCAGCTCGGCCAGCACCTCTGCCAGCGGCCGGCCGTGGGCGCGCACATGCTCGGTGGAGATGCCGTGCACCTCGGCGGCCGCGGCGGGGATCTCGACCCCGGCGTCTGCCAGCCATTCGAGCCGGCTGGTCTCGACGCCATCGCGGAACTCACACAGTGCGGCGGTGACGATGCGGGCGGTGTGCGGGTTGGTGCCGGTGGTCTCCAAGTCGAAGCCCCATACCGGTGAGCGGGTCCAGCCGGAGGTCAGCTGCGGGGGTTCCGGGGTGGGGAACAGGGCTGCCTGCTCAGCGGCGCCGGCTGGATCGTCTGCGCGCACCGCCGCCGGTTCGGCGGCTGCCGGGGTGGCGGGTGCCGCACCGGGTGCAGCGGATGGGACGAGGGAAGCGATGAGACGTTCGGCGCTGCGCTCGAAGCCGTGGTCGCCGGCCAGTTCCCGCAGGGTCGCGGCATCCCGCTTCTCCTCTGCGGTCTCGACTGCAGCGAGGAAGGCGGCGACGTCGAGGTCGTCGGCACACGTCATCACCTGGTGCCCGCGGCGCACCGCCTCGGCGGAGGTGACGATGTTCTCCTGGCGCTTCGGGCTCAGGCCGTGGTCCTTCTGCCCGGCCTGCGCTGCGGCGATGACGGCATCGAGGCTGCCGTAGCCGGCGATGAGCTTGGCGGCGGTCTTCTCGCCGATTCCCGGCACACCGGGCAGCCCGTCGGACGGGTCGCCGCGCAATGCGGCCAACGCCCGGTAGGACGGGCCGTCGGGCACACCGTATAGCTCCGGCAGGTCTGCCGCCTGCACGGTCTCCCACACGCCGCCCTTCTTCGGCCGGCACACAGTGACCCGCCCGTCGTCATCGAGCAGGGCGAGCAGATCGCGGTCAGGGGAGACGATGACAACCGGTTCTGCGGTGGCAGCGATGAGCGAGGCGATGACGTCGTCGGCCTCGGTGCCGGCCACCTCGGCGACGGGAATGCCAGCGGCGATCAGGCACGAGCGCAGCAGCGGCAGCTGCGCTTCAAGATCCGGCGGCGTCTCCGTGCCGGCCTCCGCATCGACGATGCGCTGAGCTTTGTACTCCGGGACGACTGCGGTGCGGAAGGCCGGCCGCCAGTCGGCGTCCATGGTGGCGACGATCCGGGTCGAGGACCAGGTCTCGGACAGCTGGGCGATCGTGTCGAGGACACCGCGCACGGCGTTGACCGGGAAGCCCTCCGGGGAGCGGATCGTGTCCGGCAGCGCGTAGAACGCCCGGTAGTACAGGGCCGGTGTGTCGAGGATGATGAGTGGAGCCTTCACACGCCTCACTCTATCCCGGCAGCCAGCCTCCGGCAGGCGGCACCGGCACAGGGTGGGTGTCGTGACACAATGGCGGCGTGACTGACTCGACGATCCTGTACAACGCTGATGTTTACTCCAGCGCCGATCCCTTCGCCACCGCCATCATGTTCACCGGTGACACCGTCGCCTGGGTCGGCTCGGATGAGGCCGCCTGCGCCTTCGACGGCACGCACCACGATCTCGCCGGCGCCTTCGTCACCCCGGGTCTCGTCGCCGCGGCCGTCGACCTGCGCCCGGAGGCGGGCAGGCCGGCTCCGACCGGTGATGAGCTCCTGGCCCGAGGCGTGACCGCCGCCCATCTCATCGGCACCGGCGCGCAGCTGGAACGGTTCGCTGACGCCGCTCCCGAGGCGCTGGTCACCACCAGCTATCAGCTCGGCGGCGCAGGGGAGGGCCGCGGTGCGCTTGATGCCGGTGCGCTTGGGGCCGGTGCGCGTGATGCCGGGTTGCTGCCGGATGGGGCGCAGTTCGTTCTCGTCGACAGCGCAGCAGATCTCAGCGCTGTCCTCGGCCTGCTCGAGGACGCAGGAGTGCGCGCCCACCTGCAGCGCCACGGCTGGCGGCTGCTCATCAACGTGGCAGTCCCACCAGAGGCGATCGATGCGCTGGCCCAGTCCGGGCTCGGCATCACCGTCGATCCGCTGGCACACCGACAGCCGCTGGCCCCGCTGCTGTCGGCCGGTGCGCAGGTGAGCTTCGCACTCACAGCAGAGAACCCGTGGCAGACCCTCCGGGCAGCCGTGTACGACTCCGCTGACGGTGTCTCGGCCCGGGCGGCATTCAACGCCGTCACCCGCTTCGGCTACCGGGCACTCGGCAGCTTCGACGGGGGAGTGCTGGCACCTGGGTCAGCGGCCACCGCCTGCGTGTGGTCAGTTGAGAGCCTGCTGGTGCAGGCAGCCGATTCGAGAGTGGCCGCCTGGAGCACGGATCCGCGCTCAGGCACACCCGGTCTGCCCGATCTCAGCCCTGATGCGGCACTGCCGCAGCTGCTGCGCATCTGGTCCCATGGCACGGCGGTGACGTCCTGATCGCCAGTCCGCACCACACGGGGCGTGTTGCCCTCATGAGCTGCGCGCCATTGTCCTCTAGGGTGTAACCGTGCATATGTCTACTCTGATCGTCATCCCGACGTACAACGAGCTCGATTCGCTGCCGGTGACCCTGGCTGCGATCCACGCCTACGCTCCGCACGTCGATGTCCTCATCGCCGATGACAACTCGCCTGACGGCACCGGCCGGTGGGCTGATGAGCGCGCCGCTGAGGACGCGCGCGTCAACGTGCTGCACCGTCAGGAGAAGGCCGGACTGGGACCGGCATATGTGGCCGGCTTCCAGTGGGCGCTCGAACGCGAGTACGAGGTCATCTGCGAGATGGATGCCGACGGATCGCACCGCGGGAAGGACCTGCCGCTGCTGCTTGACGCGGTGGCTGATGGGGCGGATCTTGCGATCGGCTCACGCTGGGTTCCCGGTGGTGCTGTGGTCAACTGGCCGCGCAACCGGCATGTGCTCTCCCGGGGCGCGAACATCTACGTCGATGCCCTCATGGGCATGGGCGTCAAGGACGCGACCGCAGGCTTCCGCGCATACCGCCGGGAGACCCTGGCACAGCTCGATCTCGCCGAGATCGCCTCGCAGGGCTACTGCTTCCAGATCGATATGACCAAGCGCGTGCACGAGGCCGGTCTGTCCATCGTCGAGGTGCCGATCGTGTTCGTCGAACGGGAGCTCGGTGAGTCGAAGATGCACGGCAGCATCATCCGGGAGGCAGTCGGCCGGGTCGCACAGTGGGGTGCGCAGCGCCGTCTCAGCCAGGCGCGCCGGCTCGTCGGCAGGGTCACTGCCCGGCGCGCTGCCTGAGACGCACACAGCAACTGCCTGAGACGCACACAGCACGAGGGCGGATCCGACTATCGGATCCGCCCTCCGTGCGATCAGTGACTGCGGCATGGCTGCCACAGGGATTCTCAGACCTGTGGTGGGATCTCCCCGCGGCGAATCGCCAAACGCTCATCGAGGAGCACCTGCAGCTCTTCGAAGGAGCGGCGCTCCAGCAGCATGTCCCAGTGCGTGCGCACCGGCTTCTCCGGCTCCTCGTCAGGCTCTTCGCCTCCGACGCGGGTGCCGATGCCGTGGGTTCCCGAATCCCAGGTGGCCGGGACCTCGGCTTCGACGGAGAAGGGGACGGTGAACGTGTGGCCATCTTCGCAGACGTATTCGACCATCTGGCGCGGGGCCGGTTCGACACCGACTTCCGACTCGAGGCTCCGGGAGCCCAGCTGGGTACCGCGCAGACTGCGTTCACTCATCTGTTGCACACCTTCCGATGATGGTTTTCAAGCTCTTGGCAACCAGAACAGTCTAGCGACTCGTTTCATTCCCGCCTAAACCGCCTCTGCCAGCGCTGCCCGGGCGGTCAGCGGCTCATCGGTGACGAGCCCGTCGACTCCCAGGCGAGCCAGGCGCTGCATCTCTGCAGGTTCGTTGATCGTCCACGCGTCGACGCGGAGTCCGAGACTATGCGCAGCGCGGATGAATCCTGCGGTGATGACGGGGAATCCGCACCGGCTGGCCGGTACCTGCACGGCATCGACCGACGGGTCGAGGCGCCAGCCGCGGGCGCCGAGGAGACGCAGCCGCACCACTTCGGTGGTGCCCAGCGAGGTGGCGATGCCCGGCAGCGCCTGGCGCAGCATGTGCAGGCGGCGGGTGGAGAAGGAGGCCAAGCGCAGACGTGCGGTGTCGGAGCGGTCCCGCAGCAGACGGATGACGGCCGCTGCCGAGCGGTCGGCTTTGACGTCGATGTTGAAGTGGGCGGTGGGGAATGCCGCGAGCAGGTCAGCCAGCCGGGGGAGTGTGCCACCGGCGATGAGCTCGATGGACTCCAGTTCGGCAGCCGGAAGCGCAGCGAGCTGCTCGGGACGACCGGCGATCCGCTGGAGATCATCGTCGTGGGCGGCGAAGAGCACACCGTCTGCTGACAGATGCACATCTGTCTCGAGCATCGTGACTCCGTGGGCGACGGCGTGTTCGAAGGCAGCCATCGTGTTCTCTGCTGTGCCGGGCCACAGGCCTCCGCGGTGGGCGATGATGTCCGGGCGCGTAGCGGTCATATCAGCCAGCCTATTGCACGGCAGCTGCGACATGTCGGCGATATCGATGATGCCTGAATCGTAGACTCAGCCAAGGCTGTCATACTGGCCTCAGCGCGCAATCTACGAGGACGGATGATTATGAAACGCAGTGAGAACGAACCCATCGAACCGACTGCCGTACACGATTCCACCGACACGTCGACGACCGACCGGATGCGCAAGCTCGCCGGCCGGACTTTCGCCTACGGCCGCAGCTTCGCCGATGTGCTCGGGCGGACCGCGCGTGAGGGCACGAGCCAGCTGCGCGACGAAGCACGCCTGCTCAAGGACAATCCGCGCGGTCGCACCCGCGCTTACCAGGACCGAGCCCGGTGGGCTGTCGACAAGGGCCGGGCACAGGCGAAGACCACCCTGTCGAAGTCCGATAAGGCCGTGGACTGGACCGAGGAGAAGCTCACGAAGCTGCTCTCCGGTGCCCAGGAGCAGTTCTCCGGGCGCATGGACCAGACTTTCACCACCGTCCAGCGCGGCGTGACCACTGGTGCCGAGAAGGCCCGTGAGTTCATCCGCCGCAACGACGCCGACACCACTGTCGACACTGTCCCGGAACCGGCCGAGGGTTCCGTCGACACTGTCGTCGTGCCTCCGCGCACCGCTCACCGCACTGCCGATACCGACGATCGTCGGCCCTGAGCGGCAGGCTGTCCTGCGCTGAAGGCCCTGCACCCATCATCGGGTGCAGGGCCTTCATCAGTGTTTCCTCAGAATGGGCCAGATCGGTAGCGCTTTACCGTTCCGTTACATAGGCTGTGAGTGTCGTCACAGTCACATACGTGAGAAGGGCCTGATGGTGGGCAAGCACTCCGCGCCGAACACACAGCTCTCAGCAAGGATCGCTGACTTCTTCCGGTCTTTGGGACCCAGGCGGCACGGCCGCCACAGCGACATCGATGAAGAGCCGGCTTCAGCGGCAGGCATTCTGCGATCCACCAAACGCATGCCGAACTGGGCGGCGCTGGCCGTCCCGACAGCAGCAGTGGCAAGCCTGGCGGTCTCCGGTCTCATGCTCGCCCCAGCCGACAGCGGCACTCCTGAACGCGTCGTCTTCAGCAGCGAAGAGCAGCCGCGCACCGGTCCAGCATCAGCGCAGGCTGTATCAGCCGATAATGCGCATGCGGAGAAGCTGCGCAAGGACTGGGACGATGCCGTCAGCCGGTCGAAGGAGAAGGCCGGCGTCCAGGAGATCGCCGCATCGCCGAAGCCCACACCACCTCCGCCGCCACCGGCCATGCCGGAGCTCCCGACGCCAGCTGGCGCTGATGCCGCCACAGTCGCCTCCAGTGCCAGTGAGGATGCGCCCGCGGATTCGGAGAAGGACTCCAGCCCGAAGCGTGATGAGAGCGAGCCGAAGCAGAACACCGAGGCCTCCGGCCAGGGCGGCACCTGCAAAGCCTCGTACTACAACACCGGCCACACCACCGCCAATCGCGAATCCTATGACCCGATGGGCATCACCGCAGCCCACAAGGAGCTGCCTTTCAACAGCAGGGTGAAGGTCACGAACAAGGCCAACGGCAAGTCTGTTGTCGTGCGCATCAATGATCGCGGGCCGTTCGTCGGCAGCCGCTGCCTGGACCTCAGCGAAGGTGCGATGAAGGCTGTCGGCGGCATCAGTTCCGGTGTCATCACGGTCGATTGGGAGGTTCTCTGACCCCTCGGTGCCTGTGATGCAGAATGCGCCCCCTGTCCGTGCAGACAGGGGGCGCATTCTGCGTCAGCGTGGCCTCAGTGCGGGCTGCCGGCCATCAGTGCCGGCGGCGCATCGGACTTCGGCGGCGTATCAGGCTTCGCCTGTGCATCAGCCTTCGGCGGCAACGACGTCCGGGGTGCGGGCGCCGAGCTTGGCGTCCATGCGCAGGATTCCGTTGCCGTCTTCGCCGACGCGCTCGAGCTGGCCGACGATCTCACCGACGGTGGCCTCTTCCTCGACCTGCTCGTCGATGAACCAGTTGAGCAGCGGGATGATGTCGATGTCATCTTCCTTCTGCGCGGTCCGGTACAGGTTGCGGATCGACTCGGAGACCTTGCGCTCATGATCGAGTGCGGCCTGGAAGAGCTCAACGGGGGACTTGCCTGCGAAGCTCGGGGCGGTGATGGTCCCGATCTGCGGCGAGGTGCCGCGGTCGAGCGCGTGCTGGATGAACTTCGCGGCGTGGACCTGCTCTTCCTCGGCCTGGGCCCGCATCCATGAGCTCATGCCGGTGAGATCCTGGTCTTCGAGTTCGATGGACAGCTGCAGGTAGACGATAGAGGCTTCGAGTTCCATGGTGACCTGGTCGCTGACTGCGGCGGCCATGTTCTGGGTGAGTTCCATAACTGCTCCTTTTCGATCGTGTGGGTGATCGGACCAGTAGTGAGGTGCAGGAGGTTCGCCTTCGGTCCGGGTGAGGCGACAATCGCGTTCTCAGCGATTCGTCCTGCGGGCATGTGCGCAGTTTCGAGCTTATAGCAGCCCTACAGGCGGTTCCAGTAAGGCAAAGAACGCCTAACCTGGAAACATTCCAGAATAGGAATGCGGTCTGTCGACAGTGCAGGGGAGTAGGGGCCATCCCCGCGGCGGTTGCCCTGTGAGCCTTCACGGATGGCTGCCCCGCGCACCGGACATCGACTGGCCCTGCACCGCGATCAGCGCGGTCATCACGTCGTGAGCACGCACGTCGAGCCCGTGAGCGAGCAGGCGAGAAGCACATTGAATGGTTGACATAATATTCGCGATGACACCGTGACGCTCTGAGCGGAGTATCGCGGAGCGGTGCCCGGCCCGCATCTTCAGGCGGAGACAGCGTCGTCAACCACAGACAGCGTCGTCAGCACGGCGGTTGCCATCGAAGCGCACCGAGCGGCGGCAGGGTCACGACAGCGAAGACAAGGGCGCCGCGAGAGCATCACCGCGCGTCAGGTGCGAACGACTGAGCGCCAGACTGCGCATGACACGACCGGATCACTCCGGATCAGTCCGGCATCGGGATGGCGACTGCATACGCACCCGCGAAGGTCGGCGCTTATCGACGGCAGACGACGCGCGCACCTGAATGCGCAGTCTGGCGGAGTCGCGCCGGATGCAGCTGCATGTGGAGCCTCGCGGATTCATTGCGGATTCATTCTGACCGCCAGGCCGCTGTTCACCCGGATCCCACGACCATGAGCATTCGCCGATAATATACATTATGTAAACTAACCATAAGGGCGTCTCCCCGCGCCCCTCGGCACTGCCACCCTGCCGCTCTCCCTCTCCGATCCGCAGGCGTGTTCGTGAATGCGACACGGTGCACCGCCTCTGTGGCAGTGCACCGCATCTGTCATCGTTCTGCTCAACGAGGCTGGCAGACGAGCGCGTCTCAGTCGTCCTGGCTGGTCACGGTCGTGCGACCGCTGCCGGACGGCAGGATGAGCGTTGCGACCATCGGCGCGAACATGACTGCACCGACGATGCACATGGAGATGATGATGTCTGCCACGTGATACACCTCCTGAAACGGGTTGTAGAGCGGGCCATTGCGTGTCTCGTATCCAGGATACCCAATGCTGGGAACCACCTGGTAGCCGACCTGCCGGTTCCACGCAGCCGCCAGGCGATGTGTTCCGCTCTCACCCAGCCCAGCGCGGAATGTGGCGGCTGCCCTTCATGCGCTCATCGCTGTAATAGCTCTGCCCCGGCTTGAGTTCCCCGCCGAAGAGTTTACTGACGGTCACGAGCGTGAAGCCCTGTTCCTTGAGCTTGGCGATGATCTGCGGGCTGGCTTCGACGCTGGACTTGTGGATGTCGTGCATGAGGATGATGTCGCCTGGCCGCACGTCAGTGGTCGCGGCCTTGACGGTCTTCTCCGGTGCCTTCTTGTTCTGCCAGTCATTGGTGTCCAGGCTCCAGATGATCGATGGCAGACCGCCGTCGGGAACACCCTTGGCGAAGGCGCCGTAAGGCGGGCGGAAGACCGTGGGCTTCTCCCCTGTCACCTTCTCGATCGCGCCGTTGACGCGAGCATGTTCCTTCTCGGCTGCCGGTCGAGAGATCTTCGTCAGCTGCGGGTGATTCCACGTGTGGCTGCCGATCTCATGGCCTTCCTCGGCCATCCGCTTGAGCGTCGCTTCATTGCCCGCGATCGAGGTGCCCTTGACGAAGAACGTTGCCGGCACGCCTTCGGCCGCCAGCGCGTCAAGCAGCTGCGGGGTGTCCTCGCCCGGACCGTCGTCATAGGTCAGGGCCACGCACTTGGTCTGGGCGCAGTCGACATCATTCCGATCGCGAGTGACATGTTCGGGGATCTTCTCCCCGGCTTTGAGCTGCGGGCCGGGTGCCGAGTCGTCCAGCCAGTCACGCCCGGCTGCTGTCAGCCAGTCGCGGGCCTGGTCGCCGGTGAAGCTCACGGCCACCGAATCGTCACCGCGTGCGTTGACGATGCCACTGCCGAGGTGGGTCACCAGTCCCCCGTGCCCGTCGACGGTGGTGCCGGTGGTGATGGCGTTGACCTGCACACTGCTCAGGTGTGCGGCGTCATGGGCGGTGGTCCGGTAGCCCGTGCGCTGCAGGGCCTCGAGCACGTGGGTGGCGAGTTCTCGCTGCCCTGGCTTGGTGAACAGCTCGGCCGCCGGAATCTCGGTGCCGGTATCACGGTCGAGCACCTTGGTGTAGTAGGCCTCCGGCCCGGCGCCGGGCAGAGTGCTGCGGTCATGGAGCAGGAAGGAGACGTGGCTGCGGCAGTTCTGGGTCACCTGCCAGTCGAGCTCGTACTCCCCCGGCAGATCCTTCTTCCCATTCTTTCCCCTCGCATCGGACTGCGGGATCCGGCGCTGGCGCAGTTCGCTGACGAAGTCGCTGATTTCGCGGTTGAACGCCTCGGCGCCGCGGACTTCGGGAAAGCGCAGAGTGTAGAGCGGGCTGTCTGATTCGTGCCGCTGGCTGAGCACATCGGCCGGTTCGGCTGCAGCGGTGAACGGCGTTCGGCCATCAGTGAGTGCGGTGACCTGTGCGGTTGGCTGGCGGCTGGTGCCGTTCGAGGCGCAGCCGCTGAGCAGCAGGGCGGCGATTGCCGCTGAGGCGACAGCGGCGCGGGGACGAGGCAACATGAGGAGACGGTCCTGGGTGCAGACGGGGATGCGGGGACGTTGCTCATCTTAGTCCGTGTCCCTGTGGAGATGCACGCGGAATCCGGTGAATGTGAGGAAATCGAAGGGCACTCACAGCAGCAGCTGCGCACCAGCCGTCAGGACGATCGGCAGGGTCAGCATCGAGATGACCGTCTGACCTGCGATGAGGGCAGCCATGAGGGTGGCGTTGCCGCCGAGCTGCCGCGCCATGACGTAAGCGCTGGAGGCTGTGGCGATCGACTGGAAGATGAGACCGACCACCGCAGCCTCTCCCCTGACATCGAACGCCAGCAGTGAGACGACCGTGACCGCCGGGACGATGAGCAGCTTGATCACCGTCGCCGAGACGAAGGCGACAGCATGTTCGCGCACTGAGAACCGCCTGATGCCGGCCCCAACGCACAGCAGGCCGATCGGCAGCGCGGCCGCAGCGAGCGGATCGATCATCCCAGCCACCACCTCGGGCGTGGTCACCGGCAGCACGTTCCACGCCGCACCGGCAGCACAGCCGAGCACGAGCGGATTCAGGATGACCGATCGGCCGAGTGCCAGCCAGGAGCGCTTGTCGACGAGGAAGAGTTCGAAGGCGATCGAGGAGAGCACGTTGACGAGCGGGACGAGCACGGCGCCGACGATGGCGGCAAGGGCTGCGCCCTCGGGGCCGAAGAGAGTCGCCGACAGCGACAGGCCGATGTAGGTGTTGAAGCGGATCGCGCCCTGGACGACCGACGTGAAGGACGGTTGGTCGGAGGCGAGCACCCGGTTGAGTGCGAAGAGGATGATCGTGATCCCGATGATCGGCAGGACGAGGGCTGCTGCCAGGCGGCCGATGTCGATGTGGGAGATGTCGACGGCGGAGATGTTGCGGAAGAGCAGCACCGGCAGGAGGACGAAATAGGCGAGCTTCTCAGCACCGGACCAGAAGTCAGGGTCGCTCAGCAGCCGCAGCCGGCGCAGCACCCAGCCGAAGGCGATGAGGCTGGCGACGGGAATGAGTGCGCCGACGACGCTGACGAAGTCCATGAGCCCACTCTACGGAGACTGAGGTGATTCCCAGGAAAATGGTCACGAGACGGGAATGAAACCAAACTTGAGCGCGTTAGACTCAACGTAAGCGACCAGCTGACCGAAAGGAGCCTGCCATGGCTGCAAAGTTCGATCCGATCCGCGATCTCGACCGCTTCTTCTCCGACATCACCCGCACCCCGAACAGCACCGCCCTGCCGATGGACCTGTACCGCGACGGCGATGCCTTCGTCGCCCGCATCGACATGCCCGGTGTCGACCCGTCGAGCATCGATGTCGACGTGCAGGATCGCACGCTGACGGTGCGCGCCGAGCGGACTGCCTCGACCGAGAGCTCCGAGGTGCAGTGGCTCAGCCGTGAGCGCCCGACGGGCACCTTCGCCCGCCAGCTGACGCTGGGCAACCGCATCGCCCTCGACCAGATCACCGCTGCGTACGAGGACGGCGTGCTGCTGCTGACGATCCCGGTCGCAGAAGAGGCCAAGCCGCGCAAGATCTCGGTCAACCACACCCAGCGCGGAGACGTCATCTCCAGCGACGAGACCCAGGCCTGATTCGCTGAGCGCTCCTGCGCCCAGCTCATCACGCCGACGGGCCGCACACCTGAGCAGGTGTGCGGCCCGTTTCGTGTCTCAGCAGCCGGTTCCGAAAAGCACCGGAGCTGTCAGATTCTCAGTCGGTGCTCAGCACGATCTTGCCGAAGCGCAGGTTCGAGTCGAGCTGGGCGTGGGCCGCTGCGGCTTCGTCGAGCGGGTAGACGGAGTCGATGATCGGGTCGATCGAACCGTCTTCGACCATGTCGAGCAGGCCGGCGAAGTCGCGCGGGGATCCCATCGCGGTGCCGAGCACGCGCTTGTGAGCCAGGTACAGGGTGCGGATGTCGAAGTCCTCGACGACTCCCTGGTTCTCTGTCCCGCCGAGGGCGACCACGGCGCCGCCGGGCTTGAGCATCATGACCGATTCCTGCAGCGTCGAGCCCACGGAGTCGAAGACCAGGTCGGCCTCGCCGATCTCGTCGCGCAGGGTCAGCTCCCAGTCGTCGACCGTGTAGTCCACTCCGGCCACAGCGCCGAGTTCCTTGGCCAGGTTGATCTTGTCGTGATTCGACGAGGTCACCGCCACACGCGCACCGGCCTTGACCGCCAGCTGCAGGGCCAGCAGCGAGAGTCCGGAGCCGGCTCCGAGGATGACGACCGTCTGGCCCTGCTTCAGCTGCCCGACGGTGAACAGGGCGCGGTAAGCGGTCACTCCCGACAGGGCCAGCGCACCGGCTTCGGCCCAGGCCATCCGCTTGGGCTTGGGGAACAGATTCTCCTCCGGCACCGCGATGAGCTCGGCATAGGTGCCGTCGCTCGGACCGCCGAGGATGCTGAAGTCCGGGCCGGCGCAGGCATCGGAGCCTCCCCAGTTGAGGGAGGGGAAGACGATGACCTCCTCACCGGTGTCGCGGCGGATGCCGGCGGCATCGGAGCCGAGGATGAGCGGCAGGGGTGGACGGTACTGCGGGCCGGCCCCCTCGCGGATGAGAGCGTCGCGGCGGTTGATGCCGGCCATCTTGACCTCGACGAGAACCTTTCCGTCTGCCTGCGGTTCGGGCAGTTCGGAGCACTGCAGCACCTCCGGTCCGCCGTGCTCAGTGAGCTGGATTCCACGCATGACCTCTCCTTCCTGACTCTGCGTCCATCCTCTCATGGCGGCACTCCCCTGACGCGGGTGGGCGTGCCTGCGACCAGGGGCGTCTCACGTGTCGGTCGGCAGGCGTGAGATGCTCACGAGGCACAGGTAGGGCAGCTCGAATGTCCCGGTGGTGTCGAATCCAGCCTCATGGGCGAGGTAGTCGCGGATATTGGCCTCGACCCGGGCACGGGTGCGGTCGTTCGAACGCAGCCAATACGACCGGGTGGCCGCCAGCTTCACCACGGTGTCGACGGTGACCGTGGTGGTGAACAGGTGCTCCTGCGTCGGCTCGGTGGTGAACCCGGGCCCGAGGCGGGGCTGCCAGCCGGGCCGGTAGACGTCGCCTGCGTGCATGATCCGCGCCAGACGCAGCACCCACTCCAGGCGCACGTCCAGCTGGTTGTTCAGGATCGCCAGCCGGCCGCCGGGGCGCAGCACGCGGGCGATCTCGATACCGGCGGCCTGCGGATCGAACCAGTGCCAGGCCTGGGCGGCGGTGACGAGATCGACCGAGCCATCAGGCAGCGGGATCCCCTCGGCGGTGCCGACGCGGGTCTGGGCGGGATTGCGGGCCAGCAGCTGCTCATCGGGATCGACGGCGGTGAGTGCGGCGACCCGGTCATCGAGGAGCAGGTCGCGGCTCAGCAGACCGGTGCCGGCCCCGAGGTCGCACACGTCGAGCGGCCGGTCGGCGGCACCGGTGAGCACGGCATCGATGGCGGCAGCCGGGTACCCGGGTCGCACAGCGTCGTAGAGTTCGGCGGTCGTGCCGAATCGGCGCCCGTGCGCTGTCCGCGCCTGCTGCGAGATCTTCGGGCCTGCTCCGCGCCGCTGGGCGCTCTCGGCGGGCTGGGGCGTCACGTCTGCGTCTCCGGCGGCAGGTGGTAGTCGATGACGATGCCCCGGTGATCGGAGCCGGAGATCTCAAGGATCTGCCCGCCGATCGGATGCAGCGCCGCCCGATCGTAGACCTGGTGGTCGATCTGGGCGCCGAGCAGACCCGGCCAGCCTGCGGGCCACGTGCCGGCTCCGGACATCCGCAGGCTGCGGGCTGCGTCAGCGCAGCCGTCCGGCAGTGCGAACGGGGCGTGGTCGAGGGTCGCGTTGAAGTCCCCTGCAACCAGCACGCTGGTGCCGGGCTGGCACAGGCCGGTGGCGGCAGACACGGTGCGCTGCCATTCGTGCTGGAGCAGGCTGCGCTGGATCGGTGCGTGCGTGTGCACGGCATACATGTCTCCGAGCGTGGTGCGCATGCCCACGAAGGCGCGCGAGGCCTCGGGATCGGCAAGCTCCTCCGGCTGCAGGGAGTTGTGCACGGCGAGCACGGTGCCGGCCTCACCGTCGAAGACCGCCCGGTGGGCGATGCGGTAGTTCCCGTCGAGACCGCGCTGCTTCAGCGCATCGATGAGTGTCTGCCGGTCGGTCTCCTGCAGAGCGATGACCTCTGCTCCCCTGGCATCGGGTCCGAGCACGTCATCAAGACTGCCGGCGCCGAAGAACAGGTTCGCTGAGATCACCCGCAGGTCACCGGGCACCGAGGGCAGCTGGGCCTGCGGGGTGCCCCCGCGCAGCCCGAGCACACCGAGGCTGACGGCGACGAAGACGAGTGATGCGGCGATGAAGCCGGCGCAGAAGCGCACGCCGCGCCCGATGACGAAGCTCAACGACAGCAGCGCCAGGAACACGATGAGCGCGGCGGTGACCAGCGCCCGGAAGGACTGCAGGTGGGCGATGCCGCTGACAGCACCGAGGCCGAGGAGGTGGGGGAACCACATGAGCACACCGAGCACGACGGCTGTGCTGATGCCCAGCAGGACGGCGATCAGCGGCGACTGGGCGCGAGGGGATCGTGGCACGCCAGTAGTATAGGAGACACCGATCTCGTCGCGCTGTGAGAGGATCCTCCCCATGTCCCTGACTGACCTGTCCCGTTCCGATCTCGAGGCTGCGCTGGAGCAGGCTCACGCCGACTATGAAGCGTTCGCTGGGCGCGGACTCGCCCTCGACATCACGCGCGGGAAGCCATCGGCCGAACAGCTCGATCTGGCCGCGGACCTGCTGACGAACGTCACCGCCGATGACTGCCTCTCCCCCAGCGGCGTCGATGTGCGCAACTACGGCGGGCTGGACGGGCTCATCGAGCTGCGGGAGATCTTCGGTCAGCTGCTCAGGGTCCCTGCGCCACAGCTGCTGGCACAGGGGAACTCCTCACTGACGCTCATGCATCAGGCGCTGAGCTTCGCCTGCCTGTTCGGCACCTCAGCCGGCACCACCCCGTGGGCCCAGCAGCCGCGCCGCATCCTGTGCCCGGTGCCCGGTTACGATCGTCACTTCGACCTCGCGGAGGCGCTCGGCTTCGAGCTCGTCTCCGTGGCGATGGACGATGAGGGCCCGGTCCTCGAGCAGGTCGAGGAGCTGGTGGCCACCGACCCGACGATCAAGGGCATGTGGCTGGTGCCGATGTACTCGAATCCGACCGGCATCACCATCAGCGCCGAGCGCGCACGCAGGCTCGTGGCGATGAAGACAGCGGCAGAGGACTTCAAGCTGCTGTGGGACAACGCCTACGCCCTGCACCACCTGCGCCAGCCGCATGCCGAGGTGCTCGACATCCTGTCTCTGGCCGCCGAGGCCGGCAACCCGGACCGGGTGTGGATCTTCGCCTCGACATCGAAGGTCACCCATGCCGGTGCTGGGGTGGCGTTCTTCGGCGCCTCGGATGCCGAAATCTCCTGGTTCACCGGTCATCTCGCGGCTGCCTCGATCGGGCCCGACAAGGTCAACCAGCTGCGTCATCTGCGCTTCTTCGGCGATGCTGACGGTGTCGTCGACCATATGGTCAAGCATGCTGAGATCCTGCGCCCGAAGTTCGAGGCGGTCACCCGGATCCTCGGCCAGCGCCTGGGCGACGATGACATCGCGACATGGACGGACCCCAACGGCGGGTACTTCGTCACCGTGTCCGTCATGCCCGGCACTGCCGACCGGGTCGTCAAGCTCGCCGCCGAGGCCGGAGTCAAACTCACCCCAGCTGGGTCGACCCACCCGTACAAGCTCGATCCGGACAACGCCGTCATCCGGGTGGCCCCGTCGATGCCGACGCTGGAGGACGTCGAAACCGCTGTGGAGGGCTTCGCCGCCTGCGTGCGGCTGGCCGCCTGCGAGAAGCTGCTCGCCGAAGACTGACCCGGCAGACGACAGCGCGGGTGCAGAGGATCATCCTCTGCACCCGCGCTGTCGTCTGTCAGCCGGTGGCCGCCGGGCTGTTCAGGCTGGGCTCACCAGTCGTAGAAGCCCTTGCCGGTCTTGGCGCCGAGCAGGCCGCCGTCGACCATGCGCGAGAGCAGGACCGGCGGTTTGGCAGCCGGGTCCCCGGTCTCGTCGTAGATGCTCTGGCCGACGAACAGGCAGGTGTCGAGGCCGACCATGTCGGCAAGCTTGATCGGGCCCATCGGGTGCGCGCAGCCGTTGACCATCCCGGTGTCGATGTCCTCCTTGCTGGCGTGACCGGATTCGAGCATCCGGATCGCCGAGAACAGGAACGGGATGAGCAGGGCGTTGACGATGAAGCCGGGACGGTCATCGGAGCGGATCGGGGTCTTGCCGAGCACCTGGGTGGAGAACGTCTCGATCTGATCTGCCACCTCGGGGGCGGTGACGACCGAGGAGATGATCTCCACCAGCGGCTGCACCGGGGCGGGGTTGAAGAAGTGGAGGCCGAGGACGCGTTCGGGCCGCGAGGTCGCCTGGGCGAAGCGGATGATCGGCATCGATGAGGTGTTGGAGGCGAGGATCGCCTGCTCATCAGTGACGATGGCGTCGAGTTCGGCGAAGATCTTCTTCTTGATGTCCTCGTTCTCGCTGGCTGCTTCGATGACGAGCTGACGGTCGGCCATCGCGGAGAGCTCGGTGGTGAAGGTGAGCCGGCCGAGGGCCTCGTCGCGTTCCTGCTCGGTCATCTTGCCGCGCTCGACGCCCTTGGCGAAGGACTTCTCGATGCGCTTGCGGCCGGCGGCCACCGCCTCGTCGCTGATGTCGCGGACGACGACGCTCAGGCCGGCGCGGGCGAGCACCTCGGCGATGCCCGATCCCATCAGGCCGCAGCCGATGACTCCTGCACGTTCAATGGTCACTGGTACTCCTTCGATCGTTGTCTGCCCGCCGGGCGCGCTGCCCGGCGGTCTGTCTGTCGGTGCGGCCGGTGGTCTCAGCGGCCTGCCATGAACCAGTCGGTCTGGCGGATCGCCTTGAGTGCCTGTCTGCGGCGTTCGGCCGGCAGGGTTTCGATGTAGACGATGCCGTCGAGGTGCTGGGTTTCGTGCTGCAGCATCTGGGCGAAGACCTCCTCGCCTTCGACGCGGATCTCCTCGCCTTCGACGTTGAGTCCGGTCACAGCGGCGTACTCCCAGCGCGGGGTGGGAAACCACAGTCCCGGCACTGACAGGCAGCCTTCGTCGATATCGCGCAGCTCACCGCCGGTCTCGACGATGACGGGATTGATGACATGGCCGATCCGCCCGTCGAGGTGGTAGGCGAAGATCCGCTTGTCCATCCCGATCTGGGGTGCTGCCACGGCGGCCCGGCCCTCAGGGACTGTGGTGTCCGCGAGGTCCTGGACCATGCGCCGCAGGCGGTCGTCGAAGACCGTCACCTCAGTGCAGCGGGTGCGCAGCACCGGGTCGCCGTAGCAGCGGATGTCACGCTCAGCCATCGACCACCACGACGAGGTCGCCGCCTTCGAGCTGCTGGACTTCGCCGATCGCCACCCGCGAGACGGTGCCGTCGATGTGGCTGGTGATCGAGGCCTCCATCTTCATCGCCTCGATAGTGGCGACGGTCTGTCCGGCCTTGACTTCGTCGCCGACCTTGACCTGCAGGGTCACGACGCCTGCGAACGGGCTGGCGACGTGGCCGGGGTTGGAGGTGTCGGCACGTTCGGCGGTGGCGACGTCGACTTCGATCGAGCGGTCGCGCACGGACATCGGGCGCAGCTGGCCGTTGAGCGTGCACATGACGGTGCGCATGCCGCGGTCGTCAGCGGCGCCGACGGCCTGGACGCCCATGAGCAGCGCCTTGCCCTTCTCGATGATGACGGAGTGCTCTTCGCCTTCGTCGAGTCCGTACAGGTAGGCCTGGGTTTCGAGCACCGACAGGTCGCCGTAGGTCTCCCGCATCCGGTTGAATTCCTTCGTCGGGGCGGGGAACAGCAGCCGGTTGAGGGTCTCCTGGCGGGTGCGGCCGGGTTCGGTGAGCAGTTCGGCGTCGTGTGCGGAGAGATCCTCGGTGGCAGGCTTGTGGGAGCGGCCGTCGAGTGCCTTGGTGCGGAACGGCTCGGGCCAGCCGCCGGGCGGGTCGCCGAGGTCGCCGGAGAGGAAGCCGATGACCGAGTCCGGGATATCGAAGTTCGACGGGTTCTCTGCGAACTCCTTCGGGTCGGCGCCGACTGCGACGAGGTGCAGGGCGAGGTCGCCGACGACCTTCGATGACGGGGTCACCTTGACGAGGTGTCCGAGGATGTCGTCGGCGGCTTCGTACATCGCCTCGATCTCCTCGAACTTCTCCCCCAGGCCCAGTGCGTTGGCCTGCTGGCGCAGGTTCGACAGCTGTCCGCCGGGGATCTCGTGGCGGTAGACGCGTCCGGTCGGTCCCGGCAGGCCGGATTCGAACGGCTTGTAGACGTTGCGCACGGCCTCCCAGTACGGCTCGAGATCCTCGACGCTCTTGAGCGACAGGCCGGTGTCCCGGTCGGTGTGCTCCAGTGCTGCCACGAGCGCGGAGAGCGACGGCTGCGAGGTGGTGCCGGCGACCGAGGCGCTGGCCACGTCGACGGCGTCGGCACCCGCGGCCGAGGCGGCGAGCAGGGTGGCGAGCTGGCCGCCGGCGGTGTCGTGGGTGTGGACGTGGACGGGCAGATCGAAGTTCTCCCGCAGGGCGGTCACCAGCTTGGTGGCCGCTGCTGGGCGGAGCAGTCCTGCCATGTCCTTGATGGCGAGCACGTGGGCGCCGGCTTCGACGATCCGCTCTGCCAGACCCAGGTAGTAATCGAGGGTGTAGAGCTTCTCATCGGGGTTGTTCAGATCCGAGGTGTAGCACAGGGCCACCTCGGCGACGGCCGAGCCGGTGCTGCGCACCGATTCGATGGCCGGGCGCATCTGCTCGACGTCGTTGAGGGCGTCGAAGATGCGGAAGATGTCGACACCGGTGCGGGTGGCCTCGTCGATGAAGGCATCGGTGACCTCCGTCGGATACGGGGTGTAGCCGACGGTGTTGCGGCCGCGCAGCAGCATCTGCAGGTTGATGTTCGGCATCGCCTGACGCAGCTTCGCCAGCCGCTCCCACGGATCTTCGGCCAGGAAGCGCAGCGCCACGTCGTAGGTCGCTCCGCCCCAGCATTCGACCGAGAGCAGCTGCGGGGTCATGCGGGCGACGTACGGGGCGACGTCGAGCAGGTCCTTGGTGCGCACGCGGGTGGCCAGCAGCGACTGGTGCGCATCGCGGAAGGACGTGTCGGTCACCGCGAGGGTCTTCTCCTCGCGCAGACGCTGGGCGAATCCTTCGGGGCCGAGCTCGTCGAGCGTCTGCTTCCAGCCGGCTGCCGGGTCACCGTCGAAGGACACCTCCGGAAGCTTCTCGCTCGGGCTCAGGTAGACCGGCGAGTCGCCGTTGGGCTTGTTGACGGTGACATCGGCGAGGAACTCCAGCAGCTTCGAGCCGCGGTCGGCGCCGACCTTGGCCTCCAGCAGGTGGGGCCGCTCTTCGATGAAGGTCGTCGACAGGTCTCCGCGCATGAAGGCGGGGTCGTCGAGCACCGCGCGCAGGAAGCCGATGTTGGTTGCCACACCGCGGATCCGGAACTCGGCGATGGCACGGCGGGCGCGGTTGACGGCCTGTTCGAAGTCGCGGCCGCGGGTGGTGCACTTGACGAGCATCGAATCGAAGTGAGCCGAGACCTCCGCGCCAGCGTAGACGGTGCCGCCGTCGAGGCGCACACCGGCGCCGCCGGCGGAACGGTAGGCGGTGATGGTGCCGGTGTCGGGACGGAACGAGTTCGCCGGGTCCTCGGTGGTGATGCGGCACTGCAGGGCCGCACCCTTGATGCGCAGCGAATCCTGGGTCAGCCCGAGGTCGGCCAGTGACTCACCGGCGGCGATGCGCATCTGGGACTGCACGAGGTCGACGTCGGTGATCTCCTCGGTGACGGTGTGCTCGACCTGGATGCGCGGGTTCATCTCGATGAAGGCGTGCTTGCCGGAGCGCGGTCCTTCGGTCTCGAGGAGGAACTCGACAGTGCCGGCGTTCTGGTAGCCCAGCGCCCGGGCGAAGGCGAGGGCGTCGTTGCGCAGCGCCTCCGCGATCTCCTCGTCGAGGTGCGGGGCCGGGGCGATCTCCACGACCTTCTGGTGGCGGCGCTGGATCGAGCAGTCGCGCTCGAACAGGTGCACGGCCTCGGAGTTGTTGTCGGCCAGCACCTGCACCTCGATGTGGCGGGGGCGCTGCACGGCCTGTTCGATGAACACCGTCGGATCGCCGAAGGCGCCTTCGGCCTCGCGCATCGCGGCCTTGAGCGCGTCGACGAGCTCGGTCTTGTTCGCCACGCGGCGCATGCCGCGTCCGCCGCCGCCGGCGACGGCTTTGACGAACAGGGGGTACTCCATGTCCTCGGCCTCGCCGAGCAGCTGATCGATGTCAGCTGACGGTCGGGTCGAGTCGAGGGTCGGAATGCCGGCACGGCGGGCCGCGTCGAGGGCCTGGACCTTGTTGCCGGCCATTTCGAGCACATCGGCTGAAGGGCCGATGAAGGTCAGTCCGTTCTCCTCACAGGCACGGGCAAGGTCAGGGTTCTCGGAAAGGAATCCGTAACCGGGGTAGATCGCATCGGCGCCGGATTCCTTGGCGACGCGGATCATCTCGTCGACGCTGAGGTAGGCGCGGACGGGATGGCCCTCCTCACCGATCAGGTAGGCTTCGTCGGCCTTGAGCCTATGCTCCGAATTGCGGTCCTCATAGGGGAAGACGGCAACGGTGGAGGCACCGAGTTCGTAGGCGGCACGGAATGCGCGAACCGCGATTTCACCGCGGTTGGCAACGAGAACTTTGGAGAACATCAGGTATGACCGTTCCTCTCGGCGCCGACGGGTGGTCGGCGGAATTCCTTTATCGGTTCCTACTGTACGCAGGGCGGTTTCCGCCGCCGAGCACAGGTTCCAGCTTGCTGCTCCAAGTGTACGGGCAGGCCCGGACGCGGATGTGACCGGCCTGACGTCGGAGCGGTGTCCGTGGTCTTGGCTAGGCTGGCAGCATGCGGATCCTCCACACCTCTGACTGGCATCTGGGTCGCACCTTCTTCGGCGTCGACCAGACCGCAGCTCAGCGTGCGTTCCTCGACCATCTGCTCGACGTCGTCTCAGCTGAGCGCATCGACGCAGTCCTCGTCGCCGGGGACGTCTATGATCGGGCGATCCCACCGGCCGACGCCCTGAGGAACTTCGATGAAACGGTCACTGCGCTCCTCGACTCCGGGGTCCGGGTCATCGCCACCAGCGGCAACCACGACTCGTTCATGCGGCTCGGCCACGGGCGTCGCACCCTCGACCATGCCGGCCTGCACATCCGCACCCGGATCTCCGATCTCACCTGGCCGGTGCTCCTCGGCGGCAGCGCGTCCGCGCCCGAGGCGGTGGTGTACGGCATCCCGTACCTGGAACCCGGGCTGGTGGCCGGGAAGTTCGGCTGCGCCCGCAGCCATGAGGCAGTGCTGAGACATGTCATGGATCTCATCCGCGCCGATCATGCACAGCGCTACCCGCACGCTCTGCTCATCGTCGCAGCCCATGCCTTCGTCGGTGCGCAGTCGCTGGCCAGCGAATCGGAGCGTTCGATCGATGTCGGCGGCGTCTCGATCGTCTCCGCTGACGTCTTCGCCGGGGTCGACTATGCAGCTCTCGGCCATCTGCACCGGCCGCAGGATGTCACCGACGCCGTCCGCTACTCCGGGTCGCCGCTGCCGTACTCCTTCACCGAGGCCACGACACCCAAGCGGATGCTGCTGCTCGACACCTCGGGCCCGGAGCTCAGCGTCGAGAGCATCGACCTGCCTGCTTTCAGCGACGTGCGCACGCTGCGCGGCACCCTGGAGGAGGTGCTCGAATCCGGCCGGTCGGCACGCGCTGATGGCGAGGATCTCACTGAGACCCTCGTGGCTGCCGAGCTGACCGATCCGGCGCGGGTGGCCGGGGCGCTCGGCAGGCTGAAGGAGACTTTCCCGCAGCTCATCAAGATGACCTGGATCAATGCCGCGCAGCCTGCGCACACTCATGAACCGCCAGCGCAGGGTGGCGTCGAACGCTCTGACCGCGAGGTGTTCTCCGACTTCATCTCCCATGTCACCGGGCAGCCGGCTGGCAGCGAGGATCTCGCCCGCTTCGACTCCGCACTGCTGCAGCTGAGAGAGGCCGCGTCATGAGAATGAACTCGCTGCACATGCAGGCCTTCGGCCCGTTCCCCAGCGAGCAGGCTGTCGACTTCGATGAGCTCGGTGCCGATGGCCTGTTCCTCATCAGCGGTCCGACCGGGGCGGGCAAGACGACGATTCTCGATGCGCTCGCCTTCGGGCTCTACGGCACTGTGCCCGGTGCGCGCAGCGATGCCGAGGACTACCGCAGTCATTACGCCGACCCCGACACCCCGACCTACGTCGAGGTGGAGTTCACTGCGCAGTCTCGGCGGTGGAGAGTCCGGCGCAGCCCGCGGTACATGCGTCCGAAGAAGCGCGGCACCGGCATGACCGAGGCGAAGGCGACAGCTGAGCTGTCGGTGTTCAACCCGGAGTCAGGACACTGGGATGGCATCGGGCGCACCGTTTCAGAGGTGCAGGCGGAGATCAACCGGGTGCTCGGGCTCAACGCTGCCCAGTTCATGCAGATCGTGCTGCTGCCCCAAGGGGAGTTCGCCCGTTTCCTGCGCGCAGACCCGATCGAGCGCGAGCCGATCCTCAGGCGCCTGTTCAACACCGAGCACTTCACGCAGCTGGAGACGATTCTCGAAGCCCGCGCCCGGCAGGCACGTGCCGCACTCGAAGCCGTAGCGCAAGAACGGCAGGCGCTCATGCGCCAGGCGCACGGCAGCTGTGGAGAGGATCTGCCGATCACCGCTGCTGCCCATCCCAGCATCGCCGATGTCGATGCTGTGCTCGGGGCGGCTGTCAGTGTTGTGCGCGAACGGATCGAGATCTTCACTGCGCTGCAGCAGTCGGCCCGCGCACGCGCTGCCGGTGCCGAGGCGGCTGCCGAGGCAGCAGCGGCGCGCCTGGCTGAGCGTGGGAAGCTCACACAGCTGCGCAGCCGGCAGGAAGCCTACGCCGCCTCCGCCGACGAGCGAACACAGCTGACTGAGCTGCACCGCCGGGCCCTCGCAGCAGAGCAGGTCGCACCGCACGAGCGTGAAGCCGAACATGCCGCTCAGGAACAGGAAGCGGCACACGAACAGCACACGGCTGCGCTGACGGCGTACAGCACAGAGCTGACCGCACTCCCCCGCAAGCCCGAGAATGCGACTGCCGCGCACATCGTGCAGGCGGCAGCCGACGGCCAGCGAGCGGCGGCCAGCATCGCCACGCACCTGACGCGCGTCGATGAGCTCACGCTGCAGCGCACCCAACTCCAGCAGCAGCAGGCGGCCGCGACCGGCCGGGTCGGCGAACTGGAGGAGAAGGCCGCAGCCCAGAACGCAGCACTCAATGAGCTCAATGCCCGCATCGAGACCCGCGGTGACGTCCAGCAGGAACACGACCGGCTCAACCGCGCGCTGGAAGCTGCTGAAGTCCGCCAGCAGCGCAGCGACGAGATCACCGCTGCCCAGCAGCAGCTCGACGAGCAGCAGCAAACGCTGAAGGCCAGGCAGGACGAGGAAGCCGCCGCGCAGCACGCCTATGCCCGGATCCGTGCGACCCGGCTGGCCGGCATCGCAGCCGAACTCGCCGCTGAGCTGACACCGGGTCACACATGCCCGGTCTGCGGGTCCGCCGAACATCCCGCCCCGGCAGAGCCCCGCGACGACACGGTGACGAAGGCCGACGAGGACGCCGCGCTGCACGCGTGGACGCAGGCACAGAGCGCCGCCAACACCGCACGCAGCACGCTGGCGGAGACGCGGGCCCGGATCACAGCCCTGACCCACAGCCTCGGCGAGCTGGCAGGCGAGGAGGCATCCGGCGCAGTTGCCGAACTCACTCAGGCGCGCGACACCGCCGCGCAGACCCTGCGCGAGCTCGAGCAGTTACGCACGAAGCGCGACGAGCTGCGGCAGAACCGGGCCGCGCTCGAACAGCAGCAGGCCGCAGCACGTGAGCATGCGCAGGCCTGCGCCACCGAATTGTCAGCAGTCGAGGGCCAGCTGAAGCAGCTCGATGACGTCGTCTCAGGCGACCAGGAAGCGGCCCTGCATCCGTTCGGCTTCGAAGCTCCCAGCACCTCAGCAGCTGCGGAGGAATGCGCAGCACAGCTGCAGCGTCTGCGCGATGCCGGCGAGACGCTGATCCAGGCGCAGACGAAGCGAGAGGCTGCAGCCGCGGAGTCAGCTCAACGCCGTGACGCGTTTGCGACAGCACGTGCTGAGGCAGGGTTCGCCGACAGAAGCGAGTATCAGCAGGCCCGCCAGATCGATCGGGCCGCTGTCGAGAAGACTCTGCGCGCCGCTGCCGATGAAGCGGCCCGCATCGCAGAGCTGAAAAGCCAGGACTGGTACACATCCGCAAGCGCTGACACCGCATCAGACGAAGAGCTGGCAGACTGTGTCGCGATTACAGCGGAGCAGCGCACGGCGGCATCCTCTGACGCGGAGCATCTCGGTCAGCTGGTGGCGGTGCACCGGCATGACGCGGCGGATCTCATCCAGTTGCGCGAGCGCTTCATGCAGACTGCTGGTGAGGTGGAAGCTGAGGTCGCACAGCGTCGCGGAGACGTCGCGCTAGACGGCATCGTGCGGGCCACCTCCGCTGACAACCTCCAACGGCTGCCGTTGAGCTCGTATGCACTGCTGTCGCTTTTCGTTGAAGTCGCACACAATGCGTCCGAACGTCTGCAGACGATGAGCGGCGGTCGGTTCACGCTCATCCACGACCTCTCCCTGCACCGACGGGAGAAGCGCGCCGGCCTCGGCCTGCAAGTGCTCGATACGTTCACCGACGAACCGCGCGATCCCCGCTCACTCTCCGGAGGTGAGACATTCATGGCCTCATTGGCCCTGGCGCTCGGGCTGGCCGACACCGTGGCGGCCGCAGCCGGCGGCATCAGATTGGATTCGCTGTTCATCGACGAAGGATTCGGGTCGCTCGATCCCGACGCACTGGCCCAAGTGATGGAAGTCCTGGACGAGCTGCGCGCAGGTGGCCGCTGCGTCGGAGTCATCTCCCACGTGCAGTCCATGCTCCAGTCGATTCCCCAGCAGCTGCGCATCGAGCGAAGCCCCACCGGGTCGACGATCACACACCGCTCCTCCCCCGACAGTTGAGGGCGCTTGCTCCAAGGTCAGACCGCCTGAGCCCGGCACAACTGGTGATCTGTTCAAACTGGTGGCCACCTGCCGGGCGATGTCCGTGACCGCGATGTGCAGATCGGATACCGTAAGAGTGTGCTTGTGCTCAGCGTCTCTAGTCTTAAAGGTGGGGTCGGAAAGACCTCGGTGACCCTCGGTTTGGCCTCTGCTGCCTACAGCCGCGGCATCCCGACCCTGGTGATCGATATGGATCCCCAGGCGGATGCCTCGACAGGTCTCGACATTCCCGTGCGCACCGAAGTCGACATCGCCGACGTGCTCGCTGCACCGCGCAAGCGAATTCTCGAACGCGCCGTCGTCCCCAGCGGATGGGTCGGCGATCAGCGTGGACATATCGACGTGATCTCC
The DNA here is from genome assembly GCF_014836885.1 of Brevibacterium gallinarum. GTDB lineage: Bacteria > Actinomycetota > Actinomycetes > Actinomycetales > Brevibacteriaceae > Brevibacterium > Brevibacterium gallinarum. Next base: position 88,203 of record NZ_JACSPY010000007.1, read on the forward strand.
GGGTCACCGCGCGCGGCTGAGTTCGACCAGCCCACCTTGTCGCTGCGCTACCTGCGCCGACTGTCGGAAGCCATCCATAAGGCCGGCACCGGCTACCGTCTCGTCCTCATTGACTGCCCGCCATCGCTCAACGGCCTCACCCGCGCTGCCTGGACCGCCAGCAGCCGTGTGCTCATCGTGACCGAACCCGGGCTCTTCTCCGTCGCAGCCGCCGACCGCGCACTGCGCGCCACCGACGAACTGCGCCGCCGCACCGCTAGCGACCTGCAGCCGCTGGGAATCGTCGTCAATCGCGCCAGGCTGCAGTCCCGCGAGCACTCCTACCGCATCGAAGAGCTGCGCGAGATGTTCGGCCCACTGGTGGTCAACCCGCCGATTCCCGAACGCACTGTGCTGCAGCAGGCTCAGGGATCAGCGCGGCCAATCCACTCCTGGCCAGGCAAGCCGGCAGCTGAGCTCGCCGCAGCCTTCGATAAGATCCTCGACCGCGCGCTGCGCTCCGAACGCATCCGCCGCAAAGCAGACGCCAAGGCCACCCCCGCGTCTTCAACCGCAGCAGCCGACAGCTCTGGCGATACTCAGAAGCCCGAAGCAGACGCCGCACCAGACGAGCGTCCGACGACGCCGCAGAAGAATGTCGGTGATCAGGATCGCGCAGGCGCGGTTGAAGAGCCCGCGACTCAACCGGCAGAACCCAGCACCAGCACACCTGTTGAAAAGAGCGAAGAGAGTCTGAAGCCGACAGACATCGACGCCGGACATGACTCGGCTTCAAACGGGCAGAACGAGCCCGATGAGCCAGCCGAGCAGAACCGCGACGAAGACGAGAAGCGCTCGGCAGCGCCAACTGAGTCCGATTCAGGCGAAGAAGCCCGTTCGTCGAAGGAACAGGACGCAAAGGGCACGCCAGAAGCCTCGACCGCGGCTGACGCAGAAAGCGGCCCTGCTTCAGCCGCTGAAATAAAGGCGCGTGAAGAGAGCCCGTCCCAGACCATCGGCGTCCGCCCGCAGTCACCGATGGGAGCACAGCCACCGAAGCCGCGTTCAGCTCCGACCGTCGGCAGCCAGCCCACCGGGTCGACAACGGTGTCAGCGCAACCCGCCCAGCCGTCGTCACAGCAGGACGATTCGGGCGTCGAAACTGCCGCTATGCCTCTCGTCGATACTGATACCGGCCCAGCTCAGATCCACGAGCCCGCCGGAGGCGAAGAAGCGTTCCTCACCCGGCGCGAGCTGCGTGAGCGCCGTGAACGTGAGAAGAGCAGCAAGCGCAAGTGGTTCGGACGCTGAGCGCCTGAGCGAGGCAGTCGCGAATCCGGCAACTCGTTGCTCATTCATTAGTGAAGCGGGGGGGGGGGG
>NZ_JACSPY010000007.1:89571-108159 GCF_014836885.1 Brevibacterium gallinarum
AATCTGCTCCCGGCCGCTTCACTGTGACGACGTTGCTCAGTTGGCCTTGCGGCGCTCACGAAGCTGCGCAAGCTCATCGACGAGCGGCAGTTCGTCTTCCGGACGCTCGCTTGGCAGTTCAACCAGCGATCCTTCGACTTCGCGGAAAACGCTTCCCACCGCGATGGCGAAGACTCCCTGGCCACCCTGCACAAGGTCGATGACCTCGTCAGTCGACGTGCATTCGAAGACGCTCGATCCATCGCTCATCAGAGTGATCGTGGCCAGGTCCTGCACACCGCGTTCGCGCAGATGCCCGACTGCCGTGCGGATCTGCTGGAGACCCACGCCGGTGTCAAGGAGGCGCTTGACGATCTTGAGGACGAGAATGTCGCGGAAGCTGTAGAGCCGCTGCGATCCCGAACCGGTAGCAGTCCGGATCGACGGGACGACGAGATCGGTGCGTGCCCAGTAGTCGAGCTGGCGGTAGGTGATGCCAACGACCTTGATGACTGTCGTTCCGCGGTAGCCTGCGTCTTCGTCAAGGTTCGGCAGATCATCATCGAACAGCAGACCTTGAGCTGAAGGCGGCACGGCGGGCGCAGCAGCCTGTTCCTGACTTGAGCGGTTCACACCGACTCCTCCTTTTAGCCCCTAGGGGAAGCGAAGTCGCATTCCGGTTTGCGGCAGTGTCACAATTCTACCGCATGACCTTCGAGCGACTCGGGGTTAACGTACACATCGAACCTACTGGCTGAGTTTCCCCTGGCCAAACACCTGCCGATAACGATTTGCGCGTGTCGCCGTTATCGAAGAAATCGAACGACTTTCGACTCCAGCATGACAGCTGAACCCCAGTCGAATCAGGCCTTCGCGTCACCGGACGGCTGATCGTCTGCCTTCTTCGCAGCCAGCAGCTTCGTCTTGGCTGACGAGGCATAGGTGTCAATATACCGCTGACCAGACAGGCGGAGGATCTCGTACATGATGTCGTCGGTGATCGACCGCAGGAGGAATCGGTCACCGGCCATGCCCTCGTACTCGGAGAAATCAAGAGGCTCTCCGAACACCACGCCGATCCGGCGCAACCGCGGAAGCATCCGACCGACAGGCTGGACCTTGTCGGTTCCGATGAGCGCAACCGGCACTACCGGCACACCAGCTTCGAGGACGAGTCGCGCCACGCCGGTGCGCCCGCGGTAAAGGTTGCCGTCAGGGCTGCGGGTTCCTTCTGGATAGATGCCGAGGAGATTGCCTCCGTTGAGAACCTTCAACCCGGAGTGCAACGACGCTTCAGACGCCGAACCGCCGGATCGGTCCATGGGCAATTGGTTCGTCAGTCGGAAGAACCACCTGGTTGCGGTGCCCTTAACTCCTCGGCCTGTGAAGTAGTCCTTCTTGGCCAGATACACAACGGGTCGGGGTGCGACGAGCGGCACGAAGATCGAGTCCATGAAGGACAGATGGTTGCCGGCGATGATCGCCCCGCCGGACTCGGGAATGTTCTCCAAGCCGCGCACCCATGGGCGGAAGAGCGCACGCAGGAATGGCCCGACGATGATGCGCTTGAGCAGCCAGTAGAACACTCGACCCCTCTCGACGAGTCTGAGTCACGAACGAATCCGAGACTACTACAACGCCGAGGTGAGCAGGAAAACGCTCGCAGTCGCCCGCCCCCGCCCACGCGATCGTCGATCTGCGCGCTCAATCGCTGTCAGAGTCACTCCTTATATGGCAGTCTGGTGCCCATGTACGACAATGCCTCTGGCGACGAGCACGACCTCCATGCAGCGATCAACATCAGTTCGCAGTCTTCGTCGACCGCTGTCCTCTTCATCCACGGTTTCACCGGTTCGCCGGCGGTCTTCGCCGATGTGGCGCGCGAGGTTGCCAGTCGGGCCGATGTGTCAGTGAGCGTGCCGAAACTGGCAGGACATGGAACCACCTGGCAGGACATGAGCCGCACCCGCTGGCAGGATTGGCTTGCCGACGCTGAAAGAGCGTTGATGGGTTGCGCCGACGAGCACAACACCGTCATCGTGGTCGGCCTGTCAATGGGCGGAGCGCTGGCCCTGACATTGGCAGCCGACCATCCGGACCTGGTTGACCGGCTCGTGCTCATCAATCCAGCGCTGTACGTCGACTCCCCCTTGGCCCCGCTGACACCGATCCTTCGGCACGTCATCAAGTCCGTTCCCGGCATCGGCGGCGACATCGCGCTGCCCGGAGCAGCCGAGCACGCTTATACACAGACGCCGGTGGCCGCAGTGGCGTCATTGCACCAAGAGCTCAAACACCTGCGCCGTCGCCTGTGGCAGGTGTCGGCACCGACAACGCTGTTCATCTCGACCACCGACCATGTCGTTCGCCCCCGCTCGGCTCGTCTGCTGCGCAACGCCCTGCTCACCTCGCCACGTGTCGTCATTCTGCGCCGCAGCTACCACGTGGCCACAGTCGACTACGACGCAGATGTCATCGTGGGCGAGATCGTCAGCACCGTGAACACCGCCAGCAGCGTCCGGACGAGCTGAGATGTCTCCATCCGCACGCGACGACCACTCCTCATCAGACGACGACAAGTTCGAGCCCACGTGGGACGCCTTGGATGACAGCGAGCGTGTTGACGATACGCGGTGGGAGGATCTCGTATCCGACATCAACCGCGACCAGGGGTTCGTGCCGGAGATGTCCTCGGACGAGATCCGCGACGCGCTAGCCGAGGACGAGGAGTGGCAGCCACCGGATCCCGGACCGGTCGGTTGGCGAACCGCCTCCCCGCTCTTCATGCTCGGCATCGTCGGGCTCATCGGCGGCATCAGCGCGCTGGTCCTCAGCGCCTTCCTGTTTCGCGGGCTGCCCGGTTACGCGCTCGTCGGGATCATCGTGGTGATACTGCTCAGCACCTTCGTGCTGATTCGGCATCTCCCCCAGTACCGCTCACCTGAAGACGGAGACGGCGCGCAAGTCTGAGCATTTCGCTCCGCCTCTGGGAACGCTCACCTCAAGCACCTCGGGCGTCTCGGACCAACGAGCGGTGGAGGCCGGCAGGACGCATCTCAGTCGTGGCGTCTTCAGGTCCGAGGCTGACGATCTGCGGTACGAGGCCTGCGTCTCCGAGGATCGCCAGCGCCTCGATCTCACACTCCTCCAGCACGTCCGGGCTGGAGAGAATCCAGTCCGGACGCTGAGCAGGCAGGCGATCCATCGGGTTGGACCGCTGGCCGACGTCGCTGCGGTCGATTGCTGCTGCCAGGCAGTTAGGGGCGGGACAGTCGATTCGTCCGGTGGCATCGATGAGGTGGTCAGGGTGGGTGCAGTCGACAATCATGGTCAGCTCCTCAGCTCAGTGCTGTGTCGATGAACGTGCACCATTGACGCTACGTGCACCCACTGACATCGCCTGGCGATCCGGTCACTGCATCGCAGTCCGAGGCGTTGTCTGCGGCGCGTGACATCATGTTCCTATGCCAGCCAGCCACCAGCCCCCGCTGTTCGATCAGGCCTCGCAGCCCCGCAGTGGGCAGCTCTCCTTCGCCGATGTGGGCACGCCTCTGCACGACGTCACTTTCGTGACTGTGGACCTGGAGACAACCGGTGCCCACGCGCAGCGCGAGGAGATCACCGAGATCGGTGCGGTCAAAACTCGCGGCGGTGAGGTGGTTGGTGAGTTCTCCACCCTTGTGCGCCCCGAACAGGCGGTCATCTCTGCGTTCGTCGAGCGCCTCACCGGCATCACCAATGGAATGGTGGCAGGAGCACCAACGATTCATGCTGTGCTGCCGAGCTTTCTGGAATTCAGCCGCGGAGCTGTCTTGGTCGCCCACAACGCAGGATTCGACATCGGCTTCCTCAAGGCTGCCTGCGCACGCCTGGATTATCAGTGGCCGAACCCGCACGTTCTCGACACAGTTCGCCTCGCTCGCCATGTCGTGCCCCGGCCCGAGGTCCGCAATCACAAGCTGGCAACGTTGGCGCAGCACTTCGCCACCCAGACGCCACCGACTCACCGCGCTCTCGACGATGCCAGGGCCACGAATGAGATCCTGCACCACCTGTTCGAGCGCTTCGGCTCATACGGGATCACCACCCTTGAAGAGCTGGGGACCGTGCGCACCTCCGGCTGGCAGAAGCGCCAGCAGAAATCGCACCTCGCGCGCGATGTGCCCGCGCTGCCAGGCGTCTACATGTTCCTCGATGGATCGCGCCGCACGCTGTACATCGGCACCAGCCGGAACATGGCCGCACGTGTGCGTCAGTACTTCAACGCCGGAGAGACACGCGGACGGATGACTGAGATGGTCACCGCGACACAGGAAGTCTCGACACTGGTGTGCGAGACCGTACTTGAGGCCCATGTCCGGGAGGTACGGCTCATCGCCGAGCTGCAGCCGCCGTACAACCGGCGTTCGAAGAACGCCGATAAGCGCGCGTGGCTGCGGCTGACAGACGAGCCGTACCCTCGCTTGTCGGTGACGCGGACTCCGCCTGCGGCCGATAGACCGGAGCGCTATCACCGCCTCGGGCCGTTCAGATCACAGGCAACCGCACAGCGGATCAAGGACACTTTAGAACGCGTCGTCACCGTCAAGCGGTGCACGCAGTCAGCTGCCGCAGCCCGCCGATCCCCCTGCGCAGCCGCTGAGATGGGACGGTGCGCCGGCCCGTGCATCGGCCAGAGCCAGGAAGAGTACCTCACCCAGCTGACCGATCTCGTCGCCTTTCTCAGCGGCGATTCCTCCGGACTGCTCGAACAGATCCGCGAGGCGATGATCGCCGCCAGCACGACGCAACGATACGAGCGCGCCGCTGAGATCCGCGACCTCGCAGCTGACCTGCTGCGCACAACCGTTTCCGATGAGCAGCGGCGCGGGCTCTACGCCGTGCCTGAGATCATCGCCGCGCAGCCGCGCGAGTACGGCAACCCAGCGGCCGGTGACGACGTAGCCCTGATCCGATACGGAAAACTGGCAGGCAGTGCGCACGTCGCGCATCCGAGCCGGGTTCCAGAAGTCGTGTCAGCGCTGCAGCTGACGGGCGAGCATGTCGATGAGCCGGTTCCGGGCACAGGCAGCACCTATGAAGAGGAGACCGATATCGTGCTCCGCTGGCTGCAGCAGCCGGGCACCCAGTTGCTGTCGGTCACCGGAACCTGGTGTGCACCCCGATGCGGACATACATTCGGGCTGCACTCCAGCGGCTTCGCCTCGACGAGCAGCTCAGCCCCGCAGTGAGGGGCTGAGCAGATCACCCCTCTGCCGGCACCTCGTCGCGGCCTGAGAGACGACGGGAAGCGGCGATGAGCTCCTGCAGCTTGTCGTACGCTGCGCCGGAGTCGAGATGCTCGCGGGCGATCTCGATCTTCGCCGCAAGGCGCTCAGCGAAAGGCCCCTCGGCAGAAGGGTCCGCAGCGACGAGTGCGGCGGCGGAGTTGAGCAGGACGATGTCGCGCACTGGCGAGTGCTCACCGGCCAGCACGCTCTGGATGGCCTGGGCGTTGAATGCCGGGTCGCCACCGCGCAGGTCGTCCTTGGTCACCCGCGGGAAGCCGAGGCTGCAGGCGTCGAACTCGCTGTGCGTGATCTCTCCGTCGCGGACCTCCCAGACGTCGTTGACTGCGGTGTTGCTCAGCTCATCGAGCCCATCCTGTGAGCGGAACACGACTGCGGAGTCTCCGCGGCGGGCCAGAACACCGGCGACCAGCGGCGCCATCTCCCTGCTCGCAACACCGATCGCCGTGGCACGGGTGCGCGCAGGATTGGTCAATGGTCCCAGGATGTTGAACGCCGAAGGCACCTTGATCGCCCGGCGCACCGGGGCGATGAAGCGCATGGCCGGGTGGTAGACGTTGGCGAAGCAGAAGGCCATCCCCACCTCGTCGGCAAGCTGCCGAGACTGCTCGGGAGTCAGATCGAGCACAAGTCCAAGCGTTTCGAGCACGTCAGCCGAGCCCGAGGCCGAGGAGGTCGCCCGGTTGCCGTGCTTGACGACGCGCTGGCCGGTTGCGGCTATGACGAACGAGGCGGTCGATGAGATGTTGACGGTCTTGGCACGGTCTCCGCCTGTGCCGACGATGTCGACGGCATCGCTCAGGCCTTCCAGCGGCACGGCATGGCCCATCATCGCCTCGACAAGACCGGTGATCTCCTCCACCGTCTCCCCTTTGGCGTGATGGGCGACGAGGAATGCCGCCATCGTCACATCCGGGACGCTGCCGGACATGATCTCGTCCATCGCCCACCCGGCGGTCGCCGCGTCGAGGTTCTCCTTGTTCATCAGAGCCACGAGCAGATCCGGCCACTCCCGCACACCGGAGACGGTGGCAGGAGCATCGGCTGCAGAAGGAACGGCAGACATAGGGGCCTTTCGAGTTGGTGCGGATCATGCGGACAGCGGCCAGGCTGTCACCGGAACATCCTACGCGCCACGCACACAGCACACCGAACCCGTTCACCGGCGGCTCTGCGCAAGCGGCGATCCGCATCTCCGCCCGTCCCCCACCTCGGGACCGGCCGCTGAGGTGCACCGATGCCGTTTCACGGCAGTTCACACCTCGCGACACGCGCACGTTGCAGAGTCGTAACGAACCCTCCGGCCGCGAGTTCTCGCTGGAAATTCCACACGCTGTAGAAAAACTCACTCAACTAGCTGAGCAAAAGGTGAATTTATCCTGCGGACTGGGTAATAATGGAGGCGTGTCTACTGCCACTGCAACTTCAACAGCGCCGGTTCATCCAGTCGTAAACAGGCCCAACACGACGACAGTCGGGTTCATCGTGTGGCTGTCGAGCGAGCTGATGTTCTTCGCCGCGCTCTTCGCCATGTACTTCACCATCCGGTCCGTTGTGCCCCAGATGTGGGAGACGGAGACCGCTAAGCACGACGTGGTTTTCGCTTCGATCAACACGTCGATCCTGGTGCTTTCATCGGTCACCTGCCAGCTCGGTGTCTTCAAGGCTGAGCACTTCAAGCCGCGCCGCACCGGCGGGCTCATGAACATCGGCTCGTGGGGCATGATCGAGTGGTACTACCTCTCCTTCATCCTCGGCTCGATCTTCATCGGCGGCCAGGTCTACGAGTACGCCACCCTCGTCTCCGAAGGCATCGCGATCAACTCGAACGCCTACGGTTCGGTCTTCTACCTGACCACCGGCTTCCACGGCCTCCACGTGCTCGGCGGACTCATCGCGTTCCTGCTCGTCATCGGACGCGCCCACGCCGCAAAGCGCTTCGGCCATCGAGAGGCGACGTTCGCCATCTGCATGTCGTACTACTGGCACTTCGTCGACGTCGTGTGGGTTGGCCTGTTCTTCGTCATCTACATCTTGATGTGACGCGCCCGTAAGACCTCACCCCTGGCAACTGCAACAAAAGGACTAACTAGTGAAGCTTCTAGCGGAACGACGCCGGCACCCCATGGCACTCGTCGTGCTCCTGCTCGTCGGCCTGCTCCTCACCGGAGGCGCATACGCCGCATTCACCGGAACGAGCACTGCGAACGCTGAAGAGTACTCCGCCTCAGACGTTGAGGAAGGCGAGAAGCTCTTCGTCACGAACTGCGCGACATGCCACGGCATGAGCGGTGAGGGAACCGAAAACGGCCCCGGCCTCATCGGCGTCGGCGCCGCTGCTGTCGACTTCCAGGTCGGCACCGGTCGCATGCCGCTGCAGATGATGGGCCCGCAGGCTCAGATCAAACAGCCCCAGTTCAGCGAAGAGCAGACCCGTCAGATGGCTGCCTACGTCGCATCCCTCGGCCCCGGACCGGCAGTTCCGGAGGACGAGTACCTGGATCCTTCCAAGGGTGACGCAGCAGCCGGTGGTGGCCTGTTCCGCGTCAACTGCGCGATGTGCCACAACGTCGTCGGCGCCGGCGGTGCTCTGACCCGCGGCAAGTACGCTCCCAGCCTCTCCGGTGTCTCGGAGAAGCATCTGTACGAAGCGATGCAGACCGGTCCGCAGAACATGCCGATCTTCAATGACGCCAACCTGACTCCCGAACAGAAGCGCGATGTCATCGCCTACATCAAGGAAGTCACCGAAGAGACCGAGCCCGGCGGCTTCTCCCTGGGTTCGATCGGACCGGTGTCTGAGGGTCTGTTCATCTGGTTCTTCGGCCTGGCAGGCGTCATCGGCATCACGATGTGGCTGTCCTCGCGTTCGAAGTAACCCGCAAGTTTTCATCCGTATCGAGTAATAGACGAGGAAGCGAATGACCTCGAAGCATCTCACTGCCGAAGCCGGCAGCCAGCTCGAGCAGGTGAACGGGCACACCAACCCCGGTCTGCCCGAACACAAGCCTCGAATCACTGACAGCTCGCCGCAGGCTGAGCGCATCACCGAACGCCAGATCGCCGGCTGGTTCATCCTGTCCATGATCGGAACGATCGGCTTCATCGTGTCGTACTTCCTGTTCGACTCAGAGCCGGGCACGTACGACAACCTGCGCCTGCAGAACACTGCGTTCGGCATCACCTCCGCCGCTGCTCTCGCAGGCATCGGCATCGGTGTGATCCTCTGGGCGCGGCAGCTCATCCCCGATGCCGAGGTCGTCGAGAGCCGCCATGACATCGCCGGCTCGGAAGAGGATCAGGCCGTGGCCGTCGAGATCCTCAACCAGGCGAAGGAGGAATCGGGCATCGCCCGCCGTCCGTTCCTGCGGAACACCCTCATCGCAGCGGTTGCACTTGCTCCGCTGCCTGCGATCCTGGTCTTCCGCGACCTGGGCCCGCTGCCGGGTGACAGCCTGTTCAAGACCCTGTGGGGCCCGGGCGTGCGCCTCTGCCAGGACCCGGGCATGGTTCCGGAAGAGGATCGCTACATCCGCGCCGAGGAAGTCACCATCGGTTCGGCCTTCCACGTGATCCCGGAGAAGATGCACGAGTCGGAGCACCCGCTTGATGAGAAGGCCAAGGCCGCTGTTCTCCTCATGCGCGTTGACCCGCGCGAGCTCAACACCGATCCGGAGAAGGAAGACTGGGGCGTCGACGGCATCGTCGCCTACTCCAAGATCTGCACCCACGTCGGCTGCCCCGTCGCACTGTATGAGCACCAGACGCACCACCTGCTGTGCCCGTGCCACCAGTCGACCTTCGACGTGACCAACCACTGCGCGGTCATCTTCGGACCGGCTAAGCGCCCGCTGCCCCAGCTGCCGATCGCAGTCGACGACGAGGGTTACCTCGTGGCTCAGCGCGACTTCCCTGAGCCCGTCGGACCGACCTTCTGGGAGATCAACATGAGGGAGACTTCGGTAGAATGACGATGACGCACGAACCCACTACGGCGGTCGGCAAGGCAGCGAACTTTGCCGAGACCCGCGTCGGCGCCTCGAAGATGGTCCGTGAATTCGGACGCAAGATCTTCCCCTCCCACTGGTCCTTCATGCTGGGTGAGGTTGCGCTCTACACCTTCATCATCCTGGTCCTGACCGGCACATTCCTGACGTTCTGGTTCAAGCCGGCGATGGGTCACGCGATCTACGAAGGCCCGTACGTCCCGCTCCAGGGTGTCGAAATGTCCGAGGCGTTCGAGTCGACGCTGGCGATCTCGTTCGAGGTGCGCGGAGGACTCTTCATCCGCCAGATGCACCACTGGGCGGCCCTGTTGTTCATGGTCGCTGTCTCGGTGCACGCTCTGCGCATCTTCTTCACCGGCGCGTACCGCCGCCCGCGTGAGATCAACTGGATGGTCGGCATTGCGCTCATCGCGCTCGGAATGGGGGCTGGCTTCACCGGCTACTCGCTGCCCGATGACGTGCTCTCCGGCAACGGCCTGCGAATCATTGACGGTCTGCTGAAGTCGATTCCGCTCGTCGGCACCTACATCTCCTTCTTCCTCTTCGGAGGCGAGTTCCCGGGTGTCGACATCATCTCCAGGCTCTACACGTTACACATCATGATCGTGCCGGCGCTCATTATCGCCTTTATCGCGATCCACCTGATGTTCGTCGTCATCCACAAGCACACGCAGTGGCCAGGCGCCGGGCACACGAACCGCAACGTCGTCGGCGAACCCGTTCTCCCGACATTCGCGGCCAAGGGCGGTGGATTCTTCTTCATGATCTTCGCTCTGCTCGGGTTCCTCTCCGGCATCTTCTCCATCAACGCAGTGTGGGCTTACGGACCGTACGACCCCTCGCCCGTGTCAGCCGGTACGCAGCCTGACTGGTACATCGGCTGGATGGACGGATACCTGCGCATCGTCCCGGGTTGGCTGGAGTTCTACGTCTTCGGACTTCCGCTCAGCCTCAACATCAACACGGCTCTGCTCGCAGCGCTCGTGCTGTTCGGAGCGATGGCGATCTGGCCGTTCTTCGAGGCCTGGCTGACGAAGGACTACCGCGAACACCACATCCTCGACCGCCCGCGCAACAACCCGACGCGCACCGCAGTCGGCGTTGCCGCAGTCGTGTGGTACGCAGTCATGTGGGCCGCCGCGTCCGGTGACCTCATGGCAGTGTTCTTCCACATGTCGCTCAACGACATGATCTACATCTTCCGCATCATGTTCTTCCTTGGACCGATCCTCGGCTTCATCATCACGAAGCGGATCTGCCTGGGTCTGCAGCGGAAGGACCGGGAGATCGTCCTGCACGGTTACGAGTCCGGTGAGATCATCCGTCTGCCGCACGGTGAGTTCCAGGAGCGCCACAAGCCGCTTGACCCGCACAAGCTGTGGAAGCTCATGGCCTACGAATCGCCGCGCTACATTCCGGCTGAGCCCGGACCCGACGGCAAGATCTCCAAGGGTGAGAAGCGCCGTGCGACCATCGCGAAGTACTTCTACGAGGATCGTGTCGCACCGGTGACGAAGGAAGAGCTCGATGCAGCTCACCACGATCACCACGCCCTGGAGTCCGGCAGCCACGAAGCCGGATCCCGTGGTTCGATCGGCCACTGACCCGCTGATCAGCTGAAAGAGGCGCCAGTCATTGCGGCTGGCGCCTCTTTCGTACCCCAGAACGACGCTGCCCAATCGACTCCTGTCATCCGCAGGGACGCGTTGCTGAGATAGGGCAGGCATCGGCCCGTTGCGGGGCACGCATGCGGCCTTGGAACGCCGCGGAGCCAATCGGCTCGACAGCTGCTTGACCCGGCAGCGCGTCACGCAGTACGACGGATGCACTGCCGATCCGGCGCCCACCGATCCTGCTCCCCCGATCTCGGCGTCTTTGAGCTGAGTGGGAAGTTCCCTGCTATGAAGGCGTAGCAGAGCCTGGTGGGCGTTTCCGGATCACCGGGAGCACCACCGGTGCGGTGGGCCGCCGAGGTGGTTCGTATGGGCCGTCGTATCCTAGCTGGCGCTTTCACAGCCCACCTCCTGCCCTCGGCCAGCACTGGGTGAGCTTGGAGGATGTCTTTCGGCTGGGAATACACAGCAACGCCTTGTTCGGCAATGCGCCTCAACCGAAAACGGCGGTGAGCTACGAGCGAATCGAGTCGCTGCCAGCACAGCACTCACCCGGTGCGTTGAGAAGCCTGCGTCGTGTGATCCTCCAAGCACCTACGAACCGGCGCTCGTCTGTCACTCGGCATGCAATACCCAGGTCTCCTCCTCGTTTCGCTGCCGAGCAAGGAGATAACGGCCGCGCCCACGACTGCGACCACGAAGTGAGTCCTCCACCGAAGCCACGCTGCCGGCAATTGGGTGGACCGCGCTCCTACTGCCCATGGACGCGCCGTAGGGAGCCAGGGAGTGCCCTGCTGCAGGCGACGGCCAGCAGCATCTCCGGGCCCCTGTCTTATCGTGCCGGAGACGAGCACGCACCCCGCTGCCTGCGCAAGACATCGAGGCCGAACAAGCTGGGGGCACCGATGTGCACAAATACGCGCCTCCCCACGGGAAAGACTGTCAAGGGCTCGGTGACCCAGAAACGACGGCACCATCGACCTCACCGCAAACGGCGGTCAGCAGAGATCTCGCCGAATGCTCGACGAAAGAACAAGGCGCAGCGCCGTTTTCAGCCAGCCAGCACGGAAGCCGATCGTTGCCGCAATCCGTGCACTGGCCTCGTGGGCAGACCTGGTCCGAATCTCGCTGAGCGCCACGAGTCTGTGCGCGTATCGATCCGTCCCAGTGATCTTTCGTCATCGCACACACAGGCGGGGCGTGCTTGCTGGGGACGCGGAAAGGGCCCGCCAGGATGATGAACATCCTGGCGGGCCCTCATGAGAGCTCAGCGAGCCTCAGTGTGCGTGGTTGCCCCGGTCGTACTCGTAGACGAGGCCGAACACGCCGACGAAGGCGATCACGGCGCCGAACGGGAAGATCCACCATCCCACGGCGACACCGAGGAAGCAGATGCCTGCACCGGTGGCGATGATGATGGGCCACCAGCTCCACGGGCTGTAGAAGCCGTACTCGTAGTGATCCTCTGAGATCTCAGCGTCGAGACGATCCATCGGAGTGTCTCCGACGCTGCGGTGCTGCAGGAACAGGTATCCGCCGATCATGATGGCCATGCCGCCGAGGAGCAGGATGGCCGGGAATCCGACGAGCTCCTTGAAGTCCGTCAGGATGCCGTAGACGATCGCGACGGGGACGAAGAAGAACAGCCCTGAGGAGAAGATGATTGCTGCGGTCTTCACTTGGCGGTCTCCTTCTTCTCAATCATCGAGTAGGCGTCGCGCGGGTGACCAGCGAGCTCGAGGAGCTCGGGGTGGTTGGCGTCGAACACCGGGCGCTCCGAGCGGATGCGCGGCAGCGAGGTGAAGTTGTGACGCGGCGGCGGGCAGGAGGTCGCCCATTCGAGCGAGGAGCCGTAGCCCCACGGGTCGTTGACGGTGACCTTCGGTGCCTTGCGCGCGGTGACCCAGACGTTCCAGAACCACGGGATCATCGAGAGGCCGAGGATCAGCGCGCCGACGGTGGAGATCTGGTTCATCCAGGTCCAGCCGTCCTGCGGCAGGAAGTCAGCGTAACGACGCGGCATGCCGTCGGCACCCATCCAGTGCTGGACGAGGAACGTGCCGTGGAAGCCGATGAACAGGAGCCAGAAGTGGATCTTGCCCAGGGTCTCGTCGAGCATCTTGCCCGTCCACTTCGGCCACCAGAAGTAGAATCCGGCGAACATCGCGAACACCACGGTGCCGAAGATGACGTAGTGGAAGTGCGCAACGACGAAGTAGGAGTCAGACAGCTGCTGGTCCATGGCCGGGCTGGCAAGCACGACGCCGGTGATGCCACCGAAGACGAAGCTGACGAGGAACCCGAGCGACCAGAGCATCGGGGTTTCGAAGGTCAGCGATCCGCGCCACATCGTGCCGATCCAGTTGTAGATCTTCACACCGGTCGGAACGGCGATGAGCATCGTCATGAAGGCGAAGAACGGCAGCAGCACCGCGCCGGTGACGTACATGTGGTGCGCCCACACGGTCACGGACAGGGCCGAGATCGCAATCGTTGCGTAGACGAGGCCCTTGTAGCCGAAGATCGGCTTGCGGCTGAAGGTCGGGAAGATCTCCGAGACGATGCCGAAGAACGGCAGCGCGATGACGTAGACCTCCGGGTGACCGAAGAACCAGAACAGGTGCTGCCACAGGATCGGGCCGCCGTTCTCCGGGCTGAAGACGTGTGCGCCGAGGATGCGGTCAGCGCCGAGCGAGAGCAGGGCGGCGGCCAGCGGCGGGAACGCCATCATCACGAGAATACCGGTGATGAGGGTGTTCCAGGTGAAGATCGGCATGCGGAACATGGTCATGCCCGGGGCGCGCATCGTGATGATGGTGGTGATGAAGTTCACCGAACCGAGGATGGTGCCGAAGCCCTGGAAGGCCAGGCCCATGACCCACAAGTGTCCGCCGATGCCCGGCGTGAACGTCGTGTTCGACAGCGGAGCGTATGCCGTCCAGCCGAACGATGCCGCACCCTGCGGGGTGAGGAAGCCGGCGCAGGCGATGAGGCTGCCGAACAGGAAGAGCCAGAAGGCGAAAGCATTCAGGCGTGGGAATGCCACGTCAGGAGCACCGATCTGCAGCGGCATGATGACGTTGGCGAAGCCGGCGAACAGCGGCGTTGCGAACATCAGCAGCATGAGCGTGCCGTGCATGGTGAACAGCTGGTTGTACTGTTCCTTGGTCTCCAGGATCTGCATGCCCGGTTCGAAGAGCTCGAGGCGGATAAGCAGCGCCATGACGCCGCCGATGCAGAAGAACGTGAACGACGCGATCAGGTACATGTACCCGATGGTCTTGTGGTCCGTCGACGTGATCCAGTTGACGATGACCTTGCCCAGGCTCTTGGGCACAGGTGCCTGGTCGACTGTGACAGTGCGGTTGCTATCAGCGACTGCGGTCACTCGTCATCCCCTCCCTCATGTGGGTTCTTGTACCAGTCAGTGCGGTCGTACTCAGGTCCGAGGCGGCCGGTGTTGCCTTCCTCGCGCAGCGAGTCGGTGTAGGCCTTGTACTCGTCCATGGAGACGACCTTGACGTTGAAGAGCATCTCGGAGTGGAACTCGCCGCAGAGCTCAGCGCACTTGCCGACGTAGTCGCCCTCCTTGAGGGCCTGCAGGTGCAGGGTCTCAGTGCGGCCCGGAGTCATATCGCGCTTCTCGAGGAATGCCGGCACCCAGAACGAGTGGATGACATCGCGCGAGCGCAGCTGGATCTCCAGGTCGGTGTTCGACGGCAGGTACAGCGTCGGGGCCTTCTCGCCCGGCTCCTCAGTTCCGTCGAGGTTCACCTGGACGCCGGCGTAGTGGACGTCCTCGGTGATGTAGTTGAAGTCCCAGGCCCACTGCTTGCCGACGACCTCGATGGTGACTTCACCAGGGGTGTCGTCGTAGGAGGTGTTCTCCACAGCCTTGACGGTCTCGAAGAAGAAGCCGACGACGAGGATGATCGGCACGACCGTGTAGAGGATCTCGATCGGCATGTTGTAGGCCAGCTGGACAGGCAGTCCGCGCTCGTGCTTGCGGCGGCGGTAGGCAACGACGCACCACAGCAGCAGGCCCCAGGTGACGAAACCGACGATGAGTGCGGCGATCCAGCCGCCGTTCCACAGGTGAATGTAGTGATCCGTGTGGGACGTCGCTCCCTTGGACTCAGGTGGGAGGAATCCTACTTCCCAGTGCTCCTTCGAGCAGCCGGAGAGCAGCGCAACGACGCCCAGGGCGCCAATGACACCGAGCCGCTTGGCCCAGGCCGAGGGGCCCGAGCGGACTGGCTGATTCGGAGAATCCACGTGCAGCCTTTCGCAACTTTGTCAGCTCCTCGCAGGCCCTCTCATCTGAGCGGACGCACGCGAATCGCCGAACACTGACTTTGTTCTCGTCCACCTTACCGCTACAAGAGGTAGAAATTCACTTCCGACTGCTCATTTCGTGAGAAAAGCCTGGAAATGACGGCCGCCACGCGCGAGGGCAAGCGCTTCGAGGTACTCGAACCCGCTGACCTCCGACACGCCGAGGGTTTCGAGGTGTGAGGTCTGCCACTGTGTGTCGATGATCCACGGGGTGTCGTCATCGACGCTGTCGAGCAGTTCGACGAGCCTGACGAGGGCGACTTTTGAGGCGTCGCGGCTGGTGTGGAACATCGACTCCCCGCAGAACACTCCCCCGAACGCGACTCCGTAGAGTCCGCCGGCGAGCCGGCCGCCCTCGTAGACCTCGATGGAATGGGCGTGGCCGGCCTCATGCAGGCGCTGGTACAGCTGTGCGATCTGCGGGGTGATCCAGGCTCCGTCACGGGACGGGTCAGCGCAGCCAGCCACCACCTCGGCGAAGGCGGCATCGACCGACCACGTGAACCGGTTGAGTGAGCGGCGCAGCGAACGGGTCACGCGGAGGTCTCCGGGCCGGAGCACGCCGCGCATCACCGGCGCCCACCAGCCGATCGGCGGTGCGCCGTGCTGGCCGATGCCCATCGGGAAGAGCCCGGCCCGGTATGCAGACAGGACCTGGTCGATCCCGCTGATGGCGCCGATGGCGCGGAGATCGTCCAGGCCCTGTGACATGGCTGGTGCAGCTGTATCAGCTGAAGGAGTCACCGCAGGCGCACGAGCCGGCGGCATTCGGGTTGTCGATCGTGAAGCCCTGCTTCTCGATGGTGTCGGAGAAGTCGATTGTCGAGCCGTTGAGGTAGGGCACGCTCATCCGGTCGACGATGACCTCGACGCCATCGAAGTCGCGCACGGCATCGCCGTCGAGGAACCGCTCGTCGAAGTACAGCTGGTAGATCAGGCCCGAGCAGCCGCCGGGCTGCACGGCCACGCGCAGGCGCAGGTCATCGCGACCCTCCTGCTGCAGGAGGCTGCGCACCTTGTCGGCCGCCTCGGAGGTGAGGTCGACTTCGTGCGTGGCGCTCGTGTCCTGCGTGGCGGTCATGAGGTCTCCTTACATCTGTTCGGTCGTGCAGTCAGCTCGGGGCACTCCGGCTGGCTGCGGCGCTGCCGGCCCCGGGTGAGTCCCGGTGGCGGCGTCGCCTGTGCAACGTTCATCGTTGCGCCATTATTCCATTGATCGCGCTGCAGTGAGAGCGCTCAGTCGCGGGCGAGCCGGTCGAGCAGCAGCGCCTCGGAGATGATCGCTGAGCGGAAGTCGGGCAGGTACAGCGATTCGTTCGGGCTGTGGGCGCGGGTGTCGGGGTCTTCGATGCCGGTCACGAGGATCGATGCCTGCGGGAAGACCTCGACGAGATCGGCGATGAACGGAATCGAACCGCCGAGTCCCATCTGGACCGCCTCTGCGCCGAAGCCCTCACTCAGCGCCTCCATCGCCGTCGCGATCACCGGATCGGAGTCATCAGCACTCCACGGGGCGCCGGACTCCTCGGCTCCGAACTCCAGCTCGGCGCTGAAGGGCACATGCTCCTGCAGATGCGCTTTGACTGCGGCCAGGGCTTCGGCCGGCTTCTCCCCCGGTGCCAGGCGGATCGAGATCTTCGCGCGCACGCTGGCCAGCAGTGTGTTCGAGGAGTCGTCGACGTTCGGGGTGTCGATGCCGATGACGGTGATCGAGGGCTGGTGCCACAGGCGCGAGGCGATCGAGCCGCGGCCGATGAGCTCGGTGCCTGCCAGAGCGACCGTGTCGGTGCCCATCGGATCGTCGCCGTACTCGGCTGCCGCCTCGGGCGCGGAGCGCAGCCCGGTGACAGCCACTGCGCCGTCTTCGTCGTGCAGGGTAGCCAGCAGCCGGGTCATCGCCAGGGTGGCATCCGGCACAGCGCCGCCGTACATGCCCGAGTGCACGGAGTGGCTGAGGGTGCGGACGGTGAATTCGAGGCCGGCCATGCCGCGCAGGCTCGTCGTCAGCGCCGGTTTGCCGCAGGCGAGGTTGGAGGAGTCGGCGACGATGATCGCGTCGCCTGCGAGCTTGTCGCGGTAGGTCTCGAGGAAGCTGCGGAAGCTTGGCGAGCCGATCTCCTCTTCGCCTTCGATGAAGAGGACGACGCCGACGCCGAGTTCGTCGCCGAGCAGCTGCAGGGCGGTGAGGTGGACGAGGATGCCGGCCTTGTCATCGGCGGCACCGCGGCCGAACATGCGGTCGCCGCGGATCGTGGCCTCGAACGGCGGGGTGTCCCACTGGCTCAGGTCGCCGGCCGGCTGCACGTCGTGGTGGGCGTAGAGGACGACGGTCGGCCGGCCCTCAGGAGCCGGGCGGCTGGCGACGACAGCGGGGAACCCGGGGGTGCCGTCGGGATTCTCAGCCCGCAGTGTCTCGACGGTGTCGAACCCGAGCGGTTCGGCCATGCGCGCGACAGCTGCCGCGGTGGCGTCGACATGGGCGGGATCAGCCGTCGGCCAGGCCAGGGAGGGGATGGCGACGAGTTCGCTCAGGCGGGCCAGGACGTCGTCGTAGATCGCGTCGAGGCGGGAGGTCAGTTCAGCACGGTTCAGGTGGGTCATAGGGCGATCCTATAGTCGGATACGATAGAGGGCGTGTTTGGACGGAAGAAGAACTCCCAGGATGAATCGCCCGCAGAGCGGACGGGCTCCCATGCTGCCTCCGCAGGCCCGGTCGACGAGGCTGCCGAGGCGGTGAATCCGGCTGAGGCGAAGAAGAACCGCCCGACGCCGAAGCGCTCCCAGCAGGAGGCTGCCCGCCGCCAGCCGCTCGTCGGCGATGACCGGAAGTCGGCGAACAAGCAGGCGAAGGCCGAGATCCGCCGCAAGCGCGATGAGGCCCGCATCGGCCTCATGCAGGGCGATGAGAAGTTCCTCGGTCCGCGCGATCGCGGACCGCAGCGCCGCTATGTGCGCGATTTCGTCGACGCCCGCTTCTCGATCGGCGAGATGTTCATCCCGTTCGCCTTCGTCGTGCTGCTCATCGGCTTCATCATCTCGACTCCGCAGGTGCAGATCATCACGAGCTACGCCGTCTACGGCCTCATCCTGCTCGTCGTCATCGACTGCTTCATCCTCAACTACGTCATGAAGGGCCGGATGGCCCAGAAGTTCGGCGGCAAGGAGAACCTCGAGCGCGGCCTGACCTTCTACGCCGTCATGCGCGCTATCCAGCTGCGGGTGCTGCGCATCCCCAAGCCCAAGGTCAAGCGCGGCCAGTACCCGTCCTGATCTCCGGTCCCGAGGCGGTGGTTCCGCCCGCCGAGCCCGCACCCGAGGTGCCGGCTGAGGAGATGAGAGAAGCGCCCCGTTTCATGCGGGGGCGCT
>NZ_JACSPY010000007.1:108169-185978 GCF_014836885.1 Brevibacterium gallinarum
GCCCCCGCTTTTCTGGGGGGGCCGCTTCTCCTCTATATAAGGGGTCTCTGTCGATGAGGTCCGTGGATGCTCGGGGGCTCAGGGTTTGCGGCGCAGCGTGCGCAGCATGCGACCTGGCCACATCGGCCCGCCGTAGATGAGCCCGGAGTACACCTGGACGAGGTCGGCGCCGGCGCCGAGCCGGGCAGCAGCATCCCGGGCATCGGCGATCCCGCCGACGGCGATGACGGTGAGCTGGTCCCCGGCGTGGGCGCGGACGAGCCGCAGCACCTCGAAGGCGCGTTCGGCCAGCGGCTCACCGGAGATCCCGCCGGCCTCGGATTCGGCGAAGGCCCGGTCGTCACCGGTGAGGACGCTGCGGTCGATCGTCGTGTTCGTTGTGATGAGCCCGTCGACGCCGGTGCGCAGGGCGAGATCGGCGATGGCGAGGACATCCTCGTCGGCGAGGTCCGGGGCGATCTTGATGAGCAGCGGCACGTGACCGAGGCTCGAGCGCGGAGTCTCGACCGCCTCGGCGGCGGCATCACGGACGGCAGAGATGATCGGCTCGAGCGCCTCAGCGGACTGCAGGTCGCGCAGGCCGGGGGTGTTCGGTGAGCTAACGTTGATGACGAGGTAGTCGGCCAGCGGGGCCAGCTGGGCCGCTGACTGCCGGTAGTCCTCAGCGGCATCGGCGGCCTCGACGACCTTGGTCTTGCCGATGTTGACGCCGATGATCGGACGCTGATCCTCCGGCAGCTTGGCGATGTCCTCGCGGGCGCGCAGCAGTTTGAGCCGGGCTGCGGCTGCCCCGTCGTTGTTGAAGCCCATCCGGTTGAGCACCGCATGGTGGCCCAGCAGGCGGAAGAGGCGCGGTCGCGGGTTGCCCGGCTGGCTGTGGGCGGTGACGGTGCCGATCTCGATGTGGCCGAAGCCCATCTGGGTCAGCGCCCGGATGCCGATGGCGTTCTTGTCGAAGCCGGCTGCCATTCCGAGCCGGTTGGGAAAGCGCAGACCGAGGACTTCGACAGGGTCGGAGGTGCCGCGGCTCATGACTGCGCGGCTGAGCCGGCGCAGGCCGGGCATGCGGTCGAGGGCGCGCAGGCCGGTGAAGCTGAGGTGGTGGGCGGTCTCTGCGTCGAGGCGGGTGAGCAGGGTGCGGAAGATCAGCGAATACACGCTCTCATCCTAGCGAGGCCTCCGGTCGCCGGAGTACACGTGGGAGTTCGCTGACGAATCGAAGTTCGGCAGGTGACTTTCGTCCCAGCAGCGCCTGCATTGACTACGGTAGGAGGCGGAGCAGATCCCCTGCCTGAGATTTCTGTCTATTGGAAAGGAACAGAATGACGACCGCAGAACTGACGATCGACGCCGCGGCATCCGAACCCGCCCGCAGCAAAGCCGACGTCCTGGTCATCGGTGTCGCCGCTGACGGCGATGCCGTGTCCATCCCCTCCGGTGTCGCACTGGCCGCTGGAGTCCGCAAGGAGCTCGTCGCCGCTGCCGCCGCTGTCGGCTTCACCGGCAAGGCCGGTGCGCTGGCCCGGATCCCGTCCCCCAAGGGCGTCGCCGCCGGTTCGGTGCTGCTGGCCGGCCTCGGTGACTTCGACGAGGTGGCCCTCGAATCAGAGCTCGACGCCGATGGCGCTCACGAGGCGCTGCGCCGCGCGGCAGCTGTGGCCGTGCGCTCGCTGACGAAGGGCGAATCGGTTGCTCTCGCCTTCCCGGCGCAGACTGCTGCCGCTGCCGAGGCGACGGCCACCGGTGCTGTGCTCGGCTCGTACCGCTACACCGAGTACCGTTCGAATGCCGAGGAGCACAAGCGCGTCACCTCGGTCACGGTGATCGCACCGAAGGGCTCGAAGGACGGTGTCGCACGCGGCCAGTTCCTCGGTGCGGCCACCAACCGCTGCCGTGATCTGGTCAATCAGCCGCCGCTGGACCTGTACCCGGAGACCTTCGCCAAGACGGTCACCGAACAGGCTAAGGGCCGCAAGGTCAAGGTCACCGTCATCGACGAGGCCGCTCTGGAGGCCGGCGGCTACGGCGGTCTGACCGGTGTGGGCAAGGGCTCGACCCGCGGACCGCGCCTGGTGAAGATGGAGTACAAGCCGCGCAAGGCCAAGAAGCACCTCTCGCTCGTCGGCAAGGGCATCACGTTCGACTCCGGCGGCCTGTCGCTCAAGCCGCCGCAGGCGATGGAGGAGATGAAGTGCGATATGGGCGGTGCGGCTGCGGCCGCGCAGGCCGTGCTCGCCGCTGCCGACCTGGAGCTGCCGGTGCGGGTGACCGCGTGGCTGGCCCTGGCTGAGAACATGCCCGGCGGCAACGCCCAGCGTCCCTCCGATGTCATCCGCATCTACGGCGGCAAGACCGTCGAGGTGCTCAACACCGATGCCGAGGGCCGTCTCGTGCTCGCCGACGCCCTCGTCGCCGCGCAGGAGGAGAAGCCGGACCTCCTCATCGACATCGCGACGCTCACCGGCGCGCAGGTCATCGCGCTCGGCAGCCGCGTCTCGGGTGTCATGGGCACCAACGGCGCACGCAACCGCGTCGTGCTCGCCTCGGAGGTCACCGGAGAGTCGATGTGGCCGATGCCGTTCCCCGAGGAGATCCGTTCGCACTTCGATTCGACGGTCGCTGACCTGAAGAACACCGGCAAGCGCGAAGGCGGCATGCTCGCCGCCGGCGTGTTCCTCAACGAGTTCGTCGAGAAGGACCAGCAGTGGGCCCACATCGACATCGCAGGCCCGGCGTTCAACAGTGAGAGCCCGTGGGGCTACACGGCCAAGGGCGGCACCGGTGTCCCGGTCCGCACCCTGGTCGAGGTCGCCGAGCAGCTCGACCGCAGCTGACGGCAGCTCACCTGAGTCAGGGGCGCCGCCGCCACCCGGCGGCTGCGCCCCTGACCATGTGCCCAACCAGCCCCCGCCTCGGGCCCGGAATCCAAATGAGACAGACGTGAGCAGGGTTACGGGAGTCCAGGGGCGGACGGTTACGACATTTCCGGGAAATAGTGGAAAGATGGAGACAAGTGCCGTGACCCGGCAGTTCATCCATTCAACGAGGAGCAACCTGTGAGCGAATCGGACAATACCTATGACCTCGTCATTCTGGGTGGTGGCACGGGCGGCTACGCTGCCGCGCTGCGCGCTTCCCAGCTTGATATGCGCGTCGCACTCATCGAACGCGACAAGGTGGGCGGCACCTGCCTCCACCGTGGATGCATCCCGACCAAGGCCCTGCTGCACGCCGCCGAGGTGGCGGATTCAGCACGCGAGGCCGCGTCCTTCGGCATCAATGTCGAGCTGCAGGGCGTCGACATGGCCAAGGTCCTGGAATTCAAAGACGGCATCATCGACCGCAACTACAAGGGTCTGCAGGGACTCGTCAAGGCGCGTGGCATCGACTACATCGCCGGTGAGGGCAAGCTGACCGGCAAGGACACCGTCGAAGTCTCCACCGATGACGGCTCGATGACCGTGACCGGCAAGCACATCGTGCTCGCGACCGGTTCGACGTCGAAGACCATCGGCATCGAGATCGGCGGCCGCGTCATGACCTCCGAGCAGGCGCTGCAGTACGACGAGGTGCCCGAGTCGGCGATCGTGCTCGGCGGCGGCGTCATCGGCGTCGAGTTCGCCAGCGTCTGGGCCTCGATGGGTTCGAAGGTCCACATCGTCGAAGGTCTGCCGAACCTGGTCGCCAATGAGGACGCGACGATCTCGAAGAACCTCGAGCGCGCTTTCAAGAAGCGCAAGATCAAGTTCACCGTCGGCACGATGTTCAAGAGCGTCGAGCAGGACGACGACGGCGTGCACGTCACCCTCGAAGACGGCACCGTGCTCGACGCCTCCGTGCTGCTCGTGGCCGTCGGCCGCGGCCCGGTCACCGAAGGCTTCGGCTTCGAGGACCAGGGCATCGAAATGGACCGCGGCTTCGTGCTGACCGATGAGCGCCAGCACACCGGCGTCGGCTCGATCTACGCCGTCGGCGACATCGTCCCCGGCCTGCAGCTGGCCCACCGCTCGTTCGCCCAGGGCATCTTCGTCGCCGAGGAGATCGCAGGACTCGATCCGGCCCCGGTCGTCGAATCCGGCATCCCGCGCGTGACCTACTGCGAGCCGGAGATCTTCTCCGTCGGCCTGACCCAGAAGCAGGCTGAGGAGAAGCACGGTGAGGACAAGATCAAGACGATCGAGTACAACCTCGCCGGCAACGGCAAGTCGACGATCCTCAAGACCACCGGTCTGATCAAGCTCGTCAGCCTCGAAGACGGACCCGTCCTCGGCGTGCACGGCATCGGCGCGCGCCTGAGCGAGCAGGCCGGCGAAGCGCAGCTCATCGTCAACTGGGAGGCCTTCCCCGAAGAGGTCGCCGAACTCATCCACGCCCACCCGACCCAGAATGAGGCGATCGGCGAAGCCGCCCTGGCTCTGTCCGGCAAGCCCCTTCATTTCCACAGCTAAGAGCGAGGGAGACCAAACGTTATGTCCAATAAAGTGCAGATGCCGGCTCTCGGTGAATCGGTCACCGAGGGCACAGTCACCCGCTGGCTGAAGGAAGTCGGCGAGGAGGTCGAGGTCGACGAGCCCTTGCTCGAGGTCTCGACCGACAAGGTCGACACCGAGATCCCGAGCCCGTACGCCGGGACCCTGCAGGAGATCCTCGCCGACGAAGACGATGTCGTCGAAGTCGGCGGCGACCTGGCTGTCATCGGCGATGGTGACGGCGACTCCTCTGACGACTCCTCCGATGAGGACGCCGACAGCGATGACGCAGACGAGTCCGATGACTCGGCCGAGGATCAGGCTGACGACGACTCCGCTGATGAGGAATCGGCCGACGAGGCTGATGACAGCGACTCGGACGACGCGGATGACTCCGACGACTCCGCTTCTGATTCCGACGATTCGGATGACAGCGATGAGAAGCCGAAGAAGTCCTCGGGCGGTTCCGGTGACTCCACTGAGGTGAAGATGCCGGCACTCGGCGAATCGGTCACCGAAGGCACCGTCACCCGCTGGCTCAAGGAGGTCGGCGACGAGGTCGAGGTCGACGAGCCGCTGTTCGAAGTCTCCACCGACAAGGTCGACACCGAGGTGCCCTCCCCTGTGGCCGGCACCGTGCAGAAGCTCATGGCAGATGAGGACGATGTCGTCGAGGTCGGCGATGTCGTGGCCCTCATCGGCTCCGGCGATGCACCGGCTGACGACTCGGACGATGCAGATGACTCCGACGACTCGGACGAGGCGGAGACCACCGACCGCAAGACCGAGCAGGCCGATGACGTCTCCGAGGAGGACACCGACGACGACGTCAAGGAGGAGTCCGAAGAGGACGACGAGTCCGATGACTCCGAGGTCAAGGACAAGGAGTCCGACGCCAAGGCAGCCAAGGACGAGGCTGAGAAGTCGGACAAGTCCGAGAAGAAGGCTGAGAAGAAGTCCGAGAAGTCGGAGAAGTCCGACGAGGACGCTGCCGCTGAGGCGCAGAAGGCCGCAGCCGAGCAGGCCGCCGGTGAAGAGGCCAAGCAGTCGATCTCCTCGACTGTCGCCCACGGTTCGGCGTACGTCACCCCGCTGGTGCGTCGCCTGGCCAAGAACAAGGGCGTGGATCTCTCCAAGGTCACCGGCACCGGCGTCGGCGGACGCATCCGCAAGCAGGATGTGCTCTCGGCAGCCGAGAACGCCGGCGGATCGAAGTCCGGCGGTGCCCCGGCACCGGCAGCCGGCAAGCCGGCTGTCACCGATGACCGCGAGCCGTTCGTCGTCGAGATCCCCGAAGAGGTCAAGCAGCTGCGCGGCACCACGCAGAAGGCCTCCCGGATCCGCCAGACGATCGCCACCCGGATGCGCGAGTCGCTGCAGAACTCTGCACAGCTCACGCAGGTCATCGAGGTCGACATGACCCGTGTGGGGCAGCTGCGCAAGGCCTACAAGGACCAGTTCCAGCAGACCCACGGCGTGAAGCTGACCTACCTGCCGTTCTTCGCCAAGGCCATTGTCGAAGCACTCCAGGTCCACCCGAAGGTCAACGCCACCTACGATGTCGAAGCCAAGGAGATCACCTACTTCGACCACGAGAACCTGGCTGTTGCCGTCGACACCGAGCGGGGCCTCCTCGTTCCGGTCGTCAAGGACGCCGGCGACCTCTCGATCGCAGGTCTGGCCAAGGCCATCGACGATGTCGCTGAGCGCACCCGCACGGCCAAGATCGGCCCGGATGAGCTCTCCGGCGGCACTTTCACGGTCACGAACATCGGCAGCGTCGGCGCGCTGTTCGACACCCCGATCCTGAATACCCCGCAGATGGGCATTCTGGGCACCGGTGTCATCACGCGCCGCCCGGTCGTCGTCGAGACCGCTGACGGCGGCGAGTCGATTGCGATCCGCGACATGGTCTACCTGCCGCTGACGTACAACCACGAGCTCGTCGACGGTGCGGATGCAGGACGCTTCCTGCAGACCATCAAGGCGCGCCTCGAGGACGCGAACTTCGTCGCCGACCTCGAACTGTGATCCGGTCCGTCAGCTGAGCCTCACCGCCGGCTGACGTACGGGACACCGACCACTGCGGGTGGGATGCTCCGGCATCCCACCCGCAGTGTCGTCTCAGCTCTGTTCGATCGCGTCATAGACCTTCCAGCTGCCGTCCTCGCGGCGCAGCTCGACGCGCATGTCCACGCTGCCGTAGTCGTGGTCGGTGCCGTCGGGTTC
The DNA here is from genome assembly GCF_014836885.1 of Brevibacterium gallinarum. Taxonomy (GTDB): domain Bacteria; phylum Actinomycetota; class Actinomycetes; order Actinomycetales; family Brevibacteriaceae; genus Brevibacterium; species Brevibacterium gallinarum. Next base: position 114,868 of record NZ_JACSPY010000007.1, read on the forward strand.
GCTCACCTGCGTGCGGGTCGCGACGTCGAGCGACGCCCGGTCGGTTCCCTGCTGCGTGACCTGGGCCGATTCGATGTCGATGCTGATTTCGCTGCCTTCGAACGCCTCAACGTCGGCTGCGCCATCGGCTGCTGCTGCCGGTGAGCCTGCGACCGTGAGCTCCGCCAGAGCGGCGGCATCGCCGAGGTGGTAGGCCTGCTCGCGTCTGCGGGTGAGTGCGGCGAACGCATCCTTGGGGTCCTCCGGTCCCGAGGCGGTGGGCGCCGAGGAATCGTCGCTCGCCTGCGCACTGGGTGGGCTGTGGCCGGCGCTGACCGGGGTCGTCTCCTTCTCGCCGGGATCGATGAGCCCGGTGAGCACCGCGATCCCCGACAGACTCAGGACCAGCGCCGCGGCAGCGCCGATGAGCGTCGTGCGGCTGACCGGCAGGCGCGGGAGCCGGAGCGCCCTCGAACCGGTGTCTCGTTCCTGCCGCGCGAGCCGCTTCTGCTGCCGGTTGTGCCTCGTGGCTGCAGTGCGCTGAGTGGAGTCCTTCCTGCGCACGCGGTCGCGTCCGCTGTGCCCGGCGGCGGCGCGCAGCCGGCCGATCCCGCTGCCTGTGGTCTTGTCTTCGACCCGGTGAGCCCTCTCTTCACGCTGGCCGCCAGAGGTGTGCTCGCGGCTGCGCTCATAGCGGCGAGTGAGCGCCGAGGCCACACTGGCGTCGACGCGCAGCTGGGCGGTCACTGCCTCGGACACCGATACTTCCGCCTCGACGGGGACGAAGGGGATCTGCTCCGGTTCCCCGCTGGCCGCAAGCGTCGAGAGCAGCTCCGGGCCGAGCTCCGGAGCACTGCCGGGTTCGGCTTCGAGCAGCTCGATGATGATGCCGGCCAAGGGCTGTGGCACAGCTGGGGTGAGGTCCGGCACCGGCACCCCGTGCTCCTCCCACGTCAGACCGGTCAGGCACAGATAGGCCAGCTGCCCGAACTCCACCGCCTCACTCGACACTGACTCAACCGGCACCGTATAACCGGGCACGAGGTGAATGGCACCGGCATCATCAACGCCGAAGGCGCTGCGATGGCAGCGCAGCCGGCCGGAACTCGGTGCAGGGGCGGCACACAGCGCCTCCAGGCAGGCAGCGAGCACCGCCAGCGTCTGCCCGAGGGTCAGCCCGGCATAGCTGCGCAGCGCATCGACGAGCAGGCCGCCGTGGAAGCGGGGCACGATGAGCCCGCTGCCGTCTGCCTGCCGCGGCTGGCCGAGCACATGGGCCGGCTGCCCATCGACTGAGGCGACGTCACCTGCACAGGGGCCCTCCGCCTCGGGAACGGCGGCAGGATCGCAGCTCACCGGCCCGCCAGTGAGCTCAGCGGCGCCGATTCCCGGCCACCGGTGCGTGATATCGGCCACATCGCCCTCGGGCAGGAACCAGGCGGTGCGCTGCCCTGTGCTGATGCGGCGGATCCCCGGTGCCACCTCGGCGACGGTGTGCCACGTCTGCTCGGCCATGTCCCTCCTGTCTGTGCTCGTGCTGATGGGCTGTGCGGCAAGGCTACGTCTGGGCTGGACGCCGTTTCCATGGGCTTTTAGGATCTGTGGATAACCGCCGGCGGCGGATGCGGACGGCTTTGCCCGCTCGGAGCGTGCGGCATAGGGTGAGTGCATGTCATTCACAGTGGAATGCCTCGGGTATGCACCCGACTATGTCGACTACCGCAGCGCCTGGGATCTCCAGCAGCGCTATCACGCCGACGTCATCGCCGGCACGCGCGAGTCCACCCTCCTGTTCCTGGAGCACTCCCCCGTCTACACCGCCGGCAAGCGCACCGAAGACCATGAGCGCCCCGTCGACGGCACGGAGGTCATCGACGTCGACCGCGGCGGCAAGATCACCTGGCACGGACCCGGCCAGCTCGTCGTCTACCTCATCTACCGGCTCAACGACGCCAAAGACGTCAAGCTCTTCGTCGACCAGATCGAAGACGCCCTCATCGACGTGTGCGCCTCCCTGGGCATCGAGACGATGAAGGTCGACGGCCGCTCCGGCGTGTGGCTGGCCGCCACCGACACACTGCCCGAGCGCAAGATCGGCGCGATCGGCATCCGCATCCACGAAGGCGTGACGATGCACGGACTGGCCCTCAACTGCTCGAACGACAACGCCGGCTTCGACTCGATCGTGCCCTGCGGCATCGCCGATGCCGGAGTCACGAGCCTGAGTGCTGAGACCGGCCGCACCATCACCCCCGCCGACGTCGCTCCGGCTGTCGAAGCGGCGCTCGCCAGGCACATCAGCGCCTGAGACAATTGAAGCCCCGGCACCAGCCGCGCCGGCCGGCGCACCTGCACGAGGCACGACCACCGACGAGAAGGACCCACAGTGACGATTGCTCCTGAAGGACGCAAGATGCTGCGTGTCGAAGCACGCAACGCCCAGACGCCGATCGAGAAGAAGCCGGCCTGGATCAAGGCGAAGGCCAATATCGGCCCGGAGTTCACCGAACTCAAGTCCCTGGTGCGCTCCTCGAAGCTCAACACGGTCTGCGAGGAGGCCGGCTGCCCGAACATCTTCGAATGCTGGGAGGACCGCGAGGCGACCTTCCTCATCGGCGGTGAGCAGTGCACCCGCCGGTGTGACTTCTGCCAGATCGACACCGGCAAGCCGGCCGACTTCGACGCCGACGAACCGCGCCGTGTGGCCGAATCGGTCGCGACGATGGGTCTGCGCTACTCGACGATCACCGGTGTCGCCCGCGACGACCTCGACGACGGCGGCGCCTGGCTGTACGCCGAGACCGTGCGCCTCATCCACGCCATCGAGCATGAGGACGGCCACCAGACCGGCGTCGAACTGCTCATCCCCGACTTCGACTCCAACGACGACCAGCTCGCCGAGGTGTTCTCCTCCCGGCCCGAGGTGCTGGCCCACAATGTCGAGACCGTCCCGCGGATCTTCAAGCGGATCAGGCCCGGCTTCCGCTACGAGCGGTCCCTGTCGGTCATCACGAAGGCCCGCGATGCCGGCCTGGTGACGAAGTCGAACCTCATCCTCGGCATGGGTGAGACCAACGACGAGGTCATCGAGGCGATGCAGGACCTCTACGATGCCGGCACCGACCTGCTCACCATCACCCAGTACCTGCGCCCATCGCCCCGGCATCATCCGATCGAGCGCTGGGTCAAGCCGCAGGACTTCGTCGAGCTGCGCGATGCCGGTGAGGAGATCGGCTTCGCCGGTGTCATGAGCGGTCCGCTCGTGCGCTCGTCCTACCGGGCCGGCCGGCTGTGGGCGCAGGCGATGCGCCGCCGCGGTGAGGAGATCCCCGCCCACCTGCTGCACCTCGACCGGGAGATGCCGGCCAAGCAGGAGGCGCAGGCGGTCGTGAATACCTTCGGACCCGGCGAAGAGGTACAATTCTAGGTTGTCCGCCCAGCACGGCTGGGGCGTCATCCGCCACACCAATGAAAGCTGATTGAGCACAGGAATGTCAGAAGAGAAGCCACGCCGCTTTTTCAAGCGCAAGCCGAAGGATCCGAGCAAGCCGGGCCGCATCGCGCAGATGCGCCAGGTTGTGCAGCTGTCGAAGAAGCACAACCCCGCCACCGTCTGGCTCATGCTCGCCGCGATCGTCGGCCTCACCGCCCTGGGTGTCGGGGTGGGCTTCCTCTTCGGCCCGATCTGGCTGTGGACGATCCTGGGCCTCATGCTCGGCATCTTCCTGGCCCTGTTCATGCTCGGCCGCTTCGCTGAGACTGCCGCGTTCAAGGAGATGGAGGGCCAGCCCGGTGCGATCGGTGCGGTGCTCAACACCTGCCGGCGCGGCTGGCTCATGGATGAGCAGCCCGTCGACGTCGACCCGCGCAGCCGCGACCTCGTCTTCCGCTCCACCGGCAAGGCCGGCGTGGTGCTCATGAGCGAAGGCCCCAAGGGCCGGGTCGAGAAGCTGCTGGCCAAGCAGAAGAAGCGCCACGAGCGCGTGCTGCCCAATGTGCCGATCTACACGCTGCAGGGCGGCGACCAGGACGGCCAGATCCCGATGAGCAAGATCGTGCGCACCGTCCACCGGCTGCCGCGCAAGCTGAACAAGGCCGAGATCCTCGCCGTGCGCAACCGGCTGACCGCGCTCGGCTCGGTGACGAAGAACCCGCCGATCCCCAAGGGCATCGACCCGATAAAGGCCCGGCCGAACCACCGCGCGATGCGCGGACGGTAAGCAACTAGACGAAGCGGCAGGCAGTGCATGTGCACTGCCTGCCGCTTTCGCATGCCCAGGCGAGAACCGCCTCGGGAACGGAAGATCAGCTGCGCACGACGGCGGTGCGGGCGGCGATGTCGTGGAAGCCGCGCCGGTCGGCATCGAAGATGACGGCTGGGATGACGAGCATGAGCAGCAAGGTGCGGATGAAGCCCGAGGCGATGCCCGGGGTTGCGCCATCGAGACGGATGACGCGGATGCCGAAGATCTTCTGCCCGACTGTTGTGCCCAGCAGCGAGACGAGCACGAGGTATTCGACGAAGAAGATCGCGAGGATCGCGAGATTGCTGCCCTCGAAGAGCCAGAACGCGATCCCCAGGCACATGAGGTAGTCAAGCCACAGAGCCAGCAGGCGGCGCCAGATCGGCGCGATCGATCCCGGCCCGGTCTCAGGCAGGCCGAGCCGGCTGCCCGGCCAGCTGCTGCCGGTGCTCGCGGCGGTGGGTCCGTTGAGCCATGAGCCGAAGTCATCTCGCTGAATCACGCCCTCAAGTGTAGCCGCCGGCACCCGGGCACGGCGCACCGGCAGAGGGTGATGCAGCACTCGCAGACGTGGCCGAAAACGGCGTGGCACCTGTTCTGGCGAGGGTGTGGGGTGAATTAGGATGGAGAACACACCACAGGGCCACGCCCGAGTCGTGGCCCGCGACTTCCAGGAGTGATCTTGTTCAATACCCCGGCAGAGCTAGTCGCCTACATGAAGGAAAACGACGTCGACTTCGTCGACATCCGGTTCTGTGACCTTCCCGGTGTGGTGCAGCACTTCAACCTCCCGGCCTCGGCCTACGGCGAGGAGGAGCTGGAAGAGGGTCTGCTGTTCGACGGGTCGTCGATCCGCGGGTTCACCTCGATCCACGAGTCGGACATGAAGCTCATCGCCGACGTCACCAGCGCCTACATCGACCCGTTCCGGATGGCCAAGACGATGGTCATCACGCACTCGATCGTCGATCCGTTCACCGACGAGCCGTTCTCCCGCGACCCCCGCCAGGTCGCGGCCAAGGCCGAGGCGTACCTCAAGTCGACCGGCATCGCCGACACCGTGTTCTTCGGTGCGGAGGCTGAGTTCTACCTCTTCGACTCGATCCAGTACCAGAACCACCCGGGCAACAGCTTCTTCAAGATCGACTCGGTCGAGGCCGCCTGGCGCTCCGGTGCCGAGGAGGGCGGCAACAACCTCGGCTACAAGACCCCGTTCAAGGGCGGGTACTTCCCGGTCTCCCCGCAGGATCACTTCGCCGATGTGCGCGATGCGATCTCGCTGACGCTGGCCGAGATCGGCTTCGAGGTCGAGCGTGCCCACCACGAGGTCGGCACCGCCGGCCAGCAGGAGATCAACTACAAGTTCGACTCGCTGAAGAAGGCCGGCGACCAGCTGCTGGACTTCAAGTACGTCGTCAAGAACGTCGCCTGGGACTTCGACAAGTCGGTGACCTTCATGCCCAAGCCGCTGTTCGATGACAACGGCTCGGGCATGCACTGCCACCAGTCGCTGTGGAAGGACGGCGAGCCGCTGTTCTACGACGAGAACGGCTACGCCGGCCTGTCGGATGTCGCGCGCTGGTACATCGGCGGGCTCATCGAGCACGCCGGTGCGGTGCTGGCGTTCACGAACCCGACGATCAACTCCTACCGCCGTCTCGTCAAGGGCTACGAGGCACCGATCAACCTCGTGTACTCCTCGGGCAACCGCTCGGCGGCCATCCGCATCCCGGTCACCGGCACCTCGCCGAAGGCCAAGCGCCTGGAGTTCCGTGCACCGGACCCATCAGCCAACCCGTACCTGGCGTTCTCGGCCCAGCTCATGGCAGGCCTCGACGGCATCCGCAACCGCATCGAGCCGCCGGAGCCGATCGACAAGGACCTCTACGAGCTGCCGCCGGAGGAGCTCGAGGACATCAAGCTCGTGCCCGGCACGCTCGAAGAGTCCCTGGCCGCGCTCGAGGAGGACCACGACTTCCTCACCGAAGGCGATGTCTTCACCGAGGACCTCATCGAGACCTGGATCCAGTACAAGCGCGAGAACGAGCTCGACGTCGCGCGTCTGCGCCCGACCCCGACCGAGTTCGAGCTGTACTACTCGATCTGATCGGCACACCTCGACCTGACCGGCTCGCCGCCGGGTCAGAGGTTCAGCACCGCAGGCGGTCTCCCCCACCGGGAGGCCGCCTGCGGTGTGTCTGCGAGGAATCTGCACAGTCACGATCGTGCTGATCTCGTAGGATAAGGGTCATGACTCATTACGACGTACTTGTCATCGGCACCGGATCAGGCAACTCGATCATCAACCACCGCTTCGACGACCTGAAGGTCGCCATCGCTGAGTCCGCCCGCTTCGGCGGCACCTGCCTCAACGTCGGCTGCATCCCGACGAAGATGTTCGTGCACACCGCCGACCTCGCCCGCGACGCAGCTGACGGTGAGCGCTTCGGCATCGACACCTCGTTCAACGGCGCGAACTGGCAGTCCATCCGCGACCGGATCTTCTCGCGCATCGACGAGATCGAATCCAGCGGCCGCGACTACCGCACCCATGAGCTCGACAACGTCACCGTCTACCCCGAGCACGTCGAATTCACCGGTGCGCGCTCCTTCCGCTCCGCCTCGGGCAAGGAGTTCACCGCTGACCGCATCGTCATCGCCACTGGCTCCCACCCGTTCGTCCCCGAAGCCGAGGGCCTCGATCCTGAGCGCGTCGACACCCCCGGCTACCCGGTGCGCACCTCAGACACCGTCATGCGCATCGATGCGCTGCCCGAATCGATGGTCGTCATCGGCGGCGGCATCATCGCCGCTGAGTTCGCCCACGTCTTCGCCTCCCTCGGTGTGGAGGTCACGGTGCTCGTGCGCGGTGAGCGGCTGCTGAAGAACTCCGATGAGCTCGTCTCCGAGCGCTTCACCAAGGCCTTCGGTGCCACTCCGCGCGTCGACCTGCGCACCGGCACCACCGCGACCCACTATGAGATCCGCGAGGACGCCGATGCCGCGCAGGGCCAGCCCGGCACCCGGGCGGTGCGCCTGACGACCGACGCCGGCGATGTCATCGACACCGACCTCGTGCTCGTGGCCACCGGCCGCAAGCCCACGACCGAGCGCCTCGGCCTGGAGCACACCGACATCGACGTCGAGAACGGCTCGATCACTGTCGACGAGTACCAGCGGGTGCTCTCCGGCGGCAAGCCGCTTGCGGGTGTCTTCGCCCTCGGCGACGTCTCCTCGGACTACCAGCTCAAGCACGTCGCCAACCACGAGGCGCGCATCGTCAAGGACAACCTGCTGGCCGACATCGCCTCCGGTTCGCTCGGCGGCGCCCAGGAATCCGATCTCACCGAGGTCAACCACCATGCGGTCCCGGCTGCGGTGTTCTCGCATCCGCAGTCGGCCAGCGTCGGCCTGACCGAGGCCGAGGCCCGAGAGGCCGGCTGCGAGTACACGGTCAAGGTCCAGGAGTACAGCGACGTCGCCTACGGCTGGGCACTGGAGGACACAACCGGGTTCTGCAAGGTCATCGCCGATCGCACGAGCGGCCAGATCCTCGGCGCCCACATCCTCGGCGCGGAGGCCTCGATGATCATCCAGCCGCTCATCCAGGCGATGGCCTTCGGGCTGCCGGCTGATCAGATGGCCAAGGGGCAGTACTGGATCCACCCGGCGCTGCCCGAGGTCGTCGAGAACGCCCTCCTCGGCCTCGAACTCGACTGAGCACCGGCGAACCGAACGCCCGGTCCCTCTCCTGGGGCCGGGCGTTCGTGTTGCCGCTGGCGACGGTCGCTGACCGGTCCCGAGGCGGTGGTTCAGAACCGGCGGGAGTAGCCGCGGGCGAATTCGTCGGGGTCGGCGACGTGACCGCGGTTGGCGGCGTGGGCGTGGCTGCCGGCCTGCTCCTCGTCGAAGTCGTAGAACAGCCGCTCCATGACCTTGCGTGCCCGTCGGGTGGCGCCGAGATAGTCGTCGAAGAGATCCTGTCCGCATCCGGGTTCGTAGTCGAGCAGACGGGCGGTGGCCTCCAGCTCGGCTGAGTCCGAGGGCAGGGCGGCTGCCGTGCGGCCGCGGAAGAGCGTCACCGCTGAACGCACACCGGTGGCCAGCAGCCACGCTTCGCTCAGGATCTCGGCGTCCTCAGCGTCGATCTCGCCTGCGGCGACGAGCGCGTCGAGGGCGGCCAGCGTCTCGGTGGTGCGCAGAGCCGGGTTGTCAGCAGCGTGCTGCATCTGCAGCAGCTGAATCGTCCATTCGACATCGGACAGGCTGCCGCGGCCGAGCTTGAGGTGACGGTTCGGATCCGCGCCGCGGGGCAGACGCTCGCTCTCCATCCGGGCCTTGAGTCGGCGCATCTGCCGCAGGGAGGATTCGGGCACCTCATCCGGGTAGCGCAGCGGGTCGATGAGCTCGGTGAAGGCATCGCGCAGGGTCTGCTCGCCGGCGATCGGCCGGGCGCGCAGCAGCGCCTGCGCCTCCCACGGCTCGGACCACTTGTCGTAATAGCCGGCATAGGAGTCCAGGGAGCGCACAAGCGGTCCCTTCTTGCCTTCTGGCCGCAGATCCGCGTCGATCTCGATCGGCCGCGACGGCCCGGCGCTGCCGAGCTGGTTCGTCACCTCAAGGGCGACCCGGCGCACATGGGAGCTGAGCTTCGAGCGGGCGTCGGCGTCGAGGTTCTTCTCCAACGACCGGAAGGCGAACATGACATCGGCGTCGGAGAAGTAGCCGATCTCGGCTCCGCCGAGCCGGCCCATGGCGATGATCGCGAACTCGTACTCCCCCACCTCGGCGTCGGCATCGAGTCCGGCGCGCACGGCGCGCACGGTCGCGTCGATCGCGGTGTCCATGAGGATGGCCAGCTGCTTGGGGATGTCCCTGCGGTCGGCGATGCCGAGAATGTCCGACAGCGCAATGCGCAGCACCTCCCGGCTGTAGCGGGCCCGCACCGCCGGCACGGCTTCGTGGCCATACCGGTCGACGATGCCGCGCAGCCGGGCTTCGATGTCTTCGGGCTCCTGCAGCTGCAGCCGGGTCTGGTCATCGAGCCACGAGACCGCGCTGGGATTGCGCAGCAGCAGCTCGGTGGCGAATGAGGACAGGGAGAGCACATGGGCCATCGACTTCGCAGCGACGCCGGAGTCGCGCAGCATCTTGACGTACCACGTCGAGGTCGACAGCGATTCGGACAGCCGGCGGAAAGCCAGCAGCCCGGCATCGGGGTCGACGCCGTTGGAGAACCAGTCGAGCAGTGCCGGCAGCACCTGCTTCTGCACCATCGCCGCACGCGAGACACCGGTGGTGAGCGCCTGGATGTGCTTCATCGCCGACTTCGGATCGCGGTAGCCGAACGCCGACAGGCGCTCGCGAGCCGATTCGGCTGACAGCCGGGAGATCGCACCCTGGCCGGCAGCAGCCTCGAGGATCGGGCGGTAGAAGATCTGCTCGTGCAGGGCCCGGATCCGCCGCGACCGGGACTCCCGCTCCTCCTTGAGCCGCTGCGGGGAGCGGTCGCCGAGGGCGTAGACGCTGCGCGAGAGCGCACGCATCTTCTTCTCCTGTGTCGGCAGCAGCGCAGTCCGGCGCATGCGCGGGATCTGCAGCCGGTGCTCGACGGTGCGCAGGAACCGATAGGACTCGCTGAGGTCGGCGGCGTCATCGGAGGAGATGTAGCCGCGTTCGCCGAGGCGCTCAAGCAGTTCCAGCGTGTTCGTCACCCGGATGGCCTCGTCGTCGCGGCCGTGGACGAGCTGGAGAAGCTGGGCGGAGAACTCGACATCGCGCAGTCCCCCGGCGCCGAGCTTGATCTGGCGTTTGGCCTCCTTGGCCGGGATGAGGTCGACGACGCGGATGCGCATCCGCCGCACCTCGTCGATGAATCCGGGCCGGGACGAGGCGGTCCACACGTGCGGGTTGAGGCTCTCGAACCAGGCCGCGCCGAGGTCACGGTCACCTGCGATCGGACGGGCCTTGAGCAGCGCCTGGAACTCCCAGTTGTGGGCGATCTTGTCGTAGTAGTGCTCGAACTCCTCCAGTTTGCGCACCAGCGGGCCGTTCTTGCCCTCCGGGCGCAGCGCGGCATCGACCTCCCACAGCGGCGGCTCGGGCGCGTAGCCGGCGATCACCTCGGCCAGCCGGTGAGCGAGCTTCGTCGCCGTCCGGGCCCCGGATTCGTCGAGTTCGGCGAGCTTGCGGGCCTGCGCACCGTGGTCGGTGTCCTCGTCGCTGGTCTCGGGCTCGCCGGTCTCGACCGGCGCCCAGCAGTAGACGACGTCGACGTCGCTGACGTAGTTGAGCTCCCGGGCCCCGCACTTGCCCATCGCGATGACGGCCAGGCGCACGGTCTCGGCTTCCTCGGTCTCGGCGCGGGCGACGGCAAGGGCCGCGTCGATCGCTGCGGCAGCCATATCGGCCAGCAGCGCAGAGACATCGCAGACGATCTCGTTGGCGAACAGGCTGCCGAGGTCGTCGCTGGTGAGCTGGACGAGCAGATCCCGGTAGGCCTGCCGCAGCGCGACCACGGCGTCCTCCCCCGTGACCGAGGCGACGGGCACCTCGGCAACAGGATCGGCGCCGACGGCTTCGAACAGGTGGGCGCGCAGCTTCTCCGGTTCGGCGGCCTCGGTGCCCAGCAGCAGGGTCTGATCTTCGGAGGCGAGCAGGAACACCGCCTCGGGCCGGCGCACGAAGTGATCGACTGAGGCATCCGAGGTGCCGGCCAGGTGCGACAGGCGCGGCAGGAAGTTCGAGTGCTCATCGACGGCAGCAGCGAAGCGGCGCTGCCCATCCTCGTCGAGCGCCTCGATGGTGCGCAGGATCCCGAGCGCGGCGGCGTCCGGGTCGGGTGCCTGGGTGATGAGCTCGACGCTGACCGGTGAGCTCAGCGTCTCGCTGCCGAGCAGTTCGTCGGCCTCAGCCAGGAATCCCCGGGCGCGGCGGGAGTCGCCGAAGCCGGAGCGGCTGCGCGCGGGGTCGACCTGGCGGCTCATATGGTGTTGAAGTGGCGTCGGTACTCGTGCGGGGTGACCTGGTCGCGGTAGTCGACCCACTCCTGCATCTTGTTGCGCAGCACGAACTCGAAGACTGCCTCGCCGAGGGTTTCGGCGACGAGTTCGCTGTTCTCCATCTTCGCGACCGCGTCGTTGAGGCTCACCGGCATCGCCGAGATGCCGAGTGCGCGACGCTCATGATCGGACAGCAGCCACACATTGTCCTCGGCCTCGTCGGGCAGCTCGTAGCCCTCTTCGATGCCCTTGAGGCCGGCGGCCAGCATGAGCGAGTACGTCAGGTACGGGTTGGCTGAGGAGTCGATGCCGCGGTATTCGACCCGCGCCGAGGAGGCCTTGCCGGACTTGTACTGCGGGATCCGCACGAGTGCGGAGCGGTTGCGGTGTCCCCAGCAGATGTAGCTGGGCGCTTCGTGCCCGGTCCACAGCCGCTTATAGGAGTTCACGTACTGGTTCGTCACCGCTGATATCTCCGGGGTGTGCTCCAGCAGGCCGGCGACGAACTGCCGGCCGGTCTGGGAGAGCTGATACTCAGCACCGGGTTCGTAGAAAGCGTTCTCGTCGCCTTCGAACAGCGAAACGTGGGTGTGCATGCCGTTGCCGGGCTCGTCGATGAGCGGCTTGGGCATGAACGAGGCGAACACGCCCTGTTCGAGGGCGACTTCCCGGATGACGGTGCGGAACGTCATGACGTTGTCGGCCATCGTCAGCCCGTCGGCGTAGCGCAGGTCGATCTCGTTCTGGCCGGGGCCGGCCTCGTGGTGGGAGAACTCGACGGAGATGCCCATCGACTCGAGCATCTGCACAGCACTGCGGCGGAAGTTGTGGGCTGTGCCGCCGTCGACGTGGTCGAAGTAGCCTGCGGTGTCGACGGGCACCGGCGGCTGGCCACCGAGGTGGCCGGACTTGAAGAGGTAGAACTCGATCTCGGGGTGGACGTAGAAGGTGAAGCCGCGGTCGCTGGCGATCTTCATCTGGCGCTTGAGGACATTGCGCGGGTCCGAGGCCGACGGGGTGCCGTCGGGATCGTAGATATCGCAGAACATCCGGGCGGTCGGTTCGGTGTCCCCGCGCCACGGCAGCAGCGCGAAGGTCGCCGGATCGGGCCGCAGCACCATATCGGCTTCGAAGATCCGGGAGAAGCCCTCGACTGATGAGCCGTCGAAGCCGATGCCCTCCCGGAAGGCGCCTTCGAGTTCGGCGGGCACGATGGCCACCGACTTGAGCTGGCCGAGCACATCGGTGAACCACAGGCGGATGAACTTGACGTCACGGTCTTCGACCGTGGACAGCACGTACTCCTGCTGGCGGTTCATCGACATCAGCCGTTCCACTCCTTGTCCTCGGCGTCCCACTGCTTCGTGTTCTCGGCTGCCTTGGCCAGCGCCTGTTCGGCTTCCTCGGCGGTGTCGTAGGGGCCCATGCGGTTCTCCCAGTTGCTCTGCGGGCCGTGTTCGACCTTGCCGGTCTTGGTGTTGAACCAGTACTTCTCGGCGCCGTAGGTCTCTTCCTGATCAGTCATCGCTGAGCTCCCTCGTCGGACGGTTAGGCAGCGCCGGGGACGCGTGTGCCCCAGGCACCCTGTCGTCCCAGTCTAGCGCGCTGACTGGGGGCAATTGGCCGCTATCGTCCGCGCGCCGTAAGGTGTGCGTCAGGGAGTTGTGAATTGCGCCCCAGAGCGTTGAAATGAAAGGTCTGTCAATGAAGATTGCCGTTCCCACTGAAGTCAAGAACAGCGAGTTCCGCGTGGCCATCACCCCGGCCGGTGTCAATGAGCTGACCAAGCGCGGTCACGAGGTCAGCGTCCAGGCCGGCGCCGGTCTCGGCTCGAGCATCACCGACGAGGAGTACGCCGCCGCCGGTGCCACCATCACCCCTGATGCCGCCTCGACGTGGGAGGCCGGCGAGATGGTGCTCAAGGTCAAGGAGCCCGTCGCTGAGGAATACGACTTCCTGCGGAAGGATCTCACCCTCTTCACCTACCTGCACCTGGCTGCCGATGAGCCGCTGACCAACCGCCTCGTCGAGGCCGGCACGACGGCGATCGCCTATGAGACCGTGCAGCCCGATGGCCAGGGGCTGCCGCTGCTGGCACCGATGTCCGAGGTCGCAGGCCGCCTGTCGACCCAGGTCGGCGCCAACAGCCTGCTGAAGAAGAACGGCGGCCGCGGCATCCTGCTCTCGGCCGTCCCGGGTGTCGAACGCGGCAAGGTCACCGTCGTCGGCGCCGGTGTCGCCGGCACCGCTGCCGCCCGCATCGCCCTGGGCCTCGGTGCGCAGGTCGACATCTTCGACATCTCCCTGCCGCGTCTGCGCCAGCTCGAAGAACAGTACGGCACCGGCCTGCAGGCCCGCATGTCCAACGAGTACGACATCGCCGATTCGCTGCGCACCGCCGACCTCGTCATCGGCTCGGTCCTCATCCCCGGCAAGCGCGCCCCGAAGCTCGTGACCGACGAGATGGTCCAGAACATGAAGCCCGGCTCGGTGCTCGTCGACATCGCCATCGACCAGGGCGGATGCTTCGAGAACTCGAAGCCGACCACCCACGACGACCCGACCTTCGAGGTCCACAACTCGGTGTACTACTGCGTGGCGAACATGCCCGGTGCTGTGCCGACCACCTCGACCCGCGCCCTGACGAACGCCACCATGAGCTACGTGCTCAAGGTCGCCGACCAGGGATGGCGCGAGGCGATGACGAAGGACACCGGCCTGGCACGCGGCCTCAACACCTTCGACGGCCACGTCACCAACGCCAATGTCGCCGAGGCATTCGACCTCGACTTCACCGCACCTGAGAAGGTCCTCGCAGACTGAGGCACGTCTCACCGCAGGCGGCCGTCTCCACACCTGGAGGCGGCCGCCTTCCGCGTTAGACTGGGGATCATCATGACTTCACACGCACCGCTTGGCACCCTGCGCAAAGGAACCGTCTCTCCGATCCTGCCCGTTCCCAAGGACATCCCGCGTCCGGAATACGTCGGCAAGGCCGTCCCGAACGAGGGCAACGCCGGCGATGTCTACTCCGCTGAGGACATCGAGAAGATTCGCGCCGCCGGCCGGATCGCCGCCAATGCGCTCGAAGCCGTCGGCCAGGCGGTGGCCCCCGGCGTCACGACCGATGCGATCGACCGCATCGCCCACGAGTTCCTCTGCGACCACGGCGCCTACCCGTCATGCCTGGGCTACCGCGGGTTCCCCAAGGCCTGCTGCACCTCGGTCAACGAGGTCATCTGCCACGGCATCCCCGACGACACGGTGCTTGCCGACGGGGACATCCTCAACGTCGACATCACCGCCTACTTCGAAGGCATGCACGGGGATACGAACTTCACCTTCTTCGTCGGCGATGTCGATGACGAATCCCACAACCTCGTGCTGCGCACCCATGAGGCGATGATGCGCGGCATCAAGGCCGCCAAGCCCGGGCGCCAGATCAACGTCATCGGCCGGGTCATCGAGAAGTACGCCCAGCGCTTCGGCTACGGCGTCGTCCGCGACTACACCGGCCACGGCGTCGGCGCGGAGTTCCACTCCGGGCTCATCGTCCCCCACTATGACGCCGCCCCGAACCACGACGAGCTCATCGTCCCGGGCATGGTCTTCACCATCGAGCCGATGCTCAACCTCGGCACTGAGGGCTGGGAGGCGTGGGATGACGATTGGACGATCGTCACCGCCGATAAGAAGCGCTCAGCCCAGTTCGAGCACACCATCGCGATCACCGAGACCGGCGCCGACATCCTCACGCTGCCCGATGAGACCGCTGCCATCTACGGCGGACCGGGAGACCCGGCATGAGCCCGGCAGCACCGCGCGCCGACTGGGCGATCGGCGTCGACATCGGCGGCACCGGCATCAAGGCCAGCCTCATCGACCCGGTCGCCGGTGAGCTGGCGTTCAAGCGCCGCCGCATCCTCACCCCGCAGCCGGCCACCCCCCAGGCGGTGGTCGCCACCGTCAGCGAGGTCGTCCAGCAGGTCATCGACAAGGCCTTGGAGAAGGACATCATCGCCGATGCCGCCGAACTCGACCACGCACCCATCGGAGTGGCCTTCCCCGGGGTGCTCAAGGAAGGGGTCGTGCGCTTCGCACCGAACCTCGACCAGTCCTGGATCGGCGAGCACCTGCCCGAGCACCTGGAGAAGGCGACCGGGCGCAGCTGCTACGTCCTCAACGACGCCGACGCCGCAGGTCTTGCCGAGATGACCTTCGGTGCCGGCCGGGACTACCGCAAGCAGACCGTCATCCTCACCACCCTGGGCACCGGCATCGGCACCGCGCTGTTCGCCAACGGCCAGCTCGTGCCCTTCACCGAGCTCGGTCACATCGAGATGAACGGCGCTGATGCCGAGACGCAGGCAGCCGAATCGGTGCGCACCCGCGAAGGGCTGAGCTTCGAGCAGTGGGCTGAGCGGCTCCAGCAGTACTACGAGCAGATCGAGCTGCTCCTGCACCCCGACCTCATCATCGTCGGCGGCGGCGTGTCGAAGGAGCACGAGAGCTTCCTGCCGCTGCTCAGGCTCGAAGCCCCGATCCGGCCAGCTGAGCTGCGCAATGCCGCCGGCATCGTCGGGGCAGGCTACTCGGCCGCACGCGCCGGCCGGACGAAGGTGAAGAAGAACACCGCCAAATAGCGAGGTGAAGCGACCGGCGGCGTGCCGGTTTTGCACACAGCTGAACACTGTTCAATAATTGAACGATGTTCAGCTACTCTTCGCTCGCCGATCGCGTCCTCGCCGGCACCCCGGCCACCGCTGACGACGCCCACGCCATCCTCTCCAGCTCTGATGAGGAGCTCCTCGATCTCGTCGCCGCTGCCTCCCGTCTGCGCCGGGAGCATTTCGGCAACCGTGTGAAGGTCAACTACCTCGTCAACCTCAAGTCCGGTCTGTGCCCGGAGGACTGCGGCTACTGCTCGCAGCGCCTCGGTTCGGAGGCCGAGATTCTCAAGTACTCGTGGCTGCCCGGTGACGAAGCACGCCGGCAGGCGGAGTTCGGGCTGGCCGGCGGCGCCTCCCGCGTGTGCCTGGTGGCCTCCGGCCGCGGCCCGTCGAACCGCGACGTCGAGCGCGTCTCCGGCATGGTCGAGGACATCAAGTCCGCCAATCCCGGCGTCGAGGTGTGCGCCTGCCTCGGATTCCTCAAGGACGGCCAGGCCAAGCGCCTCAAGGAAGCCGGTGTCGACGCCTACAACCACAACCTCAACACCGCCGAGTCCCACTACGCCGACATCTGCTCGACGCACACCTTCGCCGACCGCGTCGACACCGTCGACAAGGCCCGCGAAGCCGGCATGTCGCCGTGCTCGGGACTCATCGTCGGCATGGGCGAGACGAACGCCCAGATCATCGAGACAATCGAATCGCTCAAGGCCGTCGACTCCGACTCGATCCCGGTCAATTTCCTCATCCCCTTCGACGGCACCCCGCTGGAGGGCACGAACACGCTGACCCCACAGCACTGCATGCGCATCCTGTGCGCGGTGCGGTTCATGTGTCCGGATCGCGAGCTGCGCATCGCCGGTGGCCGCGAGATGCACCTGCGCTCGCTGCAGCCGCTGTCGCTGCATGTGGCCAACTCGCTGTTCCTCGGTGATTACCTCACCTCCGAGGGCCAGGCGGCTGAGGACGATCTTGACATGATCGTCGACGGCGGCTTCGAGATCGTCGGTGCGAAGAACACCGCCCAGCTGCGCGATGAACTCAAGGCCCACCGCGCGGCCCACCAGGCCGCCTTCGATACCAGCTCAGACGGCGCCGGCACCTCGGACGACGCCGCCCCGGCAGCTGCCGCGAGCACCCTGCCGTGCGGCAAGCCGCTGCCGCCTGCCGGCCACGAGGCGGGTTCGACCGGTGTGCAGATCCCGACGATCCGCCGCCGCGGTGCCGGCACGGAGCTTGCCCCCAATGCCTGACCAGCACCAAGCCTCGACTCTGAAGCGCGACACCGGCCTGCTGTGGCACCCGTACGGGCCACTCGATGCCGGTGCGCACTTCTCGGTCACCGGCGCCTCGGGCCCGTACGTCGACCTGATCGACGCCGCAGGCACCAGCCACCGCCTGCTTGATGGCATGAGCTCGTGGTGGTCGGTCGTCCACGGCTACCGGCACCCGGTCATGGACGCCGCGCTCACCGAGCAGATCGGGTCGTTCTCCCACGTCATGTTCGGTGGGCTGACCCACGATCCCGCTGTCGAGCTTGCCGAACGCCTCGTCGAGGTCACCCCGGCCGGTCTCGATCACGTGTTCCTCGCCGATTCCGGATCGGTCTCCGTCGAGGTCGCGCTCAAGCTCGCGATCCAGTACCAGCGGGCTCGCGGGCGGGAGCGCGGCACGTTCCTCGCCCTCGAAGGCGCCTATCACGGCGATACGACCGGGGCGATGAGCGTGTGCGACCCGGTCGGCGGTATGCACGCCGATTTCGCGGCACTCCTGGCGGAGAACGTCTTCCTGCCCCGGCCGCCGCTGCCGGAGGCGCCCGCCGCCGAGGTGGAGGCATGGGTTACCCAGGCAGAGAACCTCGTCGACGCCCATGCTGAGGATCTGGCCGGCATCATTGTCGAACCCCTGTTCCAGGGGGCCGGCGGCATGCGGCCGTACCACCCTGCCGCACTGCAGGCGCTTCGCCGGCTGGCCGATGAGATCGATGCGGTGCTCATCGCCGATGAGATCGCCACCGGCTTCGGGCGCACCGGCACCCCCTTCGCCTGCGAGGCCGCCGGCATCGTCCCCGATGTCATGTGCCTGGGCAAGGCACTGACCGGCGGATACCTCACCATGGCCGCACTCCTGTGCAGCGGCCCGGTCGCCGAGGTCATCACGAACTCCTCGTACCGGGCGCTCATGCACGGCCCGACCTTCATGGCCAATCCGCTGGCCTGCGCTGCCGCGACCGCCTCGCTTGTGCTGCTCTTCGGAGATGAGACCAGCGGCTGGCAGCCTGCGATCGCGCGCATCTCCCCGGCTCTGGAGGCAGGCCTCTCCCCTGCCCGGGAGGTGCCGGGCGTCAATGAGGCACGGGTGACCGGCGGGATCGGCGTCATCGAACTCAGCCGGCCCGTCGACGTCGGCCTCACCACCCGTGTGGCGGCCGAGCATGGTGTGTGGCTGCGGCCGTTCCGCCAGCACATCTACACGATGCCGCCCTACATCTCCACGCCGGAGACGATCGCGACGATCACCCGGGCGATGGTCGCTGCAGCGGCTGCCCACACCGGGGAGACCGCGTCGTGAACGCGATCACCGCCCGGCTCGCGGCTGCCGGTGAGCGCCGGCAGGCTGCCGATATGCACCGCACCGATCCGGTGCTCACCGGCCTCGACCTCGCGTCGAACGATTACCTCAGCCTGTCCCAGCACCCGCAGGTGCGTGCGGCTGCCATCGAGGCGATCGAGCAGTTCGGCACCTCGGCACGTGCCTCCCGGCTCGTCACCGGCACCACGCGAGCCCATCACGCGCTCGAAGCCGCCCTGGCCGAACGGCTGCGCCACCCAGCCTGCGTGACGTTCTCCAGCGGCTACATGGCCAATCTCGCTGCGGTGGCCACACTGGCCAGCCAGGATACGCTCATCGTCTCCGACGCCCACAACCACGCCTCGCTCATCGATGCCTGCCGGCTGACGAAGGCACCGGTGCAGATCGTCGCCCACAACGACACGGCAGCCGTCGAAGCCGCCCTGGCCGAACGCCGCCAGCCCGAGGCGCTCGTCATCGTCGAATCGGTCTACTCCGTCCTCGGCGATGCCGCAGATCTGGACGCACTGCTCGATCTGTGCGCCCGCTACGATGCGATGCTGCTCGTCGACGAGGCTCACGGCCTCGGGGTCGCCGGCACCGGTGAGTACACCGGTTTCGGCGCAACCGCGCAGCTGTCAGCCCATCGCGACCGGCTCGTCGTCACCGCCACCTTGTCCAAAGCCCTCGGCTCGCAGGGCGGTGCGCTGCTGGGCAGCGAGCTCATCCGCGACGCGGCGATCAACACCGCCCGCTCGTTCATCTTCGACACGGGCCTGGCGCCGGCCAATGCCGCTGCCGCCCATGCCGCACTCGACCTCATCACCCCAGAACGGGTCTCCGACATGGCGGCTGCCCGCGCTCAGCTGGCGGCCGCGCTCGAGGTGCCGGTCCCGGCCGGTGCGGTGCTCTCGGTGCCGATGCCGAGTCCCGAATCCGGAGTGCGGGCCCGGGCGCTGCTGCGCGAGGAGGGAATCCTCGTCGGCTGCTTCCGCCCGCCTTCAGTCCCCGATGGCATCACCCGGGTGCGCCCGACCGCCCGCGCCGGCCTCAGCAGCGCCGAACTCGAACGCGCCTGCACCCGCATCCGTGCGATCACCGATACCTGCGCATCCCCGGTTGCCGGCGCTCAGGTGACCGGTTCATGATCCCCCGGTATCTGCTTGTCACCGGCACCGACACCGGTGTCGGCAAGACGGTCGCGACCGCTGCCCTGGCTGCAGCGCTCGCAGCAGCCGGGCGGCGGGTCATCATGGTCAAGCCCGTGCAGACCGGGCACATCAGCCCCGATGATCCCGAGCGCACCGAACTGGAGGCACAGTACTCCGACGTCGTAACCGAATCCGATGCGCAGATCATCGCCCGGCTGGCCGGCATCGAGACGTTCACACACACGACCCTGCGCCTGCCGATGGCACCAGTCCCGGCCGCCCGTGCCGAAGGCGCCAGCCTGGCGACAGCTGGTGAGCACGCTGCGTACATCCGCGAGCTGGCTGCGAAGACCAGCGCCGACCATGTCCTCATCGAAGGCGCCGGCGGGGTGCTCGTCGACTTCGGCGGGCACACGGCAGCCGATCTCGCTCGCACCCTGGCAGCCGAATCCTGTGAACCGGTCGGTGCCGTCATCGTCGCCCGCTCACGGCTGGGCACACTGAATCACACCGCACTGACCGCCGAAGCGCTGGCCCACCGCGGCGTGGACGTCACTGGCATCATCATCGGCTCGTGGCCTGATCCTGCCCTGCCGGTCGATATCGACAACCGCGAGGCGCTCACGACCATTGCCCCGTTGCTCGGTGTCCTGCCAGCCGGAGCCGGCCACCGCCTCGGTGCCGGTGATTTCCAGGCCCAGGCACCTGCCTGGCTGCGCCTGCCGGACTGACCTGTTCAGGAGTGCTCGTGCCACTCCTGCAGCACCCGGCTGAGATCCTGGTTGGCATCCTCGAGTGCCTTCTCATTGGCCGCCTGGCTGCCGCCGGAGTCGATGACCATCTGGCCGGCGCGCAGCTTCGGGGGCGCCCCGAAGACGTGCCCGGCCTCAGGGTGGATGCTCAGTTCAGTGTCCGGGTGCCGTGCTGCGATGAGCTCGGCGTACTCAGCTGAGGCCCACATCCGGTCGCTGCCGCCGGCGATCACGAGGATCTTGCCGTCGAAGTCCTCGATCGGGATGCGGGCGGCCTCCGGGTTCTCAGCACCGGCCACCGCTGCCGTGTAGACCGG
The DNA here is from genome assembly GCF_014836885.1 of Brevibacterium gallinarum. Lineage (GTDB taxonomy): Bacteria > Actinomycetota > Actinomycetes > Actinomycetales > Brevibacteriaceae > Brevibacterium > Brevibacterium gallinarum. Next base: position 135,553 of record NZ_JACSPY010000007.1, read on the forward strand.
CTCATAGGCGACCGGGAAGGCCAGCATGAGCTGGGCGAGCATCGTCGCCGTCGGCCCGAATCCGGCCCCTTGGAAGGAGATCATCTCGACGTCCTTGCCCTGCCACGTCCAGGAGGAGGCGTTCTGCTCCTGACCCAGGCCCGGGAAGCTGTAGGCGCTCGGCGCGATGAGGACGAGGTTGTCGACGTCATCGGAGTACCGGGTGGCGACATTGGCGGCGTACTCAGCACCCTTCGAGGTCCCTATCACCGTCAGCGGGCCGCCGTCGTTGGTGGCAGCGACCTGGTTGATGACCTCTTCGAAGCTCTCCAGCGGCACCCGGGAGAGCATCGGCTGCTGGTTGGGCATGCCGAAGAAGAACAGCGCATAGGTGTCATAGCCGGCCTCGGCCAGCCTCCGGGCCTTGGCGAAGTCCGGGGAGCCCTCCGAGCCGCCGAAGGTCACGATCGTCCCGCGCGAGGTCTGGTCCTCCGGCTTGAGGTGGAAGCCGTTGAGGTACTCGCCGGTGACGTGCTCGATGCTCACACCGGGGATATCGGTGGGATAGACCGACAGATTGGTCGGGTCGGACATCGTCGCGTCACCGGATTCGGGGAACCGGCTGAGGTTGATCATGCGGGTGATGACGACGGCGGCGATGAGCAGTGCGATGATCACTGCGATCGCGACGAGCACGGTGAGCACCCGGCGCAGTGGCGACTTCCTGCTTCTGCGCTTCTTTGCGCTTTCAGCTGACGTGTGTGCGGGCGGGGATGCGGTGGACATCAGCGTTCTCCGTTCGATGCGGGACGTGCTGACAGCGTAGCAAGATCCCCGGCCAACGCTGACTATCAAATGTATAAAGAACTGCAAAGACGGGGAGGTCAGGCCGCCTGTACGCCGGGTTCTGTCCGCAGGCGGGTCACCCCGGTCTGCGTGACGGTCATCTGTCTAGGAGCACCGTTGCCGATGCCCTCAAGCGATCCACCCGACAGCTTCAGCGAGCAGCCGTCAGGCGCTGTCTGTGCGATCTTGCTCCCGGCGGGGTTTACCGTGCGATCCCAGTCACCTGGCACCCGGTGGTCTCTTACACCACCCTTTCACCCTTACCGGCCACTGGCCGGCGGTCTGCTTTCTGTGGCACTGTCCCGCGAGTTGCCCCGGGTGGGCGTTACCCACCGCCGTGCTCTGCGGAGCCCGGACGTTCCTCGTCAGCATCTGCTGCCGCGACCGTCCGGCGACCTGACCTCGGCCTCCAGTGTACGCCCGCGCCCGAGGCGGGAGGCACCGGATGTGCGCATCCTCACCTGCACCCAGGCGCCGGATGCGGCTCAGGCGTCGCTACGATGGCTGGCGTGATTGTTCTGCTGCCGCCCTCCGAGGGCAAGACGCCTGCCGCCTCGGGCCCGGTGCTCGATTTCGATGAGCTGACGTTCCCGGAGCTCACCGGTGCCCGCATCGAGGTCCTCGAATCGCTTGCCGAGGTCTCGGCCGAACCCGATGCCTGCGAGCAGCTCGGCGTCGGGCTTTCGCTCCAGGATGATGTCGAGCGCAATACGCGACTGACCGAGATCCCCTGCGGCCCGGCGCTGGAGACCTACACCGGGGTGCTCTACGCCGCCCTCGACGCCGGGAGCTTGCGCGGTCGGGCGCGCGAACGCCTCTCGCAGGTGTACGTGTCCTCAGCGCTGTTCGGGATCCTCGCAGCAGACGATCCGATTCCGGCCTACCGGCTGTCGATGAAGACGAAGCTCGCCGCCCATGGTGTGCTCGCCACGTGGTGGAAGGCCCGCTTGAGCGCGGTGCTCGATGAGGAGTTCGCCGGCCAGCTGATCCTCGACTGCCGGTCGACGGAGTACCGCAAGTCCTGGCCGGGACCGGTTGATCAGGTGGTGACCGTGACCGCGGTGACGGAGAAGGACGGCAGGCGCACGGTCGTGTCCCACAACGCCAAGCACACCCGCGGGGAGCTCGCCGGGCGCCTGCTGCGCAGCCGGGCCGCCCTGCCGGAGACCCCTGAGGCGCTGCTCAAGGCTGCCCGCCGATACTACGCGGCCGAGCTCTCCCCGGCGACGAAGCGGAAGCCGGCGGAGCTGACGATCGTGCTGCCCGGCTGAGGTCATCGCGCTGCCCGGCTGAGGTGCCGTGCGCCGGTCAGGCGTGCAGCAGCAGCGCGCCGCACTCATCGCAGTCAGCGGTCGCACCGGATCCCGAGGCTCCGAGCCGGTCGAGGGTCATGGCACTGATCTGCGAGCCGCATGAACCGCAGGAGCCGGCGCTGATATGTGCAGCCGTCGGCTGGCCGGCGGCGAACGCCTGGGTCAGCCGGCTGGCGATCGGCCCGGGAATCCGGGCGGCGATCTGCGCGCGCTTGGCGGCGAGCTCTTCGCTGCGTGACTGCAGTTCGGCTGCCCGCTGGGCGCGCTCGGCCTGCAGCTGCTTGCCGGTGGCAGCGATCTGGCTGAGGTCCTCGGTGACGGTGTTGATGCGCTCAGCGAGGTCATCGACTTCGCCCATCACTTCGAGCTGGTCGTTCTCGCGTTCACCCTTGGCTGCGATCGCGGTGTCGATATCGGACTGCAGCGCCACGAGGTCGCGGCTCGTCAGCCCTTCGCCGGAGTTGAGAGCATCGCGCATCTGCTCGATGCGGGTGCTGCGCGCCTCGACGTCGGCATCGATCTCAGCGGCCTGCTTGCGGTAGCCGGCCAGCGCTGCTTCGAGTTCTCTGAGCATCGCTGCTGTCGCCTGGTGCTCACCGGCAAGCTGGCGCAGCCGGGCGATGAGCTCGGTCTGCTTCGCCTCGTGCTCGGTCCTGCGTGAGGCCGCTGCGGTTTCGATCCAGGCGTTGAGCGCCTGCTGCTCGTCTGTGCTCAGTGTTGTGGTCTTGGCTGACATGTCATCCACCTGCCTGTCCGATGCGCTCCGTCCACGGGTCGGTCGAGATCTCCGAGACTGTGACAGACACGTCCATGCCGCCGTCGGTCAGCCGTTCGCGCAGCTGTGCGGCGGCTCTGGTCATCCACATGGATTCGGCTGCCCAGTGGGAGATGTCGATGAGATGCGGGGTGCCGGCGCTGCGCCGGTGGGCGGTGTCCCGGGCTTCGGTGGCCGGGTGGTGGCGCAAGTCGGAGGTGATGTAGACCTCGGCGCCGGTGGCGCGGACTTCGTCGAACAGTGAGTCCCCTGCTCCCCCGAGCACAGCCACCCGCTCGACCTCCACCTCGGGGTCGCCTGCGATCCGGACTCCGGTGGCGGTCGCCGGTGCCGCCTGTGCCAGGCGGGTGGCGAGGTCGCGCACGCTCATCCGGCTGGGCAGGGTTCCGACCCTGCCGAGTCCGACCCCGGCAGGCGCGTCGCTGTGCTGGACCAGCGGGGTGAGCTCAGTCAGTCCGACCGCTTCGGCCAGCACGTCGGAGACCCCGCCGATGACGGAGTCGGCGTTGGTGTGGGCGTTGTACTGGGCGATGCCGGCACGGATGAGCTCGGTGATGGCCCCGCCCTTGAGGGTGTCGGCGGCGACGGTCGTGATTCCGCGCAGCAGCAGCGGGTGATGGGTGAAGAGGAAGTCTGCCCCGAGGCCTTTCGCCTCCTCGATGACGGCGTCCATCGGGTCGAGGGCGAGGTGGATGTGGGAGACCTCAGCAGCCGGGTCTCCGACAGCGAGTCCGACGCTGTCCCAGGGCTCGGCGTAGGCCGGAGGCCACAGCGAGTCGCAGATGCTGACGATGTCCGAAACACGAGGTGAGCCCATGCGGATACCGTAATACATTTCAGCTGTTGAGAACATTCGCCATGATGAGCCTGCCCGTGCTAGCCGCAGGCCGACCGACATCAGACGAGACCCCCGTGCAGAGCGCTGCAGGCCTTAGCGCATAATCGGTGGTATGAATCACATCACCGCCCTGAATGCCAGCACCATCGCCGATGCGGTGGCCCGGTCCGCACGCCGCAACGCCGACCGGGTCGGCGTCGTCTTCGCCGACCGCACGTGGACCTACCCGCAGCTCGATGTCGCCGTCACCGCCGTGGCCCGGCATCTGGTCTCACTCGGACTCAGCAAGGGTGAGCGCGTCGCCGCCTACGGCAAGAACTCCGACCTGTATCTCATCGTGTTCCTCGCTGCCGCGCGGGCCGGCCTTATCCACGTGCCGGTGAACTATCAGCTCAAAGAGGCCGAGCTCCAGTACATCCTCACCGACTCCGGCGCCGGTGTCGTCATCGCTGATGCCGACCTCATGGAGCATGTCGAGAACACCGAGGCCGGCCGGGCCGCCCAGCGCCTGACGATGGATGACCTGGTGCCGGTCGCCACCGCTGCAGATGTCGAGCCGGTCGCCGACGGCGAGTTCGATGTCATCGACACCGACGCCGTCCAGCTGCTCTACACCTCGGGAACCACCTCGGCACCCAAGGGCGCAGTAATGACGCACCGGTCGCTCATGCACGAATACCTCAGCTGCCTTGACGTCCTCGACTTCTCTGCTGAGGACCGGCAGGTCCACGCGCTGCCGATGTACCACTCAGCGCAGATGCACGTGTTCCTGCTGCCGAGCCTGCTCAAGGGCTCATACAACGTCATCGTGCCTGCTCCGGTGCCGGCTGAGCTCATCGAGATCTTCGCCGCCGAGCGGATCACCTCGTTCTTCGCCGCGCCGACGGTATGGGTGGCGCTGGCGAACACCCCGGCGTTCTTCGAACGCGATCTCTCCAACCTCAAGCGCGCCTACTACGGCGCATCGATCATGCCCGGCCCGGTGCTGAAGAAGCTGCGCGATCATCTGCCGGGGCTCGGCTTCTACAACTGCTTCGGCCAATCAGAACTCGGGCCGCTGTGCACGGTGCTCCGTCCCGAGGAGCACGACGATCATCCCGGTTCGGCAGGCCGGCCGGTGCTCTTCGTCGACGCCCGCGTCGTCGACCCGATGGGTGAGGAAGTCGCTGCCGGTGAGCAGGGCGAGATCGTCTACCGCTCCCCGCAGCTCATGCGGGAGTACTGGAACAAGCCCGAGGCGACCGAAGAGGCGCTGCGGGATGGCTGGTTCCATTCCGGCGACCTCGTGGTGGCCGATGACCAGGGCTTCATCGAGGTCGTCGACCGGGTGAAGGATGTCATCAACACCGGCGGCGTGCTTGTCGCCTCCCGCCAGGTCGAGGACGCGATCTTCGAACTCGATGCCGTGGCCGAGGTGGCAGTCGTCGGCATGCCCGATGACAAGTGGATCGAGGCGATCACCGCGTTCGTCGTTCCGAAGGGTGAGATCACCGAGGAGCAGGTGGTCGACCACGTCAAGGGCCGCCTGGCGCCGTTCAAGGTGCCCAAGGCCGTGCACTTCGTGCAGGAGCTGCCGAAGAACACCTCGGGCAAGATCCTCAAGCGCGAGCTGCGCGACCGCTGAGTGCGAGAGCTGGGCCGTGCCGCTGGGCGCGTCCCGGGCTGCTCGTATGGCATACTGTTGTCCGGCCGGAGTCGACTCCGGCCGGGGGGCCTATAGCTCAGTTGGCTAGAGCATCTCGTTTACACCGAGAGGGTCGGGGGTTCGAGTCCCTCTGGGCCCACATTTTTCTTCACGTCTCGGGACATCGTTCACGCGATGTCCCGAGACTTCTTTCTGCTTCAGCGGCGATCGTGCGCGTCACCCTTCCGGGTTTCGGGCCGGGCGGGTTGCATCCGTGTGCACGTGTGTGCGGCGTCTCGGCGGTCGTGCAGTCGGGTCTGCGCATTCGCGCAGATCTCGCTCGGCCGCAGTGACCCGCACAGCTGCAGCATCGTGAGGGAAGAACGCACCAGTGCGTGCGCTCCAGCTCCGCCCGCCGAACCCGATGCCGAGAGGATGTGGCAGTGAAGGCACTCTTCTTCACCGCCGACCTCGGCGGCAATGTCCCGCCGGTCCTTGCCGTGGCCCAGGAGCTGGCCGGCAGAGGCTGGGATATCGACGTCGCCGGCCTGGCCGCTGGCGAATCCGCATTCGTCCAGCCGCACTTCCCGGCAGGGATCGCAGCCGGCCCCGTCTCGAGAATGGGCATCACACGCATCGCATCGATCGCCAGAGTCACTGCCAGCCGGAATGCACGCAACGATGCTGCAGCGATCATCGCCTCCAGCCGGCCGGATGTCATTGCCGTTGACTGCCTGCTGCTCACTCCGCTGCGCGCCGCCCTCGCCTCCGGCATCCCGGTCGTCGTCCTCGCTCACACCGTCGGCCAGTACTGGTCGCGGCTGTATCACCCATTCACCGACACGAGCCTCGACCTGTTCGGCGTGAGCCTGAGCAGGTACTGGGATCAGGCCGCGGCGCGGCTCATGCTCACCGATGCCGAACTCGACCCCGGCAGCCGCAATCCAGTGCTGAGCCACTGCACGTGGACTGGATCGACCGAGCAGGCGTCCCCTCCGAGCCCACGCGCACCTGGACACCGCCCCCGCGTTCTCGTCTCACTGTCGACGACGGACTGGCCCGGCATGCAGCCGATCTACCGGCGCGTCATCGAAGCACTCTCCCACCTGCCGGTCGACGCTGTCGTCACCACCGGCAACGCAGCATTCACCGATGCACTCAACGGCACGGGAAATGTCGAGGTGCACGGCTGGCTCGATCATGCCGCGCTCATGCCGCAGGCGGATCTGCTCATCGGGCATGGCGGGCATTCGACGACGTTCAAGGCACTCACCCACGGCATCCCGGTCCTCGTGCTGCCGGTCAACCCGGTGTCGGACGAAGCCGGCATCGGCGATGTGCTCAAAGCTCGCGGCCTGGGGATGCGGTTGCGGCCGTGGGCGCGACCGCGCAGGCTGGCGGCTGCGATCACTGCGCTGCTGACGGACAGCGCTGTGCACGAGAACGCCGCATCCCATGGACGGCGTCTGCGCAGCCTGCGATCTGGTGCTGCTGTCGCGGCCGACCATATCGTCCGCATCGCCGCCAGCCGGCAGCCGAACTCAGCCTGAAGGGACTGACACCGTGACCTGCTCCAACCCCCGGCAGTGCCGCGTACGCTTTCAGCGCAGCAGCGGAAGGGTCAGCGGGTAGCGGTACTTCTCATAGCGAGCTGCGGCCATTGCGGCGATGATCGGGATCACGATGCTGACGATGTAGATGACCGCCCAGATGATCCAGGCTGCCGGCAGCAGAATGACGGTGAAGGCGAGGATCGAGGCAACCATCGACCCCAGCGCAAGGGTGACGGCGAAGTTGAAGGAGCCGGCCGCTGCAGTGCGGACGAGGTCGCTTCCGTCCTTGTAGATGAACCAGAAGATGAGCGGGCCGACGAAGGCCAGCATCCCGAGGCTCAGCACCGCGGAGATGATGAGCGAGAGGTGGCACAGGATCGCCCAGGTGCGGTCGGTGGACTGATGGCTGGTCGGGTGCGGGGCGTGTGTCTCGTTCATGTCCTCCATTCTCGCCTGCTCAACCGGGTGCGACCATGCGGTTTTCCTCCGCATGCGCACGGCAGCCATCCGGACGCTTGACACAAACCAGTTTGCAATACAAACTGGTTTGCATGAACCAGATACCGCAGCAGAACCCCGAACCGCACGATGCCGAGGGCACACCAGCTCTCGACCCGCGTCGCGCTCTGGAGATCGCCACGTCCGGGCAGCGCACGATCAGCCGCCGCGAGCAGCGGGCCGGGATCCTCACCTCGCTGCTGTGGTCGGCCATCTGGCTTGTCGGGTACAGCGCCATGGCGGCCGCCTACGTCTTCGGGCGCATGCCCGCTGCCATCGCCGGCATCATCTTCGCGGCCGGCATGACGGCAGCCCTCATCGCCACAAGCATCATCAATGTGCGCGCAGCCTCCGGCCGACGGGGACCGGCCGCCCGGCAGGGCACGCTCTACGGCATCAGCTGGGCTCTCGTCGTCACCGTCATGATCATCGTGAGCATTCAGCTCGGCGCCTACCTGCCGGACCCCGAGGTCATCGGCTGGCTGGCGAATGCGATCGCCGTGTTCGGCGTCGGCATCATGATCGTCATGGGCGGCGTCATCTTCGCCGACCGGATGATGTTCGGATTCGGCATCGGGGCGATCGTGGCCCTCATCATCAGCCTGCTGGTCGGCCCGGAGCTCTTCACGCTCGTCTTCGTCGCCGCAGCCCTGGCAGGACTCATCGTCAGCATCATCGCCCTGGCGCGCACCGGACGGGAAGCAGGCCGATCATGACGGCACTGGATCCGGTCATCCACGCTGACTCGCGCCTGCGCATCATGGCCGCCCTGGCCGGGCTGCCGGCCGGTGACGAGGTGCTGTTCACCCGCCTGCGCAAGGACCTGTCGATGACCGCCGGGAATCTCTCCACCCACCTGCGCAAGCTCGAAGAAGCCGGCTACCTCACCCAGACCAAGACCATCGAAGGCCGCACACCGGCCACCTACCTCTCCCTCACCGCCACCGGCCGCGCAGCCTATGAGACCTACTTGACCAATCTGCGCACCATCCTGGAAGGAAACCCCTGATGTCACCGACCCCCACCCTCAGCCAACCGCAGCGTACAAACGCGCCCACCTCCTCGGGCACGGCCGCTGTCACCGTCGACAACGTCGCCAAGTCCTTCGGCACCACCACCGTGCTCTCGCGCATGAATCTGCGCATCACCCCCGGTGAGGCCGTCGGCATCCTCGGGCCCAACGGCGCAGGCAAGTCCACGCTGCTCTCCCTCATCACCGGTGAACGGACACCTGATGCCGGCAGCGTGGCGATCTTCGGGGCCAACCCGCGCACACCCGAGGCGCGGCGCACGATGGGCGTGACCCCGCAGGCGACTTCGCTGCCGGAGGTGCTCAAGGTCCGCGAGGTCCTCGACTTCGTCGCCGCGCACTACCCGAACCCGCTGTCGACGAGTGAGCTGCTCGACGATCTCGACCTCACCGCACTGGCCGGCAAGCAGTGCGGCGGCCTCTCCGGCGGGCAGAAGCGCCGCGTCATGCTCGCTGTCGCGCTCGTCGGCAATCCCGACATGCTCGTCCTCGATGAGCCCTCGACCGGTCTCGACGTCGAATCCCGCCAGCAGGTGTGGCAGCGCATCCAGGCGTTCAGCGCAGCCGGTGGCACCCTGCTTGTCACCAGCCACCACTTCGATGAGATCGAGCGCCTCGCAGACCGGGTCGTCATGCTCGCCGACGGGCAGATCATCGTCGACGACCAGCTCGAACGCGTCCGCACCGCCGTCGACTTACGCCATGTCACCGTCACGCTACCCGACACCCCCGAGGCGGTCATCGCCGCACTGCCCGGTGTCACCGGCATCCAGCCCGGTGAGGGTGCCCGGCAGGTCATCACCTGCAGCGATTCCGATGCCTTCATCCGCGCTCTCATCGCCGAGGGCCTGACATTCACCGATCTCGAAGTGCGCGGGGCCAGCCTCGAAGAGGCCGTTGCTGCCCACACCGCAGGTCACTGACCGACAGCACCGACAGGAGCAGCTATGTCCACCACCGCCGCCCCGGCTCTTTACCTGCCGCATCTCATCTACCGCACCCGCGACACCCTGCGCGTACCCGTCGTCGTCATCTCCGCAGCCGTCTTCCCCGTCATGGTCTTCGCGATCTTCTTCCTGCCGTTTATGGACGGCACCCCTGCCGACCAGCAGGCAGCCGTCGCCTTGGCCGGGGTCGCCCAGCTCGGGCTCATGGGCGTGGTGAGCACGTTCCTGTTCAACTACGGCATCGGCATCGCCGAAGAGCGCAAGGCCGAATGGTCCAACTACCTGCGCACCCTGCCGACCGGCCCAGGCCCGTTCTTCTCCGCCCGCGTGGCGGTGGCGGTCATCGTCGTGCTCATCGCCGTCGTGCCGCTGTTCATCGTCGCGATGGCCGCCACCCCGGTGCTCGAGCCCTTCGTCGCCGGTGAGCTGGGCTGGTGGCGGCTGGCCGCGCTCATCCCGGCGTGGATCCTGGCTGCGCTGCCGTTCCTGTTCGGCGGGCTGCTCATCGGCTACCTCGCCACACCGAAGGCTGCGGTGGCGATCACCCAGATCGCCTTCCTGCCCTTCGCCGCTGTCGGCGGGCTCATCCTGCCAGTGCAGGCGATGCCCGGCTGGCTCAACGCGATCTCCGAGTTCACCCCGGCCCGCCCCGGCCGCGATGCGGTCACCGCACTCATCGGCGAGGGCTCGGTCGACATGCTCAATGTCGTTGTGTGGCTCGGCTGGCTCGTCCCGCTCATCATCGCCGCCGTGTGGGCGCACCGCCGCGATGAGGGCCGCCGCTTCTCCTGACCCACTCCCCTCAATCACCCTCGCAACAGACGGTCCGGCATCCGAGACGATGCCGGACCGTTGTCGTGTCGCTCACCAGGACAATCACCGCCAGACGTGCGAGGCGTGCGCTTCCTCCCATCCAATCCTTGACCGTGACCTGCACCACACCTACAGTTAACGCAACGCTGTTGCATTGATTGCAACTTACGAGTTTTCTGCTTCCAAAGGAGGAAGCCATGGTCATGGAACCGAAAGCCCCCAGTCCTGACACCGTCCCCGACGGAACCCAACCGCACCCGGTGCGCAGCACCTCGGGAGCCTACGGCCCCACGCTCAGCGGACAGGGACGCACACACCCAGACGGTGTCGACCGGGCCACCCGCCGCCGCGTCATCGCCGCCAGCTTCATCGGCAACTTCGTCGAATGGTTCGACTACGCCGTCTACGGCTACCTCGCCACCACGATCGCCGTGGTGTTCTTCCCCGAAAGCGACCGCCAGGTTGCGCTGCTCTCGACGTTCGCACTCTTCGCCATCAGCTTCCTCATCCGACCGATCGGCGGATTCTTCTGGGGTCACCTCGGCGACCGGGTCGGCCGGCGCGTGGCATTGAGCTGGTCGATCCTGCTGATGTCGCTGGCGACCTTCTGCATCGCCCTCATCCCCGGGTATGCGACCATCGGGTTCTGGGCGCCGGTCCTGCTGCTCATCATGCGCGTCGTCCAGGGCTTCTCCGCCTCCGGTGAGTATGCCGGAGCCTCGGCCTTCCTCGTCGAATACGCCCCACCCCACCGCCGCGGGATCTACGCCGCGATCGTGCCGGCCTCGACGGCGACCGGACTGCTCATGGGCTCGCTCATCGCCGCACTCCTCTACGGCGTCCTCTCCCCCGATCAACTCTCTGACTGGGGCTGGCGGATCCCGTTCCTGCTCGCCGCCCCGATGGGCCTCATCGGCCGCTACATCCGCACGAAGCTCGAAGACACCCCGGTGTTCAAGGAGATGGCCGCTGAGGATGAGGCGCTCAAGGCCCCAGCTGGGGACCTGTTCAAGAAGTACTGGAAGGTGCTCATCCTCGCCTCCGGCGCGGTGCTGCTCAACGCCGTGGGCTTCTACCTGCTGCTGAGCTACATGCCGACCTACCTCACCGAGGTCGTCAAGCTCAGCCCGACCCTGTCGAACCTTTCGACGACTGTGGCACTGCTGACCTACATCGGCTTCATCCTGCTCACCGGGCTGCTCTCCGACCGGCTCGGCCGCAAGAAGGTCCTCATCTCCGCCTCAGTGCTGTTCATGCTGCTGACGGTGCCGCTGTTCATGGTGCTCGACACCGGGATCTTCATCCTCATCCTCTGCGTCCAGGTGGCGCTCGGTGCGCTGCTGACCCTCAACGACGGCACCCTGCCGAGCTTCCTGGCCGAGCAGTTCCCGACCCGCGTGCGCTACTCCGGCTTCGCGGTGTGCTTCAACCTCTCGAATGCGCTCTTCGGCGGCACAGCCCCATTCATGGCGACCTTCCTCATCGCCGCCAGCGGCTCGGATCTCGCACCGGCCTGGTACCTCGTCACCGCAGCGCTCGTCTCCCTCATCGCCGTGGCCCTGGCGAAGGAGACCTTCCGCAAACCGCTCGAACACGACTGACCACCACAGCACCACCACTGCTTGACACCCAACCCGATCCTGCCCGAAAGGAGACTCACATGTCCTTCACCGCACCCCACACGGCCACTCCTCCCACCACGGCCGGGGCACCCAACCCAGCCGATCCGCCGCAGGCGACCCCCGCCTCGGCGGCGGAGGCCATGGCAGCCGAACGGCTGAAGATCATGCACAACGGCCAGAAGGTGCCGCTGACCTTCTCCCCTGCCGAGTTCGAGCGCCGGCTCGGCGGGCTGCGCCAGATCATGGCCGAGCAGGACTGCGACGCCGTGGTGCTGACCTCGTATCACGGGATCAAGTACTACTCCGACTTCCTCTTCACCTCCTTCGGCCGCTCCTATGCGCTTGTGGTGACGCCGGAGGATTCGGTGTCGGTGACCGCGAACATCGACGCCGGGATGCCGTGGCGGCGCAGCCACGGGGAGAACATCGTCTACACGGACTGGCGGCGCGACAACTACTTCTTCGGCATCACCGAAGCGCTGCGCCAGCGCGGCATCCGCACCCGCCGGATCGGCGTCGAATACGACTTCCTCACCCTCGACCAGCATGCGAAGCTCCAGGCCGCGCTGCCGGATGCCGAGCTCGTCGACATCAGTGCCGCTGCGATGCGGCAGCGGATGGTGAAGTCAGCTGAGGAGATCGAGGTCATCACGCATGGCGCGCGGATCGCCGACATCGGCGGGTATGCCGCGCGCGAGGTGATCCGGGAGGGCATCAGCGAATACGAGGTCGCCCTCATCGGCACCGAGGCGATGGTCCACGAGATCGCCCGCACCTTCCCCGACTCCGAGATCCGCGACACCTGGGTGTGGTTCCAGTCCGGGATCAACACCGATGGGGCGCACAACTGGGCGACCACCCGCAAGCTGGAGCACGGCGACATCCTCTCGCTCAACTGCTTCCCGATGAGCTCGGGCTACTACACGGCACTCGAGCGCACGCTGTTCCTCGGCGAGCCGGATGAGCGCAGCCTTGAGCTGTGGAAGACGAACGTCGAGGTGCATGAGGCCGGCCTGGAGCTCATCCGCCCTGGCGCGGTGTGCTCGGAGATCGCTGCTGAGCTCAACCTCATCTACGCCGATGCCGGGTTGCTGCCCAACCGCACCTTCGGCTACGGGCATTCCTTCGGGGTGCTCAGCCACTACTACGGCCGTGAGGCCGGCCTGGAGCTGCGTGAGGACATCAACACCGTCATCGAACCGGGCATGGTCGTATCCATGGAGCCGATGATCACGATCCCCGAAGGCCAGCCGGGTGCCGGTGGGTACCGCGAGCACGACATCCTCGTCGTCGAAGAGAACGGTGCTCGCAACATCACCGGGTTCCCGTTCGGTCCTGAGCACAACATTCTGTGACCAGCGGTGACCTGCCGCGCCCGCTAGGCTGTTGACAAGGAGGAAGACGATGCGAGAGTCCGATCCGGCAGCCGGGCGCGGCAGGTCCGTGACCGCGAACATCCTGGCAGTGCTGCGCTGCTTCTCCGTCGACGAGCCGCTGCTCGGCGTCACGGAGCTGGCCGCCCGCCTCGACCTGCACAAGTCCTCTGTCTCGCGGATCCTCTCCGCCCTTGAGGACGAGGAGGTCGTCGAGCAGGATCCGCATTCGAAGAAGTACCGGCTCGGCCTCGGCCTGCTCGCCATCGCCGGGCCGATGCTCGCGACCCTCGACATCCGCCGGTTCGCACTCCCGGTGCTCACTGAGCTGAGCGAGTCGACCGGGGAGACCGCCGCGCTGACGGTGTGGAGTGCTGCCGAAGCGGTCGTCGTCGAGCAGGTGGCCAGCACCCAGCCCATCAAGCACACCGTGCCGCTCGGCACCCGCTACACCAACCTCGACTCCGCCTCGGTGCAGGTCTTCGCCGCCGAGGCGGAGGTCACCGGCCAGCACGCAGAGCCGGGACTCACCGCACGCCTGGAGGAGGTGCGCACGCGCGGATACGCCGTCAATCATGCCGCAACCTCACCCGACGTCGCCGGCATCGCCGCCGGAGTCCGCGATCACCGCGGTGAACTCGTCGCAGCGCTCATCGTCGCCGCACCGCTGTATCGGGTGCCCGATGACCGGATCGGCGAACTCGGGGCAGCCTGCGCTGCTGCGGCAGCAGACCTGTCGATGCGCCTGGGCCACCGCAGCTGACCTGCGCGTGACCTGCCTCACGTAAGCTGATGCCAGGCGAAGGAGGGAGCCGCTATGCACATCGTCGTCATCGGTTCGGGACTGGCCGGCCTGGTCGCAGCCACAGAGGCCTGCGCGTTAGGGGCGACAGTGACCCTCGTCGACCAGGAGTCGGAGAACAACCTCGGCGGCCAGGCCTACTGGTCCTTCGGCGGGCTGTTCCTCATCGACTCGCCTGAGCAGCGGAGGATGGGCATCCGCGACTCCCGTGAACTCGCCCACCGGGACTGGATGTCGACAGCCGGATTCGATGACTCCGATGTGTGGCCGCGCCGCTGGGCGGAGGCCTACCTGGAGTTCGCCGCCGGTGAGAAGCGCGCCTGGCTGGCCGGCAAGGGCCACCGGCTCTTCCCCATCGTCGGATGGGCTGAGCGCGGTGACGGCCGGGCGGACGGGCACGGCAACTCGGTGCCGCGCTTCCACATCACCTGGGGCACCGGGCCCGGCATCGTCGAACCGTTCCTCATCACCGCCAAGGAGCAGGTGCGCGCAGGCAAGCTCATCCCCCGCTTCCGGCACAAGGTCACCGAGCTCACCCGCTCACCTGCCGGCGTCACCGGGGTGGCCGGTCGCGTGCTCGCCCCCGATCCCGCCCCGCGCGGGAGGCCCACCACGCCCGAGGCGGTGGGTGACTTCTCGATCGCTGCCGATGCCGTCATCATCGCCTCCGGTGGGATCGGCGGGAACCACGAGCTCGTGCGCGCGGCCTGGCCGCAGCGCCTGGGCCGCGCCCCGCAGTCGCTGCTCACCGGCGTACCGGCCTACGTCGACGGGTCGATGTTCCCCGTCGCCCAGGCTGCCGGCGCGCACATCCACGCCCCGGACCGCATGTGGCACTACGTCGAGGGGATCCGGAACTGGAACCCGATCTGGCCCGGCCACGGCATCCGCATCCTGCCCGGACCCTCCTCCCTGTGGCTCGATGCCGACGGTGACCGCCTGCCGGCCCCGAACTTCCCCGGCTTCGACACGCTCGGCACCCTCGGGCACCTGCGCTCCGGGGGTCATGAGCACTCCTGGTTCATCCTGAATGAGCGGATCATCTCGAAGGAGTTCGCGCTGTCCGGCTCGGAGCAGAACCCCGATCTCACCGGGCGCTCGGTCCGCAGGCTCGCCGGCCGCCTCGGCTCCGGGCCTCCCGGGCCGGTGGCCGACTTCCTGCGCCACGGCGAGGACTTCCTCACAGCTGCAACAGTCCCTGAACTCGTCGACCAGATGGCCCGGCTCGAACCGGCCCATGCACTCGATGCCGCAGCGATCGGCGAGGTCATCGCCGCCCGTGACGCGCAGCTGGCCAACGGCTTCGGCAAGGATGCGCAGCTGGCTGCCATCCGCGATGCCCGCGGCTACCGCGGCGATCGGCTCATGCGCACGGCTGCCCCGCACCGGCTGACCGATCCAGCCGCTGGCCCGCTCATCGCCGTCAGGCTGCGGACGCTGACCCGCAAGACCCTCGGCGGGCTGCACACGGACCTCGACGCCCGTGTCCTCGACGCCTCCGGCCGGCCGATCTCCGGTCTCTTCGCTGCCGGTGAGGCGGCGGGTTTCGGCGGTGGCGGGATGCACGGTCACCGGTCGCTGGAGGGCACTTTCCTCGGCGGCTGTCTGTTCTCCGGCCGGGTCGCCGGCCGTGCGGCGGCCCGGGGCTGAGCCGATGGTCACCTCTGCTCATGCCGCTTCCGCTTCCGAGGTGGTTCCCGCCGCCGGTGCGGTCGTCGCCGACGGCTGTGGCCGGGTGCTGCTCGTCAAGCGCGGTCTGCAGCCGCATCGCGGCCGCTGGTCAGTGCCCGGCGGGACGGTCGAGCCCGGTGAGACCTGGCAGCAGGCCGCGGCTCGCGAGGTGTTCGAGGAGACCGGTCTGCAGGTGGCCATCGGCCCGCAGCTCTGGTGCGTCGATGTGCCGGCTGGTGGGAACCGCGTCTACCGGATCCGGGATTTCGCCGCCACTGTCACCGGCGGTCAGCTGCGTGCTGGTGACGATGCCGCTGACGTGCGGTGGGTGACTGCTGCGGCGCTGGCACAGCTGCCGCTGACTCCGGATCTTGACCGGCTGCTCCATGACAGCGGGGTGTTCGACTGCGCGTGAGCAGGAGTCAGTCCTGCCGATTCCCGTCCTCGCCCGGGTGGTGCGCGGCTTCGAGTGCCGCAGCGGCCTGCCGGCGGGTGAGTTCGCTGATCCGTTCGGCTTCGTCGACGGCGACTGCGGTGTAGGCGCGAAGCCCTGCACGGTCGCGGCGCAGCAGGTAGACGTACAGGCCTTCGGTCAGCAGCCGTCCCCGGGAGTCGTAGAACAGCCACCGCACATCGGCGAGCAGGAGTCTGTCGGTGATCACCCGGCAGCCGAGCAGCTCATGGGCGATGTCGGCCAGGCCGAGCTGCTGGTAGCGCGGATAGCCCTGCTGCAGACCGGCGGCCATCTCCTCCCGTGAGTCGAGCACACCGGCGAATGCGTCGCTGATGACCATGCCCGGCTCACCCCACAGGCCGGCACTCGTCTCCGCGTCGAAGGTGCGCAGGGCGGCGCCGTAGGCGCGCAGGAACGCGTTGACCTGGGTGCGGGTCTTCTCGTCTGCCGGCCTGCCGATGAGCTGGTCATCCGTCATGGTTCCACGGTAGGCCGCTGCGGCCGGTTCGTCGAGGGTGCTGACGGCTGGCAGACAATCAGTCCCAGATGCCGGAGGCTCCGCGCCGGTGGGAGCCGATGAGGTGGGTGTCGACCATCCCGATGGCCTCCATGAGGGCATAGGCGCTCGTCGGCCCGACGAACCGGAAGCCGCGGGCCTTGAGTGCTGTCGCCAGTGCCGCCGACTCCGGCGAGGAGGTGGGGATGTCCGCGAGCGTGCACGGCCGCGGGGTCTCTGCGGGCTGGAATGACCAGATGAGATCGGGCAGCCCGCCGTCGGCCCGCAGGTCGATGATCGCCTGCGCATTGGCGATCGTGGCCTGGATCTTAGCGGCGTTGCGGATGATGCGCGCATCATCGAGCAACCGGGACACATCGGCTTGCGTGTACTGGGCGACCGTGTCGGGGTCGAAGCCGGCGAACACCTCGCGGAAGGCCTCCCGTTTGCGCAGCACCGTCGCCCACGACAGTCCGGCTTGGAATGCCTCCAGGCTGATGCGCTCGAACAGCCCGGCTTCATCGCGCACCGGCATGCCCCATTCGGTGTCGTAGTACTGCTGCAGGAGCGGATCGGCAGCCGCCCAGGCCGGGCGGGCCAGCCCATCGGTTCCGACGACCAGTCCTGTCGTCTCGCTCATGCTGCGGCTTCCAGCTCGAGCAGCTGCTGCTTGGCCGGCAGCCCACCGCGGTAGCCGCCGAGGCTGCCGTCGGAGCGCAGCACCCGGTGGCAGGGCACGATGACCGGGATCGGATTCTGGGCGCATGCGGTGCCGACGGCGCGCACGGCCGTCGGCTGGCCGATTGCCGCTGCGACCTCGCTGTAGCTTCGGGTCCTCCCGTAGGGGATCTGTGAGAGCTGCTGCTGCACCTCCCGGCGGAATCCGGTCGACAGGCGCCGGTCGAGCGGGATGTCGAAGTCGCGACGCTGCCCGGCGAAGTACTCCGAGACTTGGGCTGCGATCGGCGCCAGCTGCGCTTCGGCTGCCAGGACGCGCGGGCTGACCTTCTCTGCAAGCTCGGTGAGCACGGCGTCGTGATCTTCGCTGTCGAAGGCCACCCGCACCAGCCCGCTTGGGGTGGCTGCCAGCAGCAGTGCGCCGATCGGCGAGTCGATGATGGTGTAGCCGACGTCGACGAGGCCGGCGCCCCCGGCGTGGTCGTCAAGCAGCTGGCGCACGCGGCGCATGTGCTCTTCGTCGAGTGGGAAGAGGTGGCTGAGGTCCTTCATGGGAGTGCTCCGTTCTCTGCCAGGCGGCCGGTGCTGGGGCTGGCTCAGGCGACTCGGAAGTCTGCGGGCACCGTGAGCCGGTGGGTCAGCGTCCACTCCCCGAGTGTCAGGCGTTCGGCGCGCAGGTCGAGGGAGGGATCGCCGGTCTGTGCGGATACGGCGGCCAGTGCGTTGGCGAGGTGGACGGCACCGGCGCGATCGGCGGCGATGTCGTCTGCGGCGAGTTCGACGAGCAGGGTGGCGCTGCGCTGCATCGCCTGCCCGTAGCGCAGTGCCGGGGGCGTCATAGCAGCGGTGAGGGCGGCGGTGCGCAGGACCGTCTCGTGTCCGCAGCGGACGTGAGCGTATTCGTGGGCGATGATCGTCTGGAGCTGGGCGTCGGTGAGCAGCTGCTGCATCCCGGTGGAGACGATGACCATCGGCCGGCACCCGACCCCTGCCTTGGCAGGCGTGCGGGCCACGGCGTAGGAGAACACCTCAGGCGAGTCGACGCGTGCTAAGACGAAGGCCTCGCGCTGGCTGCGGGAGACGATGTGGGGTTCGAGTGCTGCGACCGCGGCATGGACGGAGCGCACGCTGGCGTGGTGGCGGTGCTTGAGGCGCATCCACACGGCGGCTGCGGCGATCATGACGATGCTGACGGCGACCGGGATGAGCAGGTGGGCTGGGTGCAGGTATCCGGCGACGGCGGTGACGACTGCCAGCACACCGGAGAGGACCGCTGTGACCAGCCCGATGCTGATGGTCACGAGGGAGGCCATCCACAGCCGCAGCGCGGTGGCAGGGTGGCGCAGCGCCCAGGAGCCCGGTGCCAGCAGGCGCGGGACGGTGATGATGAGAGCTGCGGTGGCGGCCGCGCTGAGGGCGAGGAGCGTGAGCATCGCTCAGCTGCGCCTGCGGTCTCGTTTCCGTGCAGCGGCGCGGGCGGCATCCTTGCGGGCGTGCCGGGTCTGCGCCTGCTGCAGCGAGGAGCGCAGCACGTCGAGGTCGGTGTCGCTCAGGTGCCCGGCGAAGGCCATGAGGGTCTTCTGCCGGTCACCGGAGGAGGACAGGACGCTGACCATCCGGTCGCTGGCGTAGACATCGCGGGTCTGTGCGGCGCGGAAGCGGATCTTGCGCGGTGAGGGATCGGAGCGCACGACCATGTCCTTGCGCTCGAGGCGCTCGAGAGTCGTCATGATCGTCGAGTAGTTCGGCTTGCGTCCGGCGAAGCGTTCGCTCACATCGTTGGCGCTCAGCTGCTCATCGGCGTCCCAGAGGATCTTCATGACCTCAGCTTCGAGTTCGCCGCGCTCGCGCCGGCTGTTGAGTCCTGTCATCGCTCACCCTCCTGGGTGGGATGATATCAGCCCCCGTGCGTGCAGTGCTCGTGCAGACCGCGCATCTGTCCTTCGAGTGCCGTCAGCGGCTTGTGTCCCTCACCGTAGGCGCGGGTGGCCTCGGCCAGGCCCTTGAGCTGGCCGGTGTACTGCTCGTCACCGGCATCGGCCTGCTTCTCCATCCACGCGGCGGCCGCTTCCGGGTCGGCTTCGGTGTTGCCGGGGAAGCCGTCCTCGAACTCCTCGAAGGCAGCACAGGTATCAGCTGAGACCTCGGGCAGCTCTGCTGCCGCGCTGTCATCGCCAGCACCGTCGGCAGACGCATCGTCGCCAGCGTCGCCGTTCGCGTCATCGGCAGCGTCGTTGCTGGTGGCGCCGGTCGGCTCAGCGCTCGCCTCGGCAGTGGTGGCGTCGTCGGAGCCGAGTGCCGGCGGGTCCTCCTCGGGGTTCTGACCACAGGCGGTGAGCAGCAGGGCGCTGATGGCAACGGCAGCGGCAGTGCGGGTGCGAAGGCGTGTCGTCATAGCGCCATCGTCGCACAGGCCGGCGGGCTCGGTCACCTGCGCCAGCACCGGATGGGCTGGCTGTCCGCCGGTCTCACAGCAGCTGGGCGACGCCGCGCTTGAACCGTGCGCCGGCGGCCGGGTCCTGCCGGTCGAAGTCGCTGCGGTGCTGTTCGATGATGAGGGCACCGACGATGTAGTCCATCAGCGTCTCTCCCCCGCTGTGCCGGATGGCCTCGGGAATGAGCGCCTCGCCTTCGAGGGCCAGGCCGAGGGCGTAGATCTCGGCACCGTCGCGGTAGCGCAGCAGCACGGTGCGCAGTGCCCAGGCGAGATCGGCGGCCGCGGTGCCCTCCGCCTCGGCGACGGCGGCGGTGAGCATCTGGCGGGCCAGCAGCACGAACAGATCCTGCTTGTTCTTCACGTGCCAGTACAGCGCCGAGGGCTGCACGTCGAGCTCGCGGGCGAGCCGGCGCATCGACAGGTCGCCCATGCCGAATCGCGAGAGGATCCGCAGCGATGTGTCGATGATCGCCTGTTGCGACAGCGCCATTCAGGTCTCTCTTCCAGCGCCTGGAGAAGCGGTTTTTGACGTCGGCATCTCTACGGGTATAGTTGTCTCCGCTGACGGGATATAGCGCAGCTTGGTAGCGCGCCTCGTTCGGGACGAGGAGGTCGTGGGTTCGAATCCCGCTATCCCGACCGATCCGGCCGGTGGCCTGGTGAGACTCAGAGTTCGTCTCTGATCCGCTGGGCCACCGGCTTCAGTGTTTCCGGGCCCTGCATCTCGCTGGCCCGCTGGTGCATGTCGAAGTCGGCTACGGAGTTCGTCGGCCACACGTGCACATGGGTGTGGGGAACCTCATAGCCTTGGATGAGCACGCCGATCCGCTCGCAGTCGAAGGCCCTCTGCTGGGCGGCGCCGATGCGCTGGGCGACGTCCATGAGGTGTGCGAGCAGGTCTGCCGGCACGTCGATCCAGTGGGAGATCTCTTCGCGGGGGACGACGAGGGTGTGGCCCTCGGTCTGCGGCAGCGCGTCGAGGAACGCGACACAGCGGTCGTCTTCGTAGACGATGGCGCCGGGAATCTCGCCGTTGATGATCTTGGTGAAAAGCGTCGCCACTTTCCATCACTCCTTCGCATACGTAGGTGGGAGCCGTCCATACCCGATAGCCGGGTACGGCTGGATGCTGGGCTGTCCGGGCTGTCGTTGGGGCTGCGCTCAGCAGTCCGGGCAGCCGGCGGGTTGCCAGGCTGCCCGGATCGAGTGTCAGCTGAAGTTCTTCTTGGCTTCGAGCCGGAAGCCCGACCAGTCAGGTGCTGCGCTGATGGTCTTCGTCATGTGCATGCCCGCGGTCGGAGCTGCGTTGGTGATGTCGCCGGGCGGGATGTGCCCGTCGCGCTTGGCTTTGGGGGTCAGGAGCCAGATGATGCCGCCGTCGGCCAAGGTGGTCTGTGCGTCGACGATGCCGTCGATGAGGTCAGGATCGTCAGAGCGCCACCACATGACGACGACGTCGAACACATCGTCGACATCCTCGTCTGCCATCTCCTCTCCGATCACCGCCTCGATCTCGTCGCGCAGGTCGAAGTCCACATCATCGTCATAGCCGATTTCCTGGACGTACTTTCCGGGGGCGAGGCCGAGGGTGTTCGCAGCGCTGCTGTCAGCATCCGCGTCCTGTGCAAGGGTCCTTTCGGAAGGAGTTGTGCTCATACCCCATATTGTTGCCCCCTTCACTGCCCTGAGCAACTGTCAGGGCCGGTCTGCCGCGTTCTCATGCCGCAGGGACGCCCTTCGCACCCACTCACACCGACACTTCCACGATACGGCTGACACTTCCGCATCGTGATTGGATATATTCCACAATGAGGCCCGATGTGCCTTAGGGTTGATACCGAACCCCAAGGGCGGGATGCCGCTGCGGCCACGATCGCTGTGTGTCCCCCGCCCGCCGTCCGCCCGACGGTGAGTCCGTCCCTACGAGAGGACATGAAAGTGGCCAATCAGAAGCGAGGAATCATCCTCAACGGCCTGCCCAACCAGGTCCCAGACGTCGATCCCGAGGAGACTCAGGAGTGGCTCGACTCCCTTGATTCGCTGGTCGACGAAGGCGGTCGCTCCCGTGCCCGCTACATCATGCTCAGCCTCATCCAGCGTGCCCGCGAGCAGAGCCTCGGGGTGCCCAGCCTCACGGCGACTGACTACATCAACTCGATTGGCCCCGAGGATGAGCCCTGGTTCCCCGGTGACGAAGAAGTCGAGCGCCGGTTCCGCCGCTGGATCCGCTGGAACGCAGCGGTCATGGTCCACCGCGCCCAGCGGCCGGGCATCGAGGTCGGCGGCCATATCTCGACCTACGCCTCAGCAGCGACGCTGTACGAGGTCGGCCAGAACCACTTCTTCCGCGGCAAGGACCACCCCGGCGGCGGAGACCACGTCTTCTACCAGGGCCATGCCTCACCGGGCATGTACGCCCGCGCCTATCTCGAAGGGCGCCTGACCGAGGACCAGCTCGACGGCTTCCGCCAGCAGGCCTCGCACTGGATCGACGGCGAACCGGCCGGCCTCCCGTCCTACCCGCACCCGCACCAGATGCCGGACTTCTGGGAGCACCCGACGGTGTCCATGGGCCTGGGCCCGATGAACGCGATTGCGCAGGCGCAGTTCAACAAGTACCTGCACAACCGCGGCATCAAGGACACCTCCGAGCAGCGCGTGTGGGCGTTCCTCGGCGACGGTGAGATGGACGAGCCCGAAAGCCGCGGCATGCTGCAGTACGCCGCCTACGAGGAGCTCGACAACCTCACCTTCGTCATCAACTGCAACCTGCAGCGCCTCGACGGCCCGGTGCGCGGCAACGGCAAGATCATCCAGGAGCTCGAGTCGTTCTTCCGCGGTGCCGGCTGGAACGTCGTCAAGGTCATCTGGGGACGCGAATGGGATGCGCTGCTCGCCCGCGACCGCGACGGCGCGCTCGTCAACCTCATGAACAACACCCCAGACGGTGACTACCAGACCTACAAGGGTGAGGACGGCGGTTTCGTCCGCGACAACTTCTTCGGCCGCGATCCGCGCACGAAGGCCCTCGTCGAGGACTACACCGATGAGCAGATCTGGCAGCTCAAGCGCGGCGGCCACGACTACCGCAAGGTCTACGCCGCCTACAAGGCAGCTGTCGAGCACACCGGCCAGCCGACGGTCATCCTCGTCAAGACGATCAAGGGCTACTCGCTCGGACCGCACTTCGAGGCCCGCAACGCCACCCACCAGATGAAGAAGGTGGATCTGGAGGATCTCAAGACGATCCGCGATCACTTCTCGATTCCGATCTCGGACAAGGATCTGGAGGAGAACCCGCAGCTGCCGCCGTACTACCACCCGGGACCCGACGCCCCGGAGATCAAGTACATGCTCGAGCGGCGCCGTCAGCTCGGCGGCTTCAGCCCCGAGCGCCGCGACAAGCACGTGCCGGTCAAGCTGCCGGAGGACAAGCTCTACGACGCCGCCCGGAAGGGCTCGGGCAAGCAGGAGATCGCCACGACGATGGCGTTCGTACGCATCCTCAAGGACCTCATGCGCGACAAGGAGTTCGGCAAGCGCGTCGTGCCGATCATCCCTGATGAGGCCCGCACCTTCGGCATGGACTCCTTCTTCCCGACCGCGAAGATCTACAACCCGCACGGGCAGAACTACGTCTCGGTCGACCGCGATCTCTTCCTGGCCTACAAGGAGGCGACCGACGGACAGCTGCTGCACATGGGCATCAACGAGGGCGGCTCGACTGCCGCGTTCTCCGCGGCCGGCACCTCATACGCCGCCCACGGCGAGCCGATGATCCCGTTCTACATCTTCTACTCGATGTTCGGCTTCCAGCGCACCGGCGATGCCTTCTGGGCAGCCTGCGACCAGATGGCCCGCGGATTCATCCTCGGCGCCACTGCAGGCCGCACGACGCTGGTGGCGGAAGGGCTGCAGCACGGCGATGGGCACTCCCACGTGCTGGCGTCGACATTCCCGTCGATCATCTCCTACGACCCGGCATACGGCTACGAGATGGCGCACATCGTGCGCGACGGCCTGCAGCGGATGTACGGCGAGGACGACGGTCGCGACCCGAACGTCATGTACTACATCACGATGTACAACGAGCCGATGGTCCAGCCCAAGGAACCCGAGGACCTCGATGTGGAAGGCGTGCTCAAGGGCATCTACAAGCTCAAGGACGGGCCCGAACTCGACGGGCCGAAGGTCCAGCTGCTTGCCTCCGGCGTGGGAGTGCCGTGGATCCTGGAGGCCCAGGAGCTGCTGGAGAAGGACTGGAACGTCTCGGCCGATGTGTGGTCGGTGACCTCATGGCAGGAGCTGCGCCGTGACGGCCTGGCCTGCGATGACGAGCGTCTGCTCGATCCCGACGCCGAGGCGCGGGTGCCGTTTGTCACGCAGCAGCTGGCTGATACTGAGGGCCCGGTCATCGCCACCAGCGACCACACCCGGACCGTGCCGGACATGATCCGCCAGTACGTCCCCGGCCACTTCACGTCGCTGGGCGCCGACGGCTACGCGATCTCCGATACGCGCCCGGCCGCTCGCCGGCACTTCCTCATCGATGCCCCTTCGGTCGTCGTCCAGGCGCTCATCAGCCTCGGCGACCTCGGCATCGTCGATCCGAAGCTCGCCGCCGAGGCGTCGAAGAAGTACCAGCTCGACGATCCGCGGGCCGGCGCCACCGGCTCGACCGAAGGTGCCAGCGCCTGATCGCACGCAGCTGCTGAGCACACAGAAGCGGGAGGGAAGCACCCCTCCCGCTTTTGTGTCCGGAGCACAATTCCTTTGTCGCCTTTCATGTAGTGTGGCCTCATGCCCGTTCGCTCTGAGGAAGCCGCCGCCCATGTGCGTGCCCGCGCCGAGACGACCCGCCGGCTCAGGGCCGGTCAGGCCCTGCTGCACAAGCTGACCCTGCAGCGACTCGAGGCCCGCCTGCCGTGGTACCGCTCGATGAGCGCCGCCGACCGCGGCTGGGTCGTTGTACTGGCGAACTCCGGCATCGCCTCGTTCATCGACTGGTACCGCGACCCCGGCGCACAGTTGCGGGTCGTTCAGGACATCTTCCAGTCCGCCCCGCGCGAGCTCGTCCGCTCCGTGTCGCTGCAGCAGACGCTGCAGCTGCTGCGCGTTGTCGTCGAAGTCGTCGAAGAGCGCGTCGGCGACCTGGCCCGGCCCAATGAGCAGGCCCAGCTGCGCGAAGCCGTGCTGGTGTACTCCCGGGAGATCGCCTTCGCTGCCGCCGACATCTACGCTCGCGCGGCTGAGGCGCGCGGTTCGTGGGACGCCCGGTTGGAGGCGATGGTCGTCGACGCACTTGTGCGCGGCGACTCAGTCGATGAGCTCGCCAGCCGCACAGCCGCCTTCGGGTGGCGCACCGAAGGCTCGGTGTACGTCGTCGTCGGCCGCGCCCCGCAGCGAGCCGCACACAAGAGCATCGACGAGATCCGCGCAGCCGCCCAGAAGTGGGCCGAGGATGCGCTCGTCGGGGTGCACGACGACCGGCTGCTCATCGTCATCGGCGGTGTCGAGGACATCGACCAGGCCGCCACCGCGCTCTCACAGTTCTTCGGTCCCTCCGAAGTCGTCATCGGACCTGAGGTCAGCACGCTGGCCGAAGCCGCCACCTCGGCTGCGGCAGCCGGCTGGGCGCTGCGCACCGCCTCGGCGCGCCCGATCGTCACCCGACCCGTCCATGCCCGTGACCTGCTGCCCGAGCGCGCGATCGCCGGTGACATGTGCGCGGTGCGCGAGCTCATCACCTGCTACTACGAACCGCTCAACTCCGGCAGCGGCCAGCTGCTCGACACCGTTGCCGCCTACGTCGAATTCGGCGGCTCGCTGGAGAACACGGCTCGTTCGCTGCACGTGCACCCGAACACCGTGCGCTACCGTCTGCGCAAGATCGCCGACCTCATCGGCATCGATCCGACCGAGGCGCGCGCCGGTTTCGTCATCAGAATTGCGTTGGTGTACGGCCAACTGTCTGAAGCCGGGCAATTGTCGAACCTGAACAAATCCCCGTGACGAACCTCCACATTGACGTAAGTTGAAACACGACCTCGACTGATTGGAAGCTACTCCAGTGCTAGTTATCGCCTGCCCGGGCCAGGGCGCCCAGAAGTCCGGATTCCTCTCCTCCTGGCTCGATCGCCCGGCATTCGCCGCAACACTCGATGCGCTCTCCACCGCCGCGAATCTCGACCTGCGCACCTACGGCACAGAGTCCGATGACGAGACGATCAAGAGCACCGATATCGCCCAGCCGCTGCTCGTCGCCTCGGCGATCGCCGCCTACCGGGAGCTCTTCTCCGACCTCGACGTCTCCCCTGATGTCGTCGCAGGTCACTCCGTCGGTGAGATCGGCGCCGCAAACATCGCCGGCATCCTCGACGACACCGCAGCGATGAAGTTCGTCATGACGCGTGCGACCGGCATGGCTGAGGCTTCTGCCGCCACGCCCACCGGCATGGCCGCCGTCGTCGGCGGGGAACCGGACGATGTGCTGGCCGCCATCGAATCCGCCGGCCTGTCCCCTGCCAATGTCAACGGCGCGGGACAGACCGTCGCCGCCGGCGCAGTCGAGAACATCGAGAAGCTCGCTGAGAACCCGCCCGAGCGCGCCCGCGTCATCCCGCTCAAGGTCGCAGGCGCATTCCACACCTCGTACATGGGATCGGCCCAGGCCCCGCTCGCCACCCTGGCCTCGAACCTGGAAGCCCAGGACCCGCAGCTGACGATCCTGACCAACGCCACCGGCGAACCGGTCGAGTCCGGTTCTGCGTATCTCGACCTGCTCGTCAAGCAGGTGACGAATCCAGTGCGCTGGGATCTGTGCCAGAAGCAGCTGCTCGACATGCGCGTCACCGGCCTGCTCGAACTCGTACCCGGCGGCACGCTCACCGGGCTGGCCAAGCGGGCGATGCGCGGAGTCGAGACCTTCGCACTGAAGTCGGCTGCCGATCTCGATGACGCCCGCGCCTTCGTCCAGGCCCACGCCGGCCAGTCCCCTGCAGAATCCTGAAGCGGCCGCACACGCAGCTGTAGACAGAGAAGAGGTTCCCTATGACAGCACCGACACTGCAGACCACGCCGGCCGGCCGGTACTCCACCATCACCGGAATCGGCGGCTACCGCGGTGAGATCACCGTGCGCAACGACGACATCGTCGAGCCGATCGACTCCTCCGATGAGTGGATCCGCCAGCGCACCGGCATCATCACCCGCCGCTACGCCAGCGAAGACGTCGGCGTCGCCGAGATGAGCGAAGAGGCCGCACAGGAGGCGATCGCCAACGCCGGTCTCAAGCCCACCGACATCGGCGGCATCATCATCGCCACCGTCACCTTCCCCCACCCGACGCCGTCCGTGGCAGCGATGCTGACCGACCGGCTGGGCACCGGCCCGATTCCCGCCTGGGACATCTCAGCTGCCTGCGCTGGCTACTGCTATGCCATCGCGCAGGCCGACGGACTGGTGCGGTCCGGCGTCATGGACAACGTGCTCGTCATCGGCGCGGAGAAGCTCTCCGACTGGATCGACCCGACCGACCGGTCGATCTCCTTCATCCTCGCCGACGGTGCTGGCGCAGTTGTCGTCTCCGCCAGCGACACACCGGGCATCGGCCAGAGTGTGTGGGGCTCGAAGGGCGAGAACTGGGACACCATCCACATGACCAACTCGCTGCTGGATCTGAAGAAGGACCCCGCTGGCGGCACATGGCCCACGCTGCGCCAGGACGGGCCCAGCGTGTTCCGCTGGGCGGTGTGGGAGATGGCCGAAGTCGCCAAGGAGGCCCTCGAAGCCGCTGGTGTCGAAGCCAGCGACTTGGCGGCCTTCGTGCCCCATCAGGCGAATATGCGCATCATCGACGAGCTCGCCAAGCAGCTGAAGCTGCCCGACTCCGTCGTCATCGGCCGCGACATCGCCGACAACGGCAATACGTCCTCGGCGTCGATTCCGCTGGCCACCGAACGGCTGCTGCGCGAGCACCCGGAGCTCTCCGGCGGGCTGTCGCTGCAGATCGGCTTCGGCGCCGGGCTCGTCTACGGGGCGCAGGTCGTCACGCTGCCATGAGCACCCCATCAGGGATCGCGGCGCACCCGGCACGACCTGCCGAGGCACCCGGCTCCTTGCATATGCGCAGCGAGCATGACGTAGGATTCTGACGGGACAACTCGTCGAATCACGTTCCACAAGCCGGCCGGTGAACCTGGCCGGGAAGCATTGAGAAAGAAGGAAGATATGGCACATAGCGAAGCTGAAGTCCTCGCAGGACTCGCTGACATCGTGAACGAAGAGACCGGCCTGGCCACCGAAGCTGTCGAGCCGAGCAAGTCCTTCACCGATGATCTCGACATCGACTCGATCTCGATGATGACGATCGTCGTCAACGCTGAGAAGAAGTTCGGCGTGAAGATCCCGGATGACGATGTCAAGGATCTCGTCACCGTGCAGGACGCTGTCGACTACATCGTCAAAGCACAGCAGGCCTAAGAATTCCGGTCACGGGGCGGCCGGCCCGTGCGGTCTCACCGCCCCGTGATGGACCCCAACCGATTCGACGAGGTTGATCACATGACTTCCACAGTTGTCGTCACCGGCATCGGTGCCGTCACACCCATCGGCACGACCGCCGAAGCCACCTGGCAGGCAGCGCTCAAGGGAACCTCGGGCGCCCATACTCTCGACAACAGCTGGTCAGAGGACTATGGCATTCCTGTCAGCTTCGCCGCCACCGTCGACCGCAGCGTCGTCGACGAGCGCCTCAAACGCGTGCAGGCCAAGCGACTCGACCCCTCCAGCCAGTACGCTCTCATCGCCGCCCGCGAGGCGTGGGAGGACGCACAGACCCCCGAGACCGACCCGGAGCGGCTCGCAGTCTCCTGGGCCACCGGCATCGGCGGCGTCTGGACGCTGCTCAACGCCTGGGACACCCTGCGCGAAGAGGGCTCCCGCCGCGTTATGCCGCTGACGGTGCCGATGCTCATGCCGAACGCACCGGCTGCCGCCATCGGCATGGACCTCAAGGCCCGTGCTGCCGTGCAGACCGTCGTCTCCGCGTGTGCATCCTCGACCGAAAGCCTCGGCCAGGCACTCGACGTCATCCGGTCCGGCAAGGCCGACGTCGTCATCGCCGGCGGTTCGGAGTCCGCCGTGCACCCGATCACCATGTCCGCGTTCTCCTCCATGCAGGCGCTCTCACGCCGCAATGACTCCCCGGAGACGGCTTCACGTCCCTACGACGTCGATCGCGACGGCTTCGTCATGGGCGAGGGAGCCGGCGCGCTCGTGCTCGAAACCGAAGAGCATGCCAAGGCCCGCGGCGCCAAGATCTACGCTGAGATCGCCGGATGGGGCGTGTCGAACGATTCGCATCACATCACCGCGAACGAGCCCGAGGGCAAGTACGCGCTGCACGCGATGCAGCATGCCGTCGACAACGCCGGCATCGACGTCGCTGATATCAAGCACATCAACGCCCACGCCACTTCGACCCCGGTCGGTGACGTGCCCGAATCTCTGGCGGTCAACGCGCTGCTGGGTGAGAACGTCTCCGAGGCGCTCGTCTCTGCCACGAAGTCCATGACCGGGCACCTGCTCGGCGGTGCTGGCGCAGTTGAGGCGATCCTCGCTGTGCTGGCAGCTCACCATCGTGTCGCCCCGCCGACGATCAACATCGAGAACCTCGACCCGGAGATCAAGCTCAACGTCGTTCGCGACACCCCGGCGGATCTGCCCAGTGGAGACTTCGCTGCGCTGACGAACTCCTTCGGATTCGGCGGTCACAACGCCGTGTGTGTCATCAAAACCGTCTGATCGGAGCACAACCGGTTTCCGGTTGGGCTTGTTTCAGGGCCTGCAGTCATCTGCGACTGCAGGCCCTGATGCGTCTGCGTGCTGGCTCGAGCCCCACGTGTGAGCTGCGAGCCCGAGCGTATGCGCCGAGAGGCGAGCGTATGGGCCAGGGGCCAGGAGCGCTGGCATCGCTGAGGTAGCTTGCGGGCAGGAGAAAGACACCGAATGGCCGGATGCACCCCGCAGCAGCTGCCGCGATGCCAGCGCTGGTCAGGAAGAGCGCTGGTCTGTGAGTCAGACTGCGGTGGTCAGCCAGCGCACGGGAGCGCCGTCGCCGGCGTAGCGGAAGGCTTCGAGCTCGTTGTCCCATGCTTCGCCCAGGGCGCGCTGCATGAGCGATTCGAGCTTCTCGGGATTGCCGGCTGCACGCTCCATGACCGAGCGGATGATGTCTTCGGAGACCATGATGTTGCCGTGCACGTCGGTAACAGCATGGTAGATGCCCAGGCGCGGAGTGTGGCTCCAGCGGCCGCCGTCAGCGCCGGGTGAGGGTTCCTCGGTCACTTCGTAGCGCACGCCCTCCCAGCCGCGCAGCGCCGAGGCGATGCGGGCCCCGGAGCCTGCTGGGGCACGCCAGCAGATCTCGGCGCGGAACGTGCCGGGTGCGGCCGGCTGCGGCGACCAGTCGAAGGCCGCCTGCGCGCCGATCGCCCCGCCCGCAGCCCATTCGATGTGAGGGCACAGCGCACGAGGTGCTGAGTGGACGAAGAGTACGCCCTGAGTCATATCCATTTCTGCCTCCTGAGCTTTCGGATACGTCTTCCCCTACGATCCGAACAGGAGGATGCCACCAGCATAGACGATCGCCGTCCCTGGTCAAAAGACATTCGTCCAGGTGGCGTCCGTGGTCTGTTAATCTGTTGCTGGCCTCGGCCTGCAGATGTTCACGCAGGCGATGCTGGCCCCCATAGCTCAGCTGGTTAGAGCAGAGAACTCATAATTCTTTGGTCGTCGGTTCAAGTCCGACTGGGGGCACGGTCGGACCACCGTTACACGCAGATGCGCCTGCGATCACGAGTTGATTAGCGCAGGCGCACATTCATCTGGCGAGGAACGGGATTCCCAGCACGGCATTTCGGGTTGTCGCTTCTGTCTTTGGGGCAGAAGTGGGACAGAGCAGCTCTCAACACCGGCTTCGCATCAGTGCAGGCGGGTCATCCGTGCAGGTTCCTGCGCCGGTATCCGATCAGGCCGGCGATGACGAGCACACCGGCTGCAAGGGCCAGCAGGATAACCGGCAGCCATTCCATGTCATCGGCTGGCACGCGTGGCACATAGCCGAAGGGCGAGAGCTTCGCCGTCCACTCGTCGAGCTGAAGGATCGGCCCGAAGTAGCCGGTGAAACCGGCGTATCCGAGCAGCAGCCACACCGCGATGCTCAGGCGCGGCGCCCATCCGACGACCAGGGCGGCCAGGCCGACGAAGACCAACACGCCGGATGTGTAGACAAGGGCGGCAGCGAAGATCTTGCCGACGATGCCCGGGTCATCGACCGTGCCGGCACCAAGAGCCGACATGCCGATGGCGGCAAGGGCGAGCATAATGGGGGCGGCAACGAGCGCAATGAGGACATGCGAGGACATCCACGTCATCCGCGACTGCCAGTTCGCCAGCAGCGCCTCGGAGCAGCCCTTCTCCTCTTCGCCCTTGATGCGCAGCACCGCACCGATGCAGAACACGGCTGCGAGGATTGCGATGATACTCATGACCATGACGAGGAAGGATTCGACGACACTGGCACCGCCGATCGAGCTCACTGCTCCTTCGATGACGTCGACACCTGCGATCATGTCCTCGACATCGCCGAGGAACGGGCCGTACATCGCGCCGAAGGCGATGAGGGCGAACGCGTAGGCGATGATCGACGGGCGCAGCAGTCGCAGCGCGAATCCACCTGGGGTGGTGAGCGCCCTGCTGGCGCGCGGACGTCCCGGGCGCGCCGACACCAGTCCGGAGGCGACATCCCGGCGCGTGCTCAGCCACGCACCGACCAGGCTGAGGACAGCACCGGCACCCAGGCAGAGGGCCAGCGGCCACCAGTCGTTGTCGAGGTACGGGTAGGTGCGCTGGCCCCAGCCGATCGGCGAGGCCCAGGCCACTCCGTTGTCCGCCGAATCACCGGCGGCGCGCAGGGCATAGGCGACGAGCACGAGTCCGATGCCGATCTCGCCTGCTGTCCGGGAGCTCTGGAAGATCTGCACGATGAAAGCCGCGCAGCCGACGAAGGCGATGCCGATGCCTGCGTGGACGGCCCCGTAGAGAATCGATCCCGGCCAGTCGACGGAGTCGATGGCGAGCACCCCCAGACCGGCGGCGATGAGCGCACCGATGATGACGTTGACGAGCACCGCCTCGGCTACGGCTGCCGACAGGGGCGCGTGACGTCCGACGGTGCCGGCGCGGGTGAGTTCGGCCCGGCCGGTCTCCTCTTCTGTCCGGGTATGGCGGATGACGAGGAGGACGGACATGATGCCGATGAGGACGCCGGTGAAGCCGATCATCTGATGGGAGAGGATCGAGCCGAGGGTGTAGTCGCGCAGGTATTCGATCGGGCCGGTGAAGGCCAGCCCGGCAGGGGTGCCCATGGTCTGGGCGACAACCTGGCGGTCGGCCTCTGTCTCGTACAGGGCCGGAAACGTCACAGCGAGACCAAGGGTGCCGCCGGCGATGCCGATGATCCAGCAGATAGTGCGCACAAAGTCGCGTCTGAGCGCAGTGCGCAGCAGCGCACCAGTGCCCACAAGTGCGTGGCTCGGCCCGCGGACTGCACGCGGCGGCTGCAGCGGTGTCAGCGTCCGGGCGGGAGCGGTGGTCGTCATCATCAGTGTGCCGCCTCGTGCATCGTGCCGGTCGTGGGCTCGGGGTCATCGCCGTAGTGGCGCAGCATGAGCTCCTCAAGTGTGGGCGGATGGCAGGTGAGCGTGTCGAAGCCGTGGGTTCCCAGGTGCTGGAGTATCTCGTTGAGGTGTTCGCCGTCGACGGTGAGTGTGACCTGGTGGCCGTCCTGCCTGAGGTCGTGGACGCCGGGCAGCGCCGGGATGTCCCCGGCGGGAGTCAGCGTGCGCGCCTCGATGTGCGTGCGGCTCAGGTGCCGCATCTGCACGAGCGTGCCGGTTTCGACGATGACTCCCTGCCGGATGATCGAGATCTGGTCGGCGAGCTTCTCGACCTGGGCGAGGATGTGGCTGGAGAGCAGGAATGTGCGCCCCTCATCGCGCAGCTGGCCGACGACGGCATCGAAGGTCGCCTCCATGAGCGGATCAAGGCCCGAGGTCGGCTCGTCGAGCAGCACCAGTTCAGCATCCGAGGACAGAGCTGCGATGATGGCGACCTTCTGCCTGTTGCCCTTGGAGTACGTGCGGCACTTCTTGCGCGGATCGAGATCGAAGGCCTCGATCAGTTCGCTGCGGCGCGTGGCAGAGCCGGAGCCGTGCAGGCGGCCGAGGACGTCGAGGGCTTCTCCCCCGCTGAGATTCGGCCACAGGGCCACGTCGCCGGGCACATAGGCCATGCGCCGGTGCAGCGCGACGGCGTCATGCCACGGGTCTCCGCCGAGCACCTCGGCGGTGCCGCCGTCAGCGCGCAGCATGCCGAGCAGCACACGGATCGTGGTGGACTTGCCCGCGCCGTTGGGTCCGAGGAAACCGTGCACCTGGCCGGGTTCAACCGTGAGATCGAGTCCGTCGAGGGCGGTGAATGATCCGAAGCGCTTGGTCAGCCCGCAGGTCTGGATTGCCGGTGTCATGTGTGGTCCTTCCGTGGGGCCGTGCCCGAGGTGCCGGTGGCGTCTGGGGTGTGATCCGCCGGCTGGACGCCGGGGTTGTGGGCAGCGTTGTCGCCCATGAGGTCGGTGGCGCTGACGAGTATGACGGGATCGGTGAGGATCTCACCGGCGAGCTGAGCCCATTCGAAGGCCGAGTCGGTGGCGTCGTCGAGCAGGTCGATGTCGAGGTGGCGTTTGACGTGGCGGTGCATGACCATGGCTCCGAGCTGCCACATGGTCAGCACCGTGATGTACTGCGGTAGTTTGGGCGTATCGCGCAGAATGCCGCTGTCGACGCCGATGTGCATGTACTCGAGGGCATCCTCGACCAGCGTGTCGACGAGCTCATCGACGTGCTCACTGCCGGTCGACAGCGTCTGCACCAGGTAGGACATCAACGCCGAGCCGATGAAGTGTTCGCGGATCGCCTGAAGTGCGTCCTGTCCGGGCCTGCTGAGGCCGAGCTCCTTCTGCTCCTTGATCTGTTCGGCGAGGTACTCATCGCAGGCGGCGCGCAGCCCGTCCTTCGTGCCGAAGTGGTGGGTGATGAGCGGTGTCGTGACCCCGGCGTCGGCAGCGATGTCCTTGAGGCGCGCTTTGTCGATGCCCTCGGCGGCGAAACGGCGGATCGCCGCCTGGCGGATCCGGGCCCGTGCGGTCAGATCCTCTGACCCGATGCCTGCTGGGGCCTGTCTGCGCGTTACCGAGTCCGGTGACTGAGCTGATCTGTCGTCGCCTCGCACTGTGACTCCCTTTCGTACTTTACGCGATAAAGCCTGCTGTTACTGATAAAGGTACGGGATGCGGGAGACGACGTCAAGCACTGCAGTGCTCATGTCAGCGGCCGGACGCATCCGGGCCGGTAGAATGTGCTCATCAGTGCCCGCCTCATCAGGAGGTTCTTCCATGGAAGGGCTCGTCAGCACAGCGCTTATCGCTATCGGCACCGGATCGGCGGCCGGACTGCGGCCGTACTTCACGGTCTTCTTCCTCGGCCTGGCCAAGCTGCTCATCCCGGCAGACGCTCCCGGTGCGATCAGCGGGGTCATCACGCAGATTCCCGACATCGTCGCCGACCCGTGGGTGCTCGGCATCACCGGTGTGCTGGCCGTCGGCGAGTTCCTCGTCGATAAGTTCCAGTTCTTCGATCAGGCCTGGGATGTCATCCACAGCGTGCTGCGCCCGGTCTTCGGTGCCCTCATCGGCCTGCAGGTCGGCGATGAGTACGGCGCCACCGCGATGGTGACCGGCGCGGTGCTCGGCGGAGCGACTGCCACCGGTGTGAGTGTGGGGAAGTCAACGCTGCGCGGTCTGGTGAATCTGCTGCCCGAACCGGTGACGAACGTGCTCACGAGTTTCGGGGAGGACACGGCCGCCGTCATCGTCCTCATCGGCGTCGTGGTGGTGCCGCCGCTGGCGGCCCTGGCCGGTCTGGTGCTGCTGGGCATCGGGATCTGGCTGTTCGTCAGACTCCGCCGCGTCTGGGCTGCGGCTCAGGCCCGGCTGTCCGGGAATGGCAGCGCATCCGCCGCCAGGCGAGGGCCTGGCAGCGCTCCGCGCTCCGGTTCGACAGCTGCCGGACGCGGAGAGGCGCCGTTCACCTCGGTGCGCGAGATCCTTCAGGCCGGTGCCTCCGAGGCACCCGCGACGGATGAGACCGGTTCGCCTCCGCGCCGGGACGAGGATCGGCTCTGACTCTCACCTGCACCGCATGATGCGGTGCCGGGCGTGTTCAGCGTGCTGAGTTGACGCTCAGCGTTCTGAGTTGACGCGGGTGAGAACCGCCCGGGCGGCGTCGACGCAGGCGTAGCGGTCGGTGGTGATGTAGACGTCGAACTCGACGCGCCCCTCAGGCCCCGGGTCGTTCTTCCGGGAGGCGGTGACCATGCCCGACCAGTCCGGTCCGACGACGATGAGCCCGTATTCGTTGCGCAGCGGGTCGGAGTGGTCGATGCGACCGCTGCGCACACCGGGCACCGGTGCGACGTCGAAGCCGCCGGAGAGCATCGCGGAGAACCCGCAGACCTGCTGGATGGATGCGAACCGCTCGGCGGTGTCCTCCCATACATCTTCCTGCTCACCGTAGATGCCGATGATGACGATCGAGCTCGAACCATTGAGCGCGCGGCGCTGGAGCGATTTGAGTTCGGAGCCCACGAGCGCCTCGTCCATGACGAGCGGGTCGTGCTTGAGGCTCTGGCAGATGGAGAACGGGGTGCCCTGCACCAGCCGGTTGCGGGTGAAGTGGTCGACGAGCGGGTCGTCGTAGAGCTTGTCGACGGGGCTGGGCGCCCGCGTCGGCTCACCGATGAGCGGGCCGGTGACATAGCGGGCGCCGATCGCACGCACCTGGCGCATATCCGCCTCGGTCGCCACTCCCTCGGCGATGACGACGGCGTCGGTGCGTTCGACGTGCGCGCGCAGCAGGCGGATGAGCTCGGCAAGTTCGTCGCGGTCCTCCATATGCAGCACATCCGGATGCAGGCTCACGATCGAGGGATTGACCAGCGGCAGGAAGGCAGCCGTGCGCAGATCGGGGCCGATCGACTTCATGCCGATGCCCCAGCCGAGCTGGCGGGCCTGGCGCACCGAGCGCAGCACGGTGGCCGGTGCCCCGGCGATCCGCTCGGGGTCGAGCTGCAGGATGACCGAACGCTCGGGTTCGTCTGTGCGGTCTTCGAGGGTGACAAGCGATTCAGGTTCAGCCCCGAGGAACAGCCGGGTGGAGGCGCCCAGCCCGGCAGAGGCGGCATCGCGCAGAGCGATGTAGCGCAGGGAGGAGTCGAAGTCCCCGATCATCCCGGAGGTGCGCACATCAGCACGCAGGCCTGCGAACTCATCGATGCGCTCGCAGTCGCTCCCCGCCTCCCCGTCCGCCCGGGCCGGAAGCACTGTGTAGCCGACGGTCTCAAAGCTCGACGCCTCTGCCACCGGTGCGAAGTAGCTGTTGACGAGGCCGTGCCGGATCAGTCCTTCGATCTCGCTCGACGCCGATACATCGGCGGGTGTCGACAGCACGAGATGTCCTTTCCGTTGGCGGCTGAGTCCTGTTGAGCGCATTCAGTGTCTCACACGCAACGGACACCGAACACGGCAGAAAGTCGTTTATGACAAGACTGATACACGACTGCCGGAAATCGATATCTGCACCCCTGCCGGAAGGCGCCCACCGCCTCGGGAGCGGATCGCTCAGCGCTGCGGATCCTCGCCGACGATCTCGATCGCACCGGTCATGGCGACGGCCTCGTGGTGGTGTTCGGGCAGGCTGAAGTGCAGCGTCTCTCCTCCGTCGAGGAGGCGCTCGTCGTCCCACACGCGGACCTTGACCTTCGAGGTTTCGTGCGAGCGGCTGGTGAGGACGAGTTCGCGCGCCGAGCAGCGCACGTCGATGACCTGGCCCTGGAACAGCACCCTGAAACGCACGCCGGTGAGCTTCTCCGGCAGGCGGGGGCGGAACTCGATGCGGTCGTAGCGGATGAGCACGCCGACGAAGGCGCGCACGACGACGTCGACGGTGCCGGCCATCGCGCCGAGGTGGATGCCCTCCTGCGTGGTGCCCCATTGGGTGTCGTGCAGGTCGATGACCAGCGACTCCTGCCACACGTCCCAGGCTTCGGGCCGGCCGATCGCAGCCAGCACGGCGGCGTTGACGACATTGGACAGGCTCGAGCCGTTCGTCGACCGGGCGGTGTAGTAATCGACGGTCTGCTCGACCTGGCTCATCGTGTACCGGTAGCCCATCCGGCCGAGTTCCCGGATGAGGCCGTTGGCGCCGAGCAGGTAGATGAGCATTGTGACGTCGGCCTGCTTGGACAGCTTGTAGTTGTTCGTCGAGTCGCCCTCGGCCTCCATGATGAGGTCCATCCGGCCGATGTTGCCGTACTTCTTGCGGTAGGCGGCCCAGTCGAGCTCCTCCAGGTCGTCGTAGCCGTCGAACTGGCTGATGATGCCGTCGGCGTTGAAGGGCACCGCCAGGCGGGCGGCGAGCCGGCCCCACAGCGTGATCTCAGCCGGCTGGATGTTGAGCCGGAAGATGAGGTCCTCGGCGGCATAGGAGGGCAGCAGCCGGAAGATCTCGACGGCGTGGCGGCACACCCAGGCGGTCATGATGTTGGTGTAGGCGTTGTCGCGCAGCCCTGAGCCGGGCGTGCCGGGATAGCCGTCGTGGAACTCATCAGGGCCCATGACGTCGTTGATGTGGAAGCGGTCGGTCTCGGCGTCGTACGTGGCCAGTGAGGCGAACAGGCGGGTGATCTCGATGACGAGCTCGCCGCCCTGCTCGGCCAGCCAGCCGACGTCCTCCGTGGCGCGGTAGTGCTGCCAGGCGTTGTAGGCGATCGCCAGGCCCACATGCTTCTGCCGCCAGGAGTTGTCCGGCATCCAGCGTCCAGCCCGCCGGTTGAACAGCTCGACCGGGGTCTCCTCACGGCCGTCCGAACCCGACTGCCAGGGAAACAGCGCCCCTTCGAGTCCGGCTTCGCGGGCGAGGTGGCGGGCGGCGTTGAGCCGGCGCCAGCGGTAGAGCAGCAGCGATTTCGAGATCTCAGGCAGCCGCAGGTTCACCAGCGGCAGCACGAAGAGCTCATCCCAGAAGATGTGGCCGCGATACCCTTCTCCGTGCAGGCCGCGGGCCGGGGTGCCGGTGTCGGCGAACACCGTGTGCGGAGACAGCGACTGCAGCAGGTGGAAGGTGTGCAGGTGCAGCAGCAGCTGGGTGTTGGAGTCGGCTTCGACCTCGACGTCGAAGCGCTCCCACAGCCGCTGCAGGGCCGCTGTGTGCCCGGGCAGCAGATTCTCGTAGCCGATCGCCGGCAGCCAGTTGAGCTCATCGACTGCACCTTCGCGCACGGAGGTGAGCGCATCGTCGCGGGAGTTGACCAGAGCGGTCGTCGTGTCGATGCCGACGGTCGCCCCCTGCCGCATCTCGATCGTGGCATCGGTGAAGATGCCGGCGGGATACTCGACCGGATGCACCTTCACACCGGCCTCCTCATCGGTCTGCCGGACGGCGTG
This sequence comes from Brevibacterium gallinarum, assembly GCF_014836885.1. Taxonomy (GTDB): domain Bacteria; phylum Actinomycetota; class Actinomycetes; order Actinomycetales; family Brevibacteriaceae; genus Brevibacterium; species Brevibacterium gallinarum. Next base: position 173,921 of record NZ_JACSPY010000007.1, read on the forward strand.
CTCTCCGAGATGGATCTGCGTGCGCTGGGCGATGGCGATGCGCAGCTTGCTCTGGCTCGTCTCGACTTCGGCCAGCAGCGTGCCGTCGGCGGCGAACTGCTGGAAGGTCGTCATCAGGTGCTTCTTCGACAGCGCATCGTACTCCCGGACGTTGTCGTTGATGACGTTCATGTCGATACCGGTGCGCACGACGATCGGATCGGCGGTGTTGACCGGCGTGATCTGCGTGAGCATCGCTGCGACATGCTTGCGGTCCATCGAGACGAGCCGCTGCTGGCGGATGATGAGCTCGCGCTCCTGCGCGTCGGTCAGCGCCAATTCGCGGGTGAGCACACCGTTGGCGAACGACAGGGTGCGCTGACCGCTGACGATCGCCAACCCGCCGGCTGAGAACCAGTCCCCGTCGGCGAATCGGATGTCGCAGACGTTCCAGTTCGGCAGGTTGACCAGCGACTCGTGCTCCAGATCGCGGCCGTTGACGTGGCTCCACAGCCGGTTGAAGATCCCAGCCATGTACGAACCGGGGTAATGGGAGTGCCCAGCCGGCGCCTCGGGAGCGGCCCCGCGCAGCGACATGTACCCGTTCGCCAGCGTCGTCAGCGCCTCCCGGCGCCCCTCATGCTCGGGTTCGAAACCGGCGAAGCTCAACTCCCAGGGGTCCTGGGGCACGATGCCCAGGTCGAGCTCATTGGCGTCGGTGACGACCACATCGGCCCCGGCTGCCTCCAGATCGGCGCGGTTGCGGTCGCGGGCGATGCCGACGACGAGGCCGAACTCACCGGTGCGGGCAGCCTGGACTCCGGAGACGGCATCTTCGAGCACCGCACATTCCCGCGGCGGGAATCCGAGCAGTTCGGCGGCTGCGACGAAGGTGTCGGGGGCGGGTTTGCCGGGCAGACCGCGGTCGCGGGCGACCTGACCGTCGATGACGACATCGAAGAGCTCGGCGATGCCGGCAGTCTCCAGCAGCCGCGGGGCGTTGCGGCTGGCGGTCACCAGCCCGATCGGGGTGCCGCCGCGGCGCAGCCGCTCGATGAGCTTGACGGTGCCGGAGAACACCTCGATGCCCTCGCGTTCGAGCAGCACGGAGAAGTAGTCGTTCTTGCGCCGGGCCAGGCCGTGGATGGTGTGGGCCGAGGACGGATCGTCATCACTGCCTTCAGGCAGGAAGATGTTGCGGGCATTGAGGAAGGTGCGCACGCCGTCCTCGCGCGGGCGGCCGTCGACGTAGCGGCGGTAGTCCTCGACCCCGTCGAAGGGCGTGGTGTCGATGTGGTGGCTCAGCGGCAGGTCGCCGCTGGTGACCTCGGGACTGGCGAGCACGTCGTCGAACAGCCGCTTCCAGGCGATCGCATGCAGGGAGGCCGTGTCGGTGACGACGCCGTCCATGTCGAAGATGACCGCTGACCATGGGGTTGTGACGATCGTGTTCATGGTCTCCTGCTCGCTGGACGAAGGTGTGCGGCGCGCAGCGACCGAAGGCGCCGGCTTGCGTCCAGCCTAGCGAGAACCCGGCGACATGGCACTCACCGGCAGATGAACGTCCGGTGGCGATCGGCCGGGCAGCTCGCCGTGCGCCCTGGGCCTCAGCTGCGCGCAGCTGCCGGCTGCCGGCCCTGCCGCCAGTCGACGATGCCGACCACCGCCGAGGCGGTGACGACGACGGCGATGACCGCGAAGGCTGCGCTGAAGGCGGCTGTCCAGCCGTAACCGGCCTGCACGGCGAAGAACACCGAGGTGACCACCGCCAGGCCCATGGCGGTGCCCATCCGCTGACCGGTCTGCAGCACCCCGCCGGCGGCACCGGCGTAGGTGATCGGCACCTCGACGAGGGCCAGCGTCTGGTTGGGACTGATGACCAGCCCCTGGGCGATGCCGATGAACGATACGGCGATGACGACGAGGGCGAACGGCCAGCCGGCGGTGTCGTGCATGATGACGGCGCCGATGCCGGCCAGCAGCCCGAAGATCGCCAGTGCCATGCCGACGAGCACGAGGGGGCGGCCGAGGCGGATGACGTACTGGCCGGCGATCGCTGAGGAGATCGCCGAGCAGATCGCAGCAGGCAGGCCGATGAGCCCGGCCTGCAGAGCGGTGAAGCCCAGCCCGTTCTGGGCGTAGACGGCGATGACGACCCACACGCTGGTGGTGCCGAAGAAGTACAGGGAGATGAGCAGTGCGCCGTTAGCGAAGGTGCGGGTGCGGAACAGGTCCATGTCGACCATCGGGCTGCGGCCGCGGCGCTTGTAGCGGTTCTCCCAGATGACCCAGGCGATGATGAGCGCGATGCCGAGCACCCCGAGGAAGAGGTAGGACAGGGCTGCCGCGCCGACGAGCAGCGGCACGAGCACCCCGAGGGTTCCCAGGCCCAGCAGCGTCACACCGACGAGGTCGAGGTCGGGTCTGGCACCCGGTGCCGTCGTGGTCTCCGGGGGCTCCCAGGCTGAGCGCGGGAAGAAGATCATCGCCAGCGTCACGGCGAGGATGACGAAGGGCACGTTGATGAGGAACGACATCCGCCAGCCGAGGTCCTCGCCGAAGAACCGCACGAGCACCCCGCCGAGTGCCGGCCCGACGGCGACGGACACGCCGATCGCCGAACCCATCAGCCCGAAGGCCCTGCCCCGGGCAGCACCGGAGAAGTACTGCTGGATGAGCCCGACGACCTGCGGATTCAGCAGGCCGGAGCCCACACCCATGAGCAGACGGGCGAGGTTGAGCACGAGCGGGTTCGGGGCGAAGCCGGCCAGCAGGGAGGCTGCGCCGAAGACGATGAGCCCGGCGATGAACAGCTTGCCGCGACCGAACAGGTCACCTGCGCGCCCGGCGGGCACGAGGATGACGCCGAAGGTCAGGGTGTAGCCGGTGAGCACCCATTGCAGGGCGGTGTTCGACGCGTCGAGGGAGCTGCCGATGGCCGGCAGCACGACGTTGACGATCGACACCGACAGCAGCGACATGGACAGCGGCACGAGGGCGATGAGGAGGATGCGGCGCTGATCGTCGCTCATCTTGGGGGTCTGCGCTGACCCTGTCTGCGCCTCCGCGTGCCGTTTGTCTGCCATTTCTCCATTCCTACACCCCCGGCCTCTGGCCTGGCAATACTGCGCGGTCGCTGCTGCGCACGGCCGGTGGAGCGGGTCTCGTTACGATGGGCGCATGGACAGCTTCCCGCCATCTCCGCCGCCTGCCGAGAGCGCACCTGTCGCCGCGCGCGGCGCCGGCCGCTACGCCCCGAGCCCGAGCGGCCGGCTGCACATCGGCAATCTGCGCACCGGGGTGCTCGCCTGGCTGTGCGCGCACTCCACGGGCCGGGACTTCCGCTGGCGGATCGAAGACCTCGACCGGGTCCAGGCCGGGGCTGCCGAGCAGCAGCTGGCCGACTTCGCCGCACTCGGCGTCACCCCCGACGGTCCGCTCATCATCCAGTCAGAGCGCACGGAGCTCTACGGGGACGTCATCGACGCGCTCGCTGCGGCCGGGTTCGTCTATGAGTGCTACTGCTCGCGCAGAGACATCCAGTCTGCGCCCTCTGCTCCGCACACTCCCCCGGGTGCTTATCCGGGCACCTGCCGGAATCTGACAGCGTCGGTTCGTGAGGCTGAGCGCACCCGGCTGGCAGGCAACGGCCGGCAGCCGGCACTGCGGCTGGATGCGCAGGCGGCTGCGCAGCTGCTGGAGGTGCCGGTGCGGGCCTCCGGTCCCGAGGTGGTGGTCGCCGATGCGCTGCTCGGTGACGTCCGCGGGTTCATCGATGACTTCGTGCTGCGCCGCGGTGACGGCGTCCACTCCTATCATCTGGCGGTCGTCGTCGATGATCTGGCGATGGGCATCGACCAGGTGGTGCGGGCCGATGACCTGGCCTCCTCGACGCCGCGGCAGGTGTTCTTCGCCTGGCTGCTGGATCGAGTCAGCCCGGAGCTGATCGGCACAAAAGCCGGGCGTGCGGAGATCGAATGGGTGCATGTGCCGCTCGTACTCGGGCCCAGCGGACAGCGGCTGGCCAAACGCGACGGTGCCGTGACGCTCGGTGATCTGGCCGGCACCGGTTTCGACTTCTTCGCCTGGCTCGGCAGCTCGCTCGGCTTCGGCCCGTGGGATGGCCTGGCGCAGGCGCGCGCGGAGTTCGATCTGACTGCCATGACGCGCCAGCCTGCGGTCTTCGATCCGGCAGACTGGATTCAGCCGCCTGGCTGACTGGGTTCAGGCGTCCGGCTGACTGGGTTCAGGCGTCCGGCTGACTGGGTTCAGGCGACTGCCGGCTGAGCCTCGGCCAGCACCTGCCGGTAGATCGCTTCGAAGGTGTCAAGGGTGTGGCGCACGTCGTGGCGGGACACGAGCTCCCGGGAGGCCCGTCCCATCTGCTGCCGGTCAGTGTCGCTCATCGTCAGCAGCCGGGTGAAGGCATCGGTCAGTGCGTCGACGCTGCGCGGTTCGAACAGGTAGCCGTTCTCACCGTGACGGCACAGATGCGGCAGCGCGACCGCATCGGCGAGGACGACCGGTTTGCCTGAGGCCATCGCCTCCAGGGTCGCGATGCTCTGCAGCTCTGCGGTGCTGGGCATGCAGAAGAACGTCGCCTCCTGGTAGGCGCGCACGAGCTCCTCGTCGCTGACCTTGCCGCGCAGCCGCACCCGGTCGGCCACACCGAGTTCGGCAGCCAAAGCGCGCAGCGGCTCGGCCTCAGATCCGGCGCCGATGATGTCAGCGTGCAGGTTGAGGCTCGGGTCGGTGCGCGCGAGGGCTGCGATCAGGTCGCCGATGTTCTTCTCCAGTGACAGCCGCCCGACGAACAGCACCGTCGGGTGCGTCTGCTCGACGTCATCAGCGGCGAAGAAGTGGGACAGGTCGATGCCGCAGGACACCGCCTGGATGGAGCTGCGGAACCCGTTCTCGGTCAGCAGATCGGCAGACAGCTGGGTCGGCACGGTGAGATAGTCGGCTTTCTCGAAGCACCGCCGCAGATCCCACCAGGCGGCAGCGCTGCCGTAGCGCAGCAGCCTTTCGGGCGCATTGAGGTAGGGGCGGACGTTGTCGGGCATGAAGTGGTTCGTCGCCACCACCGGGATGCCGCGTTTGCGGGACTCGCTGAGCGCATAGCGGCCGATGACGAAGTGCGCCTGCGCATGCACCACATCGGGACGGATGAGGTCGAGCAGGCGGGACACCTCGGGCTTGGTCTCCCAGGGCACGCAGATCGTCCACGTCGGGTGCAGGTACCAGCGGTGGGAGCGGATGCGGTGGACGAGCACGCCGTCCTCCCGCGCCGTCGACGGTGTGCCGGTGGCCGAGGGGCAGATGACGTGCACCTCATGGCCGCGGGCGGCCAGCCCGGTGGCCAGGGTCTGCGCGAAGGTCGCGGCACCGTTGACCTCGGGGGCGTAGGTCTCGGTGGGGATGCAGATGCGCAGGGTGGTGCGGTCAGCCGGGGCAGTGCTCTGCTCGGTCTCAGTCAACGATCGTCCTCATCGGGGTGGGTGCCGTACTTGTCGTTCATGCGCTGGCGCTCCTTGGCCACCACGTCTGGATGATACCGGGACAGCGCGATGACCGCCCAGCAGGCGATCGCCCCGGTGACGGCCATGAGCACGATCTGGAGGATGGAGGCTTCCATGGCTTCGCCGAGCACGATCGAGCCGAGCAGCACCGCGAAGATCGGGTCGATGACGGTCAGGCCGGCGATGACCATCTCCGGTGGTCCGGCGGCATAGGCGGCCTGGACGAACCACGAGCCGATGATCCCGGCCAGCGCGAGGCTGATGACGTTGAACCAGGTGATCCCGCCGGTCCCGGAGTCGAAGAACTGGTTGGAGATGATGTGCACGTTCGTCGCGACGGTGGCGAACAGCAGGCCGGAGCCGGTGATGAGCAGCAGCTGCGGCGGGTGGTTGCGCACGAGGATGACGACACCGAAGATCACCGCGAGCGCCAGTGCGATCCAGGCAACGCGGTGGGCGCTGGACCCGTAGTGGACCTCGTAGCGGCCGATGACCGCAGCCACGGCGACGAAGGCTGCAAGGGAGAGCCCGCAGGCGGCCACGGCGAGGGTGATCGTGCGGGTGAGCGCCAGGCCGCGGTGGACGACGGCGAGGATGACAGCGGTGATGAGAGCGACCGCCCCGATCGGCTGAACGACCATCACCGGGGCGATGGCCAGGGCGATGATGTTGGCGGCGTTGCCGAGGATGAGGACGATGAGCCCGAGCAGCCAGGTGCGGTTGGTGAAGATGCGGGCGAACTCCTGGACCCGGAACCGGGTGGAGTCCTCCTCGCGCTGGTTGACGCCGCTGTGCTGCAGCAGCGCGGCGTACGCCAGTGCGATCGCAGCGAACAGCGCCAGGCTGATGGCCAGTAGGGTCGTCACCCGGCCAGTGTAGCCCCCGGCCCGCAGGTGAGGCTCACACGGCACCAGGCGGTTCCTCACATACGGGACTCAGCGACGCCTCACATCCAGGACTCAGAGACGCCGCGCGTGCCGGGATCCTGTGCGGATCGGCTCAATCGGACGTGAGGCACGTCACCGCTGGGGTGATTTGAGAACTGCGCGATCCCGGTGCTAGAGTTGTTTCTCGCGTGATCATCACGATGACGCTATTCCTCCGTAGCTCAGTTGGCAGAGCATTCGACTGTTAATCGAAGGGTCGCTGGTTCGAGCCCAGCCGGGGGAGCCACTGCCCCGCTCCGTGTGAGCGGGGCTTTTTCGTGCCTGCAGGCAGCCGATGATGAGCTCAAGCGGCCCGGGCTCACCGCGCGGCGACGAGTCCGCGGTACTGCGGGAAGCGCTCGAGGTAGCGCTCGACGTATGAGCACATCGGGATGATCTTCTCGTCGCGCTCGGCCAGCTGCTGGAGCACCTTCGTCACGAGGGTGCGCGCGTAGCCCTGCCGGCCGAAGGCCTCGTCGATGATGGTGTGCTGGAGCTCGTACACCCCGGGTTCGGGCATCGTGTAGCCGAGGAATCCGACGAAGGTCCGCTCCGGCCCGGACAGCCACAGTTCGAACCGGTCGCGTGAGAGGTTGTCGACGACCTCGACGGGATTGCTGACGAGAACAGGGTCTTCCATGGGGAACTCCTCCTGGGGTCGGTGGTGATGAGTCTAGCTCAGGGGCTGCCTTTCGCCGGCGACGTAGACCGCGCTGGGTGCGAGGTGAAGCCACTCCGCCGGGTTGAGGGCGAAGGGGTCGCGCTCATAGAGCTGGAAGTCGGCGTGCGCGCCGGGGGCCAGCGTGCCGAGGGTGTCCTCTTCGAAGGAGGTGTAGGCCGCGTCCGAGGTGTAGGCGCGGATCGCCTCGGCGAGGGTGATGTTCTGCTCGGCATCGAGGACCTGGCCGGTCTTCGTCGTCCGGGTCACCGCCCCGTAGATGCCCTCCCACGGGTTGCCGTTGGTGACCGGGACGTCGGAGTTGCCCGGCGCGACGATGCCGCGGTCGATGAAGGACCGGTGCGGGTAGACCCGCGGCATCCGGTCGCGCCCGAGCACCTTGAGGTAGGAGTCGCCGAGGTGGTAGATGAAGCCGACGGATGAGCAGGCGATGATGTTCCACTCAGCGAGGAAGTCGAGGTCCTCCGCAGCCGGCAGGGTGCAGTGCTCGATGCGGGTGCGGCGGGTGCGCACCGCCTCATCGTCGCCGATGTTCTTGAGGGCACGGCGGGCCTGTGCGATGGCGGCATCGCCGATGCTGTGGATGGCCAGCCGCAGTCCGCCGGCCACCGCCTCACGCAGATGCCGGGTGAGAGTCTCATCGTCGATGTAGAGGATCCCGGTCTCGTCGCTGTGCTCGTACGGGCAGCACAGGGCAGCGGTCTTGCCGCCCACTCCCCCGTCGAGGACGAACTTCGCCCCTTGGATGCGCATCCAGTCATCGCCGAGCCCGCTGGTGACACCGGCAGCCAGTGCCGCGTCGAGGATGCCGTCGTAGCCCATCTGGGTCAGGGCCCACAGCCACGGCCGCAGGCGGATGCTCAGCTGCCGGCTGGCGGCGAGTTCGGTGTACAGGCGCAGGTCGGTGCGGCTGGTGGACATGTCGTGGACGGTGGTGATGCCCCAGTCGAGGAACTGCTGCTGGGCGCGGGCGAACCCGCCGGAGAGCTCATCGGGGGCGTAGTCGGGGACGGTGATGAGATCCATCGCCTTCTCCTGGCACAGCCCGGTGAGCCGGCCGCTGCCGTCCCTGACCAGCCGCCCGCCGACCGGGTCCGGGGTGTCGTCGTCGATACCGCAGACGTCGAGTGCCTTCGAGTTCACCAGCAGCATGTGCCGGCAGGTGCGGGTGAGCACGACCGGATGGTCCGGTGCCGCTGCGTCGAGGTCCGCGCGAGTGGGGACCCGGTCGTCTTCGAGGTATGTCTCATCCCAGCCGGCTCCGCGGATCCACCCGCCGGGCTCCGTGGCGTTCGCGGCGTCGCGGATGGCGTTCTGGATGTCGGCGATGCTGTCGACGACATCGGGGCGCACGTCGACCTGCAGGAGGGTCCGGCCGTACATGCTCGGGTGGCCGTGGCTTTCGATGAACCCGGGCATGACGCATTGGCCGTCGACGTCGATGATCTCACCGGCGCGGGCGTCTGCGGCGTCGTCGCCGCTGGCGGTGATCCGGCCGTTGCTGATGTGCAGCGTGGTCGGTGCGGTGAAGTGATCGGCGGCAAGCAGGCGCGCATTGCGCAGCGTGATCTGGCTCATGCTCCAACCCTAATGCAGGGTTGCCGGCGCCGGGCGTGGTCATCGCGTCGGCGGTGGGGTCATCTCGACGTCGCTGCCGAAGGCCGCCTCGACGGCGTGGGCCCATTCGCCGTCGTCGGCCGCAGCGGCGATCCCCTCGGCGATCGCCTCGGCCAGAGCGGGGTCCTCGGTGCGCATCCGGATCCAGTATCCGGCCGGGCGCAGCCGGTCCTCGCTCAGCGTCAGTGCCTGCGGGTCCTGCGCGACGAGTGCCTGCAGGTCGAGGTCGGCGCCGACGACAGCATCGACCTCGCCGGCTGTCAGCGCGGCGGCGCAGTCGGACAGCGATTCGCGTTCGACCACCGCAGCGGTGGTCTCCTCCTCGATCGCCTGCTTGCCGGGTGAGCCGGGCAGTGCGCAGACCTGCTGGCCGGTCAGCTCGCTGAACTCCGACAGATCCGATGCTGCCGGGCTCAGCAGACCCTGGCCGCCGAGATGGTAGGGCCCGGCCAGATCAGCTGGGATTGCAGGGGCGTCGGTGGCAGCGTCGCCGGTGCCTGAGTCGTCGGTGCCAGAATCGCCGCTGCCTGAGCCGTCTGTGGCAGTGTCCTCGGTGATTTCGCCTGCGCCACCATCGGGCTCGGTGGTCTCCGCCGCCGAGGCGGTGGCGGCCGGTCCGGGTGCCGCGTCGAGTCCCTCGATGGGCTGGCCGTCGGTGTCGATGAGGAGGTCAGCGGCTGGTTCCTCGCCTGCGAGCAGGGAAGCCGGGTCCGCGGATGCGTCGACCCATGTGATCTGGTGGGCGGCGAAGCCGAGGCGTCCGGCGATGAGGCTGCCGATCTCGGCGTGGAACCCGGCCGGCACCGTCTTCCCCGCAGAGAGATATCCCAGCCCCGGCTGGTCGAAGGGCACCCCGATGCGCAGCATCGCCGCGTCGCTGGCATCCGTCCAGATCGGGCTGTCCTTGACGGCGGCGTCGGAGTCGACGGTGTAGTCGTGGGCGGGTTCGGCACTGCTGCCGGCCTCATCGGTGATCCCGCAGCCGGCGGCGAGCAGGGCGATTCCTGCGAGTGCGGCTGCGGTGGAGAGCCTGCGGCGTGCTCGGGTGTCAGAAGTCGGCACGCGTCATCACCGGCATCACGTGATAGGCCGGCTCCTCGTACGGGTGGGCGGCGAGCATCGCGTCGAGTGCGGTGGCGGTGAGCTCGGCTGGGCAGATGACTTCGATGCGCTCTTCTGCGACCTCTTCCGGGGTGCCGATATCGCCGATCGTCGGGTTGGCGCCGGTGCCTGGGGTGAAGCGGCCGGTGCCGCGACTGGAGAAGGAGCAGCCCGTGTAGTCGCCGATCGCCCCAGCTCCGCCGGCAGCCAGTGCAGCACGCACGGCATCAGCAGAATCGATGGGTGTGTAGACGACGATGACGCAGTTCGACATGACCTCAGCCTAGCGGCTGGACTGCCTGCTGCCGGTGCGCCAACACGCCCTGTCACCACAGGCGCGGGAGCCCAGCCACTGTCATGAGACGCGCGGGAGCCCGATGACTGTCATGGGACGCGCGCGGAAACGCGGTCACCTGCCGGTGAGCGCCTCGGTGAGCACCGCACCAGCAGATGCCGGGTTCTCACCGGAGCCTGGCTCGGTGGGTTCGACGATGACGACACCGACGAGTCCGCCGCGCTGTCCGATCGCCCACGGGCCCGCTGTGCTGGCAGATACCGCATCGCCGCCGGTGCTGCGATGCCGCCCGGGCAGATCGATGAGATGCGGTTCGAGGACAGGCTGGAGCACGTCGCGCTCGTCCTTGGTCAGGCTCTCATCGCGTGCCGGCAGTGTCAGGTCCTCTCCTCCGGCTGACTGCACGAGGCTGGCTGCGGGCTGCTGCCCGGTGAGCACCCGGGCTGCGGCGATGGCGACAGACACCGGGCTGCCGCTGGGCTGCCCTCCGGTCGACACGACCGCCGGCATGCCCAGGTCGACGCGCTCGATGCCGAGCGCCGCCAGCACCTCTCCACCAGCGGCACCCCGTGATGCGGCCAGCGCTTCGGTGAGCGCGTGTGCCGGTGAGTCCGGATAGCTGCCGGTCAGCGCCCGGTCGAAACCGGCGTCCCCACCGGCATTGGCGACGGCCCGGATGTGCCCGCTTTCGGCATCGATGACGACGATGCCGACCGGTGCGCCGGCGGCTTCGGCAGCGGCGTCGGCGCGCTGCTGAAGCTCGCGTTCGATCGAGGTCACCACCGGCGGTGCCGGCACGGCGTCGACGCTGAGGATCGGTTCACCGTCGACAAGCAGCTCGACCCCGGCTCGGCCGGAGAGCTGCTGCTGATACAGCTTCTGCAGACCCGACCGGCCGACAAGGTCGCCGTCGCGCAGCAGCGGATCCTCCTCCAGGTCCTCGGCAGTCGCGGCGCCGACCCGGCCGAGCAGCAGGGGTGCCAGCCCCCGGTGCACCGGCACGGACATGTCCTGGCTGCGGAACACCGTACCGGGGATCGGGCGCAGCTCATCGGCGATATCGCGGTAGTCATCGACGCGGATCGTGACGACCGGGACGAAGGCATGCGCGGCTGCCGCCTCGATGCGGCCGGCCAGTGCCTCGGCATCGATCTCAGCGAAGCCGGCGAGCGCGGCAGCGGTGTCGTCTGCGGTCTGGGCCGGATCGTCGGTGCGGGCCGGTTCGACGCCGACGCTGATGACCGGTTCGACGCTGGTGAGCACCTCATCGCCGAAGCCGAGGATCTTCGCCCGCTGCGCGGCTTCGACCTCTGCGGTGATCTCAGCGTCGGTGTGCAGCTGCGGGTGGACGACCTCGGGTCCGTATTCGGCCTTCCACGACAGCTGGTCCTTCACCACATCGACGTTCGAGGTGTAGGACCAGTCCGGGACCTGGGTGCGCGAACGCGGGTTCGTCTGCCACGCCCACGCCAGGGTGGCCCGCTGCCGGGAGGAGTCGATCTCGGTGAGCTCGATGACCTTCACGGCCACCGGTGCGTGCAGACCGGCAGGCCGCAGGTGGAGCTTGAGCTGATCGTGGGCCCGGCCGGCGGCGCCTGGATCGGTCCAGGGGCCGGCTGCCACGGCGTCGTCGGCAAACGACTGTGCCGCACGCTTGGCTGTGTCGAGCGGTGAGGAGCCCAGCTGCGGGTTGATGCCGGCGATGATGATGAGCACTGCTGCCACCGCTGCCGCTGCGACAGCGGCGAGCATCCAGCCGGTGCGCCTCGCTCGGGCCATCTCGTCTCCCCCATCGGTCCGGTCGCCTCCCGGCCGTGCGTTCCGGCCGCTGCCGGAAGGCCGGAAGCCACCGGTGCCAGCCTAGCTGTACTTCCTCGGGAGGTTGTGATCGGGATTTGAGGTGAAAGAAGACCTCCGATATCGAAGTGGGTAACCACACTCA
>NZ_JACSPY010000008.1 GCF_014836885.1 Brevibacterium gallinarum
CCGATCGGCGCCTCCGGCGCACGCGTGGCCCTGACGCTCGCACTCGAACTCAAGCGCCGCGGCGGCGGCACCGGGGTGGCCCCCCGGGGGGGGGGGGGGGCAGCAGGATCAGGATCCGCGCTGGTCCTCCGGGACCTTCGCGGCATCGGCGACCTCGCCGAACCACTCTTCGACGAGCTTGTCGTACGAGCCGTCTTCGAACATCTCGCCGAGCATCGTGTTGAACTCATCGGCGAGTTCGGTGTTGCCCTTCTTGAACCCGGCGCCGAGTGCCTCGTCGGTGTCGTAGTCCTCGGCGAGCTCGAGCTTGTCGCTGGCCTGGGTGGCGGCGTAGATCGTCGAGAGGTTCGCGACCGCCGCGTCGATCTGACCCGAGGTGATCGCCTGGGTCAGCAGGCCGGAGTCCTCGAACTGCACGACCTTGGCACCGGCGTCCTTGGCATAGGACTCACCGGTGGTCGCCTGCTGGGCGCCGACCTCCTTGTCCTTGAGCTCGTCGAGGGACTTGATGCCGGAGTCCTTGGTGACCATGAGGCCGAGGTTGTCGAGCAGGTACTTGTGGGAGAAGTCGAACTTCGTCGCCCGCTCCTCGGTGATCGACATGCCCGACAGCGCCAGGTCGCACTGCGCGGTGTCAAGCGCCGAACCGGACTCGATGGCCTCGAAGCCGGTGGTGACGACGTCGAGTTCGAGGTCGAGGCGCTCGGAGAGCTTCTTGGCCAGGTCGATGTCGAAGCCGACGGTCTCGTTGTTCTCGTCGGTGAACTCGAACGGCTCATATGGGATGTCGGAGCACAGGGTCAGCTTGCCGCCGGAGACGGGCTGGAAGCCTTCGGCGCCATTGCCGTCGCCTCCGCCGCTGCCGCCGCAGGCGGACAGGACTAGGACTGATGCCGCCGTCAGGGCAGCAATGCTTAAGGATCGCTTCACGGAATTCCTCCTGGTTGCGGTGCGGTGAGGGTGTCACCGGGTGGTACGAACCCGGCGCCGGTGCTCCGGCGCCCACCGAAAGTGCGGTGTGCGGTTGAGCTTATCGTGAAGCATGTCACAAGTCATAGGCGGTTGTGCGGCACTGGTGATTGTGTCCAAATCGTGTCCGCTCATCCCCGCGCCCGAGGCGGTGGCTCACTCGGTGCCAATCACCGGTCCCAAGGCGGTGGTTCAGTCGGTGCCTGTCTCCGCTCTCGAGGCGGTGGTTCCGGTGGTCTCGGCTGCCTCTGCGGCGATCGCCGCGAGCGTCCGCTCAGCCAGGGCTGCCGCGCGGGTGCCGGTCATGAACTGCGGTTCGGTCACCCGGGCCACGGCGATGCCGTCGAAGGTCGCCAGCGCCCAGCCGGCGGCCGCCTCGGGAGCAGGGTGGCCGGGGTGGGCTCCCGTGATGAGCTGGCTCATGCGCTCACGCAGCTGGGCCCATGTGCGGGCGTGGATCTCAGCAAGCTCGGGGGTGACGCGGGAGAGGGCGACGAAGTCGAGCCAGATGCCGGCAGGAATGAGATCCTCGTCGCGGATCGAGCACAGCATGAACGCGAGGTGGCGCAGCATGCGGGCGGTCTGCCCGGCCTCCTCGGCAGGTGTGCCGGCGGGTTCGAAGGTGCCGATATAGGCCTCGATGTCAGCGGTGACAGCAGCCGAGATCGCCTCCATCGCTGCGGTCAGCATCGCGGCCTTGGTGGGGAAGTGGTGCTGGACGGCGCCGATCGACACCCCGGCCTCGCCTGCGACCGTGCGGACGGTGGCCTTGTCGATGCCGCCTCCGGCGATGGCGGCGACGATCGCGTCGATGATGTGGTCTCTGCTGGTGCTCATAGATCCTTCGCTGCTGGCGGGCGCGGTGCTTCCACGTCGGCAATACAAGTGTATTGCACGCGCGACCATACGACTGTATTGTTTTGGTTATGGAGACCTCCCCGACCCGCAGCGCCGCCGGCCCCGCCGCTTATCACGAGCGCTCAGGTGGCCCCGGCGGTCCAGCAGCTTCCGGTGGCACGGCTGCACGTGACGCCACTGCCGCTGCCCCTGCCCGCCGGCGCATCGCCGGACTCGACATCGCCCGCGGTGCCGCCGTGCTCGGCACGCTCGGCACCAACATCTGGCTCTTCACCCACCCCGCGGGACTGCTGGGCTACATCCTCGACCCAGCCGCAGGACTCGCCGAAGGAGGCCAGACGCTGGCCTTCCAGGTGCTCAGCTCCCTGAGCAACGGCAAGTTCCTCTCCCTGCTCATGATGATGTTCGGCATCGGCGTGTTCCTGCAGTTCACCGCCTGGCACAAACGCAGCGCGCGCCGCGGCTGGCTGCGCACCTACGCCCCGCGCGCCGGGCTCCTGTTCCTCGACGGGCTCATCAACTTCATCCTCATCGCCGAATTCGACGTGCTCATGGGCTATGCCGTCACCGGCTTCATCGTCGCCGGCATCATCGCCACCTCCCAGCGCAGCGCGCGCATCTGGGCCTGGGTGACCGGGGTCGTCCATGTGTTCGGTATCGGTCTGCTCAGCCTCCTGCTGCTCACCCAACCGGAAGGCAGCGGCGATGCCGGGTCTGAGCTCACCGGCCCGGCCGCCGGCTGGCCGCTGTGGCACGGCATCAACCCCTACCGCGAGGCCAGCTTCACCGAACTCGCTCTCTTCCGCCTCGACAACAGCCTCATCTTCCGCGCCGAACCGATCTTCACCCTCGCCATGGGCATCTGCCTCTTCCTCATCGGCGCCCGCCTGTTCGCCGGCGGCATCTTCACCCCAGACGGCGCCCGGCTGCGCCGCCGCTGCCTGCTCATCGGTGCCACCGCCGCACCTGTCGACCTGATGCTGGGCATTATCGGCTCCCCGGCGGCGATCTTCGCCCAGCGCTACCTCACCGCCAGCCTCGTCGCCATCGGCCTGCTCGCCCTCATCGCGCATGCCAGCCTGCACCGCTGGATCCCCCGAGCCATCGAGACCGCGTGCGCGGCCGCCGGGCGGATGTCGCTGAGCGTCTACGTCGGCCAGAACCTGCTCGCCGGCGCCCTGTTCCTCGGCTGGGGCCTCGACCTCACCGGCCGGTTCCCCGAGGCCCGCCTGGCACTGACCATCATCGGCTTCGTCATCGTGCTCGCCGCAGTCATCGCCTTCGCACTGGCCTGGCAGGCGATCGCCGCCCGCCGCGGCGTGCGCGGACCGGCCGCCCGCGGCCCACTCGAATGGCTCACCCACCTCGCACTGCAGAAGCTGACGTAACCAACCCAGCCACCGCCTCGGCGCCGGCGCGAACCGAACCGTCGTCCACACCCCCTCCCCTCGCGGCCTTTGTTGAACAATTGCTAGAGTGTGTCGCGTCACAGGGCAGCCACCGCACCGGTGCCGCCCGCGCCCACCCGAGCGAGGAAGCACGATGAGCAGCCACACCCCGGACCCCACGCCCGATCACACCGGCGCCCACACAGCCCAGCCAGGCGACACCGCCCCGGCAAACGGCACACAGGCCGATGCGAAGAAGGCCGTCACGATCGGGGCGACCGGCCGCACCGCGATCTTCGGGGCCATGTTCCTCATGGCCACCTCCTCGATCGGCCCGGGCTTCATCACCCAGACCTCGGTGTTCACCGTCCAGCTCGGCGTGGCCTTCGCCTTCGCGATCCTGGTCTCCGTGCTCGTCGACATCGCCATCCAGCTCAACGTCTGGCGGGTGCTCGGCGTCACCGGGCTGCGTGCCAACGAACTGGGCAACCGGGTGCTGCCGGGCATCGGCTGGGTGATGGCCGCCTTCGTCTTCGTCGGCGGGCTCATCTTCAACATCGGCAACATCGGCGGTGCCGGCCTGGGCACCAACGCGATGCTCGGCATCGACGCGAAGATCGGCGGCGCGGTCTCAGCGCTCATCGCGATCTTCATCTTCCTGTCCAAGCGCGCCGGCGTCGCACTCGACCGCATCGTCGTGGCGCTCGGCGCGATCATGATCCTGCTCATGCTCTACGTCGCGATCGTCTCCCAGCCGCCGGTCGGCGAGGCGCTGAAGAACACCGTGCTGCCCGAGGAGGTTGACTTCCTCGTCATCACCACCCTCATCGGCGGCACCGTCGGCGGCTACATCACCTTCGCCGGTGCTCACCGCCTCATCGACTCGAAGATCACCGGACGTGAGAACATCGGCCACATCACGCAGGTCTCGGTGCTCTCGATCATCATCACCGGTGTCATGCGCGTGCTGCTCTTCCTCGCCGTCCTCGGCGTCGTCGCAGGCGGTGTGACGCTGTCGCAGGACAACACCGCCGCCGACGCCTTCCTCGCCGCCGCCGGTGAGGTCGGCCTGCGCGTCTTCGGCGTCGTGCTGTGGGCCGCCGGCCTGACCTCGGTCATCGGCGCCTCGTACACCTCGATCAGCTTCGTCACCACCCAGCGCACCAGCCCACGGACCCGCAACCTGCTCACCATCGCGTTCATCGCCGTGTGCGCGACCGCCTTCCTCATCCTCGATCAGGCCCCGCAGACGCTGCTCATCTTCGCCGGCGCCTTCAACGGCCTCATCCTGCCGATCGGCTTCGCCGTCGTGCTGTGGGTCGCCTGGGCCCGCCGCGACCTGCTGCACGGCTACCGCTACCCGACGTGGCTCGCCGCCCTCGGCACGCTCACCTGGCTGCTGACGATCTGGCTGGGCTGGAACTCACTCACCGGCATCGCCGCCCTGTGGCAGGGATGACGATGGATTCCGTGCCCGAGGTCCCGGCTGGCACCGTGCCCGAGGCGCCTGCGGGCGGCGCATTCGCCTCGCCTGCCGCAGCGCGGGCGGCGTTCCGGGCCGGGCTCGTGCGTCCCACCTCGGGCCTGTGCCCGGGATACACGCAGGTCAACCTGCTCGCGGTGCCGCAGGAGTACGCCTTCGACTTCCTGCTCTTCGCCCAGCGCAACCCCAAGCCGATGCCCATCATCGGCGTGCTCGAGGCCGGGCAGACGAGTTCTGAGCTGCTGGCCGGAGGCGACATCCGCACCGATGTGCCCAGCTACCGCGTCTACCGCGACGGCGAACTGGCAGACACCTGCAGCGAGGCCACCGAGCTGTGGCGTGAGGACATGGTCGCCTTCCTCATCGGCTGCTCATTCACCTTCGAGTCTGCGCTGCTGGCAGCCGGGATCGAGATCGCCCACATCAGCCAGGGTGTCAACGTGCCGATGTACCGCACCTCGATTCCCACGGTCCCGGCCGGCATCTTCTCCGGCCCGCTCGTCGTGTCGATGCGCCCGCTGCCGGCCAGTCAGGTCGCTGAGGCGGTGCGGATCACCTCGCGCTATCCTGCTGTGCACGGAGCGCCCGTGCACATCGGCAACCCGGATGAGATCGGCATCTCCGACCTCGCCTCCCCGGACTACGGCGACGCGGTCGAGATCCCGGAGGGCCACATCCCGGTGTTCTGGGCCTGCGGTGTCACCCCGCAGGCGGCGCTGCTGGCAGCCCGGCCGAGCCTGGCGATCGCCCACGCCCCGGGACAGATGCTCATCACCGATGCCGCCGACAGCCGGTTCCAGGTGCCCTGAGGTGCCCTGCCGCCGGAGTCCTCAGCCGCCGGCTGGGCCCTCGACGGTTTCGCCATCGACTCCGGTGGAGGACACATGCTCACCGGTGGGAGTCTCGACGCGGGTGTGGGAGCGTGCCCCCGGAGGCGTAGACGTTGACGCGGATGAGGATCTGCTCGGGGCCGACCACATTTCGCGCAACCTGCGCTGTGCCCTTGTCAGGGTTGATGTCCTCGGCGGTGAAGCCCGCCTCATCGACCGCACGCCCATAGGCAGCGGAGATGACCGCCGCATCGACCTCGGCGAGTGCGATGAGCTCGTGGTCGCAGTCCGCTGATTCGCTCCAGATCCGGTCGCTGTTGAGCTTGACGATGTAGTCATCCTGCCCCGGCGCACCATCGGGCTTCGGCGCCTGCAACGACACATACTCATCAGAGACGAGCAGACGGCAGACGCCGGTGACGCCGGTGCGCTGGCTGAAGCGGGACAGCGCCGCCTCAAGGGCTTCGCCGTCTGTCAGCAGGTCAGCTCCGCCGAACCGGCCGGCTTGCACATCCTCGATCCCCGCGGACAGCCGCTGATAGAAGGGAGCCAACGAGAGCGCCAGGCCGAGGACGAACGCCACAACGGGCAGCAGCGGGCTGCGCCGCGGGCGCGCGCGGAACTCCGCGAGCCGAGGCAGGATCGGCCTGCGCGTCTGGGTGAGGCGCTCATCGTCGTAGCCCGTCGTCCAGAACGGCACCGCATCGAGGTTTCGCCTTGAGCTGTACGCGCCGGCTGAGCTGTAGGCGCCAGTCGAGCTGTAGGCGTCCGGCGCACTCGAGTAGCGCTCTGACCGGTCGGCGCCTGCCCAGCCGGGGTCAACCGTCGAATCGAGGCCGCCAGTACGGTCAGTGTCAGCGAGGCTGCCGTGCCGGTTGAACGCCACCCCGGGACGCCCTGGGGTGATCTGCACGATCGGGATGCGGGCGCCGACGGGGCGTGAGCCCAGCACCGGGTCGATGGCCTCGCTCATGATCGTGCGGTAGGGGCTGCCCTGGCCGGGTTCGACGTAGAGCACCTGCCGGTAGACGGGAAGATCCCCGATGCTCAGATCGGTGCGCTCGATCTCACGCACCTCGGCAGTGCCGGTCACTCCGCGGCGGAGTGCGAAGTCCAGCTGCCCGTCCGTCAGCGGTGCATCCTCACCGTTCCGGGCGAAGGTTGAGAGCACGGACAGCAGGATCGCGCCGATACTGGAGATGATCACCGGTGCGGTCGCCCATTCGCTGTCGAAGACGATGAGGGCGCACAGCCACCCGGCGGCGGCCCCGAAACCCAGCCCGGCCAGGAACCTCATGACGTTCATGCATCCACTCTCGCCCCGTCATCTAACCGCACGTGAACAGCCGGCGAATTCCCGGGGCAGGACGATCGCGCAGAACAGAGCGCGCCCCCATTGCGGTCAGCGACGCTGGCTGACCGGCTGGCGGCTCAGGCTCGGGCGAGCAGCTCGCGCACATCGGCGCGAGCACGCTGAAGATAGGCGCGCATCTCCGCAGCCGCCTCCACCCGCCGGCCCTCTACAGCCAGCTGTGCGATCGCGGCATTGAGTTCGACGTAGGGGAAGTGGAAGTTGTGCCGCTCAGCCGAACCGCGGATGAACACGAGCCGCATGAGCGCAAGCACTCGCACCATGACGGCATCGGCGTACACGGAGTTCGCCGAGGCGATGATCGCGGAGTGGAACCGCTGATTGGCATCACCGGTGCCGTGTGGATCGCCGGCTGCCATCGCCGCCCGGCCCTCCTCAACACAGCGCGTGAGAAGTGCCGCATCGAGGCGCTCCGACCACTGCAGTGCGGCCGGTTCGAGCAGTGAGCGGAACTGGTAGATCTCATCGACATCGCGGGTTTCGGGAAGCGTGACGCACACGCCGCGGTGCGGCCGGCGCGCCACCACCCCGAACTCCTGCAAGGAGATGAACGCCTCGCGCAGGGTGTTGCGGGATACATCGAGTCGGGCGGCGAGTTCCATTTCGTTGAGCTTCTCACCGGGCTGCAGCATGCCGGTCGAGATCTCATCGAGCAGCGTGTGCATCACGCGCTGCGGTGCGGACACATAGTTCTCGGTCACGGCACCATCGTAGAATACTCGTTCAGGATATCCGGGCGAGGGTCTGACCTGCGGACACTTCGTCGCCAGCAGCCAGTGATCGGCAGACGATCGTCCCGCCTGCCGGGGCTGTGATGTTGGATTCCATCTTCATCGCCTCGATCACCGCGACTGTCTGGCCCTCCTCGACCGTGTCGCCGTCTGCCACCTTCCACGTGACGAAGCTGCCGGCATACGGGCTTGTGACCTCCGCTCCCGAGGCGCCGGTCGCCTGGGAGCCGTCAGCCGCCTGGGAGCTGCGGGCCGCGTCGTCCCACCCGCCCGAACCCTGAGCGGACGGGCTCTCACCTGCAGACGCCTCGGTGCTGGCAGCGGAGAGCCGGTTGAGCAGCTCGGCCGGCAAGCCGATCTCGACCCGGCGGCCGTCGAGCTCGATGCCGAAACGGGTGAGGGGCCGCCCTGCCTGGTGATCGGCGAAGGCGGCAGTGCGTTCGAACTGCTCGGCGAAGTCGCTTTCGATCCACGTCGTGTGCACGGCGAAGGACTCGGCGAAATCGGGATGGTCCAGCACCGCCTGATGGAACGGCACAACGGTGGCGACTCCCTCGATGACGAGTTCGCGCAGCGCCTGCCGGGCACGCGTGATCGCCTGGTCGCGGTCGGCGCCGAAGACGATGAGCTTGGCCATCATCGAGTCATAGGCACCCGGGATCGTCGACCCGCTCGTGACCCCGGTGTCGACGCGGATGCCCGGGCCGGTCGGGGCCTCGAATCGGGTGATGGTGCCCGGGCAGGGGACATAGCCGTTGGCGACGTCTTCGGCGTTGAGCCGGTACTCGATCGCATGCCCGAGCTGCGGCACAGTGATCTCGCTGTCCCCACCTGCGGCATTGCCGTCAGAAGCATCGCCGTCGGCGAAGGATAGTGGCAGGCCGGCGGCGATCCGGAACTGCTCGCCGACAAGATCGACGCCGGTCGTCATCTCGGTCACCGGATGCTCGACTTGCAGGCGCGTATTGACCTCCAGGAAGCTGATGGTGCCGTCTTCGGCGATGAGGAACTCGACCGTACCGGCGCCGACGTACCCGGCAGCCTGGCAGATCTTGACCGCGCCCTCACGGATCGTCGCCTCCTGTTCGGAGGTGAGGAACGGTGCCGGTGCCTCCTCGACGAGCTTCTGGTTGCGCCGCTGCAGCGAGCAGTCCCGTAGCCCGATCACGACCGTGTTCCCGTGCGTGTCCGCCAGGATCTGCGCCTCGACGTGCCGGGGGCGGACGAGGAATTTCTCGACAAAGCACTCACCGCGGCCGAACGCGGCCACCGCCTCGCGCCCGGCGGCCGCGAAAGCATCCTCGACGTCATCGAGCTCATGGACGACTTTGAGGCCGCGTCCGCCGCCACCGTAGGCAGCCTTGATCGCAATCGGCAGCCCGTGCTCCTCAGCGAAGGCGTGCGCCTCCTCCCAGTCCTCGACCGGGCCATCGGAACCGGGCGCGAGCGGGGCGTCGACGGAGAGTGCGATCTCGCGGGCGGTGACCTTGTTGCCCAGCTTCTCGATCACCTCAGGTGACGGGCCGATCCACGTCAGTCCCGCCTCGGCGACGGCGGCGGCGAACTCAGCGTTCTCGGCGAGGAACCCGTAGCCGGGGTGGACGGCCTCGACACCGGCGCGCAGCGCGGTTTCGATGAGGGCCGGGATGTTCATGTACGTCTCGGCCGGGGCGGTGCCCGGCAGCCGGTAGGCCTCGTCGGCGATGCGGGTGTGCAGGGCCTCGGCGTCGGCATCGGAGTACACGGCCACTGAGCGCAGCCCGTGGTCGGCTGCCGCGCGGGCGATGCGCACGGCGATCTCCCCGCGGTTGGCGATGAGCACGGAAGCAAGCGTCATGACGGTTCTCCTGGCAGGTCGGCGGCGTGGATGGTGAAGCGCACCTCGGCACCCGGCGGCAGCTGGGCGGCGAGGTCGAGGTCTTCGGCGATGACGGTGGCGATGACCGGATACCCGCCGGTCACCGGATGGTCGACGAGGAACAGCACCGGCTGGCCCTCCGGCGGCACCTGGATCGCGCCGGAGACCATGCCCTCACTCGCAAGCTCCCCGGTGTCCTCGGCCCGGCGCAGCGGCCGGCCGTCCGCGCCGGCATGCAGGCGCATGGCGATGCGGTTGGACTCCTGGCTGACCGTCCACACCTGGCCGGTCAGCGTCTCCATTTCACCAGGAGCGCACCAGTCCTCGCGCGGCCCGGGCACCACCCGCAGCGTCGCGGACATGAGGTGACTGTCCGGTAGAGTCGCAGGCTCCGGTCCGCCGACGGCGCCGACATCGGGGGTGACGGGAACCTTGAGCTGCTGGCCGGCACTGATCGGCTCGGGGCCGAGCCGGGAGAGCGTGTCGGTCGCCGTCGAGCCGAGCACCTCGCTGGTGACGAACCCGCCGCGGACCGCAAGATAGCTGCGGATCCCGTGCGTCGGCGCACCGATCTCGACACTCTCACCGGCCGGGACGACGAGCGGGGTGCGCAGCGGGGCGGGCTGCCCGCCGACGGTGACCGGCGCCTCGGCTCCGGTGACGGCCAGGGTGAGGTCGGTCTCGGCACGCAGCCCGAACCCGCCGAAGAGGCATTCGATGACGGTGGCGTCGCCGCGGTTGCCGACGATCCGGTTGGCCTGCCGGGCTGAGGCGCGGTCGAGCACCCCGGAGGTCGGCACGCCGGTGTCGCCGTGGCCGGTGCGCCCGCGGTCCTGGAACAGCGCCTGCAGGCCCACGGCGGTGACGGTCGCGGCCGGGCGGGCAGGCTGGCTCGCCGGCGCCGAGGCGGTGGCCGGGGAGAGCGTGATCTCCTCGCTGACGGCCCGGTAGCGGATCTCATCACCCGGGCTGATGCGGTTGGGCGGGTCCGCGCCGAGGTCCCACACCGGGGTGGGGGAGGAGCCGAGCAGCTGCCAGCCGCCGGGTGAGTCGATCGGGTAGACGGCGGAGAACGGCCCGGCCAGGGCGACGGAGCCGCGCGGCACCTTGGTGCGCGGGGAGGCCCGGCGCGGGGTGTCCCAGCCGCTGCCGGCGGCGGTGCAGTAGGCGAAGCCGGGGGAGAACCCGCCGAAGGCGGCCAGCCAGTCCTCGCTCGTGTGCCGGTCGATGAGTGCTTCAGTCGAGATGCCGTAGTGCTCGGCGACTGCCTGGAGGTCCTCACCGTTGTAGACGACGTCGATGTCGATGCGTTTGTGCGCACCGGCGGCCGCGTCATCGGGGGTCAGTGCGCGCAGGGCGGTCAGGGCTGTGTCGAGGCCGCGGCGGGTGGCGGCTTTGAACAGCAGCGTGCGGGCGGCGGCGATGACCTCGATCTGCGCGTCGAGCGGGTGGGCGCTCAGATGCGCGTGCCAGGCCATGACGGTGGCGGTGTCGGGCAGTTCGATGAGCACCGAGCGGGTGCCCATGAGCCGGAACTCCGGGGTGCTGGTTACTGCGCCGGGCTGGTCGGCCGGGCTCATGCGAAGCTCGTGACCGACACGCCGGCTTCGTCGAGGGCCTCGCGGATGGCTTTGGCCATCTCGACGGCGCCCGGCGAGTCGCCGTGCACGCAGATCGACTGGGCGTCGACGCGCAGGGTCGAGCCGTCGCGGGCGGTGACCGTGCCCGAGGTGGCCATCTCGATGACCCGGGAGCGGACAGCATCGATATCGGTGACGACCGCATCGTCCTCGGAGCGGGAGACGAGCGTGCCGTCGGGGTTGTAATTGCGGTCGGCGAAGGCCTCGGTGATGACCTGCAGGCCGGCCTTGACGGCCATCTCCGCGGCGATCGAACCGGGCAGCAGGAGGAGCGGGACGCTGCGGGAGAAGGCGCGCAGGCCGTCGATGACCGCCTGAGCGTGCTCGGCATTGCGCACGAGCGCGTTGTACAGCGCGCCGTGGGGTTTGACGTAGCGGACCTCGGAGCCGTGCGAGCGGGCGATCGCGTCGAGGGCGCCGATCTGGTAGAGCACCTCGTCGGCCAGCTGCTTGGGGTCGTAGTCGATGAATCGGCGGCCGAATCCCGACGGGTCGTTGTAGGCCGGGTGCGCCCCGATCGTCACGCCGCGGGCGGCGGCCTGGCTGACGGTGGCCGAGATGCCGTGGGGGCTGCCGGCGTGGAAGCCGCAGGCGACATTGGCCGAGGAGACGACGTCGAGGATCGCCTCGTCATCGCCGACGGGGATGCCGGCGACCGATTCGCCCAGGTCGGAGTTGACGTCGATGCTGCTCATAGCTTCTCCTCCAGTTCGCCTCGGCGGGCCGCACTCCCCTGATCGTTGTTGAACAATTCTACGGGATGCGGGCCGGTGTGGGGCCGGGAGGGGCTGGGGAAAACGGCCGGCACCGCAGGCGGTGGCTCAGCCGATGGGGTGCCGGGTCTCAGTAGCCGGCGGCGCGGCGGGCCCGGCGCGCGTTCACCCGGCGGGTCTCTCCGCGGATGGTGAAGCAGGAGATGACGGTGCCGACGAAGAAGAATCCGCCGGTGAAGAGGAACAGCAGACCCATGACGATCTTGCCGATGTAGAAGTACTGCAGGCCTGCGATGAGGACGAAGCCGAGGAGGGTGAGGACGAGGGCGAGGCCGGGATCCTTGGCCGGTTCGGTGGCGTAGGGCGACATGTGAGCTCCTTTCGCGAACAGGTGCGCGTGGTGGTGCTCTTCCAAGTCTGCCCTATCGTCATCCGAACCGGCTGGAAGCGACGCGTCCTGGACGGAGCTGCTGGCCGGTCGGCAGTGCCGAGGCGGCTGGGTCTGCTGTGCCGGCTGGCCGGGTGCCTCAGCCGAGCAGCCGCACGCCGGCCAGCGCAAGCCCGCCGAAGAGCACGCCCCAGGCGATGATCGACACGATCTGCCAGACCGCCACCGCATTGCGGGAGGCGCCGAAGGAGACCATCGCCATCGAGGTGATCTGGCTGGGCAGCACGGTCTGGCCGAGCAGGCTGACGCCTGGCACGCCCCACCGGTCGAAGGCGCGCCGGAGCCTGGCCCGCTTCGGAGACTCGGCCCGCTTCCGGGCATCAGCCGGCTTCCGCGCCGTCACCCAGGCGCGGAGTGTGTGAGCACCGTAGACGAGGGCGAGCATCGACAGCACATTGCCGACGATCGCGGCCGGAATCGCGACGACGGGATGGACGCCGGCGACGATGCCGATGACCGAGCCGAAGTACGACTCGACGAACGGCAGTGCGGAGATGAGGATGATGCCGGCCCAGCGGGCCCACATCGGCAGCGAGGTGGTGAATTCCTGGAGTGCTTCGAACATGGGTCTCTCTTTCGTGAGGGGCTGCACTCGTCTAGTACAGCGTGCTAGTTCAGTGTACTAGTACGGTGTGCTAAATTGTCAAGTGTCGATCGAAAGTCGTGAACGAAGCGCTGGAAGAGGCGCGTGGCGGGAGGAGTCCGATGGCTGACAGGCGGGAGCAGATCGTCGAGGCTGCCCTTGAGCTCGTCGAGTCCGGTGGGCCGGGAGCTGCGAGCGTGCGCGCTGTCGCCGAGCGCGCCGGCATCGGCGCGAGCACGCTGCGGTACTACTTCCCGACCCAGAGTGCGCTCATGCGCGCAGTGGCTGAGCGGGCCTATTCGCGTGAGGTGCCCGATCTCGACATCGCGAACTCCTCACGGGATCCAGCCGAGCGGCTGACCGAGTGCATGCTGCAGTTCCTGCCGCATGATGATGAATCGACGCGCTCGCTGCTCGGCATCTGGGTCACCCAGATGTCCAATGCCTTCGGCCCGGAGGCTGATGACTCCAGTACGCGGATGCTCTCACGGCTCTACGAGATCGGGCTGGCCAGGATCGAGTCATGGCTGCACGTCCTCGCCGCCGAAGGGCATCTTGCCGAAGTGGACATCCCCGACCGCGCCTCGCTGCTGAGCGCGGCCTGCGATGGACTCATGCCGCAGTTCGGCGCCACCGACCTGGAGCTGACGCTCGATGCCGCCCGCCGGCGACTGCGCTGGCTGTGCGGGGCCGTGCTCGACCGCACGCCCTGAACCCGGCGCGCGTGCCACGCAGCGCCCGGGGGAAGGGCACCCGAGAAGAGAAGAACCCCGGTTCGCGCGATCGCGCGCAAACCGGGGTCTGGAGGCCTCAGCTCAGAGGGCTCAGGGGCCCAGACGGTTCAGCGGCCTCAGCGGGCTCAGACCATCACTTCGATCAGCCGCGGTCCCGGCTCAGCCAGCGCCTCGGAGAACGCGGCGTCGAGCTGCTCGACCGTTTCAACGCGGCGAGCCGGCACACCCATCCCCTCGGACACGGCCGACCAGTTCGGCACCGGAGCGCTGAGGTCGAGCAGTGCGCTTGCCTTCGGGCCGAAGTCCGGCACCCCGACATTGGCCATCTCATTGCGCAGGATCTGGTACTTGGCATTGTTGAAGATGAGCGTGACGACGTTGAGGCCCTCGCGCGCCTGCGTCCACAGCGCCTGCGGCTGGTACAGGCCCGAGCCATCGCTTTCGAGCGTGATGACCGGCCGGTCCGGGCAGGCGATCGCGGCTCCTGCGGCCACCGGCATCGCATAGCCGATCGACCCGCCGGTGCCGGAGAACCAGTCGTGCGGACGCGCCGTGACGGTCTGCGCCCAGAAGCTCGCGCCGGTCGTGATCGACTCATCGACGACGATCGCGCCCTCAGGGATCGCATTGCCGAGGAACGCGCCGATCTTCTCCGGGGTGATCGTCCCGCTCGGCATGCCCGGCAGAGACAGCTCAGCAGTCTGACCGCGGCCCTCAGCGGTGCCGGCGCCGGAGGCGATCCCATCACCGGTGACATCCGCATCGGTGGCGCCGACCGCCTCGGCGAGGGCCTCCAAGGCGGCGAGCGTATCGCCTTCGCGCGGGCAGATCTCGAAGAAGGTCGTGCCGGCGGCAGTGAGCACGCTCGACTTGTCCGGGTAGGCGAAGAACGCCACCGGCGCCTTCGAGTCGATGAGGATGACCGCATCGAAGTTGGCGAGCAGCTCCTGGGACGGCTCGACCGGGTACGGCACCTTCGTCGTCGTCACCCGCCCGGCGCCGCGCTCGGTGCGCGGGGTGAAGGTGTCAGACAGCAGGTGCGCGCCGGTGGCGGCAGCGATCCGCCCGGCCACGGCGAGCTGCTCGGCCCGGACGGCACGCCCGCCCATGAGGATCGCCGTGCGCGCACCGGAGGCGCGCAGGCGCTCGGCGGCGGCATCGATGACGCGCTCGTCGAGGACCGGACGCGGCAGGGCGGCGGCAGTCGGCACGGCCGGGTCACCGGTGACCGGATTCCAGGCCGTATCAGCCGGCAGGATGAGTGAGGCGACGCGACCGGCCTCGGCCTGGCTGATGGCATCGGCGGTGTCGGCTGCGATGGTGTCCGGCGACGGAGAGCTGCGCACCCAGTGGCTGAAGGGGCGCGCGGTGCCTTCGATGTCGGACGTCAGCGGCGCATCGAGATCGCGGTGGTAGGTGGCGTGGTCGCCGATGACATTGACGATCCCTGCCCGGGCGCGCAGCGCGTTGTGCATGTTCGACAGGCCGTTGGCCAGGCCGGGCCCGAGGTGGAGGAGGGTCGCGGCCGGGCGATCGGTCATGCGCGAGTAGCCATCAGCCGCGCCGGTGACCGTGCCCTCGAACAGCCCGAGCACACCGCGGATCTTCGTCGCCTTGTCCAAGGCGGCCACGAAGTGCATCTCCGAGGTGCCGGGATTGGCGAAGCACACCTCGATGTCGTTGTGCTCAAGGGTGGCCAGGAGTCTGTCGGCGCCGTTGGTCATCGGTCCTCTGCTTTCTCTCATCAGCTGGCGCTGCGTGTCTCAGCTGAAGCTGCGTTGTCACTGCTGCGGGTCGGCTGCGCCGGCGGTCGGCGGGGCTTCGGATCGACCGGCCGGGACCCGCATGTCAAGGGCCGGCGGCGCGGCGGTGGGCTGCCGTGCGGCTGACAGCTCTCATCTCATCACTGCGTTGCTGTCCCCGCAAGACGCCAGGCGGAGTGAGCTCTCGACTCGATCCGACGCCCAATGCGCTCATCAGCAATCATGCTTTACCGGCATGGAATCAATCATGCTCTACTGGCATGGAATATACCTAAAAGCGGCGTTTGGTGTGCATCACCGCAGGCCACTGCGGTCGGGAGCCGTGGCATGTGTTGTTTGTTGGCCGAGCTCCGGCTTCACCTGCGAATCCGCCGCCGCATCCGCGACGTCGTCGTCCTCAGCTCCCTGGCTGTCGCGTCATAGGTGACGAACTCCTGCGTGTCCGTGTCGACGGTCCCTGCGGCTGCAACTTCGTGCGAGCGTCTCGCCTGCGGCCCCCCGCTGGAGATCCCTGTCCGGTCAGTCGGATCGTCCCCGTTGGCTCTTGTGCCGAGCCGCTCCCGCCTCTACAGTGAATACACTGTATACAAAATATGGGCTGGGCAGCGCGGCCCGCCGCCTCACTCACGCTCAAAGGAGTAGTCGTGTACGTCTATAACACCTGGTACGTTGCCGCCTGGAGCTACGAAGTCACCGACAAGCCCACCGCTCGCACCATCTGCGAGCTGCCGCTCGTGCTCTTCCGCACCCAGGACGGCGAAGCACACGCGCTCGTCGACCGGTGCGCTCACCGCGGCTTCCCGCTCTCGGAGGGCCGGGTCGTCAACGACTCGGTCGAGTGCGCCTATCACGGCTTCACCTACGGCCGCGACGGCCGCTGCACGCGTGTGCCTGGTCAGACCGCGCTGCCCGACCGGGCTCGCGTCGGCACCTATCCGGTCCACGAGAAGGACGGTTGGATCTGGGTCTACACCGGCGATCCGGAACGTGCTGACATCAGCGACATTCCCGACACCCACTGGAACAACGACCCTGAATGGGCACCGGTGTTCCACTCCCTGGGCATCAACTGCCGGGCCGAACTCGTCCACGACAACCTCCTCGACCTCACCCACGAATCGTGGATCCACCAGACGACCGTCGGCGACGACTACATCTACGAATACGGCGTCACCGTCGAAGTCGAGGGCAACACCGTCAGCGTCGACCGATTCATGCCCAGCGTCGAGGCCCCGCCGCTGTACAAGGACACGATGGGCATCTCCGGGCCCTACGACCGGTTCCACTGCACCGAATTCCATGTGCCCAACCACCACACCCTGCACTCGGGCATCACAGCCGAGGGCCAGCCGCGCGAAGACGGCTACCTCATCAAGGTCACCAACGCGATCACCCCGATCGACGCCGACCACTGCTGGTACTACTACTGCTTCGCCCGCAACTTCGCTGTTGATGACGAGCAGGCGACCAAGGACCTCGAAGTCGGCCTGGCCACCGTCCTCAAGGAGGACGCCTGGGCGCTCGAGCACCAGGAGCGCGGGCTCAAGACCCGCCCGGCTGACGAGTTCGACGTGCTCATCGCCCAGGACGGCGGCGTCGCCAAGGCCCGCCGCATCATGAACGCCCTCATCCGCGCCGAACAGCGCGAGGCCGCTGAGAAGAAGAACGCAGCCACCGCCTCGGGCACGGCGAACACCAGCCCCGCGAACAGCGCCGCCCAGCCGACTGGTCAGGAGGTGTGATCATGTGGATGCTTTCGCGCGGCAGCGCACTCGACGCCTCCGGTGAGGCCGCCACCATCGGCGCCGACTACACCGCCCGGACCGGCAACGGGCGGGTGCTCGCCTCGTGCCCGGACTCCCCAGAGCGCGGAGACCGCTGGAAGTGGACGATCCGGCTGACCGGGGCCGAACCCCACGCCGGCGTGGACATCGACCACGACCCTGCCCAGGTGACCATCACCCGCACCACCGTCGAAGGCCCTGGCGAGAAGGACCTGGACCGGGCCGCCGGCCGCCAGTTCGTCATTGTCCCAGTCGCCGGCGCCTGCCAGATCAGCATCGCCGGCGGCCCCTGGGCCCGCGACATCACCCCCGGCGACGTCTACATCGCCGAAGGGGAGGAGACCGAGACCCTGCGCATCTCCGCCGCTGAGGCCCGCACCCGCGTCGAGGCGATCGAGATCGCCGCCGCCGACGGCAGCCCGCTGCGCTGGGTGCCCTGAGCAGCCAGCTCGGAAGGAGGAATCATGCCCGAACTCATCGACATGAAGGTCATCGGCACCCAGGCGGTGTGCGAGGACGTCATGGCCGTCGAACTCGAACGCGCCGACGGCGGCCCGCTGCCCACCTGGAGCCCCGGCTCCCACATCGACATCGAACTGGCCGCAGGGCTGGTGCGCCAGTACTCGCTGTGCTCGGACCCGCGCGTCCCGCGCACCTGGCAGATCGCGGTGCGCCGCGAACCCCGCTCCCGAGGCGGCTCGGACTTCGTACACGATCAGCTCGCCCCCGGCGCGGTGCTGCGGGCCACCGTGCCGATCAACCGGTTCGCCTTCGAAGACGCTGACGCCTACGTCTTCATCGCCGGCGGCATCGGCATCACCCCGCTGCTGCCGATGCTCAGGCAGGCCTGGTGGCGGAAGAAACCGGCACGTGTGTACTACCTGGGCCGCAGCCGCGGCCGGCTGCCGTTCATCGACATCGTCGAAGAGCTCTGCGACGACGTCACCGTCCACGAATCCGCAACCGCCGGCCGGCGCGACATCGCCGCTGATCTTGCCGG
This sequence comes from Brevibacterium gallinarum, assembly GCF_014836885.1. Taxonomy (GTDB): domain Bacteria; phylum Actinomycetota; class Actinomycetes; order Actinomycetales; family Brevibacteriaceae; genus Brevibacterium; species Brevibacterium gallinarum. The sequence goes on from NZ_JACSPY010000008.1 coordinate 18,155, forward strand.
ACTGCCCGCCGGCACGCGCGTCTACGCCTGCGGGCCCGATGCGCTGCTCGACGGGCTGGCCATCATCGCCGAACAGCAGGGCTTCGCTGACCGGCTGCACACCGAGCGGTTCGTCAACGAGACCGGCGCGGGCGTCACCGTCATGGCCGATGACCGGGAGTTCCTCGTCGAGACGAACACCGGCACCGAGGTGAGAGTCCCGGTGGGCTGCAGTGTGCTCGAAGCCCTCGAAGGGGCCGGCTACCGGCCGTTCAACTCCTGCCGGGAGGGCATCTGCGGATCATGTGAGACCGATGTGCTCGCAGGAGCAATCGATCACCGCGACTCCCTGCTGTCCGAGGCCGAGCGGCAAGCCGGGGATACCATGATGATCTGCGTCTCCCGCTGCACCGGCGACCGGCTCGTCCTCGACATCTGAGTGCAGGGACAGCTGAGCGCAGGGGCAGCTGACTGCAGCGACATGAGAACGGTGACAGCGCAGACACCGCAGGAGAGGAGGCGCCGATGGCGAACCTGACCGCTGAGGTCAAGGGCAAGATCACTGCCGCGGTGGCCAGTGGCGAGCTGGCCCCGGGCACGGTGCTGCGCCAGGAGCACATCGCTGAGCGCTTCGGCGTCTCGCGCACACCGGCCCGCGAGGCGCTCGTGCAGCTGGCTGCCGCCGGGGTGGTGAGCCAGCGCAGCGGCCGCGGCTTCGAAGTCTGCCCACTCAACGACACCACCGTCGCCGATGTCCAGCAGGTCCGCTTCAGCCTCGAGGCACTCGCCCTGCGCTCGCTGACCGGCCAGCTCACACCTCGGGTGCGGCTGGAGCTGTCCCACCGGCTCGACCAGGCTGAACTCGCCCTTGACGACCTGGCGGAGTTCTTCGAACTCTCCCGCCGCTTCCACATCGAACTCGTCGACGCGTGCGCGAACGCGTATCTGCGCTCAGTGCTCACCAGCGTGTGGGACCATCCGGTCCAGCAGCGCATCGGCGCCCGGGCCGGAGCCGACCGCGCCCAGCGGCAGGCGACCCTGGCCACCCACCGGGAGCTGCTGGTCGCGCTTGCAGACGGCGACGGTGCAGCCGCTGAAGCCGCACTGATGCGCTGCCACACTGACTGATGTCTCAGCTGCTGTGCTGCAATGTCTGGTGCGGGGTGCGATGAGGTGCGGTGCTCTGGTGTGAAGTGCGGTATTCCGGTGTGCGGTCGCCCGGGCGGAGGCGAACGCACACCCTCCGCAGCCGGTTCGCAGCTGAGCATGAGGGCTGTGATCGCCTGGACTCGCATGTCCCTGTTTACGTCAGCGTCACCGACAGGCCATGTCGATCTGTCACTCTCGGGAGCATGGATGCAACGCTTGCGGCTCTTCGCACCTGGATCGAGACCACCGGGCAGCAGTGGCTGGCCGATGACAACATCACAGGCATCGACATCGCCCACAAGGTCGTCGAGGGCATGACGCTGGATGCCGTGTGCCTGCGCTTCACCGTGCACCGCAAGCTGGCAGCCGCCGACCCGGCTGCCACCATCCCGCCGTATGTCAGCATCGGCGAGCGCATCGTTCCCACCGATGTGATCGAAGCCCGCCCGCTTGCCGCCGCTCGCCAGCCGGCTCGCGCTCACGCCTGACCGGCACTGACCCGGCTGCCTGTTGCGCTGCGGCGTAGACTGAGGGCATGGCTGCACAGGATCGCAAGACTCCAGGACCATCGGTCAAAGACGACGAGATGTATGAAGCGCTGCGCCGTGAGGGCAACAGCAAGGAGAAGTCCGCGCGCATCGCCAATGCCGCCGCGCAGGACTCCCGCTCTGATGTGGGCGAACGCGGCGGAGAGTCCGGTTCCTACGAGGACTGGACCGTCGAACAGCTGCGCGAGCGCGCCGCCGAACTCGACATCGCCGGCCGTTCGGAGATGAACAAGGACGACCTCATCGCCGCCTTGCGGGGGTAAACCCCACCCCACCTGACCGGCTGCCCCCATGTGCGGCAGCCGCAGGATCGACCAGGCTGGAAGCATGACCACGTCTGAGCCCAGCAGTCGCCCTGCCGCGCACACCGCCCCAGCACCCCCACCGGCCGCAACCCTGCCAGCTGCAACCCCGCCAGTTGCAGCCCCGCCGCACACCACGGCCGCCCCATCGGCCGCCGCCCCGCAGGCAGCCCCGGCCCAGACCGCACTCCTCGACTCCCCAGCCCCGCCGCCTGCTGGCAGCCGCCGGATCGGTGCTCTCGATGCTGTGCGCGGCTTCGCGCTGGGCGGCATCATCTTCGCCAATGTGCCCGTCCTCCTGCGCCTCAACCCGCAGGACGGAGACGGACTCAACCCGCTCGCCGCAGGCGTCTACCGGTGGGTCGACGGACACTTCTTCCCACTGTTCTCCCTGCTCTTCGGCATCGGCTTCGGCCTCATGTGGCTTTCGGCCACCCGCCACAGCCCGCGCCCGCGGCTGGTGATGCTGCGCCGGCTGGGCTTCCTCACGCTGCTCGGCATCGGCCACACCCTCCTGCATCCGGGTGAGGCGCTCATCTACTACGGCATCCTCGGCATTGTCGTGCTGCTGCCGCTGACCTTCCTGCCCGCCCGCACCGTCGCCCCGATCCTGGGCACCGCCGGAATCGCACTGCTGGCTGCCGGGGCCTGGTTCGGCGGGCCGGCCCTCATCCCCGGTCTCTTCGTCCTCGGCTTCTGGCTCGGCACCTCGGGCCAGGTCGCCCGCGCCTTCTCACCCTTCCCAGCCCTTTTGCTCATGCTGGTCGGCGCGGCACTGTCCGGCTACGTCTACACCGCCAACGGCTTCCCACCGACCGTCAACTCCTCCTTCGACAGCCTCTACGCCACCGGCGGTGCCGCGGTCTACCTCGGTGCGTTCGTGCTGCTCTTGGCCTCCCCGCTGCGCGGATTCCTCCACGCGGTCTTCGCCCCGCTCGGCCGGCTGGCGCTGACGAACTACATCACCGCCACCCTGCTTCTGCTCGCCATGCTCATCCCCACCCAGGTGCTCGGCATCGTGCCGACGGACACGACGGCCGGCTGGCAGCTCGTCATGGCCGGCTGCGTGCTCATCCTCGCCCTGCAGTGGGTGTTCTCGACGCTGTGGCTGCGCGCCTTCACCCAGGGCCCGCTCGAATGGGTGTGGCGGAAGGTCACGTGGCTGCTTGCCCGCCCGCTGCCGTTCCGCCGCGCGAGCTGACCGCGCCCGAGGCACCCGTCACCATACCGTCGTACCGCGCCCGAAGCGCCGGTCACCACAGCAATGGCAGCGGCCGCACCGATGTGCGACCGCTGCCATCTGCTCTCTCAACCGTGCAGCAGCCTCAGCTGGGAGGCTGCTTCAGCTGTGAGGCAGCCTCAGCCGTCGAGCAGCCAGTCGTTGGGTGCGAACAGCTCGAAATGCACCTGCTCATCGGCGAACCCGCGGGCAGTCAGCTGGGTGCGCATGTGCTGGAGGAACCCGTTCGAGCCGCAGACGTAGACATCGGCATCGGCAGGCAGCTCCACCTTGTCGAGGCTGATGAAGCCCAGCCGTGCCCCCTCACCGGGGTCGGTCTCATACCAGGTCAGCGCCTGCCCGTTGGCCAGCGCGCCGGCCAGCTGGGTGCGCTTCGCGGCCAGCGCATCGACGCTCGGATGCAGATCGCCGTGCAGGGAGATGGCTCTGCGCTGCGAGCTGTTGGCGACCAGATACTCCAGCATGCCGATCATCGGTGTCGCGCCGATACCGGCGGAGACGAGCACCACCGGGTTCTCCGCATCCGACAGCACAAGATCACCGAAGGGCAGCGTCACCTCGAGCGTGTCGCCGACAGCCACATGGTCGGCGAGGAAGTTCGAGACCTCGCCTGCCGGGGCCTCGTCGGTGGCCCCGATCCGCTTGACGGCGAAGGTCAGCTGACCGGGGGAGGCATCATCGACGAGGCTGTACTGACGCAGCTGCCGGGCCCCGTCGGGCAGCCGGGCGCCGACGGAGATGTACTGGCCGGGCAGATGCGCCGGCAGCGGATCAGCACCCTCGCCGGCGGTGACGGAGACGAGCATGACATCACCGGGCAGGTCGGTGCGCTCGGTGACGGTGACGGTGCGGAACACATCGCCATCGGCCACGCCGGCCGAACGGTAGAGATCGCGCTCGAACTCGATGAGCACATCGGCCATGATCCAGTACACGGCATCCCAGGCTGCTGCGACCTCGGCGGTGACGGTCTCAGCGCCGAGCACCTCGACGATGGCGGCGAAGAGGTTGTCGTGGACGATCTGGTACTGATCGGCGGTGATCCCGAGGCTGGCGTGCTTGTGGCCGATGCGCTGGAGCAGATCCTCCGGCGCAGGGGCGGTGTCGTCGACGAGCATCGTCGCGAACGTCGCGATCGACGCCGCCAGCGCCCGCTGCTGGGCGCCCTGCTGCTGATTGCCGCGGTTGAAGACATCGGCGATGAGCTCGGGATGGGCGGTGAACATCTTCTGGTAGAACAGCGGGGTGATCTCGTTGATCTTCGATCCCACCAGCGGCAGGGTCGCGCGGATCACCTCGGCATGCTCGGCTGACAGCCGGGTGCGGTCGATGGGCTTGAGCTGGACGAGTGTCGTCATGGAGTGTCCTTTCCGGAGGGTGCACGATCACGCTACGCCTGCGGTGAGGCGCACCCGGGCCGGTCTTGCCAGCAGATGCGCGATGTCTCGCGTTCCGAGGCGGCAGGGGACCGGCGCACCGACTGTGTCAGGCTGGTGACGTCGCGCCCTCACCGCAGGCCGGGCCACCACAGGCTGCCCTGCCGGAATGCAGGTACGCCGCCGGGGTATGATTCGGCTGTGAAGATGATCCTGTTGCGCGCCGCTGCCGCTTCACTTACGGTCTGCGGCCTCCTCATGCCTGCCGCTGTCGTCCACGCCGCCCCCGATCTCAGCGGCGGTGCCGTCGATGGCCAGCACCCTGAACTCGGCGACCCGAGCGAATCCCCGAGCACGGCGCCGGCCGGTGACCCGAGCGAAGCACCGTCTGCAGGCCCGAGCGAAGCATCGCCTGCAGACCCGAGCGGTGAACCGAGCATCGAACCCAGCCCCATGCCCGAGGTGGGCGCTCCGGCTGCGGCGACCGCCGCCTCGGGTGCGGTGCCGGCTGCTGCGAAGAAGGCGATCGATGCGACCGCGAAGAAGTTCGCCTCCCAGCTGGGGCGGGCGAGCACGCCGATCCGCTGCGGGATCAAAGACGGCGGCTGCTACCGGACGTTCGCGAAGGGCTCGATCCACTGGTCGAAGGCGACCGGCGCGCAGCCGACCTGGGGTGCGATCCGCGCAACGTGGAAGAACACGAAATGGGAGCGCGGCAGGCTCGGCTACCCGGTGATGGCGCAGAAGTGCGGCCTGCCCGGCGGCGGCTGCTACCAGACATTCCAGAAGGGCTCGATCCACTGGTCGAAAGCCACCGGAGCCCAGGCGACATGGGGTGCGATCCGCAGCGAATGGAAGCGCACCGGCTGGGAGCGCGGCGTGCTCGGCTACCCGACGACGATGGAGAAGTGCGGGCTGGCCGGCGGAGGGTGCTACCAGCACTTCCAGCGCGGCTCCATCCACTGGTCGAAGACGACCGGTGCGCACGCCACCTGGGGCACGATCCGCTCGACATGGCAGAAGAACTCCTGGGAGCGCGGAAAATACGGCTACCCGACCGGCCGGGCGAGCGTCGGCAACGACGGGAAGGTGCGCCAGAAGTTCCAGGGAGGCACCATCACCACCGGTGTCGTCTCCACCGGCCTGCCGCACGGCATCACCGCTGACGGCGGCCGGCAGCTCGTCATCGCCCACACCGCATCGCGGTCCTCGAAGACCGGCACGGCAGAGCTGTGGGAGCTGCGGGACGATGCCCGCTGGCACCGCAAGCAGACCTTCACCGGCGCCCGGTTCGGCTACCGGGGCCTGGCGACCGCCTCGGCCAAGCGCGAAGGCGACGGCAAGACCCCGATGGGCCAGTACCGGTTCCCGTTCGCCTTCGGCACGGCAGCCAAACCGTCCGGCACGAAGATCGAGTACCGCCGGGTCGACCACAACGACCAGTGGTGCACCCGGTCGGGCTCCCGGCACTACAACCGGTGGATGTCGGCACCGAACTCGAACTGCACCGCCAAGCAGGCTGAGGTGCTCTCGAAGTACGCCCAGTACCGCTACGGCGCCGTCGTCGACTACAACTCCCGCCAGCAGGCGAACCGCGGTTCGGCGATCTTCGTCCACGTCCACGGCCGCGGTTCGACTGCCGGGTGCGTGTCGGTGACGGCCGGGCAGATGCAGACGATGCTGTCGTGGCTGCGGCCCGAGCAGAATCCGCGCATCGTCATCGCCCCGCGCGCTGAGCTGAAGAACCAGTAGCGCCGCCAGCCTGCCGCGTGCAGCTGAACCGCAGGTACCGGGGGCGCGCACCACGCGGGGTGCGAAACCCCTGGTCCGGGATCTGAGGGGATGTCCGCGGCCTGTGATGTGATGGATTCCAGTGGACACCCCGGGCGCGGACGCTCGCGGCCAGCGCGCAGGAGAGGATTGCGACGATGAGCACACACGACCGGACTACGGCAGACACTCGCGAACCTCGCCGCCAGCATGCAGCGCGACGGCGGCTGGCAGGAGCAGCGCTCACCGCCGCGCTGGTGCTCAGCGCCTGCAGCGATGGCGGTGGTGATTCGGATGACGGGCAGAAGACTGAGCCTCCGGCAGCGCAGCCGCAGTGGTCTGACTGGGTGGAGCTGCCGAGCGCGGTGACCCCTCTGCATACGGCCCCGGACAAGGTCCTCGTCCAGCGGCACGACAACCAGCGCCTGCAGGTGCTCGACTCTGCCGGGCAGGAGAAGTGGACCGTGCCCGAGGTGGCGATGGTGGAGACGTATCAGGCGCTGGCCAGTGCCGATGACGAGCGCATCTACGTCCAGCTCGCTGAATTCGGCCGGCCGCTCGTGGCTTTGTCCTGGGAGGATGGATCCGAACTATGGCGCGTCAAGACCGAGGACATCCACAAATGCTCCATCGGCGAGCACTTCCAACTCCGTCCCCCGCCGCCGGGAATGCAGCACAGTGATTCTGCCCCGCTGCTGCTCGCCTACGGCAGCGAAGACGTCTTCTCGGGCGAGCCTGAAACCGATCGGGAAATGCCCGAGTCGTGCTTCGACGGCCCGACTGCGAGCTTCCCAGATATTCCGACACTTATCGGCGTCAATCGCGCCAATGGGCGCGCCGCCTGGACACCGGTCGAGGACGGACTCAACTCGGTCGTCGGATGGTCCAACTACGACGTGACAGGTCGCTGGTTCGATCGGATCGTCAGCAGCCGCGGAGCTCCAGCACTCGTGCGAACCGAGGCGGCAACCGGAAAGACGGCATCCGCAGCTCTGGGCCTGGCACCGCACGGATATGAACTCGGTGACAGCATCTTCTTCTCCGATATGGGCAACGAGCGCTTCTACCTCGAGCCGAGTATGAGCGACCCCGTCATCGTCGATGTGGAGAGATGGCGGGCAGATGACGAGGATCCCGATGCCGCCTCCATTGACGTTGAGCCGATTGCGCATGGTCGCACCTGCGAGCGAAACCTGCACCGCAGCAGCACGGGGTATGGGTTCTGTCTGCAGACACCCGACTCGACAGGAGAGCCAGGGTTCACCGGCAGACTCATGGCGGGACCCGATGGGCAGATGATCACCCAGCAGGATGACTCAGGCAGTATTCCTGCTGGGACGTACTGGTCCGCCCCGACCGCGTACGAACCAAGTGAAGGCTTCGGCTCTGAAGGGGAAGGCTACCTCGGCCTTGACCCAGTCGTCCCGCGTGAAGGCCAGAGTCCGGTCATCGCCCTGCCGGGAGAGAATGACGCGATTCAGGCTCTGGATCTGCTGACCGGCGAGGAGGTGTGGTCGTACTCATCGGATCAGGCCAGCGGGCCCGGCTACTCAGCCGCCTACGTTCCCGGCGTGGACGAAGTCGTCTTCGCCCACGGTTCGTGGATCGTCGGGGTGTCCGCACGGGACGGAACCGAGAAGTGGACTGCAGACCTGAGCGATGTCGATGGCGGCGCGATCTTCCACGCCGGCACAGCGATCGCCGTCAAGCACGGCAACGGAGACGCCGGCCGCCTGCGGATGGTTGTCACCGAATAGTGGGCGGTTGGATCAGCAGGTGTCAACAGAGCCGGCACCACGCGGGGTGCGAAACCCCAGATCGCGGAGTGCCGCCGGGCTACGATGGTTGGGACACGGACGTCACGGACAAGGGAGTTCCCATGACCACCGACAACAGTTCAGCGGCTCAGGGTCAGGCCGGCATCGGCTTCGCCCTGCTCGAAGCTGTCTTCGCCACGACACCTGCCGACCGCGCCCCGGATGCGGATACGGATGTCGTGCACCGGCTGGAGACGTTCCACGAGACCTACCCGAACGTCGGCGATGACCTGCAGGCGCTCATCAACCTCGGCGAGGCGCCCGTGCGCGAGGTGATGGGCGAGGACATGATGGTCGGCCGGCTCAAGAGCGAAGCGCTCATGGGTGTCGCGATGACGTTCGCCAACCTCGACCCGCGTGTATCGACTGCAGCTGATGCGGCCGCCCACTCCCGTGAGGAGCTCGAGGCTGCCTATACCGCAATCCCCGGTCTGGGTGCGGGCACCTTCGAGCAGTTCCTCACCCGGCTCGGGCTTACCGACTCCGAGGACTGATCCGCAGTTCCGGCCGCGCTGGCTCAGCGGTCTGAGCCGGTGCGGTGATCGGCGTCCGCGTCCTCGTCAGGATCGGATTCCCGGAGCTCGGGCTGCGGTGCCCGGCCGGCGCCTTCGAGTTGCCGGCGGGCCTGCTCAGTGAGCTTGACGCGTTTGGCGTCGATGATCTCGTCACGACGGGCGAGGACGCCGAATGAGCCCAGACCGGTGCCGAGGATGACGAACAGCGGCCAGAACCAGATGACCGTTCCGGAGACGATCGAGGTGAAGGCCCAGATCGCCACGCAGATGCCGACCGGGCCTGCGACGATCCCCAGGAGCGCCTTGCGCCGCTGGGACCGGTAGTGCTCGAGCGCTGCCGCGTCGATCTCCTCGCGAGTGAGTGGAATGTCCTTGTTGAGGTCGGTCAGCGCCGACTTCTGCGGGTCGACATCTGGGGCGAGATCGGACAGCAGCGGCGGCAGCTGCCCGAGGGTCTTGGCCGCATTGGCGGCATCGGTGCGCTCCTCGAACTCCTCGCGGTCGAGGCGCCCATCAGCGTAGGCCTCGGCGAGGAAGTCGCAGACCGTCGAGCGGTCGGCAGTCGAGGCCCGCAGATCGGGATTGCGGCGCGGGTCATGCGCGAACTGCTCCCAGGGACTCCTGTGTCCGGTCATGACAGCACCGTAACCCGTGACAACGGCAAGTTCGAGAGGACGCGTGCTTTTCACCGGGAATCCGGCGATACGAGGCGTCGGTCGAAGCGGATCAGCCAGCCGGCTGTGCTGCCAGCGCCGCGTGTGCCTCAGCCGTGGCCAGGGAGGCGTTGATCGCTGCGGCCGCACTGATGCCGGCTCCCGCAGACGAGACGACCATGGCACGCAGATCGGTGATGTTGCCCGCGGCCCACACGTGCCGGATGCCGGTGTCGAACATCGGCCCGACCGGGATGAACCGCCCGGCCGGGTGCTCCGCCAGCGTGCCTCCGAGCTGTTCGAACAGCTCGGCCCGCGGCTCGCTGACCGGAGCCACGACGAGCACATCGAGGGCGTGCACCGACCCGTCTGCCAGCTGCACTCCCGTCACCTGCGCTCGGCCTTCCTGCGAACGGCCCTCCTGCGCCCGATCTTCCTGCGCTCGGTCCTCCTGCACGGGGCGACCGTCGGTGCGGCTGGAGTCGGTGAGCACCGCGCTCACCTGCGCGTCGACCAACCGGACGCCACGTGCATTGAGCAGCTGCGCCTCGGCGCCGAGCACCTCGGGCCCGGCGTGCAGGAACACGGTGACATCCTCACTCAGCTGCCGGAACAGCAGCGCCTGATGCGCACTCATCGGCGAGGTCGCCAGCACCCCGATGCGCTGGCTGCGCACCTCGTAGCCGTGGCAGTACGGGCAATGCAGCACGCTGCCACCCCAAGCATCGGCAAGCCCGGGAATCTCCGGCAGCCGGTCGCGAACACCGGTGGCCAGCAGCAGCGCACGGGCGTGGATCCGCTCGCCATCGGCGAGGTCGAGGGTGACGCCCTCCGCTCCCGAGGCGGCGTGTGTCGCCTCTGCGCTGGCGAACCGGACTCCGTAGCCGGCAGCCTCCTGGCGGCCAGCGGCGAGCAGCGCGGTGGGGTCGATGCCCTCTTGCCCGAGGACGTTGTGCGCATGAGCGCTGCCGGCGTTGCGCGGTGTGCCGGAGTCGATGACGAGCACCGAGCGCAGTGAGCGGGCCAATGCGATCGCAGCCGCCAGCCCGGTCGGCCCGCCGCCGACGATGACGACGTCGACGGCGTCGACAGGCTGGGCGGTGGAGGCGGAGGTCGAGGGGTGCGTGGGTGTGGACATGGTGTCTCCTTCGATGTGCTGGCCGGAGGGACCGGCCGGATGCTGACAGCCTAGGAGCGGTGTGCGCACCGGGCATACACTTTTGCCTATGACGCACGAACTCGATGCCGAGACCATCGCCCGGCTGCGGATCCGCGGGCTGCGGCAGGCGAAAGGCTGGTCGCTCGAATCCCTGGCCGCCCGGTGCGCGATGAGCCCCTCGACGCTGAGCCGGATCGAGACCGGCCGCAGGCGCCTGGCCCTCGATCAGCTCGTCGCGCTGGCTCGGGCCTTCGAAGTCAGCGTCGATCAGCTCGTCGAGTCCGCTGACGATGCCGACATCGTCATCCGTCCCGAACCTCAGACAGCACCGGGGCGGACCCACTCGGTGCTCTCCCGGGAGGGATCGCTGCACGGCTTCACTGTCGTCAAGGTCCGCATCGAGCCCACTGCCTGTGACGGTGCCGATGGGCAGGTCCGGCTGCGCGTGCATCTGGGCTACGAGTGGCTCACAGTGCTCTCCGGCACCCTGCGCCTGCATCTGGGGTCCCGGGTGCTGCTCATCAGCCCTGGTGAGGCAGCCGAGTTCGACACCCGCGAACCCCACGCCCTGTGCGCCGAGGGCGGGCCGGTGGAGATCCTGTCGGTGTTCGACCACGACGGCACACGCGCGCATTTCGGTGACAGTGCGAAGGCGTAGAGTGAAGAGCGCAGTCCGCATCCAAGAAACGACAGCTGAACGAATCGAGGTAGCAATGCTCTCCACTCTCGTCCGCATGAGCGGCCGTCTGGCCCTGGCCCCGATCTTCATCACCGGTGGCATCAACGCCGCGAAGAACCCTGCCGGCCGGCCCGACAAGGCCGCGGCCACCATCAACACGCTGCGTGAGTACGTTCCGGTGATCCCGGAGAACGACGAACTCGTCGTCCGCCTCAACGGCATCGTTCAGGCAGCTGCCGGCACCGCGCTCGGCCTCGGTGTGCTGCCGAAGGCCTCAGCAGCTGTGCTGCTGGCCTCCCTTGTGCCGACCACGATCGCCGGGCATGACTTCTGGAACGAGACCGAACCGGACAAGCGCGCCGCCCAACAGCTGCAGTTCTCCAAGAACGCCGCCATCATCGGCGGGCTGCTGACCATCATCGGCTCCCGCAGGTGACGGCACCGAGCTGTCGTTGACCAACCCCGTCCCGGCCGACTCCACCCGCTGGATCGCGGTGTCCGCCGGGGCGGCCTTCGCTGCCTACTACTCCTTCTACGTCGCGGCCCCGGTCATCTTCGCCGGCGCCACCCCGTCAGCCGGAGTGCGGGTGGCGATCTTCATGCTTGTCGTCGTAGCGGCCCAGCCGGTCGTGCTCATCGCCGGACGCTGGATGCGCAACCGGCGTGCGATCGCGATCACCACGCTGGCTGCGATGGCACTCGGGGCAGCCGGGCTGCCGCTGGCCGGACACTGGCCCGGGCCGCTGCTGCAGGCAGCCGGATTCGGCCTCTTCGTCGTCACGAGCACCGCATGGGTCAAGGAGAACGCGAGCCCCGAACGCCTCGGCCGGGCGCTGGGCAGCTACGGCTTCGGCTCATCCTTCGGCGGGGCCTTCGGAGCACCAGCCGGGCTGCTGGCCGCCGCCCGCTTCGGGATGACCGGGGTCGCTTTCACCGCCGCCGGCCTTGCGCTCGTGGCGATTGCCGCGGCGATCATCGCCCGCAGGCGCACCGAGGCGACCACCGCCTCGGATGCGGCCCCCGCCTCAGATGCGGCAACCACCTCGGGGTCGGCAACCACCTCGGGGCCGGGCGACTCCGAGGTGCTGGCCGTCTGTCTCGACGGCGGCACCGTCCCTGTGCACGGGCGCGGAGCTGTCGCGGCCAGTGCCGGCGGGCACCTCGTCGCGGTGACCCTCTACGCCGCGACCCTGACCGCGCTCGGCGAACTCTCGGCAGGTGCGAGCCTGTGGGTGCTCGTCGGCTCGGCGTTCCTCATCCAGGTGTTCCTGTCCTTCGGGCGGCTGGCCGGCGGATTCGGCTGCGACCGCTGGTCGGCCATGGGCACCGGGGCGGTCTCACTGCTCGTGCTCATCGGCGTGACCGCGGGATTCTTCCTGTCACCGTCACCGGTGCTGCTGCTCGGCTTCGCTGCGCTCATCGGGCTCTCCGCCGGTGCTGCGCAGGCGGCGGCCCTGACGATCATGATGAGCCGCGCGGACACCCCGCAGGAGACCGAGCGCGCCAGTGCGCTGTGGAACATCTGCTTCGACATCGGCCTGGGCCTCGGCGCGCTCGCCGGGGGAGCGGCCGTGCGCCGGTGAAATCGGGTCACTCGCAGCCGATGCCGTCACCGTCGCGGTCGAGGTGCGAGCCGTAGCCCGGCTCCCCGACGTGCACCGGCGCCCCGCCGCGATCACGCGCTTCGGTGCAGTTCTTATAGGCACCGCCGGGGCCTGAGCCCGGGCCGGACCCGCCGCCGGACGACCCGCTGCCGGACCCGCTGCCAGACGACCTGCCGCTGCCGGACCCTGAGCCCTTCGACTTTCCGCTGCCGGCACCTGACCCGCCGGATCCACCGGAACCGCTCGAACCCTGCTGGGAACGCGCCTTCGTCCCCGGCGCCTCTGCGTATCCGTCGACGTCGCCGCCGTGCGCGCTCGGCCACTCGGCTGCCGAGGCGAAGGCCGGCTCATCGTTGCATGCGGACAGCACGCGGATCATCGCCTCCTTCTCCGGCGGCACGACCCACAGCTCGTACTTGTGCTTGACCGCGATCTGCCGGGCGACGTACTCGCAGCGATACGGTTTGTGCGGTGGCAGCCAGGTGGCCGCATCCGAGTCGCCCTTCTGCGCATTGAGCCGAGACTCGACGGCGAGCAGATTCAGCGGATCATTACCGAACTCCACCGCAGTCGAAGCATCGAATGACTGCGCGCCGGTCTGCCAGGCGTTCGACAGCGACACGATGTGATCGATGTCGATGTTGTTGCCGTCACCGCGGATGAAGTCGAATGTCTCCCCGGAGAACTTCGAGCTCAGCGTCCCGCCGAGCACAACACACCCGGAACGGCGCAGCGTGATGCCGCGAAGGTCGCGGCGCAGCACATCATTGCGGGTGTCGCAGCCGTTGCGGTCGGTGTCGTTTCGCCAGCCGAAGAATTCACGGTCATAACCGGTCTTCGGTGCCCGGCCCTTGACCTCCAGCTCGGCCAGCATCGCCAGAGCGGTGCCGGCCTTCGCCTCCGGCAGCGGAGTCTCTGACGGGGTCGGCGATGCCGAGGTGCCGGCCGGGGTAGGAGTCTGGGCTGCCGGAACCGAGGCGGTGGTCGCCTCGGCAGTGGCCTCCGTCGCGACAGTGGCGTTCGGTTCGTCGGCTCCGGAGTCGGTGAAGGCGCCGATGACAGCAATCGCGCATGCGCTCACCACAGCGATCCAGAATCGGCGGCTTCGCCGTTTGGTTCCCGTGGACGACTTCGGTGTCGAACGGAAGGATCCTGATGACATGGGACGGCGTGCAGACATGGGCATCGGTCTTCTGTGCAGGGCAGCGGCTGAGCTGCGCGAGGGCGGGAGACACGAGCGTCGTGCATTGTCGGTGGCACGTGACCGACAGACCGACGCTCATCCATTCGAGAATACGGGATGGGGTACACGCGGAGGCGCCCGGGTGCAACCGTGAGACCAACTGTCCCGGCACCTCGGGCCCGGCCAATCGATGCGGCGGGAGTCCTGCGCCTCGACCTGCCAAGACCGAGATGAGGACTCCAAGACGAGCTTCTTCGGGTCCGCGGCGAGTCCCCACGCAGGGTCCCGATCCCGACCCCGTGAGAGCTGATCCAGACCGCGTTCGATCGCGTCTACGAAACCGAAAAGGTCGCCGGTTGGAACGGCGACCTTCTGGTGGGCCCCGTGGGGATCGAACCCACGACCCACGGATTAAAAGTCCGTTGCTCTACCAACTGAGCTAGAGGCCCGCAGAATGATTGTAGTCTGCTGCCAGGCCGGTGCCCAACTCAGGGCAGGTCGTTGACGGTCAGAGTCGCGGGTCAGCGTCCCAGAGCTTGAAGCCGCGCTTCCTGCCGGCCTTCCTGTCCTTCTTCTTACCCCACCGGCTGCCGGAACCGGTGCCGCCGGTCTCGTAGGTCCGCGGTGCCTCACCGTCGCCGTTGTCCGAACCGTCGTGGACGACGATCTCGTTGTCGGCACTCACCGGGTCGATGACCTCACCGGGGATGACCTCGCCCTTCGACTTGCGCAGCTGCAGCAGCCGGATGAGGTGCTTGAGCCCGCCCATGAGGTCGGCATCTGCCTTCGGCGTGCTGACCTTCGGGTCGAGATCCGGGCTGAAGCCGCCGGGGAACGGATCGAAGGCCGACTGCGAATGCCGGATGACGGTGCGCGCCATCTGGTGGTTGACGACACCCCCGATGACGGCGCCGACGCCGAAAGGCATGAGCCGGCCGACGAACGAACCGCCGGTGCGCGCCGCGTACTTGCGCATCATCGTCTTGCGCATCCGCTTCGTCAGCGTGTCCATCATCTGCGCCGGGATCTGCTTGGCGACCATCGGCCCCCAATGCGAGGTCAGGGCCGGGCCCTCACCTGCGGCCTGGGCGGAGAACTTCTTCACCAGGTCCTTGCCGGCGTTGCCGAGCATGAGTCCCATCACGAGGGCGTTCGCACGCTGCGGATCGCGCACCGGCAGCCCGTGCAGCTCGGTGATCGCCTGCGCATACAGTGCCGAGGCTTCGAGGAACCCGGCCGTCTCCACAGCCGCGACACCAGCGGCAGCCAGCGTCCCGAGCCCGGGCACCACGGCAGTCGCACCGACTGCAGCACCTCCGCCGGTGGCTGCCCACAGGTAGTGCTTGCGGACGATGTCGGCGATCTCCGCCGGGGAGGCGTCCGGGTGCTTGCGCCGCAGCATCCGCAGATAGGCGAGTACGGCAGGACGCTGCACGGCAAGCAGTCGGCGCACGGTGCCCTCGGCGTGCGGCTTGAGCTCGCCGTCCTTGGTGAACGCGAACTTGGTGGCAGTCTTGAGACCGGTCTGGACTTTCGCACTGTTGGCCATGGCCGCATTCTATGCCCGCTGGCTGGGAGGCCGGTGAGGGTGAAGACGCAGGGCGCCTTGCCTGCCGGCGTAGACTGGGCGGCGTGCCACAGCCTCGTTTTCACAAGCCCGTGCCGATGCCGGATATGGATCCGCTCGACACCGCCCCTGACCCTGCCGCGCGCACCGAGCTCGCGCACTCGACGGCTGCCCTGCTCATCTCCCCGCACCGCGACTCCAGCACTGCTCCCGACCGCGACGACGCCGCCACCGCCCGCTTCGTCCACCTGGCCGAGGAGTTCGGCTTGGAATCCATCGCCGAGGTGTGGGCCAGCGCCCCGGCTGTCAGCCTGCCCGGTTCGCTGTGGAGGCTCTACGCGGTCCGCGAGTGGATCCGCCGCTCCCCGCGGCAGGCCGCCGATTGGTTCTCGTCCGGCCGGGACGGTCGCACCGCGCCCGAGGTGATCGCCGGCATCGCCTCCCCGCCGGGTCCCGACGAGGTGGCCCGGGCCGCCGATGAGATCCTCGCCGGTGCCTTCCGCGGCGACTACGCCATCGCCCTGGCCCGAGCCGCAGCCTTCGTCACCGTCACCGCCCGGGGACGTCGGGTCGAGAGCCCAGCCGACACCTCGGGCGCGGAGGACTTCGAGCGTCTTGCAGACGACCTCGCCGCCGCTGCACGGGCCTACACCCAGGGCCGCCTCGACTGATCGACGCCAGTAAGTAGCACATCTGGGGTGCTGAATGCGGTACCCAACGCATACGGCCTGCTCATCACGGGCACTGCCGGCTGAGGCCTTCGCAGAAGCAGAACACGGCGTGTTTGTCACTTGCCTTCTCGCGGCCATCGGAATCTCACCTTTTGGGAAGAGAGCTCCACGCTCAAAGTACACGAGGAACCGGCACCCCCACGTGCTCAAAGAATGTATGGAGCATCGCCCAATTGCGTGTGTCGCGGCATTTTGCTAACGTGATCCACACCACATCCCCTATATGGTCAGGAGTAGCGATGACATTCCCCTCGTTTGCAACTCGAGTGATAGCAGTTACCGTCGCTCTATCTCTACCAATTGGAATTGGGGGCGTTGCACGTGCGAATAGTGCACCACCGCCAAGTAGTTCCGAGACCGATGAAAATGCTGAGGTAACCCATGGAGAAGTCTACGACACATTAAAAATGCCGGATTCGAAAGCACCGATGCTAGAATCGATGGCCTTGACGTGACGATCTTCTATCTGGAAGAGGGTCTCAGTCTGACAGTGCCGAAACCGACCTCGGGAGCTGCGCCTGGAGTGCAGCCGGCGCTGAGTGGCAAGATGAACAGGAACGGTGAGCCTGTGATCTACCTGAACCAGCGCGACCAAGCCGCCGTTCAGACTGCTGGCAAAGCAGCCCTTGCGGGTCTTTTGGCCACCCTCGGCCCGATGGGCAAAGTTGGAAAGTTCCTTGCCGGCGCGTTAGGCGTTTCAGTTGCAGAATTCATAGGTAGCAACGGCATCTGCAGCGGAAAGAAGAAGACGCTCCGCATCACCGGCACCAGTGGTGGAGATGCCATTAAGGAGATTAAGTGCGTATGAATGACCTTGATCTTCCGATCCACACATCGGCAGCGCTGAAAGGTAGATTCCTCAAGCGATTCGCCTTCATGCTGATTCCGTGCGCGCTTATTGCTATTGCGGCATGGGTTCTTGGCCGCAACGGCCCGCTCGGTTCATTTCTGCCGATCTATGTATTCGCAGTGGCCGCGATTCTATCTGCATGGAACTGCATCGAGGCTTACAGGAAAGAACGAAAGTCAACGTAGTTCGGGATAACGGCTGCAAGTGAGGTCGACATCGTAAACACTATGCGAGCTGTAGGCATGAGTGCGGAGCCCGGAGCCGTGATCGGTTCCGGGCTCCGCGCCGGTCCCGCCGCGATGCCGGCGCAGCTCGAACGTCATGATGCGCACCCCGAGCCTCATAATGGGCAAGTACCAGCGACAGAGGCTGCAGAGTCCAGACCAGATGCAGAACGCCCGTTCGCGACGAGACCCGTCACATCGGGCGACAGGAGCAAGAACCTCGCAAGTGATGCTCCAAGCGCAATCTGCGCCTACCAGCGCGAGTCCAGGCACGGTATGAAGCCTCGGGACTGCGTTCGTCCGGAGTCCTGAGCTCCTTCTTCGCTCAAGGTTCATAAGGCACCGACAGCCCCCACGCGATCATAGAACGTGAGGCCCGCCACCTCGGTTGGGCAATTCAGGTCGAGCTTGTATCCTGGGCGCACGGTGCCGGATCGCTGAAGCCCCGGGCTCCAACATCTGCCGCTTCGAGCGGCCACTCGCCGAGAGGCGCTCTCGGTCCGGCACCGCCACACTTCGGCACCAACCGGTCCTCCCGTGTCCTGCTGCCGGCCCTCACCCTACGATCCCGCTGAGACAGACACCGGAGGACGGCGTGCGCCTGAGACGGACACCGCAGGATACCCAGCTCTTCGCCCGCTGCACCGAGCTCGCCGAGCTCATCCAGGGCTGCAACCTCGTCCTCGCCGAACTCTCCGGCATCCCGGCTGACGCCCGCCAGCAGGCCGGTGCCCGCATGGAGGAGCTGACCGACCAGGCCGACGCCGCACTCGGGTCGATCACCCGGCAGCTGCGCGAGAACTACATCACCCCGCTCGACCGCGGCGACATCTTCGCCCTCGCCGACCGCCTGCGCGAGGTCTGCTACCAACTGGAGTCCATCAGCTTCGCGATGACCTCCCAGGTCTTCGACGAGCTGCCGGCCGGTGTGCTGGAGATGCTCGCCGTGCTGTCGAACCAGTCCGACCAGACGCTGCGCATGACCCGCCGGCTGCAGGGCCACTACGACCAGTGGGACTACGTCGAGACGATGGACCGCCTGCACCTGCGCGCCATCTCCTTGAGCCAGTCGATCGCCGACGCCGTGCCGCTGTCGCGCCGCGGCCTGACCTACACCGCGGCCTCGATGCAGCTGGCCTTCGCCTTCACGCAGGCATCGGCGTCCTTCAAGGACATCGGCCGCATCGCCGCCGCCATCGCGCTCAAGGAATCCTAGGCCTCACGTGGATCTCGTCTCCTCCGAAGTGCTGTTCACCGTCGTCATCGTCCTCACCATCGGCTACGCCTTCGTCAACGGCTTCCATGACGCCGGCCTGTCCGTCGGCAATGCCGTGGCCTCCAGTTCCGTCCACCCGCGCCTGGCACTCATCGTCGCGGCGGTGTTCAACTTCATCGGGGCTCTGCTCGGCCAGGGGGTGGCCGAAAGCGTCGCCGTGGCCCTCGTCGAGTTCCCGCCGGTTGAGAACACCGTCCTGCTCGTGCTCGCGGCCGGGGTGTTCGCCGCCCTGGTCTGGAACATCACCACCTACCTGGTCGCTGTGCCGGTGTCCTCGACTCACTGCCTGTTCGGCGGCATCATCGGCGCAGCGCTGGTCTTCGGGGTCGTCACCGATGCCGGCCTGGTGTTCTGGACGCTCATCGCCCCGGTCTTCCTGCTCCCGGTCGTCGCGCTCGTCATCGCCTACGCCGCCAGCCGCATCACCACCCGCGTCCTGGCCAGCCACGCGCCCAAGCCGCTGTTCCGCCACAGCCGGTTCGCCAACAACGTGCTCTCCGCCTCCCTCGGCCTGGCCCACGGCGTGCAGGACGCGCAGAAGGTCGGCGTCGTCATGATGATCGCGATCCTCGCCCACACCGACCCGGCCGGCATCAGTCACGACGAGCTCGGCATCGACTGGCCGGTCCGCATCCTCATCGCCGTCGCCCTGGGCCTGGGCACCTTCTTCAGCGGCTGGCGGATGGTGCGCACCGTCAGCGTCCGCATGGTCACCATGGGTGAGCCGGTCAAGGCCACCGTCGCCGATGCCGTCTCCGCCGGCTTCCTCTTCGTCGCCGCCTTCCTGCTGCGCCTGCCGGTCTCGATGAGCTACCTCGTCATCGCCTCCAACATCGGCACCGAGCTCGGCACCCCCCGGCCCCATGTGCGCGGCCGCTTCCTCATCCCGGTCGTCGCCGTCGCCGCCACCGCCCTGTTCATCACCGGCCTGCTCGGCGCGGCAGCCGCCGTGCCGCTGTACCTGCTGCACTGATCCGCGCGCACTGACCTCCCGCAGCCGCCGGGACCACACGGAGCTGGGACCGCACGCGGCCGGGACCACGCGCACCCGCCGGGACCGTACGCCAAGACGACCGTTCCCGAGGCGGTGGGCACCACCTCGGGAACGGTCGTCTGTGTGCGGGGGAGGAGAGCGGCGGCTCAGCCGAAGCGGCCGGAGACGTAGTTCTGCGTCTCCTCCTTGTCCGGGTTGGAGAAGATCTGGTTGGTGTCGTTGAACTCGATGAGCTTGCCGGGCTTGCCGGTGCCGGCGATGTTGAAGAACGCCGTGCGGTTGGACACGCGGGCGGCCTGCTGCATGTTGTGGGTGACGATGACGACGGTGTACTCATCCTTGAGCTCGTTGATGAGGTCCTCGATCGCCAGCGTCGAGATCGGGTCGAGCGCCGAGCACGGCTCGTCCATCAGCAGCACCTCGGGCTGGACGGCGATCGCACGGGCGATGCACAGACGCTGCTGCTGACCACCGGACAGGCCCGAGCCGGGCAGGTTGAGACGGTCCTTGACCTCGTTCCACAGGTTCGCTCCGCGCAGGGCGCGCTCGGCGAGATCGTCGGCATCGGACTTCGACAGGCGTCGGTTGTTCAGCCGCACGCCGGCCAGCACGTTCTCCTTGATGCTCATCGTCGGGAACGGGTTGGCGCGCTGGAAGACCATGCCGACCTCGCGGCGGACGTTGACCGGGTCGACGCCGGGGGCGTAGATGTCCTGGCCGTCCATGAGCACCTTGCCCTGCGTGTAGGCGCCGGGGATGACCTCGTGCATCCGGTTGAGGGTGCGCAGCACAGTCGACTTGCCGCAGCCGGACGGGCCGATGAAGGCCGTCACCGAGCGCGGCTCGATGT
This sequence comes from Brevibacterium gallinarum, assembly GCF_014836885.1. Taxonomy (GTDB): domain Bacteria; phylum Actinomycetota; class Actinomycetes; order Actinomycetales; family Brevibacteriaceae; genus Brevibacterium; species Brevibacterium gallinarum. The sequence continues at coordinate 38,621 of NZ_JACSPY010000008.1, forward strand.
GCATGCTGATGCCCTCGACGGCGAGGAAGTCGCCGTAGTAGATGTTGAGATCTTCGATGTCGATCTGCTTGGACATGAGTGAGTTTTTCCCTTTCTTCAGCTGCCAGGCAGCCGTCAGCGTCCGGCCTTGGGGGCGAGGGCCTTGGCGATGAGCCGTGCGATGAGGTTGAGCAGCATGACGATGATGATGAGCACGAGGGCTGCCGCCCAGGCGCGCTCACTGGAGGCCGCTGCTGCCACCCCGGGTGAGACCGGGCGCATCTGCGAGTCGTAGATGTAGGTGGGCAGCGTCGACATCCAGCCGGAGAGCAGGTCCCAGTTGAGGTTCTTGGCAAAGCCTGCGGTCACCATGATCGGTGCGGTCTCGCCGATGACACGTGCGATGGCGATGGTGATGCCGGACAGGATGCCCGAGATCGCCGTCGGCAGGACGATGCGCACGATCGTCTTCCACTTCGGCACACCGAGCGCGTAGGTCGCCTCGCGCAGATCCATCGGCACGAGCCGGAGGATCTCCTCGGTGTTGCGCACCACGACCGGGATCATGAGCACCGAGAGTGCGACCGCTGCGGCGATACCGGTCTTGGCAGAGCCGACCGCACCGGGATTGACGATCGCGGCGATCGTGCCGAACAGCGAGAACGCGAACAGGCCGGCGACGATCGACGGGATGCCGGTCATGACGTCGACGAGGAAGGTGATGCCGCGGGCCAGGGGATTCCGGCCGCCGTACTCGACGAGGTAGATCGCGGTGAGCACACCGATCGGGATCGAGATGACACATGAGGCCAGCGTGATGAGGATGGTGCCGGCGATCGCGTGGTAGAAACCGCCGGCCAGGCTCGCCTCACCGGCGACGTACTCCTGGTCGAGCACACCCTTCATACCCTGCATCGTGCGGTTGAGCACCGAGGGGTGCTCGAGCAGCACCGGACCGCCGCGCTCAAGAGCCGTCCACAGCAGCGAGATGAGCGGGATGCAGGCGATCGCGAAGGCGGAGGTCACCAGGGTTGTGGCCACCCGGTCGGTGGCCTTGCGCTGACCTTCGACGGCGAACGACCAGGCGAAGATGACGGCGAGGTTGATGACGCCGGCGAGCAGGGCTGCCAGGGGGACATTGAAGCCTCCGGTGAAGATGAACGACAGCGCGATGGCGGCGATGATCGCGGCGGCGGCGACGCCCCACGGCGCCCACTTGGGCAGCTGCTTGGACTTCAGCTCGATGGCGGTCTGCTTCTTCTGCCGGGGTGCCGGGGTGCCGGGGTCTGCCGGCTGCTGCGTCTGAGGCTGCAGCGAGGTGTTCGACTTCTGCATGTCAGCTTCCCTTCACCGAGGTCTTGGCCACGATGGCGCGGGCGGCCATGTTGACGATGAGCGTGATGATGAACAGCACGAGGCCGATCGAGATGAGTTCGGACAGGCGCAGGCCTGCGGCCTCCGGGAAGTTCTGCGCGATCTCCGAGGCGATCGTCTGGTTGCCGGCCTGCACGAGCGAGGCGGTCAGCAGTCCAGACGACAGGATCATGGCCACAGCCATGGTCTCGCCGAGCGCGCGGCCGAGGCCGAGCATGATGGCCGAGGCGATGCCGGAGGTGCCGAAGGGCAGCACGGCCATCCGGATCATCTCCCAGCGGGTCGCGCCCAGAGCCAGGGCGGCTTCCTCCTGCAGGCGCGGGGTCTGCAGGAACACTTCGCGGATGAGGGAGGTGATGATCGGCAGGATCATGATGGCCAGGACCAGTGACGCGGTGAGCATGGTGCGCCCGGTCTGTGAGATGCCGCCGTCCTCAGTCGGGGCGAAGATCGGGATCCAGCCGAAGTACGTGGCCAGCCAGGCGTAGATCGGCACGAGGTGGCTGGCGAGCATGAGACCCCACAGGCCGTAGACGACCGAGGGGATCGCGGCGAGCAGGTCGATGGTGTAGCCGAGGACCGGGGCGAGCTTGCGCGGGGCCATGTGCGTGGTGAACAGGGCGATGCCCAGTGAGAACGGCGTGGCTACGAGGAGTGCGATGAACGCGGAGACCAGGGTGCCGATGATGAGCGGCCAGACGTAGGCGAAGAATCCGCCGCCGGTGATCGACTCCGGGTCGGTTGCCTGCGCCTTGAGGACCGGCCAGGACTGGAACAGAAGGAACAGTGCGACGCCGGCGAGGATCAGCAGGATCAGGATGCCGGCGGCCAGGGTTGCCGTTGAGAACACGGCATCGCCGACGCGGACAACGGCCTTCGGCTGTGACGCCGGGGGTGTCTTCTCCGGGGCGGTGGTGGCCAAGAAGGTCTCCTCGGTCAGAATCTGTGAGGTGGGCGATAGTGTGGGTCTCAATAACCCGCCGAAGCGGTGTGCTGCCGAAAGCGTCAGCAGCACACCGCCTCAGGATACGTCAGCTGCGCAGGCGCAGCTTCCCGACCAGGTCAGGACTTGACCTCGATGGTGTCGAGGATTTCGGTGATCTGCGAGCGCAGATCCTCGGAGATCGGGGCCGAACCGGCCGACTCGGCAGCCGACTGCTGGCCCTCCTCGGAGACGACGAAGTTCTCCCAGGCCTTGACGAGGTCGACGGTCTCCTGGTCCTGGTAGGTCGAGCACACGAGGTGGTACGACACGAGGACGATCGGGTAGGCGCCGGACTCGGTGGTGTCGCGCTTGAGGTCGATGGCGAGGTCGCCGTCGCCGCGTCCCTCAACCGGCTCCGAGGCGTCAACGACCTTGGCAGCGGCTTCCGGGGTGTACTCGACGTACTCTTCGCCGACCTTGACGTGGACGGTGCCGAGGTCGCCGACAGCCGAGGCGTCGGCGTAGCCGATGGCGCCCGGGGTGTCGTTGACGGTCTGGACGACGCCGTCAGTGCCCTGGGCGGCTTCGCCGCCGAAGGCCGACGGGAAGGCGTCAGCAGGCTCTTCGTCCCAGGTGTCGCCGGCGGCGTCGGCAAGGTACTCGGTGAAGTTCTCGGTGGTGCCCGAATCGTCGGAGCGGTGCACCGGGGTGATCTGCTCGTCCGGCAGCTCGACACCCTCGTTCTCCGAGGCGATCGCCTCGTCGTTCCACTTGGTGATCTCGCCCTTGAAGATCTTGGCGATGGTCTCAGCCGAGAGCTTCACCTCGTCGACACCTTCGAGGTTGTAGGCGACAGCGATCGGGGAGATGTAGACGGGGAACTCGTAGGCACCGTCAGGTCCGCAGACATCCTTGGCCGCCTCGACCTCATCCTCATCGAGGTAGGAGTCCGAGCCGGCGAACTGGGCATTGCCGCCGAGGAACTGCTCGCGGCCGGCACCGGAGCCGTCCGGCGAGTACTGCACCTGAGCGTCGGAGTTCTCGCTGGTGAAGTCAGCGATCCAGGCGTCCATGGCGGCCTTCTGGGAGGAAGCGCCGATTCCGGTGAGGGTGCCTGAGAGATTGCTGCCCTCGCCGCCACCGCCGCCGTTGCCTTCTTCGCCGGTTGCCGAGGAGCCGCCACAGGCCGAGAGAGTGAGCGCACCGGCTGCGAGGATGGCCGCAGGGGCAAAGCGGTTGAGTTTCACAGGGTTGCCTTTCGTTGAAAGTGGAGGGCGTTCGACATCATCTCGCCCCACGTGCACTTCAAAGCTAAGAGCGATCTGTGACGGCAAGGCAGTCCGAAGGTGAACAAACGGTTAACGCGCCCAGAAGTCGATGCTTATTTGCTCACAGTTTGATAAAGGCAGTGACGTGCTTCACACGGCGCCGCCGCTCGCTGCGCCGTCATGCTCCTCCGCGCCGCGCTCTCCAGCGTCTCCGCCCAGCGGGGCAGACGGCACGCTCGCGACTGCCGGGCGGCTCACAGACCGGTGGCCTAGAGTGGAGAGTCCACCCTTGCGAGAGGAGAGGGCTATGACTGGGAAGGTGTTTCTCACCAGCGATCTTGCCCGTGCTGCACGCGCGTTCACAAAGGTGTCTGCGGCGACGATCGCTGAGAAGGCGGGGCTGACCCGGGAGCAGGTGAAGGAGTTCGAGAGCGGACGGGGTCACCTCTCCGATGACGAGAAGAGCCGGGTGCGCGCCTCACTCGAATTCTACGGTGCGCTGTTCATCCCCGAAGACGATGTCGCAGGCTACGGGGTGCGGCGGCGCTACGCACGCGAGAAGCTCATGCGGCTGAACAACTGGGAGGACGAAGGCGGGTACTCCTGATGCGACCGCCTGACGCGACCGCCTGACCCATCAGCCGCTGCCGGCGGCTGGTGGTCTGCTCATGTGCCGTGTCATGTGTCGATCGGGCGGTAGCGTTCGACCTCGACGATGCGCGGCACCTCACCGGGACGCACATAGGCGACGAGGATCTCACCGGGATTCATGTACGGATCCCTGTCCGGCAGGTGCGCTGCCAGGCCCTTCGGGGCGTGATCGGCGATGAAGTCCAGCACCGTCGGCAGCACCGGCCGGTGCGTGCACACCGCCACCGGCCTGCCCTTGTGCAGCAGCTTCGTCAGCGCCTTGACGGTCTTCTTCGGCGAGTCCGCGTTGCCCTTCTCCGACAGTGCGGCAACCCGCTTGATCCGAAAGCCCGTCGCCGCTGCGACCGGCTTGAGCGTGGCGACACACCGCTTCCACGGACTGGAGACGAGCTTCTGCAGGTCCCAGGCTCCAAGCAGGTTCGTCAGCGCCATCGCCTGCCGGGTTCCGACAGCCAGCAGCGGGCGCACATGCTCGGTCTCATGCCATTTGGCGCGCGGGAAGGCCTTGCCGTGGCGGACGATGATGAGCGGCCAGGCGCGCAGCGACCCGGTCTGGCGGGCGTGCTCGACCTTGTCGAGCTGCTCCCGGTCGGCGAACAGCGTCAGCAGCTGCCGGGCCCGCTCGACGGAGAACCAGCCGATGTCGTCGATCTCCTTCGGATCAGCCGGCTTGAGCTTCGCCTCTCCGCTCACCTCGGCGGCCCAGTAGGCGACGTGCTTCTGCAGGTTCCTGCCGACCGTGTAGCGGGCGGCCGGCAGCGGCAGCCCGAGGTGGATCTTGAGCCCGGTCTCCTCTTCGACCTCGCGCACGGCGCATTCGGGCAGCGTCTCGCCCTTCTCGACCTTGCCCTTGGGCCACGACCAGTCGTTGTACTTCGGGCGGTGGACGAGCAGCACTTCCAGCCCGGCGCTCGTCTCCCGCCAGCACACCGCGCCCCCGGCCAGCACGTCGGCCTTGAGCCGGGCGGATTCGCCGGCGGTGGAGACAGGTGTCGGACTCACGGCACTCCTCTCATGACGGTGCGCTCACGCCTGCGCGGTCGCGCGCTTGCGGTGGTGCCGGCGGATGAGCTCGGCCTGGTAGTCGATCGGATCCTCGCCGTTGGCCTCGCGCGTCCAGATTCCACCGGAGCCGAGGTGGAAGGAACCGGTGCGGTCGTCGAAGGCGAGGTCGAACAGGCCGTCGACCTCGGCGATGTGCTCGGGGTCGCGCAGCCGGACGAGCGCTTCGACGCGGCGGTCGAGGTTGCGGTGCATGAGGTCGGAGGAGCCGATGTAGGCCACCGTGTCCCCGCCGCCGGAGAACACGAACACCCGGGAGTGTTCCAGGTAGCGGCCGAGGATCGAACGGACCTCGATGTTCTCGCTCAGGCCCGGGATGCCGGGACGGATCGCGCAGATGCCGCGCACGAACAGCTGGATGCGCACGCCGGCCCGGCTGGCGAGGTAGAGCGCGTCGATGATGCGCTCATCGACGATCGAGTTGACCTTCAGCCGGATCGAGGCCTCCCGGCCGGCCTCGGCATGGGCGGTCTCGGCGCGGATGAGCTCGAGCAGTCCCTCGCGCACCCGGGTCGGGGCGACGAGCAGGCGGGTGTATGCGGACTGCGGGGCGTAGCCGGAGAGCTGGTTGAACAGCTTCGTCAGGTCCTGGCCGACCTCCGGGTCGCAGGTGAGCAGCCCGAAGTCCTCATACAGGCGGGCGGTCTTCGGATGGTAGTTGCCGGTGCCCACATGGCAGTAGCGGGCCAGACCGGTGGCCTCCTGCCGGACGACGAGGCAGATCTTGGCATGCGTTTTGAGCCCGACGATGCCGTAGACGACGTGCACGCCGGCGCGTTCGAGTTTGCGCGCCCACGTGATGTTGGCCTCCTCATCGAAGCGGGCCTTGATCTCGACGACGGCGAGCACCTGCTTGCCGGCCTGGGCGGCGTCGACGAGCGCATCGACGATGGGGGAGTCACCGGAGGTGCGGTACAGCGTCTGCTTGATCGCGAGCACGTTCGGGTCGTTGGCCGCCTGCTCGATGAAGGCCTGCACGCTCGTGGAGAACGAATCGTAGGGGTGGTGCAGGAGGATGTCGCGTTCCTTGACTGCTTCGAAGATGTCGACCTGGTCAGACGTCTCCGCTTGGGACAGGTAGCGGTTCATCGCCGGAACCGCCTGCGGGAAGTGCAGGTCCTCCCGGGAGATCTTCGCCAGTTCGCTCAGGCCGCGCATGTCGAGCGGACGCGGCAGCTCGTAGATCTCCGATTCGTCGATCTCGAGCTCCTGGACGAGGATGCGGCGCACCCGCGGGTGCAGCTCCTCGGTGACCTCGAGCCTGACAGCCGGGCCGAAGCGGCGGCGGGTCAGCTCCTTCTCCAGGGCCTTGAGGAGGTTCTCGGCATCGTCCTCTTCGACTTCGAGGTCCTCGTTGCGGGTGACGCGGAACAGCGAGTGGCCGATGACGTCCATGCCTTCAAACAGCCGGTCGAGGTTGGCGGCGATGATGTCCTCCATCGCCACGAACCGGGCCGGCGCCTCGGGCGAGACCCCCTGGGTGCGGCTGGAGGCGGCGACGTCGACGAAGCGCGGCAGCGACTGCGGGACCTTGACGCGGGCGAAGACCTCATTGCCGGTCTGCGGGTGGCGCAGCAGCACCCCGAGGTTGAGCGAGAGCCCGGAGATGTAGGGGAACGGGTGGGCCGGGTCGACCGCCAGCGGGGTGAGCACCGGGAACACCTGGGTGTCGAAGAGCTCGTCGACGATCGCATGCTCCTCACCGGTGAGCTCATCTATGCGCACGAGCCGGATGCCCTCGCGGCTGAGCGCCGGTTCGATGTCCTCGGTGAAGAGGGCGGCGTGGCGTTCCATCAGGGCATGGGTGTGCTTGCCCAGCGAGCGCATCACCGCCCGCGGCTGAGCACCTGTGACGGAGGGGACGGCGAGCCCGGTGGCGATGCGGCGTTTGAGCCCGGCGACGCGGACCATGAAGAACTCGTCGAGATTCGAGGCGAAGATCGACAGGAAGTTCACCCGCTCCAGCAGCGGGATCGACTCATCGGCAGCCAGGGCGAGGACGCGTTCGTTGAACGCCAGCCACGACAGCTCACGGTCGAGGAAGCGGTCGGCAGGTGCCGGCAGGTCGTGGGTCTCGCCGAAGGCGGAGACGTCGTACATCTCAGGACTCCTGCGGTGGGGCGTAGCTGACGTGCATGATCTCCCGGTCGAAGCCCAGCCGGGCGTAGAGCCGGCGGGCCGGGTCGTTGTCGGATTCGACGTAGAGCTCGATGAATGCGGCACCGGCGTCGATGAGGCGGCGCATCCCGGCCACAGTCAGCGCCTGACCGACACCGCGGGCGTGGACGGCCGGGTCGGTGGCGATGACGTAGACCTCCCCGACCCGCTGGCCGGAGGGGTGGTCATCGGAGAGCTTCGTCTGATGGAACCCGATGATCTGCTCGCTGCCCTCGGCATCAGCGGCGGTGGCGATGATGACCGAGTCCGGGGCGAAGCCGGGGGCCGTGACGATCGCCTCGATGTCGGCGAGGTCCTGGTGGCCCTGTTCGGGATGCCAGTCGAAGGCGGCGTTGTTGACCGCCAGCCAGCCGGGCTCATCACCGGGGGCGAAGGAGCGCAGCGTCACCCCGTCAGGGGCCGGGCGAGCGGGCAGGTCGAGTTCGCTCACCGGCCCGGTCTGCAGCTGCAGCAGCTCACGGGCGCGGGAGAAGCCGTGGGCGGCCGCGATCGCCGCGGCCGCCGGATGGTCGCCGTGCGACCACATCCACACCGGGTGCCCGGCGCGCGCGATGAGCGCATCGATGAGGGCGCGCCCGTATCCCCTGCCGCGGGCGGCAGGGGCGATGACGGCTTCGAGTGCACCGCGCTCGCCCTGGGCTGCGGCGATGCCGAAGCCGATGAGCTCATCATCGGCACGGGCTTCGAGCATGATCCACGGATCATCACCGGCGGCTTCCAGGAGCCCATCGGAGATCGGTGCGATGCCGTCAGCGGCAGCGGTCTGCGACAGCAGCGCACGCACCTCATCGGTGAGCTCCGCGGCTTCGGTGAGAACCGCCTCGGGAGCGGATGGAACCATGGGCAATCTCCTCCACGCGACGCATTCCCTGCCGTCCCCTCGACACGGCGGGCCGGCCGTGGCCGGGCCCGGCGGCGGGGGACGCTCTGGCGTCAGTATAACGAGGTGGGCGCACCGGTGAGCCCGGTGTCTGAGTGTCGGATCTAAGCGGTGTACGGCACAATGAAGCTGATGAGATGGATACGTGTCGCCGTGGCGCTGGGCCTGGCCGTCGGGCTGGGTGTCACCAGCTTCTTCGGCTATGGGCCGCTGGCTGCTGCCGCTGCCGTGCTCGTCGCCGCGCTCGCCTACGGCTGGCCGCGGCTGACCGACTCACCGCAGCCGCGGGCCACCGGCATCATGCTGCTGCTCTTCGGCCTGGCCGGGATGGCCGCTGTGTGGGCGCAGAGCTCCGATCCCTATGTGGAATGGCTGCCGACGATCACCGGCATCGGCCTGCTGTGGGCGTTCGTGCAGAACCTCGCCCGCGGCGTCGGCGCCTCACACGCCGTCGCCAACGTCTCCGCCCAGGTCGCAGGGCTTGTCATCGTGCTCTCCGCCGCCAGCTGGATCGCAGCGCTCAGCGTCCCCGGCGACCGGGAGGGCGTGGTCGTCGCACTCGTGGCGATCATCCTCGCCCAGGCCGCGACCGCACTGCCGTTCCCAGCCCGCTACACCTCCCCGCTGGCCCTCGCAGTCGCGGTGCTCGGCGCCGGTGTCGTCGCAGCGCTCATGCACTCAGGTTCGGTCACCCTCTTCGTCTCCCTCGTCCTCGGCGCGGCGATGGGCTTGCTCGTGGCAGCCGTCGACCGGATGCTGTCGATCATGGCGGTGGCGAAGTTCCAGGCCGTGCGGATCCAGCGCGAGCGCCGCCGTGACAAGGCCCGCCGGTTCGCTGTGCAGCTGGCCGTCGGCGCCACCCCGGTCGCCCTCGGCGGCACTGTCGTGTACCTGCTCGAGCGGATCCTGCTCTACCGCTGAGCCGCGAGTGCAGCGCCGCTGACCGGTGGGTACAATCGAGCGCATGGACAACATTGCTGCTTTGGAAATCGTCTTCACCGGACTCGTCGGACTCGCCGCCCTCGGCACCCTCGGCGTGGCCGTCAAGGTCATCACCAACCTGTTCAAGACCAACCGCTGATCTGCGCCCATGCCGCTTGAGATCGATGCGAACCTCAACCGCGAGCTCGTCCCGCTGTCCTGGCTGATCGGCGCGTGGGAAGGCGTGGGCGTCGTCGGCTACCCCGGCACCCCGGAGAAGCAGTTCGGCCAGCGCGTCGACTTCACCGTGCCCGGCGATGTGCCCTATCTGGCGTACTCGGCGCATGCGTGGACGCTCGATGAGGACGGCACACCTGCCGACACGCTCTCGATCGAGACCGGGATCTGGCAGCTCGTGCGCGACCGGCAGGACTTCGACGCCGGTCCCGGCCTCATGGTCCCCACCGGCGAGTCCCCTTACACCACCGCCGAGGCGGTCGAAGGGCTGCGCAACGACAACGGCGACTTCGACCTCGACGTCTCCATCGTGCACCCCAACGGGATCATGGAGCTCTACGCCGGCCGGGTCAACGGCCCGCGCATCGACCTGAGCACCGACGTCGTCGCCCGCACCCGCAGCGCCAAGGAGTACACCGCCTCGACCCGCATGTACGGGCTTGTCAACGGCGAGCTCATGTGGGCCTGGGACATGGCCGCCCTCGGCACCGAACTCACCAGCCACGCCTCCGCCCGGCTGAAGAAGGTGAGCTGAGCGGACGTGCGCCGCCGCACGCTGGGTATCAGCCTCACCCTCATCGTCGTCCTGCTCGCCATCGCGGCGCTGGCAGCATTCGCCTACGTGCGCATCAGCGCGGTCGCCCAGGATCTGCAGGACGCCTCGGAGGCCTCCGACAGGTACGTCGCCGCGCTCTACGACGAGCCCGAGGCGGCACCACGGCACCTGCAGAGCGCGATCGACGAACTCGAATCCGCCCAGCACGGACTCGACACGTGGACGCTGACGGCGCTGTCGCAGACGCCGCAGCTCGGCGACAACGTCGCTGCGGTGCGCACCGTCACCGACGAGATGCACACGCTGCTCAGCGATGCCGGCCTGGTGCTCTCCACCGCCGCCGAGGTGGTCGACTTCCGGGCCCAGAAGCTGCGGCCGCTGCCGGAGTCCGGCACCTGGTTCGAGTCCATCGACGACGCCGGGCAGGCCATCGACAAGGCCACCGACGTCATCCGCGACGCCCCAGCCGCGATCGAGGCCTTCGACGCAGCCCAGCAGAAGATCCACGACATCGACACCGCCGGCCTGCTGCCCCCGGTCCGCGACGCCATCGACGAGCTCGACACCACACTGACCGAGGCTGCCGAGGAACTGCGCCCGCTGCTGGAGGTCATGCGCACGCTCGCCGACAGCGACCTCTACCGGCTGCTGTCCGGGGCGATCGAGGGAATCGGCGATGCGATCGGCAGGATCGACCTCGACAGCATGTTCCGCGAGCTCGAAGAGCAGCTCAAGAAGGTCCGCACGCCCATCGTCCGCGGCGGCTGAACGGCACCCCGCCGCTGGGTGCCGCGCCCGCTGCAGTGGCGTACGGTGGAGCCGGGAGGACTGATGCCAGTGAAGAGGAGAACGCCGTGAACGCCCTGCGCTTCAATCGCTCAGCCGCCGTGTTCGGAACCGGACACCGGGAGAGCGAGGTCGCCCACCTCGGCAGCCCGCTGCGCGAACAGCGCCGCCTGGCCGACGGCAGAGCCGTGGCCGACCTGTCATCTGTCAGCGTCCTCTCACTCACCGGCCCCGACCGGCTCACCTGGCTCAACACGCTCACCACCCAGAAGATCGACACACTGACCGCCGGGCAGTCGAGTGAGACGCTCGTGCTCTCACCGACCGGGCACATCGAGCACTGGCTCAAGCTCTACGAAGACGGCGAGACCCTGTGGCTGCTGAGTGAGACCGACCCGGCTGAGGTGATCGCATTCCTCGAATCGATGAAGTTCATGATGCGCATCGAACTCACCGACCGCAGCAGCGACTTCCAGTGCCTCGGAACGATCGGCGCCCCGCCTGCCTCACTGCCGGCCGCATTCGTCTTCGACGACCCATGGCCGACCATCGGAGCCGGCTCGGCCTCCTATGCCGCGCTCGACGCCGAACTCGCGCTCACCCCGCAGCAGGCCACCCCCAGCCCCGAACATCCCGGCCACCTGATCGACATGCGCATCGCCGTCGTGCCGGTCACAGACCTCCTCGACTGGGACCCGGCAGCAGCCGGCGTCGAGGTCGTCGGCCGCGACGCGTTCGAAGCGCTGCGCATCGAAGCGTGGCGACCCGGGCCGGCCGATGCCGACCACAAGGCACTCGTCGGCGAACTCGACGTGCTGCGCTCAGCCGTCCACCTGGCCAAGGGCTGCTACCGCGGCCAGGAGGCCGTCGCCCGCGTCCACAATCTCGGCCAGCCCCCGCGCCGGCTCGTGTTCCTTCACCTCGACGGCTCCGCCCACACGCTGCCCGAACCCGCCTCACCGATCTACGCCGAGGTCCGCGGCGCCGAGCGTGCTGTCGGCGCCGTCACCTCGGTGGCGGTGCACTGGGAGCTCGGCCCGATCGCACTGGCGCTGATCAAACGCAGCCTGCCCGTCGACGCCGCGCTGAGCGTGGCCACCAGCGTCACCGAAGCAGACGAGACAGGGGAGGAGACCGAGGAGCGGATCGCCGCCAACGCCGAGGTCATCGTCACCCCCACCCGCACCCGCCAGGCCCCGCCGCGGATCCCCCGCAACCCCGCTGTCGACCCGCGCCACCTGCCCGGCGCCCGCTGACACCTCGGGCACGGAGATGTGACCCGCACCTCGGGCGTGACAACCGGGCGAGCCGCGGCGTTTCGCGTGTTGGTACCTGAGGTGCCCCGACCGGCATACGGGGTCTACGATGCGGATATGACCACTTTGGAAAAGGGCGGCGCAGCACTGCCGCAGGAACGCAAACTTGTCACTGAGATCCCCGGGCCGAAGTCCCAGGAGCTCGAGTCGCGTCGCAAGGCCTCCGTGGCAGGCGGCGTCGGCGTCAGCCTCCCGGCCTACATCGTCGCGGCCGGCGGCGGCATCCTCAAGGACATCGACGGCAACCAGATCATCGACCTCGGCTCCGGCATCGCCGTGACCACCGTCGGCAACTCCAATGAGCGCGTCGTCGAGCGCGCCGCCGAGCAGCTCGGCGCCTTCACCCACACCTGCTTCATGGTCAACCCCTACGAGGGCTACGTCGAGGTCGCCGAGGCGCTCAACCGTCTGACCCCGGGTGACTTTGAGAAGCGCACGGCGCTGTTCAACTCCGGTGCCGAGGCGGTCGAGAACGCGATCAAGATCGCCCGCGCCCACACGAAGCGCAACGCCGTCGTCGCCTTCGACCACGCCTACCACGGCCGCACCAACCTCACGATGGCACTGACCGCCAAGGCCCACCCGTACAAGGCCGGCTTCGGCCCGCTGGCCGGCGAGGTCTACCGCGCGCCGATGTCGTATCCGTACCGCGACAACCTCACCTACGGCACCAAGGTCTCCGGTGAGGACGCCGCCAAGCGCGTCATGACGATGATCGACAAGCAGATCGGCGCTGAGAACGTCGCCGCGATCCTCATCGAGCCGATCCAGGGTGAGGGCGGCTTCATCGTCCCGGCCGAAGGCTTCCTACCGGCACTGGTCGAGTACGCGCAGAAGAACGGCATCGTCTTCATCTCCGATGAGGTGCAGGCCGGATTCGGCCGCACCGGTAAGATGTTCGCTAGCGAATGGGAGGGCATCGAGCCCGACCTCGTCACCACCGCCAAGGGCATCGCCGGCGGTCTGCCGCTGTCGGCTGTCACCGGCCGCGCGGAGATCATGGACGCTGTGGGTGCCGGCGGACTCGGTGGCACCTACGGTGGCAACCCGACCGCAGTGGCCGCAGCCCTCGGTGCGATCGAAGCCTATGAACAGGACGGCCTCGTCGAGCGCGCCACCGCGATCGGTGAGACCATCGTCGACCGGATGACGAAGATCCAGTCGGCCCACCCCGAGATCGGCGATATCCGCGGCCGCGGAGCCATGCAGGCCGTCGAACTCGTCGACGCCGAGACCTCCGAGCCGAAGCCGGAACTGGCCAAGGCCGTGGCCGACTACGCCGCGAAGAACGGCGTGCTCGTCCTCGTCACCGGAACCTTCGGCAACGTGCTGCGCTTCCTGCCGCCGCTGTCGATCTCCGATGAGCTGCTCGCCGACGCCTTCGACGTGCTCGAAGCCGCCTTCGACGAGGCAGCCAAGTGAGCTGAGCTCAGCTGAGCTGACATGCTGCCAAGGCGGCCGCCGGGAAGGATCCCGGTGGCCGCCTTCGCGTTGTGTCCAGCCCGCGCACAGGTGCTCACCAGGGCAGATTGTTGTGACGCAGGTTACACTGAGGGTTCACTGTCTCCCCAGCAGAATCACTGTCTCCCCAGCAGAATGAGGATTCCCATGACAGTCCACCCCGTCTCCCCGACCCCTCATGCCGCGTCGACTGAGGCTGAGCGCATCGCCCAGGTGCCTACGCACGACGAGATCCGCACGGCATCGCTGCGCACCGCCTCGGGCCCGGCGACCCTGTTCTGGACGGCGCTGCTGGTCGGCAACATCACGACGCTCAGCGCGTTCGGTGACCACGCGCAGACCCAGCACATCCTCTTCTCCGCCACCGCCGTCATGGCGCTGCCCGGACTGATCCTCGTGCTGCGCGCCCGCTCGGGATTCCCGGTCCTGGGGCTTCGCGACGGATCCCGGAAGTCGGTGCTGCGAGCTCGCCTGCTCGGGCTCATCGGCCCTGGTCTGATGGCAGTGTGGGGCTTCCCGTTCCCCGGATCCGGGCTGCCAGCAGCGGTCGCCGCCGTCGAGGCGATCGCCTCAGTGCTCATCCTCGTCTCGATGCTGTGGCTGCAGCTGCGCATCACCGACATAGTGAATCAGCCAGCCGAACCCAGCTGAGAGGACCGCAGAGAACCGCCCGCGCACTGAGGCCAGTGCGCGGGCGGCTTCGCGTCTGAGTCCTCAGTCGGCGCGGCGGGCGAAGAACGCCGCCATGACGGCACCGGAGACGTTGTGCCACACCGAGAACACCGCGCCCGGCAGGGCGGCCAGCGGTGAGAAGTAGGTCGCGGCCAGGGTGGCGGCCAGGCCGGAGTTCTGCAGGCCGACCTCGAAGGTCAGCGCCCGGCGCTCCGGTGCGCTCAGGCCGGTGAGCCGGCCGACGGCATAGCCCATGCCGAGGCCGAAGCAGTTGTGCAGGATGACCGCGGCGATGACGAGCAGCCCGGCCGAGACGAGGGCGCCGGCGGAGCCTGCGACGACGATCGCCACAATGAGCGTGATCGCCAGCGTCGACAGCCACGGCAGCACCGGCATGATCGCATCGACCAGCCGTCCGGCCAGCGCGCGGATGAGGACACCGGCGACGACCGGGACGAAGACGGTCTTGACGATCGACATCATCATCGCCGCAGCGCTGACCTCCATGAACTGCCCGGCCAGCCACAGTGTCAGGATCGGGGTCAGCAGCGGGGCGAGCAGCGTCGAGCAGGTGGTGATCGTCACCGACAGGGCGACATCGCCGCGTCCCAGGTAGGTCACGACATTCGAGGCAGTGCCGCCGGGAGCGCAGCCGACGAGGATGACGCCGACGGCCAGCTCGGGCGGCAGACCGAGTGCGGTGGCCACCAGCCAGCCGGCCAGCGGCATGATGATGTACTGGGCGCCCAGGCCGATCGCCACGACCCACGGCCGTTTGGCGATGCGGGTGAAGTCCGGCAGTGTCAGCGTCAGGCCCATGAAGAACATGACACCGCCGAGCAGCCACGGCACCGCGGCAGCCATCGGGGTGAAGGCGCCGGGGGCGACGAAGCCGATGATGCCGCCGGCGAGGACGAGCAGCGGGAAGACCGTCACCGCGATGCGGGCATTGCGCTCCTGGCGCGGGTCGCGGGCGATCGGCGGCTGCGCGGTCGCAGCATCTGCGGCGGTGGATTCGTGCGGCTTCGTCATAGTCCCCGAGGGTGTCATGCGTCTCACCATCAGGCCAGTGCAGTCCGGACTGTGAGCGGGAATGATCGGCGAGCGTGCGCTGTTCGCTCCGGTATGAAGCTCTCAGTTCTCGATCTCATCTCTGTGCGCGAAGGCCAGACGACCGGTCAAGCCCTGCGCGCCTCCAAGCAGCTCGTCGACACCGCCGACCGCCTCGGCTTCACCCGCTACTGGGTGGCCGAGCACCACAACATGCCCTCGGTCGCCTCGACGGCACCTGCCACCGAGCTCATGTACCTCGGCCAGGATACCGAGCAGATCCGGCTGGGATCCGGCGGCGTCATGCTGCCCAACCACGCCCCGCTGGCTGTCGCCGAGCAGTTCGCACTGCTGACCGCCGCCTACGGCGACCGCATTGACCTGGGCATCGGCCGGGCACCGGGCACCGACCCGATCACCTCAGCGGCGATGCGCGGACACCTCGGCGAAGGCCGCATGGTCGACCGTGCCGGCAACACCCTCGATCCGGTCGAGCAGTTCCCGCAGCACATCGTCGACATCCTCAGCCTCTTCAGCCCCGGTGGTGCGGCGATCCCGATGTTCGGCGACAGGGTCCACCGGCTCTCACCGACTCCGAACCTCGATGCCGCTCCCGAGGTGTGGCTGCTGGGTTCGAGCGGGTACTCCGCCCAGCTCGCTGCCGCCCTCGGCCTCCCGTATGTCTTCGCCCACCACTTCGCCGGTCGCGGCACCGAGACCGCACTCAGCCTCTACCGCAGCGAGTTCACCGCCACTGAATACGGCAATTCGCCGAAGACCTTCGTCACCGTCAACACGATCGCCGCTGAGACCGAAGAGGAGGCCTGGAAGCTCGCCGGGCCGTACCAGTACACGATGGCCAACCTGCGCGTCGGCGACCCGATGCGTCCGCTGCCGACTGTCGGCGCAGCTGTCGATGCGCTCATGAGCGACGGCCACCGCGCGCTGGCGGAGAAGATGACCGCCCCGTGGGCGATCGGCACCCCGGATCAGGTGGCAGCCAAGCTGCGGGCCGATGCCGAGCGGTTCGGGGTTGATGAGATCATGCTCCAGCCGGTCGCCGGTTCCTACGAGTCCGATCCGCTCGACGCGACACCGGCACGGGTGCGCACCCTCGAACTGCTCGCACCTGAGTTGCTCGGCTGACCCGGCCCGCCCGGGTTCCGGTGCGGCAGCTCCTGGGGTGGGCCAGCCGGTGGCGGCGCCCGGCCTGCGCTCGATGAGCAGTGAGCTCAGCGACTGGGTGTCTGCCGCCAGTCGGGCCGAGCCGGGTTCGCCGTAGGCAGAGACCATGAGCGCGATGCCCCGGTCGAGTCCCCGGCAGCAGCTAGACCCGGGTGAACGATCCGGGAACTGCGCCGGAGTGGTGGATGCGTGCCTGCCTGCCGGCTGCCGAGGGCACCGTGTCGTAGTGCCAGCCGAAGCCTCATCGGCTGTCCGGTGAGCCGGTGTCCACGGCCGCGGCCACTCGAGAGGCCATTGAGACGTCCTTATCAACCATCACCCCATCGTCGTCGCACCCACCCGACCAGGGAAGCACTTCCCGGGGAAAACTAACTGAGGCACGACCCCTAGCTACGCGGGGACTATCTATGAGTCTCGTCGCACCCTTGACTGCTCGGTGTCTGCGGTGTAACGTCGGTCACGCTAATCGAAAGCGATCGCCGCAAGGAGGAAAGCTGATGATTGCGAAATCGCGTATCGCGGCCGCGCTCGTCGCGTGTGTCGTGGCTACTGGTGCTGGGGTGGCGACGGGGTGTTCAGTCCGTTGAAGCCTCAGCCTGTAAAGGGAGCAACTCTAGGAAGAATATCTTTGCGGATCCTCACACGGGGTCTGAGGCGTGGGAAGTGAAGATCGATTCATGCAAGGCATCGAAGCTGGTCGATGCCTACGGGAACGCGAAAGATGCTTCTGGTCTGGCCGGTCTGCTCGGAGCGAAGTGGTGGCCCGCCGGTGTAGTTGCAGGCGTATTTTATGGATGGGCTTGGAAAAACCAGTCTGCCGTCAAGAAGTGTGCTTCGAAGGGCACTGGCATCAAGTTCAAAGAAGTCGGTGGCGTTGTGACTGGGTGCACAGCTCAATAAGGAGGAGCAGTGGAGAAGAATATTTCCGTTATTGTTCTGCTTGCAGCTGGGATTTCAGTACTCGTTGCTCGCTCGTTCGGATACGTGAGTGAGATTTTCACCACTGTAGCGCTTGGTTTGCTCATTGTCGCTGGGCTTGTGCTGAATTTTGTTTTTACTCGTAAGGAAAACACTGGTGGAAGACGTTGACTGCTGACGTATGATTCTTCCTCAACCCGGCACCGGGACGATATCGAAGCATTTCGATATCGTCCCGGTGCTTTTGGTTGCGTAATGTAAGTCTACGGGCTGTGGTACGGCATTTGGATGGCTGGGGTGCCATCGTTCCTTCATTGCTCAGTGCTTCCCGTCCCCGCCGGCGGCCCTGAGCCGGATCGAGCGGGCGAGGTCGTCACGCAGCTCGATGAGCAGCCGCCGCTGGGCTGCTGGGGCATCCGCATGGGACTCCAGCCACGCATCGGTCATCGCAAGCACCTCATCGGGGCGGATCGACCAGCTGGGGTAGAGCTCGTTGACGAGCCGGCGGGCGATCTCGATCGACCGCTCCCAGAAGCCTTCGAGCAGCCGGAAGTACTCCTCGACGAACGGCTCGGTGATCGGCAGACCTGAGGAGACCGTGAAGCCTGCGATGCGCGCGGAGATGACGTCGTTGCTCAGCGACTCATCGCTCGTTGCCGCGGTGAATGCCCGCTGCTTGGCGATCGGCAGCGGCCGGGCGGCCTCGGCGGTCAGGGCGTGCAGCCGGCCAGAACCGGTCTGGTCGACCACCAGCGCCTCGTCGATATCGCACACATCGGCCCAGCCGAGGGTCGCCAGCGCGGTGAGCGCATGCCAGCGCAGCGCATGGTCGATCGTCAGACCCGGGAAGTCCGGGCGCATATCAGAACCGGCTTCGACGGCGAGCATCGCCTGTGCCAGTTCCCGGCCGGCGCGCACCGGCGGAGTCGACGTGTGGACCTTCGCGCTGCGCAGAACAAGTGAGAGCAGCGTGCGGGCCAGCGCCAGCTGCTCATCCGAACCCGGTTTCGAGGCCGCCAGCGCATCGAAGCTGACACCGAGCAGCCCGTCGAGGGCCGGGTCGACGAACCGCTCCGGCAGCCACTCATCAAGCGCGGTGAGCATCGTGCGCATGAGCGTGGCCGAGATCCCGGCGTGGGTCTCGCGGCTGAGCGACCGGCTGTAGGCGGTGAGGAAGTCGGTGACCGGCAGCAGCCCGTCGCGCATCGCATTCGTCAGCGCCGACCACACCAGCGCCCGGTCCATCGGATCAGCGAACCGGGACACATGCCTGAGCGCGGTCTGCGTGGACGTGTCGTCGAGGCGGACCTTGACGAAGTCGTCGTCACCGTAGTTCAGCAGCAGCAGATCCGGACGCGCGACGCCCACCAGACCCGGGACCTCGGCACGTGCCGAATCGAAGTCGATCTCCCACGTCTGTGTGCGCGTGAGCACACTGCCCTTGCGGACGAATCCGGCGAGCTGGAGCCGGTGCGGGCGCACCACCTCGGCGCCGGCCTCACCCGCACCCGAGGTGCCGGTCCCGGAGTTCTGCTGCACCACCTCGGCGGCGGTGATGGTGCCCTCGTCATCGGTCTCGATCTCCAGGCTGAGCTCGGAGACTCCCGTCGTCTTCAGCCACGCATCGGCCCAGGCAGCCAGATCGCGGTCCGGGGCGGCTGCCTCGAGCGCGGTGAGGAAGTCGGTCAGCGTCGCGGTGCCGAACTCGTGGGCGCGGAAGTACTGGCGGGTGCCCTCCATGAAGGCGTCCTGGCCGACGTAGGCGACGAGCTGCTTGAGCACCGAGGCGCCCTTGGCGTAGGTGATGCCGTCGAAGTTGAGCTTGGCGGCCTCGACATCGGGGATGTCGGCGACGATCGGATGGGTCGTCGGATACTGGTCCTGCCGGTACGCCCAGCCCTTGCGCTGCAGCGCGAAGGTCACCCAGCCGTCATCGAACTCGGTTGCCTCAGCCAGCGCGAGCCCGCCCATGTAGTCGGCGAAGGACTCCTTGAGCCACAGGTCATCCCACCACGCCATCGTCACAAGATCGCCGAACCACATGTGCGCCATCTCGTGCAGGATGACGTTGGCGCGCGCCTCATAGGAGGCGCGGGTGACCTTGTCGCGGAAGATGAGGGAATCGGTGAAGGTCACCAGGCCCGGGTTCTCCATCGCGCCGAGGTTGTACTCAGGCACGAAGATCTGGTCGTACTTGCCCCACGGGTAGGGGTAGTCGAAGTGCTCGTGGAAGAAGTCCAGGCCCTGCTTGGTGACGGTGAAGATCGACTCGGCATCCATGTGCTCGGCCAGTGAGGCGCGGGTGTGGACGCCCAGTTCGATCGTCTGGCCGGTCTGCGGGTGCGTGTACGTGTCGGTCGCGGTGGCGTAGTGGCCGGCGGTCACACAGGTGATGTAGGAGGACTGCACGCCGGTGACGGCGAACTCGTGGCGCAGCAGACCCTGGGCCGGTGCCGAGACGCTGGCAACCGGGGAGTTGCTGAGGACGGAGAAGTCCTTCGGGGCGGTGACGGTGAACTGGAATCGGGCCTTGAGGTCGGGCTGGTCGAAGTTGGCGAACACCCGCCGGGCGTCGGTGGGCTCGTACTGGGTGTAGAGGTAGACCTTGTCATCGGCTGGGTCGAAGTAGCGGTGCAGGCCCTCACCGGAACGCGAGTACAGGCAGGCGGCGGTGATCTCCAGCCGGTTCGCCCCGGCGGTGACCGGGAAGTGGACGCGCGCGCCGTCGAAGGCGGTGCGCGGATTGAGCGGCTCATTGTTGATCGTGACCGAGGACACCGAGTCGGCGATGAGGTCGATGAAAGTCTCACCGTCGCGCACGGCATCGAGATCGACGATCGTCGTCGAGGCGAACGTCTCCGCATCAGGATCTGTGGCCGCACTGAGATCGAGGTCGACGGTGTAGAGCTCGACGCTGAGCAGCTCCGAACGGGAGCGCGCCTGCGCGCGCGTGAGATTCGTGGTCATCTGTCCTCCTGTCACCGAGTCCCAGCATGTCATATAACCGACCGCGCCGGGCAGGTGATCACTGGGATTCGCAGCACAGCCGACGACGGGCCGGACCACCCGTCTCTGCTCTCAGCAGATTTGGCAGACAGGCGGAGAACGTGCGGCCTACCATGAAGCATGACTGAGATACACGTCGTCGCAGATGTCGATCACGCAGGTTCTGCCGCAAGCCCGGTCACCGTGCGCTCGCACGAACCGCTGTGGCGGCAGATGGTCGGCCAGGCGCTGAGGCAGCGGCGGAGCGCTCGCGGTCAGACACTCGGACAGGTTGCGGCCCGAGCGGGGGTCTCACCGCAGTATCTATCGGAGATCGAGCGCGGCCTCAAAGACCCCTCGAGTGAGATCATCGCAGCCCTCAGCGGCGCCCTGGGCACCAGCCTGCTCGATCTCACCGCCGATGTCGCACGAACGCTCTCAGCATCGCGCACTCCTTGCGCGCAGGCAGCACCCGCCACGCTGTCGTGTGCGCTCGCTGCGTGAGCGAGCCGCGTCTGCATTCCCGGGCTGCTCACCGCTGAGTGAGCACATGATCGAGCAGTCCGTAGTCGCGGGCCTGCCGAGCGGTGAAGACCCGATCATGGTCGGTGTCAGCCCGCAGCGTGGTGAGGCTCTGCCCGGTGTGGTGTGCCAGCACCTCCTCGATGTCGGAGCGCAGGCGGATCACCTCGTCTGCCTGCAGGATGAGGTCCGGGATCGTGCCCCGTCCCTGTGCGGCCGGCTGATGCAGCACGATGCGCGCGTGGGGCAGTGCGGCGCGCTTGCCGGGGGCACCGCCTGCCAGCAGGACCGCACCGACAGCCACGGCCTGCCCCACGCAGGTGGTGGCCACATCGGGTTTGATGAAGGTCATCGTGTCGTAGACGGCGAGCATGGCGCTCGGGTCGCCGCCGTCGCAGTTGATGTAGAGCTGGATGTCACGCTCGGGGCTCTCGGTCTCCAGGTGCAGCAGCTGGGCGATGAGCGTATTCGCCGCCCCAGCGTCGATTCCGGTGCCCAAGTAGATGACGCGTTCGGTCAGCAGGTGGGAGTAGACGTCGACGATGCGTTCGCCGCGGGGATGCTGGGCGATGACATTGGGAATGGTGTAGCTGCCCATCAGGCATCAGTCTCCTTCTGAGGTGCGAAGCCGGCTGTCGAACGTGCCTGTGGGCGGTAGTCTGCGAACGATTTGACGATCACGTCGATGAAGCCGTAGTCGCGGGCCTCCTGCGCCGTATACCAGTGGTCGTGCAGCGAATCCTCGAACACCTGCTCGAGCGGCTGCCCGGTGTCTGCTGCGATGAGTCCGAGCACGGTGTCGCGCGTGTGCCGCAGGTCGTCAGCCTGGAGTGAGATGTCGACTGCGGAACCGCCGATCCCGGCCGAACCCTGGTGCATGAGCACGCGTGCGTGCGGCAGCGCCCTGCGCTTTCCCTTCGTCCCGGCGGACAGCAGGAACTGCCCTGCGCTGTAGGCGATGCCGAACACCAGTGTCGAGACGTCGTTCGGGATCGTGCGCATGACATCGCGTATCGCCAGCATGGCCGGCACCGAACCGCCGGGGGAGTGGATCCACAGGGAGATGTCGGAGATCGGGTCATCAGCTGCCAGCGTGATGAGCTGGGTGGCGAGCAGCGTGCCGTTGTCATTGTCGAGCGCCCCATCGAGGACGAGCACGCGGCGGTCATAGAATTCGCGTCGCACGGTCTCACTGAACAGCGGCGCAGTGGGAGTCTCAGTCATGAGTCCATCGTCGTCCAGGCTGCGTCTCGATCGGCCGTTCTCGTCTCACAGCAGAGCCGCTCAGAGCAGAGGCAGAACTGGGCAGAGCCGCCCAGAGCAGAGGCAGGACTGAGCAGAGCCGTTCACAGCAGAGGCAGGTCTGAGCGGTGCTGGAGCACGGTGATGGTGGTCGTGCACCGCACGCGTCGGCGATTGTGACCGGATCACAGGCGTGCGGTGAGCATCGGGTACAGCGTGGCGAGCAGCAGACCGGCCATCACGAGATTGACGATGCGCCGGTTCCGGGAGTTTCGCAGCCACCCGCTCACGGCCGAGCCGAAGACCGCCCACAGTGCGACACACGGCGCATTGACGAGCGCGTAGGTTGCGGCGACGACGGCGACCAGGGCGATCGAGGAGTCGGCCGGCAGGTAGTTGGCCGATGCGCCGACGGCCATCACCCACGCCTTCGGGTTGACCCACTGGAAGGCGGCAGCGCCGAGGAAGCCCATCGGCCGGCTGCGTGACTCTCCCTCCCCAGGTGCCGCAGCAGTCGCGATCTGCCACGCCAGCCATATGAGGTATGCCGCTCCGGCGATGCGCACCCCGGTGTAGAGCGGTGCGTAAGCGGCGAAGATCTGCGCTAACCCGAGTCCGACGCAGAAGACCATGACACCGAATCCGATGCTGATTCCCGCCAGATGCGGCAGCGTCCTGCGCAGTCCGAAGTTGACGCCGGATGCAAGCAGCATGAGGTTGTTCGGCCCCGGTGTGATCGACGTTGTCAGCGCATACAGCGCGAGAGCAGCGAGGGTTTCCGGGGTCACTGCGAGCACCTCGCATTCAGCGGTGTGATTCTGAGGTTCATCCACATCATTCGAGTAGCGTGGCATGCGTGGAACTGTGTGACAGGTGTCTTAGTACACGGAGGGCTGCGCGGTGACGGCCGAGCCGGGCTGGCAGCCGCGCATCGGTGAAGGGGTGCGTGCACCGCTGTACGAGCGGCTGGTGGCCGCGTTGGCCGAGGATATCGCCGGCGGCGTGCTGGCACCTGGAGACCGGCTGCCGGCGCACCGGGACCTTGCCGGGCGTCTGGGAATCTCCGTGGGCACCGTCACGCGGGCCTACGCAGCTCTTGAGCGACAGGGGCTCGTGCATGCTGTGCATGGGAGGGGAACCTTCGTATCGGATGCCGGGCCCGCCGATGAGGCAGTCGAGGTCATCGACCTGTCTGTCAATGTGCCCCCGCCCAAGCTGGCGGAGAGGACGCTTGCCAGTGCGCTGGCAGAGCTGCCGGGCAGCCTCTCGACTGCCGAGATGTTCACATATCCGGATCCGCTGGGCGCACCGCGCCATCGCCACGCGATCGCCGCCTGGCTGCGAGCACAGGGAGTGAATGCGTCCCCTGACCATGTGCTCATCACCCATGGCGCTCAGCACGCGCTGACGGTGGCCTTCGCCGCAACCTCGGAAAGCGGTGGGACGGTCCTCGCCGACCCGCACACCTACCCGGGAGCGCTCATCGCAGCGCAGCACGCGGGCCTCCGGGTTCTGCCGGTTGACAACGACGGCGCCGGGATGGATCCGCGCGCCCTGGATGCGGCGCTGCGGCAGACCGCCAGCGCACCGGCGAGGATCGTCTACCTCATGCCCACACTGCACAACCCCTACGGCACCACGCTGAGTCAGCGTCGCCGGCGTGACATCGCCGCCGTCTGCCGCCGGCGCGGCGCCGTCATCGTCGAAGACGACGTCTATTCGGTGTTTCGATCCGCGAGAACCACCCCGCTGGCAGCGCTCGTGCCCGAGCGCACCTGGTACGTCAACGGATTCTCGAAGAGCCTGAGCCCAGGGCTGCGCGTCGGAGCCCTCGTCGCGCCCGGTCAGAACCGAGCGCAGGCGCAGGCAGTCCTGCAGGCGACCACGCTGGCGGTCAGCCCGCTGATGGCGCAGCTCGTCTCTCAGTGGATCCTCGATGGGACAGCTGCCGGAGTCGCGGCAGCGCTGCGGGCAGAGTCGGAGGAGCGCCTGCGCATCGCCGCAGCCGCACTCTCCTCGCACATGGACGCGGTTCCTGCGGCCGGGTTCCATTTCTGGCTGCCGATGCCCCGGGCACAAGCAGAGCAGACCTTCCAGCTGGCTGCCGGGCAGGGACTGCTCCTCACGCCCCCTGCCGCCACGCTCGCAGACCCCGACTCCGATCGTGCCGGACTGCGCGTCTGCATCGGCCGCCCGCCGCTCCGCCAGCTCGAACGGGCACTGCACCGCCTGCGCGCAGTGCTCCGCAGAGTCTCACCGACCGGACCTGACGCCGCGATCCCCTCAAGCCGGTCCCCTCAAGCTCGGACCAGGTGATGGGCGGCCGCTGAGCGCGCACCCGGCGGGCCCGCCGGTGCACAGGACCGCAGCCCTCATCACCGCCTGCCGACCCTGGCCAGGACACTCAGTCCGTGCTCCCGGCCCTGCCCACCCGAGTAGACTCAAGAAGTGCAGCCAGGTGACTGACGCTGGTCAGCCGGCTGATGAGCGCATTCCGCAGTGTCGAAAGGCAGGAGGAGAGCTGATGCAGCAGCAGTCGTGGGCCCGCCCGTCCGACTGGCCCCGCCACCTCGGCAGCGTCGCCGAGAACCGCTCGCGCATCGGCGCTCGCCGGATCCGCACGAACATCTCCCAGCTGCTGCAGGTCACCGTCGGTGCCACAGCCGCCTACGCGTTCTGCTACTTCGTCCTCGGCCACGAATACCCCTTCCTCGCCGCCGTCGCCGCAGCCGTCGGCACCGGTGTGATGGTCGATCGCCGACTGCGCCGGGCGATGGAGATCGGCTTCGGGGCCACCCTCGGCGTGCTGGCCGGCGAGGTGATGGTCCACCTGTTCGGCCAGGGGATCATCCAGCTCATGATCGTGCTGTTCATCGGCCTGCTCATCGGCACGATGATCAACTCCGGGGGCATCTTCATCACCCAGATCGGGGTGCAGTCCGTCTACGTCGTCACCGTGCCCCCGGCAGTGGCCGCCCAGCCCTTCGACCGCACCATCGACGCCCTCGTCGGGGCGACCGTGGCGATCATCATGGCCCTCATCGTCCCGCATGATGCGCGCAAGGCCCCGCGCGACCGCGCCTCGGCGCTGCTGCAGGAGATCTCCGAACTCCTCATCGAAGCCGCCGATGCGCTCAAGCGCGCCGACGCCCACGCTGCGGAGCGGACCCTCTCACGGGCCCGTGACACCCAGGCGATGATCGACTCCTGGCGCTCCTCGCTGCGGATCTCGCAGGAAGCCGCTCGCATCAACGCCCGCTCCCGCCGCTACGCCGCCGAGGTCACCCGCCTGGCGAAGGCCTGCGAGTACGCAGACCGGGCGATGCGGCTGGTGCGCGTCATCGCCCGCCGCATCCTCGCGGTGTCGAAACTCGGCCAGCCGCACCCGGAGATGGCCGCGATCGTCGCCGACCTCGGCGAGGGTGCGAACCGGCTGCGGGTCGCGCTGCGCCGCGGCACCTCCCGGATCCCGGCCGAGGAGTACCTGTCCCAGGCGGCCAGCAGGCTCGACCCCAAGGGCGAGGCCGTGCGCGACTCCCAGGACGAAACACTCGTGCTGCTGCTGCGCCCGCTGGCCACCGACCTGCTGCAGGCCGCGGGCATGACCGACGGGCACGCCCGCGAGCAGCTGCCGACCCTGGAGGGCGACAGCTCGGAGGGCCCGCCGGTCGAGTGACCCGCACCCGAGGCGGTGGTCACCGGTGCCGTGTGCGCACCCCGGTCTGCTGCACACCCGGGCCTGCTGCTCAGCCGGGCCTGCGGCTCAGCCGGTCTGCACAGCGAAGACGGCCAGCGTGCCGGGTTCGAGGGCCTCGAAGCTGTGGGCGGCATCGCCGGGATAGCGCAGGTAGTCACCGGCTGCCAGTTCGATCGTCGCCTCCGCCACCGTCGCCCGGGCTGATCCCGAGCCGATGATGACGTGTTCGACGGTGCCGGCCTCATGCGGTTCGGAGTGCTTGATGGAACCCGGCTCTGCGGTGATGAGGTAGAGGTCGCGGCGGGCATGCGGCGGGCACGAACTCAGAAGCATCGCGGCATAGTCCGCCGAACCTGAGGCCAGCTGCGGCAGCTCCCCAAACCGGATGACCGACACCTCGGGAGCGGGAGGATCGAGCAGCTGGGCCAGCGGCACCTGGTAGGCCGTTGCCAGGGCCCACATCGTCTCGATGCTCGGGTTGCCGACGCCGGCCTCGAGTCCGGACAGCGTGGACTTCGACACCGCCGCGCGCTTGGCCGCCTCCGACAGGCTCAGGCCAAGACGCGTGCGCTCACGGCGCAGGGCGGCAGCGATCTGGGGCAGCGGAGATGACGTCATGCGGCCAGTGTAATGGACGCATGTTCGGTTTGACGAACGCTGTGGGCTCGTGCACCATGTGCTCATGGTCCCGTCTCCCGCCAGCAGCGCACTGCCCGCCAGCGCCTACCGCACCATCGCGGTCATCACCCTGACGATCTTCGCCGTCGCGGTCTCCTACGGCGCGATCTCGGGAGCTGCCGGCTTCCCGGTCTGGCAGACCCTCATGCTCGCCGTCTTCGCCCTCGGCGGGGCGGCCGAACTCACCTTCGTCGGCGTCATCGCCGCCGGCGGCGCACCCGTGCTCGCTGTGCTCGCCGGTCTGCTCGTCAACACCCGCAACCTGCCCTTCGGCCTCACCGTCGGTGCCTGGATCCCGCAGGATGCCCGCTCACTCTTCGCCGCCCACCTCGTCAACGACGAAACCGTCGCCTTCTCCCGCGCCCAGCCCACCGAACGCACCCGCTGGCACGGCTTCCTCATCATGGGTGTGGCGATCCTCATCTGCTGGCCGGCCGGCGCGGCCACCGGCCAGCTGCTCGGCCGCATCGTCGATGCCGACGCCCTCGGCGTCGACGCCGCCTTCCCCGTCATCCTGCTGGCCCTCATCACCTCCGACCTCAAACACCGCATCACCGGCCCGGCCGCCCTGCTCGGCATGGCCATCGCCTTCGCGCTCACCCCGCTGCTGCCGCTGGGCCTCGGCCCGGTCTCCGGGCTGATCGCCCTTCTGCCGTTCGGCATCTGGGTTGCACTCCGCTCCCGAGGCGGTGGTCGCCGGTGAGCCCGCTCGTCTTCCTCATCAGCCTCGCCGGCTTAGCCGGCGGCACCTATCTGCTGCGCCTGACCGGTGTGCGCCTGGGCGGTATGACCCGCACCGCCGGGCCCGATGAGACTGCTCCGAGCCCGGCCCGCATCTGGCTCGACCGGTCTGCCGTCGTGCTCATCGCCGCCGTGGCACTGACGACCGCGGTGTTTGACGGTCAGGAGCTGGCCGATCCGGCTCGGCTCATCGGTGTGGGCACCGGTGTTGCGGCGCTCATCTGCCGGGTGCCGATGCTCATCGCGGTGATCCTCGCCATGGCTGTGACCGGCGGGCTGCGGGTCTCCGGCTTGCTAGGCTGAGGGCATGCAGGTCCTCGCCAATATCCAGAGCCTTCTCTACCTGGCGATCGTCGTCGTCGCCTTCGTCGTCGAGATCGCCGCATTCCTCGATTCGCTGCGCTACAAGGACGAGGTCTACCGTGCTGCGGACAAGAAGTCGAAGGTGTTCTGGACGGTGCTGCTCGGCATCGCCGCCGTCGTCGGATTCCTCGCCCTGCCGCTCGGTGGCGGCATGCGCTTCCCGTTCTTCCTCTCCCTGCTCGGCTTCGTCGCCGCAGCCGTGTACTTCGCGGATGTGCGCAAGGCCCTGCGCTCGGTCGACCCGCGGTTCCGCAGCCGATGACCACCACTGCGGGAACACCTGACCGCAACCGTCCCGGCCCCGAGGCCGGTTACGTGTCGACATTCGGCGACGGCAGCCCGGTGACCCTGTTCGGTCACGGCTTCTCCGGCGCGATCCGCGATACCCGCCCGTTCGCCACCGGCGTCGAGGGCACGCGTGCGCTCGTCAACCTCGGCGGCCATGGCGGCCGCCCCTCACCGGGACGCCCGTGGACGTATCAGACGATCGCCGATCAGCTCGCCGACGCACTCGAGCGCACGCAGGCCACCCGCGCCCTCGGCGTGTCGATGAGCGCCGGCGGTCTTGCCCGCCTCATCACCAGCAGGCACCCGGCAGCCACCGGTCTGGAGAAGGTCGCCTTCGTGCTGCCGGCCTCCTTCGACGGCTTCCCCGACCACATCGCCGCACGCAACACCGAACACCTGGCGCTCATGCGCGGCCTGCTCAACGCCGGCGACCGGGAGGGCCTGTACGACGCGCTGCTGGCCGCAGAA
Organism: Brevibacterium gallinarum; assembly: GCF_014836885.1. Lineage (GTDB taxonomy): Bacteria > Actinomycetota > Actinomycetes > Actinomycetales > Brevibacteriaceae > Brevibacterium > Brevibacterium gallinarum. The sequence continues at coordinate 67,024 of NZ_JACSPY010000008.1, forward strand.
CCCGACGACCTCACCGTCCACAGACCCGTGCAGGACTGGGTGCGCCAGAAGGTCGACGCGCTCTTCGACACCGACATGTCAGACGGCGTCGGCTTAGCCGGTGAGTTCGCCGTCGATTGCCCAGCAGCTGCCGCTGAGTTCACCGGCGACGTCCTCGTCCTCACCCACGAAGACGACCCCGCCCACCCCGTCGAGATGGCCCAGCGGTACGCCGAGGCGTTCCCGGCAGCCGAGCTCATCGTGCTGCCGGCCGGCTCGATCCTGTGGAAGGGCCGCTCAGAAGTCCGCCGCATCCTCACCGGCTTCTTCAACGACCAGGGCACCTCAGCGGCGTGAACATCGCGCTCATCAGCCTGCATACCGCCCCCGACGCCCAGCCCGGGCAGGGCGATGCCGGCGGGCTCAATGTCTACGTCCGCGCCACCGCCGCCGAACTGGCCGCCCGCGGCCATCAGGTCGAGATCATCACCGCCGACCCCGCCCGCACATCCGACGCGGCAGCCGGGCACCGGGATCCCGCGCCCGAGGCGCCGGTCACCTGGGCCGCCAGCACCCACCTCGGGCCCGGGGTGCGGATCCACCGGCTGCACACTCCCGCCGGGACCAAAGAGGACCTGCTGACCCATCTCGATGCGATCGCTGCGGCGATGGCCGGGCTGCCGGAGCTGGCTGACTGCCAGCTCCTCTGGGCGCACTACTGGATCTCTGCAGCCGCGGTGCTGCGGATGCGCGAGACTCACCGCGCGGCCGCGACGTTGGCCGTGTCCTTCCACACGATCGGCGCGGTCAAGGACCGCGACACCGGCAGCCAGCGCGAACCGGCCGACCGGCTGGCAGTCGAGCCGCGCATCGCGGCTGCTGCCGACCTCGTCATCGCCAACACCCCAGCCGAACGCGGCGACATCATCGACCTGCTCGGTGCCCCACCGGCACGCGTCATCACAGCCGTGCCCGGCATCGACCACACCGTCTACACACCCGGCGACCGGCACGCCGCCCGCTACCGCCTCGGGCTCGGGGCGGAACCCGTGCTGCTGGCCGTCGGGCGGATGCAGCACATCAAGGGCACCGATGTGGCGATCGCTGCGATGCAGCAGCTGCGCGATCAGCTGCCGGAGGCGCGGCTGTACATGCTCGGGGCCGCCAGCGGCACCGATGCCCAGACAGCCGGGGCGATGGCCGAGGCTGCTGCAGCCGAACCGGCGATCACCGTGCTGCCCCCGGAACCGGCCGAACGACTGGCCGACTGGTACCGGGCCGCCGACGCGGTGCTCGTGCCCAGCCGCAGCGAATCCTTCGGCTTCGCCGCCGCCGAGGCCGCCGCCTGCGGCACGCCGGTCATCGCTGCGGCTGTCGGCGGGCTGTGCCACATCGTCACGCACGAGACCGGTGTCCTTCTTCACTCGCATGACCCGCAGATCTGGGCGCAGGCGATCGCCAGGCTGCTCGGCGACGACGCAGCCCGGCAGCAGATGGCTGCCGCAGCCGCCGGCCGGGCGACCCGGTTCACCTGGGCGCACTGTGTCGACACTGTGCTCGCCGGGCTGTCCGGTGCGGGTGCGACGGCGTAGGCTGAGACCAGCAGTGTCGACCGTTTGAGGCAGGAGCTTGAGATGCGCACGACCGATCCGCTTGCCGCCGCTGACCGGCTGGTGACCTGGGCTGAGGAATCCGGGCTAGAAGTCGACCGGCTCGCCGACACCCACGCGGTCGTCAGCCTGCCGGGGGAGAAGAAGCTCAAGACGACCGTGTCGGTCAAGTGCAGCCCGCGCAGCATCGACCTGCAGGCCTTCGTCATCCGGCATGCCGATGAGAACCACGGCGAGTTCCACGCCTGGCTGCTGCACAAGAACTCCCGGCTCAAGGGCCTGGCGTTCGCCACCGACAAGCTCGGCGACGTCTACCTCAACGCCTCGGTCCCGCCGCGCGCCTGGGACGACGACCTCATCGACGAGATCCTCGGCAAGATCCTCTCAGCCGCCGACGAGAGCTTCAACGAACTGCTCATCATCGGGTTCCTCACCTCGATGAAGAAGGAATGGGCGTGGCGGGTCAGCCGCGGGGAATCGACCCGCAACCTCGCCGCCTTCGAGCACCTGCTGGCCGAGGACAACGAATACCTCACGGTGTGAGAGCCTGGGGCGGCCTTGGGAGGGGGCAGACCGGGTCGATGTGGCACGACGAGGAACCCCAATCTGGTTGACATGGTTGACGGTGCTTATACTATAATTGGTTGACACGGTTGACGTGGGGAGGTTGCGATGAGCTCGTCGACTGCAGAAGAGAAGCGCGAAGCAATTGTGGATGGTCTGAGGAGCCGTCTGCAGCAGATGCCTGATGAGCGGTTCGATGATGTCTCCGATCCGCGGGCTGTCGGTGAGAATATGGCAGTTTTCGTTCCTGAATCGCCAGGGGCGTTCAGCAAGATCATCGGTCCGGTGTATTCCACCCGCGCCCTGACATCGCTGTGGCGTGTGTCGAGAGAGGCTGTGAGCAAAAGGGCAAGAAACGGCGACCTGCTCGTGCTGAAGGTCGAGGGAGAGAATCTGTTCCCGGTCTTCCAGTTCGACGGTGCTGAGGTGCGCCAGGACGTCATGGCGGTAGTGAAGGCCTTCGGGGAGCATGTCGATCCATTCACTATCGCGCAGTGGCTCAACACGCGTCAGGTTTCTGATGGAGCTCGGCGTACTCCGATCGAAATGCTGGACTCTGGTGCGTTCAATGAGGTGGTCAGCGCGGCACGCGTCGCTTCCGCACGGTGGGCGGCCTGAGGCCATGGTCGAGCGAAACCAGCCAAGCCAGAAGCCCCCGGCCGCCGAACTGGATCTTCAGCATTTTCCGTCGCGCGCCATCCTTGCGGGTACGCAGTGGAAGCGAGCGCATCGTGCCGAACGAGAACCGTGGTTCTTCGCATCCGCAGGCTCCGGCAGGTTCGATCTGGAAGAGCCGATGGGGACTTGCTACGTGGCCAACCGTGCCGAGGGAGCTGCACGTGAGGTGATCGGTCCAGAGTTCATCTCCACTGGGTTCGTCAACCGCCAGCTTCTCAAGGACCGCGTAGTCTCGACAGTTCTGATGCCGAGCGATCTGACCGCCGCAAAACTGACGGCGGACGGAGCTTTCGCCTTCGGGGTCTCGAATGAGCTGAGCGCGACGTCAGATTATTCGATCTGTCAGAGCTGGGCCGCAGCCTTCGCCAGTCACGGATTCACCGCAATCTGGTATCAACCGCGGTTCTCACCAGCCAAGGGTCGAGCTGTTGCAGTCTTCGGCGATGCAGGGGCTTGGACGGAGAAGCCGCACGAGACAACTTCTCTGGAATCTGTCGTCGAGCGTATGCCAGGAGTCACCATCGTCGACACTGGCAAGAAGAACAGCTTCGATATCAGAGACGAGCCGATGTGACGCGTCGTGACACAGGCCGCCGCCGGCCGCTGGGCTGCCTGACCTGCCGCCGATCCACGCGGTGGCGCTGTGCCACAATGGAGATATGACGTACAACCTTGTGCTGCTGCGCCACGGGCAGAGCGAATGGAACCAGAAGAACCTCTTCACCGGCTGGGTCGACGTGCCGCTGACCGAACAGGGCCGCACCGAGGCCGCCCGCGCCGGCGAGCTGCTGGCAGAGAAGAACCTGCTGCCCGAGGTGCTGCACACCTCCCGGCTCAAGCGCGCGATCATCACTGCCGACATCGCGCTCGAGCACGCCGACCGCGCCTGGATCGACGTCAAGCGCTCCTGGCGGCTCAACGAGCGCCACTACGGCGCGCTGCAGGGCAAGAACAAGAAGGAGATCCGCGACGAGTTCGGCGAGGAGCAGTTCATGACCTGGCGCCGGTCCTTCGACACCCCGCCGCCGGTCCTCGACGACTCCTCCGAATGGTCCCAGGCCGGCGACCCGCGCTATGCCAACCTCGGGGATGCGATCCCGCGCACCGAATGCCTCGCCGATGTCATCGTGCGCATGCTGCCGTACTGGTACGACTCGATCGTGCCGGACCTGCAGCTCGGCCGCACCGTGCTCGTCACCGCCCACGGCAACTCGCTGCGTGCCCTCGTCAAGCACCTCGACGGGATCTCCGACGCTGACATCCCCAGCCTCAACATCCCCACCGGCATCCCGCTGCACTACGAACTCGACGAGAGCTTCGCGCCGCTCAACCCCGGCGGCACCTACCTCGACGCCGCAGCCGCAGAAGCGGCGATCGGCCAGGTCGCCAACCAAGGACGCTGAAGCGCACCAGCAGCACTGACGCCATCTCACCTCGGGCACACAACCGCAGGTGAGATGGCGTCTTCGCGTCCCACCACGCGGGTGTAGCCTCAGGGCATGAGCGTCCGCGATGTGTTCATCGCCCTCGGCGTCGTCGTGCTGTGGGGCATCAACTTCCTCTTCATCGACCTCGGCGTACAGGACTGGCCGCCGCTGCTGCTCGTCGTCGCACGCTTCCTCGTCGTCGTCTTCCCGGCTGTCTTCTTCGTCCCGTTCCCGCGCGGCCGCTTCGCCCGGGTGCTGCTTGTGGGCCTGTTCATGTCCGCCGGCCAGTTCGGGCTGCTCTACATCGCCATGTCCCTGGGCCTGCCGCCGGGCCTGGCCTCGATCCTTCTGCAGATGCAGGCGGTGTTCACCACCGTCGTCGCCGTCATCGTGCTGCGCGAATGGCCCAGGGCACGCACTGTCATCGGCATCCTCATCGGTGTCGCCGGACTCGCGGTCATCATCGCCGGGCGCACCGCAGGCGTACCGGCCATCGCAGTGGTCGTCGTGCTCGGCGCGGCACTGTCGTGGGGCATCGGCAACGTCGCCGCCCGCGGTGCCGGGGTCGGCGGGGTGAGTCTGACGATCTGGTCGGCGACCGTGGTGCCGATTCCGCTGTTCGTCCTCTCCCTCGTCATCGACGGCCCGGCCGCCGTCGGCACCGCGCTGGCGAACCCCACTTGGGGTGTCGTCGCCTCGACGGCTTACACCGCGGTGTGTGCCTCACTCATCGGCTACGTCGCCTGGAACACGCTGCTCGGCCGCTACGCAGCCGCCGAGGTCGCCCCGTTCACCCTCCTCGTCCCCGTCGTCGGAGTCACCTCCGCATGGGTGGTCAAGGGCGATGTGCCCACCGTCGCCGAGGTGGCAGGCGGCTGCCTGCTGCTGCTCGGGGTGGCCGTGACGACCGGGATCCTCGGCCGCCGGCGCACACAGAAGCGTCAGGGCCGCACTCAGATCGAGTGCGGCCCTGACGGAAGTGGCGAACCGGAGGGCAGCTGAGCCGCAGCTCAGCCGGCAGCCTCAGTCCTTGGCGGACAGATCCGGGACCCAGCTGCCGGTGAGCAGGTACTCGACCCGCTGGGAGACGTTGACAGCCTGATCGCCGAAGCGCTCGAAGTAGCGTGAGAGCAGGGTGATGTCGGCGATCTGGGCAGGCGAGAGCACGCCGTGGTCGGACTCGGCGATGAGCGCGAAGACCCGCAGGTGCAGCTGGTCGAGCTCCTCGTCGATGGCGTTGATGAGCGGCACACCGCGCAGGCCCGGGTTGTCGAGCAGCTGCTCCATCTCCTCACCGATCCGGATCGCGGCCTCGCCCATGCGCAGGAACACGTCCCGGAATCCCTCCGGCAACGCCGGCTGCGGGTGGCGGATGCGCACCAGCGAGGCGATGTGACGGGCAAGGTCGCCCATCCGCTCGAGGGCCACGCTCATCTTGAGTGCGGAGATGACAACACGCAGGTCAGCGGCAACCGGTGCCTGCAGCGCCAGCAGCTCAGCAGAGCGCTGGTCGAGATCGGCAGTCATATTGTCGATCTCGGTATCGGCGTCGATGACCTTCTCCGCCAGCTCCAGGTCGTTGTTCTCAAGAGCTTCAGTCGCTGAGCGCATCGCCTCGCTCACCTTGGCTGCCATTTCGACGAGCTCGTCGGCGATGTTCTCGAGCTCGGCCTTGAAGACCTCGCGCATTCGGAATGCTTCCTTTCAGATTGAAGCGTCAGACCCCTGGCTGCAGCGCATGCACGGCTGCGGCCACGGGGCCGTGAATCGTTCTCACCTTCCCAGTCAGCAGTGAATCCATGCTGACGGCTGGGTGAACAGTTCGCTAATGTCAGAACCGCCGTCATTATATCGGACAGGCGTCTCATCAGCAGACCCGTATGCTGGTGTGTGTGGAAGATCCGTTGTTCATAGCTGCAGTGACAGGCCTCGTGGGCCTGGCGATCGGCATCGTCGCCATCCTGGCGTTCCGGTTCTCCGATCGCACGCGCGATTCAGCCGATCTGCATTCGAACAACGAGCTTCCCGACGGCATCGCCGAGGTGCTCGCCGTGCTGCCGAGTGCCGCGATCGTCGTCGACGCCGGCAACGACGTCATCAAGGCCTCACCGGCGGCCTACACCTTCGGGCTCGTGCGCGGCCACCGCATCGTCGCCTCTGAACTGGCCGCAGTCATCGACCGGGTCCGCACCCGCGGGCTCATCGAGGAGACGAACTTCGAAACCCAGCGTGGCCGCTCCCGCCAGGCGCTGCGTCACCTCCACGCCCGCGTCGCCCCGCTCGGCGCCGCATTCGTCCTCGTGCTGTGTGACGACCAGACCGACGCCCACCGGCTGGAGGCCGTCCGCCGCGATTTCGTCGCCAACGTCTCCCATGAGCTCAAGACCCCCATCGGGGCGATCGCGCTCTTAGCCGAGGCGGTCACCGACTTCTCCGACGACCCCGAGGCCGTCGAGCGCTTCGGTGGGCGGATGCAGCGCGAATCCCACCGGCTGTCCCAGCTCGTCCAGGAGATCATCGACCTCTCAGCCGTCCAGGACCACGAGGCACCCTCAGGTGAGATCAACCCGGTTGCTGACATCATCGACGATGCCGTCGACCGTGCGGTCACCGCTGCTGATGCCAAGAACATCTCGCTCACCGTCGACTGCCCCGCAGACTGGTGTGTCGAGGGCAATCCGGACCTGCTGTCCAATGCGATCCGCAACCTCGTCGACAATGCCGTGAACTACTCCAATGCCGGCACCCAGGTCGGCATCGGGGTGAGGGTCAGCGACGAGCGGGTGTTCATCGCCGTCAGCGACCAGGGCATCGGCATGACCGGCGAGGAGACCGAACGGGTCTTCGAACGCTTCTACCGCGTCGACCCGGCACGTTCCCGGGCGACCGGAGGGACCGGCTTGGGACTGTCGATCGTCAAGCACATCGTCGCCACCCACGGCGGCGAGGTGCGCGTATGGTCGAAGCCCAAGCAGGGCTCGACCTTCACCGTGGTGCTACCGTTGGCTCACACCGAAGAGCATCCGGTGATCGCCGAGGCTGCCGAATCCGGCATCCTCATCGCCGGCGAACCGGAAGCCCGCCCGGGCCCGGCGCCAGCGAAGGAAGAAGACGGACGCGCCGTGGACGGCACGGCCGACCGTGAGACAACTGAAGAACAAAGGAAACAGACGACGTGACCCGCATTCTGCTCGTCGAAGACGAAGAGTCATTCTCCGACCCCCTGTCGTACCTGCTCGGCAAGGAAGGGTTTGATGTCACCGTTGCCGCCGACGGCCTGGAGGCCATCGCCGAATTCGACCGGGTGGGCGCCGACCTCGTGCTGCTCGACCTCATGTTGCCCGGCGCCTCGGGGACCGAGGTGTGCCGCCAGCTGCGCGCGAAGTCGAACGTGCCGATCATCATGCTCACGGCCAAGGACTCCGAGATCGACAAGGTCGTCGGCCTTGAGCTCGGCGCTGATGACTATGTCACCAAGCCGTACTCGTCTCGCGAGCTGCTCGCCCGCGTGCGCGCCGTGCTGCGCCGCAACGCCGAACCCGATGACCTGATGGACTCCGTCATCGAAGCCGGCGGGGTGCGCATCGACGTCGACCGGCATGTCGCCAGCGTCCGCGGTGAGGAGCTGTCCCTGCCGCTGAAGGAGTTCGAACTCCTCGAGATGCTCGTGCGCAATGCCGGCCGCGTCATGACCCGCGGCCAGCTCATCGACCGGATCTGGGGCCAGGACTACGTCGGCGACACCAAGACCCTCGACGTGCACATCAAGCGTCTGCGCGCCAAGGTCGAAGTCGAACCGTCCAGCCCGCAGCTGCTCGTCACCGTCCGCGGACTCGGCTACAAGTTCGAAGGCTGAGCCCGCCGATAGCGAGAAATCTGGACGCGAAGCTCTTAATGATGAGCACGCGGTCTGAATAGAGGAGCCAATGGCCGAGAGCGAGCTGCAGCAGGATATCAATAGTCTCGACGAGGGGTATGGAATTACCATGGCGTACCTCGGACGCCTGGTCGAGAATCCAGCCTCAGTGGAGCGGGATGCGAACAGTGCAATCGCTACTCACATGCGGAAATTCGGCGAATCAGAACAGCACCTCAACCCTGCGTATCTTGCGTGGAGGTCTATTGCCAGCGCAGGTGAGCACGCTGGAATAGCGGAGCACCTCCGCTTTGTGACGGGTGGAGGAATTCTCGATCGCCCACAGGCGAGCTTGGCGCGCGCAACCCTGCTTGGCGCCGCAAGAGCGATTTTTGTTCTGCAGCCCGATTCCGCGAGAGAGAGAATATCTCGGGCCGCGAAGCTTGCGAATAACGAAGTAAAAGACGCGCGCCGGATGCTCGATGCATGGAGTGACCGGACAGCAATGGTTCCGGGCCTACTAGACTCACTGGACAAACATACGTCGGAGCTCGCGGAAAGCGCGGGTCGAATACTAGTACGTGAGGGGCTTAAAGAACGGACCTCCGTAAATGAGTCGGATATGTTTCGGGTCGTCGCTCCTCAGCTGCCTGGAGATCCCGATCAGTCAGTCACCAGAGTCTTCGAGCTTTGGAACCGTGCTTCGGGAGTAGCACACGCCCGATCATGGACTTGGAACACGCCGTACGGCATAGACCATCAATTCGACTTCATCGATACATGGTCGGTTCCAGTCGAGCTTCTGGTTGAGGCATGGAAACTCTGGAACTTGCGCCGAGGCATTGACAATCCCTCGCCTGAGCCGCCGATCGGGTGGGAGCCAGATCGTGATCACTGGGGCTCATATCCGCGAAACGATCGAGAGTAATACCCGGCGGTGAGCGCACGAAAGAAGGGGAGGCAGAGCATCTGCTCTGCCTCCCCTTCTATGTCTGAGCGGATCAGGGGGTCGCGGTCGGCGACTCCTCTGGCCCGGGGGTCTCGACGACGCCGGTGGCGGAATCGTCACCGGGAGCGCCGGTGGGCTCGAGATCCTGGTAGTCAGGGTGGGCGCCGTTGAGCACCTGGGTGCGCACGATCTCGGTCTCGCCGTTGATCGTCACCTCGACATCGACCTTGTCGCCGGGCTTGCCGCCGTAGTTCTCGGTCAGCAGCGGTTCGGACTCAGCGGCGGCGTTCTCCGGGTTCTGCACCCAGCGGCCGCCGGCCGGTACGGTCTCCGAAGCGGTGGCGGAGCCGACGGAGATCTGGACGTCGGCGTCCTCATCGGAGTTGTTGACGACAGTGAAGAACACTTGCGCGACATCGTCGTCATTGGCGATGAGGAGCAGTCCGCGGACCTTGACCTGCTCGTTCTCGACGTTCCAGGCTCCGTCGCCGCCGTTGTACTGATACTCCGCGGTCTGCTGCGCCGACAGCAGGCTGGCACAGCCGCTGGCAGGGATCACGAGGGCGACGGCAGCGGCCGCGAGAGCCGCACGGGTGGACCGTTTCACGTTCAAGCTCCTTGGAGTGACGACGGAGTGAAATGACAGAATCACTGGATATCCTACCCGCTTTTTGACCGCACGTAGAACTCACCCGCTGACCGCATCCCCATCCCCAGCCCCGTGCCCGAGGTGGTCGCGTGCCCCGGAAGTCCAACGCGCGCCCGCGTAGCGCGTGTGACCCGCGCGCGCAAGGGGTGCACCCTAGCACGATTCAGCCCCCGGCACACCGTCTGAAGCCGCGTGTTCGTGGTAAACTGGAAGTCCGCGAAAGGGGAAAATGAAGAACATGAGTTTTCAGGTCGGCGACACAGTTGTTTATCCGCACCACGGGGCAGCCACAGTCCAGGAGATCAAGACCCGGGCGATCAAAGGCGAAGACAAGCTCTATCTGAAGCTTCAGGTATCCCACGGCGATCTGACCATCGAAGTGCCAGCCGAGAACTGCGATCTCGTCGGCGTGCGCGATGTGGTCGGCGAAGAGGGACTGGAGAAGGTTTTCCAGGTGCTGCGGGCTGACATTTCAGAAGAGCCCTCCAACTGGTCCCGCCGCTACAAGGCAAATCTCGAGAAGTTCCAGTCCGGCGACGTCATCAAAGTGGCTGAAGTCGTCCGCGATCTGTGGCGTCGCGAGCAGGACCGTGGGCTCTCCACCGGCGAGAAGCGCATGCTCGCCAAGGCCCGCCAGGTGCTCGTCTCCGAGCTCGCCCTGGCTGAGAAGAAGGAAGAGGAAGAAGCCGAGGCCCTGCTCGACGAGGTCCTCGCATCATAAGAACCTGCATCGTCATCCCGGCCGCCGGCTCGGGCACCCGCCTGGGAGCCGGCATTCCGAAGGCATTTGCCGAACTGGCCGGAACGACCCTGCTTGAGCACTGCGTTCGCGGTGCACACGCCTCGGGAGTCGCCGATCACATCGTGGTCGCCGTTCCCGAGGCGTTCCTCTCTGCCGCACGGGACACCCTCGGCACCGCCGCCGAGGTGGTGGCCGGCGGCGCTGATCGCGTCGCCAGCGTGCGTGCAGCCCTGGCAGCCGCCCAGCGCTCCGATCCTGGCATCGAAGCCGTGCTCGTCCACGACGCCGCCCGCTGCCTGACACCTCCCGAGGTGTTCACCCGCGTCACCGATGCCCTGGGCGCCGGTGCCCAGGCAGTCGTGCCGGTGCTGCCGGTGACCGATACGATCAAACGCGTCGAGACGCTGCGCAGCCCATGCGCGGCCGCCGGAGACGAACGCGTTATCGGCGACATCGACCGCGAGCAGCTCAGACGAGTGCAGACACCGCAGGGCTTCGCCGTCGAGGTGCTCGAAGAGGCCCACGCTCTGCAGGCCCGCGACCCGATCACTGCCACGGATGACGCGATGCTCGCCGAGCGCCTCGGCCACGAGGTGCGGGCGGTTGCCGGTGATGAGCGGGCGCTGAAGATCACCCACCCGCTCGATATGCGCATCGCCGAACTGCTGCTGGAAGACGCGACTGCTGGAGGGCAGAGCTGATGACTGAGGACACCCCTGCCATGATCCTGCCGCGGGTGGGCATCGGCACCGACGTCCATGCCTTCTCGAAGGACCCCGACCGGCCGATGTGGCTGGCCGGGCTCCTGTGGGCAGGCGAGGTCGGGCTTGAGGGCCACTCGGATTCCGATGCTGTCGCCCACGCCTGCTGCGATGCGCTCTTCACGGCCGCTGGGATCGGGGACTTGGGCGCGCACTTCGGTGTCGACCGGCCGGAACTCGCCGGCGCCTCGGGAGCGGAGCTCCTGACGGAGGCCGCCCGGCTCGTGCGCGCGGCCGGGTTCGAGATCGGCAGCATCGCCGTGCAGGCGATCTGCAACCGGCCCAAGATCGGCACGCGCCGGGACGAGGCTCAGCAGGTGCTCTCGGCTGCCGCCGGGGCGCCGGTCGCGGTCTCCGGCACGACGACCGATGGGCTCGGCCTCACCGGCCGCGGCGAGGGGGTCGCGGCGATCGCGACCGCCGTCGTCGTCGAGCGCAGCTGAGGCGCTTCCTCAGAGCGGTTCTTCGAGCTCGCCGATCGCCCGGGCGCCGTCGCTGAAGTCGATGCGTCCGATCATCGGTGCCGACTTGTTCGCCGGCACCCACGAGCTCAGCTTCACCGTCTCGCCGAGGCTGACCGGCACCGTGTCCTTGCCCTCAGCAGGAGTCGGGGCCGGTCCGCGCAGGGTGACTTCGCCGCCGTTGGCGTAGCGCAGCACCATGCCGCGCAGATCGGAGATCGTGACGATCTCGACGTCATCGACGTGATCGGGTTCGCGTCCCTTGCGCAGCCGCTGCAGCGGCGTGATCCGGGTGGCAGCGCGCAGGGTGATCCACACGCCGAGGCCGATGATGAGGGCGCAGGCGATGAGGCAGATGATGAGCGCAGCCTGGCTGATGTTGGCCATCCAGGACGAGATCGCCAGCACGATGCCGAAGACGATCGCGACGAGACCGTAGAACACACCCCAGCCGGGGGCGTTGACGCGTTCGGTGACCCACATCTGCTCGTTGCGGCTGAGCGGGGTCTGCGGGGTGCTCACGGAATCACTCCTAGCGATCGAAGCGGTGCTCATGCACTGCTGGGGACGGAGCTGCCGAGATGACACACAGCAGCTGTCATGTACAACTGTTTCACAGCCCGATTGCTTCCCACCGAGCGGTTCGAATCCACCGGCATCATCTGCCTGGACCGGAAACACCGGCCAGGGCTCGCGCCACCTCGGCCTACCGGCCGGATGGGGCCGCAGATACGATTCAGCTATGACCTCACACCCCGCCTTCGAACGGATCGCCGGTACCTGGAGCGGCAGCGGCTTCGGCGAATACCCGACGATCGACGACTTCGAATACCAGGAGGAGACGGAGTTCCGGGACGTCGGCAAGCCGTTCCTCGCCTACTCCCAGCGCACCTGGTCACCCGACGGCACGCCGATGCACGTGGAGACCGGGTACCTGCGGCTGGTCGGAGACTGGGCGGAATTCACCATCGCGCAGCCGACCGGCCAGACCGAACTGCTCGAAGGTCACATCGATCTGACCGATGAGCGGATCGTCCTGCAGCTCACCGGCCGGGTGCTCAACACCTCGACGGCCAAGAACGTCGAGATGACCAAGCGGCGCTTCGTGTTCGCCGGCAACGACCTGACGGTGAACTTCTCGATGGCCGCCGTCGGCTGTGAGATGACACGGCATCTCACAGCCCAGCTCATGCGCAACCCCTGAGCCCAGCTCGCCGGGAACGACCGGGGCCGCCGTGCAGGCAAGGCCGGCTGCACGGCGGCCGTCAGCGTAGGTCTCAGCGGATCCGGTACAGCCGGTTCGCAGCGATCAGGGCAATCGTGCTCAGCGCCGCAACGAGCATCACCCAGTATGAGGGTGCATGCGCGTGGCCGGTCGACTTCGTCAGCCACAGCGCCACCGTCGGAGTGAGGCCGCCGAAGATCGCCACACCGAGGTTGTAGCCCAGTGACAGCCCGGTGCCGCGGTTTCTGGCCGGGAACGTATCGGCCAGCACCGAGGCCATCGGCCCGTAGTAGAACGCCTTGAGCAGGCTGAGCACGACGACGAGCACCACCAGCAGCGACAGCTGCGGTGACGCCTCTACGGCTCTGAACAGGAAGAACACAGATCCGAACACGAGCACGGCAGCCGGCAGCATGATCGGCAGCCGGCCGAAGCGGTCGGCCAGCAGGCCGGCGATCGGCGCGCCGAGGAACAGCACCACACCACCGGCGGTCGCGGCGATGAAGCCGCTGTTGGCCGCCAGGCCGAGGTTGTCGACTGCGTAGGTCGGGACATAGCTGATGAAGTACGTCAGCGCTGTCGAGACCGCCAGGGTGCCCATCGCGACGAGCAGGCGGATCTTCTGAGCGCCGAGCACCTCGCGGATCGCGATGAGACCGGACTCCGGTGCCGTGGCCTTGTCGAACTCAGGGGATTCCGGAACATGGCGGCGGATGTAGAGCCCGACCGGACCGACGAGCAGACCGACGATGAACGGGATCCGGAAGCCCCAGCTGTCGAGCGCCTCAGCCGGCATCCAGGTCGTCAGCGAGATGCCGATGAGCCCGGCGATGAGGCTCGAGGCGGCCTGGCTGGCGAACTGCCAGCTGGCGGCGAACGCCTTGCGATCGGGCAGATGCTCCATCATGAGCGCTGTGGCCGAGCCGAACTCGCCTCCTGCCGCGAAGCCCTGGATGAGGCGGGCGATCATGATGAGGACGGGGGCGGCGAGCCCGATGACGTGCGCCGGCGGGGTCACGACGATGATGAGCGTGCCGAAGAACATCAGCAGGATGGTGAGCGTGAGCCCGGGTTTGCGCCCGTGCCGATCAGCGAAGCTGCCGATGACGAGCGCGCCGATCGGCCGGATGAAGAAGGACAGCGCGAAGGTCCCCAGCGTCAGCAGCATTGAGACGAACGGGTCGTCGCTGGGGAAGAACGCAGCTGCGAGATAGACGCTGAAGTAGGCGTAGACGGCGATGTCGTACCACTCCAGCGCATTGCCGACACAGGCGGCGGTGATGATCTTCCACGGCGGCGGGTGAGCGACATGCGCAGATGGGGGCGGAGGATGGATTCCGCTGGAGCTGTTGAGGTTCGGCATTCAGGCCTCCTGGGTGGTGCGTGATGGTACGGCAGGTGCTGCGAACCAGTGACCGGGATGTTCGCCCATGTCGAGGAAGATGGTGCGCATGATCTCGTACCCTTCAGCCAGGATCGGCAGCAGCAGGTGCTCGTCCGGGGCGTGCTGGTTGCAGGCAGGGTAGGAGTGAGGGATCCAGACAGTCGGCAGGTTGAGCGTCTGACTGAAGACAGCGTTGGGAATCGTGCCGCCGAGGTTGGGCAGCACGGCCGGGTCCCTGCCCGTTGCCGAGGTGATGGCACAGGCTGCAGCGGTGACCGCCGGATGGTCGGGCGACAGGCGGGTGGCCGCCATCCCCTCCTCGGCACGCACCTCGACATTGCGGATCCCGGCGCGCGTCAGGGCGGTGCGGATCGCCGGGACCACCGCCTCGGGATCGGTGCCGAGGACGAAGCGCAGCTGGAGCAGCGCTGATGCCTCACCGGGGATCGCGTTGACAGGTGCGGCCGGGGTGCCGGCGTCGAGTGTCAGCACTTCGAGCGTGTTGAACCCCAGTGCCCGCTCGGTGGGGCTCAGGCCGGGCTCACCCCAGTCGGTGTCAACCGCAGGATCGCCGGGTGAGGCGGCGCCCGCCGGCAGTGCCGCGATGGCCTCGCGCACTGCCTCCGGCAGCGCCGGCGGGCGCAGCGCGTCGATGAGGATGCGCCCGTTGCCGTCGACGAGAGCGGCGATCGCAGCGGCGAGGACTGTGGCGGGATTGCGGAGCTTCCCGCCCCAATTGCCCGAATGGTGGGCGCCAGCGCGCTCCGTGCACGTCAGGCGGATGTTGAGGCTGCCGCGGGAGCCGAGGAAGATCGTCGGAGCTGCGGCGGTGAAGCGCGGGCCGTCGGAGCCGAGGAACAGATCGGCGCGCAGCTTCCCGGCATGGGTGCTAGCGAAGGCGTCGAGGCCGAGCGAGCCGACCTCCTCGGCGGTCTCCATCAGGACGGTGATGTTGAAGCCGAGGCGCGCAGCCGCCGGCGTCGTCTGCTGTTCGGCCGCACGGCTGGCCAGCGCGGCTTCGAGGGCGACGAAGTTGATGGTGTGCTGGCCCTTGTTGTCAGCTGTTCCACGACCGTAGACCCGCTCGCCGACGACGGTGAGCTGCCACGGGTTGAGGCCGGCGGCCCACTGCTCGCTGTGTGCGAACTGCACATCCCCGTGGCCGTAGAGCAGCACAGTCGGGCTGGCGGCGGATTCCCGGCGCGTGGCGATGAGCAGCGGGTGATCGGCCGAGGCGGGGTTGGCGCAGGTCTCGGTGGTGAAGCCGAGTGGCTGGAGCTGGCTGGCGATGTCGCGCAGATAGGCGTCGTTCGCCTGCCGGCAGTGCGGTGCCTGGCTCTCGGTGCGCAGACTGATCCGTCGCTGCAGCAGCGCAAGGATCCGCTCACGCGGGTCGGCTGCTGCGCTCGGCGCCTGTTCGCGTCCCGGTGTCGCTGTCACGTCGTTGTGCCTCACTTCGGTTTCGGGGACAGGTGGGCCACGGCCGGAATGCGGTTCCGGAGCCGGTGTGCTGGTGAATGCAACTCATCGTGACATGCTTCGCAATGATTCTGTGCAGCGTGCGTCTCAGAGCCGGTGCTAAGGTCTGCAGGAGGTATTGCGTTGTGTGCAATACGCGTTGGGGGAGTGGGGTGAGAGGTGTGCATTCGGAGGATCTCGAACTGTTTCTGTCGCTGTATGAGACGGGGTCGATCCATCAGACGGCCAGGCGCCTGTTCGCGTCTGCGTCGACGGTGAGCCGGCGGCTGCGGGGTTTCGAAGACGAGCTCGGCGTTGAGCTCTTCACGCGCTCGCCGGCTGGTCTCGAGCCGACCAGGCGGGCCGACACGCTGCTGCCGTATGCGCAGAGGATACTCTCCGAAGCGGCGACGATGACCGCCTCACTGCATGCCGAGGCCTCGGGCATCAAGCCGGTGCGGGTCGCAGCGACGATCGGGCTGGCGCAGTTCGTGCTCGCTCCGGTCGTGCGCGCTCAGCTCGGCGCTGATGCCGGGAGCATCCCCGTCGGGGTCGCGATCGAGATGCGCAGCTCCGATGACGTCCTCAGCGCTGTCGCCGGCGACGAGGCCGACCTCGGCCTCACCTTCGCAGCAGGATCAGCGCGCGGGCTGCGCGAGGAGTTCGCCGCACCGACGGCCAACGTCGCCCTCGTCGATGAGAGCCATCCGCTCGCTGCGGCGGCCGCGGTGTCGTTCGCCGATCTCGCCGACTACCCGATCGCGGTGGAGCGGCAGGGCAATACCGCCCGGCTCATGCTCGACCGTGCCTTCGCCAGCCTCGGCCGGCCGCTGACGCCGCTGGTCGAATGCGCCTGCCCGGCGACGATCCGCACGGTGGTGCGCGGCACCGACTGTGTGGCGGTGTTCGCCCAACGCCTGCTGCCGCGCAGCAGCGACGATCATGGGTTCGCGCACCTGCCGATCGATGACCCGGCAGTGCAGCCGCGGCAGATCCGGGTCATCACCCGCGGCGGCGTCGCCCGCACACACGCATTGGAGAGCCTCATCGCCGGGCTGCGCGAACGCCTGAGCGACTGATCCCCAGCCACGGTCGTGCACACAGCGACAGGGGCAGAGCGCGGCTGCGCTCTGCCCCTGTCAGTCGGCCCGCTGCCGACGGGCGGTGCGTGTTGTCAGCGGCTCACTCGCCGCGGTCGATCCACTCCTGCAGATGCGGCTTCTCCAGCCCGATCGCCGTGGCCGGCCCGTGACCGGTGAGCACGACCGTCTCGGCCGGCAGCTGGAACAGCCGGGTCGAGATCGAGTCGATGATCGTCTCGAAGCTCGAATACGACCGGCCCGTCGCGCCCGGTCCGCCCTGGAACAGGGTGTCACCGGAGATGAGGATCGGGTTCGTGGCACCGGCTCCGACCTTCCCGGCGGCCTCAGCGGCCACCTCGGGAACGGCGACCCCATCAGCGATGTAGAAGCACGTCGACCCGGGCGAATGCCCCGGCGTGTGGATTGCCGTCAGGGTCGCACCGCCGACGGTGATCGTCTCGCCGTCGGCCAGCTGCTTCTCCGGCTTGCGGTCCGGATAGACCATCTCCCACAGCATCATGTCCTCGGGGTTGAGGTGAACCGGCGGGCTGCCGAGCAGCTTCTGCGTCTCGGCGACCGCGCGGATGTGGTCGTCGTGGCCGTGGGTCAGCAGGATCGCCGTGACCTTCCGGTCGCCGACGGCCGCGGCGACCTGCTCGGGCGAGTGGGCCGGGTCGATGACGACGACCTCGGAGTCGTCGCCGACGATCCAGACGTTGTTGTCGACATCCCAGGTGCCCCCGTCAAGCGAGAACGTGCCGGATGTCTCGATGTGATCAATGCGTGCGCTCATGAAAACTCCACTACCGATCGAAGGACTTCTCCTCGTCCCATCTTGTCAAAGGCCTCCTCGACCTGGTCAACGGTGATCCGTTCTGAGACGAACTTCTCCAGCGGCAGGCGGCCCTGCTTGTACAGCTCGGTGAGCATCGGGAAGTCGCGTTCGGGCAGGCAGTCGCCGTACCAGGAGGATGTGAGCTTGCCGCCGCGGCCGAACACGTCGAGCAGCGGGAGGTTCAGCTCCATCTCCGGGGTCGGTACGCCGACGAGCACGACGGTGCCGGCCAGATCGCGGGCGTAGAAGGCCTGCCGCCAGGTCTCGGGACGGCCGACGGCGTCGATGACGACATCGGCGCCGAATCCGCCGGTGAGCTCCTGGACAGCTGCGACGAGTTCGTCTTCGCTCATGCCCTTTGAGCAGATCGTGTCAGTCGCGCCGAGCTCACGTGCGGCATCGAGCTTGCGCTCATCGAAGTCGATGGCGATGATCGGGCTGGCTCCCGCCAGGTGGGCACCGGCGACGGCTGCCGAGCCGACGCCGCCGCAGCCGATGACGGCCACCGAGTCGCCGCGGGTGACCTCGCCGGTGTTGATCGCTGCGCCGATGCCGGCCATGATGCCGCAGCCGAGCAGCCCGACGACAGCCGGATCGGCCTCATCGACCTTGGTGCACTGGCCGGCGGCCACGAGCGTCTTCTCGGCAAACGACCCGATTCCCAGGGCGGCCTCGAGTTCGGTGCCGTCGGCCAGGGTCATCTTCTGGGAGGCATTGTGGGTGTCGAAGCAGTACCACGGTTCGCCGCGCTTGCAGGCCCGGCACTCACCGCAGATCGCCCGCCAGTTGAGGATGACGAAGTCGCCGACCTCGACGTTGGTGACACCCTCGCCGACCTCGGAGACGATGCCGGCGGACTCGTGGCCGAGCAGGTACGGGAAGTCATCGCCGATCCCGCCTTCGCGGTAGTGGAAGTCAGTGTGGCAGACACCGCAGGACTTCACATCGACGATCACCTCGCCGGGGCCGGGATCGGGGATGACGATGTCGGTCAGCTCGACCGGCTGCCCCTTGGCCATGGCGACGATTCCCTTGACGGTGGTGGGCATGATGCCTCCTTCTCAGCAGAGATCAACACGTGCTCATGCGTACATCCGTCAGTCTACGGAACCCGTCTGCGGCATGCAGGAATATCCGCGTGCGTTCTCACCTGGCAGGAAACCCCTGCTCATGCCCGAGGCGCCGGGAACCATGGCAGGAACCCCTGTCCACGCCCGAGGCGTCGGGAACCATGGCAGGTTCCCAGCGCCTCGGCAGCGGTGGCGGCTGGTGCCGCGCTCAGGGTGTGCGGATCAGATGATGTCGTCGTGGCCCATCTCGTCCGGGTGTCCCTTGAGGTGGACGAGGGAGGCGACGAGGCCGCCCCAGACGATGAACAGGGCCAGGACCATCATGATGATTGCTTCAGGTGTCATCGGTTGTCTCCTTCCGTGCGGCGGGCCGCATCGGCACCGGTGGTGCCGGTGGTGGGGTTGTCGTCGAAGCCGGTCATGTGTGCAGGCGTGTACAGCTCCGGGTACGCCTTGGTGTCAGCATCGTTGGCCTCCACAGCCCGGTCGGTGAACTCCTGTGAGGCGCGCGGCCACGGCAGCACGGAGAGCACCACCGCTGCGATGATGAGGACGGCGATGATCACCCAGCCGATGATGTCGGCTGAGGTCTCGGTGTAGCCGGTCGTCGCGTAGGTCCAGATCTGCTGGACGAGCATGAAGCCCAGCACGATCGGGGTGATGATCGTCAGCGCGATCGTCCACATCTTGCCGATGCGGAACGAGGAGATCGCGTTGAGGTGATCGCGCAGCAGCGGGGTGGACCGCTTGATCCAGGCCACGGCGATGATCGCCAGCAGTGCACCGCCGACGATGCCGATGTTGTTGGCGAAGGCGTCAGCGACATCGAGCACGGTCAGACCGGTGGCCGTCGGCATGGTCAGCAGCGAGACGAGCGCCATGCCGCCGCCGACGATCGCCAGCGAGGTGCGGTTGGAGATGCCCAGCTTCTCCGCAACCGCCTGCACCGGCACCTGGATGATCGAGATGAGCGATGACAGGCCGGCGAAGACGAGGCTGAGGAAGAACAGCACACCGAAGATCGGCCCGCCGGGCATCTGCGAGATCAGCGTCGGGAAGCCGACGAAGGCCAGTCCGACACCGCCGGCTGCGACTTCATCGACACCGGTGCCGGCAGCGTGGGCCATGAAGCCCAGGGCTGCGAAGACGCCGACGCCGGCGAGGATCTCGAAGCTGGAGTTCGAGAACGCCACGACGAGGCCCGAACCGGTCAGGTTCGTGCGACGGCGCAGGTAGGCGGCGTAGGTGACCATGATGCCGAAGCCGACCGAGAGCGAGAAGAAGATCTGACCGTAGGCGGCCACCCACACATCGGCCTTCGCCAGAGCGGAGAAGTCCGGGGTGAAGAGGGCGTTGAGGCCGTCGACGGCACCGGGCAGGAACAGCGAGCGGACGACGAGGGCGAGGAACAGCACGACGAGCACCGGGATGAAGATCTTCGAGAACCGCGCGATGCCGCCCTGCACGCCCAGGAACAGCACGCCGAGCACGATCACCCACACGATGATGAGCGGGATGAGGATGCCGGGCACGAAGCTGAAGGCATTGCCCAGCGACAGCTCACCGGCGTGCAGGTAGGTCGCCTCGAAGAAGGTGCCGGCATCATCGCCCCACGCCTCGGTGATCGAGAACACCGTGTAGCTCAGCGCCCAGCCGATGATGACGGCGTAGTAGATGCCGATGACAGTGGCCACACCGGTCTGGAACCAGCCCAGCGGCTCGAAGGACTTCGACACGACCCGGAACGACATCGGTGCCGAGGACCGCGAGCGGTGGCCGAGCACGTAGTCGAAGAACAGGATCGGGATACCTGCCGTCAGAAGCGCGACGAGGTATGGGATGAGGAAGGCTCCGCCTCCGTTTTCGAAGGCGACGTATGGAAAGCGCCAGATGTTTCCCAGGCCGATGGCAGAACCGATGGCTGCCAGGATGAACGCCATCCGTGTCGGGAAGACTTCGCGCTGCAGCGACTTAGTCGACATGATGTCCTTTCGGATCCAGGTGAGGGGCACGGCGGTGTGCACTCGGGGGGCCTTATGTCAGGCATGACCCTCACAGTCCAGAAGCTCGCAGGGATCCCCACGAAACTCACAGCTGAGATTGACCTCACACTAAAGGTAGTCCGCAGGCGTGGTGCTTGTCACCTCTGGAGCCTGGGCACAGCTCCTTTGCTCCCGAAAAGTTATAACCGGAGGTCAGCCCGACCAACACCGGTCCGGGCAGCACCGCCTCGTGGCCAGGGCATGCGCTGTTGCCGGCCGGGGTGTGAGCTGTGGGCGGCCGTGGCCGCCGCTTGCGGCGAATCGCTAGACTGAGCCCTGTGACCATACAGCTCTTCAACACCGCCACGCGCCGCCTCGAACCCTTCGCACCCGTCACAGACGGTCAGGCCAGCCTCTACGTCTGTGGTGCCACCGTGCAGGGATCTCCGCACCTGGGCCACATGCGCACTGCGGTCGTGTTCGACCAGCTGCGCCGCTGGCTGCTTTACCGCGGCTTCGACGTCACATTCGTGCGCAATGTCACCGACATCGACGACAAGATCCTGGCGAAGTCGGTCGAGGAGTCCCGCCCGTGGTGGGCTCACGCCTACCACTACTTCCAGGAATTCACCGCCGCACACGACGCCCTCGGCGTGCTGCGCCCAACCTATGAGCCGCTGGCCACCGGGCACATGACGGAGATGATCGAGCTCATCGACCGCCTCATCGCCGCCGGCCACGCCTATCCGGCCCTCGACGGCTCCGCTGATGTCTACTTCGATGCGCGGTCCTGGCCGGACTACGGTTCGCTGACGAACCAGCAGCTCGACGACATGGCCGCAGCCGATGACGCCCCGCTGCGCGGGAAGAAGGACCCGCGGGACTTCGCTTTGTGGAAGGCACACAAGGACGGCGATCCGCTCACCGCCTCGTGGCCGTCGCCGTGGGGACGCGGCCGGCCCGGCTGGCACATCGAATGCTCGGCGATGTCGACGAAGTACCTCGGACCCGAGTTCGACATCCACGGCGGCGGACTCGACCTGCGCTTCCCGCACCACGAGAACGAGCGCGCCCAGTCGAATGCCGCCGGCGACGCCTTCGCCCGCATCTGGATGCACTCCGGGCTGCTCAACGTCGGCGGGGACAAGATGTCGAAGTCACTGGGCAACTCGATCTTCGCCCTCGACCTGCTCGCTGAGCACGATCCGATCGCCATCCGCTACGCGCTTTCGACTGCGCACTACCGTTCGGTCCTCGACTTCTCCGAAGACCTCGTCACCGCCCAGGCCAACGCGCTCGAGCGGTTCGAGAACTTCCTCACCCGCGCCCGCGAGGTCCTCGGCGACGATGCCCCGCCCGCGCCCGAGGTGGCAGACGGCTACCAGAACCGCGTCGCCGAGGTGCCGGCCGAGTTCGCTGCGGCGATGGACGACGACCTCTCGGTGCCCAAGGCGCTCTCGGTCGCGTTCAGCGCCGTCGGCGAGGGCTACCGGCTGCTGGAGTCCGGTGACCCCGACCGGCAGGCGCTCGCCCGCACCGTGGCCGAACTCGAGCTCATGCTCGATGTGCTCGGCATCAACCCGCTGGCTGCCAACTGGACCGCCGCCTCGGGCGCGGACAGCGCTGCCGAGACCGGGCTGCGCGTGCTCGTCGAGGAGCTGGCGACCCAGCGCCTGGCGGCCAAGCAGGCCAAGGACTATGTGCGCGCAGATGAGCTCCGCGATCTGCTCACCCGCGCCGGCGTGCAGCTGGAGGACACCCCCGGCGGCTACCGCTACAGCCTCAAGGGCTGAGGTGCCCGCCGGCCGGCGCCGCACCTGACCGCTGCTGACCTGCCGTGACAGACCGGCCGCAGTGACAGGCCAGCCGCAGTTGACAGGCCGGCCGCACGACCCAGCCCACCGACACGAACCGAAGGAGCCGCAATGGCGACGAAGAAGGGCCCTGCCAAGGGCACCGGCGGCCACGGCCGCCGCAAGCTGGCCGGCAAGGGGCCGACTCCCAAGGCCGAGGACCGCGTCTACCACAAGGCGCACAAGGCCAAGCAGGCCAAGCTCAGGCGAGAGGCCACCCAGCCCAAGCGGCGGCGCAAGGATCCCGGTTCGGACATCATCGCCGGACGCAACTCCGTCGTCGAGGCGCTGCGCGAGGCCGTGCCGGCCACGGCGCTGTACATCTCCCACAAGGCCGACTCCGACGACCGGGTGCGCGAGGCGATCGCCCTGGCCGCCGACCGCGGCATCCCGATGCTCGAAGCCGGCAAGATGGATCTCGACCGGCTCACCGACGGTGCCGTCCACCAGGGCATCGCCCTACAGGTGCCGGCCTACGAGTACGCGCACCCCGACGACCTCATGGAGGCAGCCGCCGAGGCTGTCGAGACGCCGCTGCTCGTCGCCCTCGACGGGATCACCGACCCGCGCAACCTCGGCGCCATCGTGCGCTCAACCGCGGCCTTCGGCGGCCACGGGGTGATCATCCCCGAGCGCCGTTCTGCCGGCATGACCGCCTCGGCGTGGAAGACCGCCGCTGGTGCCGCCGGGCGGATCCAGGTCGCCCAGGTCGTCAACCTCGCTCGCGCGCTGCAGGCGCTGAAGAAGCAGGGGGTGTTCGTGCTGGGCCTCGACATGGACGGCGACGTCGAACTGCCCGAGGTCGCGCTCGCCCGGGAACCGGTATGCATCGTCGTCGGGTCCGAGGGCAAGGGGCTGTCCCGGCTCATCAGCGACATCTGCGATCAGATCGTGTCGATCCCGATGGCCGGGCAGATGGAGTCCCTCAATGCCGGAGTCGCCGCCGCCGTGAGTCTCTACGAAGTCGCCCGCACCCGCCGGGCCGAGGGGCTCGCCGGGGGCTGAGGGTTTAGAGCTGGGGCTTGGAGTTGGGGACTGGGGCTTGGAGGCGGTACGGGAGACGCTTCCCGACGCGGATCAGGAGGGCCCACAGCGACCGCTGCCCGATCGCCCTGCCCTGCACGGACACGTGAGTGTGTCGTTCGTGTGGAACCGACGCCTCTCGAGTCGACACGAAATGCACGGTTCCGAGTCTCGCGGCGTGCTTTTCGTGTGGAATCGACGATGCACGAGCGAGCATGAAGTGCACGACTGACGTCGACGTGCCGGCCGGGGTTCAGCCGGCGGCCACTTCCGCAGACCGCGTTGAGTGTCATATCCAGCGTCGTCGATATCGCACTGAACGACTATGAATCGGCCGAAACGTAGCCGTTCAGTGCAAGATCCAGTGTCGTGGATTCTGCACTGAACGACGATCGACGCGAGTGCCCGGCCCGCACCCAGGTCAGCCCCAGGCCAGTCCCAGCTCAGCCCAGGTCGACGTTGCGCGGATCCACCGCCGGGGCCGTCGTGCGGGTGGCGGTTTTCGGCAGTGCGCCGAGCGAGATGGTGATGATCGCTGCGATGACCATCGCCGCACTGATCGCCCACATGCCGGCAGACTGCGAACCGGTCGTGTCGGCGAGGAAGCCGGTGATGTAGGGGGCGAAGAAGCCGGACATGTTGCCGATCGAGTTGACCAGGGCGACGCCGGCAGCTGCGGCGGCACCGGAGAGGAACGCGGTGGGCAGCGGCCAGAAGGTCGCGAGGGCGCACATCACGCCGCAGGCGAAGATCGACACGCACACCATCGCCAGGAACGGCGAGTTGACGAACGAGGTCACCGGGATGACGGCGGCAGCCACGAGGGTCGGCAGGGCGACATGCCAGACGCGCTCGCCGGTCTTGTCGCCGTGGCGGGCCCAGAACACCATGGCAACCGCAGCGAAGGCGAACGGGACGGCGGTGAGCAGGCCGCGTTCCATGAGCGAGTACTCGACGCCGAAGCGCTCCTGGAATCCGCCGATGATCGTCGGCAGGAAGAAGCTGATGGCATACAGGCCGTAGACCACGCCGAAGTACACGAACGCCAGCGCCCACACCCGACCGCTGGTCAGCGAGGTGCGCAGCGGCACATGGTAGGTCGCAGCGGTCTCCTCCTCCTCGCGGTCCATCTCGGCTTTGAGCCAGGCGCGTTCGTCATCGGCCAGCCACTTCGCATCGTGCGGGCGGTCGGTGAGGAAGAACCAGCAGATGAAGCCCAGCAGCACCGCCGGCAGACCCTCGATGAGGAACATGAAGCGCCAGCCGGACATACCCCACAGCAGGCCCTCGCCGTGCTCGATGAGCCAGGCCGACAGCGGCGCACCCAGCACCGAGGAGGCCGGGATGGCGAGCATGAAGAACGAGATCGCCTTCGCCCGCTCCCGCTTGGGGAACCAGAATGTCAGGTACAGGATGATGCCCGGGAAGAATCCGGCCTCGGCGATGCCGAGCAGCACCCGCAGGATGACGAGCCACCACTCGCCGCCGAGCCCCAGCCACGTCCCGGCCGGCACGAACGCCATGAGCGCGGCGACGATGCCCCAGGTGACGAGGATGCGGGCGATCCAGCGTCGCGCACCGAACTTGTGCAGCGCGAGATTCGAGGGGATCTCCAGCAGCAGGTAGCCGATGAAGAACACACCGGAGGCCAGGCCGAACATCGTCTGGGTCAGGCCCAGCTCGTCGTTCATGCCGTTGGGCCCGGCGAAGCCGATGTTGGTCCGGTCGAGGTAGTTGATGAAGTACAGCAGACCGAGGAACGGGGTGAGACGCAGGGCGACCTTGCGCAGGGTCCGCCTGCGCAGTTCGGCGTCGGCTGCGGTCGGCGCGGAGGATGGGGGCATCGTCATCGGCGGGTGATCCTTGTCGGCGGATGTGCGCGATCCGGCAGCGCGTGCAGATCATGTCCGCTGCCGCCGTCCGCGTTGGCTTCGGTCAGGTATATCGCCGTCGACCGCCTGCCGCCGCCTGTGTCCCAGCAGGCGAGACATAGGTCGTAGCGGCCGGCCCCGAGGTGTCACACGCGTGGGGTGAAGCGTCCGTCCTGGGCCATCCAGCCGCCGTCGACGAGCAGCGAGTGCCCGGTGACGTAGCTGGAGGCGTCCGAGGCGAGGAACAGCACCGGTCCTGCGATCTCGTGCAGCAGGCCCCAGCGGCCGAGCGCGGCCTTCTGGGCGTAGGCGTCCCACCACTCCTCATCGGACTTGATCTGCTCGGTCAGCGGGGTCTCGAACGGTCCGGGCAGGATCGAGTTGACCCGCACGCCTGCGGTGCCGAGCTCGCTGGCCAGCGTCTTCGTCAGCTGCACGACCCCGGCCTTGGCGGCGGCGTAGATCCCCTGCCCGGGTTCGACGACGATCGCGCGGAAGGAGGCGAATGTGATGATCGAGCCGCGCTGCCGGCTGGCCATCTCACGGCCGAAGCCGCGCATGAGCCGATAGGTGCCCTTGAGGTTGATGTCGATGACCCGGTCGAACTCGTCATCGGTCGTCTCGACCATCCGCTTGCGCACATTCATGCCCGGGGTCATGACGAGCACCTCGGCAGCGGGGAAACGCTCAACGAGGGCGTCGACAGCCGCCGTCGAGGTGATGTCGAGTTCGACGGCGCTTGCGGCGCTGCCGGCGCGCTGTTCGATGATCATGGCTGTTGCCTCGGCGCCGGTGAGGTCGAGGTCAGCGCACACGACGTGGGCACCGGCGTCGGCCAGCCCGAGAGCTGAGGCCTGGCCCAGGCCCGAGGCGGCGCCGACGACGACGGCGGTGCGCCCGGTCAGGTCGAACAGGTCGGGAATGCGGGGCAATGCGCTCATCGGGGTTCTTCTCTCGTCTCATCTGCGGCAGCCGGCGGTTCCGGCGTCTCAGGCGGCACCTGCCCGGACTCTGCCGGCTCAGGGTCTGCCGGTTCAGGGCCGGCCTGCGCTGATTCTGCCAGCTCAGGGTCTGCCTGGGCTGATTCTGCCTCTGCGAGCCGGCGCAGCACTGCGGTGTCCGGATCGCGGAACAGGTGGGCCTCGCGCGGGTAGTGGGCGAGCTTCTCATCGCGGTAGGCGGCCACCGCCTCGGGCGTGGAGACATCCCGGCCAGCGGTCTCCGACATCTCCGCGCGATGGTCAAGGAACTCGTGGAACACCTGCGGCGGCTCCAGCCGGCCGCTGTACTCATCGGTGATCGCCTCGAGCACCGGCCGGTAGACATCGGCCAGCCAGCGCTCGGCGACGATCACCTCGGCCTCATCATCGAGCCCTTTCGCCGCCCGGTAGACATCGAGGTCGTTGAGCATCCGGCGGGCCTGCTGCTTCTCCGCGTCGATTCCAGTCAGCCGCCTGAGCCGGCGCTGGAAGTGCCCCGGCGCCACGACTTTGGGTTCGATGCGGGTGGTGACGCCGTCAAGGTCGGTCGTGACCGTCAGCTCGCCTAAGTCGAAGCCGAGCTCGTTGAGCCTTTCGATGCGCTGGTCGATGCGCCAGCGCTCGTACATGTTGAACGCCTCAGCAGCAGTGAGCTCGGCCCACAGCTCGTCGTAGCGCTCGCTGAGCCGGTTGCTCATCGCCATCGGATCGACATCCGGGTCGGCCAGCCCGCCGGCCTGCAGGTCGAGGAACTCCCCGGCGATGTTCGTGCGCGCCAGGTCGAGGTCGTGGCTGCGCTGCCCGGCTGACAGCGAGTCGTGCAGCTCCCCGGTCTCGGCGTCGACGAGATAGGCGGCCAGCGCGTCGGCATCGCGGCGGAACAGCGTGTTCGACAGCGACACATCACCCCAGAAGAACCCGACGAGGTGCAGTCTGACGATGAGCACTGCGAGGGCGTCGACGAGCAGGTCGGCCATCTGCGGGGGCACGGACTTGCCGCACAGATCGCGAAACGGCAGCGAATACGACAGGTGCGGGGTCAGCAGCGCCCCGGGCAGCGGCTGGCCGTCGGCATCGGTGCGCCCGGTGACGTACCCCAGCGGCCGCACAGCAGGCGCGTCGAGATCGGCCAGCGCGGTGAGCAGCTCGTATTCGCGCACCGCGATCGCATCCTGGGTCTCTTTGACCGCCAGGATCGTGCCCTCGAACTCGACGAAGCGCACCACATGCCGGGAGATGCCGCGCGGCAGGCCGATGAGCAGCTCGGGCTTCCACCGCGCCAGCGGCACATCCCACGGCAGCGCCTCGACGAGCTCAGTGAACTGATCGACGTGGATCTTCACGTGTCCTCCCGCACGCCAGCCGGCCGCCAGGCGGCGGCGACCGCAGCTGCGCTTCCATCGTAGCGAAACCCCTTCCCGGGCCGCCGCTGTTGCCAGCGCGCCCGCCGTAGACTGGCGCTATGAGAGTTCGGCTGGAGGATGTCGCCGAGGCGGCGGGCGTGTCGGTCACGACGGTCTCGCGGGTGCTCGGCGGCCGCGGCACCGTCGCCGCGGCGACCCGCACCCGGGTGCTCGACGCCGTGCGGGACCTCGGCTACGACCGCTCGACCCTGCTGCACCGTCAGGCGGCCCGGCTTGTGGCCGTGTGCGCACCGGCCCAGCCGGAGCACTGGCAGATCGAGGTGTGCCGCTCGCTGTCGATGCAGCTCCAGGACGCCGGCATCATCGCCGCCACTCCGTTCCTCGATGAGGACATCGCCGAGGTCCGCGCCTGCATCGACGCCGGCGCCGCGCTTGTCGTCACACCGACCTTCACCCCGCTCGACGTCGACGTCCCGGTCGTCCGCTTCGCCGAGGCGACCGCCGCCTGGCCCACCGCGACCGCCGGGCCCGAGGTGAGCCCCGCCTCGGGCACGGGCAGCGCCGGTTCCGCCTCGGGCACGGGCAGGGCGGGTCCCGAGGCAGGAGCCGGCCGGGCTGTCGACGCTGAGCGGATCGCCGCCAGGGTCGACCTGTCCGGTGGGATGAGCCTGGCGTTCGAGCACCTGCATGCGCTCGGCCACCGACGCATCGGCCTGGTGTGCAACGACTCCGGTGCGCTGGCAGAGCAGCTGAAGAACCGGTTCCGGCGCGAGCATCCGATGCGCGATGTCACCGACCGGCTCGATGAGTGGATCGCCGCCGTCCCGAAGTCCCATTCCGGCGGCATCGCAGCAGCCACCCAGCTGCGCGACGCCACCTGCACGGCTGTCATCGTCCAATCCGCTCTGCAGCTGCACGGCGTCTTCGCCGCCGTCCGCCGCCGGCGCCTGGCGATCCCGCGCGACCTGTCCGTGGTGGGGTTCGGGGACTTCTCGACGATGCGCTACACGAACCCGCCGGCCACCGTGCTCCGGTTGGACAATCAGGCGCTGGCCGAGGCGCTCGCCGCAGGGGTGCGCAGCGTGCTCGGCCTGCCCGGTCGGCAGCTCGCCTCGGTCCCGCCGACGCTGCGCCCGAGGCTCCTGGCCCGCCAGTCGACTGCGGCGGCGAGGACCTGATGCGCTCGGACATCTCGCTCAAGCAGATCGCCGCGGCCTCCGGGCTGTCGGTCTCCACGGTCTCCCGGGTGCTCAGAGAGCAGCCCGGCACCTCAGCAGCCGCCCGCCGTGCCGTCGCCGTGGCACTCGGCACGCTCGGGGTGCGGCACGGGGAGGAGGCGGCCCGGACCGGCACTGTCATCGCCGTCGTGCACGCCGCCCCGCTCGCCGGT
Organism: Brevibacterium gallinarum; assembly: GCF_014836885.1. Taxonomy (GTDB): domain Bacteria; phylum Actinomycetota; class Actinomycetes; order Actinomycetales; family Brevibacteriaceae; genus Brevibacterium; species Brevibacterium gallinarum. The sequence goes on from NZ_JACSPY010000008.1 coordinate 96,217, forward strand.
GACGTCGACCCGTTCGAAAGCCTCTACCTGGAGATCGTCGAGCGGATCTTCGCCCTCGGCTGGGTGGCCGTGCGCATCCAGACCGGCCCGGATCTCGCCTCGGCCGCCGAGGTGCTCGAGTCCTTCGGCGTCGCCGGCGCGGTGGTGCTCGGCGGCGGTTCGGCCGGTCCCGAGGCGCAGCGGCTCGCCGCCCACGGGGTGCCGGTCATCCGCGTCTCCAACGCCCGGCACGCAGGCTTCGCCCAGCTCGTCCTCGACTCCGGGGAGGGCATCCGCACCGCAGTCCGCCACCTCATCCACCTCGGTCACCGGCGCATCGGGCTCGTCGTGCCTGAGGACTCGGCGGCCTCCACCCGGGTGAGTGCGTTTCGGCGGGCGATGGCCGATGTGCTGCACATCCCCGCCACCCGCGACCAGGCTCCCGTCGTGGTCGCCGGGCCGGGGATCCTCGCCGGTTCGCAGGCCGCCGATGATCTGCTGGAGGCGCAGTGCTCGGCAGCGATCAGCTGCGCCCCGGCGATCACCTTCGGATTCCTCGAATCGACCCGCCGGCTGCGCCTGGCGGTGCCGCAGGACTTCTCGCTGCTGACGGTCGGGGACATGCCCGACGCCGAGGTGATCCACCCGCCGATGTCACAGGTGACCTTCGACTGGGCCGCCCTGGCCGAGGCTGCGCTGCGCGAACTCGAACGGCTCATGCGCGCCAGCGCCGATGGGGCAGGAGCTGCTGGGCCCGGGGCCGGCAGCGGGCGTACACCCCGGCTGCCGGACTACCGCGTCAGCCCCGAACTCGTGCTCCGGGCCTCCGAACGGGCCATCGGCCGGCGCTGAGTCTCCTGGCATCGAGCGCGCCGCGGCTGCGCATCGCAACGCCGCAGCTGCGCATCGCGCCGCCCGGCCCGTCCTTCAGCGTCCTGCGCGGGTCTCCGCTCAGCGGCCGGCGCGGGCGGCGGCGAGCCGGCCGAGGAACACGGCGACGTCATCGGGGGACTGGAGGCGCACCTCGGCGGCGGTGCCGGCGGGCCCGACCTTGATCGACAGCCGCGGGAAGTCCTCCGGGTAGGTGCGCAGCTTCTTGAAGGCATCCTCATCCGTGCGGTCATCGCCGATGTAGAGCGCGGCAGTCGCACCGGTCTGGCGGATCATCCGCTCGAGTCCGTTGCCCTTGGTCTGGTGGCGCAGCGCGAACTCGAACATCTCGTGCCCGGTGAGGAACCGCAGCTGGCCCAGCCGCTTGGCCAGCGCCTCGAGCTCGGTGGCATAGAAGGCGGTGCGGTTATCGGAGCATCCGCGGGTATGGAAGGTCCGCCCGAGCGGCTTGCGCTCGATGCGCAGCAGCCCGTGGCCCTCCTCCGGGGTGCGGGTGCGGATGTCGGTGAAGGCGGCATCGAGCTCATCGAGCAGCGCCTGCTCATCATTGCTCGGCCCGCTCGCGTAGGTGCCCGCGGCCGGATTGCCGCCGGAGCGGCGGCCGTCGACAGCACCGATGTCCTCACCGCCGATCGCACTGAAATCGCTCTCCACCCCATGCGAGCCGATGAAGATCGCGCCCTCGGGTGCGTTCGACAGCTGCTTGAGCACCGAGAGGTTGCGCCCGGAGATGTAGCCGACCACCGTGTTCGGATCAGCAGCCAGCGCCTCGGCCGCGGCAGCCGAGGCCGGCAGCGGCGCGGCGTCCATCGGATTGTCGACCAGCGGGGCGATGACCCCGTCGAAGTCGAGGCCGACGAGCAGCCGGTCGGCCGCTGCCAGTGCGGTGATGTCGATGTCCTCCGGGGAGGAGTACCCGGGTGCGGAATCCGGCTGGGCATCGGCGTCGGTCGGGTGCTGGTCGGTGCGCATGAGGGCTGCCGCCTCGGCCTGGCCGGCCCGGTCGGTCTGCTGGAGGCGGGTGAGGAACGCATCGGACCAGGCGCGCACGTCCTCCTCGGCGAGGCTTTCGCGCATGGCGCGCATGCGGGCGCGCTTCTCACCTGGATCCATCGTCACCGCTGCGGCGATGCGGGACTTGAGCCCGGAGATGTCATGCGGATTCACCATCACCGCCTGGGTCAGCTGTTCGGCAGCACCGGCGAACTCGGAGAGCACGAGCACTCCGTCGTCATCGGTCTGGCAGGCGACGTACTCCTTGGCCACCAGATTCATGCCATCGCGCAGGGCGGTCACGAGCATGACGTCGGCGGCGATGTAGAGCGCGGTCATCTCATCGCGCGGATAGGAGTGGTGGAAGTAGTGGATGACCGGATGCCCCATCCCGGAGTACTCGCCGTTGATCCGGCCGACCGCCAGCTCCACATCGGTGCGGATCTGCTGATACTGGTCGATGCGCTCACGGCTCGGGGTCGCGATCTGCACCAGAGTCACCGTGCCCGGATCGAGCACACCGTCGTTGAACAGCTCGCCGTAGGCCTTGAGCCGGTGGCGGATGCCCTTGGTGTAGTCCATCCGGTCGACACCGAGCAGGATCGTCTCCGGGTTGCCGAGCTCGGCGCGGATCTCCTTGGCCCGGGCGCAGATCTGCGGGTCGCGGGCGAGCTGGGCCAGATGCTCGGTGTCGATCGAGATCGGAAACGCACTGGCCTCGGCGGTGCGCGTGATCGTCGTCGTATCGCCCAGCTCGCTGGCCGGGTCCTCCGCCGCCGGGATCTTCACGAGGTTGCCCGAGCTCGGCAGGCCCAGGCAGATGCGCACGGCACGGCGGAAGTTCTGGGCATCGGCCGGACGCTGGAAGCCGATGAGGTCGGCGCCGAGCAGGCCGCGCAGGATCTGCGCGCGCCACGGCAGCTGCGCGAAGATCTCCCACGGCGGGAACGGGATGTGGTTGAAGAAGCCGATCCGCACGTCCGGGCGCATGCCGCGCAGCAGATAGGGCACCAGCTGCAGCTGATAGTCGTGCACCCACACCGTCGCCCCTTCCGAGGCGGTGCGCGCCACCGCCTCGGCGAAGCGCCGGTTGACCGTCCGGTAGCTGTTCCACCAGGTGCGGTGGAACTCCGGGGGCACGATCACGTCGTGGTACAGCGGCCACAGCGTGGCATTGGAGAAGCCTTCGTAGTAGCGGCGGACTTCCTCCGAGCTCAGCGGCACCGGCACGAGGTGCATGCCGTCGATGTCGAACGGATCGAATTCCTCATCGGCCACTCCGGCCCAGCCGATCCAGGCACCCTTGTGGGTCTGCATGACCGGGGCGACGCCGGTGACCAAACCACCAGGTGAGGTGCGCCAGGACGGCGTCTCACCCGAGGTGTCGCGGTCCACCGGGAGCCGGTTGGCCACGACGATGAAGTCGGCCCCGTCCTCCGGCGGAGCCACCAGGGTTGAACGAGCTTCCAAAGGGGCGGAGGTGTGAATCACGTTACTCCTATCAGCACTCGATCCTCATGAGAAACTCTACCGCCTCAGCTAACCTGGGTTGAGTGGCAGTACAGGAACTCGGCGGCTATCGGCTGCTGAATGAACTCGGTTCCGGCGGCATGGGCGTCGTCCACCTCGGGGTGGATGCTGAGAACAACCCGGTCGCCGTCAAAGTGCTGCACGCGCACATCGCCAACGACGAGACCGCCCGCAAGCGGCTCGCCCGCGAGGTGCGGACACTGAGGCGGATCAAGCATCCGCGGATCGCAGCGGTCCTCGACGCCGAACTTGAGACCGCCCAGCCGTTCATCATCACCGAGTTCGTCGACGGGCAGACGCTGTCCGACGATGTGCGCGACAACGGCCCGTTCGCCGAAGACGAGCTCGTCCACTTCGGCCATGCGCTGCTCGATGCGCTCAACGCCGTGCACGAAGCAGGCGTCATCCACCGTGACCTCAAGCCTGCCAACGTCATGATCATGGACGGTGAGCCGATGGTCATCGACTTTGGCATCGCCCAGGCCGCCGACGAGGTCAAGGTCACCGCCACCGGCCTCGTCATGGGCACCCCGGGCTATCTCAGCCCCGAGATCGCCGACGGCCGCGAAGCCAGCGAGAAGACCGACTGGTGGGGGTGGGCGGCGACGATGGCGTTCGCGGCCACCGGCCGCAACCCGTACGGCTCCGGCCCGCTCGAGGCGGTGCTCGGACGCGTGGCCACCGGCCGGTACAACCTCGAAGGGGCACCGGAGCTGTTCGTGCCGCTGCTGCAGGCCTGCCTCGACCCCAAACCCGAGCGGCGGCCATCGGGAGCCATGATCCTCGACGCCCTCGTCGACATCGAATCCGGGCAGCTGCCGGCATTCGGCAGCCCCCGCCATGCAGCCGGACCCGGCCGCGGCGACACCGGCGGCACCCGGGTCGACCTGCCCGCCGTCGGCGCGGCAGGAGCCGCCGCTGCCGCTGCCGCAGCCGGGGCAGCCCATGACCCGCTGGCCCCGCCGACCGGCCCGATGGGCCGCACCGGACCCGGTGGCGCCTACCAGCTCGGCGGCGAGCCCGGCGGCATGGAGGGCTTCCAGGCCGGCGGCTTCGCCGGCCACCGCCCCGACCAGCACGGGGTGCCCCGCCACGGCAACGCCCCCGGCGGCCGCCCGCAGCCGGTTCAGCCCTCACCCGGCACACCCGGCGGCAGCGTCTACGGGGGAGCAGCCCCCTACGGCAGCCAGCCCGGCCACATGCAGGGCAGCCAGCCGGCCGGATCCGGCCCAGCCCACGCCTCGGGGCCGGCACATGCCTCGGGCCCGGCACACGCCTCGGGCCCGGCACACGCCGCCGTCGGCTCACCGCCGGCCTACGGCCCGCTCGGCATCGACCCGCGCCCCCAGCCGCACCAGCAGGTCGAGCCCTACCAGCACGCCGGTGCCCCGGTGCCGGCCGAACAGCCCTGGCAGCCCCAGCAGCTGCGCCCGCCCGGCCCGCCGCGCCCGCAGCGCCTCGGCGGGGCCTGGCCGCTGCTCATGCTCAACCTGCTGGCCGTCACGCTCGTAGCGCTCGGGCCGATCATCATGCTCATCGCCTCCTACCTGTGGCAGGTCGCCGCCCGCACCACCGGATCGATGGCGCAGGTGCGCAACTGGCGGCAGTTCAACGACGGTCCCTCCGGCGTGTCAGTGTGGTCCTCGATCGCCAGCCTGCCCGGCGCGCTGTTCCGGTCGCTGTTCACCTCGCTGTTCTCGATGATCCTGCCGGCCATCGCCTTCGTTGCCGTCGCGGTGCTCATGCGCCTCGACATCGCCGGGATCATCCCCTCAGGCCGGTCCTTCGAATGGACCCTGTGGGCAGCTGGGCTGTCCTATGCGCTCGTGCTGTGGTTCGGGCCGGGCTCGGCGAACCTGCGCGTCGGCTCTCGGGCTGCACTCACCTCGATCGCCCGCAACCGCACCGGCGAATGGATCATGTTCGGGGTGCTCGCGCTGCTGTTCGTCATGGCTATCAGCGTCATCCTCTCCACCGCAGGCGTCACCTGGTGGCCGCTGACCTTCAACCCACTCGAGCTCATCCCGCGCGCCTCTGAACTTTAAGACCCAGCCACCGCCTCGGGAGCGGATGCCCTGAAGAACGGCTGAACCCCGTAGGATGGCCGAGGATCTAAGATAGCCCTCGAACCAGTAAGCCCCTGCGCCGAAGCCCGCGCAGCGACCGACATCACGTGAGGAAACATGGCGAAGAACTCATCGGCCGCCGACCGCCGACAGGCAGCGCGCGAGAAGGCCCGGCAGATCGCAGAGAACGACGCACGGCGGGAGAAGAAGGCCAAGACGATCCTCTTCACCTCGGTCGGCATCGTCGTCGTCGCCTTCATCACCGTCGTCGGCTTCCTCATCTTCCAGAGCCTGCAGCCGGTGGCCGGCCCACGCAACTACGCCCAGGGCACGATGACCGTGGCCAAGGACGGCGACGAGCTCAAGGCCTACACCGCACCCGGCATCGAGGACCCCGGCGAGAATCCGCCGCCGCCGATCGCTGAGTCCCCGCTCGGCTCCGACGCCGCCGTGGTGACCGTCTACTTCGACTTCCAGTGCCCGGCCTGCAAGGCCTTCGAGGACACCCACGGCAAAACGCTGAACAAACTCGTCGAGGACGGCAAGATCGCCCTGCAGTACGCGCCGGTCGCGTTCCTCGACAACGCCTCAGGCGGCAACAAGTTCTCCACCCGCTCCGCCAACGCCGCAGCCTGCGTCGCCGACTCCGGCCAGGTGCAGGGATACTCGGACTTCGTCATGGCGATGTTCGCCCAGCAGCCGCAGGAGGGCGCCGAGGGCATGGAGGACGACCAGATCATCTCGATCGCTGAGGAAGCCGGCGTCGACGTCAGCGCAGCCGTGGCTCCCGAGGACTCCGACGCTTCGGACGTGCGCAGCTGCATCACCGAACAGGCCTTCGCGAAGTCCGTGGAGAAGGAGACGCAGGCTGCGTTCGACGACCGCGGACTCTCCGGCACCCCGCGCGTGCTCATCAACGGCCAGGAGACGCAGTCGTGGAGCGAACAGGATCCGCAGAAGTTCCCGCTTGAGGTGCTGCGCGCCGCCGGCGGCAACTGATCACCCGATAGCCTCAGCTGGCAGACGCCCGCCAGGTCACGGATTCCGCAGGCCACGGATTCCGTGCCCGGTGGGCGTCAGTCGTCAGTGGGTGCGTCTCTGCGTGCTGGTGCCGAGACGAACGGGGTGCGGAAGCGGGCGTGCGTGGCGGACGGCAGGCCGATGTTCTACACTGTCTTAGGCTCACTGCGGTGAGCACGCCTCCTTAGCTCAGTTGGTAGAGCACCGCTCTTGTAAAGCGAAGGTCGTCAGTTCGAGTCTGACAGGGGGCTCTTCTCATACCCAGACGCACCGTCTGTTCCTCCGCTGACCGCATCTCTGCTGGCCCTCCTTCCACGCTCGAACGGAGCCCCTCATGACCCCGGAACAGGAATCACTCGTCGAACGGCTGAGGCACCTGCTCACAGACCAACCCGTGCTGCGCGAGGTCTCGATGTTCGGCGGCCGGTCCTTCATGGTCAACGAGAAGCTGGCCGTCAGCGCGCTCAAGTCCGGCGGCCTGCTGGTGCGGGTGGATGCGGCGCAGCACGCAGAGCTTCTCACTCGGCCCGGCGCCCGCCGAGCCACTATGGGGGCTGATCGCGAAATGGGGCCCGGCTGGATCGAAGTCGATGCCGCCGCAGTCGAGGACGACGAGGGCCTGGCCGCGTGGCTGGATGTCGCGCTGCGGCACAACCGCGAAGTGAACTGAAGGTCCCTGCAGGCGCGCATACCGCGCTGTCCTCGCCCTGGGCCGAAAGAGTTTGCAAAGTTGTTCACGGTTTCCAATGCCGAAACCGTGAACAACTTTGCAAACTTTTCTTCAGCAGCCCTGGGGAGCCGCTTTGTGGAGCCGCTCTATCGAGCAGCTCTGTGGAGCAGCTCAGGCCCTACTGCCTGCCTTCCTTCTCTGCCCGTGTCTTGCCGGTGGACTCGGCGGCGGCCTCCTGCGCCTCATCGAAGACCGACGGCGCGCCCTCACCGGCGTCGCCCTCCTCTTCACGGCCGGGCGTGTGGAGGTTGAACTTCACGATCGCCCACCGGAACAGGAAGTAGTACACCGCCGCATAACCCAGGCCGATGACGATGAGCAGCAGCACCGGCAGGAACCCGCCGGAGAGCTCCGCGGCCCGGCCCATGTTGAGCAGATAGTCGATCGCCCCGGCGGAGAACCCGAACCCGGATTTGATGCCCAGCGCATTCACCAGCGCCAGCGAGGTGCCGGTGAGCACCGCGTGCACGGCGTAGAGCGGGAACGCGACGTAGGCGAAGGCGTACTCCAGCGGCTCGGTGATGCCGGTGATGAAGGCGGTCAGCGCCACCGAGATCATGATGCCGCCGACGAGCTTGCGGCGGGACTTGTGCGCGGTGTGGTAGATCGCCAGCGCGGCTGCCGGCAGCGCGAACATCATGATCGGGAAGAACCCGGTCATGAACGAGCCGGTCCAGTCGGCAGTCCCGTCGACGCCGTTGAAGAAGCAGGTGATGTCACCGTGCATCGTCTGGCCGTCGGCGTTCGTGCACGATCCCAGCTGGAACCACGGCAGGTTGTTGAGCAGATGGTGCAGGCCGAAGGGGATCAGCAGCCGGTTGATGGTGCCGAAGATGAAGCCGGTGGCCGGGTTCGAGCCGTGCTCCATGAGGAATCCGCCCACGCCCTTGTTGATGAGCACATCGAAGAGCGGGTAGATGATCGCCATGATGACACCGGTGATCATCGCCGCGACAGCGGTGATGATCGGCACGAAGCGCCGCCCGCCGAAGAACCCGAGGTAAGTCGGCAGCTTGATGCGGTAGTAGCGCTGGTACAGCACCGCCGCGACGATGCCGACGATGATGCCGGCGAGCACGCCGTAGTTGATGACGTTCTCGCCGTCGCCGCCCGGGGCGCCGAACGTCGGGGCGAGGGCCGTGAATACGTTGTCGAGCACCAGGAAGCCGACGACGGCGGCCAGCGCGGTCGACCCGTCGGCCTTCTTCGCGAAGCCGATCGCCACACCGACGGCGAAGATGAGCGCCAGGTTGTCGAACAGCGCCCCGCCGGCGGCTGCGAGCACATCGGCGACCGGCTGCAGCCAAGAGGCGAACTGCGCCAGGCCGTCGGCGCCGAGCATGTCCGGCTGGCCGAAGCGCAGCAGCAGCGCGGCCGCTGGGAGCACGGCGATGGGCATCATGAGGGAGCGGCCGACGCGCTGGAGCTGCGCGAAACCGGGAATGTGGCGCTTCTTCTTGCCTGCGCCGGAGGCTGTTGCGGTAGACATCGCTGTCCTTCCCTTCGAGGTGAGCGCCCGCCTGGTGCGGCAGAACGCGGGTGGTGCGAACCGGTGGGTCTCAGCTGCGCGGATGCGCCGCCGGTGACGTCAACGGTCGTAGACTGAAACACACGAGGCCCGGGGCGGGGACCGCATCGGGGCACCCACACCTACGACAGAGGAGTCACAGATGGACAAGGCAGAGCAGATCGTCGCCGGCCTCGGCGGGGCGGACAACATCGAGGACATCGAGGCCTGCATCACCCGCCTGCGCGTCGAGGTCGAGGACGGCAGCCAGGTCGATGAGGGCGCGCTCAAGGCCGCCGGTGCGTTCGGTGTGGTCGCCCAGGGCGAGATCGTCCAGGTCGTCGTCGGCCCGGAGGCCGACATCCTCGTCGACGACATCAAGGACCTGCTTCCCTGATCACTGTCTGTTCCCCATGACAGTCTGTTCCCTTCCGTGAGCCGGCGCTGAGATCTCAGCGCCGGCTCATGCGTCTCCGGTGGCTGCGGCCTCGACGGCGTCGACCGCCTCGGCTGCGGCCGGGCCGGTGGCGTGGACCTCGATCGTGTCGCCGGGATCGGCGCCGAGTGCCATCATCTCCATGACGCTGCCGCCGTCAGCGGTGCTGCCGCTGCCGGCGTGTGTGATCTGCACGCGTGCGTCGAGTGCCTTGAGCGCCTTGGCCAGCACGGCGGCCGGCCGGGCGTGCAGGCCGGTCGGGGCGGTCACCTCGATGGTGCGGCGCACCTCGGCCTCCTCCGCGCCCGAGGCGGCGGTAGCCTGGGCTGCTTCCGCTCCCGAGGCGGTGGGGGCCTGGGCTGCTTCCGTGCCCGTGGCGGCGGGAGCCTCGGCATCGGCGCTGCTGCCTGCGGCTTCACTGTCTGCGGTTCCGCTGTCGGTGACTGCGGCGGGTGCGGCGACGGCGGCGGTGACGACCGAACCGTCAAGCGCTGCTGCGGCAGCTGCCCGGGCCTCGGCGAGCGTGACCTCGGACAGCTGCGCGGCAACCCGGCCAAGTGCCGGGGCCGACATCGACAATGATGTGACACCGAGTCCGGCGAGGATGACGGCCAGGCGCGGGTCAGCTGCGGCCTCCCCGCACACGCCCACGGTGCGCTGAGCGCCATCGTCAGCCTGCGCCTCGGCCTGCTCGGCACCGCGGACGGTCGCACCGATGAGGCTGAGGACAGCCGGGTGGGCGGCGGACTGCAGCCCGCCGTAGTCGGGCAGCTCACGGTCGAAGGCCAAGGTGTACTGGGTCAGGTCGTTCGTGCCGATCGACGCGAAGGCCACCGGCGCCAGCGTCGCGCCGGCGCACAGCGCGGCAGCCGGGGTCTCGACCATGATCCCGGCGCTCTGCAGCCCGGCATCGGCGACAAGCTCGGCGAACCGAGCCGCCTCCTCAGCCGTCGTGATCATCGGGGTCATCACCTTCACCTCGGCCTCGGAATGCTCCGCGGCCTGGGCGATCGCCTGCAGCTGGCGCTCCAGCACCTCAGGGGCGAAGGAGTGGGTGCGGAACCCGCGCATCCCCAGCGCGGGATTCGGTTCGCTCACCTGGCTGCCGGCAGCGCTGCGCTGGGCATCGCTGCGCTGGGCGGCGGTGATGAAGGGCATCGGCTTGTCCGAACCGGCATCGAGGGTGCGGATGACGACCGGCTGGTGGGGGAAGCGGGCGAAGATCGCGGCGTAGACTTCGGCCTGCTCCTCGACGCTGGGCTCATCGGCCCGGTCGAGGAAGAGGAACTCGGTGCGCAGCAGCCCAACCCCCTCCGCGCCGGCCTGCGCTGCTGCCTCGGCGTCGGCGGCTGAGCCGATGTTGGCCAGCAGCTGCACCCGGTGACCGCAGGCGAGCGCGCCGCGACCGGAGAAGGCGCTCGCCTCGGCACGGCTGGCCTGCCATTGGGCCGCCCGGTCCTTCTCCTCGTCGCCTGGGTCGGTGGTGATGATTCCGGCCGTGCCGTCGACGAAGACCTCGGTGCCGGCCGCCAGCTCGGTGATCGCCGGGTCTGTGCCGACGACGGCGGGGATGCCGAGGGCGCGGGCGAGGATCGCCGAATGGGACTGCGGGCCGCCCTGGACGGTGACCAGCGCGAGGACGAGAGCCGTGTCGAGGTCAGCGGTGTCGGCAGGGGAGAGTGATGCGGCGACGAGCACGAACGGCTCATCAGGGGAGTCCAGGCTGCTCTCTTCGCCGCGCAGGCTGGCGATGATCCGGTCGCGGACATCGGCGACATCGACAGCCCGCTCCCCGAGGTAGCCGCCGAGGCGCTCGAGCCGCTCGCGCAGCTGCCCGGCGGCCACCCAGGCGGCGCGCTCGGCGGTGAGATCCTCATCGCGGATGAGGGCGGCGGCCGCCGTGGCCAGGGCCGGGTCGGAGGCCATCTGGGCGGTGGCCGAGAGGATCTCGGCGGCCTCCCCGGAGGCGCTGGCGGCGGCGGTCTCCAACGCTGCGGCGACGGTGCCGGCGGCCTCGGTGAAGCGGGTGACCTCAGCGGCGGGATCGGACCCGGATGGCCGCTTCGCAGCCGGTGGTTCGGCGATGCTGCGATCGACGTGATGGACCGGCCCGAGGGCGCAGCCCTCACTGGCTCCGATGCCTCGCATATGTCTGTCTCCCTCTGCTCTCGCATTCGATTGTGCGCTCGCGTCTGCTTCTGCTCTCGCGCCCGATTCTGCTCTCGCATCCGCCGTACGCGCCTGTTGGCCGCCCCGCTCATCCCACAGACCGCCAAGCCCGCTGCAGCGGGAGCCGAGCCGATCGGATGGCGCTGTGACCTTTGACACAGCATAGGGCAGGTGGAAAACTTCAGTCTATGTCCAAGTCTGTGGAGAAAAACTCCTCAACATCGGGTCGGGCCCAGCCGCCGGCCCCAGAGGCGCTGCTGGCGCGCCTGCGCTCGCTCGTGCCGACCCTCAGCCGCGGCCCGGCACAGGTGGGCCGGGCAGTGCTCGCCAACCCGCAGGCCATTGTGCCGATGACGATGGGCCAGCTGGCCGCCCACACCGAGACGAGCGACGCCTCGGTCACCCGGCTCGCCCAGGCAATCGGCTGCTCAGGCTACCGGGAGTTCCGCGCCCTGCTCGCCGCCTCGACCGCGGTGCAGACCGCCGTCACGGCAACGCCGGGCACCGGACAGCTGCCGGCTGACATCGAACTCGACGACGCACCAGCCGAGGTCGTCGCCAAGCTGCTGGCCGAAGAGCAGCAGGCGCTGGCAGACTCCGCAGCCGCCCTCGACATCGCCGCCCTGACCGCAGCCGCCGAGGCGATCTGCGCGGCCCGGCGCGTCGTCATCGCCGGCATCGGCGCCTCGGGCATCGTCGCCCGGGACCTCTCAGCCAAGCTCGAGCGCATCCGCATCATCAGCCAGCCGATCACCGAGGGACACTATGCGCTCACCCTCGCTGCCGTCATGGAACCGGCCGATCTGCTCATCGCCATCAGCGCCTCCGGTGAGACCGCCGACATCCTCGAACCCCTCGACGCCGCTCGGGAATCCGGCATCCCCACCGTGGCGATCACCGTGCGGCCGCGCTCGCGCATCACCGCAGCCGATCACGTCCTCATCGGCGTCGCTGCCCGGGAGAGCGACATGCGGCCTGCCGCCATGAGCTCACGCACCGGACAGCTGTTCATCGTCGACTCGCTCTTCGCACTCGTCTACCAGCGCCGCGCCGACCAGGCCGGTGCCGCCGTCACCACCTCCCACCAGATGCTCGCCCCGCGCCGAGCGCGAAAGGACCCCTCATGACCGACAGCACCACCCCGGCATCCCCGGCCGACCTCCCGTCCACCTCGGCGGTTGGTTCGACGTCCACGGCGACGGCCGCCTCGACGACCGAGGCGATCGACTCCCGGTTCGCGCACATCGACACCCTGTCGACGATCGAACTGGCCGGGGTGATGAACAACGAAGACGCCCGCGTCGCCCCATCCGTCGGCGCGCATCTGGCCAAGATCGCCTGCGCCGTCGACGGGATCACCGAGCGGATGCGCCGCGGCGGCCGGCTCATCTACGTCGGCGCCGGCACCGCCGGGCGGCTCGGCGTGCTCGACGCCTCCGAATGCCCGCCGACCTTCAGCACCGACCCGAGCCTCGTCATCGGTCTCATCGCCGGGGGCAGGGATGCGCTCATCACCGCCGTCGAAGGCGCCGAAGACGACACCGCCCGCGGCCGGGCCGACATCGCCGCCCAAGCCGTCGGACCCGATGACGCCGTCGTCGGCATCGCCGCCTCCGGCGCAACCCCATACACCGTCGCCGCCGTCACCGCCGCCCGCGAGGCCGGCGCATTCACCGCAGGCATCTCCTGCAACGCAGACTCCGCACTCGGTGCCGCCGCCGAGGTGCCGATCGAGGTCGTCGTCGGCCCCGAGCTCATCGCCGGCTCCACCCGGCTCAAAGCCGGCACCGCCCAGAAGCTCGTGCTCAACATGCTCTCGACGATGACGATGATCCGGCTCGGCAAGACCTACGGCAACCTCATGGTCGACGTCGACGCCACCAACCACAAGCTCACCACCCGCGTGAAACGCATCGTCACCGAAGCCACCGGCGCCGATCCACGCACCGTCACCGCCGCCGTCGAGGCCTCCGGCGGGAAGGCCAAGACCGCGATCCTCATGATCCTCTCAGGCCTCGACGCCACCGCCGCCGAGGCAGCACTGACCGTCGCCGGCGGCGTGCTGCGCACAGCCCTCACCACCCACACCCCGACGCCTCCGAAGGAGCAGTCATGACCGCATCCCCGCAGACCATCGCCCACCAGGTGCTCGCACACCTCGGCGGCGCCGGCAACGTCGCCTCCGTCGAGAACTGCATCACCCGCCTGCGCCTGCCCGTGGCTGACCAGGACCTCGTCGACACCGCCGGCCTCAAAGCCGTCGACGGTGTGCTCGGCGTCGTCGAGGACCAGACGATGCAGGTGATCCTCGGACCCGGCCTCGTCGACGAGGTCGCCGACGCAATCGAGCGGACCCTCGCCTCCGGCGCGGACAGCGCCCCGGCGACTCACGCCTCGGGGACGGACAGCGCCCCGGCAACCGGTGCCTCGGGAGCGGATGCCGCAGGCACCGGTGGAGCCGATACGGCCGACCGGCTGCAGCAGCGCGGGGCGGACATGAAGGCCGCGCAGAAGCAGCGCAACCGCACCCCGGTCAAGGCGTTCCTCAGGCGGGTGGCCAACATCTTCCTGCCGCTCATTCCCGCCCTCATCGCCTGCGGCATCATCGCCGGGTTCAACGGCCTGCTCACCAACCTCGTGCAGAACGGCACCTGGACGTGGGCGGCTGGGCTGACCCCGATCCTCACCGCGATCGCCAGCGGCTTCATGAGCCTCATCGCGGTGTTCGTCGGCATGAACGCAGCCAAGGAGTTCGGCGGCACCCCGATCATCGGCGGTGCGGTCGCAGCGATCATCCCATTCGCCGGGGTTGCCGATGTCACGATCTTCGGCACTGAGCTCGCTCCCGGCCAAGGCGGTGTCATCGGCGCGCTGCTGGCCGCCGTGCTCGCCGCCTACGTCGAACGCTGGGCCCGCACCTGGGCGCCGCGCTCGCTGAGCATGCTCATCGTGCCGACGTTCACGGTCCTCGTCGTCGGCGTGCTCACCCTGTTCCCGCTCATGACGGTGGCCGGCTGGATCGCCGAGGGCATCGGCGTGCTCGCCAACCAGCTGCTGCAGGTCGGCGGCGGCATCGCCGGATTCGTCCTCGCCGGGCTGTTCCTGCCGCTGGTGATGTTCGGGCTGCACCAGGCCCTCATCCCCATCCACGCCACCCTCATCGAACAGGCCGGCTTCACCGTGCTGCTGCCGATCCTCGCCATGGCCGGCGGCGGCCAGGTCGGTGCGGCCGTGGCCGTGTTCCTCAAGGTCAAGGACGCGAGCATGCGCCGGACCATCAAATCCGCGCTGCCGGCCGGCGTGCTCGGCGTCGGCGAGCCCCTCATCTACGGCGTCACCCTGCCACTGGGCCGGCCATTCATCACCGCATGTGTCGGCGGTGCCTTCGGCGGGGCGTTCATCGGCGTGTTCAACCAGCTGGGCACCACCGTCGGCTCGACGGCGATCGGCCCGAGCGGCTGGGCGCTGTTCCCGCTCACCACCGGCAATGAGGGGATCGGCGCAGCCGTGGCGATCTACGGATTCGGTCTGCTCGTGGCCTATGTGGCAGGCTTTCTGGCAACGTACTTCTTCGGATTCTCGAAGCAGGCGCTGGCCGAACTCAACGACCCGCACACCGACGCCGCCATCGCCGACTCACAGCAGGGAGCAGCGCAATGACCACCACCATCACCGCCCCGATCACCGGCACCGTCGTCGCCCTCGCCGAGGTGCCCGACCCCGTCTTCGCCGAGGAGATCGTCGGCCCCGGTACCGCCATCGATCCCGGCCAGGCGCAGTCGCTGACCGCCGTCGCCCCGGCCGCCGGGACGCTGTCGAGCCTCAAACCGCACGCCTTCGTCATTTCCACCGCAGACGGCCGCGGCATCCTCGTCCACCTCGGCATCGACACCGTCGAACTCTCCGGCGCCGGATTCGAGCTGCTCGCCGAGGCCGGAGCCGAGGTGGCTGCCGGTGACGCGCTCATCAGCTGGGACACCGCCCCGGCCCGGGAGGCCGGCAAGTCGCTCATCGTCCCGGTCATCGTCCTCGAAGCCGAATCCGGCGACCTCAAGATCACCCCCGCCGCCGAGGTCGCAGCCGGCGAGGGACTCATCGAACTGGCATGAGCGCACCCGGCGAGGCCCCACCGGCAGCAGGTCCCGGGACCGAGGCGACGCTGCTCATCGGCGACGTCCGCCTCGTCGATGCCCACCGCGACACCCCCGCCGGCTGGGTGCTGGCCGGGCCCGCGGGGATCCTCGACGTCGGTGCCGGGCCCGCGCCCGAGGTGCCGGCCGGCTGCCAGCAGATCGCCGGGGCCGGCAGGATGCTCACCCCCGGGCTCATCGACATGCACTCCCACGGAGGAGGCGGCGGGTCCTTCGACGGTGATGCCGAGCAGATCCGCACCGCGCTGAGCGCCACCGCCACCCACGGGGTGACGCGTTCGATGCTCAGCCTCGTGACCGGTTCGGCACCGGACACCGCGGCAGCACTCGCATCGATCGCCGCGCTGGCCAACAGCACAGCAGACCCGGCAGCCCCGGAAGGTCCGGCGGCTGCCGGTGCCGGGATCATCGGCGTGCACCTGGAGGGGCCGTGCATCAGCCCGCACAAGGCCGGCGCCCACGACCCGGCGCTCATGCAGACGCCGAGCACGCAGCTCATCGACCGCTTCGCCGAGGCCGGCGACGGCTGGCTGCGCTACATCACCATCGCCCCGGAGCTGCCCGGTGCACTCACCGCGATCCAGCACGCCGCAGACCGCGGCATCCGGATGGGCGTCGGGCACACCATCGCCGACTACGCCACCACCCGCGCGGCCTTCGACGCCGGAGCGACGATCCTCACCCACGCCTTCAACGCCATGCCCGGCATCCACCACCGCGACCCCGGCCCACTCATCGCCGCCCTCGACGACGACCGGGTCACCATCGAGCTGATCCTCGACGGCGTGCACGTCGTCGAACCGGTCGCAGCGCACCTGTGGCGGTCCTGCCCCGGACGCCTGGCGCTCATCACCGACGCGATGTCAGCCGCCGGATTCGGCGACGGCTCCTACCGCCTCGGCGGGCTCGCCGTCACCGTCGCCGGCGGGGTCGCCCGCCTGACCGGCACCGATACGATCGCCGGCTCCACGCTCACTCTCGACGCTGCGCTGCGCCGGGCGGCACACCTCGGGGTCGGACTGCAGGAAGCCGTCGGTGCGGCCACCCACGTCCCGGCGGCCAGCCTCGGGCTCGGCGACAGGCACGGGCTGCTTGCGCCGGGACAGTCGGCTGACTTCGTACTATGGGATGACGACATGCACATTGCCGGCGTCTGGCGCGACGGCTGCCAGCTCAGCAGGGGAGAGATCCGATAATGCAGATTGTGACCGCCGAGGACAGTGCCTCCCTCATCTGCCAGGCCGCCGACCAGATCGAGGCGCTCGTGTCTGCGAACCCCGAGGCGGTCATCGGGATCGCGACCGGCTCGACGCCCGAACCGCTGTACGCCGAACTCACCGCCCGCGCCGGCCGCGGTCTCGACCTCAGCTGGCTGCGCATCACCTGCCTCGATGAGTACATCGGCCTGCCGGCCCAGCATCCGCAGAGCTACCGCCACTACATCGCCGAGCAGATCCTCACCCCCTGGGGCATCGACCCGGCCCACACGGTGCTGCCGGAAGGCGACGCCGCTGACCCGCACGCCGCAGCCGCGGCCTTCGAGGACGGGATCCGCCGGCTTGGGGGCGTCGATATGCAGATCCTGGGCATCGGACCCAACGGCCACATCGCATTCAACGAGCCCGGCTCGGCCCTCGACTCCCGCACCCGGGTCGTCGAGCTGACCGCCGATACCCGGCAGGCGAACTCCCGGTTCTTCGAGCGCCTCGACGAGGTGCCCCGCCAGGCGCTGACACAGGGCATCGGCACGATCCTCGAATCCCGTGCCGCGATCATGCTCGCCTTCGGCGCAGGCAAGGCCGAGGCGGTGGCGGCGATGATCGACGGTCCCGTCGACCCCGCCGTGCCCGCCAGCGCGCTGCAGCGCCACCCGAACGCCACCGCCTACCTCGACACCGCCGCGGCAGCCGGCTCTTCGGCTGCCAGCGCCACCGGCGCCTCGGGCGCGGACTCGTCAGACGACGCCGCGGAGCGACGCTGATGCTGCTGCGCTGCGAGGCGATCCTCTTCGACATCGACGGCACGCTCGTCGATTCGACCGCCTCGGTTGAACGCGTCTGGCGGGCCTGGGCGCCTGAGTACGGCCTCGATGCCGACACGATCCTGCGCACCAGCCACGGCAGGCGCAGCCAGGACGTCGTGCCCGACTATCTGCCGGCCGCGCAGGTGCCTGCCGCGCTGCGCCGGCTCGGTGAGATCGAGGTCGGCGACACCGATGGCGTCGTGGCGCTGCCGGCCGTGGCCGAGGTGCTGGCCGGCCTGCCGGCTGCGCGCTGGGCTGCCGTGACCTCGGGGGAGCGCCATGTCATGGTGCCGCGGCTGCAGCGGGCCGGGCTGCCGGTGCCCGAGGTGCTCGTCACCGCCGATGACGTCTCCTCCGGCAAACCCGATCCGGAGGGCTACCTCGCGGCAGCACGCGCGCTCGGGGTCGATCCTGCGCGCTGTCTGGTCGTCGAGGACGCCCCTGCCGGCATCGCCGCGGGCCAGGCGGCTGGTGCTCAGGTGCTGGCGGTCGGCACCTCGCATCCGCGTGCAGAGCTCACCGCCGCCGAGGCGGTGGTCGCCGATCTGACCGGCTGCCGGTTCACCGTCGGTCAGGCGGGCATCGAGGTCGAGATCACCGGCTGAACCTGACCAGGCGCAGCCTGGCAGGAGCCGGTCGCTCTCGCCGCAGAGCGTACCCGCCGCATGGGGGGGACCCAGTTGGGCAGGGGTTTCCCCGTGCGGAGGCTCAGCCGCGTGGGGTCTTGAGCCGCACGGAATCTCAGCCGCGTGGGCGCAGGCGGGCGTTGGGCAGGCGCGGGGCCGGCAGCGGGTCGGGGGTGTCGGCCGGGAACGGCCCGAAGTCCATGTCAGCGGGCACCGCAGCATCTGACTGGTCCGCGCGGCCGGTGTCCGATGCGCCAGCCTCACCGGTGTGCGCGGGGCTCTCCTCGCGGCCGATCTCTGCCTGCCATTCCTGCCGGAAGGCGATGATCTCGTCATGGCTGCGGCCGACGAAGTTCCACCACATGACGATCTGCTCACCCAGCGGCGGACCGCCGATGAGCACGGCGCGCACCGGCTCATCACCGCGGGCAGTGACGGTCAGGCGCGTGGCACCGGGCGGGATGTAGGCCAGTTCGCGGGCAACCACCCGGCGCGCGGTCTCCTGCTCGCCCGCCTCAGATGCCGCCTCCCCGGCACCAGCGGACTCGACTGCCGCCTCGGCGCCGGTCGCGCAGATCTCAGCGTCACCGGTGTCGATGAGCACGCCGTGCTCGCTGTCGGGGTCGAGCTCCAGCTCCAGCGTCGCACCCGGTTCGACATCGAGCTGCGCGGCGACTGCCGGCGTGCGGGTCTCCACCGGTGAGGTCAGGCCCGCGCAGCTGCCCAGGAACGTCGAGACCCGGCCGCCGGGCACAGTGGCGGAGTCGGCGACATGATGCTGGGAGCCCGGCGTGCCGAAGCGCTGTGCACTCGGCAGCGCGTACCACAGCTGCACGCCGTGCAGGATCCGCTCCTCGGGCCGGGAGAACTCCGAATGCGAGATCCCGGAGCCGGCGATCATGAGGTTGACCTCGCCGGGGCGCACGGTGTTGGCGAAGCCGGAGGAGTCGATGTGCTCGATCTCCCCGGCGAAGAGCAGCGTCACCGTCGCCAGGCCGGTGTGCGGGTGCCGGGGCACGGCCATCCCGCCGGTGGCGGTGACGTCATCGGGGCCGAAGTGATCGGCGAAGCACCACGGTCCGATGAGCGAGCGGCTGCGCTGCGGCAGGGTGCGGTGGACGGTCATCGCCCGCGGCCCGCCGAGCGGCACCGCCCGGGCGCCGAGGATCTCGACGCCGCAGGCCTCCTCGGCGCCGGTGCAGATGTGCTCACGCGGGTCGGTCTCTGTATTGCTCATCTCAATCCTCTCCGGGCCACCGGCATCCGTGCGCCAGTCGTGTGCTCTCAGTGTAGGGAGACAGCACGGCCCTGGAACAGGGTCTGCTCCAGGGCCGTGGCAGTCATGTGCGCGGTGCGCGCCGGAAGCGCCGGGCGCCGCGCATGGGCGGGCTTCAGTCCTCGCTGCGGACGAAGGCGGCGTCGATCGAGATCGTCACCTTGTCGCTGACGAGCACGCCGCCGGCCTCCAGGGCGGCATTCCACGTGATGCCGAAGTCCTTGCGCGAGATCTGGGTCGTGGCCTCGAAACCAGCGCGGGTGGCGCCGAACGGATCGACAGCCGCACCGCCGAACTCGACGTCGAAGGTGACCGGGCGGGTGGTGCCCTTGATCGTCAGGTCGCCGGTGAGCGTGAACTCCTCTTCGGTGCCCTCGATGCCGGTGGAGACGAAGGTCATCTGCGGGTGCTGGGCGGCGTCGAAGAAGTCCTCGCCGGTGACGTGGGCGTCGCGGTTCTCATCGCCGGAGTCGAACGAGGCGACCTGCACGGCGGCCTCGACGCGGGAGTCGGCGATCGAGTCGCCGACGGTCAGGGTGGCGTCGGCGTCGTTGAAGCTGCCGCGCACCTTGCTGATGCCAGCGTGGCGGACGGTGAAGCCGATGAGCGTGTGCGACATGTCGAGCTTCCAGATGCCAGGGGTCAGAGTCGTCATAATGCTCCTTCATGTGGTTCGGGTTCGGACCGCCGGCAGGTGACCGGCTGAACATGCTCCACTGTACGCACCTATAGTTTAACTTTCAACTAGATGTGCTGTGAGGTGCGCAACACCGCCGGCGCACTGGGATACCCTGAGGCAGTCACCGCACCCGTGCGAGCGCAGCTCAGCAGAAGGAGGCCAGCCGTGTCAGCTCCCGCGCCGGAACTCACCTGGCGTCTGCTCCTCGCCGTCTTCATCGGCACCGCACTCGGCAGCCTGCTGCGCTGGGGTGCCGGCGAGCTCCTGCTGCTGAGCGGCATCGACGGAGCAGCACTGGCGGCGACGACAGCGGTGAATCTGCTCGGCAGCTTCTGCCTCGGCGCACTGCTCGAAACCCTCACCCGCCGCCAGCCGCACACCCCCGCCGCCCGCCTGCGGCTGCTCCAGCGCGGCCTGGGCATCGGGTTGCTCGGCGGCTTCACCACCTACAGCGCATTCGCTCTCGGCACGACGGCCCCGGCGCTGTCCGCGCTGCTCGGCGGCAGGCTGGCCACCGTTCCCGAGGCGGCGGTGTCGTTCGGCTGGGCGCTCACCGGCGTGTTCGTGACGATCGTCGGGGGAGTGGCGGCCGCTGCCTGCGGCATCGGTCTGGCCGCCCGGCTGTCAGGACGGCACCGATGACCATCCTCCTGCTCGCCGCGGCGGCCGGTCTGGGCGGCACCGTGCGCTATCTGCTCGATGTGTGGCTCAGCCACCTGCGCTGGGGTGCGATCCCGCTGGCCACCCCGCTCATCAACATCACCGGGTCCTTCGCCCTCGGACTGCTCACCGCACTGGCCGCCGGGACGGCAGCCACCGCCTCGGGCCCGGCCTGGCTCACCGTGCTCGGGGTGGGATTCCTCGGCGGCTGCACCACCCTGAGCACCGCCAGCGTCGACACCGCCCGGCTGCTGGCGGCCCGGCGGATCCGTGCGGCACTCGGCGCGCGGATGGTCGGTGACAGGAACTCGGTCGTCAGTCCCAGCTGCGGGTGTCGACGAGGGTCTGCCCGTCGTCGGGCAGCTGACTGACGAGCTGCACCTCGGCGTTGAACCGCAGACCGGCCCGGATCTCCTCGGCCGAGGCGGTGCGCACCGCCTCGGCCGCGGCACCGGCAGCCGGGACGATCTCGCAGCGGACATCGTCGCGGTGTGCGGTGCGGGAGATGACGAAGCGATACGCCGCGACCCCGTCGACGCGGTCCATCACCGCAGCGGCCTGGCGCGGGTGGAGGAACATGCCCCGGACCTTGACGGCCTGACCGACCCGGCCGAGCACCCCGGCCAGCCGGCGCCGGCCCTGCTCATCGGTCACCGGCGTCCCGGACTCATCAGCCACCCAGGCGGAGAGATCCCCGGTGCCGAAGCGCACGAGCGGTGCCTCGGCACGGATGAGCGAGAGCACCACCTCGCCCTCGCCGGCATCGAGCCGTGACCCGGTGGTGATGTCGCACACGGCGACATCGACACCGGCCGCCGTCACCATGCCCGCGCCCTGCCCGTCCTCGTAGGCGATGAGCCCGGCCTCGGCCGAACCGTAGGCCATCCGCACCTGCGGGACCCACTCCTGCAGCGCGGAACGCAGCTGATGCGGCAGCGGCTCAGCCGTCACGAGCGCCCAGCGAACCGGGAAGCTCTCCGGACTGCCGCCGGCGGCAGCGCAGACGTCGATGAGCGCCTTGAGGTAGCTCGGCAGTCCGACATAGCCGCGGATGCCCAGATCCATCAGCGCCTGCACCTGCAGCTGCTGACTGCCGATGCCCGCCGGCAGCACGGTGGCCCCGGCAGCGGTGATCGCCTCATCGAACATCACCCCGGCAGGCGAGAGGTGATAGCCGAAGCAGTTTGCCACGACATCGCCGGGCTGCAGCCCGGCTGCGTTCAGTGCCTCGCCCCAGCGCCACGGGTCGGGTCCCGGCGGCTGCGCCTCGTAGATGGGGCCGGGGGACTGGAAGATCCGCCGCGGGGTGAAGCGCGGGCTCAGATGGGCGCGGCTGGCCAGCAGCTCGTCCTTGCTCTGGACCGGCAGTGCGTCGAGATCCGCGGGGCTGTGCGCGCTGGCCGGGTCGAAGTGATGTGCTGCCAGCCGGTCGGCCAGCGCTGGGTTGGCGTCGGCTGCCGCCTGCAGCCGGCGGCTGAACTCAGCGGATGCGTGCGGCTCTGCCGGCACACGGGTGTCCTGGGCGTTCATGATCTTTCCTGCTTTCCAGCGGCTGTCAGAGCCAGCGCTTGCGGCGCTTGTAGTGTTTGACGTCGCGGTAGCTCTTCTTGCCGTCGCCGCCGATGCCGAGGTAGAACTCCTTGACATCGGGATTCTCCGCCAGCGCGCGGGCCTCGTCTTCGAGCATGATGCGGCCCTGCTCCATGATGTAGCCGTGATGGGCCACCGACAGCGCGGTCTGCGCGTTCTGCTCGATGACGAGCACCGTCAGACCCGTTTCGGCGTTGAGCCGGCCGATCGTTGCGAAGATCTCCTCGACGAGCAGCGGGGCCAGGCCGAGGGAGGGCTCATCGAGCATGAGCAGCTTCGGCTCGGCCATGAGCGCCCGGCCGATCGCGAGCATCTGCTGCTCGCCGCCGGAGAGGAACCCGGCGGTGCGGGTGCGCATGTCATGCAGCTTGGGGAAGAACTCGTAGACGAAGTCGAGCTGGGAGCTGATGCTGCCGTTCTTGGTGTACCCGCCGGCTGAGAGGTTCTCCGCCACCGTCAGGTGCGGGAACACATGCCGGCCCTCCATGCACAGGCTCAGCCCCTGCCGGACACGTTCGGGCGCGTCCATCCGGGTGATGTCCTGGCCGTTGAAGGTGATGGACCCGGAGCTCACCTCGCCCTGCTCACTGGGCAGCAGCCCGGACACGGCCTTGAGCGTGGTGGACTTGCCGGCGCCGTTGGAGCCGAGCAGTGCGACGATCTGGCCTTCGGGCACGCTCAGCGACAGCCCGCGCAGCACCAGGATGACGTCGTCGTAGATGACTTCGATGTTGTTGATCGCCAGCAGCGCACCGTCCGGTGCGCCGGCCCCCGGCCCCGGGCGTGCGCCCGGGGCCGTCAGCTCGTCGGTGGTCATGGGGTGACTCCCGACTCGATCTCCTCCATCTTGCCGTCCTTGACCTCGTAGAGGTTCGAGGAGGTGGAGCCGCGGTGCGAATCGGCGGAGAACTCGACGGTGCCGTCGCCGATCACCTCACCGGTGTCGATGCCGCCCATCGTCTCCAGCGACTCGCGGATGTTCGCTCCGGTCAGGTCGTTGCCTTCGCTGATGGTGTGGCGGATGCCCTCGGCCATGACGTGCATCGTGTACCAGCCCTGCACGTAGCTGGTGATCTTCGACTCGGGATCCTCGCCCTTCTCCTCCAGGTAGGAGGTGATCTGCTCGTGTCCGGGCTTGCCGGCGTTGAGCGGGGCGATCGGCTGGATCATGACATGGCCGTCAGCGGCGTCCCCGGCCGAGGTGATGAAGAGTTCGTTGGCGCACCAGTTGAGGCACACGATCTTCTGGTCCCCGCCTTGCGCCTGCAGGTCCTTGGCCAGCTGCGCGGCAGGGGAGGAGACGTTCTGGATGACGATGTACTTCGCGTCGCTGATCTGGCTGAGCAGGCCGGCGTAGTTCGTCGTGCCGGCAGGCATCGCGTAGGACTTGTAGTCGATGTCGAGGCCCTGCTCATCGACCCACGCCTGGCCGTCTTCGACCGGTGAGGTGCCGAACGGGGAGTCGTGGTGCAGCACCGCCACGCCTGCCTGCCCGCCGGCGTCCTCGGAGATCCAGTTGAGCGCCACGCGCATCTGGTCGGAGTAGGTCGGAGCGACGAGGAAGTTGTACGGCGACTCCTCCGGGTCGGTGAGGTCCTCGGCGAAGGAACCGGACATGAACGGCAGCTCGTCGTTGGCCACGCGAGTGCGCAGTGCTTCGGTGTCGCCGGTGCCCCAGCCCTGGATCGCGACGGCTTCGTCGTTGACGTAGCGGCGGTAGAGCTCCTCGGCCTTCGGGATCTCGTAGGCGTAGTCATTCGACTCGGCCTGGATCTCCCGGCCCTCGATGCCGCCGTTGGCATTGATGTAGTCGACGTAGGCGAGCATGCCCTCGTTGTACGGCGCGCCGACGTCGCCGGTGGCCCCGGACTGATCGGCGATCATGCCGATGACGATCGGCTCGTCGGAGTCGGCGCTGGCTGAGCCGCCCCCGCCGCATGCGCTCAGCAGCAGCAGGGACACAGCCGAGACGGCGATGCCCGAGGTGACGGTGGTGCGTTTCATGATTCCTCCTGAGGTTGTGCACCGGTCCAGTGGTGCGGCTGCTGCGCAGCGGGTGTGATGAGCGGACGTCGGTTCGGTTGGTGGTTGCGTGTCTTCGTTCAGTGGCTGGGAGCCTGTGGTCAGTGATTGAGTGGGCGGTCGGTGAGCAGGTCGGTGCGGTCAGTAGCGGAACGGCCAGAAGCCGAAGAAGTCCTTGATGCGCTGCCAGATGCGGTTGAGGCCGCGCGGTTCGGCGATGAGGAAGATGATGATGACCAGGCCGAAGATCGCATGCTCGAAGGCCGGCAGCTGGCGCTGCAGCATCGGCAGCACACCGCCGAGCGCATCGGCGACCATGCGGACCATGACCGGCAGGAAGGACATGAAGATCGCCCCGTAGATGGAGCCGGCGATCGAGCCCATGCCGCCGACGATGATCATCGCCAGGTACAGGATCGACACGTCGATGGTGAACTTCTCCCACGAGATGATCTCCGTGTAGTGCGCCAGCAGCGCACCGGCCAGACCGACGTAGGCATTGGACACCGCGAAGGCGGTGAGCTTCGTGCGGGTGAGGTTGACGCCCATGGCCGAGGCGGCGATGTCCTGGTCGCGCACGGCCATGAAGGAGCGCCCGACACCGGTGCGGAAGAGATTGGTGGCGGTGATCGCCACGAGGATCGTGATGATGAGCAGGATGACGTACCACTGCTGCTCGAAGCTCGAGCGCTCGATCCGGAACCCGAAGACCTCCAGCCGGTTGACGTCGACGAAGCCCTGCCCTTCGGTCAGCCAGTTCCAGCGGCGGACGATGAAGATGATGAGCATCTGCGAGGCCAGGGTCGCGATCGCCAGGTACAGGCCCTTGAGCCGCAGCGCCGGCAGGCCGATGATGACGCCGATCACCGAGGTGAGCACGACCGCGCAGAGGATGGAGACCGGTGCCGGCATGCCGAGCCGGTCGGTCAGGATGACCGAGGTGAAGGCGCCGGCGGCGAGGAAGCCGCCCTGGCCCAGTGAGATCTGCCCGGTGTAGCCGACGAGGATGTTGAGCCCGATCGCGCCGACGGCGGCGATGAGGGCGGTGTTGGCGATGGACAGCCAGTAGTTGTCGAAGACGAAGGGCACGAGGATCGCGATGACGGCGACGAGCGCCATCCGGATCATCTGCGGGCGGGTGTGCCACAGCCGCATCTCCGAGGTGTAGGACCGGTGGTGGCGGCCGGTTTCGATAGCTGCAGACATGGATCAGACCCTTTCGATCCGCTTCTCGCCGAACACGCCGTAGGGCCGGACGAGCAGGATGAGCACGAGTACGATGTACGGGATGACCTCCGCCAGGCCGGGATCGAGGTAGCCGGAGACGAACGCGGTCAGCAGCCCGATGGTCAGACCGCCGACGATGGTGCCGGGCACCGAGTCGAGGCCGCCGAGGATGACGACGGGGAAGACGAGCAGGCCGAAACTGACGATGTTCATCTCCACAGCGGTGACATCGGCGAGCAGGATGCCGGCGATGAGCGCGCTGATCGCCGCCAGGCCCCACGACATCGCGAACACGCGGCGCACCGAGATGCCGACGGTCATCGCCGCCTGCTGGTCATCGGCGACGGCGCGCATGGCGATGCCGTGCTTGGACTTCTGGAAGAACAGCGTCAGCAGAGTCAGCACGATCGCGGCGATGAGCAGCACCCACAGCCGGTTGGCCGGCACCGCACCGCCGAGCACGGACACGGAGTTCGTGGGGAACAGGGCGGGCATCGCCCGCGGCTGGGTGCCGTAGAACATCTGCACGAGCGCGCTGAGCAGCCCGGCCAGACCGATCGTCACCATGATGATGGAGATGTGGCTCTGCCCGACCATCGGCCGCAGGATGAACCGCTCGACCACACCGCCGACGATGACGGCGATGACGATGCCGATGATGAGCGCGACGATGAGCGGCAGCTGGAAGATGACCCAGGCGGTGTAGAAGGTGTAGGCGCCCATGAGGAGGAACTCGCCCTGCGCGAAGTTGATGACGCCGGTGGCCTTGTAGATGAGCACGAAGCCCAGCGCAGCCAGCGCCAGGATGGCGCCCTCGGAGAGGCCGAAGATGACAAGGGTGATGAAGGTGCTCACTGTCGACCACTCCAGACTTTTCTGCGTCCCCGGCCGGCGGGAACGGTGTAGGACTCAAGATCGAAGATCCGCAGCGGGATCGACCGTTCGACGACGGAGCCGTCCTGGTAGGTGATCGCCGCGGAGATGGTGACTTCATCGACCTCCGAGGCCAGCGCCTCGATGATCGAGCCGTAGCGTTCGGCGATGACGGAGCGGCGGACCTTGCGGGTGCGGGTGATCTCATCATCATCGGGATCGAACTGCTTGTGCAGCAGCACGAACCGGCGGATCCGGATGGTTGCGGTGAGATCCTCGTTCGCCCGGGCGATCTCCTCGGCGATGAGCTCGTACACCTCGGGCTTGGAGGCCAGGTCGGTGTAGGTCGTGAACGACAGCTTCTGGTGCTCAGCCCATGCCGAGACCGTCGCCGGGTCGAGCGTGACGATCGCGCACATCGGATGCTCGGCGTCCACCGCCTCGGGATCGGTGACCCCGGTGCCGGCGAAGACGACGGACTCCTCGATGTAGGGGGAGAACTTCAGCTTGTTCTCGATGAAGGCATGGGAGTACATCGTGCCGTCGGCGGCGGTGACGACGTCCTTGAGGCGGTCGACGACGACGAGGTGGCCGGCCTCATCGAGGTAGCCGGCGTCACCGGTGTGCAGCCAGCCCTGCGGGGTGACAGTCTCAGCGGTGGCGGCGTCGTTGAGGTGGTAGCCGCGGAACACCGAGGACGAGCGCAGCATGATCTCCTGCTTGTCGCCGAACTGCAGTTCGGTGCCCGGCAGCGGTTCGCCGACCGAGGTGTAGGAGACCCCGTCGTCGCGGTGGACGACGGCGATGCCGCAGATCTCGGTCTGGCCGTAGATCTGCTTGAGGTTGACGCCGATGGCGTGGAAGAACTGGAACACGTCCGGGCCCAGCGGCGCGCCGCCGGTGTAGCAGCGTTTGATGCGGGTCAGCCCGAGCTGTTCGCGCACCGGCCGGGTCGCTACGGCATCGGCGATCGAGCCGATGAACCTGTCCCAGCCGCTCAGCCGCCTGCCGGAGGTGCGCTTGCTCGCCAGCCGGTCGGTGATGTCGTATCCCCAGCCGAAGATCGCACGCTTGATCGGGCCGGCCTCGTCGATGCGCACCTGCACCTCGGAGAGCATCGACTCCCAGATCCGGGGCGGGGCGAACATCACGTCGGGGCCGATCTCGCGCAGGTCCGCTTTCTGGGTGGTGGCGTCTTCGGGGAACGAGATCGTCAGACCGCAGTACAGTCCGCAGGCCACTGCCAGCATCTGCTCGCCGATCCAGGCGAACGGCAGGATCGAGACGTACCGGTCCTTGGCGACGATCGGGTCGATGCTCGTGAGGTGCTCGGCCATCGACAGCAGGTTGGCGTGCGAGAGCTCGGCGAGCTTCGGCTTCGAGGTGGTGCCCGAGGTGGTGCAGATGACGGCGAGGTCGTCGGGGTGGCCGGCGGCGATCTGCTCATCGAGCCAGCCGGGATTCTCGGCAGCCCACGCGCGGCCGGCGTCTTCGACGTCGGTGAAGTCGAGCAGGATCTCGTCGGTGTACTGCTCCAGGCCGTGCGGGTCGTAGAACACGATGTGCTCGAGTATGGAGTCGGCGCCGAGCTCGGCGTGCAGGCGCAGCAGCTTGTCGACCTGCTCCTGGTCCTCGGCGACGACGACGCGGGCGCCGGCGGTGTGCAGGATGTGGGTGAGCTCGCTGCCGAGTGAGGTCGGGTAGATGCCGACGACGCTGGCGCCGAGGGACTGGCAGGCCAGTTCGGCGATGAGCCATTCGGGCCGGTTGTCGCCGAGCACGGCGACGATGTCACCGCGCGTCACGCCGAGGGTCACGAGCCCGTGGGCGAAGTCGCGGACGCGCTCGCGGTAGAGCGCCCAGCTCATCGGCTGCCAGATCCCGTAGCGCTTCTCCTGCATCGCCACCCGCTCGGGGTGGGCGGCGGCGAGCGCATCGAGGTACTGCGGCATCGTCTTGGTGATGCTGTGCGGCGGCCGGTCGGCGGTGAAGCCGGAGCGGTTGGCGGTGCCGGTCGGCGGTGCGGCGGTCATCGGACTGCCTCCGTTCCCAGGTAGGCCTCGATGACCTGCGGATCGGCCATCACCTCGGCGGGGGTGCCGTCGGCGATGACGCGTCCGAAGTCGAGGACGGTGACGCGGTTGGAGATATCCATGACGACGTTCATGTCGTGTTCGATGAGAACCATCGAGACGCCGGCGAGTTCGTGGACGTCGAGGATGTAGCGGGCCATGTCCTCCTTCTCCTCGGCGTTCATGCCGGCCATCGGCTCATCGAGCAACAGCAGCGCCGGCTGCAGCGCCAGCGCCCGGCCGAGCTCGACGCGCTTCTGGATGCCGTAGGCGAGCGTGCCGACCGGCTTCTTGCGGTAGGCCTGCAGCTGCAGCAGGTCGATGATCTCCTCGACGATCTCGCGGTGCTCGATCTCCTGGCGGCGCGCCGGGCCGAGCCACAGCATCGCCGAGAGCACGTTCTGGCGCATGTGGATGTGCCGGCCGAGCATCATGTTCTCCAGCACGGTCAGGTGCTCGAAGAGCTCGATGTTCTGGAAGCTGCGGGCGACGCCGAGGCGGGCGACCCGGTTCGGCGACAGGCGGGTGAGCGTCCGGCTGGCGTATTCGTGCGGGCTGGCGTCGGTTGCCAGGCGCTCGCGCTCCTCGGGTGAGTGCTCACCGAGGTGGCGGCCGGTCTCACCGACGACGTAGCGCAGCACGATCTCGCCCTCGGTCGGCTTGTACAGCCCGGAGACGCAGTTGAGCAGGGAGGACTTGCCCGCGCCGTTGGGGCCGATGACGGCATGGATGGTGCCGGAGGTGACGGCGAAGCTGACGTCGGAGAGCGCGCGCACACCGCCGAAGCGCAGCGAGAGATCCGAGACCTGCAGCAGCGGCTGGCCCGGCGGCATCGTGCTCCCGTTGAGGGAGTGGCGGTAGGCGCGTGTTCGCACGTGATCTCCTTGCGTCGTTGCGAAAGCGAGAGTGAGACAGACCGCTGTGATCGGCGTCACTGTTGAGATAGACAATAGGTTTTCAGTATGTGAAAATCAATACTCTCAAGAGAAAAACTTTTCAGTCATCCGGTTCTGCATGTCACGTCGGCATGTGGCAAGCTGACACTCAGGCATGCGGTGACCGCCGGTGCCTCAGCTCAGGAAGGGGGGCCGCACATGGCCGGTGAGGGCAATGGCGATGGAGCCACTGGCAGCACCAGCGGCAACGGCTCAGCCCGTGGGGGACTCGGCACGATCCGCAATGCGGTCCGGCTGCTCGACCTGCTTGCCGAGGGCCCGCCGCTGCACCACCTGACGGATCTCGCCGCCCGCTCGGGCATGTCGGTGCCCACCGTGCACCGGCTGCTGCGCTCACTCGTGCAGGCCGACTACGCCGTGCAGGACCCGGCGACCTCCCGCTACGGCCTCGGCCCGCAGCTCACCCGCCTGTCGAAGCACTACCTGGCGCGCAGCGCGATCCTCGCCGCGCTCGCCCCCTTCGTCGTCGCGCTGCGCAACCAGCTCGCCGCCACCATCAGCGTCTACGTGCTCGCCGGCCGCGAGGTCATGTGCATCGACCAGGTCGACGGCGATGACCGCGGGCCCTTCCGCCGCTCACCGCGCGCACTGCCGGCCCTCGACACCGCCGCCGGGCGGGTGCTCGCCGCCCACGCCGCGCCCGAGGTGTGGGCTGAGGTGCTGTCCGCGGCCGCGCCTGAGACCGTGGAGCTGGCGCAGGCTTACCGTGATGAATGGGCGGCGTCGAACCACATCCACCTGCCGGCCGTCGTCGCCGACCACGTCGACGAGGTCGCCGTGCCGCTGCGCGACGCCGAGGGCACCGTCGTCGCAGCCCTGGCCGCCGACGTGCCCACCGGCGCCGATGAGGCCCATGTGCGCACGGCGGCTGCTGCCCTGGAGCGCACCGCGGTCTCGTGCGGAAGGAGCATCGGCAATGGCTGAGGCGCCTGCGACCTTCACCGGCATCGACCCCGCCGCGCTCACCGCCGACTGGCAGCCGGTCATCGACCTCCTCGACTGGACCGCGGATCCCACCGGTGTCTGGCAGCCCGGCCCCTACGGCGGGCAGTGGCTCCCCGGCGGCCGGATCGACCCGCTGCACAACCTCGTCACACGCCATGCAGGCGCCAACGGCTCGAAGATCGCACTGCACTGGGAAGGCGAATCCGGTGAACGGCTCTCCTTCACCTACGCCGAACTCGCAGCAGAAGTCGCTGCCGTCGCCACCGCGTTGCGCGGCCTCGGGGTCACCGACGGCGACATCGTCGCCTTCCACACCGGCTGGCTGCCCGAAACCGTCTTCGCAGTGCTCGCCTGCATCGACATCGGGGCCCGCTGGTCGATGCTGCCGATCTCCCTGCCGGCCGAGGCGCTGGCCACCCGGCTCGGTCAGCTGCAGCCGAGCCTGCTCATCACCCAGGACGGCGCCTGGCGCCACGGCACCGTCATCCCGCTCAAGGTCCGCGCCGATGACGCCCTCGCCTCAGCCGAGAGCGTCGAGCACACCATCGTCATCCGCCGCACCGGCCTCAACGTGCCCTGGTTCCACGGCGACCACTGGTTCGACGACCTCACCCACGCCGCCCGGCCGGCCGCCCGCCGTGCTGACACCACCACCGAGGCAGACGCGACCGGCCGGCCGATCGACGCGCACCTGTGTGCCGGCCACCTCGCCGCCCCCGGTGCGCCGAGCCTGACGACCTGGCATTCGCTGGCCGCCGTCTTCGCCACCGCGGCAGCCTTCCACGGTGCCGTGCGCACCGGCGGCACCTTCTGGTGCGCCGGCGACGTCTCCTGGGCGGTTTCGCAGTGGCACGGCCTCATCGGCCCGCTGCTGCACGGCGACACCATCGTCGTCTACGAAGGCACCCTCGACGTCCCCCACCACCAGCGGGCCTTCGAGATCATGAACCGCTACGACGTTTCGACCTTCGTCACCACCCCGTCGGTCATGCGCACGATGCGCTCCTGGCACGACGACGTCACCGCTGCCGGCAGGGTCGCCGCCCTGTGCCGCGTCGTCACCGCCGGCGAACCGGTCGAACCCGAGCTGCGCCGCTGGATGCAGCGCGCGTTCGTCGAAAACGGCTGCGAGGTCGTCGACGGGTGGGGCCAGATCCTGCTCAGCGGCATCGTCTTCGTCCACGGCGGCAGCTGCCAGCTCGGACGCGGCGTCATCGCCGTCACCGATGCCGACGACCGGCCGGTCGAACCCGGCCACACCGGCGAGCTCATCGTCACCGCTCCGCTGCCCGGCATGGTGAGCACCGCCTCGGGAGCGGGCGCCGAGGAGACGATCCGCGCGCCCTTCACCCGCCGCCCGAACCTCGGGTTCGCCAGCGGCGACCTCGTCCTCGTCGAACCCGACGGCGGCTTCACCTTCCAGGGTCGCATCGACCCGGCGGTCTCCGTGTCCGGCCAGCTCGTCTCGCTCACCGCCGTCGGCCAGCTGCTCGAAGACCACCCCTTCGTCGACGTCGCCCGGGCCGTCGCCGTGCACGACCCCGAACACGGCCGCAGTGTGTGGGCCGCCGTCGTCACCAGCGAACCCGCAAGCCGCCAGCTGGCCGTCGACCTCATGAGCTCCGTGCGCGAGATGCTCGGCGGACTCGCCCGCCCCCGGGCGATCGTCTTCGTCGACACCCTCGATGCCGACCTCGACCGGCAGCTGCTCGGCCGGGCGCTGGCCGGGCTCGTGCCCACCGGCGCCGAATGGGGGCAGCTGCGCTGGGCCGATGTCATCGCCTACTGCCGCCTGCAGGACCGCCGCTCTCGCTAGACTTGTCACTGCCGACACGCACTCCACCCGAAAGGCGGATGACACATCATGGCAGGACTTCTCACAGGACGCACAGCACTCGTCACCGGAGGCACGCTCGGCATCGGCCGCGGCATCGCCGAGACACTCGCTGAGCACGGCGCCACCGTCGCCGTCACCGGTGTGACCGACGAGGAGGTCAGGAACGCACAGGCCGACGGACTCAGCGCCTACGTGCTCGACGTGCGCTCCCGCGACAACTGCGAAGAGGTCATCGCCTCCTTCGTCGACGACCACGGCAGCCTCGACCTGCTGTCCTCCAACGCCGGGGTCTACCCGCAGGCCCGCATCGACGAGATGACCGACGAGGACCTCGAATCGATCTTCGCGATCAACACCTTCGGCACCATCCACATCGTCCAGGCCGCCCTGCCGGCCCTGCGGAAGTCGGAAGCCGGGCGCATCGTCGTGACCTCGTCGATCACCGGCAACTACACCGGCTTCCCCGCCTGGTCGCACTACGGGGCGACGAAGGCCGCCCAGATGGGCTTCGTGCGCTCGGCTGCGATCGAACTGGCCAAGGACGGCATCACCGTCAACGCGGTGCTGCCGGGCAATGTGCTCACCCCGGGGCTTGAGGACATGGGCGAGGCCTATCTCAAGCAGATGGCCGCAGCTGTGCCTCTGGGTTACCTCGGCGAGCCCAGCGACATCGGCCACACCGTGGCCTTCCTCGGCTCCGACGGCGCGCGCTACATCACCGGCCAGGGCATCGTCGTCGACGGCGGACAGATCCTGCCCGAAAGCCCCGAGGCCCTCGCCGAGGCCTGAGCCCAGACCCAGCCGCCGGCCACCGGTGCCCACCACCTCGGGCGCGGCATCCCAGCAGACGGGATGCCGCGTCCGAACTGTATGCCCGCAGATGCGTGAGCGGTAATGTGACAAGTGCCCGCTGCGGCCAGACCCCGGCCGCGTCCCCATCAACTGAGGAGTGAACCATGGGCACCATGAAAGCCGCCGTCGTCACCGAATTCGGCTCAGACCTCAACGTCAGCGATGCCACCGACATCCCCACCCCCGGACCCCACGACGCACTCGTCAAGCTCATCTCCACCGGCGTGTGCCACACCGACCTCCACGCCGCCCACGGCGACTGGCCGATCAAGCCGAGCCCGCCGTTCATCCCCGGCCACGAGGGCGTCGGCCGCGTCGAAGCCGTCGGCGATGAGGTCACGACCGTCAAGGTCGGCGACATCGTCGGCAACGCCTGGCTGTGGAGCGCCTGCGGTGACTGCGAGTTCTGCCGCACCGGCTGGGAGACGCTGTGCGAGAAGCAGCAGAACGGCGGCTACTCCGTCAACGGCTCCTTCGGCGAGTACATGCTCGTCGACGCCCGCTACGCCGCCCACATCCCCGACGGCGCGGACCTCAACGAGATCGCACCCGTCCTGTGCGCCGGTGTGACCGTGTACAAGGGCCTGAAGATGACCGAGGTCAAGCCCGGCCAGTGGGTCACGATCTCCGGCATCGGCGGGCTCGGCCACATCGCCGTGCAGTACGCCGTGGCGATGGGCATGCGCGTGGTCGCCGTCGACATCGCCGATGACAAGCTCGCCCTGGCCAAGAAGCACGGCGCCGAGGTCGTCGTCAACGCGATGACCGGCGACCCGGCCGCCGAGGTCGTCGAGGCCACCGGCGGCACCCACGGCGTGCTCGTCACCGCCGTGCACCCCGACGCCTTCGGTCAGGCGATCGGGATGGCCCGCCGCGGCGGCACGATCGTGTTCAACGGACTGCCGCCCGGGGACTTCCCGGCGCCGATCTTCGACATCGTGCTCAAGGGCCTGACGATCCGCGGCTCGATCGTCGGCACCCGCCAGGACATGGCCGAAGCGCTCGACTTCTACGCCCGCGGCCACATCCACCCGACGTATCACGTGCGCCGGCTCGACGAGATCAACCAGGTCTTCGACGAGATGGTCCACGGCAAGATCGACGGCCGCGTCGTCGTCGCCTTCGACGACTGAGACCAGCCGCACCGGCCGGCACTGCGGTGCGGTCGGTGCGTGACCCGTTCCCGAGGCGGGCGTGCGGTGGACACCGTGCGCCCGCCTCGGTCGTGGAGGAGGGGGGAGACGATTCCGATGTGCGGGAACTGTTACACGATCGTCGTCTCCGCGTGTGGGCGCCGGCGATAGGCTGGGAGTCACACCTCTCGCCCCCAACCCAACAGGACTGGAGCACTTATGGACATCGGCGCGATCATCGGGATCCTCGTCGCCATCGGCGTTGTCATCGTCATCCTCATCGTCGTGGCAGCTCTGCTGTTCGGCGGCCTGCGCTCGAGCATCTTCTTCACCGTGCACACGCAGGAGAACGTCATCGTCGAGCGGTTCGGCAAATTCAAGAAGGTCGCCAAGCCCGGCCTCAACACCAAGGTTCCGTTCATCGAGACGACGACCAAGCCGATCTCCCTGCGCGTCCAGCAGCTGGAAGTCAACATCGAGACGAAGACGAAGGACAACGTCTTCGTCATGGTGCCGGTGGCTGTGCAGTACCTCGTGAGCGAGGACAAGGTCGTCGACGCCTACTACCGGCTGGCGAACCCGGAGGAGCAGATCCGCTCGTACGTCTTCGACACCGTCCGCTCAGCCCTGTCGACCCTGACGTTGGATTCGGCCTTCGAATCCAAGGACGACATCGCCACCAGTGTCGAGCACCGGCTGTCGGCGCAGATGGCCGGCTATGGCTTCCGCATCGTCAACACGCTTGTCACCGACATCTCCCCGGACCAGCGGGTGCGCGATTCAATGAACTCGATCAACGCCGCCCAGCGCGACCGGGTCGCCGCCCAGGCACTGGCCGAGGCCGACAAGATCAAGCGCGTCACCCAGGCTGAGGCTGAAGCCGAGTCCAAGCGCCTCCAGGGTGAGGGCGTGGCCGGGCAGCGCAAGGCGATCGCCACCGGCATCGCCGAGCAGTACGAGATGCTGCGCCGGGCCGGCATCGAATCGACTGCCGAGCAGCTGCTGCTCATGACCCAGTACTTCGACACCATGCAGGACGTCGCCCGCAACGGCCGCTCGAACGTCCTCATGCTGCCGAGCAACCCCGGTGCGCTCGGCGACCTCACCACCGAGATCCGCAATGCGCTGCTGACCTCGCACGAGTCCGAGCGGGCGATCGCAGGCTCCGAGCACGACTCCCGCCAGGAGCGTCTCGAGGCCCAGCGCCGCGAACGCGACGAGGCCGACCGTGCCCGCCGCGCCCGCGAGCAGTCCGCCCAGCAGCAGGCCCGTCGGGCAGCCGAGCAGGCCCGCCAGCAGCAGCGCCGCGACCTCCCCGAGCCACCGGACTTCATGCCCGGCATGTGAGGGACAGGCTCACGCATCGGACGTGTGTTCCGGCGCAGCTCCAACACCACCTCGTCACACCCCGCCTGGCAGCAGCCAGGCTGGGTGTGAGTGGTAAGGGGTGGGGCGGTGATTCTGTTCGCTTTCGCCCACTTGCGGGATGAGCAGGTTTCGCTTCATCTCAGCAGCAGGTTCTTGACGACGACTGAGGCCGCTGCCCAACTGGACGTGTTTCGCCCGATGAGAAAGGATCCGGTTGAAACGCCGGCGGATCCTCAATAAGCTGCTGTGGTCGGCCGAGATTCTCAAGGAGACTGAAAGAGCTCTGGTCGAGAAGATCGGGCGCGACTCGGTAAGAGCTGATTTCTCGTGTTGCGAAGATGAACGCCGCCTTCGAAGGTGCCGAGGTTCCTGCGGATGAGGCGCTTGTTTCTTGGATTACCTGCGACGAGAAGGACTGTGCGGTCCAGGCCAGCGCTGTCACCGGTGACGCTGATGTGCTGGTGACAGTCAACATCCTCGATCTCCCAGCTGCGTCGGTTGAACCCTGTGGAATAGTTGTGCTGCACCCGGATGAGTTCCTGACAGAGCTCTATCATCGCCGCCCACGCGAAATCCAGCGACAGCTATCTGCCACTCAGCTCCATGATGCATCCGCCGGATTGATCGACAGTCTCCTCGTCTGCCGCTCCACCCCCGCGCCATTCGGCAGGTCAGAGGCGTACACTTGGACATCGTCCGCGTCGAGGTGCGCCCTCGTGAGCGTCGGGCAGATTCAGTCACCACACACGAAAGGGCACGCGGCACCTCCGTGAGCACACAGCACCAGGACACCTCCGCCTCGGGCGCGGCAGGCGGCTTCTTCGGCACCAACGGCACCCTCGATCGCTTCTTCCACATCTCCGAACGAGGTTCGACGATCGGCCGCGAGATCCGCGGCGGCTTCGCGACCTTCTTCGCGATGAGCTACATCGTCGTGCTCAACCCGCTCATCATCGGTGCCTCGATGGACTCCACCGGCCACTTCCTGGGCGGAGGAACCGAACCGAACCTGCCGGCTGTCGCCGCGGCCACCTCGCTCGTCTCCGGCGTCCTCACGATCCTCATGGGCCTCGTCGGCAACTTCCCGATGGCGGTGTCCTCCTCACTCGGACTGTCGGCCTTCCTCACCTACAGCATCGTCGTGCTGCCGGGCATGACCTGGGCTGATGCGATGGGCCTGGTCGTCATCGAAGGCGTCATCCTCCTCATCCTCGTGCTCACCGGCTTCCGCGCCGCGATCTTCAACGCCGTGCCCAGCCAGCTCAAGACCGCCATCAGCGTGGGCATCGGCCTGTTCATCGCCCTCATCGGCATGATGAACGCCGGCTTCCTGTCCAAAGGCGAGGGCGCGGCCCTCGAACTGGGCACCGGCGGGTTCCTCTTCGGCTGGCCGGTGCTCATCTTCCTCATCGCCCTGCTGGGCCTGTTCGTCATGTGGTCAGCGCGTGTGCGCGGGGCGATCCTCTACTCGATCCTTGGGGCCACCGCGCTCGCCCTCATCGTCGAGGCGGTCGTCGGGATCGGCCCGAAGACCGGCGCCGACGGCGAGGTCGCCAACCCCTACGGCTGGGGACTGACCGTGCCGACGCTCAACCAGGAGTGGCTGAGCCTGCCGGACTTCTCGCTGCTCGGCAGCTTCAATCTGCTCGGATCCTGGCAACACATCGGCATCGTCGCCGCCTCACTGGCGGTCTTCACCCTGCTGCTGGCGAACTTCTTCGACCTGCTCGGCACGATGGTCGCGATCTCGAAGGAAGGCGACATCGTCGACTCCAGCGGTGAGATCCCGCAATCGAAGCGGATCATGGTCGCCGACGCCTTCGGCGCGATCGGCGGCGGCCTCGGTTCGATGTCGTCGAACTCCGGTTTCATCGAGTCGACCGTCGGCGTGGGCGAAGGCGCGCGCACCGGCCTGGCCAATGTCATGGCCGGCTTCATGTTCCTCCTCACCATCATCGCCGCCCCGCTCGCCGCGGTGATCCCCACCGAGGCCGCCGCCCCGACGCTCGTGCTCGTCGGCTTCCTCATGATGCAGCAGGTGCTGCGCATCGACTGGGCTGATGTCGAGATCGCGATCCCGGCATTCATGACCGTGGTCCTCATGCCGTTCTCGTACTCGATCACCAACGGCATCGGGGCCGGCTTCATCAGCTACGTCGTCATCAAGGTGCTGCGCGGCAAAGCCGGCGAGGTCCACCCGCTCATGTTCGTCACCGCGGCGCTGTTCGTCGTCTACTTCGTCTCCGGGCCGATCCAGAACGCCCTCGGCGGCTGACACCAGCGACAGCCGGCCGCGCCGGTTGCCGTCTGCTTCCCGCCGGCTGCTGCCCGGTCAGTCGAGCAGCACGCGGGTGAGCACCGCCAGGCGCTCCTGCGGGTCGGCAGGGATCTGGCCGCCGAGGTCATCGCCTGCCGCCAGCGCTCGGCACCACCGCATGACGAACGCGTTCTTGGCCACCGGCACCCCCAGCGTGTTGCCGATGCGCACGATCTCACCGCCGAGGTAGTCCGTCTCGATCGAACCGGTCCCGCGCGCCAGTGACTGCCACGACGAGGAGGCGAACTCCTCGACACCGGCGACCTCGCCGAGCTCGATCCTGTCCTCGAGCCCGAAGGCCTTCGGACTCGACCCGACGTGCTCGATCCCGGCTGCGGCATAGACAGCCTTCGCCTCAGTCCTGAGCGCTTCGTTGAGCTCGCCGTATGCGATGCCAGGCCCGAGGATCGAGTCGAGCCCATTGGCCAGATTCGTCAGCAGCTTGCCCCAGATGTGCGGCCACAGCTCATCGGCACTGCCGAGCGCCTCGGCGGCGAACCCAGCCGTGCGCGCATCGGCGACGAACTGCCGGGCGGTGGCCACCGCCTCGGGATCGGCTGTGACCGGACCGGCGAAGTACGCGCCGTGATCAGGCTGCATGCGCGTGATGACCTCGCCGGGGGAGAGGAACAGTGCCGGCATCCACACCGTGGCTGCGACCACCGTGCGGAAGTGCCGGGGTGCCTGCCGGGCGGCCTCGGTGCCGTTGAGCAGCAGGACGATCGGCAGCAGCTCGCCGGCGGCGCCGATCACCGTGCCCGAGGCGCCGGTCACCGGGCGGTCGGCCCACTGCGGCAGGGCGGTGAGCGCCTGGTTCGTCTTCGTCGCCAGCACGAGCACGTCGCCGGTGCGCAGTTCGACCTCCTCCGGGCTGCGGGCGAGCTCGGGCCGGGCGCTGATGGTCCCTGATGGGGTGCGCATCTGAAGTCCGCCGGCGGCGATGGCGTCGGCGTGCTCGCCGCGGGCGATGACGGTGATGGACAGGCCGGCGTCGCTGCCGGCCGCTGCCAGGGTGCCGCCGATCGCGCCGGCCCCGATGATGACGTACCTGTTCATGCGTCCACGCTACCAATACCGGCGGCAGCGGGAGCCGTGGGAAAGTTAGCAAAGTTATTCACGGTTTCACCTCCGGATTCCATGAACAACTTTGCTAACTTTCCCACGCAGCTGCTGTGTGGAGGGTGGGGAGAGGCTGCAGTGAGGGTCGCTGTTCGGCTGTTTGGGGTGGTGATGATGGTGGCGGCCTTTCCCGGCAGTCGACTGTGGCTGCCCCGGCCGTGGGCGCCAGCGGTTCCCGTTAGGCTGGGGGGAGTGGCCTGCAGCACCCGCGCCGCCCAGCCCGCACCGCCGTGAAGGAGCCCTATGTATCAGCCCGTCGCCGTTCCGCCGCGCCACACCGTCGCCCTGACCGGAGCGCGGCTGCTGCCGATCGCCGATGCTGAAGGCAACCCGGCGCCCGAGATCGCCTCCGGCACGATCGTCCTCGACGAGGGCACCATCACCGCGATCGGCCCCGATGCCGAGGTCGAGGTGCCTGCAGGTGCCGAGGTCATCGACGCCTCGGGGACGGTCATCGCACCTGGCTTCGTCGAAAGCCACGCCCATATGGGCGTCCACGAGGACGGCGAGGGCGGCGAGAGCAACGACGTCAACGAGATGACCGGCCCCGACGGTTCGGCCCTGCGCGCCCTCGACGCGATCAACCCCGCTGACGTCGGCTTCAAGGACGCGCTGCGCGGCGGGGTCACCACCGCCGTCATCAAGCCCGGCTCCGGCAACCCGATCGGTGGGCGGACCGCTGCGCTCAAGACCTGGGGGAGGGTAGTCGACGAGATGCTCATCAGCCAGGACATCTCGGTCAAGTCGGCGATGGGCGAGAACCCCAAGCGCATCTACGGCGAGCGCAAGCAGACCCCGGCCACCCGCCTCGGGGTGGCGAAGATCCAGCGTGAGGCCTTCGTCAAGGCGCGCAACTACATCGCCAACCGGGCTGCCGCCGCCGAGGTGGGGGTCCCCTTCGATCGGGACCTGGGCTTGGAGACGCTGGCCGATGTGCTGACCGGCCACCTTGTGTGGGATCAGCACTGCCACCGTGCCGACGACATCGCCACGGCGGTCCGGCTGGCCGAGGAGTTCGGCTACCGGCTCATCATCAACCACGGCACCGAAGGCCATCTCATCGCCGACTACATTGCTGAGAAGGGCCTTGATGTCATCGTCGGCCCGCTCATGACCTCCCGGTCGAAGGTCGAGCTGCGCCACCGCACCCTGGCGACCCCGGCAGCGTATGCGAAGGCCGGGGTGCGGTTCGCGCTCACCACCGACCACCCGGTGGTCCCGATCTTCTTCTTCGTCGATCAGGCCCGCTTCGCTGTGCGCGAGGGACTTGACCCCGCGATCGCACTGCAGGCGATGACGATCCACCCGGCGGCGATCCTCGGACTCGATGACCGTGTCGGATCTTTAGCGGTGGGCCGCGACGCTGATATCGTGCAGTGGAGCGCCCATCCGCTCGACTTCGATGCGCGTGTCACCAGCGTCTACGTGTCCGGCCGGCACGTGTACACACACGATTTCGCCAGCGGTGAGGCATTCGTGGCCGACCCGTTCGGCCCCACCCGGATCCACGAGCCGTGAGCACCGACCGTTCGTCCAGCGACGGTTCACGTGAGCATCAGATCCATCAGGTAGAACCGAGATCAGACCCAGTGTGACGGATGAGAAGAACCAGTGGCAGAAGACAGTGATCGCCTACCGCGCCGGCGTCTGCTGCGCCCGCGCAGCCGCAGCACCGGATCTCGTGCCGCGGCAGGCGATGGCGCACGCCATGACTCCCGTCCGGCGGACACCGGTCGGCAGGCCGGAGGACGCGATCTCGGCCCGGAGGCCAACCGGCCGCTGAACACCAACGAATACACCGGCTCGACCGCAGGTGCCGCACTGCGCACCACCGGCGGGATCCCGCAGGAGACCGTTGCCGAGGCCACCGAGAAGGCCCAGGCCGCCCAGAGCACCGGCAAAGCCCAGACCGCCGAGAAGGCCCAGGCCGGCCGGTGGCGCGGGTCCAAGCAGCCGAAGACCCGCACCCCACGCGGCAGGAACGGCAAGCGCGCCCACCCGGCACCAACTGCCAGCCCGGCAGCCCACCCGGCTGCCCGCCCAGCCACCGCCTCGGACCCGGCCACTGCCTCCGGCCCAGCCACCGCCTCGGGCCCGGATGCGAGCCCGGTCGACCCCTCCGAAGCCCTCACCCCGCCGGTGGCCCGCGGAGCCGACGGCAGCTACGGCACGGGCCGGTCGGCCTCCACCCAGCGGTTCCGGCGCAACGGCAGCTCGCGCAGCATCGTCGAGAAGACCAACGCCGCCGGCTCATCCTCGAAGCGGATGGCCGAGCGCCTCGCCCGCAAGGCCGTCGGGCAGATCACCGGCGACTCGATGCCGGCGACCGACCCGATCCCGATCGTCGCCACCCTCAAGGGCACCCCCTACCAGGCGCCGGTGATGTCGCAGGCGAAGGGCGAAGAGGAAGCCCGCAAGATCATGGAGCTGGCCGTCGACATCGGCTGGATCATGCTGCGCGCCGGCGCCCCGACCGCCGACGTCGAGGTCTCCGTCATCGCCACCTGCACCGCCCTCGGCCTGCCGACCGCCGAAGTCGACCTGACCTCGAACTCCCTCAACGTGCACTACTCCGACCCCGAGGGCCGGCTGCTCAACGTCATGCGCGTCAGCCGCGAGGAGTCGATCCACTACTCGAAGCTCGCCTCGGTGCACAAGCTCGTCACCGACATCGTCGACGGCAAGGTCGAGTACTTGGAGGCCAGCGAGCGGATCGACGCGATCCGCCAGCAGCGCCGCCCGTTCGCCGGCTGGTTCGTCGCCCTGGCCTGGGGCATGCTCGTGACCTGCTTCGTGCTGCTGCTCGGCGGCTCGGCGGTCTCGGCGGTCATCGGCTTCGGGATGGCGATCGTCATCGATCGCTTCGGGGCGCTGCTCGCCCGCTTCGACGTGCCCCCGTTCTTCACCGCGATGGGCCAATCGACATTCGCCACCGTCCTCGCCATGGCGGCCTGGACATTCGGGTTCATCTCCGCGCCCCAGTATCTTGTGGCCGCCGGCATCGTGCTGCTGCTGCCGACTGCCGGTCTCATCGCCGCGGTGCAGGACTCGCTGACGAACTTCCCGCTCACCGCCTCGGCGAAGGCCGTGGCCGTCGGCACCACGCTGGCCGGCATCGTCTCCGGCATCGCCCTGGGCATCATGATCGGCCGGGCGATCGGACTCTCACCGATCGAGGTGATCGTCACCTCCGGCGGGGTCGAAGCGCTCACCACCATCATCTCGCTCATCGCCGCGATCCTCGTCGGCATGTGCGGTGCGATCGGCATGCAGGCGGCCAAACGCCAGATCGTCATCGCCGGGCTCATCGGCGGTGTGGGCTTCGTCATCTACGTCGGCTGCACGCTGCTGGGCCTGGGCAATGTCGTCACCTGCTTCATCGCCGCCACGGTCGTCGGGCTCATCGTCCGGCCGGTGGCGCTGCGCCGTGGGGCGCCGCCGATCGTGCTGCTGCTGCCGGGCATCTTCCCGCTGCTGCAGGGCCTGTCGATCTTCTCCGCCGCCTACCAGATCGTCCAGCCGCAGGACGCGATCCCGCTGTCGATGGGACTGTCCTCACTGTTCACCGCCGTGACGGCCAATGCCGCGATCGCCGTGGGCGCGGTGTTCGGCGACTTCCTCGCCCGCCCGATCTACCAGCGGGTCAAGGACCGCCGTGAGAAGTCCGATGCCGTCGCCGAGGCGACCGCCGGCGCGCACCCGACCTCCACCTCGGGCACGGGGCAGGTCTCCAGCTGAGACCGCCGGTCAGGGCAGCTGCCAGTCGATCGGCTCGCCGCCGCGCTCAGCCAGCAGCGCATTGGCCCGGCTGAACGGCCGGGAGCCGAAGAACCCGCGCGAAGCGCTCAGCGGCGAGGGGTGCGGTGAGGCGACGATCGGCACATCGCCCAGCCGCGGCGCCAGGGACTGCGCATCGCGGCCCCACAGAATCGCCACGAGCGGCCCGCCGCGGGCGGCGAGCACCTCGATCGCCCGGTCGGTGACCGCCTCCCAGCCCTGGTTCCGGTGCGAGGCCGGCGAGCCGGGGGCGACGGTGAGAACCCGGTTGAGCAGCATGACCCCCTGCGCCTGCCAGGGACGCAGGTCCCCGCTGCTCGGCGGCGGAACCCCGAGGTCGGTGCCGAGCTCTGTGAAGATGTTCGTCAGCGACCGCGGCAGCGGGCGGACGTCCGGGGCGACAGCGAAGGACAGCCCGATCGGGTGGCCGGGCGTCGGGTACGGATCCTGGCCGACGATGAGCACGCGCACGCCGGACAGCGGTTCGCGGAAGGCGCGGAACACATCGTCCCCGGCCGGCAGATACGCCCGGCCGGCGGCCAGTTCGGCGCGCAGGAAATCGCCCATCGCGGTGATCTGACCGGCCACCGGGGCCATCGCCTCAGCCCAGTCCGGGGCCATGATCTTCTCAAGACTCATACCGCCATCGTAGCCAGCAGCGACTTCCACAGCCCCCGGCGTGACCGGCAACACAGGCGGACGCTATGCTCAACACAGCGCGTACACTCGCATCGATCCGAAAGGACTCCAATGTCGACGATCGCATGGATCGGGCTGGGCCACATGGGCCTGCCGATGACGAAGAACCTCATGAAGGCCGGGCACACTGTGCGCGGCTTCGATCTCTCCGAACCTGCCATGAACGCCGCCGCCGAGGCGGGGGTGACCACGTGTGCCTCGGCTGCCGAGGCGCTTGAGGGTGCCGAGGTCGTGTTCACGATGCTGCCCAAGGGCGAGCACTCGCTGGCAGCCTACGGCGGCGATGAGGGCATCTTCGCCACGGCCGCACCCGGCACCC
This sequence comes from Brevibacterium gallinarum, assembly GCF_014836885.1. Classification (GTDB taxonomy): domain Bacteria; phylum Actinomycetota; class Actinomycetes; order Actinomycetales; family Brevibacteriaceae; genus Brevibacterium; species Brevibacterium gallinarum. The sequence continues at coordinate 140,059 of NZ_JACSPY010000008.1, forward strand.
TGCTCATCGACTCCTCGACGATCGACGTCGCCAGCTGCCAGCAGCTGCACGACCAGGCCACGGAGGCCGGCTTCGAGTTCGTCGACGCCCCGGTCTCCGGCGGCATCGCCGGAGCCGAGAAGGGCACCCTGGCCTTCATGGTCGGCGGCGAGGAGGCGGCAGTCGAGAAGGCCCGCCCGTTCATCGAGCCGATGGCCGGCAACGTCATCGCCACCGGCGCGCCGACGACCGGGCAGGCGGCGAAGATCTGCAACAACCTCATGCTCTTCATCAACATGGTCTCCACCTCCGAGGCCGCGGTGCTCGCCGACCGCCTCGGGCTCGACCACTCGGTGTTCTACTCGATCGCGAAGGTCTCCTCCGGTGACTCGTGGCCGCTGCGCACCTGGTACCCGTACCCTGGTGTCGTCGAGACCTCGCCGGCCAATGAGGACTTCGCCCCGACCTTCACCGCCGACCTGGCGCTCAAGGACATCAACCTGGCGCTCGCCGCAGGTGAGGACACCGACACCGACCTGACGCTCGGCACGATCGTCAAGGACATGCTCCAGCAGGTCTCGGATGCCGGATCCGGCGGCAAGGACTGCTCGATCGTCAAGAAACTGGTCGACGGCTCCTTCGACGCCTGAGCTGGCTGCTGCCGCAGCGGGCACACCGCTTTGAACCCCCGCCTCCCCTCATCCTGAGGGCCCCTGTTGTGAAAGGACCACACGATGTCAGATTTCCCGCAGCCCACTGACTGGCACATGCTCATCGGCGGCGAATGGGTCGACGCCCTCGACGGCTCGCGCGCCGATGTCATCACCCCCATCGACCGCAATGTCGTCATCGCCCGCGTGCCCAACGGCAAGGCTGAGGACGCCGACCGCGCCGTCAAGGCCGCCCGCGCCGCCTTCCCAGCCTGGTCTGGTCTGCACTTCAAGGAGCGTCAGAAGATGCTGACGAAGTGCGCCGATGCCCTGGAGGCCAGCATCGAGGAGCTGGCCGAGCTCACCGCGCTTGATACCGGCAACGCCAAGCGCACCCAGGCCCGTCCCGAGGCGACGATGCTCTCGGAGATCTTCCGCTACTTCGGCGGTGTCGCCGGCGAGGTCAAGGGCAATACGCTGCCGGCTGGTGAGCAGCAGCTCAACTACACCCGGCGTGTGCCGCTCGGCGTGGTGGCCGGCATCCTGCCGTGGAACTCCCCGCTCATGATCGCCGGCTTCAAGACCCCGGCAGCACTGGCGGCCGGCAACACGATCGTGCTCAAGTGCGCTGAGGATGCACCGCTGACCATCCTGAAGATGGCCGAGATCTGCTCGCAGTTCCTGCCCGACGGCGTCCTCAACGTCGTCACCGGCAAGGGCTCGGTCATCGGCGAGGCGCTCGTCCAGCACCCGGATGTCGACAAGGTCTCGTTCACCGGCTCGACCTCGGTGGGCCGCCATGTCGCCGAGGCCGCTGCCAGCCGCCTGGCGCACTCCTCGATGGAGCTCGGCGGCAAGAGCCCGAACATCATCTTCCCGGATGCCGACCTGGAAGCCGCACTCGACCAGGTGCTGCTCGCCACCCGCTTCGCCCGCCAGGGTCAGTCGTGCACGATGGGCTCGCGCCTGTTCCTGCACGAGGAAATCTACGACGACTTCCTCGCCAAGCTCGTCGAGAAGGTCAAGGGACTCACGGTCGGCGACCCGCGCGATGAGGCCTCCGACATCGGCTGCGTCATCAACCAGAAGCAGTACGATCTGGTCCAGGAGTACATCGACCACGGCAAGGCCGAGGACGGCGTCGAGGTCGCCTATGACGGCCATGATTCCCTTGAGGTCGGCGAGCCGGGCTTCTACCACGCCCCGGTGATCTTCGCGCAGGCCAAGAACGACTGGAAGACCTCCCAGGAGGAGATCTTCGGCCCGGTGCTCTCCGTCATCCGGTTCTCCACCGAAGACGAGGTCGTCGAGATGGCCAACGACTCCGACTACGGCCTGGCCGCCTACGTCTTCACCGGCGACCTCGGCCGCGGACTGCGGATGGCCGACCGGATCCAGTCCGGCTGGGTGCAGGTCAACCAGGGCGGACCGCAGGTCGTCGGCCAGGCCTACGGCGGCTTCAAGACCTCCGGCATCGGCCGTGAGCTCTCCCTTGAGGGCATGCTCGAAGGCTTCACCCAGATCAAGCAGGTCAATGTCAAGATCGGCTGACCGGCCCACCAGGCCCGCTCGCGGGCCTGCCGCGATGACAGCCGCCGGTGCGGTGCTGCAGCCCAGCACGGCACCGGCGGCTGCTGTGTGACCGGTGCGCCCAGCCTGAAGCACATGCGTGTCATTCTTCGCTAGACTGTGGCTATCCGACAGAAGGCAGGTGGCATGAGCGAGCAGGAGCTCACCGAACTCGAATCCCGCGTACTGCGCTTCGAGCGCCAGTGGCATACCTACGGAGGCGCCAAGGACGGCGCGATCCGCCAGGAGTTCGACATGTCGGCCCCGGCCTACTTCCAGCTGCTCAACACCCTGCTCGACAGCCCCGCGGCCTACGCCGCCGACCCCATCCTCATCAAACGGCTGCGCCGCATCCGCGAGAGCCGTCACCAGCATCGCGCCCGCGCGCGCATGGCGAGGTAGCCGATGGCCAAGTACCCACGTGACGAATTCGACGACCTCCAGCCCACCGGCCGCAAGGGCGCCCACCGCCGAGGCGGGCCGATCTCGCAGGGCGGTGCGATCGCCCTCATAGCTGTGCTTGCCATCGCCGCGCTGCTCGTCGTGTTCGGTGCCTTCAACATCATCCGCCAGTCCGCCTCGAACCCCGAGGAGAACGTGGCGGAGCCGCCGGCCGCCACCGAAGGGGCCGAACCGACCGAGGAGACCTCCGACCCAGCCGTCGACGTCGTCGACAAGACCGCCGAGGTCCACGTCCTCAACGGCTCCGGGGTCACCGGCGCGGCTGCGAAGTTCCGTGAGCACCTCGTATCCAACGGCTGGAACGTCACCGACGTCGGCAACCATGCGACGAATGAGTCCTCCTCAGCGGTGTACTACTCCGATGACGAGTACGAGATGCAGGCCGGTGCGCTGGCCGCTGAGCTCGGTGTCGAGACCGTAGAGAAGTCGACCGAATTCCCCGGCCAGGTGACCTTGCTCATCACCTCCGACATCGCCGATGCGGACCTCGACAGCCTCGGCGGCGACGGCGGTTCGACCGACGGCGCCACCGGCGGCACCGGCAACTGAGTACTCTGATTCCGCATTCGATCGGAAACGCGTGACTCTGCTGCGGTGTTTGCAGGGAACGCCACCCGTGGCATAGGCTGGCGGCAATGTATGAGATACAAGGAAACTTGCCGTAACCGACAGTCTTCCGGGCATACAGTGACCCGCGTCGATCGCGCTGCTGTCGCACGATGGCAGCTGCGTGCCCGGCGCGAACAACGGAGTTCCTTGGATGGGTGCCCCGCTGCAGTACGCATGATATGGAGTAGAAATGACGCAAGGCACGGTCAAGTGGTTCAACGCTGAGAAGGGCTACGGCTTCATCACCGTGGAAGGCGGAGACCAGGACGTCTTCGTCCATTGGACCGCGATCGAGATGGACGGATACCGCTCGCTTGAAGAAGGCCAGCAGGTCCAGTTCACGGTTGGCGAAGGCGGCAAGGGCCCGCAGGCAGAATCGGTCACGGTGCTCTGAGCACTGTCGACCGGCGCTGTCCGCCGATCACCAGAAGAGCCGGGTTGCCCCCGGCTCTTCTCATGTCCGGACTCCCTGCGCCTGCACCGTTCCCGAGGTGTGGGTGCAGTTTTGCACTCTCGACCTGAGAGTGCTAAATCTAGTACTGGTAAATCTCGGCCCCGAGAAGTGAGACAGGCTGCTGTGGAAGGGAATCAGCAGAACCGGCTCTGCCGTCGCGGGCGCTCAGGACCGGGAAGACATGCCACTCCGTTCAGGGAGGACCAGCCATATGGCAAAGCTCATCTCATTCGATGAAGATGCACGCCGCGGACTCGAAACCGGACTCAACACCCTGGCCGATGCGGTCAAGGTGACCCTGGGGCCGCGCGGCCGCAACGTCGTGCTCGAAAAGAAGTGGGGCGCACCGACCATCACCAATGACGGTGTCTCCATCGCCAAGGAGATCGAACTCGAGGATCCGTACGAGAAGATCGGCGCCGAGCTCGTCAAGGAAGTCGCGAAGAAGACTGACGACGTCGCCGGCGACGGCACCACCACCGCCACCGTCCTGGCCCAGGCTCTCGTCCGCGAGGGACTGCGCAACGTGGCCGCCGGTGCTGACCCGCTCAGCCTCAAGCGCGGCATCGAGAAGGCTGTTGCAGCCGTCTCCGATGTGCTGCTCGAGACCGCCAAGGACGTCGAGACCAAGGAGCAGATCGCTGCGACCGCTGGCATCTCGGCAGGCGACCCGGCCATCGGCGAGCTCATCGCCGAGGCGATCGACAAGGTCGGCAAGGAAGGCGTCGTCACCGTCGAGGAGTCGAACACCTTCGGCCTGGAGCTCGAGCTCACCGAGGGCATGCGCTTCGACAAGGGCTACATCTCCGGGTACTTCGTCACCGACGCCGAGCGTCAGGAGACGGTGCTGGAGGATCCCTACATCCTCATCGTCAACTCGAAGATCTCGAACGTCAAGGATCTGCTGCCGGTGCTGGAGAAGATCCAGCAGTCGGGCAAGCCGCTGCTCATCATCGCCGAGGACGTCGAGGGCGAAGCCCTGGCTGTGCTCGTGGTGAACAAGATCCGCGGCACCTTCAAGTCCGTGGCCGTCAAGGCACCGGGCTTCGGCGACCGCCGCAAGGCGCAGCTGGCCGACATCGCCATCCTCACCGGTGGCCAGGTCATCGCCGAAGAGGTCGGCCTCAAGCTCGAGAACGCCACCCTCGACCTGCTGGGCACCGCCCGCAAGGTCGTTGTCACCAAGGACGAGACCACCATCGTCGAAGGTGCCGGTGACGCCGACGAGATCCAGGGCCGCGTGCAGCAGATCCGCACGGAGATCGAGAACTCCGATTCGGATTACGACCGCGAGAAGCTGCAGGAGCGCCTGGCCAAGCTGGCCGGCGGCGTGGCAGTCATCAAGGCCGGAGCTGCGACCGAGGTCGAGCTCAAGGAGCGCAAGCACCGCATCGAGGATGCTGTGCGCAACGCCAAGGCCGCAGTCGACGAGGGCATCGTCGCCGGTGGCGGCGTGGCACTCATCCAGGCCGGCAAGACCGCTTTCGAGAAGCTGCAGCTCGACGGAGACGAAGCCACCGGTGCTGCGATCGTCAAGGTCGCCATCGACGCTCCGCTCAAGCAGATCGCCACGAACGCCGGCCTCGAGCCCGGTGTGGTGGCCGAGAAGGTCCGCAACCTCGAACCGGGACACGGCCTCAACGCCGCCACCGGCGAGTACGAGGACCTCATGGCTGCCGGCATCAACGACCCGGTCAAGGTGACCCGCTCTGCACTGCAGAACGCCGCCTCGATCGCCGGTCTGTTCCTCACCACCGAGGCCGTCATCGCCGACAAGCCGGAGAAGGCTCCGGCGATGCCCGGTGGCGAACCGGACATGGGCGGCATGGGCTTCTGAGCCGCTGAGAACTGAACGGCCGGCCTGGTAGCCGGCTCGTCAGCACCCGGCCAGGCGGGGTGGAGGAGTCTGACTCCTCCACCCCGCCTGCTGCCATTCACCCCACCCCTGTCAGCGCCCTGACTTGCAGCGCAACGCACGTCGCGTCGGCCGCGCCGGGCCGCATCGGACCGCATCCCAGCTGGCATCGCACCGCCCGCTGCTGCGCTGATGAAGCGCTAAGCTGAGCTCATCATGCCCGTCATCACCTTCATCCTGCTCGCCGTCTTCATCGGCGCACTGTCCCAGCGTGTGACGGGGATGGGATTCGCCCTCGTCTCCGGTCCGTTCCTCGTGCTGCTGCTCGACCCGCTGTCCGGGGTCGTGCTCGTCAACATCGTCGGCTTCATCTCCTGCGCGATCATCTTCGCCCGCACCTGGCGCGAGGTGCATTGGAAGACGCTGAAGATCCTCGCTGTGTCCTCGGTCATCGCCACCATCCCCGGCGCGTGGCTGGCGTCCGTCATGCCGACCGCTCCGCTGCAGACCCTCATCGGTGCGATCGTCGTCGTCGCGCTGGCCACCTCGATCGTCATCGGCCGCGTCGGCAAGGTCCTGCCGGTCACGCCGGCCGGCATCGCCACCTCCGGCGTGGCCGCCGGCCTCATGAACGCCGCCGCCGGTGTCGGCGGGCCGGCCTTCAGCACCTACGCGGTCCTCACCCGCTGGGAGCAGCGCAGCTTCGCTGCCACGATGCAGCCGCTGCTGGCCATCGCCTCGGTGATGTCGATCACCGCCAAGGTCGCATTCGACCGCAACGCGATTCCGCACCTCGGGCTAAGTCAGTGGCTCATGGTCCTCGCCGCACTGGCCGCCGGTCAGATCATCGGCGAGCTGACCGCCGAGCGCATCCCGGTCAGAGTCGCGCGTATCGGCATGATCACCATCGCACTGGCCGGCGGTGCTGCCACCCTCGTCAAGGGGCTGGCGGGCCTGTGAGCTGACCCCGGGGCGCCGTACTCACGCCTGCTCCTCAGAGTGCACTAAGGTTCGCCGGTGATAATGGGGCAGTCAGCTGCACTCGTGATGGAAGAAGGATCGGACGGGGCATGGGATACGTCTTTCTCGGTTTGCTCATCATCGTCGGCTCACTTATGTTCTTCGGCTCCCGGCGCCAGAAGCTCCGCGAGCAGGAGCAGCAGGCAGAAGAGCTCAGCTTCGTCACCCAGTCGGCAGCCGAGGACGTCACGTCTTTCGGAGAGGAAGTCGCTGATCTCGACATCGTCACCTCCGGCGCTGACCTCGACGAGGGCGGCCGCCAGGACTACCAGCGCGCACTCGACGCCTATGACACCGCCAAGGAAACCCTGGATCGTGTGCAGAAGCCCGAAGACATCCGGCACGTGACCGAAGCGCTTGAAGACGGCCGCTACGCCGCCAAGTGCGTCCGCGCCCGCGTCAACGGCGAGCCGCTCCCGACCCGCCGCCCGCCGTGCTTCTTCAACCCGCAGCACGGCCCCTCGGCTGAGGAGATCGACTGGGCTCCCGTCGGCGGCCAGCCGCGTCCGGTGCCTGTGTGCGCCGCCGACGCTGAGCGCATCGCCGTCGGTGCTGAACCGGCCGTGCGCAAGGTTGCCACTGCTGACGGGCTGGGCCGCCGCGCCTACTGGGAGGCCGGCCCGAGCTACGCCGAATACAACCGCGGCTACTTCAACTCCTACGCTGGCTCCGGTCTGCTGCCCGGTGTCCTGATGGGCGCGATGCTCTTCAACGGTTTCGGCCACGGCTGGGACGGCTCCTATGCTGACGGCTTCAACGACGGAATGAATGCTGACGCCAGCGGGATGGACGGCGGCGATGCCGGCGGCTTCGACGGTGGTGGCTTCGATGGTGGCGGCCTCGGCGACGGGGGCGGGTTCGGCGACTTCTTCGGCGGATTCTGATCCGTGGAGGCGATCGAGATCCGCTCAGGCGATATCCGCCTCGGTCAGCTGCTCAAACTCCACGGCGTTGCCGAGCACGGGGTCATGGCCAAGGACATGATCGCTGCCGGCGATGTCCTCGTCAACGGCGAAGTCGATACGCGTCGCAGCGCCAAGATCGTCACCGGCGACGTCGTCGCCGTCCCCGCTGCCGGCGTCGAGTTCACCGTCGCCCAGGCTCCGGAGCCACCAATCGTCAGCTGACCGTCCGGTAGCGTCGGCGTCCGGTTCGTGATGGTGCGTGCAGACTCAAAGAACGTCGAGTCTGCACGGACTGCACTCGGGCCCTCATCAGCGGGGCAGCTCTGGACCAGCCATCCGGTCCATGCCCGGGGCATCCCACAGCGGCGACCACTTCGTCAGATCCTCCTCAAGTGGAACCTCGCCCTCGAGCAGACCTTTGAGTTGGATTTCCAGGGCGTTGTCCCGCCGATGCTGACCGACCTGTACGAAGGGGTAGAAGGTGCCGCGCTTGTACAGGTAGACGATCGCGGCCCCACGTCCCTCAGCGTCACGGAAATACAGCGCGGTGCACAGCAGCATCGTGTCGAAGCCCTGGTTGACCAACGCTGAGTTGATCGCGTGCATGTTCGTCGCCAGATTCGAGATGTTCGCCTGGGCGTCGCTGATGACTTGCCAGGTGAAGCCGTAACCGTCGTTGACCTGCTCGACGTCGCAGTCGGGATCCTTGGCGATGAGCTCACGGCTTTCCTGCTCAGCTTCGGCAAAGGCGCGGCCTTCGACTTCGCGAAAGCAAACGGCACCGACGCCGGTGGGCGCGAATGTCGAGGACGACTGCAGGGTCAGCGCCACATTCGGCAGCGCGAACAGGTCATCGAGGTTGGCTCGCTTCGGCTTGCTGCGGCCCAGAATCGCGTCGAGGAATCCCATGGTCTCAGTTTACGAGTCCAGGCCCAGGTGCGGAACAAGCGGTGAGGTCATGACGGCTGGGAGAGCTGTCCGGAGATCTTGTTCAGCTGCTCCAGGCGCTTCTCGAGGGTCGGATGGGTGGAGAACCACTGGCGGACGTCGCGGCCGTTGATGGCCGGGACGAGGGCGAGGTGATTGGCGCTGGCGGTCTTGCGCAGATCCTGCGAGGGGATCTGCGTCATCTGACCGCTGATCTTCACCAGAGCCGAGGCGAGTGTCGATGGCTGGCCGGTGAGGATCGCGGCAGCACGGTCAGCGGCCAGCTCCCGGTAGCGGGAGAGCACTCGGATGAGCACGAAGCTGAGTGCGTAGACGACAGCACCGACGATCATCATCGCCAGCATCACCGGCAGACCGTTGTTGTTGCGGCTGCGCCCACCGGTGTAGAAGCCTGCGCGCACCATGAGCGAGGCGACGACGCCGGTAACACCGGCAACCGTCATGACGGTGACATCGCGGTGGGCGACGTGGGAGAGCTCATGCGCCAGGACGAGCTCGACTTCCTTGGGCTCTAGGGTGTCGAGAAGGCCGCGGGTGACGCAGACGACTGAATGTTTCGGCGACCGACCGGTGGCAAAGGCGTTGGGCACCGGTGAATCGGAGTACGCCACCCGCGGTTTGACGGTGTCCGACAGCTGGCACAGCCGGTCGACGATGACATGCAGTTCGGGTGCCTGTTCGGGTGTGACGACCCGGGCGCCCATCGCTTTCAACGCAATCGAGTCGGAGAAGTACCACTGGAAGAAGAAGGCGCCAGCGCTGACGATCACCGCGATGACGACTCCGCCGGAACTGCGACCCAGGATGTACCAGATCGCCACCATGAGCAGCACGAAGATGAGGCCATTGAGGAACATGGCCGTGCTCATCCGGAATGTCAGCCCGTGGTCTTTGACGAAACGGTTCTTCATAGTCCTTCTGCCTTGCTGCTGTGCCGACGGCTGGTCCTGCTCAGCCCTGAGGGCCGAGGGAGTCTAGGTCTGGGATCAGGCCAGAACCGTCGACCAACTGACGGATCTCGTCGATGCTCGCATCAGCGAACGGGACGACGATGTCGGAGGTGCCGAGGAAGTCATCTGCCACGGGAGTGCCGTGGGAGAGGATGTACGAGCGCAGGTCGTGGAGCGCGGCGCTCGTCTGCTCCTCATCACCGGACTGAACGGCCAGCTCGACCTTGTCGTCGTAAGCCTGGAGGGCATCCTGTTCGACATCGGCGACGTCGAACTGGCCTTCGCCCATGATGCGCACGATCATGATCAGCCCTCCTGCCGGGGATTCTCAGCCGAGGCCTGCGAGTCGGCGGTCTCTGCGTCGACAGGGGCTTGGCGGGTGATCTCCGGGCGGTTCGACTGACCGCTGGGCAGACCCTCGCGCAGACGGGCGAGTTCCATTTCGACATCGCTGTCGCTGGAGAGCGCGTTGAGCTGGGCGTCGATGTCGTCATGCGGGGCGCCGGTCGGATCGTCGAGCGCACCGGAGGCCAGCAGTTCGTCCATCGCGCCGGCGCGAGCCTGCAGCTGCGCGGTCTTGTCCTCCGCGCGCTGGATCGCCAGACCGACATCGCCGAACTCCTCGGAGATTCCCGAGTATGCCTCGCTGATCTTGGTCTGGGCTTCTGCTGCGTTGTAGTTGGCCTTGAGAGTCTCCTTGCGGGTGCGGAAGGAGTCGACCTTGGCCTGCAGGCGCTGCGAGGCCGTCGTGAGCTTCTGCTCCTCGGCCTGCAGGTTCTGGTGCTGGGTCTGCAGGTCGCCGATCTGCTGCTGCAGACCGGACTTGCGGGTCAGCGCCTCACGCGCGAGATCCTCGCGACCGACTTCGAGGGCTTTCTGTGCCTGGGACTGCAGCTTGTCCTGCTGCTTCTCCAGCTGACCGATCTGCAGCTCGAGACGCTTGCGGCTCGTGGCCACATCGGCGACACCGCGGCGCACCTTCTGCAGCAGCTCGAGCTGCTTCTGGTACGAGTAGTCCAGTGTCTCGTTGGGATTCTCGGCTTTGTCCAGGGCCGAGTTGGCCTTGGCGCCGAAGATCATCTTGATGCGTTTGAAAATGCTCATCCCAGGGAGTCTCCTTCGAGCTCAAGCTCAGTTCTGCGTTCCCCCTCACTCTACTGCGTGAAATTGGAAAAAGCTTGAGTCGGATCGGCCTGAATGCCAGGCCCTGGGCGGGCTCCGGGGGCCTGGGATGGCGCAGCGCCGCCGGCGCGCTGCAGCCGGATTCATCTGCCGGGTCATCCCGGTCTCCTCCAGCTGCCTGCCGGCGCACCGGCGGCGCATACTGTCAGCGCGAGAACCGCTTGCGGTTGGCCTCCTCCACCTCTGAGTACTGCACTCCGGCAGCTGAGAGTGCGTCGCGGATGCTCTCGATGCTCTCCTGCACCTGCCGTTGCACGACCTCCCATTCGCCGGCCAGCTGCTGGAAGCTCTCAGCGGCACCACCGCGCCACGAGTTCTCCAGACTGCGCAGGTGGCTCATGAGGCTGGCCGCCTCATTGTGCAGGACCGTGCATGATTCCCTCGTCCGCGTGACAGCGGCTTCGATCTCCTGGGCATCGACCTGAATGACAGCCATCCCCGGCTCCTTTCCTGTGGTGAGAATTGCTGTCTCCCATTCCACGGCAGAGCATCACCGGCCGCCACACGAAGACGGCCGGGTGTGGACAGCGTCTCGTGTCCACACCCGGCCGTGCACCGTGTCAGCTGCTGTTCACAGCTGACTGCCTGACACTGCCTGTCATTTCGCCAGCAGCGTCGTGTCGATCTCCTGCTCCTGACCGCCGCGCACCACGGTGATCTTGACTGTCTGGCCCACCGCATGGGAGCGGATGAGCGCCTGCAGTGCGACTGCGTTGTTCACCTGGGTGCCGTTGACCGCGGTGATCTCGTCATCGGCTTGGATCCCGGCCTGCTCGGCAGCCGAACCGCCCTGCACCTCGGTGACCTTCGCAGCACCTCGGGCGATCCCGTTGTGATCGACCTGCGAGTCCTGCACCGCCACACCGAGCGCGGCGTGCTCGGCCGTGCCGTTCTGGATGAGCTGGTCGGCGATGTTCTTGGCCTGGGCAACCGGGATGGCGAACCCGATGCCGATCGAACCGGCCTGCCCGCTCTGCTGGGAATCGCGCAGTGTCGCTGCCGATGAGTTGACTCCGATGAGCTTGCCGTTGCCGTCGACGAGCGGACCACCGGAGTTGCCCGGGTTGATCGCGGCATCAGTCTGGATGGCGTTTGTGATCGTCAGAGCTCCCTGCGGGTCCTCGGCGTCCTCACCGATGTTCTCCGTGGTCACCGGCCGGTTGAGGGCGGAGACGATGCCGGTGGTGACGGTGTCGGCCAGGCCGAGCGGGTTGCCCAGTGCCATGACCGGGTCGCCGACGCGCAGCTGGCTGTCGTCGCCGAGCGGCAGCGGGGTCAGGCCTTCGGGGCTCTGCCGCAGCTTGAGCACGGCGATGTCGGTCTCGGGGTCGCGTCCGGCGATGTCCGCTTCGACGGTGTCGCCGTTGTTGAAGACGACGTTGACCTGGCCGCCGGGCGTATCGGCTGCGGCGATGACGTGGTTGTTCGTCACGATGTGGCCGGCGCCGTCATAGACGAAGCCCGAGCCCAGTCCGCGCACCTCCCCGTTGACGCCGACCCGGATCGCAGCGACCGACTTCGAGGCGGTGTCGGCGATCGCCGCCCAGTCGGGGGTTTCCTGGGTGCGCTGCGGGGTGTTCTGCGGATCGGTCTGGGACTCCTGCTCCTGCCCGCTGAGAGCCTGCATCCCGTACATGGTGCCGGCGCCCAGCGCGCCGCCGAGCAGCACCGCGAGCAGTGTGAACAGAGTCAGTGCACCCCAGCCGGGGCCGCGTCGCTCCCGGCGAGCCGGGGCGGAGAGGGGACCGCCGGCTAGAGGACCGCCGGCAAGAGGGCTGCCAGCGTGGTTGCCGCCTGCATGGGTGCCGCCAGGAGGCGGCGTCTGCTCGCCACCGGAGCCGTAGCTCGGCGCACCAGTGCCCACCGCGTTGCCCGCGGCCGTCGGCCCGCTGGCCGCGTTCGCACCGGTTTCAGTTCCGCGCCCAACACCGTGCCCAGCGCCAAGCCCAGCGCCGGGCTGGTGTGCCTGCGGTGCGCTCGCCGGTGGCTGCGGGAATGTGCGCGGGGGCTGGCTGGGCTGCGGCTCGGCGGCCGGCGGGAAGGGCCGGCCGGCCGGTGTGCCGGCGTCAGCACCATGGCCCGAACCGTGTCCGGAACCGGCCTGCTGGCCCGGTTGGGAGCCGTAGGCAGCCGTCGGAGAGGCGGGGCGCAGGGGGTCGTCGCTGGTGGGGAAGGTGCGCCGGGTCTGCTGGGAGTGGCGGCCAGGCTGTGCCGGTCCGGTGGGGCGCTCGTAGCCGTCGGCGGGGTGCTCAGGCGTGTGGCTCATCAGTGTCCTTTCCTTGCGCTTCGGACGCAGCGGGGGTGTCGAGTGGGATCGGCAGGTCGACGCGGAAGGTCGCGCCGCCGCCGGGAGTGGGGTGCACGGTGATCCGGCCCTGGTGGGATTCGACGATCGCCTTGACGATCGACAGGCCCAGGCCGGAGCCTCCGGTGTCGCGGTTGCGGGAGGCATCGAGGCGGTAGAACCGCTCGAAGATGCGCGGGACGTCCTCAGCGTCGATGCCGTCGCCGTGGTCGCGGACCTCGAAGCGGACCCGGCCTGCGGGGAACCCGGCGAGCTTCTCGCTCACGCTCACACCCCCGGCTGCGGAGACGTCTGGGACGATTGTCTGCGCCGTGCCCGAGGCGGTGGCTCCGGTTTCGGAGGCGGCGGTGCTGCCGGTGGCCGGCCCGGTCTTGGGGTCGGTCCTGTCGGTCTTGTCGCGTTTGAAGATCCGCACCGGGCCGGTGACGAAACCGGGCGCCTTGGGCTTCGGGACCACCGCCTCGGGAGCGGGAGGCTCGGCGGGCACTCCGACGACGCCGACGGCGAACTCGATCGCCGTCTGCGGTGGCGTGTGCCGCACGGCGTTGCCGGCGAGGTTGACGATGACCTGGCGCAGCTTGGCCTCGGAGCCGTAGATGACCGGGATGTTCTCATCGGCGTCGTTGCCGTCGAGGCCGATGAAGCTGATGTCGCGATCCGGATCCTGGGCGGCGGCATCGGCGGCGGCGTCGCGGACGATCGCACAGATGTTGACCGGGCCGAGCTCTGCCTCGCGGCGCTCATCGAGGCGGGCGAGGACGACGAGGTCTTCGACGAGCACGCCCATCCGCTTGGCCTCGGCTTCGATGCGGTCCATCGCCTGGCCGATGTGCTCAGGGTCCTTGAGTGCGCCCTGCCGGTAGAGCTCGGCGTAGCCGCGGATCGTCACGAGCGGGGTGCGCAGCTCATGGGAGGCATCCGAGACGAACTGGCGGATGCGCTTCTCCGACCGGGTCTGGCCGTCGAAGGAGTCCTCAATGCGGCCGAGCATCGTGTTGAGCGCTGCTGAGAGCCGGCCGAGCTCAGTGTTGCGCGGGTATTTCGACACGCGCTGGGAGAGGTCGCCGGCGGCGATCCGCGAGGCGGTCTCCTCGATGTTCTTCAGCGGCCGGAAGGTGTTGGTGATCGCGAAGTAGCCGACGCCTGCCACCAGTGCCAGGGCGAGCAGGCCGATGCCGACCATGGTGTTGCGGGCGCGTTCGCTGATGTCGTCGACGTCCTTGTCGAAGGGCACGGCGACGGCGACGAGCCACGGGGTGCCCTTGACCTGGAGTGCGAGCACCCGCCAATGCGAGGAGGTGCCCTCGACGGTGAAGGGGTGGCCGGCGCGCTCGTTGACGAGCGACTGGTTGATGTCGGGCAGGTACGGCACGTTCGTCGGGTCCGGGGCGACCGGCTCGAAGGCGGTATTGCCGTCGGAGGAGTAGAACTGCACGTAGTAGGAGCCGGGCAGCAGATTGCGCAGCGACTCCTCCTGCGGATTCGACTGCACCTGGTCCCCGCCCTGCAGGGGTGCGGGCAGGAACACCTGCTCAGCGGCCTGGATCGCCAAGGCGTCCGAGGCGCTGATGAGCCGCTCATCGGTGCGCTCGATGAGGCTGGCGCGGATGTTCTCGAGCACCCATGCGCTCGTGCCGGTGAGCACGAGCAGCATGAGCGTCATCATGATCGTCAGCAGCTTGGTGGTCAGCGACCATTCTTCCCAGATGACGGTCTGCTTGCTCTTGCGGTGACGATTCACAGGCGTGACGATTCTCAGCTCGATAGGGGGTCAGGTGTCAGGTGCTCACTTGGTCTCAGGTGTGCGCAGCATGTAGCCCACGCCGCGCTTCGTCTGGATCATCGGGCGCCATTCGGCCTGCACCGGGTTGCCGGCTTCGTCGGTCTCCGGGGCGGTGTCGATCTTGCGGCGCAGGTAGGAGATGTAGGACTCGACGATGCCGGTGTCGCCGCCGAAGTCGTACTCCCACACGTGGTCGAGGATCTGCGACTTCGACAGCACGCGGTTGGCGTTGAGCATGAGGTAGCGCAGCAGCTTGAACTCAGTGGGCGAGAGGTCGACGAGGATCCCCCCGCGGCGCACCTCATGGGTGTCGTCGTCGAGTTCGAGGTCACCGACCTGCACGACTGCGCCCTCGTCCTCTTCGAGGCTGTGGGTGCGGCGCAGCACCGCGCGGATGCGGGCGACGACCTCTTCGAGGCTGAAGGGCTTGGTGACGTAGTCATCGCCGCCGACGGTCAGGCCGGTGATCTTGTCGGAGGTGTCGTCACGGGCGGTGAGGAAGACGACCGGGATGTGCCGGCCGGTCTGGCGCAGCCGGCGGGTGACGGTGAAGCCGTCCATGTCCGGAAGCATGACGTCGAGGACGAGCAGGTCCGGTTCGTTCTGCTCGGCCAGGCGCAGAGCCTCAGCGCCGTTGCCGGCGGAGATGACGTCGAAGCCGGCGAAGCGCAGGCTGGTGGACAGGAGTTCGCGGATGTTGGGCTCATCATCGACGACCAGCAGGGTGGCCTCAATGTCTTCGTGTTCGAGATGTCCTGAAGTCATGGCCTCATCCTGACATACGAGTCTGGAAGTTTTCTGGACGCCGTCTGGATGCAAATGTGATCTAAGTCACACTTCATTCGGCGGGTTTGTCATCCGTTTCGACATCGGGGTGGACGGTCTCGCCCTCGTCCTCCTCCTGATGGACCCAGTTGGGTCCGAAGAACTCGGCGGTGGCCTCGTTCCAGTCCTCCAGCCACCCGCGCGGTGGCGCCTCGAGCAGCTCGCCTTCCTTCATCCAGTTGAAGACGTGCGCGTAGGACATCACCTCGGTCTGGGAGACGCGCTTGCGCAACATCTTCGGCGAGAGCTGATCCGGGCGGGCGACACCGAGCGTCGAGAGCATCTGCTTGGCCTCATCGACGGTGGCCTTGTGGTAGTTGTACACCGCCTCGGACTTCGAGGGCACGTGCAGCGAGCGGGCGAGCTTGGGGTCCTGCGTGGCGACACCGGTGGGGCAGTGGTTGGTGTGGCAGCGCTGCGCCTGGATGCAGCCGACGGCCATCATCATCGGCCTAGCGGCCAGGCAGAAGTCCGCGCCCTGGATGAGCCGGCGGACGATGTCGTTGCCTGAAGCGATCTTGCCGGCCACCCCGAGCTTGATGTGCTTGCGCAGCCCGACGCCGACGAGGGCGTTGTGCACAACGTGCAGGCCCTCGGTCAGCGGGGTGCCCATGTGGTCTTCGTATTCCAGGGGTGCGGCACCGGTGCCGCCCTCGGAGCCGTCGATGACGATGAAGTCGGGCAGAATGCCGGTCTCCAGCATCGCCTTGCACATGCCGAGCACGTCACGGCGCATGCCGACGCACAGTTTGAACCCGATCGGCTTGCCCCCGGAGAGCTCGCGCAGCTGGGCGATGAACTCCATGAGCTCGCGAGGAGTCTGGAACGCTGAATGGGCAGGCGGGGAGATGCAGTCCTCGTCGAGCGGAACGCTGCGCGCCTCAGCGATCTCCGGGGTGATCTTCTCCGCCGGCAGCACACCGCCCAGACCGGGTTTGGCGCCCTGGGAGAGCTTGACCGAGATCGCCTTGACATGCGGGTGGCAGGCCTTCTCCTCGAACTGCTCGGGATTGAAATTGCCCTCGGCATCACGGCAGCTGAAGTACCCCGAGCCGAACTCCCAGATCAGATCGGCGCCGCTTTCGAGGTGGTACTTCGTCAGCCCGCCCTCTCCGGTCTCCTGAGCGAACCCGCCGCGGGCCGCTCCCTGGCTCATCGCCATGACGGCGTTCTTCGACAGAGAGCCGAAGCTCATCGAGGAGATGATGAACAGCGAGGAGTCGTACGGCTGGCTGCACTGCGGTCCACCGAGGCGCACCCGGTGCTCGCCCTCCGGGATCGGGCCGGGCTGAGCGGCATGGATGAGGTACTCGTAACCCGGTGCGCGCACCTCGAGCTCGGTGCCGAAGGACTTGACCGAGTGCGTGCCGTTGGCGCGTTCGTAGATGAGGTCGCGGACATCGCGGTCGAACGGCTTGCCGTCGTAGTTGCGCTCGACGAAGTACTGCTGGACCAACGGGCGGATGGTCTCCATCATGTACCGGCCGTGGCCGATGACAGGGAAGTTGCGCAGCACCGCGTATCGGTACTGCACCACGTCGTAGATGGCCACGAGCAGCAGGAGTCCGGCGGCTAAGACGAGGATCCACCACCACGGGCTGAGCGCCAGCGCCATTGCCGCACCGACCGCCATGACGAAGAGTATGCCGATGAAGATACCGATCGCGATCATGTTCTTTAGCCTACGACTAAAGCAGAGCAACCTGAACTAGCAACGTGCCCTGCTTTTCACGCGGCCGGCGTGCAGGTCAGGCCGGCTGCTCTTCCTGTCGCTTGCGGTACGCGGCCACGTGGGTGCGGTTGGCGCAGTTGCCGGTGTCGCAGAAGCGCTTCGAGCGGTTACGTGAGAAGTCGACGAACACGGCGTTGCAGTCCTCGGCCGCGCACACCTGCAGGCGGGAGAGCTCGTGCTCGCGGATGAGGTCGATGAGCGCGAAGGCGATGTCGATGGCGAAGCGGTCCGGCAGCGGCGCGGTCTGGGCGGTGCCGTGCAGGTGCCAGTCCCAGCCGTCATGGCGCACGAGCTGGGGGAGTGCGTTGCAGCGCAGCAGTGTCGAGTTCACCGCCGCGACGACGTCCTCGATCGCATCGGAGTCGAAGACGGTCTCGAAGTCCTCCCGCACCGCATGGGTCAGTTCGACGTCGGTGCTCGTCGCCGAGATCGGGGCCGAGAAGTCGTGCCGACGGGCGAACTCCTCGATGGCTCCGGCATCGGCCAGCAGCTCCTGGTCGTTGCGCCCGGAGTTGATGAGGTCGACGAGCATGAGTAGGACGGAGCGGTTTTCATCGGTGAGAGACATGCTGGCCACAGTGTAGCGAATACGGCCTGTGAGCAAGCTCACGCGAAATCTGTCTCGTCATGACCATCGTCGCGTTGACTCGTGAGCTCTGCCTGCTGTTCACTTGAAGATGTGTCAGTGCGTCATGAGTCAAAGTGCGAACACTCATGACATGCCATTCAGTTCCACGTGGGGAGGGAAACCGTGAATCGTCAGGCTGTCTCAGGCCTTGTGCTCATCCTGCTGTCCGCCTTCTGCTATGCCGCAGCCGCACCGATCGGCAAGGTCATGTATGCCGGCGGCTGGACCCCGGAGGTCGTCGTGTTCCTCCGCGTCCTCGGCACCGGCCTCGTCCTCCTCATCCCCACGCTCATCGCCATGCACGGCCGCTGGCACGCGTTCGCCCGCTGGCAGACCTGGCGCGACGTCATCACCTTCGGGATCGTGTCCGTCGCCGGAGTCCAGCTGCTGTTCTTCATGTCGGTCGAGCACCTCGATGTCGCCATCGCGCTGCTGCTGGAGATGACCGCCCCGCTCATGATCGTCGTGTGGGTGTGGCTGCGCAGCCGCATCCGCCCCAGCTCGCTCACCTTCGTGGGCATGGGCCTGGCGATGTTCGGCCTGGCCTTCATCCTCGACCCGCGCGGCGCGCAGCTCCACCTCGGCTCGGTGCTGCTGGCCCTGGGCGCAGCCGTCTGCCTGGCGTGTTACTTCCTCGACTCGGCCAAGGCTGAGATGTCGGTTCCGCCGATCGCGCTCGTCGGATTCGGGATGTTCGTCGGCGCTGCCGCCGTGGGCGCCTACGCCTTCGCCGGTCCGCGCGCCCAGCAGCTGACCACCGCGCCCATGTCGCTGGGCTCAGTGCCGGTCACCTGGTGGCAGGCGATCGCGCTCATTGTCCTCGTCACCGCTGGCGCCTACGTCACCGCCGCCTTCGGCATCCGCATGATCGGCGCGACGGTCGCCAGCTTCGTCAACCTCATCGAGGTGCCGTTCTCCGTCGTCATCGCCTGGCTGGTGCTCGCCGAGCTGCCGGTCTACGCGCAGGCCGTCGGTGGTGTGCTCCTGCTCGCCGGTGTCGTGTTCATCAAGATCGGCGAGAGCCGCACGGCCGCCCGCGAGGTCATCGTCTCCGATGTCCCGGTCGCTTCGCTTCCGGTCATCGAGCATGTCGCCGTGCCCGAGGCGGTGCGCGCTCGCAGTGCCGCTCCCGAGGCGGTTGGCGCCTGACCTCCGGCCGGTTCAGTCGGCATCGTCGTCGCGTTCGGCAGGTGGCCTCCGGTCATCGAGATACCGGTTGGCCACCGGGATCCAGGACACGGCGACGCCGATGAGAACTGCGGCGATGCCTGCCACGGTCAGTCGTGCGCTGACGTCGGCTGCTGCGCCGATGATCGGGTTGACGGCGATCCCGACGAGGCTGCCGAACGAGCTGGCGATGTTGAGTACGGTCGCCCGGCGTGCTTTCGGTATCACCTGATTCGCCACCGCCAGGGTGATCGGGCCGCGGGCGTGCATACCGATAACGACGAGGACGAAACCGCTGATGACGCATACACTGTGGGGCACCGCCATGAGCCCGAATCCTGCTGCCCCGCAGCCCATCG
Organism: Brevibacterium gallinarum; assembly: GCF_014836885.1. Taxonomy (GTDB): domain Bacteria; phylum Actinomycetota; class Actinomycetes; order Actinomycetales; family Brevibacteriaceae; genus Brevibacterium; species Brevibacterium gallinarum. The sequence goes on from NZ_JACSPY010000008.1 coordinate 159,441, forward strand.
CCAGCAGCAGGGCGCGCTTCCTGCCGATCGCTGCCTCGATCCAGCCGGCCCAGTGGTTGTAAAAGGCCGCAGCCAGCTGCGCACCCGCAGCGATGAATCCCCACGCGGCCACCGGAACCCCGGAAGCTGCGAACAGCGGCTGATTCAAGGTGAAGACCGCATGGAACAGCACGAAGTGTCGCGCGTCAGACTTAGTGGCAGGGCCGTTATGTAGGTCCTGAAGGAGAGTCAGACATGGGTAGACCACCCTCGA
>NZ_JACSPY010000009.1 GCF_014836885.1 Brevibacterium gallinarum
TCTGCTTTGACTGCTGATCTGTGGCATCCGGGCAGTGTGCAGAACTGCCATTTCTCCACGAGCGCGATCCTCATCTTTTCGGGGATGGTGTAGGTTTCGGCTGCGTGATCGAGTGCGGTGCCATCGGTCGGGTCGGTCAGGATCCGGTAGACCGTCGGATGCCCAGTACCGGTGAGCTGGCGGGCGGTTTCAGGTGCGATGGGGTGGCCGTTGACCATCCCCGGCACCGACCCAGCAGCGTCGTCGTTGGTGTTCTCCTCGAGGAGTGTGAGTGCCGGGACGGTGATGGTGATGCGGGCTTGGCGTTTGAGCCACTCGCCATCCACGGGACACTGCACACCGGTCTCGACCAGGGCGTCGGCGATCTTCTCGGCTGTCGCGTCGATGTCGATGCCGGCTGGATTGGCGGCTTCGACAATGCTCGAGGCATCCCCGTCGCTGCCGGCGGACTGGGTGGTGACGGTGTCACTGCCGATGGCCTGGGTGGTCAGTGTGCCTGCCGGCCGGGAGCTGGTGAGGAAGTCGAACATCAGCTCCCTCATGCCCCGGCCGTCTGCGATCTCTCGGCTTTCGGGGACGCCGAGTGGTGTGCCGAGGCCTTTGATCACACTGCGCGCCATGCCGGTCAGGCGGGCCTCTAAGAGGGCGATCTGGTGGGCTGGTCCGCGGGCGATGAGGGTCCCGAGTCCGTGGGGTTCGTAGTAGGTCTCCACGGTGCGCCGATCCCGGACTTCTTTGGTGCGTTGTTCGCGGGTGATGAGGGTGGCGATCAGCTGGGTGACAGCACGTTTGAATGCCGTCATATCCGATACCCGGATCCGTGCCAGTCCGGCATCGAAATCCGCCAGATGCTCAGGCTCCAGACTCGCAGCACGCGCAGCACCATAGAGGTAGCGGTCATAGCCGATCACCCCGGCACGGGCTTGGGAGGTGAACTCGGGCAGCCCGACAAGCCCTGCCGCAGCAGTCTGTACCCGCGAGCGCACCTGTTTGACGGTGGTGTCGAGGGCGTCTGCCATGTGCATCAGCGACGTCGACGAAGTCCGTTCGACCAGCCACGTGTAGGCATCCCGGCGCTGTGGGGCTTCGTTCCGGTAATCCGTGCCGTCACGATCTGGCCGTCCCAGCGCGCGGGGATCGGCTGCCAGTTCACGCACCGCATCGACCTGGGCTGTCACGTCCTCGGGTGAGTCAGAGGCGGTGCGGGCGAGGAAGGCATCGAAGAGGCACCCCAGGCCTGTCATCCGCTGGTGGTCGATGCCCTGGTGGGTGGATCGGAGCCGGTAGAGGCAGTCAGCGAAGTCAGAGGTATCGGCCGCCGTGTCGTTGCGGCGGGGTGTGATGACCTGTTCTTCGACGAGCATCGCGGTCACCTCCTTGTGATCTACCGCGATCGTTCTGGTTTCAAGTCTAGGCGTGTTCGATATGCTGTGACAATAGTTTCGACTGTGTTCACATGCAACTCACATAAACATGTGCCTGCCATCGTTCTGGTTCCAGTCTGCCAGCAGCCACGGACAACCCGCCCCGCAAACGCCACCACCACCTCGGGAACGGCCTGCGGCCCGCCCGCCGGAGACACCCCTCACTTGCGGTTATGCTGGGATCCTATGGACCCCGCACTCGTCGCCGAACGCCACGCTGGCGAATGGGAGCGCCTGTCGCGCCTGGCGAAGAAGAACACCCTCAATCCCCACGAGGCCGAGGAGTTCCTGCGGCTGTACCGGGCGGCGTCGAAGGACCTCTCGCGCATCCAGACGGTCGCCCCGGACTCGGAGATCTCGGTGCGGCTGTCGAACATCGTGCACCGCTCGCGCACCCAGCTCACGAGCGTGCCGACCGGCGCAGGCGGGGCGCTCGGGCGGTTCTTCACCATCTCGCTGCCGGCGGCGCTGTACCGGCTGCGCTGGTTCTTCGTCTTCACGTTCGTCTTCTTCGTCGGCATCTCCGTGCTCACGACCCTCTGGGCCTACTACACACCCGGCGTGCTGCCGGCGCTCGGCAGCGACGAGATGCGCCGCCAGCTGGCCGAACGCGACTTCAAGGAGTACTACTTCGAACACCGCAACGAGGTATTCGCCGTCGGCGTGTGGACGAACAACGCCTGGATCGCGCTGCAGTGGGTGGCCCTGGGCATCACCGGGATCTACGTCATCTACGGGCTCATCGTCAACGCCGTCAACGTCGGCATCTCCGGGGCGATCATGTTCGAGTTCGACAAAGGCGGGGACTTCTTCTACTACATCCTGCCCCACGGCATCCCCGAGATCACCGGCATCCTCATCGCCGCCGCCGCCGGCCTGCGCATCTGCGTTGCCTGGGTCGTCCCCGGCCCGGAGCTGCGGCGCACCCGTTTGGCGCGGGAAGCCCGCACGACGATCACCGTCGGGCTCGGCCTCATCATCTACCTGTTCCTCTCCGGGCTCATCGAGGGCTTCATCACCCCCTCCGAGCTGCCCAACGTCATCCGCATGGGCTCCGGGATCCTGCTGACAGCGGCGATCTTCGCCTATGCGATCTACTTCGGCCGCCCCGCGCTCAAGGCGGGCCTGAGCGGGGACGTGTCCTCGGACAAGGCCGGCTACAGCATCGTCGCCACAGACCGCTGATCCGCGCCCGAGGTGGGGTCAGGTGGCGAGGCACCGCTCCCCGAGGCGGTGGCTGGGTGGCGAGGCACCGCGCCCGAGGCGGGGCGCACCTCGGTGCCGGCGGCTGGCTAGAGCCTGCCGCTGGCCTTGAGTGAGATGTAGAGGTCGGCCAGCTGCGGGGCGAGGTCCTCGGGTTCCGCGTGGACGGTGTGGATGCCGGCATCGGACAGCGCGTGGCCGAGTGAGCGGGCGGTGAGCAGGTCGTGCTCGGCGGCTGCGGCGCGGTAGACCTGGGCGGGGGAGTAGACCTGGGATGCGAGGTCGCCGAGGTCGGGATCGGCGACCGAGGCGATCGCCAGCCGGTGCCGGGCGCGCAGCACCGGCAGAGCCGGCAGCATGTCCTGGGCGATGGTGCGCTCATCGAGGGCGGTGAGGAAGACGACGAAGGCGCGCTGCGTGCTCAGCCGCAGCGTCTGGGTGACGATCTCGTTCCAGTCGGCGTCGATGAGTTCTGGGAACACGTCGGCGAGGTCGTTGGTCATGATGCCGAGCGGATCGGAACCGGAGATCGGGCCGATGTGCCGGCGCACACGCGCATCGGCGACGAGGATGTCGACGCGGTCACCGCCGCCGGCGGCCAGCGCGCCGAGCAGCATCGCCGCCTCCATCGCTGCGTCGAAGGCGGTGCCGTCGCCCATCCGGCGGGCGGCCAAGCGGGAGGAGTCGAGAACGATGATGACCCGGCGGTCGCGTTCGGGCCGCCACGTCTTGACCATGAGGTGCTGGGCGCGGGCGGTGGCCCGCCAGTCGATCGAGCGGACGTCGTCGCCGCGGACGTATTCGCGCAGCGAGTCGAACTCGGTGCCCATGCCGCGGGTCATGAGCAGTGTGCGCCCGTCGAGCTCCCGCAGCCGGGCGAGCTTCGAGGGCAGGTGTCTGCGGGAGACGAACGGCGGCATGACGCGGATCGCCGCCGGCACCTCGACCGACTGCTGGCGGCAGCACAGCCGCAGCGGCGAGGCCACCCGGACGGTGACGAGATCTGCCGGCAGCTCACCTCGGCGGGTGGGCACCAGCCGCGTGCGGTGCTCATGCTGCCCACCGGCAGGCAGCCGCACCCGCAGCCGGTTGTCCTCAGCACCTGCAGACGGTGGCCAGGCGTCGCGGATGTGCAGGCTGGCAGCCCGCGTGCCTGCGTTGATGACCGTCAGCGTCGCATCGGTCTCATGGCCCAGCCGCACCCGCCTGCCCGGCGTGCGCTGCAGGCGGATCGTCGCAGGAGAGGCGGTGGCCAGCCAGTCGATGAACGCCACGAGCACTACGCCTGCCAGGGCGATTCCGGCGGTTCCCCAGCCAGGGAAGACCATGACCGGGATCGCCGCCAGAGCGACGAGGACGACGAAGCGCCAGGTGACGATCATCGCGGCACGCGGGTGGTGTCGATGATCGAGGCGAGCACCTGGTCGACGGTGATGCCGTCCATCTGCGCCTCCGGCCGCAGCATGACGCGGTGACGGAAGGCCGGCGAGATGAGCGTCTTGACGTCATCGGGGGTGACGAAGCCGCGCCCGGACATCCACGCCTGCGCCTGGGCGGCGGCCAGCAGCCGGGTGCCGCCGCGCGGGGAGATGCCCATCGCGAACGACGGGGCGCTGCGGGTGGCCTGGACAAGGTCGACGATGTAGCCGAGCACCTCGGGATCGACGTAGATGCCGCCGACCCGCTTGCCGGCCTCGAGGATCGTCGCGGCGTCGGCGACGCGCTCGATGCCGGCATCGGACAGGCGCCGGCCGTCGAAGCCGTGTGCATGGCGGGTGAGGATCTCGAGTTCGGTGTCCCGCTCGGGCAGTGTGAGCATGAGCTTGAAGAGGAACCGGTCGAGCTGTGCTTCGGGCAGGGGATAGGTGCCGTCGTGCTCGATCGGGTTCTGGGTCGCGGCGACGAGGAACGGCTGAGGCAGCCGACGGGTCTGCCCGTCGACGGAGACCTGCCGCTCCTCCATCGCCTCCAGCAGCGCCGACTGGGTCTTCGGAGGGGTGCGGTTGATCTCATCGGCGATGAGCAGGTTGGTGAACACCGGGCCCTCGCGGAACTCGAAGTCCCCGGAGCGGGTGTCGTAGATCATCGAGCCGGTGACGTCGCCGGGCATCAGGTCGGGGGTGAACTGCACGCGCGTCGAGTCCAGTTCGAGCGCTTCGGCCAGGGCGCGCACGAGCAGGGTCTTCGCCACGCCGGGCACGCCTTCGAGCAGCACGTGCCCGTGGCACAGCAGGGCGAGCAGGATCCCGTCGACGGCCTCATGCTGGCCGACGACTGCCTTGCCGACCTCATGGCGGACGGCGAGGAATCGCTCGCGCAGTTCGTGGTCGCGCCCGCCGAGCTGGTGCTCGGCCGCCAGCCGCTCGTGGAGTCCCGGCTGTCCCGCGCCCGAGGCGGTGGGCACCTGTCCGTGAGCCGGAACCTGATTGTGAGACGGAGCCTGTCCATGCGGCTGGCCCGGCACCTGCCCGGCAGCTGGCGCGGGCGCGTGCCCCGGCTGGCCGGGCTGCTGTTCGTGCGGCTGGCCCGGCACCTGCGCGGGGGCTGGCGCATGCTGCGGCGGCCGCGGTGCCTGGCCGGGCTGGATCCCCGGCTGACTGCCGCCAGGCCCGCCCGACTGACTGCCGCCGGGCCCGCCCGGCTGCCCGCCCGACCCGAACGGACCAGCAGGCTGTCCCGGCTGCTGGCCGGGCTGCTGAGGATGGTGGGGAGTGTCGGTCATGTCGGGGAGACCTCGCTTTCGATGGCGGTGATGAGGACGGCGATGTCTGAGAGTTGCCGGTCGTTAGCCGGCACTCCCTCGAGATAGGCGTAGCGGACTTCGGCCAGGTCGCGGCCGGTGTGGGCGGCGATCGCAGAGCACAGCTGCTCGGGCCGCTCCTGGGAGGGCCGGGCGAGCCGGGCGGCGATGCGCAGCAGGGAGGCGGTACGCAGCGCGTGCAGCGACTCGGTGCGGGCACCTGCCCGCTGCATGAGGGCTGCGCGGCCGTGGACGGTCTCGACCGGCGGGACGACGACCGGCAGGCGCTCGACGGCCAGCGGACCGAAGCGCCGGATGCGCCACCACAGCAGAGCGGCAGTGAGGGGGATGAGCCACAGCAGCGCGACGCCGAACCACGGCGGGATGAAGGTCAGCGCATTCGGTGGCTCCTCGTCACCGGCCGAGGGCTGGTCGCCGGCTTGCGGCAGGTAGACGACGAGGTTCTCATGCTGGCCGAGGGCGTGCAGCATGAGTGCGGCATGGCCCTCCTCGTCGAGCGAGGCGTTCATCATCCACGTCCGCGAACCAAGCACCGTGACATCGGCGCCGTCCGCCTCGGCGCGGGCGTAGGCACCGGCGCCCGGCGGGACTCCGGGGAGCGTGTAGCAGGTGGTGACTGCATCCTCGTGTCCCGGCACGGCCGCGTAGAAGCCGTCGGCGCCGCGGACCTGCCCGGCGGCTGCGGCAGCCGGGGCCTGACAGCCGGGCTGCAGCAGTTCCTGCTGCGCGTCGCTTTCGAAGTAGGAGGCCATCCGCAGCGCTGGGGTGAAGTCCTCGACGTCATAGCCGGGATCGGTCAGCACAAGCGAGTTGCCGCCGCTGCGCACCGCCTCGCCGATCTCCTTGCGTGTCTCGGTCTCGCCATTGGCCTCGAGGTCGATGTAGAGCACCGTGGTGTCTGCCCCCGCGGCGGCGGTGCGCGCCTCCTGCCGCGATTCGGTGACCGTGACCTCGACCCCGCGCTCGCGCAGGATGTCCATGAGCGCCTTCGTGCCGGAGGGCTGCACCGACTCCGGGTGCAGTTCACTGGTCTCCTCGCCCAGGATCGAGAGGAAGAACCCGCCGATCGCCGTCACCAGGATGACGGCCGCGGCGATCACCCACAGCGCGGCCGCCCGCGAGCCACTGCGCAGCCGGTCGGCTCGGCCCGGCCCGGTGTGTGCGGTGGTGCCGCGGACGGCGAGGTCGAGACTCGTGCTCATGCGCCAGCCTCCCGGCTTCCCGCGCCCGAGGCGGTGGTCGCGTGATCCGGCGCCGGTCCCGAGGCGGTGCTCGCGTGAACCGATGCCGCTCCCGAGGCGGTGGTCGGGTCGGCGGCGCCGGTTGCGGCGCGGGCCGCGGTGGCGTGGGAGGTGGCGGCGGAGATCCGTTCGGCCCGGGTCAGCAGGTCCTGCCAGTCGGCGGCACTGGCGTGGGCTTCGCCGAAGGTCACTGCGTCGAACAGGGCACCGGCGGCATGCGCATCAGCGGCAGCCGGAGGGCAGGCCGCAGCCGCAGCGCCGGCCAGCTCCGAAGCGGTCGAGGCGGCGGTCATGTCGATGAGGCCGGCGGCGACGAACCGGGCGAAGATCGCCCGCACCCCGTTCTGCACCGCCAGCGTGTAGTCTCCCTTGCCGGCGGCCGTCTGGGCGGCATCCCAGAAGGCCTGTGGGTTGATCGTCTCGGCCCGCTGGGCGGGGTCGAAGGCGGCGAGGTCGACACCGCCGCTGGTGCCGCGGCGGACCCGCCGGATGACGAGGACGACGAGTCCGATGACGATCGCGGCGATGATGAGCAGCGTCCACGGCGAGTCGAGCGCGGCAGCACTGTCGATGAGCCCGTCGAAGAACCGTTCGATGGCCCGGCCGAGCTTCTCCAGCGGGGAGAGATCGGCGTCGCGGTACTCCGGTTCGGACAGCTTCTTCTCAGCCCAGCGGCGGGCCTCGTCGCGCTCGGGAGTCAGGGGAGTGCTCATGTGCGGCGATCCAGCTCCTCGGCCTCGCGCAGCAGCAGGAGGTCATAGCCTTCGAAGCGCATCCTGCGGTCGAAGTACAGGCCGGTGATGACCCCGGCCTGGTAGGCGTAGAGCACCGCGGTCGCCGCCGCAGTGAACGCGAGCCCGAGGATCGTCAGCACACCGATCACCACGGTGGCGAAGGTATCGGCATCAGCGGAGTCGAGGAGGGTCAGCGAGACGATGAGCGCGGCAATGAAGAAGATGAGCAGCAGCGGGGAGACGATGATGCTGACGAGCTGCGAAGACAGGTAGTACGACAGCAGCAGCGTACCGGCGGTGGCCCAGAAGCGGCGGCCGGTGAGCTTCCAGGAGCGGGCGAAGGCCTGCCGGATCGTCATCCGCTCCAGCGCGATCGCGCAGCCGACGAACGCGGTGCGGACCATGAAGAAGACGGTGAACACGACCCAGCCGAGCGCCCCGAGACCGGCGAGCAGGAACCCGACGACGGCCTGCGCGGTGAACACCGCGATGACCACTCCGGGGGCGAGCAGCAGCGCAAGAGCCGCGAAGTGCGCCCCGCCGAGCAGGGCGGTGGCGGCGATGAGGCGCAGCCGCTGGCCGGCCAGCAGCCCCCAGGTGCGGCGCAGCGTCGTCGTCTGCCGCCCGCGCGCGTCGATGGCGCGGCCGCCGGGCGGGGTGAAGAACGCCTGCCGGGCCGGGATCGAGAGCAGCCCGGAGAGGAAGTGCAGGAAGCACAGGGAGAGCAGAGAGACAGCCGAGGCGCCGAACTGCATGAGGAACGACAGCCCGGCGGCAGCCTCGGTGTTGCCGGCGACGCCGACGACATAGCCGAAGCTGAGCCAGATGAGACCGGCGACTGCGGCACCGACAGCGAGCAGGAACAGCGTCAGCACGATCATCGCGGTGCCGACGGAGACCCCGGGGCTGAAGCGCAGCAGCCGGAACCCGGCATCAAGCGACTCGGCGAAGCGCATCGGCCGCTTCGACAGCACACCCGGCTGCGGCGCCGGCTGCCAGGCCGGGCGGGTGCGGGTCTCAGTGCGCGGCTGCCAGCGGCCGGTCGCCCAATCGGTCTGCGCATCCCAGGCGGCGCGGTCGGTGACGAACAACGGCACCTCCTGGTTCGGGGTCAGATCACGCCCCATTCTATGCACACGCGCCCGCTGCCGAGACGACATTCGGGCACTCACCTGCACCACCGCCTCGGCGCCGGGGCAGCAGGCGCGCCGTGTGAACCTGCCGACACCTGCCGCCCCCTGCGCTGACTTCTCAGCCCGATAGGTGACAATGGATGCTATGAACGCACGGATCCTGGTAATCGACGATGACACCGCACTGGCGGAGATGATCGGCATTGTGCTCAAGAGCGAGGGCTTCGACCCGCACTTCTGCGCCACCGGCGATGGTGCGATGGAGGCCTTCCACAGCGTCAGGCCCGACCTCATCCTGCTCGACCTCATGCTGCCGGGTAAGGACGGCCTCGAAGTGTGCCGCGAGATCCGCGAGGAATCCGGTGTGCCGATCATCATGCTCACCGCCAAGTCCGACACCGTCGACGTCGTCCTCGGGCTCGAGTCCGGCGCCGATGACTACGTGCCCAAGCCGTTCAAGCCCAAGGAGCTCGTCGCGCGCGTGCGCGCCCGCCTGCGGATGTCAGAGCCCTCCGCACCGGAGGTGCTCAACGTCGGCGACGTCTCGATCGACGTCGCCGGGCACACCGTGACGAAGGGCGGCAAGCCGGTGTCGCTGACCCCACTGGAGTTCGACCTGCTCGTCGCGCTCGCCCGCAAGCCCTGGCAGGTGTTCTCGCGCGAGACCCTGCTCGAGGAGGTGTGGGGCTACCGGCACGCCGCTGACACCCGGCTCGTCAACGTCCACGTCCAGCGGCTGCGCTCGAAGATCGAGAAGGATCCGGAGAAGCCCGACATCGTCGTCACCGTCCGCGGTGTCGGCTACAAGGCGGGCCAGGCTTCGTGAGTCGTTCCGCATCGGCCGTGCGACTGGGCCGGAGCGCCTGGGGCGGCCTCATGCGGATCTACCGGTTCCTCGCAGCGGCCTTCACCCGCTCGCTGCAGCTGCGCATCGTCGTGCTCACCATCCTGCTCACCATCATCGCCGTCTACGGCGTCGGCAGCTTCATGGCCCAGCAGATCTCCCGCGGCCTGTTCGAGGCGAAGCTGTCCTCGGTCTCAACGCAGATGTCCGGCTATGCAGGCGAGCTCGAATCGCTGTCCCCGGGGGAGGACGACAGCGCGCTGTCCGAAAGCCTCAACGTCCACCTGCGCGGGATGCTCTCCCGGTCCCCGACCCCGCTGCGCTCGATCGCGCTGGAACCGCGCGAGCGCTCCTCCCAGATCCAGCCGACGACCGCGGTCGTGTCCGGGCGTGAGGCGATCGCCCCCTCGGCCATGCCGGATGCGTTCCGCAACGCCGTGTCCCAGGCGCAGGCAGGCGAACAGCTCTACCAGTCCGTCGAACTGCTCGGGCCCGGCAGCTCACCGGGCCTCATCCTCGCCCAGCAGGTGACCGTGCCCTCTGCCGGCCAGTTCGACCTCTACGTCGTCGCCGACCTGCAGGAGGAGCAGAACACGCTCGACTTCGTCCAGCGGGTGCTCATCGTCGCCGCCCTCGTGCTCGTCGTGCTCGTCGGTGCGGTCACCTGGACCGTCACCCGGCTCGTCGTCGTCCCGGTGCGCACCGGCTCCGAGGTGGCCCGCAAGCTCTCCGACGGCGACCTCGACCAGCGCATGCCGGTCCAGGGCAATGACGAGCTCGCCACCCTGGCGCAGAGCTTCAACGACATGGCCGACACGCTGCAGGACCAGATCACCCGGATGGAGCAGCTGACGGTGGTGCAGCGCCAGTTCGTCTCCGACGTGTCCCACGAGCTTCGCACCCCGCTCACCACCATCCAGATGGCCTCGGACATGATCTACGAGTCCCGCGACGAGCTCGACGAATCCCACCGCCGCATCGCCGAGCTGCTCAACTCGCAGGTCGAGCGCTTCGAGACGCTGCTGAATGACCTGCTGGAGATCTCCCGTCACGACGCCGGCGCCGCCCAGCTGGTGACGAAGCCGGTCGATGTGTGCGAGGTCGTCTCCGGGGTCATCGACACGCTGTCGATGGTCGCCGATCACGCCGACACCGAGATCATCCTCCACGCTCCCTCCGCGCCCGTCATGGCCGAAGTCGACCGGGTGCGCATCAACCGGGTGGTCCGCAACCTCATCGTCAACGCCATCGAGCACGGCGAGCAGCGCCGGATCGACGTGTTCGTCGCCGCCAACGCCGAGGCGGTGGCCGTGAGCGTGCGCGACCACGGGGTGGGCATGACCGCAGAGCAGGTCGAGCACGTCTTCGACCGGTTCTGGCGGGCCGACCCGTCTCGCCGCCGCACGCTCGGCGGCTCCGGGCTCGGCCTGGCGATCTCCCTGGAGGACGCCCACCTGCACGGCGGCTGGCTGCAGGCCTGGGGCCGGGTCGGGGAGGGCTCGTGCTTCCGGCTCACGATCCCGCGCCGGGAGGGCCAGTCGATCACCACCTCGCCGCTGCCGCTGCCGCCGGCCGATGCACGCGTCGGCGGCACCGCACTCGTGGCAGGACCGGCCACCTCGGACGGTTCGCTGCGCATCCAGACCGGCAGCATCCCGATCGTCGTCGAGACCCAGGAGGCCAGCGATGAGACCGCGTAGCCTGCTCGCCGCCATCCTCGCAGCCGTCGTCCTCGTCTCCGGCTGCGCCTCGATCCCGAAGGACGGGTCCGTCGGTCACCGCGATGTCAGCGGCGATGACCCGCACGTCCAGTCCCGCATCGACCCTGACGGGCCCGTCCCCGGGCAGAGCCCGAACGAGATCGTCCGCGGGTTCCTCGCCGCCGGCGCCGGCTACAGCAACAACTTCGAAGTCGCCCGCTCCTACCTCACCGACAGCTTCGCCGGCGAGTGGGACCCGCTGTCCTCGGTCACTGTGCTGCAGCCGGGGCGCACGCTGGATTCGGTGACCAGCGAGGTCACCACCGACTCGAAGTCGGTGTCGCTGACGATCCCGGTCGGCGGTGTGCTCGACGACCGCCGCATCTACCGCGAATCGGCCCGCGGCACCCAGGTCGATATGAACTTCACGCTGCGGCAGGTCAACGGCGAATGGCGGATCTCCCAGGCCCCGGCGGGCATGGTGCTCACCGCTGTGAACTTCTCGACCCTGTTCCAGCCCTACCCGCTGTACTTCTACTCACCGGGCTACGAGCTGCTCGTGCCCGACACCCGCTGGTTCATCCGCTCACCGTCGACGGCCAGTGAGATCATGACCGAGCTGCTCGGCGGCCCGGCCGACTACCTCACCGGCGCCGTCGTCTCTGCGATCCCCGACGGCACCCAGCTCGACCCGCGCTCGGTCGCCGTCTCCGACGGAGTCGCCCGCGTCGAGCTGTCGGCGACCGCCTCGGGCCTGGATGAGCGCACCAACGGGCGGATCGCGATGCAGATCCAGACGACGCTCAAAGAAGTCGGGTCGATCACCGCGGCGCGGGTCTCCGGCACGAGCGGCGAACTCGACTATGGCGCCCTGCCGGATGTGCCCACCACCCTCAACTTCTCTGGCAACCCGATCGCAATCTCCGACCGGCGGCTCGTGCGTATCCTGGGCACCACCATCGAGCCGATCGACGGGGCCCCGGAGCTCGTCGACGGAGCGGCCCGGCCTGCGATCGCCGTCGACGAGTCGATGTACGCCTACATCGCCGACGACGCGAAGGCCGTGCGGCGCCTGTTCGCCGACAGCCTCAACGACGAAGAGGTGCTGCGCGGCGAGAGCTACTCCAGCCTGTCCTTCGACAAGGAGGGCTGGCTGTGGGCAGCGGAGGCGGTCTCCGACGGCAGCATCCAGGCCATCAGCCGCAACGGCGACCTCACCGAGGTGGCGGTTCCCTTCCTGGGCGGCCGCACGGTGACGAGCATCGGCGTCTCACCCGACGGCACCCGACTGGCAGTCCTCAGCCGCGACGGCGACGACACCCGCCTGGAGGTCGTCGGCATCTCCCGCGACTCCCAGCGCGCCCCGACCGGGGTGTCCTCGGCAACGCCGCTGCAAGTGGCGACGGGCTTCTCGACGATCACTGACTTCTCCTGGTTCGGCTACGACGCCCTCGTCCTGCTCGGCGCCGAACAGGGCACGAACGTCGAACCGCTGTCCGTGCCGGTCTCCGGACCCTCAACCTCCCTCGGCTCGATCGAGGGCGGCACACAGATCACCTCTGGCGAAGAGCAGCGCTCCGTGCGCGTCGGCACCGCCGACGGCGAGATCTACAGCTACGGGGCAGGCTCGTGGCAGAAGCTCGTCGACGCCCAGACCTACGACCCGGCAGCGCCGGGCTGACGGCCGCCGACCCGAGGTCACAGACGCCGCCGCCCCCCTTGCCCGCGCCCGAGATGCCGGGCACGCTGGGACGATGGGCGCACCTCGGGCACGGGGCCCGGTCACAGCGTGGGCGGCCGCAGCCGCCGATGAGCTCGCCGAGCTCGTCATCCCGCGCGCCTGCGTGGGCTGCGGGGCCGACACCGTCTCCGTGTGCGGGCACTGCCTGACCGGGATGGCCACCGAGACCATCACCGCGGTGCCGCGCTACGGCACCGTGCCCGTCACCGCCGCAGGCCCGTACACCGGGGTGCTGCGGGCAGCGCTGGTGGCCTTCAAGGAATCCGGCCGCAAGGACCTCGCCCCGCTGCTCGGTCTGCAGCTGGCCCGGGCGCTCACCGCCTGCCTGCAGGAGACCCCAGCACCCGGCAGGCTCGTCATCCTCGTCCCGGTCCCGGCCACACCCCGGGCGCGCCGGGCACGCGGAGGCAACCACGTCGCCCAGCTGTGCGCGGCCGCCGCAGATCTGCTGAACACCGACGGGCTGCGGGTGCACACCGCCGAGCTGCTGACAGTCAGGCGGCACCGCGACCAGGTCGGCTTCGGCGCCCGCAGCCGGCGCCGCAACGTGCGCGGCTCCCACGCACTCGACACCCGCCTGACACCTCGAGCCCGGCACGCGCTGTCGGAGGCGACCACGATCCTCATCGACGACATCTGCACCACTGGTGCGACCCTTGCCGAGTCGGCACGCGCGCTGCGCACAGGCGGCATCCTGCCATGTGGAACAGCTGTGATCGCACTTGCCCCCGGCAGTGGTTCCCTCGAGCGCTGAGATGGTATGTAATGGAGTAACCCCATCCGATCGGATGGGTACGGAGCGATCCGTCTCCCCGACGTGTAAAGGAAGTCACCATGGACATCGTCGTCAAAGGTCGCCACACGACCATCTCCGACAGTTTCCGGTCACATATCGAGGACAAGGTCTCCAAGGTCGAGCAGCTGGCGCCGCGCGCCCTGCGCACTGAGGTCGTCGCCACGCACGACGCGAACACCAGCCAGCCCGACACCGCTGAGCGCGTTGAGATCACCGTCATCGCCAAGGGCCCGGTGCTCCGCGCGGAGGCACACGCATCCGACCGCTACGCGGCTCTCGACCTCGCCTGGGCGAAGCTGCTCGAGCGCCTGCGCCGGGCGCGCGATCGCCGCAAGGTCTCCCGCAAGGGCGGACACCGCCAGGCCTCGACCGCCGAGGCGCTCGCCGAGCTCGAGGTCATCGAGCCGCTCGCGCCGAGCCAGGACGACGACAGCCAGACCGAGCAGGCCAGCACCGACAGGACCAACGGACGCATCAAGTCCGAAGGCGACTCGCCGGTGGTGCTGCGCGAGAAGAACTTCCCGGCCAACCCGATCGGCATCGAAGAGGCGCTCAACCGGATGGAGATGGTCGGCCACGACTTCTACATCTTCATCGACGAGGAGACCTCCAAGCCCTCGGTCGTCTACCGTCGCCGCGGCTGGAGCTACGGCATCATCTCCCTCGACGAGTCGCTCAATGACACTGCCGAGGCGCCGGCCGAGCAGCCGGCGGCAGCGGAGGGATGAGCGAGCAGAGCTGAGACCCGCATGAGGGTTCCGACACTCAGCCCAGAAGCGGCCAGGCGATGCGCCCTGGCCGCTTCCGGCTTCTCCAAGCCCCGCCCGCTCACCGTCGACGCCGGGCACCTCAGGCGCACCTTCGAACGCCTCGGCGTCGTGCAGATCGACTCGGTCGCCCGGCTCGTACGCGCCCACTACCTGCCGTTCTTCTCCCGGCTCGGGCCCTATGACACCACCCGGCTCGACCGGCTGCTCAACGCCGCCCCGCGGATGGGCGTCGAGTACTGGAGCCACGAAGCCGCCTACGCCCCGATCGAGATCGTCAACGGCTGGCACCGCAGGCGCGCCGAATGGTTCCGCCGCGACCTCGGCCAGCGGCACCCTGACACCGGCGCGGACTTCGTCGCACTCATGCACGACGTCGAAGACGCGCTGCAGACAGGACCGGCGACCGCCCGGCAGCTGGCTGAGCGCGTCGACCACGCGATCCCCGAACGCCCCAAGGACCACTGGGGATGGAACCACAGCCACACCAAGCGGGCGGCCGAGGCGCTCTTCCACGCCGGGCGGATCTCGGCGGCCGGGCGCAACCAGCACTTCGAGCGCCTCTACGCCCTGCCCGCAGACGTCGACCCGAGACTGACCCGGCCGCCGCTGCGCTTCGGCCCCGACGACGACCCCACCCTCGGGCTGCGTCCGGGCACCGGACGGATCCCGCGCGGCATCACCGGCATCAGCGATGACATGCTCACCCCGATGCGCACCGCCGCCCGGGCGCTGGGCGTCGGCACGCTCGACTGCTTCGCCGACTACTACCGCGCCGGCCGCGCAGACACGGCCGCCGCGATCGCCGCGCTGACCGGCACCGGGGAGCTCATCGAGGTCGAGGTCGCCGGGCAGCGCGCCTACCGCTGGCACGAGGCCCCGGTCCCGAGGCGGGTCGAGGCCTGTGCACTGCTGGCGCCCTTCGACCCGCTGGTGTTCAACCGCCGGCGGATCAGCTGGCTGTTCGACTTCGACTACCGCATCGAGATCTACACACCTGCCGATAAGCGCATCTACGGCTACTACGTGCTGCCGTTCCTGTGCGGCGACCGGCTGGTCGGCCGCGTCGACCTGGCAGCGGACCGGCAGCGCGGCGAGCTCAACGTCCACGCCGTGCACTGGGAGGACTGGCTTGAGGTGGGCCAGCGTGCTGCGTGCCGGCAGGCGCTGGAGGCCGAACTGGAGCAGATGCGGCACTGGCTGGGCCTGGCACGCACGGTGTTCGGCGTCAGCGAACAGGAAAGCGCCTGAGGTTGGCGCCGCCGTTGAGCTCTCAGGCGCTAAGCTAATGGACGGACGACAGTCAGAAGCAAGAACCACACCCCTGCACACCGGGTGGTGACAAGGAGAATCGTGGCCAATTTCCTGGAAAAGCTGCTGCGCACCGGCGAGGGCCGGACGCTGAAGAAGCTGCGCACCTACGTCACGGCGATCAACAATCTCGAAGACGAGTTCAAGGAGATGACCGACGCCGAGATCCGGGAGGAGACCGACCGCTTCAAGGAGCGGATTGCCGATGGCGCCACGCTCGACTCGCTGCTGCCTGAGGCGTTCGCGGCAGTCCGCGAAGCCTCTGTGCGCACTCTGGGCATGCGCCACTTCGATGTCCAGCTCATGGGCGGCGGCGCCCTGCACCTGGGCAACATCGCTGAGATGAAGACCGGTGAGGGCAAGACGCTGGTGGCCACCGCACCGGCCTATCTCAATGCGCTTTCAGGCAAGGGCGTCCACGTCGTCACCGTCAACGACTACCTCGCCAGCTACCAGTCCGAGCTCATGGGCCGGGTGTTCCGGTTCCTCGGCATGGAGACCGGCTGCATCATGGCGCAGATGTCGAACACCGCCCGCCGTGAGCAGTATGCCGCCGACATCACCTACGGCACGAACAACGAATTCGGCTTCGACTATCTGCGCGACAACATGGCCTGGAGTGCTGAGGAGATGGTCCAGCGCGGCCACAACTTCGTCATCGTCGATGAGGTCGACTCGATCCTCATCGATGAGGCGCGCACCCCGCTCATCATCTCCGGCCCAGCCGAAGGCGATGCTGACCGCTGGTACGGCGAGTTCGCCAATGTCGTCAAGCGGCTCAAGTCTGAGCGCGACTACGAGGTCGATGAGAAGAAGCGCACCATCGGCATCCTCGAATCCGGCATCGAGAAGGTCGAGAACTACCTCGGCATCCAGAACCTCTACGACCCGGACAACACCCCGCTCATCAGCTTCCTCAACAACGCCATCCGCGCCAAGGAGCTGTTCAAGCGCGACAAGGACTACGTCATCCTCGACGGCGAGATCCTCATCGTCGACGAGCACACCGGCCGCATCCTGCGTGGGCGCCGCTACAACGAGGGCCTGCATCAGGCGATCGAGGCCAAGGAGAACGTCGACGTCAAGCCGGAGAACCAGACCCTGGCGACGATCACCCTGCAGAACTACTTCCGCCTCTACGACAAGCTCGCCGGCATGACCGGCACCGCCGAGACCGAGGCTGCGGAGTTCATGTCGACCTACAAGCTCGGCGTCGTCCCGATCCCGACGAACAAGCCGATGCAGCGCGTCGACCAGTCCGACCTCGTCTACAAGACCGTCGAGGCGAAGTTCGACGCCGTCGTCGACGACATCGTCGAACGCCACGCCGACGGCCAGCCGGTGCTCATCGGCACCACGAGTGTGGAGAAGAGCGAATACCTCTCCAAGCAGCTGTCGAAGCAGGGCGTGCGCCACGAGGTGCTCAACGCCAAGAACCATGAGCGTGAGGCTGCGATCGTCGCCCTGGCAGGACGCAAGGGCGCAGTCACGGTTGCGACGAACATGGCTGGCCGCGGCACCGACATCATGCTCGGCGGCAATGCCGAGCACATCGCGGTGGCTGAGATGGCCGAGAAGGGCCTCGATCCGAAGGAGAACGAGGAGGAGTACGAGGCGCTGTGGCCGGAGGTGCTCGCTGCTGCCGAGGAACGCGTCGAGGCCGAGGCCGAGGAGGTCCGGGAGGCCGGTGGCCTCTACGTGCTCGGCACCGAACGTCACGAATCGCGCCGCATCGACAACCAGCTGCGCGGCCGCTCCGGCCGTCAGGGCGATCCGGGTGAGTCCCGCTTCTACCTGTCGCTGCAGGATGACCTCATGCGCCTGTTCGGCTCTGGGGCCGCCGAGCGGATCATGTCGATCGCCGATGTGCCCGACGACGTGCCGCTGGAGTCGAAGATGGTCACCCGTGCCATCCTGTCGGCTCAGACGCAGATCGAACAGCGCAACGCGGAGCAACGCAAGAACGTCCTGAAGTACGACGACGTCCTCAACCGCCAGCGCACCGTCATCTACGGTGAGCGCCGCCGCGTGCTCGACGGCGCGGACCTGGCCGAGCAGGTGCAGTTGTTCCGCGACGACGTCATCGACGCCTATGTCTCCGGCGCCACGAACGGTCCTCCTGAGAAGTGGGAGATCGACAAGCTCTTCGAGGCTCTCGGCGAGCTCTACGATCCGTCGATCACCCCTGAGGATCTTGCCGATGACGCCGGCGGCAAGGAGAACCTCACCCGCGAGAAGATGCTCACGGAGATCCGCTCCGACGCTGACCTCGCCTATGACAGGCGCGAGGAGGAGCTCGGCGAGGAGGCGATGCGCGAGCTCGAGCGCCGTGTCGTGCTCTCGGTCATCGACAAGCGGTGGCGTGAACACCTCTACGAGATGGATTACCTCAAGAACGGCATCGGCCTGCGCGCGATGGCGCAGCGCGACCCGCTAGTCGAGTACCAGCGCGAGGGCTTCGAGATGTTCAGCACCATGCAGGAGGGCATCAAGGAAGACGTCGTGCGGCTGACGAACAAGCTCGAAGTCCAGGTCCGCATCAACCCCGGCGAAGACCTTGAGGATCCCAGCGACGACTTCGTTGAGGTGGAGGCCGAAGAGCTCAAGCCGAAGAAGCCGAAGCTGCAGCTCTCCGCCCCGAGCGAGACCGGCGACGCCCAGGTCATGCGCTCCAACGGCCAGACCAGCGGCGGCCCGGCGGCTGGCACTGGCGAGGATTCTGCGCCGGCACCGGCCAATCGGGCTGAGCGCCGGAAGGCCAAGAGGAAGCGCTGATCACCAGCCTGTGATGGCGGTCTGCACGCAGAATCTGCTGCGGCGGGCCGCCATCGGCATTCACCGCCGGGACTGACGGCAGGGTCAGGCGGTCCAGGGTCAGGCCGTGCAGGGTCAGGCCGTCAACGGTCAGGCGGTCTCCAGCTGGGTGACGAGCCACCGGTTGCGGATGTGCTCCAGGCGCAGGGCGACAGCGCGGTGGCGCCGGCCGGTGCTGACGACGACGGCAGCCTCAGCCACGCGCGGGCCGACGAGGCACACCCGCGGGGTGGAAGCCGACAGCATCGCCGGCCGCGGCGGTGCCGCCTTGGCCAGCTGCTGCCGGTATGCGGCATGCTCGCGGATCCGCTCGAAGAGATCCGGGGCCACCCATTTGCCGACCGATGACGGGGCGCGCGTGCCGCCGAAGATCTCGATGATCGCCACTGACAGCGACGATGCAGCCGCCTGCAGCGCTGCGACGAGATCCTGCTGGTCGGGCTCTGCCGCCCGCCGGGTTCCGGGCTCTGCCGCCCGACGGGTCTCGGGCACCGGCGACCGCGTGGCTGCCGGGACAGGCGACGGTGCCTGTCCTGGTGCAGTCGCAGCGCGGGGTCGCGGGCGGGTGAGGGTCAGTTCGCCGGGTGCGGCGTCGGTCATCATCGTGGTCATGGCATCTCCAATCGCTGTCCAGGCATGATGAGGTTCGGGTCGGCACCGATGATGTGCCGGTTGGCGCTGTGGATCGCTGCGACGCGATCGATGAGCTCTGCGCTTGAGGCCCCGGTGTAGTGCTCGGCGGCGAGCGTCCAGAGCGAGTCTCCTGCACTCACCGTTGCAGTCTCAGGCCGGGGCGAATCGGTGTGGTCATCGGCGTCCGGGCCGCTGTCCGTGCCCGAGGTGTCGGGTCGCGGCGTGGAATCGTCGGGATAGGGGGTGGTCGGGGCCCCGTCGTCGGCAGGCGAGGGCGTTGAGTCCTCCGGTTCCGGAGTCGGGCTGGCCGCCGGCGCGTCCGGTGACCGGGTCGGCCAGCCGGGGGAGGAGGGCGCTGCCGTGCTCGACTCTGCAGGACGAGTCGGCCAGCCCGGAGACGGGGCATCCGGTGCTGCCGCTGCAGCCGTGGCAAAACCGGTGCCTGTCAGGATGAGGCCGGCACACGAGGCGGCGAAGACGCGCCGGAATCTGACCGGGCTCATCGCGATCGCCGCCTGGGCGCAGCGCTGGGCAGCTGTGCGGCCGAACAGCCCAGCCGCATGGGCGAGACCGCTGAGGAGCGTGGCGCACGTCAGGCGCGCGCCGGCGACGACCGCCGCGCTGCCGGCCAGCAGCACCACAGCAGCACCGATGTCGCCGTGGCCCAGCGCGGTCATCAGCTCCGGGGCGCTGGCCCACAGGCAGAGCGTGATGACGATGTGTGCGAGGCTCAGCAGTCGCGTCAGCCAGATCAGCATTCCAACTCCTCTCAATATGGATATAAGAATGACAAACGGCACCAAACGAAGTCAATAGATAATAAAAAGATTTATCGAGATTCGACTGCATTCGAATGACATGGTCTGAGGCGAGATGTGTGCGGAATCGGTGCCCGGCGCTCGGTGTTCTGCGATCATGGGCTCATGACCGAGTCGACATCACCGCGTGAGGACGACGCCGCAGGCGTCGATCGCGTCGAGGCGCTCTTCGCCGACCTCGCCGCTGAGGAACAGGGGCGCACCGCGCATGAGCGGATGGGTGAGCTCGGGGATCTCGTCGCCGGCGAGTTCGCTGATCATGGGCTCGCGCATCGGCTCGCCGGTGCCGTCGGCGCTCCCGTCGACGTGCATGTCGCGCGCACGTGGTTCGATGGGATCATCGACGCGGTGGGGCAGCAGTGGGTGCTGCTGCGCGGACGTGTGCCCGGCACCCCGCGGGCGCTGGTGAACCTGTCCCGTGTCGACCATGTGCGCATGCGCCGGGTGGTCCACGGAGCTGACGCCGTCATCTCCCAGCTGTCGATCCGCTCCCCGCTGCGCAGGTTCGGCGAAGGCCGCCGTGAATGCCGGGTGTTCTGCGGCGCTGACGGGCTGGTGCTGGAGGGGATGATCGATGCCGTCGGTGCTGACTACTTGCAGATCCGCCGCGGAGCCGCCGTCGATCTGGTGCCGCTGCACGCACTGGCTGCGGTGCAGGACCTCACGCCTGGTGGCAGTGTCTGAGGCTCAGACGTCGACGCGGCCTTCCCGGATCTCCTGCTGGGTCTGGGAGTACATCCGCTGGATGTAGTCCTCAAGCTCAGCCTTCTCGATCCGCCACTGCCCGCGCCCGCCGACCTTGATGGCGCGCAGCTCACCGGAGCGCACGAGGGCGCGCGCCTGCGTGACGGTGACATTGAGGATCTCCGCGACGTCGGTGAGGGGGAGGAAGCGGACTTCGGCAACCATGATCGGCACTCCTTTGCAGCTGCTCACCGGCGCTTACGCCCGGTGGTCTGCAGCTCGTTGTGATCGCCTCCATCATAGACGATTTTGCTGTCAGATCGTGGCGTTCGCTGTGGCTTGTGGACATTCGCGTTGTCCACAGCCCTGTTCTCATGCGTTGCCTGAAATGTAATGTAGTCCGAGATGCCGGGCCTTTGCGCACCCCGACCCGTCACTGCAGTCCCCACGAGCAAAGGAGCTCCATGTCCTTCCGCGAACCCAAGCGCGCCGAACGGCTGCGCCCACCGCGCTGGCGAGACCCCAAGCTCATCATCGGCGCGCTCATCGTCGCCGCCTCGGTCCTCGGCACCTGGTTCATCGTCAACCAGGCAGCGAACACGATGACCGTCTGGACAGCCGCCCGCCCGCTCGTGCCCGGCCATGCCATCACCGCCGATGACCTCAGCGCCACAGAGGTGCGGATGAGCGAGGCGGAGGAGCACTACCTGCCGACCAGCACGGAGATCCCCGCCGGTGCGACAGTGCTCTCCAGCATCGCACCCGGTGAACTCATCCCGGCCTCCCAGATCGGCACGGCCGACCAGCTGGCCGGCCGCGTTATCGCCCTGGAGGTGCCCGGCGGCCTGCCCGGCCAGGTCGACGCCGGGTCGACGATCGACCTGTGGGGCACTGACACCCGCATCGAAGACGGTGAACCCGAGCTCATCCTCAGCGGCGTCGCCGTCATCTCTGTCGAGCGCGACAGCGGCGGGTTCGCCGGCGCCAACAGCAACCGGATCGAGGTGTTCGTCCCCACCGACGACATCGACGCCGTGCTCTCCGCCCTGGCTGGCGAGCACCACATCTCGGTCGCCGCAGTCCCGGAGCAGGGATGAGCGCTCACCCGCCTGCGCCCATCGGCGTCATCGTCGCCGTCGACCGGGACCACGAACCGACCGTGACCGCACGGCTGAGCGAGGCACCCGATTTCACCATCGTGCGCCGGCCGGCCGATGAGGTCGAGCTGCTCGCGGCCGCCAGCGCCGGGATGGGTGCTGTCGTCGTGCTCGGCCGCGAGTTCCCCGGCCTCGACGCCGAGGTGGTCCGCCGGCTGCACGGCACCGGCGCCCGCCTGCTCGGACTCGGGGACGACGAGGAGCAGTTCCGCGCCTGGGGCGTGCGCAGCCACGTCTCACCGTGGGACCCGCCCGAGGTGTTCCTCGCCGCCGTGCGCGACTGCGCCCAGTCACTGGCCGTCCCGCCGCGGCCTGCCGCACCGCCGCAGGCTGCGCAGACCCGCGAACCCGGCCCCGTCATCGCCGTGTGGGGGACCGGTTCAGCCCCGGGCCGATCGACAGTGGCCGCCGGACTGGCGCATCTGCTCAGCAGCCACGGCACCTCCGTCGTCCTCATCGACGCCGACACCGTCACCGCCGGACAGGCGGCCATGCTCGGCATCGTCGACGATGCCCCGCAGCTGGCCGCGCTGTGCCGCCGGGCTGCCAGCGGCGTCCTCACACCGGAGCTGTTCAGTCGGCACCTGACGGCGATCAGCCCGCGCCTGCACCTGGTCACCGGCCTCAGCCGCGCCAGCCGCTGGCCGGAAGTCCGACCGGCGCTGCTGAGCACCATCCTCGATGCCGCGGCCGCCACCGCTGACGTCGTCATCGTCGACATCGCCGATCGCATCGACCCCGATGACGAGTTCGCCGACCCGCACTACGACAGGCACGCCGCCACACGGGCGGTCCTCGAACGCGCCGATCACACGCTGCTCATCGCCCAGGCCGATCCGCTGGGGATCCAGCGGCTGGTGAGGCTGCTGGAGACCGAGCGGGGAGAAGCGCTGCGCGAGAGCGCCACGATCGTGATGAACAAGGCGCGTGCCTCAGCCGTCGGAGCTGACCCGCAGACAGCGATCGACGCGACACTGTCCCGGTTCCTCGGACTCGGCGGCTGCCATTACCTGCCCGATGACCGGGCGAATGTCGACGCCGCGGTGCTCGCCGGGCAGGCGATCACCGAACATGCTCCGCGCAGCCCGCTCAGCCGGGCTCTCGGCGAGCTCGCTGCGGCCCTGCCCGGGCTGCCCGAGCCGCAGCTGCGGCGCCGCGACCGCAGCTCGAAGCCCACGGCAGCGCGTCGGGTTCGCCTTCCGCGGCTGCGCCGGAGGACAATGACCACATGAGCTCCTATGTGCGCGCATACGTCCCCGTGACCTCTCACCATCTCGTCTCCGCCTGGCCGGCGATCACCGATGTGCTCGCCTTCGCCCCTGATGCCAATGGGCGCGCACTGCGCTCCGATGCCGGTGAAGAAGCCGAATTCACCGCACAGATGACAGCCGCCGAGGCGTGCCTCGACGAAGTGCTGCGCACCGGCGGTTCGCGTGTCGTCATCGCCTGCGACATCCCGGCACTCGGCACCCAGGTCCGCTCCGTCGGGGCCGGTCTGGAGGCCTTCGGCCCGCTCAGCCTCGACCCGAGCCGGGTCGTGAGCTTCCACATCGACGATCCCGAGGTCGTCGCCGGCCTCCCGGAGGACCAGGAGGCGGCGGCTGCGCTGCTGCGGTCCTCGCCGCTGCTGTGGTTCGACTCCTCAGAGGTCGGCGATCTCCTCGAGGCGTTCGCCCAGCAGCCGCTCGACGGTCGGGGCGATCGCGGCCTCGACAGCTGAGCCGAACAGCGGGATCGACGAGGACACCTCGGCGACCACCGCGATCTCGGTGCCCGAACCGCTGACATCGGCCGGATCGAGTGCGGTGAAGTCGATGACGGCACTGACAGCCACCGGCACCCCGGGCACCTCAGTCGACTGCTGGGCCCGGGCAGACGACGCCTCGGCAGCCGTCGCCGGCAGTGAGAAGTCCTGTTCGATGCGCGCCGTGTCCGGCAGGAACCGGCGCGCGGAGTCCGGCACCTCGTCAGCCGGCAGCGGTGCCGAGGTGCGCACCTGCAGACCCTCGGCGACCGAACCGGTGACGGTCGCCTCGGCGGTGGCATGCTCCCACATCTCACGGGACTCCAGGCGGGCGAGAATGCGGTGCAACGGGGCGGTCGAACGGCGCTGTGCGGTGATCGTCTTCATGGTTTCAGTCTGCCATGTCGGGCACTGGCGAGCCGACCCGGCTGCGGGCATGAAAACCGCCCCATTCGCGGTTAGGGTAGAGGCGGGCAGCGAGGACGCTGCCCATCGCCTCATGTACTGACCAATGAAAAGGTGACATAGTGACCGAGGTCCGCTCGACCGAGATTGCACAAGCGTGGACAGACCTGACGGGATCGATTCCTCCCGCCGACCTCATCCCCGCGTACTTCCCCCGCATCAGCGACGCCGAGTATGAGACCTACGGGCCCAAAGCCCTCGCCGCCTCGGCCGCCCGGCACTACGGCGTCGCCCGCGGCTTCGACGGCACCACCCCCGTCGTCTCGCTGACCAACCCATCAGCCAGCGACGCCGACTACGCCGGCAACCGCACCGTCATCAACATCGTGCTGCCCGACACGCGCTACACGCTCTCGTCGATCATCTCCGATCTGACCGGCGCCGGGCACAACATCCGCGCCGTGCGACACCCGATCATCGTCACCGAACGCACCGACGGCCAGCTGCGCATCGTGCCGGCCGGGGAACTCTCACGCACCACCACCTCGACCTCGGCGCTGCCGACCATCACCCCGGGGATGTCGTCGACGACCCGGGCGAAGGAATCCTGGGTTCGCCTGGAGATCGACCAGGTCGCCGAAGAGCAGTTCGACGAGCTGCGCGCCCAGATCGCCCGCGTCCTCGAATACGTCATCGCCGCCGAAGCCGACCGCGAGCAGATGCGCGCCCGCGCCCATGAACTGGCCGAACAGCTGCGCAGCACCCCGCCGCGGCCCGAGCTGGCCGACGAGG
This sequence comes from Brevibacterium gallinarum, assembly GCF_014836885.1. Classification (GTDB taxonomy): domain Bacteria; phylum Actinomycetota; class Actinomycetes; order Actinomycetales; family Brevibacteriaceae; genus Brevibacterium; species Brevibacterium gallinarum. The sequence goes on from NZ_JACSPY010000009.1 coordinate 24,703, forward strand.
CCGCCGAATCCGCCGAGCTGCTCGACTGGCTCTCCGGCCGGTTCGCGTTCCTCGGCTACCGTGAGTACTCGCTCGACACCACCGGCGAGGAACTCGCCCTGCACCCGATCGAGGGCACCGCGATGGGCATCTCCTCGCTGCGCCCGACCCGGTCCTCGCAGCTGTCGAAGAACGTCGCCGCCCGCGCCGAAGAGCCGCGCGTGCTCGTGCTGACGAAGGCGAACTCGCGCTCGCACGTCATCCGCCGCAGCTACCTCGACTACCTCGGCGTCAAGACCTACGACGAGCACGGGACGATCGTCGGTGAGCGCCGCTTCGTCGGTCTCTACACCTCGGGCATGTACAACGCCTCGGTCCTCGACATTCCGGTGATCCGGCAGAAGGTCGCCTGGATCCTGCGCGAATCCGGCGTCGAACGCGACACCCACTCCGGTGACGAGCTGCTCTCGATCCTGGAGACCTACCCGCGCGATGATCTCTTCCACGCCGATGTCGAGGAGATCTTCGAGGTCGTCATGCAGGTCCTCGACCTCAAGGAGAAGCGCGAATCCCGGGTGTTCATCCGCCGCGACCCGTATGCGCGCTACGTCTCCGTGCTCGTCTATGTGCCGCGGGATCTCTACGACACCGAATCGCGCCTGCGGGTGGAGAAGGCGCTGCGCGAGGCCTACGCCGCCGACACCGTCGATTTCGATGTGCTGCTCAGTGAGTCGGCGCTCGCCCGGCTGCACTTCGTCGCCCGGGTCCCGCGCAACATCAGCCTCCCGGAGGTCGACGCGGACACGGTGTCCGAGCGGATCACCAGCGCGCTGCGGTCCTGGTCCGAAGACGTCTGGGAGTACCTCGCTCCGCACAACGCCCGCCACACCGCAGCAGAGCTCGACCGGGCACGCACCTGGTCGGAGGCGTTCCCGCCGTCCTACATCGAATACAACACCCCGCAGGACGCCGTCGAGGACATCGCGCTGTTCGAAAAGCACGACAGCGACGACGAACCGCTCGTCAAGATGGTCCGGCCCAAAGGCGTGCCGCGCAGCCAGGCCCGGCTGTCGTTCTACCGGCTCAACCCGGCCGGGCTCTCGGAGATCCTGCCGTTCCTGTCGAACCTCGGCGCCTCCGTGCTCGACGAGCGGCCCTACGAGATCGACCTGCCCGACGGCAGCAGCCGCTACATCTACGATTTCGGTCTCGAGTTCGAAGACGAGATCTCCTCGCAGGACTTCGAGCGGATCGAAGAGGCCTTCGCCGCCGGCTGGAAGGGGCTGCGCGAGACCGGCAGCATGGACCGGCTCATCGTCGCCGGCCTGCCGTGGCAGGACCTCGCCGTGCTGCGCGCCTTTACCCACTACCTGCGCCAGGCCGGCTTCTCCTACTCCGACAAGTACCTCGGCTCCGTGTTCACCTCCAACCCGGACCTCTCGGCGCTGCTGCTCGGCTACTTCCACGCGAAGTTCGACCCGGACCTCACCCCGGCAGTCGGCACGCGCGACGAGCACATCTCCCAGATCCACGACCGCATCGAGCAGGCGCTGTCCGAGGTCACCAGCCTCGACGCCGACCGCGTGCTGCGCGCAGTGCTCTCACTCATCGACGCCACCGTGCGCACCAACGTCTTCCAGCCCGAAGACGGCTCGCTGCCGCGGGCGGCGGTGTACAAGATCCTGCCCCCGCAGCTCGACTTCGTGCCCAAGCCGAAGCCGGCCTACGAGATGTGGGTGTACTCACCCGAGGTCGAAGGCGTGCACCTGCGCTTCGGCAAGGTCGCCCGCGGCGGCCTGCGCTGGTCGGATCGCCGCGATGACTTCCGCACCGAGGTGCTCGGACTCGTCAAGGCGCAGATGGTGAAGAACGCGCTCATCGTGCCCACCGGCGCCAAGGGCGGATTCGTGCCCAAGCAGCTGCCGGACCCGGCACAGGACCGCGACGCGTGGCAGGCCGCCGGACAGGCCGCCTACGAGGTGTTCATCAACGCTCTGCTCGATGTCACCGACAACCTCGAATACACCCCCGAGGGCAACGTCGTCGTCCATCCCGAGCGCACCGTCATCCACGATGACGACGACTCCTACCTCGTCGTCGCCGCCGACAAGGGCACCGCCCGGTTCTCCGACGTCGCCAACGGGATCGCCACCAGCCGCGGCTTCTGGCTCGGCGACGCGTTCGCCTCCGGCGGCTCGGTCGGCTACGACCACAAGGCGATGGCGATCACTTCGCGCGGTGCGTGGAAGTCCGTCGAACGACACTTCCGCGAACTCGGCGTCAACACCGCCACCGACGACTTCACCGTCGTGGGCATCGGCGACATGAGCGGTGACGTGTTCGGCAACGGCATGCAGCGCAGCGAGCACATCAAGCTCGTCGCCGCCTTCGACCACCGCGACATCTTCATCGACCCGGACCCGGATCCGGCCCAGTCGTTCGCCGAGCGGCGGCGGCTCTTCGAGCTGCCGCGCTCGTCGTGGCAGGACTACGACCCGGAGCTCATCTCCGCCGGCGGCGGCGTCTACTCCCGCTCGTCGAAGTCGGTGAGGCTGAGCGAACAGGCCGCCAAGCGGCTCGGCATGAGCCCCGGCCAGTACCGGCCCAACGACCTCATCCGCGGCATCCTGACCGCACCGGTCGATCTGCTCTACAACGGCGGCATCGGCACCTACATCAAGTCCTCGCAGGAGACCGCCGCCGACGTCGGCGACAAGGCCAACGATGCGATCCGCGTCGACGGCGCCGACCTGCGCGTGCGCGTCGTCGGGGAGGGCGGCAACCTCGGCGCCACCCAGCTCGGCCGCGTCGAGGCGGCACTCGGCGGCGTCAAGATCAACACCGATGCCGTCGACAACTCCGCCGGAGTCGACTCCTCTGACCAGGAAGTCAACATCAAGCTGCTGCTCGACACCCTCATCAAGAACGGGGCGTTCAGCTCCGATGAGCGCGTCGACGTGCTGCTGTCGATGACCGACGAAGTCGCCGACAAGGTGCTGGCGAACAACTACAGCCAGAACGTGCTGCTCGGCGAGGCCCGCGACGGCGCCGACGTCATGTCCGGCACCCACCGGCGCCTCATGCGCTACCTGGAGAGGAACGCCGACCTCGACCGGGCTGTCGAGTTCCTGCCGACGACCAAGCAGCTGGCCACCCGCACCTCGACTGGAGGCGGTCTGACCTCGCCTGAACTGGCCGTGCTGCTGGCCTACGTCAAGATGAACGCCGCTGATGAGATCCTCGACAGCGATGTGCCGGATGAGGAGTGGACGAACGAGCACCTGCTCGCCTACTTCCCGCCCAGCCTGGCCGAGCGCTTCGGCGAGCACTTCGCCGAGCATCCGCTGCGCCGCCAGATCGCCACCGCACGCCTGGTCAACCGGATGGTCGACCGCGGCGGGCTGACGTACATCTTCCGGATGGTCGAGGAGACCGGTGCGACGATCCCGCAGATCGCCCGCGTCTTCACCGTCGTCAGCGAGATCTTCGACCTCGACAGCCACTTCGACGACATCTGCGCACTCGACAACATCGTCGACTCCAGCGTCCAGGTCAGGCTGCAGCACGGCTACGTGCGGCTGCTCGACCGCGCCTCCCGGTGGCTGGTCCACCAGGCACCGACGCACCTCGACGTGCCCTCGGGCATCGAACGCTACGGTTCGATCCTCGAACAGCTGCGCCCGCGGGTCCCGCAGCTGCTCGAAGGCACCGATGCCCGGGAGCTGGAGTCCAACGCCCAGTCCCTCATCGCCGAAGGCGTGCCGGAGGCGGTCGCCTACCGTGCTGCAGCGCTGCTCGATGAGTTCGCCCTGCTCGACGTCGCACAGATCGCCAACCGGCTCAGCATCCACGGCGAGGACGTCGCCGAGGTGTACTACCAGGTCACCGACCTGCTCTCGGGTGCCGAGCTGCTCCAGCTCATCGGTGAACTCGACCGCTCCGACCGCTGGTCGGCGCTGGCCCGCGGTGCGATGCGCGATGACTACTACCAGGCTGTCTTCGCCGTTGTGCTCACTGTGCTCTCGGCAACTGAGGCGGAGGGTGCGACGCCGGCGGAGCGCGCCCAGCGCCGCATCGCCCAGTGGCGTGAGAACAACGAGGCAGCGCTGAGCCAGGTGCTCGAGACGATCGATGAGATCCGCCAGCTCGACACCGTCACCCAGACGCCGCTGTCGGTGCTGCTGCGCATGATGCGCGGCATCGTCCGCTCGACCGTCTGGCAGTCGGAGGAGAGCTGAGACCGGGGGAGCAGACGATGCACCCGCACAGCGACATCGACGCCACCGAGGACTTCACCGACAAGCGGGACCTCGAGTGGCTCCACACCCTCGTCGGCGACTGGCAGCTGCTGGCTGACCTGTCGTTCGCCGACCTGCTGCTGTGGGTTCCCGCCACCGAGGCGCCGGGCCGGTTCCGGGTGGCCGCTCACTGCCGGCCGACGACCGGTGCGACAGCCTACCCTGAGGACGTCGTGGGGCTCATCAGCGCCGGCATCGAAACGGAGCTGATGCACCAGGCGTGGGAGAGCCAGGAGATCATCATCGCCCCCGGCGAGGATGAGCTGAATGACGCCCACGCACCGATCGCCGGTGCCGAGGTGGTGCCGGTCATGCGCGAGGGCCGGATCATCGCCGTGCTCACCCGGCACACCGAGGAGCTGCGCCGCAGCGTGTCCTCGCGGCTGGAGCGCAACTACCGGGCATGCGCCTCGATGCTGCTGACGATGATCGCCGAGGGCGACTACCCCAACCTCGACGATGATGCCGCCGGCCACCACGGCGACTCCCGGGTCGGTGACGGGATCGTCGTGCTCAACCGCGAGGGACGGGTGCGCTATGCCTCACCCAACGGCATCTCCGTGCTCCACCGCCTCGGCCACGACGACGAGCTGGAGGGCCGCTACCTCAACGAGGTCGTCGCCGGTCTCGTCGAGCAGCTCCGGCCGGTCGACGAGACCCTGCCGGTCGTGCTCACCGGTCGTGCACCGTGGAGCACCGAAGTCGAATCCGGCAGCGTCATCGTGACCCTGCGCGCGATCCCGTTCACCCGTGCCGGCAACCGGATCGGTGCGGCGATCCTGCTGCGCGATGTCTCCGAGATCCGCCGCCGGGACCGGCAGCTGCTCGGCCGCGACGCGATGATCCGCGAGATGCACCATCGGGTGAAGAACAACCTGCAGACGGTCGCGGCACTCCTGCGCCTGCAGACCCGCCGCATCTCATCGGCTGAGGCGAAGGGTGCGCTGGAGGAGGCGACGCGCCGTGTGGCGATCATCGCCGTCGTCCACGATGTGCTCAGCCAGGGCCTCGACAGCGAGGTCGACTTCGATGAGATCGTCGACAAAGGCCTCAAGCTCACTCCCGAGCTCGCCAGCCCGCACGTCGAGATCACCCTGCAGCGCACCGGCAGCTTCGGCAAGATCTCCTCAGTCGATGCGACGTCCCTGGCGCTGGCGCTCACCGAGCTGGTCACCAATGCCGTCGAGCACGGCTTCCCGCTCGATCTCAAGAAGCCGGAGACCGATGAGCGTCTGCAGGCCACCGTGTGGGTCGAACCCGAACGCGTCGGCGATCGGCTGCGTGTCACCGTCGCCGATGACGGCGTCGGCCTGCCGGAGAATCAGGGCCCCGGCACCGGACTCGGCACCCAGATCGTCAAGACCCTCGTCTCCACCGACCTGGGCGGGGAGATCAACTGGCGGGCCCGTGAAGGAGGCGGCACGGAAGTCATCATCGACGTGCCGCTCGGCCGCGACCGCTGAAGCACGGCAGGACAGCGGCAGAGCGGTCCGACATCTCTGCCCGGCTGCAGCCGGCTGCCTGTCTCGCGTGACGATGAGCAGGCAGCGCATCCTGGACACGCCGCAGCGCCCACCGGCGATGCACGGCGGGCGCTGCTGTGATGTCTGTGGTGTGCCGGTGCGCTGACCGGCGGGCTGTGAGTCAGCCGGCGCGGCGGGCGCGCGCAGCGCGGCGCTTGAGGGCGCGGCGCTCATCTTCGCTCATACCGCCCCAGACTCCGGCATCCTGGCCGGATTCGAGTGCCCATTGCAGGCAGATCTCGGCGACTTCGCAGCGGCGGCAGACACTTTTGGCCTCTTCGATCTGCAGGAGCGCAGGGCCGGTGTTGCCGATGGGGAAGAAGAGTTCGGGATCCTCATTGAGGCAAGCCGCGCGATGGCGCCAATCCATGGTGTCCTTTCCTGGAGCGGAGGTCGCCGGAGCCCGGGGAGTTGGTGGGCCCAGATCGGCACACAGCAGGCTGGCGACAGCAAGTGGTCGCTATGTCAACCAGGTTCACATATGAGACAGGACAGCACAAGAGGGTCGAAGTGTGAAATCACCGACAATCTTTTATTCTGCGCGCTCTCAAGCGGCATCGCAAATCGATCGTCACCCTTGCCCGCTGCGCACCGGTCTGCTTGGCTGAGGACATGGAGAACATCAGCGACCTGCGCATCATTGCCATCGGCGACCTCAAGCCGCAGATCCACCCGACGGCCTTCGTCGCACCCGGCGTCACGCTCATCGGCGACGTCCGCCTCGGGCCCGGCAGCAGCGTCTTCTACGGCACCGTGCTGCGCGCCGAATCGAGCCCCATCACAATCGGTGAGGGAACCAATGTGCAGGACAACTCCGTCATGCACTCCGACCCCGGCCGGCCGGTCACTGTCGGCGCCCGCGTGTCCGTCGGCCATCGCGCGCTCGTGCACGGCTGCACGGTCGGCGACGACTGCCTCATCGGCATGGGCGCAACCCTGCTCAACGAATGCGTCATCGGCTCCGAGACGCTCGTGGCCGCAGGCGCTCTCGTCCTCGAAGGCATGGAGGTCCCCTCCGGCTCCCTGGTGGCAGGGATGCCGGCGAAGGTGCGCCGCGAGCTGACCGCTGAGAACATCGAGCACATCCGCACCAACGCCGCCTCCTACTCCGAACTGTCGGCCGCACACCGCGAACACGGCCGCATCGTACGTCCCGCAGACGTGCTCACCGAGACGATCGGCTGAACCCGCTTCCCCTTCCCGGTGAATGTAGGTTGTCCACGCCTTCCTAGCCGCCGGTCGCGCCGTTGGGCATGATGGTGATATGGCTCTCATCCGTGCTCTTCGCCGCTACCCTCTGGCCGGGCTGGCCGTCGTCGCCTTGGCGACGACGCTCATCCTGCTCGCCGTTGGGCTGCCCGGTGCCGCCCAGATCCTGGCGACGACCGTCATCGGCATCGTCGTCCTCCTCACCGCCTGGGACATGGTCAAGGACATCATGGCCGGCAAGTGGGGTCTCGACATCCTCGCCGTCGTCGCGATGGTCGCCACCGTGCTCGTCGGCGAGTACGTCGCCGGCCTCATCATCGTGCTCATGCTCACCGGCGGTGAGGCGCTCGAGGAGATGGCCGCAGGCCGGGCCGGGCGCGAACTCGATGCGCTCATCAGCCGCGCCCCGCAGTTCGCCAACCGGGAGGGTGCTGACGGCCAGCTGACCCAGATCCCGGTCGACGAGGTGGCCATCGGAGACATCCTCGTCGTCCGGCCGAATGAGACGCTGCCGGTCGACGGCACCCTGCTCGGTGCATCGGCGACCATCGACGCCTCGGCGATGACCGGCGAACCGCTGCCGGTGACCTTCAGGACAGGCGACACCCTCGCCTCGGGCACGGTGAACGAGACCCGCGCCTTCCGCATGCAGGCGACCGCCACCTCGGCGGACTCCCAGTACGGTTCGATCGTCAGGCTCGTGCGCGAGGCCGTCGAATCCCAGGCCCCGATGGTGCGCCTGGCCGACCGCTATGCGGTGCCGTTCACGATCGTGTCCCTGGCGATCGCCGCCTTCGCCTGGTTCATCAGCGGCAACCCCACCCGGTTCGCCGAGGTCCTCGTCGTCGCCACCCCCTGCCCGCTGCTCATCGCCGCCCCGGTCGCGTTCATGGGCGGGATGAGCCGGGCCGCGCAGATCGGCGTCATCATCAAGAACGGCGGCGCGCTCGAAACGCTCGCCCGCGTGCGTTCTGCCGCACTCGACAAGACCGGCACGCTCACCCGCGGCAACCCCGAGGTCCGCCGCGTCATCCCCGGCACCCACAGCGCAGACGAGCTCATCGCCCTGGCCGCAGCGGCCGAGCAGTTCTCACTGCACGCCTTCGCCCAGTCGATCGGGCAGGTGGCAGCCGAGCGCGGGCTGACCCTGCCCGAGGTGACAGGCGCTGACGAGACCGCGACCAACGGGGTGCGCGCCCTCCTGGCCGACGGCACCGAGGTGCGGGTCGGCAAGATCACCTACATCGAAGAGGTCGCAGGCCCCCTCGAACCGGCTCAGCTGGCACCAGGGGAGACCTTCGTCTACGTCTCCCACGGCAGCGACTTAGCCGGCATCATCATCCTCGCCGATGAGCTGCGCGCCACCGCCGCCGGCACCGTCGCCCGCCTGCACGAGCTCGGCGTCACCGACATCGCGATGCTCACCGGCGACAACGCCGCCACCGCCCGCGCGATCGCCGGCACGGTCGGCATCGACGAGGTCGAAGCCGGCTGCACCCCGCAGACGAAGGTCGAGCACCTCGCTGCGATGCGCAACCGGCCGGTGCTCATGGTCGGCGACGGCGTCAACGACGCCCCAGTGCTCGCTGCCGCCGACGTCGGCATCGCGCTCGGTGCGCGTGGGGCGAGTGCCGCCAGCGAATCGGCCTCGGCGGTCATCACCCAGGACGACATCGCCAACGTCGCCTACGTCATCGAGATCTCCCAGCGCACCGTGCGCATCGCCCTGCAGAGCATCTGGCTGGGCATCGCGATCTCGATCGGGCTCATGATCGTGGCAGCCCTCGGCTATCTGCCGGCCGTCGTCGGTGCGATCCTGCAGGAAGGCGTCGACCTCGTCGCGATCCTCGGCGCCCTGCGGGCGCTGCGCGTGAGCCACACGCCCGTGCCCGAGGCGGTCGAGACTCCCGCGGCCCGCCAGGCCGCTTAGGGGACCGGCCGGCTCAGCCACTAGGATGGACAGCGAACGACAGGGGCGGCCGCAGCGCCGCCGCTGTCATGCCATCGACTTGCCTGCCGCTGAGAGAATGAGACTGTGAAGAACGTACTTGATCCCTCCCAGAACCGTGTCGTCATCATCGGCGGTGGTCCCGGCGGCTACGAGGCCGCGCTGGTGGCCGGTCAGCTCGGCGCCGATGTCATGCTCATCGAGCGCAACCGCTGCGGCGGGTCTGCGGTGCTGACCGACGTCGTGCCGTCGAAGACGCTCATCGCCACTGCCGAGCTCATGGGCCAGATCGAGGTCTCCGGACCACTGGGCATCCACCTGCGCGGCACCGAGGACGGCGAGACCTCCGCGATCGAACGCGGTGCCGCCCGAGCCGACCTCGACACCATCAACAAGCGGATCAAGCACCTGGCCAACGCCCAGGCCACCGACATCTACGACGGACTGGTGGCCGCCGGCGTCAAGGCGATCAAGGGCACGGCCCGGATGTCGGGCCGGCACACCGTCCACGTCGTCGAGGAGGAGGGCAATGAGTACGAACTCGAAGCCGATGTCGTCCTCATCTGCGTCGGCGCGCACCCGCGCGAGCTGCCGAGCGCCCAGCCCGACGGAGAGCGGATCCTGACGTGGACGCAGCTCTACGACCTCGATGAGCTGCCTGAGCACCTCGTCGTCGTCGGCTCCGGTGTCACCGGTGCGGAGTTCGCCTCGGCCTACCATTCCCTCGGTTCGAAGGTCACGCTCGTGTCCTCCCGGGACCGGGTGCTGCCCGGTGAGGACAAGGACGCTGCCGATGTGCTGGAGAAGGCGTTCCGCTCCCGCGGCATGAACGTGCTCTCCCGTTCGCGTGCCGAATCGGTCACCCGCACCGACGACGGTGTGCTCGTCACCCTTGATGACGGCCGCAAGGTCAACGCCAGCCACTGCCTCATGGCCGTCGGCTCGATCCCGAACACCAAGGACCTCGGTCTCGAATCGGCCGGCGTGCAGCTGGAGGACTCCGGGCACATCGTCGTCGACGGGGTCTCGCGCACCTCCCGGCCGGGCATCTACGCCGCCGGCGACTGCACCTCGGTCATGCCGCTGGCGTCGGTGGCCGCGATGCAGGGCCGGATCGCGATGTGGCACGCCCTCGGCGATGCCGTCGCCCCGCTCAAGCTGCGCAATGTCGCCTCGAACATCTTCACCAGCCCGGAGATCGCCACCGTCGGCTTCTCCCAGAAGGACTTCGAGGAGGACCGCAAGGAGATCGAATGCGTCACCCAGCCGCTGAGCACGAACGCACGGGCGAAGATGCAGGAGATCAGCGACGGCTTCGTCAAGATCTTCTCCCGCCGCGGCTCCGGTTCGATCCTCGGCGGTGTCGTCGTCGGCCCGAAGGCCAGTGAACTCATCCTGCCGATCACCCTGGCAGTGGAGAACCGGCTGACCGTCGACCAGCTGGCCTCCAGCTTCACCGTCTACCCCTCGCTGTCGGGGTCCATCACCGAGGCGGCGCGCAAGCTGCATCATCACGCGAGCTGAGTCAGCCGGCGCGGTCGGCAGGCTCAGTCAGCGACCGCCGGTCAGGACCGGCGGCTGAGAACACGACTGCGGGTGCACTCGAATCGAGTGCACCCGCAACTGTGTTTCGGGGGATCGGGAGCTGGCGTCACCAGCAGCTTCACTTTCTCATGTGCACCGAGCCGGCACAATTGGACTTTGGTGCAGTCGACTACGACTTTCGTCCAGGTCTGTCTGGAGCCGGTCCGCTGATCAGCGCTTCTGCGGTGGTCAGTCCTCGAACTCGATGAGCACGGTGCCGGCCTTGACGGCCGTGCCTGCCTCGACGGCGATCGTCGACACGGTGGCCGGGCGGGTCGCTTTGAGCGGCTGCTCCATCTTCATCGCCTCGATGACGGCCAGCGTGTCACCGGTCTCGACGACAGCACCGGGCTCGACATCGACGGACACAATGGTGCCCTGCATCGGAGCTGTGAGTGCTGAGGCGCTGTCGGTGCGGCTGGAGCCGCGGCGGCGCAACCGCCCCTTGCGGGGGCGGGTGCCGGCCTGGGCCGGGCGGGCCAGCTCTGCCGGCACCTTGACCGTCAGCCGGTGGCCTTCGACCTCGACGACGATGTCGATGACGTCGCTGCCGTCCTGCGTCTGCTGTGCCATGGGATCCTCCGGATCGTCGAATGTCGGAATATATGTCTGCTGCAGCCAGTGGGTGGAGACGCTGAAGTCCTCGGCGAAGGCCGGTTCGTTCACCAGCCGCCGGTGCAGCGGCAGCAGCGTCTTGACACCGTCGAGGGTGTATTCGCTCAGTGCCCGCCGCGCGCGGGCGAGTGCGTGGGCGCGGTCCTCACCGGTGACGATGAGCTTGGCGAGCATCGGGTCGAAGTCGACACCGACCTCGATGCCGTGGTGTACGCCGGAATCGACGCGCACGCCGGGGCCGGCCGGTTCGATGTAGCGGCCGATCCGGCCGGTGGCCGGGAAGAAGTTCAGGCGCACATCCTCAGCGTTGATGCGGAACTGGATCGAGTGGCCGCGCGGGGCCGGGAACTCCTCCGGCAGTCTCTCGCCGGCGGCGATGCGCAGCTGCCAGGCGAGCAGGTCGACGCCGGTGACCTCCTCGGTCACGGTGTGCTCGACCTGGATGCGGGCGTTGACCTCCATGAAGGTCAGCGTCCCGCCCTCGCCGAGCAGGAACTCACACGTCGCGGCACCGACGTAGCCGACCTCGCTGAGGATGTCCTTCGAAGCCTGGGTGACCGTGGCGATCTGCTCGTCGGTGAGGAACGGCGCCGGGGCCTCCTCGATGATCTTCTGGTTGCGGCGCTGCAGCGTGCAGTCACGGGTTGAGGCGACGAGCACCCGGCCGCTGGCGTCGACCATGCACTGCGTCTCGATGTGGCGCGGGTTGACGATCTGCTGCTCGAGCAGGCACTCACCGCGGCCGAAAGCCGAGAGCGCCTCGCGGGAGGCCCCGGCCAGCGCGTCGGGAAGCTCAGCCGCGCTGGCAGCGGTGCGGAAACCGCGCCCGCCGCCGCCGTAGACGGCCTTGACGGCCACCGGGTAGCCGATCCGCTCGGCTACCGCGAGGGCGTCGTCGATGCCGTCGACGGCGCCATCGGAGCCCTGCGTGATCGGCGCGCCTGCCGCCTCGGCGACGGCCCGGGCACCGGACTTGTCGCCGAGCCGGTCGATGGCCTGCGGGGGAGGGCCGACCCACACGAGACCGGCATCGAGGACGGCCTGCGCGAAATCGGGGCTCTCGGCGAGATACCCGTAGCCGGGATGGACGGCATCGGCGCCGGCGCGCTGGGCGGCATCGAGCATCTTCTCGATGCTGAGGTACGTTTCGGCCGGGCCAGCGCCGTCGAGGGCCCAGGCGTCGTCGGCCAGGCGGACGAAATCGGCGTTGGCATCGGGCTTGGTGTACACGGCGACGGCTTCGAGTCCGAGGTCGTGACAGGCGCGGATGATGCGCAGCGCGATCTCACCGCGGTTGGCGATGAAGACCCGCTCGATGGGGCGGTGCTCCACGGTCGCGGAGTACTGCCGCATGGGCTCGGTCATCTGGTCTCCTGGGCATGAAACGGGTGAACGGTATCAATCTAGAGACCAGTGCCAAAGCGTTGTGGACGATCGACAAAATCGGTGGACGAAATTCTCAACCGGCTCCGGGCGCGTCGTCACCGCTGTGACCTGCGGCATCGGCTTTGACATCCCACAGCTCATGCCAGGCCAGCCCGAGTTCGCCGACCAGCGTGCGCGCCAGCGGGAGGCTGAGCCCGATGACGTTGTGGTGATCGCCTTCGATGCCGGTGACGAAGGCGCCGCCGAAGCCGTCGATCGTCAGCGCACCGGCGACCTCGAAGGGCTCGGCGGTAGCGATGTAGGCGTCGATCTCCGCATCCGACAGCGCTGCTGTGCGGATCGTCGTCGTCGCGGTGTGCGCCCGCGTGCCGGCCACCTGCCAGCCGCTGGCATGCGGGTCGAGGCGGGCGAGGAAGTGACCGGTGTGCAGGTGCGCGGTGCGCCCGCCCATCGCCTGCCACACCTCGCGCGTGCGCGCAGGCGTGTGGGGTTTGCCCACCGGCTTGCCGTCGAGTTCGAGGATCGAATCAGCGGCGATGAGCACCCGTGGGCGATCCTGCCCACCGGAGAGCAGCCCGGCGTCAGCCGTGATGCTCTCCAGGACGTCGCGGCCTTTGGCCGCGGCGAGCACGCCGGCCAGCTCCGCGACCGAGGCGGTGGGGTGCTGATCCTGGATCGCCGCCTCGTCGACGTGGGAGACGATGACCTGCGGGGTGATCCCGGCCGACGTCAGGGTCGCATACCGCGACGGGGAGCCGGAGGCGAGGATGACAGCGCTCACGGGCGGGCTCCCTCCGCACGCGGGACGGTCGCGCTGCGGGCAGCGGGCTGCTGCGGTTCGGTCTCCTCGTCCTCGGGGCGCGGCTGGCCTTCGCTCAGCTCAGCCGGCCAGTGCGGGCGGGTGTCGGGATTCTCCGCCACCTCATGCGGCAGCCCGAGGTCGACGGTGATGCGCTGGATGACGGCGGTGGCCAGCTGCGCATAGCCCAGCGGGGTGGGGAAGCGGCCGTCGGCGCGGATGAGGGACTGCTTCGTCGTGCCGGAGAGCACCGTGTTGAGCGACATCGGGATCGCCCCGGCGGAGACGGCGAGCATCCACTGGGATCCGGCGAGCACGCGTGAGGAGCGGCGCAGCTGGGTGCGCAGCGGCTGCGGGATGCCCGGCAGGCTGCCGAGATTGGGGCAGGTGAGCACGATGACGGTGTATCCGCCCTCGCGCTGCAGCCGGTTGAGCGCGGTGGTGAGCACCGGCAGGCCGATCGAACCGGTGATCGGGTGGATGACATCAGCGCTGCCCATCGCGATGACGGCATAGCGCGGCGGCTGTGCGCCGATGCGCGAGCGGCGCAGCAGCGGATCAGCCAGGATCGAGTTGACCTGCGTGAGGATGTCATCGGCGCGCGCACCGGCCTGCGCAGTCGAGCGCAGCCGCACCGGGCGGCCGGTCAGGGCTGCCAGGCCGCGGGCGATGAGCATCGCCGGGGTGCGGCGTCGTCGGCCCACGGCGATGCCGGCCAGCCAGGAGTCGCCGATGACGGCCAGCGCCGGCAGGTGCTCGGTGTCGCCGTCGACGTCCTCGAGCGCCCGGCTGTGCGGGGCACTGAGGTCGACGAGCCGGGACTGCTGGGGGACAGCGGCTGCGGCGACGTCGTCGTCGAAAGCCTGCCGCAGCCGCATCGACTGCAGCCGCATGAGCCCGTAGACACCGGCGGCGAAGGCCGTGGGCATGGCCAATCCCAGCCCCAGCGCGGTCGCGGTTCGTCGCTGCATGAACTTCCTTCCCTCGTCCCGGATGAGTCTAGTGCCTCGAACCGGAGGCAGAAGTTCGGCCCGGCTGCGCTCTGATCCAGCAGGTGAAGCGCTAAGCTGGACGTATGCCAGAGAACTCTCAGCAACGCATCCCCGGGCGGCTGCGCAACGCCTGGCAGGGATTCCGGTCCCGCCGCGAGCAGGCCGCTCAGACACCCACGGGGTCCTTCACCGCATCCCCGGCTGTCCCCGCCTATATCGAAGTGCCCGCCCATGAGCCCACCGAGGAGGAGAAGGGGCGCGGGGCCTATGAGCCCTATGTGTCCCTGCCGATGCGCCTGGCAGCCGCCTGGTCGTGGCGGTTCCTCATCGTGCTCGCCGCGATCGGCGTCGCCTACTGGCTGCTGTCGAAGATCTCCGTCATCCTGCTGCCAGCACTCATCGCACTGCTCATCACCGCGCTCATCTCCCCGTTCTCGAACTTCCTCGTTCGTCACGGCTGGAAGCGCGGGGCTGCGGCCGGTGTCACGTTCATCGGCTTCATCGTCCTGGTGCTGGGCCTGCTGACGCTCGTCGGCCAGCAGATCGTCGTCGGCATGGGCGAGCTGACCGGGCAGGTTGTGGCCGGCATCCGCTCGATCGCCGACTGGCTGCAGCACAACCCGTTCGGCATCGACTCCTCGCGGATCTCGGTGGCCATCGACGACACCCTCAACAAGGGTGTGGCGATGCTCGAAGAGCGCTCCGGCCAGATCCTCGGCGGCGTCGCCGGTGCTGCGATGTCGGTCGGCAGCTTCTTCACCGGCCTCATCCTCACCCTGTTCACCGCCTTCTTCTTCCTTTACGACGGCCGCCGGATCTTCTCCTGGTTCATCGGCATGCTCCCGCGCCGCGCCCGCGGCCGGGCTGAGGGCGCGGGCCTGCGCGGCTGGCAGTCGCTCGTGCAGTACGTCCGGGTGCAGGTCATCGTCGCCGGTGTCGATGCGATCGGCATCGGCATCGGTGCCTTCTTCATCGGCATCCCGCTCGTCTTCCCGCTCACCGTCCTCGTGTTCCTCGGCTCCTTCGTGCCGATCGTCGGTGCGGTCGTCACCGGCATCATCGCCGTCATCGTCGCGCTCGTTTCCAAGGGCCTCGTCGCGGCGATCATCATGACGCTCGTCGTGCTGGCCGTCCAGCAGCTGGAGGGCAATGTGCTCCAGCCGTTCATCATGGGCAAGGCCGTCTCCGTCCACCCGCTGGCCGTCGTGCTCGCGGTGGCCGCCGGCGCGACCCTGTACGGCATCGTCGGTGCGCTCTTCGCCGTGCCGGTCATCGCCGTGCTCAACACGATCGTCCTCTACCTCGCAGGCGAGGACGTCTACGCCAAGGACGGCAAGGCCAAACAGGAACACCAACCCGACGACGAAGACGGCACGACCTCCCCGCAGCTCGAACACGACGAAGAGGATTCGCCGCTGGCTCCCGACGTCGCCGAAGGCGACCCGACCGAGACCGCCGAGTCCACCGGCCAGGCCAAGTCCACCGGCCAGGCCAGCGGGTCGACCGCCTCGGGCGCAGGGAATGAGCGACGCACCGACGACTGAGCCTCCCGGCGCGGCACGGCTGCGGACATGACGAAGGGGCGGGCCCGCTGCATGCGGGCCCGCCCCTTCGCGTCAGCTGGGATGGCTCAGCCGGTGTAGGCCTCGACGCCGGTGACCTTGACGGTCATCTCCTTGCCGTTGGGCGCCTCGTAGCTGGCCTCGTCGCCGACCTTGCAGCCGTTGACCGCCGCGCCGAGCGGAGACTGCTCGGAGAAGACGTTGATCGAGTCGTCCATCGCGATCTCGCGTGAGCCGAGCAGGAAGCGCATCTCCTTGCCGTTCATCTTCACGACGACGATCTTGCCGGGGGCCACCTTCGTCGTGTCGGTGTCGGCCTCGCCGACCTTGGCATGGCGCAGCAGGTGCTCGAGCTGGCGGATCCGGGCCTCGTTCTTGCCCTGCTCCTCGCGAGCGGCGTGGTAGCCGCCGTTCTCGCGCAGGTCGCCCTCATCGCGGGCGGCTTCGATGCGCTCGGCGATCTCGGCGCGACCGGGCCCGCTGAGGTGCTCGAGCTCCTCGGTCAGCCGGTCGAATGCCTCCTGGCTGAGCCAGGTCTCTTCGGCTGTGGTCTCCTCGGTCATTTTCATCTCCTCAACACGATGCCGCAGACGCACCGGATGCCGTCAGCGGCGGATGCGTGCCCAGCTGGACACGACGGACAATGAGAATTCCCGGACACCCGCAGGTGACCGGGAATCGAATTGATTGCCTATTCTAACCCACATACCAGCAGGATTCCACGTGTCCGCTGGCAGCAAGCTGGGTTGTGCGAATATCGACGTCGAGTTGCACCGGCTCCGAGGTCGAGGTCCCGGCGCGTGCCGGGATCGTCACCTCGCGGAATCCGACGACCGCCTCCTGCAGGTTCGTCGCCTGCACCGCGCATTCGATGTCACGGGACTCATCGGGCACGATCGAGAACCGGGTGACGGTCAGCGAGGCATCGACGACGTCGTAGCTGACGGTCTTCGGGGTGTCGGGCACACGGGCCGGGGCGAAGGCGAACCAGGCGGCCAGACCGATCATGACGACGAACGCTGCGCCGAGGGCGGCGATGATCCACGGCCGCTTCCCCGGTCCCGAGGCGCCGGTCGCGTGGGTGCGGCTGTGCGGCAGGCGGGAGCGGGAACCGTAGCGGTCGGCGACGGCGGTGCGGCGGCCGGCGGCGCCGGCTGGGCTGCCGGTGCCTCGGTGGTCCTGGGGCATGCGGTCCTTTCTGGCGGCCGGATTCGTCCCGAGCGGTCAGGGCTACTAACCTATAGTCTAGTCCGCACCCTGCCCGCGGCAGTGCCCCGGGCTGTCCTGTGAGAGGTTCCCACATCTATGTCCGTTTCGTCCGGTCGGCCTTTCCACGGCCTGCGCATGCTCGCCGTGCACGCGCATCCCGATGATGAGTCATCGAAGGGCGCTGCCACCACCGCGCTGTACACCTCGCTCGGCGCCCGGGTGATGATCGCGACGATGACCGGCGGTGAAGCCGGAGACATCCTCAACCCCGCCCTGCTCAACAGCCCGGCCGCCCGCCGTGACATCGCCGGTCTGCGCCGCGATGAGATGGCCGCAGCCGCCGAGGTGCTCGGCGCCGAGCACCGCTGGATCGGGTTCGTCGACTCGGGCCTGCCCGAAGGCGATCCCGCCACCGAGACCCCGCACGGGTCGTTCTACCAGGTGCCCACCGACGTCGCCGCCCGGCCGCTCGTGCACCTCATCCGCAGCTTCCGCCCGCACGTGCTCACCACCTATGACGAACGCGGCGGCTACCCGCACCCGGACCACATCAAGAACCACATCGTGTCGATGACCGCCGTCGAGCAGGCCGCTGACGCACAGGTCAACCCTGAGCTCGGGGAGCCGTGGCAGGTGCAGAAGGTCTACTACAACATGGACCTCTCGCCGCGGAAGTGGCTGGCCATCCACGAGAAGATGACCGCAGAGGGTCATGAATCGCCGTTTGCCGACATGCTGGAGAAGTACCGCTCCCGCGACGGGGAGCGCACCAGCTGGCTGACTGCGCGGATCGCGTGCGGGCAGATGCTGGAGCGCTCAGATCGGGCGCTGCTGTCCCATGCCACCCAGATCGACCCGAAGGGCGGGTTCTTCTCCGAAGCCCGGAAGATCGCCAAGACCTTCTGGCCGACCGAGGAGTTCGAGCTCGCCATCGACAACACCGGCCGCGAGCCTTTGGAGCGCGGCAGTGACTTCCTCGAATCCGATCTGTTCGCCGGAGTCACCCGCGACGACGGCCGCCGGGTTCCGGATGCGGGACTGCTGGAGCCCTATGTCGAAACCCGCGCAGCGGTGCCCAATGCCGGGCAGTCCCCGGCTGAGAAGGAGAACGCCTGATGCTCATGCTGCTGGCTGCCAGCCCCGCCCCGACCGAGGACGTCCGCTATCCGGATCCCTCGATCGTCACCCCGGGCACGATCGGCTTCCTGGCGGTCTTCGCCCTGGCAGTCGTGACGATCTTCCTCATCCGCGATGCGCTGCGCCGCGTGCGCCGGGTGCGTGCCAAGGACCGGGCCGTGGACGCGTACCCGATCCCGATGGCCAAGGACCAGAAACGCCGCTACCAGCCGGAGACCCATACCGCAGAGGCCAATGACTCCTTCGTCACCGAGGAGCCGGCCGCAGGCGAGACCGGCACCGCCGAACCGGGAGCTGAGGCGCCCGGCGAGGACACCTCGCGCCCCTGACCTGAACTCCACCCGTACCTTGGCACGGAACTCACACCTCGGGAACGAGATCCATACCTCGGGAACGGACGTCTCACCTCGGGAATGGGACCCGCGCCTCGGCGGCGGGTGCCTGACCGCGCATCAGCGGCTGCTCAGCTGTGCAGTTCGGGGCTGGCGATGACCGCGGCGATGAGCAGGGCGGCCAGGTGGCTGCCGTAGCCGAGCACCGTGAAGGTGTGGAAGATCTCGTGGAAGCCGAAGATGTGCGGCAGCGGGTTCGGCCGTTTGAGTGCGTAGATGATGGCCCCGGCGATGTAGCACAGGCCGCCGGAGACGATGAGGATGCCGACGGCCAGGTTGTGCTCCCAGATCGCCGGGATGTAGCCGACGCCGGCGACGCCGATGCCGATGTAGACCGGCACGAACAGCCAGCGCGGGGCCGTCGTCCACAGCACTCTGAACAGCACGCCGATGAGAGCACCGGACCACATGATCGACAGCAGGAGCACCCATTGGCGGGTCTCCAGGGTCAGAATCGCCAAGGGCGTGTAGGTGCCGGCGATGATGAGGAAGATGTTGGCGTGGTCGATGCGGCGCAGGATCAGGCGGATGCGCATCCGCCAGCGGCCGCGGTGGTAGACCGCCGAGGTGCCGAAGAGCATCATGCCGGTGAGTGCGAAGATCGCTCCGCCTAAGCGCGAGACGATCGTCGGGGAGATGATGACCAGCGTCAGTCCGCCGAGCACGGCGAGCGGGAAGGCGCCTGCGTGGATCCAGCCGCGCCACGACGGGCGCACCTGGCCGGCGAGCTTGCCCAGTTCGTGGCGCAGCGCGCGGCCGCGACGGGAGAGGGCGAGCCGGTAGGTCCGTGACATCGGGTGGCTCGGGTCGAGACTGTGCGGCTGGGCTGTGCGCTTCGATGCATGACGGCGCGCCCCAGCATCGTGGTGCGGCTGGTCAGGTTCGGCAAGGCGTGACGTCATGCCTCAATGGTAGTTTCCGCAGTTGGGAATTCGCCGGGCGGGAGCAGGCGAGGACGGCGCGGGCAGACAGTTATGCTGGTGACACGCGGGAGTGCCTGTCAGACACCACCGCGCTGCCCCGACGGCGGGCAGCTGACCCAACGCAACACCTCAGGAGAGTCGATGGCCGGATCCCCGCTCGGGTGGCTCTACCGCCTGTACGACCGCCGGGTCAAACGGCAGCTCGAGCACGGCGATGACGCTGCCGCGATCCCGCGTCACGTCGGGGTCATCACCGACGGCAACCGGCGCTGGGCCAAGGAGTTCGGCAAGACCACCGCTGACGGCCACCGGATGGGCGCAGGCAAGATCGTCGAATTCCTCGGCTGGTGCGAAGAGCTCGGCGTCGAGGTCGTGACCCTCTATGTGCTCTCGAAGGAGAACCTCGCCCGCTCCGCCGACGAGGTCGCGGCGCTGACCGAGATCATCTCCGACCTCGTCGACCAGATCGCCGGCAAGCCGAGCGTGTCCGTCCAGCTCGTCGGTGACCTCGCCACCATTCCCGAACCCCTGCGCACGCGCCTGGCCGACGCGCAGGAGCGCTCGAATTCCGAGGGCCGCGACAAGCGCATGACCGTCAATGTCGCCGTCGGCTACGGCGGCCGGCAGGAGATCGTCAACGCCGTCAAGTGCCTGCTGCGCGAACACGCCGCAGCAGGGGAGAACATCGAGGAGATCATCGAGGCGCTGAGCGAAGACGAGATCTCCAAACACCTCTACACCAAGGGCCAGCCGGACCCCGACCTCATCATCCGCTCCTCAGGCGAACAGCGGCTGTCGGGCTTCATGATGTGGCAGTCGGCGTACTCGGAGTTCTACTTCTGTGAGGCCTACTGGCCCGACTTCCGCCGCACCGACTTCCTGCGCGCCGTGCGTGCCTACGGCAACCGCAACCGCCGCTTCGGGCGCTGAGCCCTGACGCCGAGCCAACCCCGCCTCGGGCTCTCATACCGAGCCAACCACCGCCTCGGGCGTTCGCGCCGGGCCAACCACCGCCTCGGGCGCGGTGACGACACTCGGCAGGCGGATTCATCTGAGATTCACCTCCGC
The DNA here is from genome assembly GCF_014836885.1 of Brevibacterium gallinarum. GTDB lineage: Bacteria > Actinomycetota > Actinomycetes > Actinomycetales > Brevibacteriaceae > Brevibacterium > Brevibacterium gallinarum. The sequence goes on from NZ_JACSPY010000009.1 coordinate 45,327, forward strand.
ATCATGAGACGTCGGAGTGTCGGAGCGCACCACGGCGACTTCGGGTTCATAGATTGGAACCAGTTGGCTGACACCAACCCGGAGTGTTCGACTCGTCGGGGAAGGATTGAGCTGGGGCACTTCGGCACACGATGCATAGGGGAGCCCCATGGCCGCGATAAGCGACACCCACACGTACGTGCTCGACACGTCGGTCCTGCTGTCTGACCCGCACGCAATGATGCGGTTCGCCGAGCACGAGGTGGTGATTCCGCTCATCGTCGTCAGCGAGCTCGAAGCCAAGCGCCACCACCCCGAGCTCGGTGTCACCGCCCGGCGCGCACTCAGCATCCTCGATGAGCTGCGCGAGGACTTCGGGCGCCTCGACGAGCCGCTGCCGATCGGCGACGACGGCGGATCGATCCGCGTCGAACTCAACCACATCGACGCCTCGACGATGCCGGTGGGCTTCGACCGCACCGAGAACGACACCCGCATCCTCGCCGTCGCCCGGAACCTGCAGGCCGAAGGCGATGACGTCATCGTCATCACCAAGGACGTGCCGATGCGCGTCAAGGCCTCAGCGGTCGGGCTCAAGACCGAGGAGTACCTCGCCGAACAGGCCACCGAATCCGGGTTCACCGGGCTGAGCACGCTTGATCTCGACGAAGCGCAGATGAACGAGCTGTTCGACTCCGGCGTCGTGCACACCGATGCGGTCGCCGACGAGATCGTCAACACCGGGCTTGTCATCTCCTCACCGCGCGGGTCTGGGCTCGGGCGGGTCTCAGCACCGAACACCGTCAAACTCGTCCGCGGCGATCGCGATGCCTTCGGCCTGCACGGCCGCTCGGCTGAGCAGCGCATCGCCCTCGACATGCTCCTCGACCCCGATGTCGGGATCGTCTCCCTGGGCGGCCGGGCCGGGACCGGCAAGTCGGCGATGGCGCTCATGGCCGGTCTGCAGGCGGTGATGGAGGAGCGCACGCATAAGAAGATCATGGTCTTCAGGCCGCTGTATGCCGTCGGTGGGCAGAACCTCGGCTACCTGCCCGGCGCCGAGGCGGAGAAGATGAATCCGTGGGCCGAGGCGGTCTTCGACACGCTCGGGGCACTCGTCTCCAAGCACGTCATCGACGAGGTCATCGACCGCGGCATGCTGGAGATCCTGCCGCTGACCCACATCCGCGGCCGGTCGCTGCACGACGCGTTCGTCATCGTCGATGAGGCCCAGTCGCTGGAGCGCACGGTGCTGCTGACCGTGCTCTCGCGCATCGGGCAGAACTCCCGTGTCGTCCTCGCCCACGATGTCGCCCAGCGCGACAACCTGCGCGTCGGCCGCCATGACGGCATCGCCGCGGTCATCGAACAGCTCAAGGGGCACCCGCTCTTCGGCCACATCACGCTCACCCGTGCTGAGCGCTCGGCGATCGCCGACCTCGTCACCGGAGTGCTGGAGGACTCCTACGTCGCCTAGGCGACACACCCGAACGCGAGGGCCCGTCTCCCACCGCTGATTGCGGCGGGAGACGGGCCCTCATCCGGTGTCAAGGTGCGGCCGTACTGGCCGGATCGACGCCGAGTGCAATATCCAGAGTGCTCGATGTGGTACTCAACGCAGGCGAAACCGGGATTTGGTAATCGTTGAGTACCATATCGAGAGTCGTCGAAGTGGTAGTCAACGCACATCCTCGCATCTGGCCTGCTCAGACAGACGCCGGTGCCGGAACCTGTGCCGGCGCCTCGGCAGTGGTGTCTGCCGTCGCGGCGGCCGGGGTGCGGCGGATCAGCAGGTTGTTGGACACGAGCTTGAGGGTGCCGGCGATCGTCACGAGCTGGACGGTCAGCAGGCCGGCGAGGATCGCGAAGTACACCGCCGAGTTGCGCTCGACGATGCCGGCACCGACGAGGCCAGCGTGCAGCCAGAAGAAGCCGAGCACACCGTAGGCCACACCGGGGCACACCAGACCGAACGAACCGGCAGAGGCCTCACGGCCGTAGACGAACCGGCGCAGGTAGCCGTTGCGGTTCATCGCCGCCTTGCCGAACATGAACACGACGGTCTGGAAGGCCAGCAGGACCGTGAGTACGACGAACGGCACGAGCGTGGCGGTGCCGGGCTGCTCAGCACCGGCGAATCCGCTGAGGGTGGCGAAGCCGTGGAAGTCGCGCATGAACATGATGCCGAGCAGCGTGACGATCGGCACCGTCATCCACAGCGTCGGGCTGTTCTCGACACCGAGGCCGTGACGCAGCATCGAGGCGAAGCCGACGGGCACGACGAGGAGGAACAGTCCGATCGCAGCAGTGGCGAAGACGAGCGAGCCGATGAAGCCGATGACGACGGTCGCCTGCACGGTGCTCATCGCCGCCGAGGCGGAGAAGCCGACAGCGATCATCGCGAGAGCGAAGACAGCCAGCAGCTGGTTGAGGCCGTTGTTCTTCTCCATCGCGAAGCCCTCGCCGGTGAGAATCCGGCCGAGGTAGTCCTTGAGGGTGCGGAAGGCGAGCCAGCCGACGGCGGCGAAGGCTGCGAGGGCGAGCGGGAAGAGGTATTCGATGACGTTCCACAGGCCCGGGATGAGGGTCGCGGAGGTGACGAAGAGGGTGTTGATCGTCATGCCGAGCGTCAGCGGCACGGCCATCAGGGTGACCCGGGCGTTCGAGCCGAGCAGTCCCTGGTAGGCGGGGGTGCGCTTGAAGATCGCGAGTTCGCTGAGGTTCCAGGCCAGCAGGCCCAGGTGGCCGAGGGCGAAGACGCTCATGCCGACATAGGCGATGGCGATCGCCGCCTGCATGGCGACCGGGCCGGTGGCCCAGGCGGCGGCGATGGACTCGAAGGTCGGGATCGGGGTCTGCGGGTGCGGGGTGAGGAACATGAAGTACATGAAGAAGAACACCGACGTGCCTCCGAAGCCGAGGGCGGCCAGGAAGTAGAGCGGGGAGTACTTCTCTCCGAGATTGCGAATCATGGTGCGTCCTTGGGTCAGCGGGGAACAGCCCGAATGCCCCCTGGGGTATAGCTGCACGATCACCATACCATACCCCTAGGGGTATCAATCTGTGTGATCCCGGAACGCAGCAGCGCCCCGCAGATCCCGGTGGTCCAGGACTGCGGGGCGCCGTGGCGTCAGCTCAGCTCAGGCGCGTGCGCCTGCCGGCTGGGCTCAGGTGTAGGAGCCGATCATCGTCGAGACGTCGAGGGCCTTGTCGAGGTCCTCTTCGCTGATCGAGCCGTCCTCGACGAAGCCGAGGTCGATGGTGGCCTCCTTGACGGTCATCTTGTTGGCCACGGCGTGCTTGGCGATCTTGGCAGCAGCCTCGTAGCCGATGACCTTGTTGAGCGGGGTGACGATCGACGGTGAGGCCTCGGCGAGGAATCGGCAGCGCTCCTCATTGGCGGTCAGCCCGTTGATCATCTTCTCGGCCATGACAGTCGAGATGTTGGCGATGAGGCGGATCGACTCGAGCAGGTTGGCGGCCATCACCGGGATGCCGACGTTGAGCTCGAAGGCGCCGTTGGTGCTCGAGAGCGCGACGGTCGTGTCGTTGCCGACGACCTGGGCCATCGCCTGGATCGCGGCCTCGCAGATGACCGGGTTGACCTTGCCGGGCATGATCGACGAGCCGGGCTGCAGGTCCGGGATGTGCAGCTCGCCCAGGCCGGTGTTCGGTCCCGAGCCCATCCACCGCAGGTCGTTGTTGATCTTCATGTACGAGTACGCGATCGTGCGCAGCTGCCCGGAGACCTCGATGAGTCCGTCACGGTTGGCCTGGGCCTCGAAGTGGTTGCGTGCCTCGGTGATCGGCAGACCGGTCTGCTCGGCGAGCAGTTCGACGACGCGGGAGGAGAAGCCGTCGGGGGTGTTGATGCCGGTGCCCACTGCGGTGCCGCCCTGTGGGACCTCGGCCACGCGCGGCAGGGAGGCCTCGATGCGCTCGATGCCGTAGCGCACCTGCGCGGCGTAGCCGCCGAACTCCTGGCCGAGCGTCACCGGGGTGGCGTCCATCAGGTGGGTGCGCCCGGACTTGACGATGTCCTTGAATTCCTTGGCCTTGGCCTCGATGCTGGCGGCGAGCTTCTCCATCGCCGGCTTGAGCTCGTGGACCAGAGCGGAGGTCACAGCGACGTGGACGGAGGTGGGGAAGACGTCGTTGGAGGACTGCGAGGCGTTGACGTGGTCGTTGGGGTGGACCTCGACGCCTTCGCCTGCGAGGGCCTTCGTCGCCAGGGTGGCGAGCACCTCGTTGGTGTTCATGTTCGACGAGGTGCCCGAACCGGTCTGGAACACATCGATGGGGAAGTGGGCGTCGTGTTCGCCGGCGATGACCTCATCCGCAGCAGCCTGGATGGCGTTGGAGCGGGTCGCGTCGAGGACGTCGAGCTCCTCGTTGGCGCGCGCGGCGGCCTTCTTCACCTGGGCCAGAGCGGCGATGTGCTGGCGTTCAAGCGTCTTGCCCGAGATCGGGAAGTTCTCGACTGCGCGCTGGGTCTGGGCGCGGTAGAGGGCGTCGGCGGGGACCTTGACCTCGCCCATGGTGTCGTGTTCGATGCGGAACTCTTGTGCCATCGTGTCTCCTTGTCTCATGTGCGCCCCTGGGCGGGGCTGGTCGGCCGTTCCCGAGGCGGTGGGTGCCGGGATGGCGTCAGATGCAGAATGCAGGTGGTTACTCGTTACTGGTTGCTGGCGTGGGCGGGGTCGGCGCGCGGGACGCGCGGGGGCTGGGCGCCCATCCGGCTGACGACCTTCACCCGGCCGTCGGCGAGGTGGTAGGTCAGTCCGAGCATGACGAGCCGGCCCTCTTCGACGGCGGCGCGCAGGATCGCTGAGCGCTGGTAGAGGCGCTTGACGGTGTCGACGGTGTTCTGCGCGACCGTGCTGTTGACGTCGGTGCGGCCGGCTGCGCGGGCGTGGACGACGGCCGGCAGCAGGCGGGCGACGACATCGGAGATGAACCCGTCAGGTGTCTGCCCGGAGTCGAAGGACTCGATCGTGGCGGTGATCGCCCCGCAGTTATCGTGGCCGAGCACGACGAGCAGGGGAGTGCCGAGGACCTCGACGCCGTATTCGAGGCTGCCGAGGGTGACGGAGTCGGTGACCTGGCCAGCGGTGCGCACGACGAACATGTCGCCGAGACCGACGTCGAAGATCATCTCGGCGGCCACACGCGAGTCCGAACAGCCGAACAGCGTGGCGAATGGCGCCTGGGCGGTCTTGAGATCCTCCCGGCGCACAGCGTCCTGGTTCGGGTGCTGCGGGGTGCCGGCAACGAAGCGTTCGTTGCCGTCCATGAGCCGGAGGAACGCGGCGGCTGGGGAGCTGTATTCGCTTTCGGGCATCAGACCAGCCCCCGGCGAGCGGCCTCTTCTGCGGCCTCGACGTAGGAGTCCATCTTCGCCATCTTGTGCTCGGCGTTGACCGTGCGCACGGTGCCGGAGCGCGAGCGCATGACCAGTGAGTGGGTCAGCACATGCTGGCCGGTGTAGCGCACCCCGTCGAGCAGGTCGCCTTCGGTGATGCCGGTGGCCACGAAGTAGGTGTTGTCACCGGTGACGAGCTCATCGGTGTTGAGCACCGCATCGGGGTCGAGACCGGCGTCGACGGCGTTCTGCCGCTCCTGTTCGGACTGCGGCCACAGGCGGCCCTGGATGACACCGCCCATCGCCTTGATCGCACACGCGGTGATGATCCCTTCAGGGGTGCCGCCGATGCCCATGAGCATATCGATGCCGGTGCCCGGGCGGGAGGCGGCGATGGCACCGGCGACGTCGCCGTCGCTGATGAGGCGGATGCGCGCACCAGCCTGGCGGACCTCGTCGATGAGGTGCTCGTGGCGGGGCCGGTCGAGGATGACGACGGTGACCGAGGAGTTGTCCTTGCCTTTGCCCTTGGCCTTGGCAACTCGGCGGATATTCTCGGCCACCGGCAGGCGCAGGTCGACGAAGTCAGCGGCCTCAGGGCCGGTGACGAGCTTCTCCATGTAGAACACCGCAGACGGGTCGTACATGGCTCCGCCTTCGCTGACGGCCATGACGGAGATGGCGTTGGGCATGCCCTTGGCGGTCAGGGTGGTGCCGTCGATCGGGTCGACGGCGACATCGACGCGCGGTCCCCGTCCGCTGCCGACGGGCTCGCCGTTGTACAGCATCGGCGCTTCGTCCTTCTCGCCCTCGCCGATGACGACGGTGCCGGTCATCGAGACGGTGGAGATGACATTGCGCATCGCGGCCACGGCTGCGCCGTCGGCTGCGTTCTTGTCCCCGCGGCCCACCCACGGGGCGGCAGCGAGAGCAGCTGCCTCGGTGACGCGGACGAGCTCGAGGGCGAGGTTGCGGTCGGGGCCGCTTTCGTCCTGCTGCAGCCGGCGGGACCATTCATCGGTCACAGCCACCGGCGGGGTCTCTGCCCGGCCTCCGGAGTGGTGGGCTTTTTCCTCTGTCGGATTCTCAGACGGGGTCTCAGTCATGTCTTCATTGTGCCATTAGTGGCCGCGCGTGGATGGCGCGGGTGAGGCGCTGTCTGCGGTTTTGTGCCCGGGCGCGGGCCGGGGGACAATGGATCGGCTGACAATCGTGTTCGACATCAGGTGAGGCAGTGGCACAGCAACAGACGCAACCACCCCGCGGCGAGAACGTCCGGGCTCTCAAGCTCAGCTCGAACTGGGTCAATATGGTCATTGCGCTCGGGGCCTGTCTCGTGGTCGTCCTCATCGGCTTGGCCTTCGTGCCGGAGCCCAAGGAGGGCCAGTTCGAACGCGAGGTCGATTACGAGACGATCGCCGAATCGGTCAAGACCCGCGCCGAGTTCCCGGTTGTCGTGCCGACGCTGCCGGAGGGCTGGATGGCCAATGAGGCGATGTTCAAGCCGATGGGCGCCCCTGCCTATGACACCTGGTATCTCTCCTCGGTCGGACCGCAGCGCGGCTGGATGACCCTGCGTCAGGCCGATGGCGATGAGCGCTGGGTGGAATCGGAGCTCGACGGCTTCGTCGAGGTCAGCACCAGCGACATCGACGGTGTCGCCTTCACCTCCTATGACGGGCCAGACGGCAAGCAGGCGCTGGTCGGTCAGCTCGATGGCAGCACCGCTGTGCTCATCGGCCGTGCCGATGCGCAGACCTATGAGTTCTTCGCCAAGCAGGCCGTCGAACAGGCCGGCCCGGAACAGGCCGGCCCGTAACAATCCGGCCCACAGGGTTGACCAGCCAGCCTGAAGCCGCCCCCTGCTGAGGACCGGAGCCTATCCTTCGGCCTTCTCCTCACGGGCGGCCTGCGCCTGTTCGAGCTTCCTGCGGGCTCCATCGAGCCACGCCTGGCAGTGATCGGCCAGCGCTTCGCCGCGCTCCCACAGCCGCAGCGACTCCTCCAACGGCAGGTTCCCCGCCTCCAGCGAGCGCACGGTGGAGACGAGCTCTTCGCGCGCCTGCTCATAGGACAGCCCCGACACGTCGAGGTGTTCGGCGGTGGGCTCTGCGGTGGTCGTGTTCTTCTCAGCCATTACGGTCCTTTCGGAATGCTTCGTCAGTCAGTCGGGGAGCGGTCTGCCGCACCGGGGTGGTCTCAGTCGAGGGTGTCGGGCCCGGGTGCGTCTGGGTGGATGGTGGTGACGTCGGCGTCGAAGCGGCCGCGGGCCAGGCGCACATGGACACCGTCACCGGTGGAGAGCTCTGCGGCGTCGCGGACGGCTGATCCGTCTGCTGTCTGTACGACGGCGTAGCCGCGCTCCAGGGTGCTCAGCGGGGACAGCGCGCGCACCTGGGCGCGCAGGTGCTCAACGTGGGCAGCACCCTGGGTCAGGGCGCTGCGCTGTGCCTGGCGGGCGCGGGTGATGAGGGTGGCAAGCTCGTCTTCGCGGGCGCTCACCATCGTCATCGGCTGGGCCATGACCGGCCGGGAGCGGACACTGTCGAGCCCTGCCTGCTCGCTGCGCAGCAGGCGGTCGAGCGCGCCGTCGAGGCTGGCGCGCGCCTGGAGTAAGTCCATGCGCTCTTCGTGGATATCGGGCACCAGGCGCTTGGCCGCGTCGGTCGGGGTGGAGGCGCGCAGATCGGCGACATCGTCGAGGATCGGCCGGTCGGCCTCATGCCCGATCGCGGAGACCACCGGGGTGCGGGCGGCGAACACGGCGCGGATGAGCGACTCGTTCGAAAACGGCAGCAGATCCTCCAGGCTGCCGCCGCCGCGGGCGATGACGATGACATCGACAGCCGGATCAGCATCGAGCTCAGCCAGGGCGGCACGCACCTGCGGGACCGCATCCGGGCCCTGGACTGCGGTGTTGCGGATCTCGAACTCGGCAGCCGGCCAGCGCAGGTGGGCGTTGCGCACCACGTCCTTCTCCGCATCGGAGTTCCGGCCGGTGATGAGCCCGATCCGGTTCGGCAGGAACGGCAACGGCTGCTTGAGATCCGGGTCGAAGAGCCCCTCCTCAGCCAGGGTGCGGCGCAGCTTCTCCAACCGGGCGAGCAGCTCACCGAGGCCGACGGGCCTGATGTCATTGGCGCGCATCATCATCCGTCCGGCCTTGAGCCAGAAGTCGGCCTTGACGTTGACGACGACACGCGAGCCCTCGCTCAGGGGTGTCTCGACCCGGTCGAGGACGTTGCTGAACACCTGGACCGGCAGCGACATCTCCTCATCGGTGTCGCGCAGGGTGAGGTAGCTGACCTTGCCGCGGCGGTTGAACTCGATGACCTGCGCCTCGATCCACACCGCCGACATCCGGTCGATGTAGCTCTTGATGTTGCGGCTGAGCAGGCTGAGCGGCCACGGGTTGTCCGGGGTCGTCTCGGCTGCCTTGCGCGGCAGCTCCTCGATCGGTTTCTGGCCGAGGGTGCCGGGGGTGCCGCTGATCCGCTGTGCCACGCCGGGACTCCTTCCATGTACTGCTGTGCAGTCTAACGGGAGGGACAGACACCGCCGCCGGTGCAGCACAGCGTGGCCTTTGTGGTGGTGTTCAGCCAAGCCGCCTACCATGGGAGACGTGACTACTGCAGTGAATCTCCCGGTCCCGTCCGTTCCTCGTGTGCGCAAGGATCCGTCTGAGATCCGCCAGCCGGCAGGCGAGAAGAAGGTGCTGCTGGCCGCCCCGCGCGGCTACTGCGCCGGCGTCGATCGCGCCGTCATCGCCGTCGAACGCGCCCTCGAGCACTACGGCGCCCCGATCTACGTGCGCAAGGAGATCGTGCACAACCGCCACGTCGTCGACACGCTCGCCGAACGCGGTGCGATCTTCGTTGACGAGACCTCCGAGGTGCCCGAGGGCGCGCGCGTCGTGTTCTCCGCTCACGGCGTGTCCCCGCAGGTCCACGCTGAGGCCGCCGAACGCAGCCTCGACACCATCGATGCGACCTGCCCACTGGTGACCAAGGTCCACCGCGAGGCGATCCGGTTCGCCCGCGACGGCTACTCGATCCTGCTCGTCGGCCACGCCGGGCACGAAGAGGTCGAGGGCACGATGGGTGAGGCACCTGATCACATCACCCTCATCCAGAATCCCGAGGAGGCCCGCACCCTCGACATCCCAGAATCGGACAAGATGGTGTGGATCTCGCAGACCACGCTCAGCGTCGACGAGACGATGGAGACCGTCGACATCCTCAAGAAGCGCTTCCCGCAGCTCATCGCGCCCCCGAGCGACGACATCTGCTACGCCACCCAGAACCGCCAGGTCGCGGTCAAGAAGATCGCCCCGGACGCCGACCTCGTCATCGTCGTCGGCTCAGCGAACTCCTCGAACTCCGTGCGCCTCGTCGAGGTCGCCCTCGAACACGGCGCGAAGGCCGCCCACCGCGTCGACTTCGCCCGCGAGGTCGACGAGGAGTGGTTCAACGACGTCGCCACCGTCGGTGTCACCTCCGGCGCCTCGGTGCCCGAGACGCTTGTCGAGGACGTGCTCAAGCTCCTGGCCGAATACGGCTACGGCGAGGTCGACGAGGTCCGCACCGCAGAGGAGGACCTGATGTTCTCGCTGCCGCGCGAGCTGCGCAAGGACCTCAAGGCCGCCGGCCAGAAGACCTCGAACAAGCGCGACGGCGCCAACCGCGAACACGAGATCGTCTGAGGTTTCAGCCGCCCGGCAGGGCAGCTCTACCCAGGCAGTCGGGCTCAGCTGAGGCAGCCGGGCTCAGCCGAGATAGTCGGGCAGGAAGATCCCGACGAGGATGAGCAGCGCGCCGATGAACGCGAACACAGCCGCCGAGGCGGCCAGCCCCCTGCCTGAAGAGCGCTGCTGCGTGCTCGCTCGCGGGTGACCGATCGCGGTGTGCGGATGCGCGTCCGCGCCGCCGTGAGCCGCACCGCCCGGCGGCGAGCCGGGCGCCGGTGGGCCCGAGGCCGCACGCCGGTCATCGACGCGCGTCGGATCCGCCTGTGGGACGAGCGCCAGCGTCGGCGCCGGATCCTGTGGCAGCGCCTTAGAGCTGATGACGCGCTGCGGATGCCACGGGGTGCCGTCGGCAAAGTGGAACGGCCCGCGCAGACCGAGCCGACTGAGCGCCGCTGCGGCTGTCTCCGGGGTCGGGCGCTGACGGGCGTCGGCGGCCGTGAGGTCATCGAGCAGGTGCACCAGTCCTGAGGCGAGCGGATCGGCGGAGGTGCGCACCGCCTCGGCGGCGGCCTCGTCGTCGAGACCGAGCATTCGCTTGCCGATCTGCCCGGCCGCCCACACGTCCTGAGCCGGAGAGATGTCACCGCCCATCATGATCTCCGGGGCGACGAAGCCAGGCGTACCGTGGACGATGCCCGAATGGGTCAGGCGCGGGGCGTTGGTGTCGACGGCGATGCCGAAGTCGGCGACGAGCAGGTGCACATCGGGTTGTTCAGCGTCGATCATGGTGTTGGCCGGTTTGATGTCCCGGTGGATCCAGCCGGCGACATGCACCGCGGTGAGCCCGGAGAGGATCTGGCGCATCGCCTCGGCGGTGGCGGCTGCCGAGAACCGGCGGCCGGCGCGCAGCAGACCGGCCAGATCGCCGCCGGTGACCAGCGGCATCGCGATGACGACGTGGGCATCCTCGGCCGCCCACGCATAGGGGGCGAGCACATGCGGATGGTTGAGGCGCACCGTGTTCTCGCGGACGAAGCGCAGCAGATCAGCCGAATCGCGCTGGCGCAGCACCTTCGCCGCGCACAGGTTCCCGAAACGCTCATCGCGGGCGATCCACACCGTGCCCGAACCGCCGCTGGCAATCGGGTCGAGCAGCGTGAAGCGGCCTGCGATAGTGTCACTCATGGTGCCTACTGTAGCCAGAAGCCGCAGACACGAGCACCTGGAAACCGCCCAGTGCGCACGGCACCGAAACCGCCCCGGTGCGCACGGCACCGAAACTCACGGGCACGGAGAGGGGGGGGAAGGCGATGACAGCGATCACGCCGCTGCGTCGGCTGCCGGCTGCGCTCACCAGCTGCAGCCTTGCCACCGCCCTCACCGCCGCGCTCTCGCTGACCGTCCTGACAGCCGGCGGCACGCCCGGTGCAGCCGCCGAGTCACCGCCTGCCGGCCGGCCCGCGGCAGGGACCGAGGTGCGCGGGGGCAGCAGCGTCGATGACGCTGCGACGATCGAACCGGGCAGCTACGCCGACGACATCGACTACGAAGACGTGGAGATCGGGCAGAGCCGGACACCGCAGACCTACCGGATCACGCTCGACGACGGCGAGCTCGGTTACCTCTCCGCCAGCCTCATCACCCCGCTCGAACAGGAGAAAGACTCCATCGGCGCGGCCGCACTCGAACTCACCATCGCCTCCCCGGCCGATGCCTCCTGTGAGATCAGCGCCACCGGCCGGGTCTCCTCCAGTGACCCGGGACCGGTGATGGTCTCGGCGAACACCGGGGTGCTCGATGGCAACAATCCCAACGACTCCTGCTTCCAGCGCGGGGGCAGCTTCATCGTCTCCGTGATCTGGAATGAGACCTATGAGCAGCTGCCGGCGCAGCTGCCGCTTGAGCTGCAGTTCGTGCGCCAGGCCCCGGCCGCATGGTCGCAGCTCCCGGTGCCCGTCGAAGACCCGCCGGCTGCTGAGTTCCTCCCCGAATCGCTGGCAGAGACCGAGACGCTCACCGGCGGTACCACCGTCAATGCGGCCACACGCCTGAGGGACCCGGCCGCTGATGTTGAGGTGCGCACAGGGGTGCGGCACTTCTTCCGTGTCCCCGTCGACGCCGGCCAGCAGCTGAGTGTGCGCGCCCGTACCTCGGGACCAGCCGATCACCGGCTGACGCTTGCGGTCCTCGACCCGAACCTGCGGCCGGTGGCGATCCGGCGGCCCGGTGAGGAGGGTGCGCCGAGCTCCGATATGGCAGACGCCAGCGGCTCCGACGGTGAGACCAGTATCGCGATCGACGATGCTGGCGCGACGACGGCGCTCACGACCCGCTACCCGGTGAATCCGCGCAACGCATTCGTCAGCTTCGAGGAGGCGCACTCCTCGTCGATCGCAGGCGACTACTACATTGCAGTGCTCATCGAACCGCCTTTCGTCGGCGAGGCGGATACCGGCACCCAGCGGGTGCGGCTGTCCTGGGAGACGACCGGGGAGACGCTGGAGGCCGCTCCCGAGGTGGAGGGCGCTGGGGCCGTCCCGGAACTGTTCGGCATGGAAGCCGGCCGCCTGGTGCGCGTCGGCGGGCTCGGCTTAGGCGCGGTGTTCCTCGGCATTGCCGGGCTGCTCGCGGTCCTGGCGATCCGCCGCTCACGACGCTGAACGAGTACTCGGCTGACTGGACCGCGGCTGTCTGCCCGCTGCGGGCTGATCCGGCGTCTGCCGGTCTGCCGGCTGCTGGAGCTCCGGTGCGGTGAGGCCGCGGGCATGTGCGTCGAGCGGTTCGGCGATGGGGATTTCGGTCGAGCCTGCCCCCATGTCGGTCAGCCGCCGCGCGGTGACGAGCAGGCGGCTTTCGACGGAGCCGACGAACCGGTTGTAGTCCTCCACACTGCGGTTCATCGACTTGCCCAGCTGCACGAGATGGCCGGCCATCGTGCCGATGCGCCCGTGCAGCTCCTGGGCTGTGGCCAGCAGCTCACGGGCTGAGCGGGCGAGCTCGTACTGCCGCCAGCCCAAAGCGACTGTGCGCAGCAGTGCGACGAGGGTGGCCGGGGAGGCGGGGATGACATTGACGGCAAAGGCCTCCTCGAACAGCCGCGGATCCTCCTGCAGCGCAGCCGAGAGCGCACCCTCATTCGGCACGAAGCACACAACGAAGTCCGGCGTCTGCTCGAAGGCGTTCCAGTATGCCTTCGACGCCAATGTGCGGACGTGGGAGCGCAGCCGCCCGGCCGGACCGGATCCATTGCCAGAACCGGTGTCCTGACCGAGGTCGAGCGGGGCCTTGGCGTCGACGACGATCTGCCGGTCACCGGGCAGGTGCACCACCATATCCGGGCGCAGCCGCTCGCCGCTGCGTCCCTGGACGGTCACCTGCACGTCGAAGTCAACGTGATCGAGCATCCCGGCGGCCTCAACCACGCGCTTGAGCTGCAGCTCACCCCACGACCCGCGGGTGCCCGAGGCGTTGAGGGCGGCCACGAGGTTCGACGTCGAGGCCTGCAGCTGCGCATCGACCTGGCTCATGTGCCCGAGCCGGGCATCGAGACGGGCGAACTGGTCGGTGCGCTCGCGTTCGAAGCCGGTGACATCGGCATGCAGCCGATTCACCTGCGCAGCCAGGGGGCCCATGAGCGCAGCCAGCTCATGGGTCATCCCGGCATCGGCTTCGAGCGCCTGGAGGCGCTCGGCATGCAGCCGCTCGGCCGTCTGCGCCTGGGCGAGATCGGCCGCCGTGCGGGAGCGGGCGACTGCGATGCCGATGAAGAAGCCGGCTGCCGCACCGATGAGGAGGACGAGAAGGGTGATGACGATCGTGAGTGCATCCATGCTCACAGTCAATCAGGAGGGACGGACAACGGGGCCCGGTCACGGCTGCCGGCCACCGCCTCGGGCGCGGAGGACCAGCCGGCATGCTGGCACCCAGGCCAGCGGCTACACTGGGGGATCGTGGCTTTAACTATCGGAATCGTCGGACTGCCCAACGTCGGCAAGTCGACCATGTTCAACGCATTGACCAAGAACCAGGTGCTGGCAGCGAACTACCCGTTCGCGACGATCGAGCCGAACATCGGCGTCGTCGAACTGCCCGACGAGCGGCTGACCCGGCTGGCGGAGATCTTCGGATCCGGCAAGATCCTGCCGGCAACGGTGAACTTCGTCGACATCGCCGGCATCGTCCGCGGCGCCTCGGAAGGTGAGGGGCTGGGCAACCAGTTCCTGGCCAACATCCGCGAGGCCGACGCGATCTGCCAGGTGATCCGCGGATTCAGCGATTCCGACGTCGTCCACGTCGACGGCAAGGTCAACCCGGCCGATGACATCGACACGATCAACACCGAGCTCATCCTCGCTGACCTGCAGACCCTCGAACGGGCGCTGCCCCGGATCGAGAAGGAGGTCAAGCAGAAGCGCGCCGAACCCGAAGTGCTCGCCGCGATGCAGGAGGCGCAGGGGATCCTGGAGGAAGGGCGCACGCTGTACCAGGCGATGCAGGCCGATGGGTTCGACGCCGCGCCGCTGCGCGAGCTGCAGCTCATGACGACCAAGCCGTTCCTCTATGTCTTCAACGTCGATGACGATGTGCTGGCCGATGAGGCGAAGAAGGACGAGATGCGCGCACTGGTCGCCCCGGTCGAGGCGATCTTCCTCGATGCGAAGTTCGAGTCCGAGCTCGCTGAGCTCGACGATGAGGAAGCCGCAGAGATGCTCGAGATGAGCGGGCAGGACGAGGCGGGTCTCGACCAGCTGGCGCGTGTGGGCTTCAACACGCTCGGTCTGCAGACCTACCTGACTGCCGGGCCGAAGGAGGCGCGGGCCTGGACGATCCGCAAGGGCTGGACCGCGCCCGAGGCCGCCGGCGTCATCCACACCGACTTCCAGAAGGGCTTCATCAAGGCTGAGATCGTTTCCTTCGACGACCTCGACGCGCTCGGCTCCATGGCCGAGGCACGTGCTGCCGGCAAGGTTCGCATGGAGGGCAAGGACTACGTCATGGTCGACGGGGATGTCGTGGAGTTCCGGTTTAACGTCTAACGTTATTGACGTAGAGCGTTAAGCGTGGCACGCTGTAGGTGTGATCAGATCCTTCGCCGACAAGGCGACCGAGCGACTTTGGCATCGCGATAAGGTGCCGTCGGTCGATCCCCGTGTCCAGAAGGCAGCCATTCGAAAGCTGACGCAGATCCACGCCGCTCGATTCCTCGACTCGCTGCGTGTGCCACCTGGCAACAGGTTGGAGTCGCTTAAAGGCGACCGTATGGGACAGTACAGCATCCGTGTCAACGAACAGTGGCGAATCTGTTTCACCTGGTCAGAAGGAGGTGCAGAGAATGTCGAACTCGTCGACTACCACTGAGCGATGGGATCCCGTTCATCCAGGTGAGGTTCTCATGGAGGACTTCATCGAAGGGTTCGGGATCACGCAGAACAAGCTGGCTGTATCCATCGGCGTGCCACCACGCCGCATCAATGAGATAGTGCACGGCAAGCGTGCGATCACTGCTGACACGGCGTTGCGCCTTGGGCGGTACTTCGGGATCGACCCGCAGTTTTGGCTCAACCTGCAGGCACACTATGAGCTGGAGCTAGCCCAGGAGCGAGTGTCTGAGCAGATTGCCGCAATCACTCCGCTGAAGGTCGCGTGAGTGAGGAAGCCGTCATCGGGCGGCACCTGCTCTCGCTGCGTGATTGGGATTCCGAGGAACTCAAAGAGTTCTTTGCGCTAGCCGACCGATATGTGGCGGGGTCGGGCCCGCGATTCGACGCAGCGGCGGCCGTGTTCTTTCCGCCGTCGAGTCTGCGCACACGCGCCTCCTTCGAGCGCGGTGCCAGCCTCATGGGGATCCAGCCGATTGGGTTTCCGCCGGAGTCCCTCGACAAGGCAGAAGACCTGACGGACGTCGCGGGGTATCTCGCGCAATGGGTCGACCTCGTAGTCGTGCGGTATCCTGACATCGGAGTGCTTGAAGGGCTGGCATCAGGGGATGCATTGCCAGTCATCAATGCGATGACGAACGTGAACCACCCCTGTGAAGTGATGTCGGATCTCTACGCGCTCTCGCGCGATGCCGACATCGCACAGTTGCGGTACCTGTTCGTGGGCGCTGATGGAAACATCGCCGGAGCGTGGTGGGAAGCAGCCCAGGCATTCGGCCTCGACCATGAGGCAGAGCTGCCCCGCTGATCTGCGCGTCCCCGGCATGCCCTGGGAAGGGAACCTGCGTCGTGCGATGCTGACGGCTGACGTGGTGATCACGGATGGTCCGGGTCCTCACGCCGAGGCGCTCGTGCCATATCGTGTGACAGCCGAGCTGCTTGATACGGCTCCGCGGGGAGTGCGGTTGGTGCCGTGCCCTCCGTTTGTGCGAGGGCGAGAGGTCAGTGCCGATGCCGTTGTGCACAGCCCCTTTGTCGGCTACGAGTTCAAGCGTTTTCTCATGCCCGTTCAACAAGCTGTGATGGCTCGAGCGTTGATGAGCTGAGATGGTTCTCCGTGCCGGAATTCGGTGGAGTTTCAACGATTGGCAGGAAGAAATGAAGTGATCGGCCTCCTACATCGTGACGGAGGGATCATTGAGAGCTTCTCATTACAGTGCAACGACGGAGGATCTGGCTTAAGGCGTCGGAAGTTGGCGATACATCCTGCAGTTGGTCTGAACACTCAGGGTAGTGCCCATAGAGCTGAAATCGTTCGGTGGGTGAAGTGTTCCGGATGCGCAAATCGAAATAGGGAAACGCGTGAAACTCGAGTTCAAAGATTCTTCACCTTTGACGCTCGTGCTACACGTGCATGCCGCGATCCTAGTCATTCGGCAGCGGTTGGAACGTAATGAGACTACTACTGCAAGTAGAGTGCCGACGATGTGAGATAGCCATTGCAGAAGGATTTCCATCCGTGATTATGTTAGTGGAGGATGCTTGATGGTTGGTTGTGAATTTGTGGCGTTCCTTAGCAGAATGGCTTCTAGGGGGAAGAAATGATCTGGTGGGGTTCCCGCAAGTTGTGGACACGTGAACCACATCACGCAGCGCGTGTAGACGCTTTTTCTCCGACCTGGCCGGCACTCTGCTCGGCCAAGAACTTCTCTTCGAACTCCACCGGCGGGACCATTCCCAACGCCGAGTGCAACCGCCGTCGGTTATAGACCACTTCGATCCAGCCAGCGACTGCCCGCATTGCTTCAGCCCGGTTCTGCCACACTCGCCGCTCGAAGAACTCCGTTTTCAACGACGACCAGAATGATTCCGACATCGCGTTATCCCAACACACCCCAGTCCGGCCCACCGATTGCTTAAGCCCCAGTTCGACAGATGCCTGATGCAACTGAGCCGACGTGTATTGCGCGCCTTTGTCCGCATGAAATATGACGTCATCTGGAACCATTTCTCTTAATGTATGAGCCATCCTCAACGCCCGTTCCACGAGGTCAGAATTCTGCCGATCGGCCATTGCCCAGCCGATCACTCGGCGTGAGCATCCATCGCGGATCACACACAAATACACGAACCCTTCCCACGTGCGAAGATACGTAATATCACTGATCCACACAGCATCCAACTCACCTCGGTCCCAGACCCGTTTCACGAGGTCCGGAATGTGATGAGTCGCCACACCCGGCAGAGTCGTCACCGGCTTGAACCTGCGCGGGCTGATCCCTTCAAGGCCCTGCCTGCGCAGCGATGCCGCGACTGTCTTCTCATCCACGCACACGCCTTGTCGAGCCAATTGCGCTGCCACCCGCGGTGCCCCGTAGACACCATCAGACTCCGCATGGACCGCTGCGACCTGCCCGTCAAGATTACGTTGCGCTCTGCTGCGCTTCGAAGCTCCGGCCTGCCGGCGCTTCTTCCATGCGTAGTACCCGGATCTCGTCACATCAAGGAGTCTGGCCATCCGGCGGATCGCGTAGCGTGCCTTCTCCGAGTCCATCAGTTCGAATTTCTCTTGTTTCGAGGCTTCGACGCGAAGAAGGCGGCTGCTTTTCCCAGGAACTCATTGTCCTGTTTCAGATCGAAGTTCTCCCGCCTCAACCGTGCCAATTCAGCCCGCTCATCCTCGTTCAACGCGCCCGTGGATTCCCCGTCGACGCGACGCCGGTCCTTCTCTGCTTTCACCCAGGTGCCCAGGGTCTGCTCACCGACTCCGATTTCCCTGGCCACCGCAGCAATAGACCTGCCAGTGTCAATGACAAGACCCGCAGCCTCGACCCGATACTCCTGAGTATAAGAACGCCGCTGGCGCTTCTGATCTGACATACTGAACATCCTTCCAGCAGGACAGCAAATCCCGCTAACTTGGGTGTCCACTAATCGAGGGTAACCTCACTGGTGGCAACCGCTGATTTCATTAGCGTCAGCAGTTCTGGGTGCTCTTGTCGGCGGATTTGTCGTCCACAAACTTACCCTGCGAAGGGAGGCCGTCAACGCTAGGAGGACGCAGAGGGTTGCCTTTCTGCTGGATGCTTACCGCAAACTGATCGACGCATCTGAACGGGATGTGCTTAGTTCTCAGCGTCAAGACAATCTTGAGGCAGCGCTCGCTGACGTGATGCTCCTAGGTGGTCAGCATGAAATTCGTGCGGCGGATTGCTTCCAGCGGGAATTCGCGGAAGGAAAGAGTTCTTCCCTCGTTCCCGTTATCGAGAGCCTTCGAAAGAGTCTCCGCAGCGAGTTGGGCCTCCCTGAAATCGCCCTGCCGAGTCAATTCAACTTCCGTCTTCGCGTCAAGGACGAAACCGAACACTTCTCTCGCGAATATGGCTCGAGCTTCGTGCCCGGCGCGTTTGTGGCCGATGGAGCTAATCTCTTGCATCGAATCAATAGTGCACAGAAAGCAAGGACAGGTCGGGAGCTCACCAATGAGCGGCAAAAGCAGTTGATAGATGCGTATGACCGGGCCGCAGGGAACAGCTTTAAACGCGTTCTGTGGGTTGACGACAACGCGAAGTGGATTAAGCACGAACGAGCCATGCTCGAGGCTGCGGGCGTATCAATTGTCTGGGTTCCTAGCACCGCGCGCGCACTGGAGCTGCTGGCGGGCAATGCCTTCAACGTCATCATTTCCGACATGGGAAGAGTTGAAGGCCCTCAGGAGGGGTTCGCGTTACTGGACGCGATCAGAAAGCGCGGCGACCGGACTCCGCTGATTGTGTACTCGGGATCAGACCGTCCAGACCACGTGCGAGCTGTGCTTGACCGAGGTGGGCAGGGCGCGACGAATGATCCAAGCCGCCTTTTCGAACTGGTGATGAATGAGGTGTCGCGATGAGGCAGTCAGCCGCAGACGTGGCGGAATGGAGATCCGTGATACACGGTTCTAGTCGAGTCCGTGGCGAGCCTCAGCAGGCTTTGCCATGACGACGACCTCCCGGTTCCGCCTCGTGCCTATGCGACCTCGCGACCCCGACGAGGCGGGCCGCACCGCCTCGACCCTGGAGCTGTTCTTCGACCTCGTCTTCGTTGTCGCTGTCAGCATCGCCGCCGTTCAACTGCACCACGCCCTGACCGAGGGGCATGCGCTCGACGGCATCGCGAACTATGCGATCGTCTTCTTCGGGATCTGGTGGGCATGGATGAACTTCACCTGGTTTGCCACTTCCTTCGACACCGACGACTGGCTCTACCGGGTCCTGACCATCGTGCAGATGGGCGGCGTGCTGGTCCTCGCTTCCGGCATTCAGCCGGTCTTCGAGGACCACGACTTCTCCGTGCTGATCATCGCCTATGTCGTCATGCGCCTGGCGCTCGTCGCTCAGTGGTTTCGCGCCTCGCGGTCAGCGGGATCGTCGCACAGGGCGACGCTCATCTACGCCGGCGGCATCTCACTGGTCCAGGCCCTGTGGCTGGCCTCGCTGCTACTGTCAGGATCGATGTTCCTCGCCGCGCTCGTGGCGCTCGTCGCCGCCGAGCTCGCGGTGCCGATCGTCGCTGAGCGGACTGGAACGACGCCCTCGCATCCGCACCACATCACCGAGCGCTACGGCCTGTTCACCCTGATAGTCCTCGGCGAGAGCCTGCTCAGCTCCGCGAATGCGATCATCCGGGCCCTGCACGACAGGGAGGACCTCAGTTCGCTGATCGGGGTCGCCTCGCTTGCGTTGATTGCGACCGCAGCGCTGTGGTGGATCTATTTCTGGCCGCCGCACCACCATGCGATCAGCTCGTTCGGCAGATCCCTGGCCTACGGTTATGGGCACTACTTCGTCTTCGCTGCGGCTGGAGCGTTCTCTGTGGGGATCGAGGTCGAGATTGACGTCCTGACCGGACACAGCGAGCTGCACCAGCCTTGGGCGTCCTTCGCGTACACAATCCCGCTCGCGGTCTTCGTCCTCGGTATCTGGGCGCTCGCGATTCGGCCGCAGGCCGACCGGATCGTCAACGTCGCCTTGCCGCTGTCGGGCGTTCTTGTGCTCATCGATTCACTAACCTCTGTGCCCTTCGCGCTTACCGCGCTCATTCTCGCTGCCGCTGTCGCAGTGCTCGTCTGGCGTAGGCCCGTCGATCGGGCCGGGCTGACCGATGGTATCCGGCCGAGTGATGACTGACGGCTTGGTCTTGATCTTCTGCCGTCTGTCGCGTTCAGAAGTTGTTCGGCTATGGAAAGCGGTGGAGCTTAGGTTTAACGAATAGCGTCAATATCGCTTTCCGTCATGCACTGGGATCGTGATCAGATCGTTCGGGAACCAAGACACTGAGCGAATCTGGCGTGAGCAGTACGTCAAGCGCGTCGATCGAACGGTGCAGCGGGCGACTCTGCGGAAGCTGGAGCTGATTTACGCAGCAAAGGACGTCGAGGACCTTCGGATCCCGCCTGAGAACCGCTTCGAGCGACTCGTCGGCGATCGTGGTCAGCACAGTATCCGAGTGACCGTCCAATGGCGTCTCTGCTTGGTCTGGCGAGATGGAGGTGTAGAAGATGTCGAACTCGTCGACTACCACTGAGACCGAGCTGATTCAGCTGATCCATCCGGGAGAAGTCCTGATGGAGGACTTCATCCAGGGCTTCGCGATCACGCAGAACAAGCTCGCAGTGTCCATCGGTGTTCCGCCGCGGCGGAACAATGAAATCGTGCATCGTAGGGCGATCACCGCTGACACCGGAATCCGCCTGGCGCAGTATTTCGGGACACCCGAGGAATTCTGGATGAACCTGCAGTCGAATTACGCGCTGCGGGTCGGGCGGCGTGCATTGCACGACACGATCGCCGACATCACGCGGCTTCAGGTCGCGTCAACGTGTCGCGGCAGTTTCGGATCTCACCGATGATTCTTGATGCGGCGCTGTCGGAGCTGTGTCACTCGACTCCGCTTCGGCTTCGGTGCCCCTTTGGTCAGCGCGTCTCGAACGGCACGCTTAACATGGGTGACGGCAGGCCTCCGGTGACTCGGGCCTGATCGGAGTTGGCAACGTAATCGGCGGCGGAGGTGCTCACGCTTTCATCCTGGACGCTGCAGTAAGCCCGACGCGCCGAAGACAGGGTAGAGGTCGAGATGGTCGCGCTTGACGACTTGACAGCATCCGGCGTCTGCAGATCGATGAGTCGACTCGTGTGGTCTCAGCCTCGATTTCTGCCCGGCTTGATCTGTGCAGGGTCTCGCATAGGCTGAAGGGAGCAGAGATCCGAGGATTCGCAGCGATGCAGAGGAGCACCACGCCATGAGTTTCAACGTTTACCTGTCCGGCGAGATCCACACGGATTGGCGCGACGAGATCCAGCGAGGCGCTGAAGCCGCTGGACTGGATGTCGTGTTCACCGCACCGGTGACCGACCACCCGGCCAGCGACGCAGCCGGTGATCACCTGGGCGAGACCCCGAGCCAGTTCTGGCGGGACCACCAGTCTTCGAAGGTGAATTCGATCCGCACCCGAACGCTCATCGAGCAGAGCGACATGGTCGTCGTGCGCTTCGGAGACCAGTACAAGCAGTGGAACGCCGCCTTCGACGCCGGCTACTGCGCAGCGCTGGGCAAGCCCTACGTCACGCTCCACGATGAGAAGATCGTCCACCCGCTCAAGGAAGTCGACGCCGCAGCTCAAGCGTGGTGCCGGACGACCGATCAGGTCGTCGAGATCCTACGCTACGTGCTCAAAGCCTAAGAGCTTGATCCGGTCGGTCGCGTGGGGCCACCACGCGCCGGCTCCCCGTCACGAATTCGCGCCTGATTGGCGCGCCCGCGACCACGACCACCTTGCGCTTGGACTGGACTCTACGAATGCCATATCCGCCGGTGGCGGGCAGTCCTCCTCCCGACCCGGAGCTTGAGCAGTCGCAGTCGCGGTGACGAGCCCGACCGCTGTTGCATCCGATCACTGCGGTTGGTGCACTGGCAATTGCCGTCAGCGTGCAGCAGCGCGTTCTCCATCAGAGGAGGGGCGCCTTCATCCAAGCCCTACAACATCCTCTGCCGGGAGCAAGGCGCCTTGATCTTTCTGCCGTAGACTGGTGCGCATCCCCGTGATCGTCACGGGAGATGTGAAAGCGAGGACGACATGAGCGATCACCCCACCAGCCGCCGTGACGATGCAGTCAGCGTTTCCACCGACCCGGCCGAGGTCGACAAGGTGTACAAGATCATGTCGGGCATGGACATCGCGATGCTCACCACCGTCGATGCCGCGTCGCCTGCTGGTCGGCTGACAAGCCGCCCGCTGTCCACCCAGGTCCATGAAGAGGACGGCGACGTGCTGTTCTTCGTGCGCGCCTCGAGCGCGGTCGTCCGAGACATCACCGCCAATCCGAACGTCAACGTCGCCTACGCATCGACCAAGGCGTGGGTATCACTATCGGGAACTGCCACCGTCGTCGAC
Organism: Brevibacterium gallinarum; assembly: GCF_014836885.1. GTDB lineage: Bacteria > Actinomycetota > Actinomycetes > Actinomycetales > Brevibacteriaceae > Brevibacterium > Brevibacterium gallinarum. Next base: position 68,165 of record NZ_JACSPY010000009.1, read on the forward strand.
GACCGCGAACTCATCACCGAACTCTGGAGCAAGGGCGTCGACGCGTTCATGGACGGCGGGCCGGAGAATCCGGACAACGTCCTCATCAAGGTGCACGGCGACACTGCGGAATACTGGGGCGGCACGACGCTGGTCGGCACCGTTGTCTCGACGGTGAAGGCCGTGCGCGGTCGCAGCGAAAGCCCGGACGCAGGGCCCACGGTGGTCGATCTTCCCTGACGGAAATTCAGTCCCGCCACCGCGCCCGCGGGCGGGGTCGAAGGCGACTGAGCCTCAGACTGCTGCGCTGATCGTCCCGGTGTCGATTCTGCGGCCAGCGAGGCGTACCGGCGTCGACGGCCCGACGGATGAGAAGCCGAGTTCTTGCAGCGAACGACCGGGCCGGACGTAGTGCTCTCATGGATGCGCGGCTAACGCGTAACACCGTCGTCGTTATGCGTCATGCGGACAGCGTCGGCGTCGACCTTCTCGTTCCAGTGAGTTCCATTGGATGAGTATTCCTGACATTCCCTCTGTGCGGGGAGGAGGAACTGGGTGAAGTGAAGCCTCCCCCGGTTGGAGGGTGCGAAAAGCCAGCAGCCTAGTGCCGGTGTGTCAATGCGGCGTCGTCGAGCACGTCGCCTGCTTTGGTGTTCCGGTGCTTCCACAGCAGGACGAAGCCGATGATGATCTGCGACACCAGCAGAATGGGCATGACCGCGACCATGGCGGGGATCTTCTTCTCAGGCGACATGAACGTCAGCGCGTCCCACAGCCAGTGGAAGAGGATTAGCGTCACGATGCTCTTCGTCTGCAGGAACAGACCAGCGAAGAGGATGCCGGCGAAGAACGTCAGAACCAGCTGGATCGCAACCTGGGACACCGTTTGCCCGCCGAGTACGTTGACAGCATGCAGGGCCGAGAAGACGAGAGCCGAGATGAGGATTGCGCTGACGACCGTCTTGCCCTGAGCGGCATTGCGTTTGAGCAGTGCGCCGAAGAGCACCTGGCGGAACGCGAGCTCCTCGCCAATGCCGACAAGCAGTGTGCCGGCGAAGACGATGAGCAGGCCTTTGGTCAGGGGCACGACGAACAGCGCGACGATGAACGCGAGGACAAGCGGCACCATGACGATCAGGTACATGCCCCAGCGGCGTTCGCGGTTGAACGGGATCGCGACGTCTTTGCGGAAGATCAGGCAGTAAATGATCATGGCGCCGGCAAGGCCGACGAGGATCCAGAAGAAATGCTGGATGAATCCGGGGTCCGAGTACTTTACGCCGGTGCTTGACTTGACATAGAACAAGCCGACACCCATCACCGCGATATACAGCAGAACAACTGCAATTGCCTTCTTCATTCATCTCTCCTGGAAGCGGGACTGCTGGAATGCTATCAGTGACCTCCCGGTAATCGCCGTGGACTTGCGACGGACGGCAGCTCGGGGCTGAGCATGATCTGGGCAGGGTGATCCCGGCGGTCTGTCGCCTACCGTTGCTGCCGGCACGCGTTGTCCCGCGCGCCGCGCAATCGCGGCCTTCGCCACACACTGACGCGTTGGGATGACGGTAAGAGGTGGGAGCAGTTGTGCGTCTCGGCGCTGTAAGGTCCAGACGCCGAGAGACGCAGCTGTACGGTTGCCGACGACTTGTGCAGAGAACTCATCCGCAGGGAGTTCTGTAATTGCGGTCGAGCGGAAAGCAGAAGCACCCCTTTCACCGTAATTGATATTCCCTCGCTTATATACGACTTCTGGAGTAGTTCCTGCCTGGACGTTAGTGCAATATCTAATGCGTTCGTATGTCGATACGTTTGAGGCAGGATTCACCTGCCTGCCAGGTGGTTCACAGGATCGGGCGGTCGCCGTGAGGAGCAAGGACGCTCAGCGACTCGGGTAACCGGTGCATATCCCGGTCCGCGTTCATCGAATGACGGATATCCGAAAGAGGATCACGTGACTACTGTTCGTAACGCCACCCGGCGCATTGGCATGGTTGCAGCCGCTGCTGTCGCCTGCATCGCCGCTGGTGGCCTCTCACCGCTAACATCGCCAGCTCCGGCGCAAGCAGCAACTGACGTACCGGACGTCGCCAAGCTCGCCGGCAAACTCTCCGAGCAGAAGCTGACTTGGGGAGAATGCTCCGATGGGTCGTCAGAGAAGTCGGCCACAACTGAGTGCGCGATGGTGGAAGTCCCGAGGGATTGGAAGGACCCGGAGAACGGCAAGACCTGGAAGTTCGAGGTCTCCTACAACAAGCTCAACGATACGAAGGACAGCCGCTACAAGGGCATCATCATGGGCAATCCCGGCGGCCCTGGTGGCGAGGGCCTGTGGATGGCCAATCACCTGGCGAAAGCCCTTCCTGATCTCAACCCGTATTACAACTTCGTCGGGTTCAACCCGCGCGGTATCGACAGAGAGAGCCGGGCAACCTGTGAGTACTCGGTCGACCCCAACGACAAGAGCCCGTTCGCGGAGGTCAAGGCCATCGGCCGTGACTGCGCAGGTGATCCTGACGTCAAGACGATCTCGACAGAGCAGACCACCTACGACATGGACTTCGTCCGTCACCTGCTCGGGGAGGAGAAGCTGAACTTCTTCGGCTACTCATACGGCACCTGGATGGGTACCTGGTACTCGAACGTCTTCCACTCGAAAGCCGGACTCATGACCCTGGACTCCGCGCTGGATACCACCCAGGCGACCTACCAGCATGACAAGGAATTCGAGCCCTGGGCTTTCGAGCGCAAGCGCGAACTGTGGAATGAACCGTACTACAAGCGCCTGACCAGCAAGGAGGGCGTGACTGAAGAATCCACGAACGAAGAAGAGGCTCCGCCTGCGGCAGATGCCTCCGAGAAAGAGCAGGAGAGCTTCCTCAAGGAAGAGGAGAAGGCATCGTCTTCCATCGTCAGCGAGACCGCCGGCGAGCAGCTTGATGACCTGAGGAAGCTGAAGTCGTTGGCGAGTCAGCAGGACTCGGTGGACAAGAAGAAGACTCTGACGGACATGTCGTACATGGTTCGCTGCAACGACGGTCAGTACACCCAGGGCGAAGAGTACTGGAAGAAGTGGACTGAGAAGGTGAAGAAGGAGATCGGAGAGAAGAACCCCTACTTCCTGCCGGCAGTCCAGTGCCTGAACTGGAAGACCCAGACCAAGATGGCCAAGGCTGACCCCGAGACCTACCCGCAGACCATCGTCATCCAGGCTGAGCTGGACGCGAACACGGTGTGGGAGCACGGCCGCGCCACCGGTGTCGGTCTGCCGAACACTCGCTTCATCGCCGTCGACAACGAGGGTGCTCACGGCATCTTCCCGTACGGTACCGAAGAAGTCGATCGGAAGGTCGTCAACTTCTACATGAAGGGCAAGCTGCCTAAGAAGGACATCTCCGTCGCACAGGGCAAGCCGCGCCCCGGTGAGGACGTGACCTATGAGTACTGGAAGCCGCTGAACAAGAAGGCCAATCACTACGGTGAGCTCGTGAGCGATCCGTGGCAGAAGGCGGGAACTCCGACGATCGTGCCGGTCCCAGTTGAAGGCGCCGAGGTCGTCCGCAGTGCCGAGATGAATGCCGCCTTCCGCGCGTGGGTGGCGAACAACTACGGTGAGGCTGGGCTCGACCTGATCTCGTAGGCTGAGTAGCACGTGCCGTATGGGCTCCTGGTGGGCGGTGATGAACCTATCGCCCACCGGGAGCTCAGCGCTTGACGCTCATCGCCCGTGCCTTTCGGACACGAGGTGCCCGGCGCGCCCATTGCGGAGCTCTTTCCGGCCGTGGCCCGACGCCGATGACTAATGCCGGAATGGAGCTGAGGAAAGGCAACCGTCGGAGGAGGCAGGCGAGCGACGCCGGAGGTTGGAAGTTCATACCTGCCAGCGCCGGCATGATGATGCGCGCATGCATGATGCGCTGAAGTCCCTGAATGGCGACCGTCGGAACCACCCGCCGACGATGAACGCGAGCCAGCAGCCGTTCTGAGCAGGTTGCCTTCAACGCTCCCGAAGCCAGCGGAGCCGCCAGAACGCGAGCGGCAGCAACAGCGTCCTGCACCGCGAGGTTGATCCCGACACCACCGACCGGTGACATGGCGTGTGCGGCATCACCGATGCACAGCACTCCGAGTCGGTGCCAACGCCGCAATCGGTCAACGCGCACATCGAGATGCTTGACGTCATCCATCGAAGGGATTTCGAATACGTCTGCTGCGATATCGGGTATCAGGTCAGCGATCTCGGTCCGAAACGTCTCGATGTCCGTCGACCGAACCGCGTGATCAGTTCCCTTCGGACCGATGAGGGCGACTTGCAGATAGCCCCGACGCGGTATCGCTATGGCGACTCGACCGTTCTTCGCGCGAGGAAGAAGCGACTCCCCGACGTCAGAGGTGGTCGGCACCTTGAACCACCACACATCGAAGCCAACCGGTATTTCTGTGACTGGCAGATCGAGGGCCCGCCTGACAGCGGACCAGCGGCCGTCACAGGCCACAGCCAGATCGGCAAGCAGCCGACCGCTCCCACTCGGCGTGGAATACTCAACCCCGATGACTCTGCCTCCGTCATGGACGACGCCTGTCACCTCGTGCTCGGTCAGCAGCGTGAATGACGGTTCCTCGGCTGCGGCCTCGGCGAGCAGGTTGAGGAGATCCCACTGCGGGACCATGGCGATATACGGGTGCCGAAGACGAAGCCGACGGAAGTCGGCCACGGTCACGCCGCGGCCGTCGCCTCCCGGCAGCGTCACATGCGTGATGTGCGATTGCGGCAGTGCATTGAAGCGCTCGAAGAGCCCGAGATCCTCGAGCAGCGCCATGGTGGTGGGATGGACGGTGTCGCCGCGAAAGTCCCGGAGGAAGTCGGCATGCTTCTCCAGCACCGTGACCTCGACGCCGACGCGAGCGAGCAGAAGCCCCAGCACCAGGCCAGCAGGTCCCGCGCCAGCGATCGCGCAGGTCGTTTGCGAGGTTGTGCCGATTGCGGCCTCGGTTCGAGCAGTCATGTGCGTCCTCCTGGCATCGGAGCTGTTGACGTGAACACTAGTGCACGACGCCGAGGCGGTGGCTGAGTTCTGCACAATTGTCGGCTGCTGGGTCAGTGCCATCCACACATCCGATCCAGAAGAGACGTGCGAACTCTGCGCTCGTGGGCGTAACGTCATTCCCGAGCAGGTGCATAACGCAGCTGTCGGAGAGGCGGGATCGCCATGGGAACACTGTGTTACACCGCAACCATCTCACTCGACGGTTTCGTCAACGACAGCGACGGCGATTTTCAGTGGTCGGAACCGAGTCCTGAAGTCTTCAGGTTCCCCGTCGAGCGCATGGCAGCAGTCTCAACCGAGGTCTTGGGACGGCGCACGTACGAGCTGATGAAGTACTGGGAGCAGGACCCGTCAGACGGCTCCTGGGGTCCGGATGAGGAGGAATTCGCGAGGCGGTGGCAGGCTCTGCGCGTCGTCGTCGCGTCATCGACGCTGCGCGAAAGCGAGCTGACGCCGACTACAGCCCAACTCGTTCCTGAACTCAACTTGTCGGCGCTCAGGGAGATCGTTGCCGATGCACCGGGGGAGGTTGAGATCTTCGGCCCGACGACGGCGGCCGAAGCGATCCGAGCAGGAATGGTCGATCACTACAGATTCTTCATATTCCCGCAGACCCTGGGCGGAGGACTGAGAGCGCTTCCGCAGGGATTCCGCACCCCGCTGAGGTTGGCTGAGCACCGTCTGTTCTCGGATGGCACGATGTTCTTGCACTACGTTGCCCCGGAATCCTAGATCCGCCGAGCCTGCGCGGTGATGAACGGTGCGCTCGCTGGGCAGTGGTGGCCATGAAATCCATGGCAGGGGAGAGCGCCGAGCACGGTGGAGTTTCGCGTCTGCATCGTGGGTCCTCCCCGCGACGAACGAATCAGGAGAAAGATATCTTGAACGACACCACATGGAAAGCATGCCTCGACGACCCTGTGCCTGACGACGTGGCGCGGCTGCTCGCCTATGTTCCCGAGTGGTTCGGACAGCCCGACGCGAACGCCGAGTACATCGAGGCCGCAAGGCAGAAGGAGACGTGGACGGTGCGCGATTCCAGCAGTGCCGTCGTCGGCGTCACACTGGTCGATCGGCATTTTCCGCACGTGGCAGAGATCCATCTGACCGTCGTCGACCGCGCGGTTCACGGTACCGGTGTGGGCACCGCCATGATCGAGGCGCTTGAGGCAGACGCCTGGACCCGCGGCGTCAGTCTGCTGGAGGTGAAGACTCTCGGCGCGTCACACCCGGCCCCCGGCTACGCCCGCACACGTCACTTCTACCAGCGCCTCGGCTTCCTCCCACTGGAGGAGACGGACTTCTGGGGTGCGGGCACACCGTGCCTCATCATGGTCAAACCGCTGACCGCGGAACCGGCCTCAGGCGCTCTTTGAGGACTTCGACGAAGACTTCGACTTCGAAGACGACGACTTCTTGCTCTTCGACGTCTTCTTAGACGACGATCCTGACTTCGATCCGGAGCCCGATTTCCCGCTCGACGACGAGGCCTTCTTCCCCGAGCCTGACGACTTCCCACCAGACGACTCCCCGCCAGACGACGAACTCTTCTTCGTCCGGCTGCGCTTGCGATCCAGCGAGGACTTCAGCGCTTCCATGAGGTCGACGACATCGGCGTCATCAGCGTCATCGGACGCCTCCTCCGGCTGCTCACCGAAGGTCGCCTCGGTGTCGAGCGTGTCACCGGCTTCGAGCTTGGCGTCGATGAGCTTGCGCAACTCGACCTGGTAGTCGTCCTCGAACTCCTCGGGGGTGAAGTCCGAGGCGAACTGCTCGACCAGCGCACCGGCGAGCTCCTTCTCCTTGCTGCTGATCTTCGCCTTCGACTTCACACCCTTGAAGTCAACACTGCGCACCTCATCGGCCCACAGCATGCCCTGCAGCACGAGCACCTTCCCGCGCACCCGCAGCACACCCAGCCGGGTCTTCTGCCGCAGCGAATACGTCACCACCGCGGTCCGGTCGCTGTCCTCAAGTGCATGACGCAGCAGCAGATACGACTTCGGCGACTTCGCTGCAGGCTCCAGGTAGTACGTGCGGTCGAGCATGATCGGATCGATCTGATCGGCCGGCACGAACTGCACGACCTCGATCTCGTCATTCTCGCTCTCCGGCAGTGCCTCGAAGTCCTCATCAGTGACGATAACGGTATCGTCATCGGACTCGTAGGCCTTGTCGATCTCCTTGTACTCGACCTTCTCACCGCAGACCTCGCAGCGACGCTCATAGCGGATCCGCCCGCCATCGGCATCGTGGACCTGGTGGAAGGACACATCGTGATTCTCCGTGGCGCTGTACGCCTTGACGGGAACGTTCACGAGCCCGAAGGTGATGGCGCCGGTCCATATCGCTCGCATAGCATGAATTCTACGCAGAAAGGGACCACGATGGCGCCAGCTCGCAAGAAGTTCCAGGTCGGAGACCGCACGCTCACCGTCTCCAATCTCGATAAGGTCCTCTACCCGGAGACCGGCACCACGAAGGCCGATGTCATCCGCTACTACCTCTCGGTCGCCGACGTCCTCATCCCACAGGTCACCGGCCGTCCGGTTACCCGCAAGCGCTGGGTTGACGGGGTCGGCACCGCCGCCGAGGCGGGGGATGCCTTCTTCCGCAAGGACCTGGAGGACTCGGCCCCGGATTGGATCCCCACCGGCACGATCAAGCACAAGAGCGGCACCAACACCTATCCGCTGGCCGAGGAACCGGCCGTGCTCGCCTGGTTCGGCCAGGTCGCAGCCCTCGAGCTGCACACCCCGCAGTGGCGCTTCGGCCGCAACGGTCAGCCGCGCAACCCCGACCGCCTCGTCCTCGACCTCGACCCCGGCCCGGGCACCGACCTCACCGACTGCGCCACCGTCGCCACCTGGTGCAGGGAGATCCTCGAGGACATGGGGATGCCGACCTACCCGGTGACGTCCGGTTCGAAGGGCATCCACCTCTACGCCGCTCTCGACGGTCGGCACAACTCCGAGCAGATCTCCGACGTCGCCCACGAACTCGCCCGCGCACTCGAAGCCGACCACCCCGATGAGGTCGTCTCGACGATGAAGAAGTCCGACCGGACCGGCAAGGTCTTCCTCGACTGGAGTCAGAACAGCGCCTCGAAGACCACCGTGAGCCCCTACTCGCTGCGCGGCCGTCTGCGCCCTACCGTCGCCGCGCCGCGCACCTGGGGGGAACTGGGCGATCCAGAGCTTGCTCAGTTGGAGTTCGACGACGTCATCGCTCGCGTCGAAGAGGGGCTTGACCCAATTGCGAACCTCGGTGCTGACCGCCTGGAGACCTACCGGTCGATGCGCGACGCCGCCAAGACCAGCGAGCCGGTCCCCGCACACAAACCAGCCGACACCTCGGGAACGGATGACCTGAGCTTCGTCGTCCAGGAGCACCACGCTAGCAGCCTGCACTGGGACTTCCGGCTGGAGCACGCCGGAGTGCTCGTCAGTTGGGCGGTGCCCAAGGGCGTGCCGCTGAAGCACAACGTCAACCGGCTGGCCGTCCAGACTGAGGATCACCCGCTTGAATACGGCAGCTTTGAGGGCACGATCGCCAAGGGCGAGTACGGCGCCGGAGAGGTCTCCATCTGGGATGCCGGGACCTATGAGCGCGAGAAGTGGCGCGATGACAAGGAGATCATCGCCGTGCTGCACGGCCGCAAGGACGGCGGGCTCAAAGGTGTGCCGCGCCGGTTCGCGCTCATCCGCACGAAGGGGATGAACGGGAAGAACACGTGGCTGCTGCAGCTGATGAAGGACCAGCCCGGCGACGGGAACGGTCCCGCGCCCGAGGCGGGGGAGCGCGGTGAGAAGGGGTCTCCTTCTGCAGGTGGCCAGGACCCCGGCGACGTTCCTGCGCTCAGCGACATCCCCGCCCCGATGCTCGCCCGCACCGGCTCGGAGGCCGACATCCGCCTCGGGAAGGGTGACGGCGAGACGTGGGTCGCGGAGATGAAATGGGACGGCTATCGGATGCTCGCAGGCGTCGGCACCAGGGGAGTGGTGCTCGCCAGCCGCAACGGCAAGGACATGAGCACACAGTTCCCGCAGGCAGGTGAGCTCGCAGAGCTGCTGGAGGGCACCGGGATCCTCGACGGGGAGCTCGTGGCGCTCGACGCGGAAGGGCGACCGGACTTCAGTCTGCTGCAGGCGATGCTCAGCGGCGACGACGTGCCCGATGACGCCGAGCTGCGCTACATGGTCTTCGACATCCTCACCCACAACGGCCGCTCGCTCATCCGCGAGCCCTACCGGGAGCGTCGGAAGATCCTCACCGAGGTGCTCGACGAAGGCGAGTACGTCACCGTGCCGCCGGCGCACGAGGGGTCGCTGGAGGCGGCGATCAGGGCCAGCCGGGCGCTCGGGCTCGAAGGGGTCGTCGCCAAGCGCGCCGATTCGGTCTACCTGACCGGTCAGCGCGGCTCAGCGTGGATCAAGCTCAAGACGCAGCTGCATCAGGAGGTCATTGTCATCGGCGCCCGCGACGGGAAGGGTGCCAGGGCTGGTGGGATCGGTTCGCTGCTTGTCGCCGTGCCCGATGGTGACGGCGAGCTGCGCTACGCCGGCCGGGTCGGCACAGGATTCACCGACCGGCAGCTGGCTGAGATCGAGGCAAAACTGCGGAAACTTGAGCGCAAGACCCCGCCGGTCGACGATGTGCCGACCGAAGACCAGGCTGATGCATGGTGGGTGAGGCCGACGCTCGTCGCCGAGGTGACGCTGGCCGGGCGGACACGGCAGGGCCGGGTCCGGCAGGCCGCCTGGCGCGGCTGGCGCGATGACAAGGATCCTGACGAGGTGCGGTGGGAGGTGTGAGGCGTCGTGACGGAGCCGTGGGAAGTTGCAGTCTTCGCCGGTGTCGATCTCGCTGCCGAATCGGGCAGGACCGGATTCGCCCGACTGCAGCGCACACCTCAGAGCCGGGTCGTCGTGGAAGACGCCGGCTCCGGGCTCGATGATGAGGAGCTTATCGAGATGCTCAGTGGGGTCTCGAAGGCCGGCATTGATGTGCCCTTCGGCTGGCCGGCGGGGTTCGTTGAATTCCTCGCAGATCATGCACTGCAGCAGCACGCGGCGCCTATGGCAGCAGATGTGCGGTGGCGCCGGGGGATGGTGCTGCGTCGGACGGATCAGCTGGTGCACCAGTGGTGCGGTCTCACGCCCTTGAGCGTGGCCGCCGATCGGATTGCTTACCCGGCGCTGCGCTGGGCCGCAGTCGAGGCGCGCCTGTGCGATCGCGGCATGGATTGCCAGCGCGATGGCGCTGGGCGGGTGTGTGAGGTGTACCCGGCGGCAGCGTTGAAGGTGTGGCAGCTTCCGTTTCGCGGCTACAAGCGGGACGTGCGGTTGCGGGAGGATATCGTGGCGAGGCTGAACGGGCGGTGCGCAGTTGACTGGAACGGATACGATTCGGTCTGTGTGTCCTCGGATGACGCTCTCGATGCGGTCATCTCTGCTTTGGTGGCCGTCGAGGCGGCAGACGGGCGCACGCGCGTGCCGACAGCAGCGGAGCAGAAAGATGCCCTGACAGAGGGGTGGATCCACGTTCCGTTTGGCACGGTGGCCGTGTGAGTGGTGCATGTACGGCACCGCAGTGTCACGAGCGAGTTTCAGTCCCGGAGGGTTGGTCGATGGTGCCGTTGGGTACTCGTGCCTCTGGTTCCACGTCGCCGAACATTTTGCTACCGTGATGAACGTCACATGCGGATGGTGATACGTGCCTTCTGTTCTGAAGTATTAGTCAGGGTCTGCGGGACGGCGCGGCTCTGACTGGTCCTTGTCCACAGTTCCGTTTCGGCTATTCCTTCGCAGGTATGAGTGACCTAGTTTTGGTTTAACCCGAAGAGGAGTCGACAGGATGCGGTTCACAGGACGAGGCGTAGTGATGGGTGCGTCGCTGAGTGCGCTGGTGCTGGTTGCTAGTGGCTGCGCCGGGGCCCAGGAAGAGGAACCGACTCCCTCGTTTGCTTCATCCACCGCCGATGCAGAGCCGAGCCCTGAGCTCACCGAGCCTCCGTACGAGACAGAGTTGAACCTAACGCCGGATGAGAAGAAGGCGGCGGATGAGGCTTACGACGTGCTGGTGGAGTTCCTCGACGCCTACAACCGGGTAGCGGCAGACTCTGGATCCGATCCGGATCGCGCTCTTCAGTTCACGGATGGAGAACTCTACGAAAAACACTCGGCGGGATACGCCGAGATGGCTGAGAACGGTGAGAAGCAGGTCGGAGATATTGTGCACAGATCTCACCACCTCGATCGGGTGGAAATTTCCGAGGAGGCGACAGGCTCAATCCAATTCGAATCATGTGTGGACTACAGTCAGATCGATGTCGTAGATGCAAGCGGCAAGTCAGTAGCAGCGCCGGAGCTAGAGCCGATAGTCGTTTTTTATGAGTTTCAGAACTCTGGTTCCGCTTGGAAGCTGGATTCGGTCGAGTTTACGGACGAATCATGCGGCTAATAGCGCGTGCGGTGCCTGTCTACGTTCTGGCGGTTGTTTCGCTCCTTTTGACAGGCCTGGTCCCCATGCCCTTCTTAGCATCCCCGGGGCTCGCAGCCTCCTGTGAGTCGGAGCTTTTCCGCGAGAACATCCGGACAAAATGTAAAAATAGGAACGAGGGACCAAAACGCGAACGGACGCCACCGAAGAAGGACCGCGACGGTTCGGGCCGGGGCGGCGGCAACCGCAACGGCGACAATTCCGATCGTGATCGCCGGGACAACAACGCTGATTCCGGGCCTCGGGCCTGCCAGTTGCTTGAGGGCGACCCGGGGAGCCGGGCCAGGCAGTGTGAGCGCCGGCGGCCGCCGGCGCCGGATCGTGACAGCAACAGCCCGCCTGACACAGACTTCTATGTGGAGCCTCCACCGGATGTGACATGGGAAGACGTCGGGGAGACCTCGATCCCACCGTCTGACATCTTCGTCATGCCCGAAGGGTGGGGTGTGGTGAACAAGCCTGTAGCCGTATGGGCCGGCAACAATTCCTCGCGGACAGAGACGATGGAGCTCGCCGGATACACGGTCGAGATCCGGGTGACGCCAGCGCAATACAAATGGAACTTCGGTGACGGCAACACAACCACCACGACCTCAGCCGGCCGCAAGCCCAGATACGCACACGACGCCGATATCAGCCATTCCTACACGGAAAGCGGTGAGTACACGATCAATCTGACGACCAGTTACGTCGGTCAGTTCCGTGTCGACGGCGGAGCATGGGAGGACATCCCCGGTACCGCTGAGATCGCCTCGACACCGGTGCCAGTCGAGATCTACCGGTACGTGCGCTACCTCGTCGACGAGGACTGCACCAAGAACCCCGGCGGTCCAGACTGCCCATGAGAACGCCGTCGGTCACCGCCTCCAGCGTCGGTCCGCTGGGCGATCGTCATCGAACCTCAGATGTGAGTGCCCGCGTTGACGACACGTCCCGAGGAGTCACGCCAGAAGTAACGGCGCACGCCACACTCATCTGATCACAGCGGGTGGACCAGCTCGGCGCCGGTGTCGAGAACTTTCTCGGATCCGGGGTCAGGCGACCGTGCGCCCACCGAGCTGCCCGCCGGACTCATCGCGCAGCCGCGGTGTCACCTGCCGGTGCGGGCGGATGCCGGTCTTATCCGCGTAGAAGGCCCGGATCCGATCCATATCGGCGGCGACATCACCGGTCATCTCCAGGGTCGGGCCGAGCCCGGTCGTGTGCGTCGCCGAATCGACGTAGCCCAGGGTCACCGGCATGCCGGTCTCGCGAGCGATGCGGTAGAACCCAGACTTCCAGTGAGTGTGCCCGCTGCGAGTGCCGTCCGGGGTGATGACGAGCCCGAAGATCTCCCCAGCGCGGGCAGCCTCGACGACCTCAGCGACAACGCGGCTGGGATTGTCGCGGTCGACCGGGATGCCGCCGGTGGCGCGCATGAACGGCCCGCGCCAGGAGCGGAACAGGCTCTTCTTTCCCATCCAGCGCACATCGATGCCCAGCTTCCAGGCGATGCAGAGCATGAGTATGAAGTCCCAGTTCGAGGTGTGCGGTGCGCCGATGAGGATCGTCGGCTGAGTCGGTGCCGGCTGGGTGCGCAGCGTCCAGCGGCTGAAGCGCCAGAAGGCGCGGGCGGCGAGTCGTCGGAGCATAGCTCAACCGTAGAGCATTCCCGACCCCCGAAGCGCACCGGTCCATCCGGCGCGCAGCCAGGCACGCAACGTCGGTCACCGCTACCGAGGTGGTTCACACCATGCAGAACTCGTTGTCTTCGGGATCGTGCATGAGCAGCCAGTGGCCCGCCGGTTCGTGGAACTTGCCGGTGAACGCGACATCAGGCTCGACGAGACTCTTGGCATGGGCGTGCATCGACTCGACGTCCTTGGCCTCGCTGGAGCTGCGCGATTGATCTCGGCTGTTGCGCCTCAGCGCCGACGGCGCCGGCCGGTGCCGAAGATCCCGCGGGCGATCTCGCGGGCAGCGGTGCGGGTGAACTGCCGGAACTCGCGGGAATTCACCACCTGCTCGAGCATCGTCTGATCCTGTCTGCCCTGCTTGGTCGACCGGCTGCGGCTGGTTCTGCCCGACCCCGAGGTGTCCGGCAGCGGGATCCGGGCCTCACCTTGCTCTGGAACCGGTTCCGAACCCGAGGTGAGGGCCGAGTCTGGGGCGCCCTCCGCCTCGGCGGCGGCAGCACCGGCTTCGAGGCGCTGGGTGAGGATCTCGCGGGCTGATTCCCTGTCGATGCGCTCACCGTAGGTCGCCTTCAGGGGAGAATCGGTGACGAGCTGTTCCATCAGGGCCGGGTCGCTGGGACCCATCTTCGAGCGCGGGGCGAAGATCTTCGTCGCAGCGACCGGTGTCGGTGCCCCATCAGGATCCATGACGGTCACGATCGCCTCGCCGGTGCCCAGCGTGGTGAGCAGCTCACCGAGGTCGTAGTCGGTCGTCGGGAACGTCGAGACGGTCTCCTTGAGCGCCTTGGCCTCCTTGGGCGTGTGGGCGCGCAGCTGATGCTGGATGCGCGAACCGAGCTGGGCGAGCACCGCCTCGGGAACGTCGGTGGGCTGCTGGGTGACGAAGAAGACGCCCACACCCTTCGAACGGATGAGGCGCACCGTCTGGGCGACCGAGTCGAGGAACGCCTTCGACGCATCGGTGAACAGCAGGTGGGCTTCGTCGAAGAAGAACACGAGTTTCGGCTTCTCGGGGTCGCCGACCTCAGGCAGGGTCTCGAACAGTTCGGCGAGCAGCCACATGAGGAAGGTCGAGAATAAGGCAGGGCGGTTCTGCACGGCCGGCAGCTCGAGCATCGAGATCGTGCCGGCAGCGCCCTGGGTGCGCAGCAGGTCGGAGATGTCGTATTCGGGTTCGCCGAAGAACGCGTCGGCACCCTGGATCTCCAGGTTCGCGATCGCGCGCAGGATCACCCCAGCCGAGGCGGTGGAGACTCCGCCGATGTCCTTCAGGTCGGTCTTGCCCTCCGGGGAGGTGAGGAAGGACAGCACCGCCTTGAGGTCGGAGAGGTCGAGCAGTGCCAGGCCTGCGGAATCGGCGTAGTGGAAGATGAGGCCGAGGACGGATTCCTGGGTGTCGTTCAGGCCCAGGACCTTCGACAGCAGCAGCGGGCCGAAGGAGCTGACGCTCGCACGCATCGGGATGCCGGTGCCCTCTCCGCCGAGGGAGTAGAAGGTCACCGGAGAGGCTTCGGGCTGCCAGTCCTGGCCGTTGGCCTGAGTGCGGGCGGTGAGCTTCTCGGACGGCTCACCGGGGCTCGCCATGCCGGACAGGTCGCCTTTGAGGTCGGCTGCGAAGACGGGAACGCCGGCTGTTGACAGCGCCTCGGCAAGCACCTGCAGAGTGATGGTCTTGCCGGTGCCGGTGGCACCTGCGATGAGCCCGTGGCGGTTGAGCATCGCCAGCGGGATGCGCACGCGCACATCGGGGACGGGGGTGTCGCCGTCGAGGGCGGAGCCGAGGTCGATGGCGGGTTCGTCGAAGGTGTAGCCGGCGCGGATCGTCTCAAGGGCCTGCGTGTCGCTCATGAGGTCATTCAAGCACAGCAGGCGCGCGCAGCAGCGGCGATCGCTTCAGGGGCCGGTAGGAGCACACCATGCGGTTCTCTCTGCGTGGGCCGGGAGTCTGCGTTGGCTCTGGTTCTTGCCTGGTTGACTCTGGTTCTCAGCTGCAGACGGGTGATATCATGAGTGATATCAAACGGAGGTGATGCGTGATGGCTGCGATAGTGGTGCGAGGACTCGAGGAATCGGTCAAATCCGCCCTGGCTGCGCGGGCGCGGAAGCACGGGCGCTCGATGGAAGCTGAAGTGCGCGAGATTCTGACGCAGGCGGCCAGCAGACCGAATATCGGAATGGCACTGATGCATGCCGCTCGGGAAGCTGGAGGCGTTGATGAGCTTCCCGTTCCCAGCAGGGACGAGCGCGCACGCTCGGTGGACTTCGCGTGATCGTCTTAGACACGAACGTCATCTCGGAGCTGTTCCGTCCGCTGCCGAACCCGCGTGTGGTGGCGTGGCTCGAATCGCTGTCTGGTGAGGTTGCGATCACTGCGATCACGGCTGCCGAGCTGTTGGTCGGTGTTCGCCGTCTGCCCGGCGGCAGACGTCAGACGCAGCTTGCACAGGGTGTCGAAGCTGTCCTGGACCAATACCGGCGGCTCAATGCTGTGCTGCCCTTCGACGTCGCCGCTGCATCTCATTACGCAGAGCTCGTCGCCAATCGTAAAGCTTCGGGATCTCCCATCAGCATGGCTGACGCGGAGATCGCGGCGATCTGCCGCACTCATCTCGCAACGTGCGCAACGCGCAACGTCAAGGACTTCCAGGGAACTGGTGTCTCCACGATCAATCCGTGGGAAGCCTGAACAGCTCTCTCAGTCGGCGGTGGAAGGCTCGGCGGCCGTCGTGCCGGATGGGTGCGACGAGATCAGTCTGTCCGGCAGGCTGTCGAGCACTGGGGCATCATGGAGGCAGTCTGAGGGCACATGTGCGCCCGTCGACGATGACGATCAGGCTAGCGAGGAGACTGTTCTGTGGAGACTGGGACACATGCCCGAGAAGCGGGCCGCATCAGGTCGCCAAGGCGCGTCCTCGTGCTCCTGAATCCTCTGGCCGCTGACCGGCGCCCCGGGTGTGCGACCGCGCTCGCCGCAGCAGCGGCGGACCTCGAGCTGCTCGTGCCGACCGGTGCTGACGCCCAGCTCCAGTTCAATGCCGCGGCCGAGGCGGTTGAGACCGGTGTCGATGCGGTGGTCGTCTGCGGCGGTGACGGCACAGTGGCCGCCGGTTTCGCCCTGACTGCTGGCACCGGCATCCCGCTGGGCATCGTGCCGGCAGGCACCGGCAATGATTTCGCCCGCGCCGCCCGGATCGAACGCGGCGACCCGGTCGGCGGCCTGTCCCGGCTGCTCGATGGGCTGCGGGACGGTGCGCTGCGCAGCTGCACGGTAGATGCGCTGCACATGACGGTCACGACTCCGGACTCAGGCCAGTCGCACGTATGGGTAGCGAACTCCGCCAACATCGGCTTCGACGCGCTCGTCAGCGCACGCGCCAACACCTACCGACGGCTGCCCGTCACCGGACGCTACCTCGTGGCGCTCCTGCGCGAACTCCCAGCATTCCGCCCGGCACGATTCCGCATCTCGCGCGACGACCAGCCGCCGCAGAATCTGACGGCCACGCTCATCTGCGTGCAGAACGGGCCCTGGATCGGCGGCGGGATCCCACTGGCCCCCGCAGCCGATCGCAGGTCCGGCACCGCCGTCATGAGCACAGTCGACAGGATTCCCCGCCTCGTGCTGGCAGGCCTCTTCCCGCTCATCTATCTGCGCGCCCACCGACTGTTGGCACCGCTGCGGCAGCATCGGGTCGAACGCGTCCGGGTCACAGTCCCCAGCGGCGTGCCGGTCTACGCCGACGGCGAGGAGATCCTCGCTGGCACCCACCGCGGGGCCGAGGTGGCGATCGCAGTCATGCCCGGGGCCGTCCGCCTCATCCAGGCAGCACCTCGCCGTTGAGCCGGGCCGGCGAGAGAGTTCTGCCGCTCGCTCTTCGGCGAAGAACTCAGCGCCCGCCACGCGCGGGGCGTCAGGTCCATCCGTCGATGTGAGCCGCAGACCGTGGCATCGGGTGCCCGGCGGATGACATCGGGCGCCAGACAGACCGCCGACCTGTGGGGCATCATGGAGCTATGAGTGAGATCACAGTTGCACGCATCTATGACGACAACGCAGGCGGCTATCGCGTGCTGCTCGATCGGCTCTGGCCGCGCGGCATCAGCAAGGAGGACGCGGATCTGGATCTGTGGGCCAAGGACGTCGCCCCGAGTGATGATCTGCGCACGTGGTTCCACAACGGCGGAGACTACAGCGAATTCTCTGAGCGCTACCGCGCTGAGCTCAAGGACAACGAGGAATTCGACGACTTCGCCGCCACGCTGGCCGAGCAGAAGAACATCGTGCTGCTGACCGCGTCGAAGGACCCCGAGCACAGCCACCTGAGCGTGATGAAGAAGATCCTCTCCTCACGCGGCACGAAAAGCTGAGCTGCGGCTGCATCGCCGGGGCCGGCCGCCAGGCAGCCGGCAGTCGGGGCAGCACGCAGTTCAGCCGAAGAACTCCTGGCTCGCAACACTCGGGGCATCGGGGCCGATGACGTCGATGAGCACATCGGCATCCCGGTAGGAGGCGTGCCGGGTCCACCCGTCGATGCCGGCCAGTGCCGCATGGGCGCTTTCAGCGCTGCGGAAGCCAGCCGGGACCGGGTGCCGCCAGTGCGCGGCGAGCACCACCCCGCCCGGGCGCAGGCTCGCCGCTGCCGCGGTGAGGAATCCGTGGAATGACGCGTCGCTGAGGTAGTAGGCCAGTTCGCTGATCACAATGAGGTCGAAGCTGCCGGCCGGCCAGTCCTCGATCCCGGCGCAGCGCACCTCGACCGAGGCGCCGGCACCGCTGGCGCGCAGCCGCTGCCGGGCGGCATGGACGGCAGCAGGCACGACATCAGCGCAGATGAGCTCCTCACAGCGGCCAGCGAGCTGCTCGCTCAGCATCCCGATCGAGCAGCCGGGCTCGAAGACCCGGTCGAATCGCGGCTTCGGCAGCATCGCCATGATGAGCGCAGCGCGCCTGCGCTCATACCACCGCTGGCCGACCGACCACGGATCGTCGGCGTGCCGGTAGAGGTCATCGAAGCCGGCCGCTGGATGGACGAAGAGCACCTGCCTGTCCCGGCACATCCGCTCACGCACCCTCGCCGGCAGCACCACCGCCTCGGGCCCGGCGGCCCGATCCCGGTCGACCGCGACCCCGCAGTCGAGGCTGACCTGGGAGCGGAAGCAGGCGAGCGCGCCCGGCAGCACCGCGCGCATCCGCTCCGGCACATCGAGGCGCACCGCAGCTGCCGCGAGGTCACCGGGCAGGGCTGTCGGCGGTGTGTGCTGCCACAGCCACACCGGATACTCGACGACCGGGCAGGTCGGCCGCGTCGCGGCGGCGGCGAAGGCGGCCCGGCCGGTCGCATCGTGATCGGGGTGGCCGTCGGTGCGCAGGGGAGCGGCGATCCACGTGCCGGTCGGCAGCTCATCGAGCAGCTCAGCCAGCCGGCCGGCAAGCGTCTCCTCATGTTCGGCGACTGCGCCGTCGGGGATCGACAGGCGGGTGACCGGCGGGACGGGGCGGCCGGCGGCAGCGGCGACCACCTGCAGGGCCGCGGCGGTCTCACTCCGGCGCACGGCGGCGAGCTCGGCCGGATCGATGGCCTCCGGCGGGTGCGAACCCTCACCGTCGGTGACTGCGACCAGGCGGACCGGGATCCCGGCGTCAAGGGCTGCGGCGAGCAGCCCGCCGGCCCCGGCAATCTCGTCATCGGGGTGCGGGGCGGCGATGAGCAGCCCCGGCAGCGCCTCGGCTCCCGGCCAGGTGGGCAGGGCGGCGGCGAACGCGTCGAGGTCCGTGCCCGAGGCGGCAGGCGCCTGGGCGCCGGAGAAGGTGCGCTCGCCGGCAGACTCAGCGTCGGCTGCGGGATCGGTCGCGGGGGTGGGCTCAGTCATGGGCGCCGGTGAGTCCGATGAGCCGATCCCAGGCTGCAGTCGGAGCAGTGTCATCGCTGTGTTCGGTGATCTGGGCGGCGATGGCGGCCTCATCGGCTTCGGCGTGGGTCTGGCGGAGGTAGACGCTGAGGTCGGCCACGAGCTGCGCGTGCTCGCCGTCGCCGCACAGCGGCCCGGCACCCAGTGCCCGGCCGACGCGTTCGATGACATCGGCTGCCATCCGGTCGATGCGGGTGCGCACCGCCAGCGCGCGGGCCATCATGAGGCCCGAGGAGTTGCCGGGGTCGGCGTCGATGAACGCGGCAGTCGATGCCAGCAGCGACCAGCCGGCGGCAAGTTCGGCGGCGACCGCACCGGCCTGCGCGGCGATGAGCGGGGAGACACCGTCGCGCAGCGACTTGGCCAGCAGCGGTGCGGCCACAGCACGAGCGCCGCCGAACCAGCAGGCAGCGACCCCGACGCCGCCGTGCCAGAAGCCGGGCCGATCGAGATAGTCCCGGTGGCTGCCGAGCCGGCGGGCCGGCACCGTGTCGAACGCGACCCAGCCGGAGTCGCTGGCGGCCATCCCGACCGCCGGCCACGTGTCGGGCACCGCGCGCACACCGGCCTGGCGCAGGTCGACGGCGAAGAACCCGACCTGCCCGGATTCCTCCCGGGCGGTCACGAGCGCGTGGGTGCACATGCCGGCCCCTGAGCACCACGGTTTGGTGCCGGTCAGCGACCAGGCGCCGGCCGCCTCGGCGGCGGTGAGCTGCGGCTGCGGCGGCTCAGCCGCCCACACGCCCCAGTGGCTGCCCGGTTCGACGAGGTCGGGTGCGCGGAGGTCGGCGGTGATCGCCTGGGCATCCGCGTGGGCTTCGATGAACCGGGCGGTGACGAGGTCCGTGCGCGCCAGGCGCGCCAGCGTGGCGAACCGGGTGAGAGTGTCGCCGCTGGCGGGGTGGGGGAGTGCGTGGCCGGTGAGCTGGGCGGCGAGCCGGCCGCGGGTCTCGGTCATGAGATGAGCTCCTTGAGATCGTCGGACAGGCCGCCGGGCGAGCGGCCGTGGGTGCGGCGGGAGGTGGTGACGGGGATGTCGAGCGGCCAGCGCACATCGAGGCCGGCTGCCTCAGCGCGGATGACGAGGTCGACGTCCTCGTGCACGGCCAGCGCAGCGAATCCGCCGAGGGCATCGTAGGCGCGCGGGTGGAAGGACAGGTTGGCGCCGTGGACGTGGCGGTGGCCGGCTGGGGTGATGCCGGTGGCATACAGGGCCGACCAGCGGGTGCCCAGCGTGTCCTGGAGGTGCGGGTCTGCCGGGGGTTCGAGGCAGACGGTGCCGGCGATGAGCTCGGCGCCCTCGGCGCTGAGCTCGAGGAGGCGGCGGCACCACGAGGTGGGTACGGCGCTGTCGGCGTCGGTGGTGGCCAGCCAGGCGGCCTGTGGTGCGGTGGCGCGCAGGTGGGCGAATCCGGCGTGCCGTGCCGCGCCGACGCGGCCGAGGCGGACCGGCAGCACGTCGGCGCCGTGGGCGCGGGCGGTGGCCGCGGTGGCATCGGTGCAGGAGTCGGCGACGACGAGGACGCCGAGCCGGCAGCCGGCTGCGGCCGCCGAGGCGGTGAGGGCGTCGAGCGCGCGGGGCAGGAGGGCTTCCTCGTTGTGGGCGGGGATGACGACGTGCAGCTGCGTGGAGTCCGTCACCTGTCCATCCCTCCTGCCACAGTGCTCCCAGGAGCGGGCGGACCATTCCCAGGGCGTCAAGGAACCTTGTACTGTGATCCTACCTGCTCATTCCCATCACCGGCACCAGTGCGACCGCGGTGATGAAGAGCTGACCTGAGGAGACACCATGGGCAGACGACAGCACTACGCCGGGTTCTACGGACTCGCCCCAGCGCCGTGGGCGGACGAGCGGCCGAAGACGATCGTGGTGGGCAACTGCCAGGCGGAGTCGATGCGCATCCTGCTGGAGTCCAGCGGCTGGCTCACCACCATGCGGATCCCGCCGATCTTCGAATGGAGCGCCGAGGACACCGCCCGGGCGCGGGCGCTCATCGAGGGCATCGATGTGCTCGTCATCCAGCCGGTGCATGCCGACTACCGCGGCATGCCGTGCGGCACCGAGCAGCTCGAAGACCTCCTGCGGCCGCAGGCGGTGAGCGTGCGGATCCCCTCCCTGCGCTACAACGGCCTGCACCCGTATCACGCGATCGTGCGCGATCCGCAGGATTCGAGCCTCGACCCGCCGGTGGTGCCGTACTCGGATCTGCGCACCATCATCGCCGCTGCCGCCGGCTGCGACCCGGCCGATGCCGCCGACTGGCTGGCCGGCGCACCACCGCTGAGCCCGCAGGCGATCACGGCGGCTGCCGAGGAGTCGGTCTCCCAGCTGCGCCGCCGGCAGGCCGCCCACGGCACCGTGGTGATGGATGATGTGCTCGCCGCTGCCCCGCACTGGCCGACGATCAACCATCCCGACACCGCCACGCTCATGACCCTGGCCCAGCGCACCCTCGACCGTGCAGCTGCGGCCACCGGTGCCGAGGCGGGGCTCACCGTGGTGCATCCGGGCCGGGAGCTGCTCGGCGGGCTGGAGGCACCGGTGCTGATCGACGCGGCGACCGTGCTGGCAGCACAGCTGCGGCCAGGCGCACGGGCAGAGGTGTGGCAGTCCCGTGACTGGGATGCACCGGTCAGCGTAGCGCAGGTGGCGGCTGAGCAGATCGTGTTCTGCCGGCGGGCAGGATTCCTCGACGCGGCTCTCACCCGGTGCCGGGAGCGCATCGAGATCCTCGGCCTCGACGCCCTGCTGCCGTAGACCGGCCGCGTCACTCGGCGCCGGCTGCGCGTTCGGCACGGGCGAGATCGGCAGGTGTGTCGATGTCGATGAGCTCGGCCTCGGTGGCTGGGATGAGCGTGACATCGCGGCTGCGGTACAGCGTCCTGACCGGCAGGCCGGTTGTCGGACCCACACCGGCGAGGGCATCGCGCAGGGTCGCCTCGAACCAGGCCGCACACAGGAACTGCACCCGCCCGCGGGGGTCGACGGCAGCCGCCGGGGTCCCGGCGGTGGCAGCCGCGCGTAGCCGGTCCAGCAGCGCAACGGTCACTGACGGCATATCGCCGGCCAGCAGCAGGATGATCCTCTCACCTGCCGGCAGTGCGGCAAGAGCGCAGCTGATGCCGTGCAGCGGCCCGCCGAAGGCCGGCTCCTCGTCGACAAGGCGCAGGCGGGAGAGCATCCCGGCATCGATCCCGGCAGGCGAACCGCACACAACGACCTCTCCGACTCCGGCCGCCTCAACGGTGGTGAGGAGAGAGGCGATGACCGGACTCCCGGCGATCTCGATGCCCGGGGTGTGCCGGCCGCCGAAGCGGCTCGAACGCCCACCGGTGAGGATGATCGCCGCCGTGTCCATACCGTCAGCCTACGGGCGCGGCCCGTCCGGCGGCGACCACCGCCTCGGGCGCCGCCCGCTGGGCACACGGGAACGCCGGATGCCGGCCAGGTGACCGGGATCACCGGTGGGCTAGGCTGGAGGACATTGACCAACTGCAGATGAGGGCGCAGTGACGCTGCGTGGAGAGGAGATCCGATGGACGACCAGCACCACGAACAGCGAACCGGCAGCAGCACCCGGCCCGGCCGGCACAAGCCCGCAGTCACCTCCCGTCGACCGGATCTGGCCCATCAGCCCGATGACTCCTTCCTCACCGGCCGGCGCAAGGCCGCCCAGCGGTTCTTCCACGAGCTGACGTATCCGCACAACATCCACCCGGCGCTGGTGCCCGGCGTGTCGGTCGAGGACCAGCGCATCCGCTACCGGGTCGACAAGGTCATCCTCACCGTCGTCGGCGCGCTCATCGTCGGGTTCATCATCTGGGGCATCATCAACCCCGGACAGGTCACCCAGGTCTCGACCGCGGCACTGAACTGGACGATGCTCAACCTCGGCTGGATCTTCAACACCCTGGCGGTGGGCATGATCCTGTTCCTGCTCGTCATCGCATTCTCCACCTACGGGCGCATCCCGCTCGGACTCGACGGCGAGAAGCCGGAGTACTCGACCGCCTCGTGGGCGGCGATGCTGTTCGGCGCCGGCATCGGCATCGGCATCATCTTCTTCGGCCCCTACGAGCCGATGACGTATTACCTCTCACCGCGGCCCGGCGCCTATGACCCGGCCACCGTCGAGGCGATTAAGGGTGCGATGGCCCAGGCCGCCCTGCACTGGGGTGTGAGCGCCTGGGCGATCTATGCGATCGTCGGACTGGCCGTGGGCTACGTGTCCTACCGCCGCGGCCGGGTGCCGCTGATGTCTTCGATCCTCATGCCGCTCATCGGCGGCGATTCCCGCAGCGCGCCGGCCCGCATCATCGACGGCCTGGCGATCATCGCCACCCTCTTCGGCACCGCCGCCAGCCTCGGCATCGGCGCGCTGCAGATCGCCCGCGGCGTCGAGGTCGTCACCGGCTGGGGCCCGACCGGCAACCGGATGGCGCTCATCATCATCGTCGTGCTCACCATCGGCACGATCATCTCCGCTGTGGCCGGCATCGCCAAGGGCATCCGGCGGCTGTCGAACTTCAACATGTTCCTCGCCATCGGTCTGGCGCTGTTCTTCTTCGTCGTGGGACCGACGATCTTCCTCATCAACGTCATCCCCGGCATGATCGTGCAGTACTTCGACACGATGCCGCAGATGCTCTCAGCCTCGATGGCCGACAGCCCTGAGATGCAGGAGTTCCTGTCGTCGTGGACGACGTTCTACTGGGCATGGTGGGTCAGCTGGTCGCCGTTCGTCGGCGTGTTCACCGCCAAGATCTCCCGCGGGCGCACCATCCGCCAATTCATCCTCGGCGTGCTGCTCATCCCCTCGACGATCATCGTGCTGGCGTTCACGATCCTCGGCGGCACCGCGATCTGGCTGCAGCGCACCCACGGCTCCATCGCCGCCGATGGCACGGCAGAATCGCTGCCGGCACCGGAGGAGATCTTCTTCGTCGTCCTCGACCAGCTGCCCGGCGCGCAGATCATGGCCCCGATCGTCATCGTCATGCTCGCCGTGTTCTTCATCACCACCTCGGACTCGGCCTCCCTGGTCAACTCGCAGCTGTCCCAGGGCGGCAAACCCGAACCGAACAAGCTCATCACCGCGTTCTGGGCGGTCTGCATGGCAGGCATCGCCGTGGTCATGCTGCTCGTCGGCGGTGAGGACGCGCTCACCGGACTGCAGAACCTCATCACCGTCACCGCGCTGCCGTTCTCCGTGGTGCTCGTGCTCATGTGCGTGGCCCTGGTCAAGGAGCTGCGCAGCGACCCGCAGACGATCCGCAAGAGCTATGAGCGGTGGGCGCTGCAGAAGGCGATCCGGCGCGGCATCGACACCTACGGCGATGACTTCACCATCACCATCGAACCGACCGATCCGCGCAGCGAATACGCCACCGGCGCTGAGGTCGACTCCCATGCCGATGAGTACACCAACTGGTACGCCCGCACGGATGAGGACGGCAACCCGGTGCCCTACGACTACGCCACCGGCCGCTACCTCGACGGCAAGGACCACAACGGCGACCCCTACCCCGATGAGCTCGGTGACGGATCCGCACCCGACGCGGCAGGGACAGGGGAGGATCCCGCACCCGAGGCGGGGTCGAGTCCGGAGCGGACGCCGCTGCCGATGAGCACCGGCGCACCGGCGGCTGAGGGCGGCTGAGGATGGCAAGCCAGGTGGTGCCTCCAGCCCGGCGGCTCAAGGAGCTGTTCACCGACTACATCGTCATCCTCGGCTACCTCGCGGTGCTCGCCCTCATCAGCGCTGCGCTCTACCGGCTCGTCCTCGGCTGGGTGCCGGAGTTCAGCCGAACCCACACCCAGCTCATCGCGACGCTGACCTCGGTGGTGCCGATCGTGCTGATCTTCTCCGCCCTCGACTACCACCGGCCCTGCGGCACCATCGGCAAACGCCGGGTCGGGCTGATGGTCGCCTACCGCACCCGCGAGCCGTGGCGGGCGCTGGTGCGCAATGCGGTGAAGTTCACGCCCTGGCAGCTGGCCCACATCGGGATCATCGACGGGGTCTACACCGAGTTCGACCAGCCGGTCTCCCACATCTTCCTGTGGTCGGGGACGGCGCTGCTGTTCATCCTCCTCGGGATGGGGCTGCTGCGGGCCGATGGCCGGCATCTCGGCGACATGCTCGCCGGCACCCAGGTGGTGCCGGTGGGGAGTACAATCACGCCATGAGTGAGGAACTGCCCGGCGGTGCCGTCCATCCGCTGCCTGAGGATCTGGGTGCAGAGCTCACCGCGCACGCCCAGGCGCGTGAGGCGTGGCTGGACATCACGACGCTGGCCCGCAATGAGTTCATCTGCTGGGTCGAAGACGCCAAGCAGGCCGCCACGCGTGAGCGGCGCATCCGGCGCACCCGTGAGGAGCTCGAGGATGGGATGCGCCGGCCGTGCTGCTGGCCCGGCTGCAAGCACCGCGAGCGCACCGGCAGGCCGCCGGCCGCGCAGGGCAGCTGATCCTCAGTCGTTCTCCTCGGTGGCGGCGATGACCCGGTAGACGCCGGGCAGTTCGGTCAGCTCTTCGACCAGCGTGCCGGACTTGAGGTCTGGGCCGGGGGTGAAGCGCAGCGACGCCTGGATGATGGTGCCCTTCCGGCCGTGCAGGCGCTGGGTGTGGGTCAGTGCGGCCTCGTATCCCAGCTCCGAGGCGGTGGCGAGGATGTCGCGCAGCACACCGTGGCCGTCAGCGTAGCGGATCGTGATGTAGCGCGAATGGCGCGGATCGCGCATCCGCTTGACCGCGAAGGTCACGACGAACACGGTCAGCAGGTACAGTCCGACCGTCAGCGCCGCGACAGCCGGCATGCCCGCACCGCAGGCCATCCCGACCGAGGCGGTCACCCAGATGCTGGCCGCGGTCGTGAGCCCGGAGACGATGTTCTGGCGCACGAAGATGACACCAGCACCGAGGAAGCCGATGCCGGTGACGATCTGCGCGGCGATCCGGGCGGGATCGCGGGTGACGTCCTCAGCTCCGGCGAAGCCGTAGACCGACACGAGTGTGAAGAGGGCAGCGCCCAGGCCTACGAGGATGTGCGTGCGGGCCCCGGCGCTCTTGTGCCGCAGCTCGCGTTCGACGCCGATGATCGCCGAGAGCACGAAGGCGGCTACGAGCAGCAGGGCCTGGGTGCCCAGGTCGGCGGGAACGAGATCGATGTCCACGGTGGTGTCGTCACTCCCTGTTGTCTCAGCTGCCGTCGCCGAGGCCGTGGCCACCGGTGCCGGGGATAAGTCCGTTGCGTGCGGCGAACGGGTCCCAGCCAGGGTCGGCCTGGACGTCGAGCTCGACGAAATCGCAGGCCTCGCGGGCCTTCTCTTCGCTTGTGAGCGACGCGATGAGGGCAGCGGTCATGTCCATTCCGGCAGCCACACCCGAAGATGTCCAGCGGCTGCCGTCTTCAACCCAGCGGGCGACCGGCTGCCAGTCGACATCGCTGCCGAAGCCCGTCGCCCACCGGTAGGCACGCTTGTTCGTCGTCGCCCGGTGCCCCTCCAGCAGCCCGGCCGCTGCCAGCAGCGCCGACCCGGTGCACACCGAAGCCACCACTTCGGCACCGGCGCAGTACTCCCGCAGCCAGGTGAGGAAGCCCTCCTCGGTGACGAGGCGGCGCGTGCCGAAGCCGCCGGGGCCGAGCACGACATCGGCTGCCGGGGTTGCGGTGCAGGCGGAATCGGGCACGATCCGGGTGCCCTGATGGCTGGCGACCGGCTCACCGGTGGGCCCGAGCATGACGATGGTGAAGTCATCGGGCAGCACGCTGAGCAGTTCGACAGGCCCGAAGACATCGAGCAGTTCGAATCCCTCGAACAGGACGACGGCGACAGTGCGGTTCTCCACCATCCCAGTCTACGCAGGAGAACTCCGAAGCAGGTTCCGGTCGACTGAACCCCGGGCAGCACAAGGGCGGAGCAGCATCGTCTGCTGCTCCGCCTTCTCAGCGGGTCACATGGATCACCTGCTCACCGGCACGTGATCACGCGTGTCATCAGGCCCGATTGCGGCGGGTCAGCGCGACAGTTGCGGCACCCGTTGCGAGCAGGGCGAGACCGAATCCGACCGACATGCCAACTTCGGAACCGGTGCGCGGCAGGTCGTGGTCGCTGTCGCGCCCCGATCCATCATCATCGCGTGCGTCGTCGTTCTTGCTATCGTCGTCACCCGGCTTGTCGGAGGGCTGATCGGACGGGTCGCCAGTCGGGGTCTGCGACGGTTCCTCGGTCGGGGTCTCCGTCGGGTTGTCCGTGGGTTCCTCGGTCGGGTCGTCACCGGCCTTCCAGTTGACAACCGTGCAGGTGACAATCTGCTCACGCTTCACCGACAGGCTGAATCCGGTCTCACCGGCATTCTCCACCGGCACCTCGACCGGTTCGTCACCGTTTGTCTCGTGGCAGACAGCGTTCTTGCCGTCCTGCTTCCTCAGGGTGAAGTCGTCCTTGAGCGTTTCGCTGATCGTCGTGTCCACGGATGGGCGGGAGACGAGGTCATCGTAGGCGAAGTTCACGACGCCGTTTTCGTTGGTCGTGGCCTGTGCGGGATCGGCGTTGGTGGCCGTGAAGTCCCAACCCTCGGCTGGCTCTGGTGCAGCTTCACCGATCTGCGTCTTCTTCAACACCGTCACGCTGCCCTCACAGGTGGCAGCTGCGATCTGTCGCAGGCGTTCGCCGAGCTGGTCGTAGTCATCGGCGGAGTAGTAGTCGGAGTTCTCATTCGGGCCCGAGATCTTCACGATGTTCTCAACCGTCGGATCGCTGCCCACAGCGATGCCGACCATCTTCGTGCCCTCGCCCTTGACTCCGTTGGCCGAGGTGATCGCGGTGTCGAGGTCGATCTGGTCGAACTGGGCGCCGCGGTCGGTGTTGTTCCCCTCACCGGGGGTGCCGTAGGCGGTCGGCTTGCCGTCGGTGACGAAGAACACGGCGTCGTAGCCCTTGCCCTGGGCCTGTGCGATGCCGCGGTCCCAGTTGGTGCCGCCGTCGTTGCTGGCTGGGCGTGTGAGTCCGTCTATGCGGTTCTTGACATCGGCAGCGTTGCCAGCCTCGGCAATGCCCGTGACCGGGATGTCGGCGTTGTTGCCGGCTGGTGCGAAGGTGGCGAAGGTCTGCACGCCCACAGAGCTCGGCGTGCCGGTGAGAGTGTCGACAACGCCCTTCGCGGCTTCTTTCGACTTCTCGACATCGGCATCAGTCAAGGAGTTGGACAGGTCGAGCACGATGCCGAGGTTGAGACCGCAGCGATCAGGGAGGGACGGGTTAGGAGCAGGCTCGATGGGCTGCGCAGCAACGGGAAAAGTCCCGATGAACGCCGTGGCGGCGACCAGAGATCCAGCCGCAGTTGCGGCTAAAAGGCTTCGGAATCCGCGTAACCGCGCGGCGGCGGGGGGGGGGGGCATGTTTCCTCGCTAGTTGAATGAACTTTCCTATATGGCATGTCGCAGGTTATAGGAACACGTCTGTCATGTCAATCTCAGAGATGATTCCTTTCCTGAAGGGTGCCTGTGCGCGCGTAGGGCCTGGCTGGTCACTAGACTGTTCGCCATGAGTTCACAGACCCAGACGGCCGGCACTGGTGAGACCAAGACGAAGCTGCACACCACGCAGATCGGCAGCGGCAGCGCGGATACCGAGAAGATCGTCTTCCTCCACGGCCTGTTCGGCCGCGGCAAGAACTTCACCTCGATCGCCAAGGGCCTCGAGCCTGAGTGCACGAGCCTGCTCGTCGACCTGCCCAACCACGGACAGTCGCCGTGGACCGAGGAGTTCGACTACGTCGAGATGGCCGATGCTGTCGCCGAGGAGCTCGTCGCCTTCGGTGCCGAAAAGTCACCTGTCGGTGTGGTGGGGCATTCGATGGGCGGCAAAGTCGCGATGATGCTCGCCCTGCGCCACCCCCAGCTGGTCGACCGCCTCGTCGTCGAGGACATCTCGCCGGTCAGCAGCGCAGACTCCTCACACGATGCCGGCAGCGGCTTCTCCCACCTGCTCAACACCCTGCGCGCCCTCGATCTCGCAAGCGTCGACTCCCGCAGCGAGGCTGATGAGAAACTCGCCGCCGACATTCCCGATGACCGTGTGCGCGGCTTCCTGCTGCAGAATCTGCGGCCCGGCGATGACGGCTACTACTGGGAGCCGAATCTCGACCTGCTGTGCCGCTTCCTGTCGAGCATCGGCGACTTCCCCGACACAGACGGCGAGACCTACGACCGGCTCGTCCTCTGGGTCGCCGGAGAGAAGTCCGACTACATCAAACCGGAATACACCCCGGCGATGCGCGCGCTGTTCCCGCGCATGCTCAAGGTCACCATCAAGGGCGCCGGGCACTGGATCCACTCGGAGAAGTCCCAGGAGTTCCTCGCCGCGCTGCGGCGCTTCTTCATCTCATAAGCGTCGCCGCACGTGAGCCGCAAGGCGGTCGCGCGCTGGTAGTTTTGGTGTCATGCATGATGACCAGCCGGGCTACCCGGACCCCACCCGTTCCCCACATCCCCAGCCACACCCCGCCTCCGGCCCTGAGACGGGCCGCAGCCCGGGCCACGACATCGCACCCACAGCACCGGCAGCTCCTGCCGACCAGCCCACGCCAGCCGGCGCTCCGTACGCTGCAGCGGATCTGCCCGCCGCCGTGCCGTCTGCCGTGGAGCGCGGTCAGACGCATTCGGAGTTCTACCGTCTGCCGGGCAACCGCTGGTGGAAGGGCGTCATCACGATCGTCGCGCTGCTCATCACGATGCTGGTCGCCTCGTTCGCCTTCACCCTCATCGCCGGCATCATCGATATGGCCACCGGCCAGCTCGATCTCGACGCGGTGATGGAGGGCCAGATCGGCATGTCGCCGCTCATGCTGCTGGCCACCAACCTCTCACTCATCGTCCTCGCCGTCCTCGCGCTCATCTTCCACCGCTACCTGTTCCGGCAGCGCGTCGGCTTCCTCAACTCGGTGGCCGGCCGGTTCCGCTGGAGGTGGCTTCTGTGGAGCCTCATCCCCATCGGCATCGGCTTCGCCATCTACATCACTCTGCTCGTCGTCAGCAGCGACTGGGATGCCTACGACCCGTTGCCGGTCGGCATGACGATCTTCTACCTTGCCGTCGTCCTGCTCACCACCCCGTTCCAGGCCGCCGCCGAGGAGTACGTCTTCCGCGGCGTCATCCAGCGCATCGCCGGCTCCTGGGTGCGCGGGCCCATCCCGTCGCTCATCCTCGGCACCGCCGTCAGCTCCGTGCTCTTCGCCGCAGCCCACCTGGCCGGCGACCCGTGGCTGATCCTGTACTACTGGCTGTTCGGCGTATTCCTCTCCCTGCTGGCCCACTACAGCGGCGGCCTGGAGGCACCGATCGTCATCCACGCGATCAACAACGTCGCCCTGTTCGTCACCGCGACCTTCAGCGGTGAGATCGCCCAGGAGATCGACCGCTCGGCCGGTGCCGGCGGGCCGTTCATGCTCATCCCGGTCGCTGCGATCCTCGTCATCTCCGCCGCGGCGATCGTCCTCGCCCGAGTGCGCAGGGTCCAGATGTACGGGGTGGCCGAGGAGATCCCGCGCCGCGGCGCGGTGGCTTCCGGTGCCCCGGCACAGCAGTGGGGTGCAGAGGCCCCGCCGCCGCACGATCACGACGCGCGTGCCGATGCCGCAGTGCAGCCCGTTCCCGAGGCGGGGGAGCCGCAGCACTTCGGCACCGGCTGGCACGGCGGGAACTCCGGACAGCCCGACCCCACCCAGACTGGTCCCACACAGCCGAGTCCCGGACAACCAGGTCCCGGACAGCCGGGTCAGCGCCCCGGCCAGCAGCCTGGTCAGCAGCCAGGTCAGGGCCCCGGCCAGCAGCCGCCCGACCGGCCGGACCAGCGGTGACAGCGACAGCGGCCGGGATCCGATCGGATCCCGGCCGCTGCATGTCGCACGCCCGCCCAGCGCGGCCGCCCATCACTTCTGCTGCTTGGCTGCCTTCGCCTGCGCCTTGCGGGCCTTCTTGTTCTCACGCACCTGCTGCAGCGTCTCATCATCGACGATGTCAGCAGCGGAGATGAGCGCATCGGCATCGCCGTACTCACCGGCAGCCTCACGCCAGCCCCCAGCCTGCAGATCGAACTGCTTGCCCAGCAGCGCTAGGAAGATCTTCGCCTTCTGATCGCCGAAGCCCGGCAGCTTCTTCAGCCGCTTGAGCACCTCGGGCCCGTCCGGGTCACCCTCAGTCCACAGCGCCTCGGTCTTCCCGTCATAGTCGTTGCAGATCGTCGCGGCGAGCTTCTGCACCCGCTCAGCCATCGACTTCGGGAACCGGTGGACCGCCGGCTTCTGCCGGAACGCCTCCAGGAACTCCTCGGGATCGGTCTTCGCCACCAGCTCAGGGGAGTAGCCGCCGAGGCGCTCGGCCAGCTTGGCCGGGCCTGCGAAAGCGGACTCCATAGTGACCTGCTGGTCAAGCAGCATGCCGGTGAGCAGAGCGAAGGGATTCTCAGCCAGCAGCTTGTCAGCGGCCGGTTCAGTCGCCAGATACAGAGTCGTCATGCCCCCATTGTGTCAGCTCTCGGGGTTCGGCTGCCTGGGTCAACCCTGCTAGCGTCTCACCCATGACAGCGCATGCGTTCTCCCGCAGCAGCGGTAGTGCGACCTGCCCATGCGGCGGCCTGCCGAAAGGCGCCGCCTTCCGCGACTGCTGCCAGCCCGCCCTGAACCTGCAGACCTGGCCCGTCACCGCCGAGGCGCTCATGCGCTCACGTTACTGCGCATTCGCCACCGGCAACGGCGATCACCTGTTCCGCACCTGGGATCCGCGCACCCGCCCAGCCGACACCACCCCGCCGGTCGCTGACTGGGTGCGCCTGGAGATCCTGCGCACCGAGGCCGGGGGAGCAGACGACACCGAAGGCCTCGTCGAATTCCGCGCCCACTGCATCGAAGACCGCGAAAAGCACATCATCCACGAGGTCTCCACCTTCGCCAAGCGCGCTGGCCGCTGGGTCTACGTCGACGCCCTTGAAGCCTCCGGCCAGCCGGCGGGGTCGCGATGAGCCAGCGCAGCGCGTTCTTTCTGCGCGGCATCAACGTCGGCGGACGCAACCGCGTGCCGATGTCCGAACTGCGCGCACTCGCCGGCCGCCTCGGCGCCGGAGACATCGCCACCCACCTGGCCAGCGGCAACCTCGTGTGCACCCCGCCCGAGGCGCCGGCCGCCTTCACCGTCCGCCTCGCCGCAGCCCTGGAGGAGACGTACGGATTCGCCGTCCCGGTGCTCGCCCGCACCGCAGCCGAACTCGCAGCGATCCTCGCTGAGGATCCCTTCGCCGGCATCGCCGATGATCCCAGCTCGGAACTCGTCTACCTCTTCGCCGCACCCGTCGCTGCATCCGCCCGCTGCGAGCTGCCGCTCACCGGCGGGGAACAGGCCGCCTGGGCAGCCGGTCACGTGCGGGTCTGGCACGATCGCGGAGTGCACGGCTCGAAGGTCTCCCACAGCCTGCTCGAAGGCCGTCTGGGCATCACCGTCACCGCCCGCAACGTCCGCACCCTGGCAGCCGTCTCGGCACTGTGCGGCCAAGCGGAATAGGATGGGCAGGCGTGCCGTTACGCACTTAAGAAGCCACACCCCATGGAGGTTCAGTGACACAGCGCCCCGCGGCCGACCCGAATGAGAAGTTCAGCGACTACGCCCACGGTGAGAAGCTCGTGAGCACCGCCTGGGTCGCCGAGCACCTCGGCGACGACGGACTCGTCATCGTCGAAAGCGACGAGGACGTCCTGCTCTACGAGACCGGCCACATCCCCGGAGCCGTCAAGGTCGACTGGCACACCGAGCTCAACGACCCCGTCACCCGCGACTACCTCGACGGCGAGGGCTTCGCCGCCCTCATGTCGAAGAAGGGCATCAGGCGCGAGGACACCGTCGTCATCTACGGCGACAAATCCAACTGGTGGGCCGCCTACGCCCTGTGGGTCTTCGAGCTCTTCGGCCACCCTGACGTGCGTCTGATGGACGGCGGGCGCGCCGCCTGGATCGCCGCCGGCGGTGAGATGACGACTGACGTCCCCAAGCGCGAGACCACCGACTACCCGGTCGTCGACCGCGTCGACGACGCCAGCCGCGCCTTCATGACCGACGTGCTCGACCACCTCGGCAAGCCGCTCATCGACGTCCGCTCCCCAGAGGAGTACACGGGCGCACGCACCCACATGCCCGACTACCCCGAAGAGGGCGCCCTGCGCGGAGGGCACATCCCGACCGCCGCCTCGGTGCCGTGGGCGCGGGCGGCCAACGACGACGGCACCTTCCGCTCCCGTGAGGAACTCGAGGCGATCTACACCGATGAGGTCGGCCTCGACCATGCCGATGACATCATCGCCTACTGCCGGATCGGCGAGCGCTCCAGCCACACCTGGTTCGTGCTGCGCTACCTGCTCGGCTATGAGTCGGTGCGCAACTACGACGGCTCGTGGACCGAATGGGGCAATGCCGTGCGCGTCCCGATCGTCAAGGGCGAAGACCGCGGGGAGGTGCCCGGAGGCGCATGAGCGAGAGCCTTCCTGAGTCGCTGCAGGAGATCATCGATGACTTCGCAGCCCTGGCCGAACCGGACAAGCTGCAGCTGCTGCTCGAATTCAGCAATGAGCTGCCCGGCCTGCCTGAGCGCTACGCCGATCACCCCGAACTGCTCGAACCGGTCCCGGAATGCCAGTCGCCGATCTTCCTCGTCACCGAAGTCGGCGACGGTGAGCAGGCTGGCACCGCGGTACTGGCTGGCCAGGATGCTGAGGTGCGGCTGTTCTTCTCCGCCCCGCCCGAAGCGCCGACGACCCGCGGGTTCGCAGGGATCCTGCACGAGGGCCTCAACGGGCTGAGCGCCAGGGAGATCCTCGACGTGCCCTCTGACCTTGCGCTCAAGCTGTCTCTCAACGACTCCGTCAGCCCGCTGCGGCTGCGCGGCATGTCCGGCATGCTCGCCCGCATCCAGCGTCAGGTCAAGGAGAAGGCCCTCGGCTGAAACCGGCACCGTCCGGCCGAGGGTCTGATGCCGGCAGGTGGGGGGCCTGATGCCCGCAGGCAGGCGCACTCGCCTGAGCCCGCGCCTCAGCCCAGCAGCGCGCGCAGCGTGATGACGCCGATCGAGCCGATGAGCGCAGCTGCCGGCAGCGTGATGACCCAGGCCAGGGCGATCGGCTTCATGAGGTTCCAGTTCGCCGCCCGGTTGACCAGCCCGACACCGAGCACCGCGCCGATGAGGATGTGCGTCGAAGACACCGGCAGGCCGAGTACCGAGGCGCCCATGACGACACCGGCGGCTGCGAGCTCAGCGGCGAACCCGGAGGCCGGGTGCATCTTCGTCAGGCCCGTGCCGACCGTCTGGATGACCTTGCGGCCGACGAACCACAGCCCGGCGACGAGCGCGACACCGGCGGTGACCATGATCGCCGCCGGCACCGCCGACTCCTCACTCACCGACTGCGTCTTGAGCACATCGATGATCGCGGCGAACGGGCCGACGGCATTGGCGATGTCGTTCGAGCCGTGCGAGAACGCGAACGCCGAGGCGGTGAACACCTGCATCCAGCTGAAGAGCAGGAACGTCGAGCGCGACAGGTCGTGGTGGCGCAGCGTCTTGGCGAAGATGAACACCGCCATCCACACCGAGGCGCCGATCATGCCGAGGATGAGGAAGTTCCCAACCCCGTCAAGGGACAGGTCGAGGTTCTTCAGCCCCTTGAACAGCAGCATCGAGCCGATGACGATCGACCCGCCGGCGGCCAGCAGCGGCACCCACACCTGCAGCGCCCGGTGCGAGTTGACCTCATCGGCCTCCTGCTGCAGGTCGTACAGCTCCCGGTAGTAGTCGGATTCGAGGTCCTCGCGGGAGAAGTCCGGCAGATTCACCTGCGCAGCATCACGGGCCATGACGTTGGTGGAGGCGATCTGCTACAGTTCGGTCAGCCGCTCGAAGGACTGCTTGTGCCGGGTGCGCAGCTCAGCCCGGTTCACGCGCAGCTGGCGCAGTCTCTCATCGGCTTCCTCGTGTAGACGAGGATGTGCTTCTTGATTCGGCCGAAGAGGACATAGGCGACGATTCCGCCGAGCACCGGGGAGAGCACCCACGAGATCGCGATCTGGCCGATCTGTCCCCACTGCACCATCTCCATCCCGCCGGTGCCGGTGACGATGCCGAGAGTCACCGCCGCACCGACGATCCCGCCGATGATCGAGTGCGTCGTCGAGACCGGCCAGCCCATCCGGGTGGCCACCAGCAGCCAGACAGCCGCACCGAGCAGTGCCGACATCATGATGAACACGAAGTCCATCGGATCAACAGCCATCCCGCCGAGGTCGACAATGCCCGAGCGCACCGTATCGGTGACATCACCGCCGGCGAGCACCGCACCGGAGACCTCGAAGACGGCGGCGACCATGAGCGCCTGCTTCATCGTCAGGGTCCCGGCACCGACACTCGTGCCGAAGGAGTTGGCGACGTCGTTGCCGCCGATGTTGAAGGCCATGAACATGCCGACGATGATCGTGGTGATGAGCACAAGGCGGAACTGGGTCTGGCCGACATAGCCTCAAGACCAGAATGTGAAGCCGATGAACGCTGCCGCCAGCAGCAGACCGAACCAGGTGTGTCACCACTTGTCGGGGCCGAGAAAACCTCGCGTCACCGGAGAATGTGCGCTGCGGGTCATCGTATCGTCTGCCATGATTCCTCCAGACACATAAGCGCTTGCTTTCACTGGATTGTCGGCACAGCACATGGCCTGCGGCTGAATTCCAGAGGAGTTCTGGGCATACTCTCGCCGTTCCCGAGGCACCGGGCACCGGCCCAGCACGCGGATGAGGTTGTCCTAACTACCGGTGGGGTAGGGTGGGCCGTGGCCGCACCCGGCCAGATCCCCGCAAGCGAAAGGCAGGCTGCGCAATGGCGCCAGCGAAGAAGCGCACCCTGCGCCACGGCACCGTCACCGCCCGGCGGTGGCTCTCCGATGAGCTCGTCCGCCTCACCGTCACCAGCAGTGATCTCACCGGCCTCGACCTGCCGTACACCGACCACTACATCAAGCTGCTCTTCCCGCCCGCCGGCGCTGAGTACGCCTGGCCCGACGACGCAGCCGAGGTGCTCGAAGACCGCACCCGGCCCGATGCACCGGTCACCCGCACCTACACCCTGCGCCGTGTTGACACGGAGACCGGGGAGGCGGAGATCGACTTCGTCATCCACGGTGAAGAGGGACTCGCCGGCCCCTGGGCCCGCGACGCTGAAGAGGGTGACCGGTTCGCCTTCTTCGGCCCCGGCGGCGCCTGGGCCCCACCAGCCGGGGTGCACATCGTGCTCGCCGGCGATGAGTCCGCAGCCCCAGCGATCGCCGCCGCCCTCGATGCCCTGCCAGCCGGCACCTCGGCGACGGCGTTCATCGAGATCGCCCACCAGCGTGCCCGCTTCGAGATGCCCGAACCCGAAGGCGCGACACTGCAGTGGGTCGCCCGCGACGGTGCGACACCGGGCACCGCGCTTGCCGCTGCCGTGCGCGACTTCACCCCGCCTGCAGGCGAGGTCGCCTATTTCATCCACGGCGTCGCCGAGATGATCAAAGATCTGCGCCGGTTCCTCTTCGTCGAACAGGGAGTGGAGAAGTCTGCCGCCTCGATCTCGGGTTACTGGCGGCTGGGTATGACCGAGGACGAATGGCAGTCCTCCAAGCGCGAGTTCGTCGCCGAGATGGAGGCCAGCGAACAGGCCGCCGCCGGCAGCTGAATCCGGCGCCGGCGGCCGGGTGTGGCGCCGGTCATATAAGGCAGGGGCAACTGTTGTTGCACGGCGAACCGCGATAATGTATAGACATATCCCCGTTGGTTCGCTGCAGAAAGGCAACGACATGTCCCTTCACCTTGGAGACACCGCCCCTGACTTCACCACCGAGACTTCGACGGGACCGGTCGCGTTCCACGACTGGGCCGGTGACGAGTGGGTGGTGTTCTTCTCCCACCCAGCCGACTTCACCCCCGTGTGCACCACTGAGCTCGGCCGTGTGGCCCAGCTGCAGGCCGAGTGGGACAAGCGCGGCGTCAAGCCGATCGCGCTCTCGGTCGACACGAACGAGGAGCACGCCCAGTGGATCCCCGACATCAACGAGTACAACAACACCACCGTCGAGTACCCGATCATCGCCGACCCGGACAAGAAGGTCGCCGAGCTGTACGACATGATCCACCCCGGTGAAGGCGACACCTCCTCGGTGCGCTCGGTGTTCGTCATCGACCCGGACAAGAAGATCCGCCTGACGATGACCTACCCGAAGTCCACCGGCCGCAACTTCGACGAGATCCTGCGCGTCATCGACGCCCTGCAGGAAGCCGACCGCGGCGAATGCGCCACCGGCGTCGACTGGCAGCCCGGTGACAAGGTCATCGTGCCCCCGGAGGTTTCGACCGCTGAGGCCGAGGAGAAGTTCGACGACGTCGAGGAGCACTACTCCTACCTCCGCACCGCCCGCGTGAGAGCCGATGCCGCCGGCACCGGCGCTGTCGGCTGTGGCTGACGCCCCGCAGCTGCAGTCCGGTGCACCCCGGTCACCGGCTGCCGGCTGACCTGCGGCCCCGCCCACCGGCGGGGCCGCAGTCGTGTGCGCACACCGGCCGCTCAGTCCCCGTGGGCCTCGCGGATGAGTGGGACGAAGGCATAGCCGCCGTGCTCGGTGATGTGCACACCGCCCTGCACGAGCCTCTTCACCCGCAGCATCGTCGAACCGACCGGGATCACCAGGATGCCGCCGGGAACCAGCTGGTCGATGAGCTCCTCAGGCAGCTGGGCGGCCGCCGCCGAGACGAGGATCCGGTCGAAGGGCTCCGCCTCCGGCAGGCCGAACACCCCGCCGGTCGCCTCGGCGATCTCGACCGTGTCGATGTCCGCCAGCAGCTGCCGGGCAGTGCCGGCCAGCGCGCTGATCCGCTCGACCCCGGTCACCGAGCCGTCGGGCCCGACGAGCTCGGCGAGGATCGCCGTGCTCCAGCCGGTGCCGCAGCCGATGTCGAGGATCCGCATCCCGGGGTGGACCTGCAGCAGGTCGATCATCGCCACCACCGTGCTCGGCTGGGAGTTCGTCTGACCGTACCCGATCGGCACCGGCCGATCCCACCGGCTGCTCCTCCGGTGCTCGGCAGGCAGGAACCGGGCGCGGTCGAGGCGCTCCATCGCCTCACGGATCTCCGGCGGGCGGGCGGCTGCGGTCATATCCTCACTCCTTCGCTGCCACCAGTGTAGGAGCCCTGCCTGTGTCCGGGCTGGCCTCAACCGCCCAGGCACAGGGCAGCGTGAAACGGCTGCTCGGCCGCTGGCAGCACGTGGGCGGGAATCATGACATCGCACAGGCACATGCCCGCCCCCGCACCCGCGGCAGTCGTGACGTCATCGGCGGCAAGATCGCGCAGCATGCCGGTTCCGTACGCCTTGAGCAGCGCCTCCTTGCGCACCCACAGCTGGGTGAACACGGCAGCCTGCTCGGTGGGATCAGCCCGGGCGATCACCGCCTGCTCGGCCGGATGCAGCAGCGCCGCCGCCTCGGTCGCCGTCTGCCGAGTGGCCCGCACCTCGATGTCGACGCCGAGGCGGACATCGGCTGCCGCGATCGCCAACAGGCCACCGGAGCTGGCGAAGGAGACACACGGGCCTGGCGCGCCGTCGACGAACACCAGGGGAGCACCGCGCTCATCGGCACCCAGCCGCACGGACTCCACCGGCACCTGCAGCCAGCCGGCGAGTAACTGCCGGCTGATGCGGGCGCGCAGCGCAGCCTCCGCGGTTCCGGCTGAGCGCACGTGCGACGACGGCACTGCGGTGATCGACGCGCTGAGGTCGGCGATCCACATGGGCGCATCCGGCCAGCGTGCACACGGGACGGTGAGCCTGGTGACCCCAGGCGGCAGGTTCATGAGCCGTCGAGACCGAGGAACTCACGGATCGCCGGCATCTCGCGGCGCACCTGTGACAGGCCCATCCGGTGGGCTGCGGCGAGTTTCGAGAGATTGCGCTCGCCGTTGGACACCGGCATGATCTCCGGGGCAAAGACATAGGCCTTGCCCTGGCGTTCGAGTTCGAAGACCTGTTCGCGCATCTCGTTGTAGCGCTTCCACCGTCCCAGCAGCGCATCGGCGACCGCCGGATGCCGGCGGAAGTAGCTGCGGTAGAAGGCGGGGAACCGCTGCGGGGCCTTCTCGTAGTCACGCTGCTGGGTCAGCACGATGAGGAACTTCTCGTAGCCGGCCCGCTGGGCGGTCGGCAGCGGGATCCCGCCGTGCTCGGCCAGCGCACCGTCGACATAGGTGCGCTCGCCGATCGTCACTGGCGGCATCACCACCGGCATCGTCGACGATGCCTGGACAGCCGTCATCAGGTCGTGCATGTGGTCGATATCGGCGCGCGACCAGATCCGCTCCTCGCCGGATTCGACATCGACAGCCGCGATGGCGAATTCCGCTGGGTTGGCCTCGAAGGTCTGCCAGTCGAACGGCAGCGCCTCATCCGGCTGCGAGGTGCCCTGGTAGATGTACTCGGAGTTGAACAGACCCTGCCCGCGCAGGAAGGTGCGCATATTGCCGAAGTTCGGGTCGGCGGAGAACTCGACGAAGCAGCGGCGGGCCCGCCACGGGTCATGCGAGAGGTAGTTCGCGGTGTTCGTCGCACCGGCGCTGATGCCCGCCACCCAGTCGAAGTAGATCTCCTCCTCGAGCAGGCGGATGACCATCGCCGACGTCAGCGCTGCGCGCATTCCGCCGCCTTCGAAGATGAGAGCCGTGTCGGTCACCGTGCTGTGCAGCTGAGGCGCGCCAGCTGCTGTGTCGTCTCCTGGCATGGCTCCAATCTACGACACCGCACCGCGTTTCGGGTCGGCTCGAACGGTCCCTGTCTCCGTGAGATCAGCCATGCCCACACGGAGTCCTGTGCCGCAGACCGCCACGGTGAAGCACAAGACAGCTTGCCGGATAGGCTCAGCAGGCTAGGCTCAGGACATGACCGACCGCCTGCCGCACCCGCTCACCGGCCAGCTCTTCGCCTCACCGGTGCCTGCAGGCCAGGGCTGGCCGGAAGATCCTGCCAAGCGCAGCACCCCGGTAGCTCGCAGTGCTGAGGACGTCGCCCGTCTGGCCGATCGTGCACGCACCCTGGCTGAGCTCGATGCCCGGGTGACGAAGTGCCGGGCCTGTCCGAGGCTCGTCGACTGGCGCGAATCGGTCGCACACGACAAGCGCGCGTCCTTTGCCGGCGAGCCGTATTGGGGCAGGCCGGTCGCCTCGCTCGGGGATCCGGAGGCGTGGCTGGGCATCATCGGCCTCGCCCCGGCCGCCCACGGTGGGAACCGGACCGGGCGGATGTTCACCGGTGACCGGTCCGGCGACTGGATCCATGCTGCGCTCTACCGGGCGGGCATGAACTCCCAGCCCGATTCGACGGTGGCAGGCGACGGGCTCGTCATGTCCGGTGCGCGTACGATAGCCCCGGTCCACTGCGCCCCGCCGGACAACAAACCCACTCCCGGCGAACGGCACGCCTGTGCCGGGTGGCTGCGGCGCGAACTCCAGCTCATCCCCACCTTGGAGGTGCTCATCGCGCTCGGCGGGATCGCCTGGCAGGCGACCCTCTCAGGCGTGCGCGCCATGGGCTGGGATGTCCCGCGCCCCCAGCCGCGGTTCGGCCACGGCGCCGAGGCGGTCCTCACCCGGCCAGACGGCGTGCCGGTGCGGCTGCTCGGCAGCTACCATCCCAGCCAGCAGAACACCTTCACCGGCCGGCTGACGACCGAGATGCTCGATGCGGTGTTTGCCCGGGCGAAGGAGATTCACCAGGTGAACACTGGTGAAACCCCGCGTTCCGACTCATGAGAGAACGCGCATAGGACACCTGCGCGGTCGTAATCTGGGACCAGGCAGCCGGACCGGCTGCCCGTCACGCGAAAGGTTCACGATCGTGAAAGCTGCACGCTACTACGACAACCACGACATCCGCATCGAAGACATCCCCGAGCCGGAGCTCAAGCCCGGCACCGTCGCCATCGACGTCGCC
The DNA here is from genome assembly GCF_014836885.1 of Brevibacterium gallinarum. Lineage (GTDB taxonomy): Bacteria > Actinomycetota > Actinomycetes > Actinomycetales > Brevibacteriaceae > Brevibacterium > Brevibacterium gallinarum. Next base: position 109,326 of record NZ_JACSPY010000009.1, read on the forward strand.
TGGTGCGGCATCTGCGGAACCGACCTGCACGAGTACCTCGAAGGCCCCATCTTCATCCCGCCCAAGGGCAGCCCGCACCCGATCTCAGGGGAAGAGGCCCCGGTGACGATGGGCCACGAGTTCTCCGGCACCGTCACCGCCCTCGGCGAGGGTGTTGACGACCTCACCGTCGGTGAGTCCGTCGTCGTCGAGCCCTACATCATCGCCGAAGGCGTCGACACCGGTGAAGGATCGGACTACCAGCTATCGCCGAACATGAACTTCATCGGCCTCGGCGGCCGCGGCGGCGGCTTGTCGGAGAAGATCGTCGTCGAACGCCGCTGGGTGCACCCGGTCGGCGACATGCCGTTGGATCAGGCCGCGCTCATCGAACCGCTCTCGGTCGGCCACCACGCCTACGTCCGCTCGGATGCCAAGGCCGGTGACGTCGCCATCGTCGGCGGTGCCGGGCCGATCGGCCTGCTGACCGCCGCTGTGCTCAAGGCCGAGGGCCTGACGGTCTACATCTCCGAGCTCTCCGAGGCACGCAAGGCCAAGGCGCGTGAGACCGGGGTGGCCGATGAGGTCTTCGACCCGCGTGAGGTCAACGTCGCCGACGAGGTCCGCAAGCGCACCGACGGCAAGGGTGCAGACGTCGGCTTCGAGTGCTCCTCGGTGCCGGCCGTCCTCGACATGCTGCTCGATGCGGTGCGTCCCGGCGCGGTCATCGTCAACGTCTCGATCTGGGGCTTCAACCCCGAGGTCGCGATGCCGCTGCTGGTCCTCAAGGAGATCGACCTGCGCGGCACCATCGGCTACGCCAACGACCACCCGGCCACCATCGAGCTCGTGCGTTCGGGCAAGCTCGATCTGGCGCCGTTCATCACCGCCAGGATCGGCCTGGACGACCTGGTGGAGAAGGGCTTCACCCAGCTCATCGAGAACAATGAGGAACATGTGAAGATCCTCGTCGATCCCCGCGCCTGACACGCTCAGACCGCCTGTCGGTGTGAGGCAGCAGGCACAGCATCACGGCCGGTCGCTTCAGGAAACTCTGAAGCGGCCGGCTTACCATGTTCGACGGGCCACCCGGTCCCAACCCTCCGACGACCACTCGAGGACCCCTATGCCGCATCCCGAATCCGACCAGCATGCCGTCTCTCAGGTGCGCCGCGCTCCGCGCCGCCCCGTCTATCTGCTGCCTCTCGATCTGCTGCGCGGATTCCTCATCGGCATGGCTGAACTCGTCCCCGGTGTCTCCGGCGGCACGATCGCACTCGTGACCGGGATCTACGACGAGCTCATCGGCTCAGCCTCCCACGTGGTGTCCGCTGTCAAGCGGCTCATCCTCGGCCCAGACCGGATCGCCGGCATGCTTACCGAGCTGCGCCGCACCCAGTGGATGCTCATCATCCCCGTGCTCATCGGCATGGCGACCGCCGTGCTCTCGATCGCCGGGGTGATGAAGGACTTTGTCACCGCGTATCCCGAGCACTCCCGCGGACTGTTCTTCGGCCTTGTGCTCGTGAGCATCCTCGTCCCGCTGCGCATGCTGCCGGCACGCCGGCCTGGCCAGCACCGGATCACCGGGCTCCTCCTCTTCATCCTCGCCGCCGCGGCTGCGTTCATCATGGTCGGCTTCGCCGGCGGCGGCAACGACGCCGACCCATCGCTGATCGTCGTGTTCTTCGCTGCAGCCGTGGCGATCTGCGCGCTCGTCATCCCCGGCGTGTCCGGATCGTTCTTCCTGCTGGCAGTGGGCCTGTACGCCACTACGATGACAGCGATCAGTGAACGCGACCTCGGCTACATCGCGATCTTCGGCCTCGGTGCGATCTTCGGGCTGGCCAGCTTCGTCAGCCTGCTGCGCTACCTGCTCACCCATCGCAGGCGCGCGACCCTGCTCGTCATGGCCGGGCTGATGTTCGGCTCGCTGCGCGCCCTGTGGCCGTGGCAGAGCGAGGGCACCCCGGATGCCAGCGGGGAGACCCACGGGGTCGGTGATCTCATCCTGCCGACCGCCCCGATCGCCGGACCCGTGCTGCTGGCCCTCGCCGGTGCCGCCGCCGTGCTCATCCTCATCCTCGTCGAGGCCCGCTATTCGCCGGTCGATCACGACGAGGAGCTCGACATCGAACACAAGCCGGCACGCTGAGGGCCGGGAGTCTCATCCTGACCGTCTGCCATTTGCCAGGGGTGTGCAGGCGCGTAAGGTGAAGGCATGGCTACTACCGCATTCCAGGGAGACCCTGTCAGCACCAATGGCTCGCTGCCTGAGACCGGCAGCAAGGCACCTGCCTTCGAACTCGTCGGCACCGACCTGTCCTCCGTCACCTCTGCCGATGTCGCTGGCAAGCGCGTCGTGCTCAACATCTTCCCCAGCGTCGACACCGGCGTGTGCGCTGAGAGCGTGCGCAAGTTCAACGAACTCGCCGGCACGCTCGACAACACCGCTGTCATCTGCGCCTCGAAGGACCTGCCGTTCGCCCTCGGCCGGTTCTGCGGTGCCGAGGGCCTCGACAACGTCACCAGCGCCTCGGCCTTCCGCACCGACTTCGGTGATGACTACGGTGTGCGCATGACCGACGGCCCGCTGGCCGGCCTGCTCGCCCGCTCAGTCGTCGTGCTCGACGAGAACGGTGTCGTGCTGCACTCGCAGCTCGTCCCGGAGATCGGCCAGGAACCGGACTACGACGCAGCTGTGGCCGCCCTGAGCTGACGCACCCACCGCCTCGGCGCCGTAACCCGGCGCGTGACCGACAGCCGGCTGGATCTGCACAGATCCAGCCGGCTGCTCACATCTGAATGGCGCGGAAGCCCACCGCGTTGGCCACGCCGGCGCGCTCACCGGCAGCAGCGGTCATGCCCTCGAGCATCTCGCGCGGGGCCGGGTGACCCGGCAGGGCGTCGAGGTAGACCTCGTGGGCTGACAGCGAGGCGATGCCGCGCTCCAGCGGCTCCCCGGTGACATCGACAGCGCAGGTCGGCTCATCACCCGAGACGAGCAGCCAGTCCGCCTTCCACGCTTCCAGGCCCTCCTCGTCGCGCAGCTCGGGGAAGACCCACGGATTGTCGGCATCGCGGATCGCGTCGATGACGGCCAGGCCGACATTGCGGTGGTCGACGTGGTTGAGCCCGAAGCTGACCTCCAGCTTCCACGGCAGCGTGATGATCGCCTGCGGGCGGTAGGACCGGATCTGCCGGGCGATCGCCCGGCGCAGCGCATGGTCGGCCTCGACGAGACCATCGGGGAAGTCGAGGATCGTCAGCGACTCAACCCCCACCTCGGCGCAGGCGGCCTCCTGCTCGCGGCGGCGCAACGATGCGACGTCGGCCGGATCCATGTCGCGGATGCCGGCCTCACCGGCGGTCAGCAGAAGATAGGAGACATCGATCCCGGCCGCCGTCCAGGCTGCGACGGCGCATGAGGCGCCGTATTCCATGTCGTCGGGATGGGCGACGACGCCGAGGACGCGGTCGATGCCGGTGGTGTCGAAGAATTCGAGATCGCTCATGCATCCACCCTAGGCCATGGGCGGGCACATCTCAGCGGGACTCGTCTGCCGCCTCCGGTCCGTCGCCGGCGGCATGGGAGCCCCCTGCAGGGTCGGTGCCGGACTGCGATCCGGGAGCGGAGCCGGTGCCCGCCGGCGCACCTGCCGCAGCGTCGTCACCGCCGTCCTTCCGGCCGTGGCCGAAGGGCAGCAGGTGCATGACGCCGACGATGAGGAGCCCGACGAAGAGGCCGAGGATGAGCGAGCAGATCGTGTTGATGAGCCAGCCGAGCACCGCGCCGACCGCCGGCACGGCAGCGCCGTAGCCCTCGAGGTGGTGGACGACGCCGTAGAGTCCGTCCCAGCCGAGGTCCTTGGTGCCCACGAGCAAAATGTGCCCGCCGACCCACAGCATGGCGAAGGTGCCGATGATCGAGATCGCATCGAGCACGCGCGGCATCGCAGCGACGAGGAAGTGGCCGAACCTCTGCGTGCCGGCAGACTCCTTCTGCGTCATCGCCAGGCCGATGTCGTCCATCTTCACCAGCAGCGCCACAACGCCGTAGACGAGCACCGTGATGCCGACGGCGACGGCGATGAGGATGATCGTGCGGTTGACGAGCGGTTCGCTGGCGACCTCGTTGAGGGAGATGACCATGATCTCGGTCGAGAGGATGAAGTCGGTGCGCACCGCACCGGTGACGACCTGCTTCTCGCTCTTCTCACCCTGCAGCTGCGAGGGCTGCTCCTTCTCCGCGTGGTGGCCGCGCAGCTTCTCCCAGACCTTCTCGGCGCCTTCGAAGCACAGATAGCAGCCGCCGATCATGAGCAGCGGAGTGAGCACCCACGGCAGGAACTGGCTGAGCAGCAGTGCGGCCGGCAGGATGATGAGCAGCTTGTTGCGCAGCGAACCGAGTGCGATCTTCCAGATGATCGGCAGCTCGCGTGCCGGGGAGACACCGTGCACATACTGCGGGGTGACGGCGGCGTCGTCGACGACGACACCGGCGGCCTTCGCACTGGCGCGGGCGGTCGCGGCTGCCACATCGTCGGCGCTGGCAGCCGCCATGCGCGCCATCGCGGCGATATCGTCGAGCAGTGCGACGATGCCGCCGCTCATCGGCCCGCTCCCGAGGCGGTGCGTGCCGCGCGCGGATCGTGCGGATGAGTCCTCGCTGTCATAGCTGACATCTTACGGCCCACCGGCGCTGAAGCGGCGCTCATCGGCACGGTCACTTGACGCCGCGCATGAGCCGGATGACCGGCTTGGCCGTCAGCAGCACGATGAGGCCGGCGACGATCGAGGCCAGACCGAGCGTCGTCCAGTACGGCACCTGATTGTTCGCGTCGTAGTACGTGGCGAACACACCGGACAGCGAGGTGCCGACACCGGAGCCCAGGAAGTACAGGGCGATCATCTGCGAGGTGAACACCTTCGGCGACAGGCGGGTGGCCACCGACAGGCCGATGGGGGAGATGAGCAGCTCGGCGACGACGAAGAGCGCGAGGATGAACGTCACCCACAGCAGCGGCACAGTGTTGCCGTGCGACTGCGCGAACGGCAGGAACAGCAGGTAGGACCCGCCGATGACGAGCAGCGACAGCCCGGCCTTGATCGGGGTGGCCGGCTGCCGGTCGCCGAGCTTGAGCCAGATCGCGGAGAACACCGGGGCCAAGGCGATGACGAAGACCGGCGGGATGAGGGCGATCCAGGCGATCGGCATCTCCCAGCCGAAGATGCTGCGGTTGAGCTCGGTGTCGGAGTAGGCGGTGAGGACGTTGAAGATCTGCTGGTACAGCGACCAGAACGCCACCGTCGCCAGCACGAACGGGATGAACGACAGGGTGCGGGAGCGTTCGACCTCGGTGATCTCCTTGCTGCGCAGGATGACGGTGAAGTAGGCGGTCGCGGCGATGAGGCAGACGAGGGTGGTCCAGATCGCGAGGTTGTCGGCGTTCATGAGCCCCGACATCCACAGCACGGTGATGACGGCGATGACGCCGATCGCGCCGGCGCCGAACTTCCAGCGCTGTCCAGCCGGCAGCGGGTTGACGACGACCTTCGCCGAGGCGGGGATGTTCTTCCGTCCGGTCATGTAGACGATGAGGCCGATGGCCATGCCGACGGCGGCGGCGCCGAAGCCGAAGTGGAAGCCGATGCTCTTCTGCAGCCAGCCGGTGAGCAGCGGCCCGAGGAATGCGCCGATGTTGATGCCCATGTAGAACAGCGAGAAGCCGGCCTCGCGGCGGGTGTCCTTCTCTGTGTAGAGCGTGCCGACGATCGCACTGGCGGTGGCCTTGAGGCCGCCGGAGCCGAGCGCGACGAGGATGAGACCGACAGCCACGCCGCCGACCCCGGGCAGCACGTCGAGGGCGATGTGACCGCACATGATGATGACAGCAGACCAGAACAGCACTGGTTCGGCGCCGAACACCCGGTCGGCCAGCCAGGCCCCGCCGACGGTGGCGAGGAAGACCGCGCCGCCGTAGGCGCCGACGATGGCCAGGGCGGTGGGCTGGTGGATGCCGAGCCCGCCGTCAGTGGTGTTGAAGTACAGGTACAGGGCAAGGATGCCGGTCATCCCGTAGTAGGAGAAGCGCTCCCACATCTCGAGGCCGAACAGCTGCATGAGCGGCAGCGGGTGGCCGAAGAAGCGAGTGTCGTTGCGCATGTCCTCAGCTGTCAGAGCCGAGGCGTCCGTCTGAGACGAGCCAGTCATATCCTTAGTCCTTGTCATTCGGTCGCTGCCTTCAGACCAGAGGCCGGCAGGTGCCGGGGCAGTGCTGAAGGCCGCCGACACTCTACTCCTGTGACACAGCTCGCGCCAATGCGCCTTGCCGCCTCTCACACACCCGTCCGCTGCTGACCTGCCCGCCTCCACCACCGCCTCCACCGCCTTCGCCGCTGACAGCCAGGCCGCGCTGTACATGGCATCGCGGCCGGTGGCAGGATGTGGTCATGACTGCACAGGAGACCACCGGCGGCGACGCACAGCGCCGCGTCGAGGTGACCAGGATCACGGAGAACCACTACCGGGCGCGCACCGCCTCGGGCGCGGAGATCGAGTTCGGCCGCGGCGAGGGGCTCATGACTCCCGTCGAGCTGCTGCTGGCGGCCACCGCCGGCTGCTCGGCCATCGACCTCGACACCGTCACCACCCGCCGCACCGAACCCGAGCGCTTCGACATCACCGCCACCGGCGAGAAGATCGTCGAGGACGATGAGGCCTCCCGGCTCGACGACATCCGGCTGCACTTCGACCTCGCCTTCCCCGACGACCAGGCCGGCCGGCAGTCGGCGAAGATGGCCGAGCGGCTGCTCAGGCTCTCCCACGACCGCTACTGCACCGTCTCGCGCACGATCGAGAACGGCGCACCGGTGACGATGACCTCCGAAGTCAGCCCCGACATCGCAGCGGACACCCCAGACGCATAAGCGCCCAGCGCTTCGTGCCCGCGGCGTCTGCACACCTAGGGCGTGTCTGATAAATGCTGTAACCAAGCGATGACACCGTTGAGCACGATAGCGGCCCGGTAGATGATGGCGAGTTTGTCATATCGTGTGGCCAGTCCTCGCCACTGTTTCATACGGGCGT